>CAWEQV010000010.1:0-31206 GCA_963811285.1 uncultured Chitinophagaceae bacterium | reverse complement strand
AATAAGCAATAAGCAATTGGCAAGGGCAAAAGCCTTACAAAAAAAGTATCTTTTGGATAAAAACTTGGAAGTATGAGCTACAATAAAATAAATGAAACAAAAGTCTATAAACTTTCTTTTCAACTTGCAATGAACGTTTTTGAAATCACGAAGAAATTTCCGAGAGAAGAAATGTTTTCGTTGACAGACCAGGTTAGAAGATCAAGCAGAAGTGTTTGTTCATCGGTCGCAGAAGCACACCGGAAAAGATTGTATCCAGCACATTTTGTTGCAAAAATCTCCGACGCCGATATGGAAAATGCGGAAACACAAACGTGGCTGGAGTTTTCATTAAGTTGTAAATACATCTCTGAAAGTGAATATGAATCACTTCTGAAGCTTTCAGAAGAAACAGGCCGATTATTGAGCCATATGATAAATAATCCTGAAAAATACAAATGATGGTTATGAAAATTTTTAATAAAGCAATCGAAACTAAATGGAAGTCTTTGCGAATTGACAATTGCAAGTTGCTAATTGGTATTTACTTGCAAATTGCCATTTGCTTATTGCCAATTGCTTTCCTGGCATGTAACAGTAAAAGCAAGAAGATTATTGCTTCAAACGCCGACATCATCTACACCTGCCCGATGGATCCGCAGGTAGTCGAAGCAAAGCCGGGAATGTGTCCTATTTGTCACATGGAATTGTTGCCCATTAAAAAGGGAATGGAACAAAAAAATAACGATGAACTCAAACTAAGTCCTGAACAGATGCGGCTGGGAAATATTTTGGTAGATACAATCCGAAATGGATCTATTGGCAATAAGATGACTTTGACGGGCACGTTGAATTTTGACGAAACAAAAACAAATGCAGTAAGCGCAAGGGTTGCAGGGCGGATTGAAAAATTGTTTTACAAACAGGTCGGCGATTATATTTCCAAAGGTGCACCTCTTTATGAAATTTATAGTGAGGAACTTAATAATGCAAAACAGGAATATCTTCTTGCATTACAAAAGAAAGAAACGCTGGGAAATTCGATCGTTAATTTTGATGATGTGATCGCTTCTGCAAAAAATAAATTAGAGTTGTGGGGCCTCAGTGAACAACAAATAAAAACGATAAATGCAGAAAGCATTAAGAATCCTAATACAACTTTTTACAGTACGGCATCCGGTTATGTAACGGAACTTCCTTTGCAGGAAGGTGACTATGTGGCTGAGGGGGGAGCGATAGTAAAACTGGCCGATCTGTCCACTTTGTGGGTAGAGGCACAAGTGTATGCGACTCAACTTGCCCAGGTTAACAATGCCAAAAAAGCAATTGTTGAAATTCCGGACTTTCCGGGTAAAAAAATAACAGGCACCATTTCTTTTGAAAATCCTGAATTAAGCACTTCAGCAAGAATCAATCTCATTCGCGTTGCCATTCCCAATGAAGGCCATGAATTGAAACCCGGAATGCCTGCCTACGTAACGATTAATACAGGCGAACATCATGTGTTGGCATTGCCAACGGAAGCAGTTTTACGTGATGGAAAGATGGAAATGGTGTGGCTCGAAACGAGTCAAAATACTTTTAAAAGTGTAATGGTGGCGACCGGAATGGAAAGCGGCGAGATGATTGAAATAAAATCGGGAATTCAACCTGGCGATGTAGTGGTTATTTCCGGCGCTTATCTTTTGCAGAGCGAATATGTTTTTAGAAAAGGCGCTAATCCAATGGCTGGAATGAAGATGTAGTTTCATGAAATCTTATACATCTTATCCAAAATTTTATACCGGTAAAAATCTCTTTAGGGGTAATTTTGTATAGAAAAAATAATATAAAAAATGAAGACGATACAACTGAAAACAAATATCATGTGCGGTTCTTGCATACAAAAAGTTACGCCGGTTTTAAATGAAAAATTAGGTGAAAATAACTGGAAAGTTGATACACAAAATCCAAAAAAGATATTAACAGTAACCGGAGAGAATGTAGATGAAAAAGAGGTGATTCAAGCTGTTGAGAAAGCAGGTTATAAAGCAGAAGAATTACCTGCTTAGTTTTTTAAAGATGCGAAGCCGGATTTAAAGAAATTTAAAATCCGGCTTTTTTATTTGTTTACTGCTGCCAGGAAATCAAATAAAAGGTATAGCTTTTGATACAGAAGAATAAAAAATAACATTATGGATTCAAATAAAAAACCGGTTGATCAGTTTAAAGAATATGCAGAAAAAGAGCTCAAAAATCATCAGTCTGAATTGAAAACAAAATATGAGAACGAATCTGTTGGTTCACAAACTTTAAAAAAAGCTTATGCTGAGCACCAAAATATTTTTACCAAAGAGTTGGATCAAAAAATAAAAGATCTTTCACAAAATGACGCTTCTCAAAAGTCGCAACTTGAAACTGTAAAAAAAGATTTTGTTGATAAATTATCTTCTCCGGATTCTTAGAATATCTGGTTAAGTTTCGAGTGTTTATATTCGTGGATGTCTTTATTTATGAAAAAATTTCCATTGCTGCTTCTCTCGACTTTCGTCGCCGCTTTTATAGTTTCTTCTTGTAACCCGAATCAGGAAATTTCTAAAAGTGATTTTGTAATTGCTAAGGGCCAGATGCCGAACGTGGTAACGGATAAAAAAGGAATCATTCATCTTGTGTTTGGAAGTGGCGATGGCATCTTGTACACTTATTCTTCAGATAAGGGGAAAAGCTTTTCTGCGCCTGAACTAATTGATACTTTACCAGGATTATATTCTTTTGCCACACGTGGTCCACAAATTGCCAGTACCAAAACAGGCGTGGTTGTTACCGCATGCACTTCGAAAGGAAACATTTATTCTTATTATAAAAATGGAAGCAACTGGAAAAAAGGTTCCAGGGTAAACGATGAAGACACAGTTGCGAAAGAAGGATTAATGGCTTTGTCGGCTGACGGCGATAATGCATTTGCCGTTTGGCTTGATTTAAGAGGAAACAAACGAAATAAAATAGAAGGTGCGATGTCGACAGATGGCGGTAAAAGTTGGCTGAAGAATCAACTCATTTACACTTCCCCGGATTCATCTGTTTGCGAGTGTTGTAAGCCATCTGTTGTAGTAAGAGATGACAAAATTTATGTGATGTTTAGAAATTGGCTTGATGGAAATCGCGATCTGTATCTAATTCAATCATCAAATGGCGGTGCTTCTTTTGAGCAAGCGCAAAAGTTGGGAAACGGTAGCTGGAAGCTAGATGCGTGCCCAATGGAGGGGGGCGGTTTGGCGGTAAATAACGAAGGCAAAGTGGCGACAGTTTGGAGAAGAAAAGATAAAATTTATGCTGATGTTCCCGGCTCTACAGAGATTGAATTAGGAACAGGAAAAAATTGTACGGTTGCAAGTATCTCCGATAAATTTGTATATGCTTTTTCGGATTCACTGAAAATAAAGTTGTTGGATCCAAAAGAGAAAACGAAAGTTTTGGGTTCCGGTATGTTACCGGTTTTAACCCCGGTCGATAAAAACCACATTTTTTGCGTTTGGGAGAATGAAAAGAAAATCCATGGTGCAGTAGTGCCATTTTGATTTTCGTTTATTCGATACCGTTAGTATACCTCCAAAATAGAAATCTTGCTTATTTGTTCATTTACTGCTGATATGCAATCTTACTCATTTACCCACTTCACTTTTTCATCAATAGGATCTCTCTTCGTTAAAGGATTGAAAGTATCTTCAGGATATCCGATAAAAAAAGTGCCGATCAACTTGTCTTCAGGACCCAGATCAAAATAACTTTTTGCTTCATCCATATAAGTAATTCCTCCTGTTGATAAATAACCACCCAGGCCATAGGCTGTTAGCGATAAGAAAATATTTTCTATTGCGCAAGCGGTTGCAATGGTTTCCTCAATTTCAGGAATGTTTACACTATCCGCTCTTTTCATTCCAACAACAATAACATGCGATGACAACAATGGATACTCGCGAAGATTTTTCAGTTTTTTTTCTTTAAAATTTTCACCTGCATACTTTGTATAAATTTCTGTTTGAAGATTGGCGAAACGTTCACGTCCGTCACCTGCAAAAACCGTAAAACGCCATGGCTGTGTGAGTTTGTGAGTCGGTGCCCTGTTCGCATTTTCTAAAATTTCATGAATAATTTCATCAGGAATTTGTTTGTCTTTTTGAAATTGATTCGGGTAAACACTTCTGCGATTTTGTACAATTGAATTGAATTCTTTCACGTTATATTTTGTATCCATTGTCATTCTTTTTCTTTTTTGCAAAGTTACAATTAGTGTATTTGACTGTTTAACCTAATGTTAAATTAGCAAAGAGAAAGCCTAAATTTGCATTTCATATTTTAATTGCAAATAAAAAAATGTTCGAACTTTTTTTGGCAAGTGTCAAAGAACACATTTCAATTACAGAAGAGGAATTCAATATTTGTAAGACTCTTTTTATTCCAAAAAAACTTCGAAAAAGACAATACCTGTTGCAGGAAGGAGACGTTTGCCATTACACTGCTTTTGTTGAAAAAGGAATGCTTCGAACTTTTACAGTCGATGAAAAAGGCAATGAACCAATTTTGCAATTTTCCATGGAAGGTTGGTGGGTTACGGATCTTTATAGTTTTCTTACCGACGAACCATCAAGGTACAATATTGAAGCTTTGGAAGATTGCGAATTATTATTGATCACAAAGCCGTCGTGGGAAACGCTTCTTGAAAAAGTTCCTGCATTTGAAAGATATTTTCGTATCCTTATTCAAAATAATTTAATTGCTACGCAAAGGCGATTGATCAGTTCAATAACGGAAACGGCCGAGGAGCGATATGCGAAATTGGTGACAACATTTCCCACTTGTCTTCAAAGAGTGCCGCAACATATGATCGCTTCTTTTTTGGGAATAACCCCTGAAACCCTTAGCCGTATTCGAAGCCAGATGGCAGCAAGAAAATAAAATGAAGCACGATGAAAGTTTTTATAACGAGGAAAATACCGGATATCGGTTTGCAATTATTGGCAGATGCAGGAATTGAAGTGATCGAATGGACAGAAAGAAAGCCGTTAAGCCAAACAGAATTGATTAAATTTTCCAAACAATGCGATGCATTGTTGTCTGCCGGTTTCAATAATATTGACGCTTATTTTCTCAATGAGTGTAAACATTTAAAAGTTATATCTCTCCATTCTGTTGGATATGATAACGTAGATATTGCTGAAGCGACAAGGTTGAAAATTCCTGTTGGCCACACGCCGGGTGTTTTGAGCGGACCTACAGCAGATGTGGCTTTCCTTCTCATGCTTGCAGTTTCACGAAAAGCTTTTTATCTCCACAACAAGATCATAAAAGGCGATTGGTTATTTTTTGAACCGACTGGAGATTTGGGAATAGAAATTCAAGGTAAAACCCTGGGCATTTTTGGTTTGGGAAGTATTGGATATGAAATGGCGAAACGCTGTGTAGGAGCTTATGATATGAAAGTCATTTACCATAATCGCCATCAAAATCGAATGGCGGAAAAAGATTTTAATGCGGAAATGGTTTCTTTCGATGAATTATTGCAAAGAAGCGATGTGCTTTCTGTGCACAGCAATTTATCCGAAGAAACAAAAGGAAGGTTTGATAAAAACGCTTTCAAAAAAATGAAACCTTCTTCTATTTTTATAAATACTGCAAGAGGTGGAATTCATAATGAAGAAGATCTTATTGAGGCGTTACAAAATGGAATAATCTGGGGTGCCGGACTCGATGTAACCAATCCCGAACCGATGCACAAAGACAATCCCTTGCTCACGATGCCGAACGCTGCGGTGTTGCCTCACATTGGCAGTGCAACTGCTGAAACAAGAAATGCGATGGCAAAAATTGCGGCCGAAAATACCATAGCAGGCTTAAACGGGAAACGTCTTCCGTTTCCCGTCAATCCTGAGGTGTATGAATGATCAATAATTAAGCCTGTTCGCCTGCAGCCTCTTTTGCAGATTCATTAATTTTTTCAAAATCGTCTTCGCTCAACTGTATTTTTTCTGAATTCAAATTTTCTTCAAGATGTTTTACAGATGAAGTTCCGGGAATTAATAAAATATTTCCTGAGTGATTGAAAAGCCATTTTAAAATTAATTGCGATTCTGAAACGTTATATTTTTCAGCCATTTTTTTGATCGTGTCATCGGGATGAAGGCGACTGGCGATAATAGGATTCCAAGGAATAAATGCAATATTATTTTCTGCGCAATATTCCAGTTCAGGTTCCCATTCGCGATAGGTAAGACTGTACTTATTTTGAACAGAAACTATTTCTAATTGCTCTTGTGCTTTTTTAATTTCATCCACACTTACTTCAGAAAGTCCGATATACTTGATCTGTCCTTTTTGTTGTGCATCTTTTAAAAATCCAATTGTTTCATCAAACGGCACTTTCGGATCGATACGATGCAGTTGGTATAAATCAATTTGTTCCAGTTTTAATCTTTTCAAACTTCCTTCCAGTGCTTCTTGCAGATGATCCGGCCTTGCATTCATCACCCATTGATCAGGGCCAGTCCTTTCGAAGCCACCCTTGGTTGCTATCACCAAATTTTTAGGATAAGGATGAAGCGCTTTTGCGATCAACTTCTCAGAAACATAAGGACCGTAACTGTCGGCAGTATCAATAAAATTTACGCCCATATCAACTGCCTTTTTCAAAACTTTTATAGCTTCATCTTCATTTGCCGGTTCTCCCCAAACGCCTTTGCCAGTTATTCGCATCGCGCCATAACCATAACGGTTTATTTCCAGGTCATTTCCAATTGTCCACGTTTTGTTGTTATACATTTTGCTCATTGTTATAAATTTTTGTGTAATAACCAACGCACAAATTTCTCTCCAAAACAAAGGATTGCAACATGATTGTGTGTTTATTAATATTTATTTAAAGTCAAACCAGTATTGGTTTTTAAAGAACTTTTTGGTCAAGGTCTTGATCTATGTCAATGGTTTTTCTTGATACACGTCAATGTAAATTATTATCATATCTCATTGGACGGCCCCCCGATGCCATGGTACCTTTGCGTAACAAAAATCAAAGAAATGGCAGTTAAAAAAACGATAGCAATTGTGGGAGCAACGGAGGAAACCGGGACGGGCGTCGTTAAGCATTTTGCGTCTATACCTTACCGTTTGTTGCTTGTTTCAGAAAATGAAGATAAACTGGAAAAGCTCACCGATAAATTAATGAAGGTAGATGCTGTAGCAGAAATAGAAACTCTGATATGTGTGAAAGATAGTTGCTGGGAAGCGGATATTATCATAATTGCAGTTTCTCCTGAAGAAGAAATAAAAGTTGCGGAGTTGATGAAAGAAGTAGCCACTCAAAAAATCGTAGTTGTGGTTTTGGAAAATGAAAATGACTTTGTCAACCTGGAAAGTGTTTTGCCTTATTCAAAAGTGGTAAAAGCTTCGATCAATGCGGAAACGAATAAAGTCACGGTTAACGGAAACTGTGAAACAGTGAACGAAGAAATAATGCAAATTTTTGATCAGGCTGGTTATCATATCACACCTCAATCAACTAAAAAATAAAAACAAGAATAAAATGAAAAAGTTATTGACTACAAATTCTAACAACTGGCCGGCGTTGATATCCAGGATGGCATTGGGTTTCACCATTTTTCCTCATGGCGCGCAAAAGCTCTTGGGAATATTTGGAGGATATGGTTTTAATGGCACGATGGGTTTTTTAACAGGACAGATGCACTTGCCTTATATAATAGCGTTACTTGTGATTCTTATAGAATTTTTTGGATCCCTCTTTCTCATAGCCGGTTTCCTCACAAGACTTTCGGCATTTGGTTTTATTGGACTCTACGCCGGAGTAGTTTACGTGGTTCACGCTGGCAACGGATTTTTTATGAACTGGGGAAGCCAACCCAACAAAGGCGAAGGATGGGAATATTTTATCCTGCTGTTCGGACTTGCAATTATCAGTCTCATTTTAGGTGGTGGTAAAGCCAGTGTTGATGCGGCTATCACCAGAAAGAGTTAATGGCTAAGCAATTTTTTATCAAAATAAATTTTCAAACAAAACAAAAATAAAAAACATGTCAACAATTAAATGGACAATCGATCCAACACACAGTGAAATTACTTTTAAAGTAAAACATTTGATGATCTCAACCGTAACAGGTCATTTTAAAAAATTTGATCTTATGGGAGAAACAGAAACAAATGATTTTAATACGGCGAAAAAAATTGAATTTACTGCTGATGTTGATTCAATCGATACGAACAATGAACAACGCGATGCGCACTTGCAATCAGCAGATTTTTTCAAAGCAGAGGAACATCCGCGAATAAAATTTTCAGGAACAAAATATGAAGCTGATGGAACTGAAGGAAAGCTTTATGGTAACCTGACAATCGCAGGAACTACCAAGCCGGTTGTACTCGATATGGAGTTTGGTGGAACTGTTGTAGATCCATACGGGCAAACAAAAGCAGGCTTTACCGTTACCGGAAAAATTAGCCGTAAAGAATTCGGTTTGACATGGAATGCAGTAACTGAAGCAGGAAATGTGGTAGTAAGTGATGATATAAAAATAAATGCAGAAATTCAATTGGTAAGGCAACAGCAGGAAAATCAGCAGGAAGCTGCATAAGTAAAACAGCAACCGGTGAAGTTATCATGTTTGACGACGTGGTAACTTCACCTTAAAAAAAATAAAATGGAAAATAAGGTTTTAGGATTGCATCACATTACGGCGATAGCCGGCAATGCAAAACAAAATTTGGATTTTTATACTAAAGTTTTGGGGCAAAGATTTGTAAAGAAGACCGTCAATTTTGATGATCCAGGAACGTACCATTTTTATTTTGGTGATGAAAAAGGAACGCCGGGAACTATTCTCACTTTCTTTCCATGGGCGGGCGTAAGGCGCGGACAAAACGGTGCAGGAATGGCTACAGAAATTGGATATTCTGTTCCTGCGGAAAGTTTGGATTTTTGGAAAGACAGATTTACAAGGTTCAATGTAAAACATGGAGAAATAGAAGAACGTTTCGGCGAAAAATTTCTTCACTTCCAGGATCCTGATGGATTGCAAATTAATTTTATTGCGCCTGGAAAAGAAGATAAAAGAAGGCCTTGGGAAACGAATGAAATTAAAACAGAGAATGCCACACGTGGCTTTCATAATGTCACTTTAACCTTGAATAAAGTGGATCCGACAGCGGAAATACTTGCTGATATTTTGGGATACAAATTATTGAAGCAGGAAGGTAATCGTTACAGGTTTATTACTGATTCAATAGACAATGCCTCTGTTGTTGATCTTGTTGAAGCACCGGGCTTAGGACGTGGAATCAATTCCGCGGGAACCAATCACCATGTGGCTTTCAGGGTTAAGGACGATAATATTTTAATGGATTATCGTGAGAAGGTTTTGAGTAAAGGTTTGAATATCACACCCAAGATTGATCGTGATTATTTTTTCTCATTGTATTTCCGTGAACCGGGAGGCGTTCTATTTGAACTGGCTACGGAAAATCCCGGCTTTGACAAAGATGAGCCTCTCAATGAATTAGGTACTCATTTAAAGTTGCCAAAGCAATACGAGCCAGCGAGAAAGGAAATCGAAAAAGTGTTACCTAAACTTGATTAAATTAAATCGTGTAATGGTGACCGTTATAAGACAAAAAGGAGTAATGAAATGACAAACTTGTCAGCATTTAATAAGTTTACTGAAGGCCTGGAAGAACAAGACTATTTAATGCCGGTTTTGTTCGTAGGGCATGGTTCCCCGATGAACGGAATTGAGGATAATGAGTTCAGTCAAAGGTGGACAGAAATGGCAAAGGAAATTCCGAAACCGGCTGCAGTGCTGGTAGTTTCGGCACATTGGTTCACAAAAGGAACCCGCGTAACAGCAATGGATTTTCCTGAAACTATTCATGACTTCGGTGGATTTCCGCGAGCGTTATTTGACGTGCAATATCCGGCTCCCGGCCATCCGCAACTGGCAAAAGAAACGGCGTCGTTGCTGCATTCTGCACATGTTGAATTAGATCATGATTGGGGATTGGATCACGGTGCATGGACTGTAGTGAGAAGGATGTATCCGGATGCCAATATCCCTGTTTTGCAGTTAAGCATTGATTATACAAAACCGCCGCAATATCATTTTGATCTCGCGAAGGAATTGTATGAATTAAGAAAAAAAGGAGTGTTGATTATCGGAAGCGGAAATATGGTGCACAATTTGAGAATGATTGCATGGTCACAAATGAATGTGCCCGGGTATGGTTATGACTGGGCATTGAGCATGAATGATAAATTTAAACAGGCGATTACCGATGGTGATTTCAAACCGTTGATCAATTATGAAAGTCTTGGAGCAGAAAGCCGTTTGGCGATTCCAACGCCTGAGCATTATTTGCCTTTATTGTATTCATTGGGATTGAAAGGAACGAAAGACAAGGTTTCTTTTTTCAATGATAAAGCAGTGGCAGGCTCACTTACGATGACGTCCGTTTTGATTAGTCAGTAGTGAATGGTGAATCGTGAAGGGTCAATTATGAATGATGAATTTTTTGAAGGGGTTATTCTTGCTACTTGAATCTTTCATCCATTTTAAAAAATAAACTAAACATAAATAATGTACAATTTAAAAGTAATTTCTTCAACGGTCAGGCCTGGAAGAAAAGGGCCTTTGGTCGCAAACTGGATTGCAGAATTAGCAAAGGAAAATGGAAATTTTAATGTGGAAGTACTAGATCTCGGAGAGATCAATCTTCCAATGATGAATGAGCCGAATCACCCTGTGATGAAGCAATACAAGCATGAACATACGAAATGGTGGAGTGCGAAAATCGATGAAGCGGATGCTTTCATTTTTGTTACTGCGGAATATGATTATAACTATCCCGCTCCTTTAAGAAACGCGTTGGAATATCTTTCGCAGGAATGGAATTATAAGCCTGCCGCAATCGTAAGTTACGGCGGTGTTTCAGCAGGGACAAGAGCCGCAAATTCGTTGAAAGGAGATCTTGCTACCTTTCGAATGGTGCCTCTTGCTGAGTCGGTTAATTTTCCTTTTTTTCAGCAAAATATAAACGATCAAAACGAATTCGTTGTCAACGAAATTTCTGAAAAAGCAGCGAAAAATATGTTGAAACAATTAGTGCGCTGGGCCAAAGGATTGAAAGCGATCAAAGAAGATCATGATTAAAAAATTTCAAAGTCTATTATGCGAACAATAAAAAAAATTGATGAGGCAGTAAGTGCGCCGATTGGCGATCTTATTACCTTTCGGGCACTTCCGACTAACTCAATAGATCATATCGATCCGTTTATATTTTTAAATCATCACGGTTACCAGGTTTATCCGAAGAATAATTACGGTTTGCCTTTCGGACCACATCCTCACCGTGGTTTTGAAACAGTAACTTTTATTGTTCATGGTGATCTTACGCACAAGGATAGCGGCGGTTCTGAAAGCGTGATAAAAGCAGGAGGCGTGCAATGGATGACCGCCGGAAGAGGCTTAATTCATTCAGAAGTTTCTTCTGACGAATTTAAAAAGAACGGTGGTGAACTGGAGATTCTGCAGCTTTGGGTAAACCTTCCTGCTAAATTGAAAATGACAGAACCAAAGTATGAAGGAAAGCAGGAGAAAGAAATTCCTGAAATAAAAGTTGATGATGGAAAAGTAAGTGTTCATGCGGTTTCCGGAGATTGGGAAGGAACAAAAGGTGCCTTTCATCCTTTAGTAGATATTCAATTGGCGACTATTGATTTTAAAAAAGAGGGTGTCTACCGGACAAGCATAGACGCAGAAAGAAATATTTTCTTTTATGTGATAAAGGGAAAAGTGAAAGTGAATGGAAGCGAAGTAAAAATGCATCAATTAGTAGAGTTCAATAATGATGGAAAAGAAATTGAAATTGAAGCATTGGAAGAAAGTATAATTTTACTCGGAGATGCACTCCCTTTTAATGAACCGATTGTTGCGCAAGGGCCTTTTGTGATGAATTCATCAGAAGAAATAAGACAAGCTTATCATGATTATCGAACCGGTAAATTTGGTAATTGGGAAGAGGAACAGTAAACAAACAAATTCTCACAATTTTAATTTTCAAAAATGGAACTAGGGCTAATGTCGTTTGCTGATATGCAACCGGAAAGTGAAGTTGGAAGAGGAATTAATGCACATCAGCGGATGATTGATTTGTTGGAAGAGATAAAGTTGGCTGATGAACTTGGACTTGATGTTTTTGGTGTTGGTGAACATCATCGCCCCGATTATGCGGTTTCTTCACCGTCCGTAGTTTTGGGGGCTGCTGCGGCCGTTACAAAAAATATTAAACTCACAAGCGCCGTTACTGTGCTTAGTTCCGATGATCCGGTACGCGTATTTCAAAATTTTTCGACAGTTGATCTTTTGTCGGGAGGCCGCGCTGAAATCATGGCGGGCCGTGGGTCTTTTATAGAATCTTTTCCTTTGTTTGGATACGATCTGAAGGATTACGATGAATTGTTTACAGAAAAATTAGACCTTCTTCTCAAATTAAATAAGAGCACAAAAGTTTCATGGAAGGGCAAACATCGCGCTTCTATAAATAATCTCGGTGTTTATCCACGGCCTTATCAGGAGTCACTTCCGATTTGGCTTGCAGCAGGTGGAACGCCCGCTTCAGCAGTGAGAGCGGCTACTTTAGGACTTCCTTTAATGCTGGCGATTATTGGTGGGCGGCCTGAACAATTTGTTCCTTTTATCAACTTATACAAAGAAACATTTTCAAAGACAGGAAAGGATTTACCGCAACTTCAATTGGGTGTCAACAATCACTTTTATGTTTCTGAAGATTCGCAAAAAGCAGCCGATGAATTTTATCCTTATTACGCGGAAGTGATGAGCAGAATTGGACGGGAACGAGGATGGCCGCCGCTTTCAAGAGAACAGTATGAATATTTGCGCTCGCCAAAGGGAGCTTTAATGGTGGGAAGTGTGCAGGAGGTGATTGATAAAATTTTATATGAACATGAGTTGTTTGGCAATACAAGATTTCTTGCGCAGGCAAGTGTTGGAAATGTTCCGCATAAAAAAATAATGCATTCGATAGAATTGTTCGGAACTAAAGTAGTGCCCGTGATCAGAAAAGAAATTAAGGCATAAAAAAACTGCCCGAAGGCAGTTTCGAAAATTCGTCCACTTTAGTGAATTTGAATTTGCCTCGGTGGTTTTTGTTTCGCTTCCTCTTTTTTAGGAATTACCAGGTGAAGCAAACCGTTTTCATATTTCGCTTCAATTTTATCTTCATCAACTACATCTTTGGGCAAAGTAAAAGATCTTTGAAATGACTGGTAGCTGAATTCCTTCCGTGAATATTTTTCATCTTCATTATTTTCTTCATGCTGATTACTTTTTTCCGAGCAAATGGTTAATACGTTACCATCAAGTTGAATGTTGAAGTCATCTTTATTCATACCGGGTGCAGCGACTTCCACTTCAAAATTGTCTTTAGTTTCTTTGATGTTTACTCCGGGAACAGTTGTATTTGTGTCAGAATAGTTGCTGAGGCCCCAGTTCATGAAATCCCGGTTAAAAAAATCGTCGAAGAGAAGGGGCCATTGATTCATGGAATTTCCATTTCTTTTAATAAGATTCATAATGTCCTCCTTTTTATTGGTTAATAAATAATTTACTGACTAAGCCACAAAAAAAATACCGTTTTGTAATATAATTTTGTTAATGAAAAATTGACTTAACAAAGAAAAAAAATGTCACCTCAAGGGACAATTTTTCGGATGATAAAACCTGTTTAAAACACTTTACGTTTATTGTTTTATAAGTGAAAAAAATTGACTGCATGGAACAAGTAGAATTAAAATTGAACAACAACGGGCGTGGGTATTTTTTTCTTAAGGATAACAACGAACAGTTGGGTCAGATGGAAGTGAGCGTCATTGGAAGTGAGTTAACGGTTTTTCACACAGAAGTGATTCCAAAAGCACAAGGAAAGGGACTTGCAAAAAAACTTTTAAATGAAATGGTGGCCTATTGCAGAAAAAATAATTTGAAAGTCAGAGTTCTTTGTCCTTTCGTACGCGCTCAATTTGGGCGGCATCCTTATGAATACAACGACATAATAAAAAAATAAAAAAGTAATGGCAAACCCGACGATACATTCAAAAAATATTGTTGCCGCAGGCGTTCCTTTAAAGGAAGCGAAGAAAGCTGTAATTATGATTCACGGACGTGGCGGAAGCGCAGAAGATATTCTTTCCCTGAGTCAATATTTGAATGTAAAAGATTATGCATTGTTGGCGCCGCAGGCGCGGGATAACAGCTGGTATCCTTTTTCATTTATCGCTCCGGTTTCTCAAAACGAACCTTGGCTTTCATCAGCTTTATCAGTCCTAAAAGAGACACTGGATGAAATAACTGCAGAAGGAATTTCTGCAGAAAATGTTTGTTTACTGGGCTTTTCGCAAGGAGCTTGTTTGACATTGGAATTTGCGGCAAGAAATGGTCAGAAGTTTGGAGGCGTTGTAGCTTTTACGGGCGGTTTCATTGGCGATAAAATTCATACCGAAAATTATAAAGGTGATTTCAAAAACACGCCTGTTTTTATTGGTACCAGTAATCCCGATCCACATGTTCCGGTTCAAAGAGTTCGTGAAACAACCGGAATTTTAAAAAGTATGAAGGCAGATGTTACCGAAAAGATTTATAACGGTATGGGACATACGATTTCAGAAGATGAAATTGAAATGGCGAATGGATTGGTTTTTAAATAAATGATTCATTTTTTAAAGCAAATAAAAAAATGCAACAACAATGGCCGGTTCTTTCCCACGAAAAAAGTAAAAACACTTTTGAAACGCTCCATATGTGGACGCAAATTGTTGGCAAAATAAAATTGGCAACATTGCGGTGGATCAATCATTCATGGCATATTACGCTTCACATTACGCCGAACGGTTTGACAACCGAAAACATGCCTTATAAAGATCAAAGTTTTAAAATAGATTTTGATTTTATAAACCATCAGTTAAGAATATTCACCAGTAAAAACGAACAACGACAATTTGATCTTCGCGGCATATCGGTTGCGGATTTTTATAAAAAGATATTTGAGTTGTTAGGTGAATTAAATATTGAAGTTAAAATAAAACCGGTACCGGTTGAAATTGCGAATCCGATTCCTTTTAAAGATGATTCCGTTCACGCTTCTTATGTGGAAGAAGATGTAAAAGCCTTTCATCAATGCCTGATTTTAATAGAAAAAGTTTTCCTGAAATTTAGAAGCGGCTTTAAAGGAAAAGCAAGCCCGATTCATTTTTTCTGGGGAAGTTTTGATCTGGCGCTTTCATTTTTTTCAGGAAGACGAGCGCCAAAACATCCGGGCGGAATTCCGGGTTTGCCCGATCGGGTTGCGGAAGAAGCTTACTGCCGTGAAGTAAGTAGCGCCGGTTTTTGGCCAGGAAATGAAATGCTTCCGGAACCCGTATTTTATTGTTATTTATATCCTGAACCGGAAGGATATAAAACGGCTGAAGTCCATCCGGCAAAGGCATATTACAATTCAAATCTTGGTGAATTTATTTTGCCTTATGCAGCGGTGCTGCAATCAGAAGATCCCGAAAATATTTTATTGCAATTTTTAAAAAGCACGTATGCTTCGGGTGCTGACCTTGCAAAATGGGACAGGGAACTACTGGAAAATTAATAGAAGATTCGGAGTTAATCATATTCTGCAAAGATCTTATCCTCATAGCACCACATCCATCTTTCACCTGGTTCCGCTGAAATTACAACAGGATGATGGGTGTGATGAAAATGTTGCGTCATGTGTTTATTAGGCGATTGATCGCAACATAACGTAGCGCCGCAGGTTTGGCAGGTTCTTAAGTGAACCCACTGGCTTCCGGTTTTTACACATTCATCACAAACAAGGTCTGCCGGTTGTTTGAGTTCTTTTATTTCTTTTATGTGATCGCAAATTGATTCCTCTTCCATGGTAAATAATTTGAAAAGCTGGTCTTTAAATAAATTTCCGCATTTTATTTTAGCATACAAATTTCTTTATCAGTAAACCGACTTTTATTTCAGATTTCTATTTTGCTGCATTAGCAATTGAAGAATAAAATTTCAGATGTCTGGATAAACCGGATAAGAAGCAGGAGTTGGGGGTAGTAAACTCAGAAATTTTATAAAAATATTTTCCATTTCATTTTACACTTATACCCAATGGAGCTTTGCAAGCTCGGATCAGCTTGCTTTTCTTTAATACAAAAATCGAGAGTTCTAATCCAAACAACAATCTTTGCACAAACCGCTGCACAAAAATTATTATTTCGTTGCATTTAAAGTGAAATAACTTCAAGAATTACCGTAAAAACATTATCTAAAAAAAAGCGGGAAATACGCTTTTTTATATTTTAATGCAACGTTTTATCAAAGAGGAGTGTCCTTAAATTAGCTATGAGAAAATTATTACACCTCACCTCACCCTTTATCTTTTCTTTATTTATTTATACTTTTTTGTTTTCAAAATATAAAGAGCTTACTCCTTTTATAGAATTAATAAAGCCATGAGAAAACCATTTTTATCATTAATAATTTTGCTGCTGCTTTTTTCTTTCTCCCGATGTAAAAAAAAGAATATTGCTGATTGCTCCATACCTCAAATTGTTCCATTCCAGCCTTATTCTGATCCGGTATGGAATCCTAACGGTCAATTGTTAGGGTTTAATCATCCACCACAGGTCGGCGTATTTGCAGATGGGACTCCGCCTTGCATATGGTATATGAATTCTGTTAACCAGGATTCCGCAGGATTTTACCTGATGAATAAAGATGGTACAGGATTTAGAAGAGCTAGTAACTTCTGTCTTAATACACCTTCGTGGTCGCCAGATGGAAACTGGGTTGCCTTTTCTGTTCCTCCTAACATTTACAAAATGCGATTTGATGGAAACACTTTCGATACTTCTCATATAATTCAGTTAACTGATAGTGGGGCTAATTTTTATCCAGCCTGGACTTTGAATAGTGACACAATTTATTATGATTCAAATAATGACGCTCCAGTCGGAACTAGTTTTTACTCAATATGGAAAATGGCAAATGATGGTACGGGAAAGGCAAGAATAACCCAATCGGAAGGTGTTGGAGATACCCGGCAGCCTTTTGTTTCTTCTGATGACAGAATTTATTATGTTGGCTATGCATTAGACCAGTCAGAAATTTTTTCAATGAATAAAAATGGTTCAAATCCCGTCCAACTAACTTTTAATAGCAAAAATGGAATAAGAAGAACACCTGAATTCAATAAAGGAAAATTATTTTTTTGGGATGCGGCAATCTTTACAACTCCCATAAATCAATATCTACCGAAGGAAATTTGTAAGGGAGCAGAAACATATGCTATTTCAAATAATGGAGAAGTTTTATACGTAAATGCTGAATATGGTATCAAAGACAAAAGATATTGCACTATATGGATTATGAATGCTGATGGCAGCAATAAACGACAACTTACATTTAATAACTTTTAAAATAAAACCAATGAAACCAATTCTAAAAGCTGATAAGGTTACTTTGTTGTTAACTTCCACAATGATCTGTAATGCACATTAAAAAACTATAAATGATGCAACGTTTTACAAATTCTTGTGGTCAGCTAAAAAAAGACTTTTTTTATTGTTAATAAAATAATTATGCACCGTTACTTATTTGTTTTTGCTATTGTAATTTTTTGCTTCTCGTGCAGAAAAAATAATCCCACTGGTGCTGAGTGCAGTATACCTGCCATCGTTCCATTTCAACCATATTCTGATCCTGTCTGGCACCCCAATGGGCAATTGTTAGGATTTAATCATACGCCACTTACTGGTATTGAACCCAATGGAACTGCATCTTGTATTTGGTATTCGTATATAGCCAATGCAGATTCTACAGGGTTTTATTTAATGAATAAAGAGTTAGTTTAACCAATCTCAAAAAAATTAATTAATCTAATAAAATAACAATTATGAAAAAATGTTGTGCTTTATTTATTTGCTTAACAGCCATAACGGCTATTATCAACTTAAGTTGTAAGAAATCTAAATCCAATACAGATGAAGGCTGTTGTTGCAAAACCGATTCTGTTTGGCATTACGCCACTTACGACAATTTTGGAGGGTTCAGTAATTATAATGCATGGTTACTGTATGTTACACAAAATAACCAAAACGCTTGGTTTATATCAGTTGAAATTCCAAGTACTAATTACGGCGCTATCTGTAAGATATGCAATCCTAACTTAGCTCAAATTAAAGCACTTACCGATACCAGTTCACGCATGTCCGGCATTCCTGTTCAATTTGCCGGCAAGCTGAAACAACTATGCCCCGATGAAAATTGGGGTTTTGTAACGTTACCAGAAACTCTTCTTGCTAATATCACTATTGATTCACTCAAAAAAAATTAAATTATGAAAAAGATAACTTACTTTATTTTATTGCTGCTTTTGGTTTACGATGCCAAAGCGCAAAATATCAGCTTTAGCTCTAATGGGCATATAAATAATTTTACAAAAATTGATACTTTGTTTTTTACCGAATATGCGGGCAAAAAACCTTCTACCAAAACTGCGGCGATTGATACTACTTTTAGCAGTTCGCTAATGCAATTCGACAGCAGCTTTGGGTTTACTACAAAAACCTTGGCAGAAGCTGAAGTTGACGGAAGTAAACTCAGAAATTTTAAAAAAATATTTACTACTACTTATTACGCTTATACCGACGGCGCCTTAGAAGCCCCGATAAGCATGATCTTCTTTAAACCTAAAAACGATAGTGCCGTTAAGCAAGATTTTTCGCCTTTGGGAAGAGTAGTAAAACATCCAGATTTGAAAGGCTACTATTATTTGTATTTAAAAACAAACATCTACAACAACGGCGATAAAATATTTGCGTTGTGCGACAGCCTGAATAATGCAGGGCTTACAATAATAGTTGAGCCTGTTTTTGTAAGACAATTGAAATTAAACACCGACCCGCAATTACCCAATGAATGGAATGTTACTAATACGGGGCAATACAGTGGAACACCCGGCGCAGATATGAAAGTGGCTAATGTTTGGAATATGGGTTACACGGGTAAGGGGGTAAAAGTGGCGGTAATTGACTTGGGAGTGGATTTAACTCATCCTGATTTACAGGCAAATTTATTATCCGGTTATGATGCCACAGGCAATAACAGCGGCGGCGCACCGATATACGACCAATATAATACGCACGGTACCGAATGTGCCGGCATAATAGGTGAGATAGCAAATAATATCGGAGGAGCAGGTGTAGCTTATAATGCGCATATCATTCCTATTAGATTTGGAACTGTCGCGCCACCAGATATTAATCCAAATGGATATATTACTACAAGTGATACATGGGAAAGCAATTGTTTTAATTTTGCTGTTAATAACGGTGCGGATATCATATCTAATTCATGGGGCTCACATGGCGGTTCTCCTTCAGCGCAAGTAGATGCTGCAATTTCAAATGCGGTAACAAATGGACGGGGAGGTAAAGGGACTATTGTATTATTTGCGGCTGGCAATGAAAATTCATTTATAGATTATCCCGCATCCAATACCAATGTAATAGCTGTTGGTGCAAGTTGCGAATGCGATACGCGCAAGCGTTCATCAAACGATCCTAATTTGGTAAATCCAGGTGTAACTCCGGATCCTTTGGACGTTAGCTGCGACGGGGAATTCTGGTGGGGTAGTAATTTCGGAACAGGTTTAGATGTAATGGCGCCGGGAGTATATATTACTACAACAACTTTCACTATAAATCCTGATGGCACGCATACAGACACTTATGTTGATAATTTTAATGGAACTTCTGCAGCAACACCAAACACTGCAGCAGTTTTAGCATTAATACTTTCTGCAAATCCTAATTTAACCGGGCAAGAGGCAAGAAATATTTTAGAAAGCTCTACTGATAAAGTTGGTGGTTATACTTATCAATCAAATATTTCAGGCCAACCGAATGGCACATGGAGTACTGACGCCGGTTATGGAAGATTAAATGCATGTACGGCTATAACACAAGCTCTCAGCGACGTGTTAATTATTTTCGGGGATGCTTCATTTTGCACCACCTCCAATCCATATACTATTTCCAACCTTCCCGCAGGTGCAACGGTTCAATGGTCTGCGAGTCCGTCAGGAATTGTAACCATCAATTCCGCTGATGCCACACAAACAACACTTACCTGGATTCATAACGGAACGATTACCTTAGCTGCTACTGTCACGGGCGCATGTGGTGCACCCGTTACTCTAACCAAGCAAGTAACTTCCGGCCTCAAAACACCTTCTTTTACTATGGATGCGTCTGCCGGATATTGTGCGGGTAATTGGTATGAAGCTATGGGATTCAGTAATAATGATGGTAGCAATCTGGATTACACCTATAATTGGTATATCAACGGGACATTATATCCTTTCCATCAGTATAAGATAAGAAGTACATTTGCAACCAATACCACGGGCATAGGCCTTACAGTAAGCAAGGATGGATGCCCTGTTTCAAATCAATATTACCAGTACTTTTCCTGTCAACAAATGTTCACTGTTTCACCCAATCCGGCTTCAACAGAAATTACTGTAAAAACAGATACAAGCAGCATTTTGAAAATAGATATTATGGATAAAATGGGCAACATTAAAAAAAGTTTCAATTATGGCACAATGAGAAACAATGCAGTTATTTCCATAAGCGATTTACCTGCCGATATCTATACCATACGGGTATTTGACGGCAGGCAATGGAGCGCTAAACTTTTTTCTAAACAGTAAATTTTTACAGAAATAATTGGAACAATTTGTTTGTAACGAGATTTCTAAACGGGATTAAATTTTGCATTCTTTGATTATATTCAACAATCTTTCTTACTTGTGAAATAGGTGTTACTACTTACAATAAGCAAATTGGTACTTTATAATTATGAATGCTAACTGGAGTAATAACAACAACGAAATTGGTATTTTGGTTGTCAAAAAATTATAATTAAAAAAATATTATAAGATACAAAACACTTTTATCACTTGCTTTTACTATCATGTCTGTTTGTTGTAAAAAAGAAAAGGACAAAATCATATATACAGGAGAAGTAATAAGTCAACCTCACTACTGTACATCAAGTACCGGATTTCCTTTTATAATTAAATATCTTGATAAAATGGATCATTCTGATACTATCATTACCATTACTTTGCCGATTCAATATAAGTTTATAGGCCAAAAAATAAAATTTGAATTTCCGGAACTTACTTCGCAAGATGAAAAGATTGCCTGCACTGATCTATTCGATATACCTAAGCAGGTAATAATATTTAATGTTTCACAACAATAAAAAAACTTTTCTCGCCAGTTGGTCTTCTGAATAGTGAAAGAACCGTTGGTGTTGAGCGGGGATAAAGTGCGGCTGCTTCATCAACAAAACGAATTGAGCAAAACCCGTCTTGGAATTTGAATTGTTTTTTTCTCAAACTGCTGCATAAATAATTATTTATTTTCCTTGCATTCAAAGTGAAATAATTAAAAGAATTACCGTAAAAACATTATCTAAAAAAAAGCGGGAAATACGCTTTTTTATATTTTAATGCAACGTTTTATCAAAGAGGAGTGTCCTTAAATTAGCTATGAGAAAATAATTATACTTTCTTTCTATCTATCTATTTTTAAAATACAAAAAGAACTAACTCTTTGTATAGAATAATTCTTCCTGAACACACTTGGTTCATATATCACTATTGATTCACTTAAAAAATTTATGTCATGAAAAAGATAATCATTCCCATTCTATTAATCGCTTATTTAATATCAACTTCATCTTCTTGCAAAAAAACTCCTGTAATTGAATTCAATAAAGAATTTCCCAATTCTATTGGTACCTGGTGGAAATATAAAGTATATGATAGTGTATACAACCGTCTTGATACTGTAATGATAAGAGTTATTGGCACCACTAAATTAGATAATGGAGATAATGCTACTATTTGGGCAATTAATTCTTTAGTCGATGGCACAGATACCAATTACGTTACTAACAAAACTGACGGTATAAGAATTTTTAATGGTAAGGAAGCTACTGCCCAAGTGATTAAAAGATACGTTTTCCCTCTTGCAGTTGGTAACAAATGGATAACACAAAACATTCTAGATACCAACAGGGTTACAGAAAAAGGAAGTATCAGTGTTTTAGCCGGAACATTTTCTGATGGGTATAGAATTAAAAGAAATACAAGGGAACCACCTGGGCTGTATATAGTTCAGGAGGATGAATGGTTTGTTCCTAATATTGGGATGGTTTATAGAAATTATGGCTTTTTTGGAACGCCCGGCGTAGGAAGTAAGATATGGGAATTGGTTTCCTATCAAATTAAATAATAACTAAAACAACGCATATGAAACATTCAGGACTTTCACCACCAAAAGATATTTAGAAGTTGCAACGAATTAGATATTTTTATTGTCAACAATTTATATTCAATTCAAAACAAAGTAAAAACTAAATTTATGAAATTATTATTTGTAACAATCTTAGTAATCTTTTTTTGCTGTTCATGTAATAAAACACAGGATGATATCAATTTAACTTGCTTTAAAGGCAAATTTATTGGAGAAGGATGTTGGCCTGTAATTCAAATTATTGAGCCTATAGATGAAAGATTCAAAAATTCCCGTTGGGGAACAAGCACTACCATATATGATTACTCTGTTGGAGTTGGTACTTTACCTGATAAATATAAGGACGGCAACCCTTTTTACTTTACAATTTCTAAAATAGACTCAAACATGGTCCATACAGCAAATTGTAGTGCCCCTCAATATTATATTGTAATAAACACTTATTCTGATAGCGCATGCAAAATTTCAAACAATTAAAAATCTAAACTATGAGAAAAAATATATTTATTGTTGTTTTCTTTCTGCTAATAAGCAGTATAGCCTATTCCCAAAATTATTACTGGTACAACTCAAGTAAGGTGCAATTAAATGATGATAGTTCTATGTTTTACATCAAGACCATAAAAACGAATGAGGCATCTGCGTTTACAAAAGCAAAGATTGTTTCACTGTTTAAAATTAATGATACTGCATTATCCCAACTATCAGACACTGAGTTTATCATTAAATCGGATAAGAAAATAGATAGAACAATCTTAAATTCACAAGCATTAAATCTTAAATATAATACCCCTTTATTTCGAAATTCTAATGGTTCATCAATTATTATCCTACCAAAGATAATAGTGCAATTAAAAGAGTTTCATTCTATTCAAGAAATTCTTTCATTATACGAAGGAACTTTAAATCTTTTTAAAAGCAAAGGCTTTAATACATATGTATTGGAATGCGATGTTAAATCCTCTAATGAATTATTAGAAATCTCAAACACCTTATATGAAAAGAGTGGGATAGTAAATTGGTCCGAACCCGAATTTTATAGTAGTTTCAAAACTGAGACTGACCCGTTATACAATAACCAATATTATCTTAAAAACACTGGCCAGTATGGTGGTGTAGTGGGAATAGATATTAATATAGAACCCGCTTGGGCAATTACAACTGGAAGTAATACATTACGTGTAGCAGTTATAGATGAAGGCGTAGAGAACCATGAAGATTTTAGTGGCAGAGTATTAAGTGGCTTTACTGCTGGTTCTACTACAGGTATAGGAGCACCGCAAAATGGTGTAAAGGGGCATGGAGTGGCTTGTGCAGGAATAATAGCTGCTACTCATGATAATAATTTAGGAATAAAAGGAATTGCTCCAAATGTACAAATTCTCCCGATAAATATTTTTCCTCTTACTCCAACTGTAGGTAATCCAGGTGGGGCCGCAACAAATCAAGAAATAGCAGCCGCTATTGATTGGGCATGGAATCAGGGTGCTGCTGATGTTTTAAGTTGCTCTTGGGGCGGTGGTGCTCAATCTAATGATATTGATGCAGCAATAGGTAGAGCGAGAACGCAAGGAAGAAGTAACAAAGGATGTCCAGTTATATTCTCTTCTGGCAATAATATTCCTTTTCAAGATGTTTCATATCCTGGTAATATAAATGGAGTAATTACTGTAGGTGCTTGTAACAATGCTTTTCCTGCTGGTGATATATGGTATTATAGCGACAGAGGTACATCAATGGATTTAGTTGCACCTTCTGGCGATGTTAATTTGACTGGGGATGTCACTACAACCGATAGAATGGGTACAGCGGGTTATGAGGCAGGAAATTATACAACTCGATTTGGTGGAACTTCTGCAGCATGTCCGCAAGTTTCTGGAATTGCAGCTCTCATGCTATCCGCTAATCCTAATCTAACTGAAGCACAAGTAAGAAGTATCTTACAAACAACTGCAACAGACATGGGAACTCCTGGCTTTGATAATACATTTGGCTTTGGAAGAGCGAATGGCTGCGCTGCGGTTAGTCTGCATTACCATTAAGCATTAACGGTGACAATGCCTTTTGCACTACTTCAAATAATTATACAATACCTAATCTTCCCGCAGGTGCAACGGTTCAATGGTCTGCGAGTCCGTCAGGAATTTAACATAGATTCCGCTGATGCCACACAAACAACACTTACCTGGATTCATAACGGAACGATTACCTTAGCTGCTACTGTCACGGGCGCATGTGGTGCACCCGTTACTCTAACCAAGCAAGTAACTTCCGGCCTCAAAACACCTTCTTTTACTATGGATGCGTCTGCCGGATATTGTGCGGGTAATTGGTATGAAGCTATGGGATTCAGTAATAATGATGGTAGCAATCTGGATTACACCTATAATTGGTATATCAACGGGACATTATATCCTTTCCATCAGTATAAGATAAGAAGTACATTTGCAACCAATACCACGGGCATAGGCCTTACAGTAAGCAAGGATGGATGCCCTGTTTCAAATCAATATTACCAGTACTTTTCCTGTCAACAAATGTTCACTGTTTCACCCAATCCGGCTTCAACAGAAATTACTGTAAAAACAGATACAAGCAGCATTTTGAAAATAGATATTATGGATAAAATGGGCAACATTAAAAAAAGTTTCAATTATGGCACAATGAGAAACAATGCAGTTATTTCCATAAGCAATCTACATGCCGATATCTATACCATACGGGTATTTGACGGCAGGCAATGGAGCGCTAAACTTTTTTCTAAACAGTAAATTTTTACAGAAATAATTGGAACAATTTGTTTGTAACGAGATTTCTAAACGGGATTAAATTTTGCATTCTTTGATTATATTCAACAATCTTTCTTACTTGTGAAATAGGTGTTACTACTTACAATAAGCAAATTGGTACTTTATAATTATGAATGCTAACTGGAGTAATAACAACAACGAAATTGGTATTTTGGTTGTCAAAAAATTATAATTAAAAAAATATTATAAGATACAAAACACTTTTATCACTTGCTTTTACTATCATGTCTGTTTGTTGTAAAAAAGAAAAGGACAAAATCATATATACAGGAGAAGTAATAAGTCAACCTCACTACTGTACATCAAGTACCGGATTTCCTTTTATAATTCAATATGTTTTGATAAAATGGATCATTCTGATACTATCATTACCATTACTTTGCCGATTCAATATAAGTTTATAGGCCAAAAAATAAAATTTGAATTTCCGGAACTTACTTCGCAAGATGAAAAGATTGCCTGCACTGATCTATTCGATATACCTAAGCAGGTAATAATATTTAATGTTTCACAACAATAAAAAAACTTTTCTCGCCAGTTGGTCTTCTGAATAGTGAAAGAACCGTTGGTGTTGAGCGGGGATAAAGTGCGGCTGCTTCATCAACAAAACGAATTGAGCAAAACCCGTCTTGGAATTTGAATTGTTTTTTTCTCAAACTGCTGCATAAATAATTATTTATTTTCCTTGCATTCAAAGTGAAATAATTAAAAGAACTACCGTAAAAACATTATCTAAAAAAAAGCGGGAAATACGCTTTTTTATATTTTAATGCAACGTTTTATCAAAGAGGAGTGTCCTTAAATTAGCTATGAGAAAATTATTACACCTCACCTCACCCTTTATCTTTTCTTTATTTATTTATACTTTTTTGTTTTCAAAATATAAAGAGCTTACTCCTTTTATAGAATTAATAAAGCCATGAGAAAACCATTTTTATCATTAATAATTTTGCTGCTGCTTTTTTCTTTCTCCCGATGTAAAAAAAAGAATATTGCTGATTGCTCCATACCCTCAAATTGTTCCATTCCAGCCTTATTCTGATCCGGTATGGAATCCTAACGGTCAATTGTTAGGGTTTAATCATCCACCACAGGTCGGCGTATTTGCAGATGGGACTCCGCCTTGCATATGGTATATGAATTCTGTTAACCAGGATTCCGCAGGATTTTACCTGATGAATAAAGATGGTACAGGATTTAGAAGAGCTAGTAACTTCTGTCTTAATACACCTTCGTGGTCGCCAGATGGAAACTGGGTTGCCTTTTCTGTTCCTCCTAACATTTACAAAATGCGATTTGATGGAAACACTTTCGATACTTCTCATATAATTCAGTTAACTGATAGTGGGGCTAATTTTTATCCAGCCTGGACTTTGAATAGTGACACAATTTATTATGATTCAAATAATGACGCTCCAGTCGGAACTAGTTTTTACTCAATATGGAAAATGGCAAATGATGGTACGGGAAAGGCAAGAATAACCCAATCGGAAGGTGTTGGAGATACCCGGCAGCCTTTTGTTTCTTCTGATGACAGAATTTATTATGTTGGCTATGCATTAGACCAGTCAGAAATTTTTTCAATGAATAAAAATGGTTCAAATCCCGTCCAACTAACTTTTAATAGCAAAAATGGAATAAGAAGAACACCTGAATTCAATAAAGGAAAATTATTTTTTTGGGATGCGGCAATCTTTACAACTCCCATAAATCAATATCTACCGAAGGAAATTTGTAAGGGAGCAGAAACATATGCTATTTCAAATAATGGAGAAGTTTTATACGTAAATGCTGAATATGGTATCAAAGACAAAAGATATTGCACTATATGGATTATGAATGCTGATGGCAGCAATAAACGACAACTTACATTTAATAACTTTTAAAATAAAACCAATGAAACCAATTCTAAAAGCTGATAAGGTTACTTTGTTGTTAACTTCCACAATGATCTGTAATGCACATTAAAAAACTATAAATGATGCAACGTTTTACAAATTCTTGTGGTCAGCTAAAAAAAGACTTTTTTTATTGTTAATAAAATAATTATGCACCGTTACTTATTTGTTTTTGCTATTGTAATTTTTTGCTTCTCGTGCAGAAAAAATAATCCCACTGGTGCTGAGTGCAGTATACCTGCCATCGTTCCATTTCAACCATATTCTGATCCTGTCTGGCACCCCAATGGGCAATTGTTAGGATTTAATCATACGCCACTTACTGGTATTGAACCCAATGGAACTGCACCTTGTATTTGGTATTCGTACTTAGCCAATGCAGATTCTACAGGCTTTTACTTAATGAATAAAGACGGAACCGGATTTAGAAGGGTAACCAATTTTACACTCTCTGCACCTTCCTGGTACCTCGATGGTAATTGGATTGCATTTTCGTTAGGATCTAATATTTATAAAATGCCTTTCAATGGCAGCACGTTTGACACAACACAAATCATTCAGTTAACTACAACTGGCGGAAATTTTTATCCTAGCTGGACAGCAAACAGCGATACGATTTATTATGATTCAAATGTTGGTACGAATGGACAAGGTTATTATGTTTGGGAAATGGCAAGCGGTGGAAGTGGAAAGAAAGGATTTGCTGGAACTGGAAGGCAGCCTTTCGTAGGAAATGATGGCAAGATTTACTATATGGGATTAGGGGCAGAAGTATTTTCTATGAATAAAGACGGATCAAATAAAACCCAGCTTACGTTTAATGGAAATATTAATGGTACATCTTCTTATAAATCTTCCCCCAAATATTATAATGGAAATATTTTTTATCAACAAATCGGACTTTGGTCTTTCATCAATGATAATTATATGCAACTTGATTCACCTTGTGTTACTTACGATATATCTAATAGTGGCGAAATTATTTATAGTAAAACAGACTATAGTATTACTTCATATAACAAACAAATAGGGACATTATGGATCATGAATGCTGATGGCAGCAATAAACGACAACTTACATTTAATAACTTTTAAAATAAAACCAATGAAACCAATTCTAAAAGCTTTTGGATTACTGGTATTGCTTGTAATCCAAACAACAGTCTGCCCAGACCGCTGCACAAAAACGAGTTATAGTTTATTTTAAAACAGGTGTGCAGCGAAATCCTCCTCCCAACCAAACTACTGTAACAATTACCTCAACCAATGTTACACAATTACTGAACAACTATGGATTAAATTCTGATAGTGTAAGATCATCTTTTCCCGATTTTAATGAAGCCGATACCGTAATTACAGAAATTGGGGAAGGTTCGAGACAAATGGATTATGCAAGGGTGTTTAGTATTTCTTTACCTGATACCGCTTTTAAATCTTCATTAGTAAACGCCTTACAAAATTTATCGGAAGTGCTGTATGCAGAATCGGACGGAAACGCCACTACTAATCTAATACCTGTGGATGGGAGATTTGGAGACCAGTGGAATATGAGAAATTTAGTGGTACCGGGAGCAGACATCCATGCAGAGGCGGCATGGGATATCTTTACAGGTAATCCTAATTCCATTATTGCCATTATTGATGCCGGCGTGGATATTAATCATAATGATCTGGCTGCAAAAATTGATGGAGGAGATAATACCTTTTTTGTTATTGGGCACGATCCTAGTGTCGGAGATTTTAGCCATGGATCGCATGTTGCGGGAATAGCGGCTGCTGTTACTAATAACAATAATAATAATGGAGTAGCGGGAGTTGACTGGCTGGCAAGAATACATCCTATTAATGTTATTAACGATAATTCCGGCGACCCACAAATTACTCAGGGGATAAATAATTCAATAAATTTTAGTTCGAATGTTTGGACTTTTAATAATAGTTGGCAAACACTACCTATAGGAAGATATTCGGTTACCATACGCTCAGCTTTTGCTAATGTTTACCGCAATAATCGTGTATCCTGTATTGCTATGGGCAATCATCAAATGACAAATCCTAATGTTCCTGGTTTTCCCGCTGATATTAATTCAGGTGTTCTTGCTGTTGGAGCAACAGATGATCATGATCGAATTGCTAATTTTTCTGCTCAGGGGCCGCACATTGATGTGTCAGCACCTGGAGTTAATATAACTTCGACAAATTTCAATAACGGTTATATTGCTTTGTCCGGAACATCAATGCCACACGTTTCAGGCCTTGCATCATTGCTTAAAGGGTTTAATATAAATCTGGCAAATGATGACATAGAACAAATTATCAGATTGACTGCAGATGATGTTAATAGTGCCACACTTCCAGGTTTCGATAATGAAATGGGTACAGGCAGAATAAACGCTCAAAGAGCCTTACAAAGTTTACAAGGTCCAAACACTTTGCAGCATCTAAATACAACAGGGGGTACAATTTTTAGTACCACAGCTAATGAAACAAGAATTTTTCTTGGCGTTCCTAATCTAGCAGATGCGGCATACATTGTAAAAAGAAGTGAAGTGAGAAAAACAATTACGCTTCCGGCAATGTGCAGTACAATAGGAGTGTGGGGAAGAGGCGTAGGCACCACTGGATATAGAGAGGAAAATGGCAGATGTTTTGGTGAAGGAATTTGTGAAATTGTTCCCGGAACCTTAACAAGCACCAAAGCAACATTAAGAACATGGATTTATGAAGTATGGGGAATAAACGGCCAATATTATGGCTTCTATCCTTCGACAGCCGCTAATACAGTATTTCAATATACCATTTTAGGCGTGCCTTCACCAACAATAATTAATGGTGACAATGCCTTTTGCACTACTTCAAATAATTATACAATACCTAATCTTCCCGCAGGTGCAACGGTTCAATGGTCTGCGAGTCCGTCAGGGATTAGTGACCGTACGATTCCGCTGATGCCACACAAACAACACTTACCTGGATTCATAACGGAACGATTACCTTAGCTGCTACTGTCACCCCCAGCAAGTCGGTGCACCCGTTACTCTCAGCACAAGCAAGTAACTTCCGGCCTCAAAACACCTTCTTTTACTATGGATGCGTCTGCCGGATATTGTGCGGGTAATTGGTATGAAGCTATGGGATTCAGTAATAATGATGGTAGCAATCTGGATTACACCTATAATTGGTATATCAACGGGACATTATATCCTTTCCATCAGTATAAGATAAGAAGTACATTTGCAACCAATACCACGGGCATAGGCCTTACAGTAAGCAAGGATGGATGCCCTGTTTCAAATCAATATTACCAGTACTTTTCCTGTCAACAAATGTTCACTGTTTCACCCAATCCGGCTTCAACAGAAATTACTGTAAAAACAGATACAAGCAGCATTTTGAAAATAGATATTATGGATAAAATGGGCAACATTAAAAAAAGTTTCAATTATGGCACAATGAGAAACAATGCAGTTATTTCCATAAGCGATTTACCTGCCGATATCTATACCATAAGGGTATTTGACGGCAAGCAATGGAGCGCTAAACTTTTTTCTAAACAGTAAATTTCTACAGAAATAATTGGAATAATTTTTTGCAACGGAAGATTTAAGCGAGTTCTCCATTTGGAAGAGGCTGTCTCAAAAGGACAGCTTTTTTTAATTTTTGATTCAAACCTAATGGCGGTAAACTAGCTTTTCCTTCCAATTTTTATTTTGCCGGAATTAAGGAATAAAATTTGAGATACATTGTGAACTCAGTTTCAGGAAAATCTTTTCTGAACTTTTCAAAAATAGAATTATGGTGAAAACAATAAAAAAAGTAGTGGTAGTTGGTGGCGGTTTTGGTGGAATTAACCTGTTGAAAAAAATATGGAATCATCGCGAATTCCAGATAACAATGGTTGACGTTGACAACTATCATTTTTTTCCGCCATTGCTTTACCAGGTGGCAACTGCTTTTATCGAACCTTCCAATATCAGTTACCCGTTTCGGCGGATGTTTGAAGGAAAAAATAACATGCGTTTTCATTATGGCGCATTAAAAAGAGTGAATCCTGCTGAAAATACAATTGAAACCACCACCGGCA
>CAWEQV010000009.1:0-13051 GCA_963811285.1 uncultured Chitinophagaceae bacterium | reverse complement strand
TGGGGGAATGACAATCGCGACTGATGTTTGTTTGAATCTCGAAGATTTAAAAATAAATATGACTCTAAAAAAATTTAAAGAAATTATTGTCCAGTCAGACAACGCAGAAAAGCGTCTTTTGTTTATTCAAAAATTCGTATTTCACGGCGTTCCGGCTGTATTTCAAGAAAGAGAAGAAGATTACTTCGAATTTAGAAATCGCATTGCAAATAAATTTGGAGTTGGTTTCCATGAAGTGTTTATAGTCGGTTCGGCCAAACTAGGCTTTAGCTATTACAAAGGAACTGAATTTGACTATGATTCAGACATCGACATAGTGATAGTAAATGAAAAGCTTTTTGAAGAGTTTTATTTTAAAATAACAGATTACCAATATCAACTTGATCGACAGTACAAAACAGTAGATCTCAAAGAGCTTAAAGTCTATAGCGAGTTTTTGAGGTATCTTGTTAAAGGGTGGATGAGACCCGACAAGCTTCCAACATCCTTTCAAGTTAATTTGCTCAAAACCGAGTGGTTTGACTTCTTCGAATCAATTTCTTATGACAAGTCGGAAGTGGGAAATTATAAAGTTGCTGCCGGGCTTTTTAAAAACTATGAGTACTTAGAAAAATATTATACCCGAAGTATTGAGGACGTTTACGATTCACTAACGAAAAACTAAAATGGCAAAACAAATCCCATCTAGTCCAAGCAATAAAAAAATAAGTGAGCTCTATAAGAGGATTAAGGAGAAAACGCTTATCCTGCAACCAGACTTTCAAAGGAAGTTTGTCTGGACCCCAACCCACAAAGAAGCTTTTATTGAAACTATATTAAAAGGACTTCCCTTTCCTGAAATCTATACAGCTCAGTCAGGTATAGACATTGAAAAAATAGAAACTCAAGAGGTAGTTGTTGACGGCCAACAGAGACTTAGCACTTTAGTTCAATATATTGACGAAACTGAGGAAACTAAAATTTTCGGGAAACTAGTTCCCAAGTTCAAGGAGTTAGGACAAGATGCACAAAAAGAATTTCTTAATTATAATGTTGTAATAAGAGACTTAGAGGACATTTCTCCCGAATTAATTAGAGAAATATTCAAAAGGATTAATCAAACGAAATTTAACCTCGAACAAGTAGAAATTCAAAATGCGGTGTATGATGGAGAGTTTATAACAACTGCTAAAAATATTCTCGATTCAATAGAGAGCGAACACATTCCTATTTTCAGCGAGTCAGAAATGTCTCGAATGTCAGATCTTCATTTTATTTTACTTGTTATGTCTACACTAGAAATAGGAGGCTATTTTTCAAGAGATGCAGAAATAGAAAAAATGGTAGCTTCTTTCAACGATAGTTTCCCTAGTAAAAAAATGGTCTTTGAAAAAATTGTATCAACATTAAAAGGAATAAAATCAATGGATCTAGACGCAGATTCTGTTTGGTATAGAAAATCAAACTTTTTCACATTAGTGATCGAGGTGAGTAAATTAAAAAACCCAAATTTCAAGGCACTAAAAGATAAACTTTTAGAGCTTGAAAAAAATGTATTAGCTAATAAATACACTCCGAGAGATGAAAATGAGTATGCAGCGTATTATGGTTATATGTACACGGGCACAAACAGTCGTCAGGCAAGAGTAGTCCGTTCAGAAATCTTTAATAAAAATGTAATAACTGAAGGATAAGATTATAACCGCTCGGCCCCTATTATTAAATTATTTATTTCTACATGAAAATCAAATATCAAATATTTGTTAGCTCCACTTTCGAGGATTTAAAAGATGAAAGAGAATTAGTTATAAAAGCAGTACTTGAAATGGGCCATATCCCAGTTGGAATGGAAATGTTTAGTGCAGGCGATGAGGAACAATGGAAATTAATAAAAAGACAAGTTGATGATTGTGACTATTACATTGTTATTGTTGCTCACCGCTATGGTTCTTTCGATGGAAAAATAAGTTATACGGAAAAAGAATACGATTATGCCACGTTAAAAAAGCTTCCGACCTTAGGATTTGTAATCTCTGAACACGCAGATTGGCCTATTGGAAAAAGTGATACTGATACAGATAAAAAATTAAGTTTAGATGTATTCAAAAATAAGATTAAAAGAAAGCTGATTAGTTTTTGGACTAATAAGGAAGATTTGTATGGAAAGGTCTCGATAGCTTTAATGAAGCAATTCACAGCAAACCCAGGAGTTGGATGGATAAAGGCGAACGAGATCGTAGGTCCCGAAGTTCTTACCGAGCTATCCAGATTGAGCAAGGAAAACTCAAGCTTAAGAACGGAAAATCAAAACTTAACCGCTCAAATTCTAAAAGAGGAAAATGAGAAATATGACAAGCTTATTTCAGTTTTAAAAACAACTAAAATAAAAATCTCTTTCGCGTATTTAAAAAGTGACGACTGGGGAAATCATAAGGAGGTGTCGTTATTTGAATTATTCAAGTTGCTTGCTACCGAATTTATGTTTGAGAAATCAACCAAAGATGCCGCTAGTTTTATTGGTTACATGTTAAATCCTGATAGGGCTAGGGACCTGCGTGGAGAGTTTCCTATACCAATGAATACTGTAAGAAAAATAATTGGAGATTTAATTGTCTTTAATTTGGTTAAAGCATCCGACAAGAAACACAGCTTGAAAGATAATAATGAATACTGGACTATTACTGAAGAAGGTAAAAGCGTATTTAAAGCGATCCGAAAAAACATGATTGAAACAAATTTACAGTTTCTCAACGAAGACAAAGATATTGGATTGGATGACGCAGTTGATCTTACCTCCGCTGGGTCTCAATCCCACCCGACTCTCTTAAAAGGGAACCCTGCGTAAAACGAAAACATCGGAATTAGGATTCACAGGATGAAAAGATTTACAGGATTTCTTCATCCTATCATCTTGAAAATCCTGTTTCGGACAAGGGTTTTCAGAGGATGAAAAGAATATCAGCATTTACAAATCTTATAATGACGAACAAGACCTATAAGGTTTCAAAAATCTTATAGGTCTGGATGAAGACTGATATTCTATTGCACCGGGCGAAAAGATGGGAATGCTTATATTGATCATGCAACACAACCGCCCCACCCGACCGACAAAATATCTACAGAACAATTTCGTCAGGAGTAAAATAAGAAATGGGAAGCCATTGATAATTGTTTCCATTTTTACCAATGTAACCTAACCCGGGCCACGGCAAATGCGTAGTCATTACTAAAGTTCTGTTCAAATAACTATCGTTCAATATTTGCTTTCTCGTATCGACACCTTTATTAAAATCAACGTCCCATTGCGTTCCCCAATCCGGTTGGGCAATGAGCAATGGCGTGTGAAACGTATCAACAATGTGTCTTATCGACTTATCGCCCGAAAAAACAGTAAAAACAGTATGTCCGGGCGTATGTCCTTCCGCCAGTTCGGTTTTGATACACGAAAACAAAACATCGCCATAACTAAACAAGGTCAATTTATCTTTTATAGCATTAAATACCTCTTGGGCAATCGTTATGCCTTCTTTAGGGCTATTGGTATTCTTACTTTTAGAAAAATCAGGATTGTCAGACATCCAAAAATCATATTCTCTTTTTGCAATGTAATAATGCGCGTTTGGATACGTCAAAGTTTTGTTCTTTGTAACAATACCGCCAATGTGGTCTTTGTGTCCGTGGGTAATAAAAACGTCTGTTATATCCGTTGCTTTTACGCCGGCATTTTGTAAATTATCTAAAAGTCTGCCGCCCATTTCGCCAAAATAAGGACCGCTTCCTGTATCGATCAAAATGGTTTTGTTCCCCGTTTTTATAAGCATCACATTTATGGCAGCTTCCAATTTATCTTCCGCTAAATAAATATTTCTCAATTCCTTTTTTACCTCTGCCGAATTAATACCGGGAGCGAATATGGGTTGTGGATTGTTCAACAAAATATGTCCGTCAGAAAGAAAAAGAATATCCACGTCGTTTAACTTTAATTGAATGTGACCCCGGTTCATGATGTCATTCTTTTGCTGTGCTGTTTTGCCAAAACTTTTCAATGCAGGGAACATAAACGTTCCGCCGGCTAACGCACCTAAATTTAAAAGTTCTCTTCTATCCATAATTATTTTTTTTTGCAAACCTATCCTCTTACTTGATGCAAGACAAGTATGTACTTTTTTGTAGCTTAGCTACCAAAATGAAACTATTGTTGATTATCAAGGGATAAAATTTCAAAAATGAACAAAAAAAATATTGACATACCTGTTTGTGCGGTGGATTATTCGTTCAGAAGAATCGGCGGAAAATATAAAGGAAGAATACTTTGGTATTTGCACAAACACAACATTTTGCGGTATGGAGAATTGCGCAAATCCATAAAAGGCATCACCACCAAAATGCTGACCCAGACCTTAAGAGAATTGGAAGAAGACAAGTTAATAAGCCGCAAAATGTATCCCGAAGTGCCGCCCAAAGTAGAATATTCACTAACAGAAACAGGTGAAGAATTGATACCTTTCATTGACCATCTGCGACAGTGGGGCGACAAACAAATGAAAAAAGAAAATCTAAAAGCTATATCTTATGAGCAGACGGATTTCTAACATCCTGCCTGCATAAATGCGTGCCCGCCGCAAGTATTGGATTTACCATGTCCATATTTATTGCACTTCTTGCTTTTGACAATGAAACCATCATCAACAACGCAAAGCTTGTGATTTTAATTTCATCATTGATAGCGGGACTAATTGGATTTGTAAGTTTGAAATTAACATTGAAAGAACCGGCAATTACTGACGAATGAGATTGATAGCTTGTTGACTCTACAGTAACTGAAATAAATCCAATCCCATTTTTAAATTACACATTCAGCTCCAGCGCCGGCACGTCTTCATATTGAAAAGGTTCGGCAGGTGCCAAAGCGCTACGAAAATCTTTGGCTATCGTACAAGCCTCCATTTCTTCTGAAGGATATTGTGCAGCTGCAATTTCAAGAATACGGCTTTCATCAGGATTGCCCAACATCCATTCATAAGCAAGATCTTCATTAAGAATCACGGGCATTCGCTTTTTACTGTTGTGCACCTGCTCCATCAGCTTGTTGGCTTTAGTAGTAACTATAGAAAAACTTTCGACATATTCTCCGGTAGAGCGATCTGTCCAGGGTTGCCAGATGCCAGCCATGAAAAAGTAATTTCTGTCTTTTAAGTGTGATATAATAAGGAATTTTATTAGCGGTTTTCAAAGGCAAACCGGTTCTTTTGTTTAAAGGAAAAATATGTCGCCATTCATAAAAACCCGTCGAAAGCACGAGGCATCTTCTCGCAAGTGCCGCTTCCCTGTAGATTTTGCCCGGTTTTAATAATTCTTCACAAACAGCATTAAGCGTCGTTATCGGCGGATGAAACTTCCCGCTTTTATCTTTGTAACCATTCCTCATTTTGAAAACATCTTCACGTGTCCGCAGGTAAGAAGGAATAAATCCCCACTCCATTTGCACAATATCAAAATCATCTTTTGCTTCGTTGGCCTTCAGAACTGCATTAAGGCCGTAATCAAAACCAATCTGCAATTCATGAGTCAAAAAATCATAATTCACAACTTTTTTTACAAGTTGCTTCACACGAATGATTTCCGCGTTCGATACTTTTTGTCCATTATAAAAACACATCAGGAGTTATTTTAGAAGAAATAAAAATACTGAAAAAGAGGTGATACCTTTTCAGAAAGGTGTCACCTCTAAAAAAAAACCATCTTCTTCACGAGATGGCTTTTTGTTTTTCACTTCTGCACTAAAACGAAAATAAAAATTTGCGCTTTTTATCGGTTTACTGTTATTTAAAAAATCAACTTAAACAGTTTCTTTTTGCTTTTCATAAATTCCTTTCAACACAGCTTCTGTAAGAATGTGTCCCTGGATTTCTTCCAAAACTTTTTTGCGATCAGGAACCGGATCATGATCAAGCATTTTATCTACTGCATATAATTTAAAAAGGTAAGTATGTTTCGCATCAGGGCAAGGTCCTTCATAACCCAACGTGTTTCCATTGCACAAGCCTTGTCGCGCTCCTGCAGAAATAGAACCTTCTTCAAAACCTTTGCTGGAAGGCAAAATATTAAACACGAGCCAATGAACCCACGGCTTTGCATCGGCCTCAGGATCTTCAACCATTAACACTAAACTTTTTGCTTCATTCGGAACGTTACTAAATTGTAGCGGCGGACTTACGTTTGGCCCTTCACAAGTAAATTTTTTGGGAATAGTTTCGCCATCTTTAAAGGCGGTACTTTTAATTTCCATACTTATATTTTTTAGGAGTTTAAAAAAATAACTGTTGGAAAAATTGTGCCAGCCTTACTGAAAGCTTGAGAAGAAAAATATGGATTGATTAAACAGAAATTTTTTCAAGCCTTCTGCAAAGCTCAATAAAATCCAAATCCTTAAAAGAATTTATAACAACATCAGCCTCATCCAAAGAATTGACAGTTGACTCTGATGATAACGCAACACATTTCATTGCTGCATTCTTTGCGGCCTTCACGCCATTCACCGCATCTTCAAAAACAATACAATCTTCCGGCGCAACATCGAGCATTGAAGCCGCTTTTAAAAAAACATCAGGCGCAGGTTTTCCATTTTCAACATCCTCACCTGCAACGATAACATCAAAATAAGAAAGCAATCCTGTTTCCTCCATTACCATTTGCATTTTTGCACGCCTTGAACTTGTAGCGAGCGCCAAAGGAATTTTAAATGTCCCCAATTGCTTGATAAAATCTTCCGCATGAGGCATCGCGCTGATCCCGCGCTCTTTGATGATTTCATTGAAATAGACCAGCTTATTTGCCAAAGCTTTTTTAAGTTCTTCCTCCGTTTCTATTGGAAGATATTCGCTCGCCACAAAAAAACTTCTTATCCCTAATAAAGGAAGATATTCTTCGAAAGAAAGCGATTTATCATAATCAGCAAAAAGTCTTTTCCACGCCAAAAAATCTGCATTGATGCTATCGATAAGAGTTCCATCCATATCAAATATCACTGCTTTAAAAGAAATATTTTCACCGTTCGCTTTTTGTTCATTCATCTTTCTATTCAATTTTTCTTAAGATACGAAACAAAAAACACTCTGATTTTTTCAAAGTATTAAATGCAACAATTTTGTGTAATTTCTTCTACAAGCTATCCGCTTGAAAATAATTCTTTTCCACCATTCGGTTCTCAAACGCGTGATTTAGAAGAATAATGCACTGAAAATGAAAAGGCACGCATTTTGAAATTTTAAAGGCACTTGCTTAAGTTTTCATTCATCAATCGTTAAACTAAGTGCATTTGAAAAACATTAAAAAGATAGCCATTTTACGTGCGAACGCGGTCGGAGATTTCATTGTAACGCTTCCTGCGATTCAGGCTATCCGTGCTGCTTATCCAAATGCAGAACTGGTTTTGCTTGGCAAGCCCTGGCACAAAGAATTTTTAATTCACGGCCGTTCACCGATTGATCGTGTAATTGTAGTCCCTGTGATGAAAGGAATAAGAGATGAAAAAAACATTGCTGAAGATAAATTGGAACAGGAAAAGTTTTTCAATGAAATGCAAAAAGAACATTTCGATGTTGCGATTCATTTCCAGGGAAATGGTGTTTCTGCAAATACATTTATCAACCGGTTAAATGCAAATCTCACCGTTGGATTGACTTCTGAAAATGCAGATAAAATCGATAAGGCAATTGATTTTTATTATTATCAAAGTGAAGTGATTCGCTACCTGGAAGTTGCTTCGCTGATTGATGCAAAACCCGTTTCTCTTGAACCTCATTTGAATGTGTTGGAAAAAGATCTTGAAGAAATCACGGGACTTCTCTCCTATTTGGATAACAAACCATTTGTGGTTTTACATCCCTTTGCAACAGATATAAGAAGAGCGTGGCCGGCAGAAAATTTTGTTCCATTGGCGGATTGGCTTAGTGAAAAAAATATGGAAATAGTATTTACCGGTTCTCCTGAAGATTATGATGGCGCAGAAAATATTATTTCCAAAATGAAAGGTAAAGCTATCAATACATGCGGCACGACTTCGCTTGGTGGCCTTGCTGCTATTTTGCAGAGAGCGAATTTGGTGATTGGCGGAGACACAGGTCCATTACACCTTTCAAGGGCCGTGAGTACGCCAACGGTTGGAATGTATTGGGCTCCAAACCTGATCAATTGGGGACCGCTTACAAGAAATATTCATAAGCCTGTAGTGTCATGGAATATGACTTGTCCTTTTTGTGGAATAATTCCTAATGATCCTTACCCCTTTGAACCTCGTAACAAATGCGATCATAATGTTTCATTTATCAGGGACATTTCTGTTGAGGAAGTAAAAAAAGCTGCCGCCGGTATTCTATTTAAAAATGAAAGTGCAGCAGTGAACCGGAAAATTATTTTGCGCAGCGATTGTAATTTATAAATACCAAAAGATTTTTAAAACATAAACCCCAAAGTTGTATGCTTAACCAGCAAAAACGCCTTAAAGTATTAACGTGGCATATCCACGGCAGTTATCTTTATTATCTTACGCACACTGATTGTATTTTTTATCTTCCATATAAAGAAGGAAGCTCTGAAGAAGGCTATGGTGGCCGCACACGCTCCTTTCATTGGGGCGACAATGTGATCAATGTTCCTGCGGATGAAGTGAAAGATCTTGATTTTGACATTATACTTTTTCAATCGAAAAAGAATTATTTGAAAGATCAGTATGAGATACTTACAGAGAAGCAACGCGAGCTGCCAAAGATTTACCTGGAGCATGATCCGCCTCGTGAAGTTCCTACAGATACGCGTCATGTGGTAGATGATCCAAACACTTTGCTGGTGCACGTTACACACTTTAATGAACTCATGTGGAACAACAACAGAACGCCAACGAAAGTGATCGATCATGGAGTGTTGGATAAAGGTCAATTGTATACCGGCGATTTGAAAAAAGGAATTGTTGTTATCAACGGAATTGTGAAAAGAGGAAGAAGGTTGGGGCTTGATGTTTTTGAAAAAGTAAGAAAACAAATTCCGCTCGATATTGTAGGAATGGGTTCTGAGGAAGTTGGCGGACTTGGAGAAATAAACAACCAGGAGCTTCCTTCGTTTATCAGCGAGTATCGTTTCTTTTTTAACCCGATAAGATATACAAGTTTGGGACTTTCTGTTTGCGAAGCAATGATGTCCGGAATGCCAATTATAGGCCTCGCAACAACCGAGATGGTTACTGCTGTGAAGAATAATTATTCAGGGTATGTGGATACGAACGTTGATGAGCTGATTCAAAAAATGGATATGCTTTTGGAAGATAAAAAGAAAGCAGAAGAACTCGGCAAAGGTGCGCGGCAAACAGCAATTGAACGGTTTAATATTAATCGATTCACGCAAGATTGGTTAGAAACTTTTTTAACAGTAAACAAACAAAAAATCAATAATTCTAACAAGGTTATGGTTTCGTAAATCAATATTTATTATTTAAACAAAATAAAACAAAACAGAAAAAAAGATGAACAACGTAAAAGGAAAAGTGATTTTAGTAACAGGCGGAGGACAAGGCCTTGGAGCAGCTATTTGTAAGACTATGGCGGAAGATGGAGCGCAGGTAATAGCGACAGATATCAACGAAGACAAGCTTGGAAAAACAGTGAAAGAAATTTCTGACGGAGGTGGCAACATCAAAAGTTATTCAATGAATGTTGCAGACGAAAAAAATGTGGAAGAGGTGATCAATAAAATAATAAAAGATTACGGACACATAGACGCGGTTATCAATAATGCCGGTGTGGATCACACGAAATCGATTGAAGAATTGACACATGATGAATGGAAAAAAGTAATCAGTGTAAATCTTACCGGACCGTTTAATGTATCAAAAGCAGTGTATCCATCCATGAAAAAAAATGGAAGCGGGCATATTGTAAACATTACTTCAACCGCGGCAAAACGAGCATGGCCGAATGCTTCAGCCTATCACGCAAGTAAATGGGGATTGCTTGGCTTAAGTCATGCGCTGCATACAGAAGCAAGGCAAGACAATATTAAAGTAACAGCGCTTGTTTCCGGGGGAATGCAAACTCCTTTTATTTTGGAAAGATTTCCGGAAGTAGATCCAAATGTTTTGCAGGATCCAAAGAATGTGGCAGAAACTATTAAATACATTTTGTGTCAGCCGAAAGAAACTGTTATTCCTGAAGTGATGGTGATTCCGATGCGCGAAACTTCATGGCCATAAACCATGATGATTATAAAAAATAATTTGATTGAAAAGAGGAGGCAGAAATGAAAAAAGACATTAAAAATATAATTGACGGATTTAAAAATCGTAAAATACTTGTTGTTGGCGATGCTGTTTTAGATGCGTATGTCCATGGATCCACGGACAGGATTTGTAGGGAAGCGCCGGTTCCTGTATTTAATTTACAGGATGAAAAATTTTGTTGCGGAGGTGCAGCTAATACTGCAATTAACCTTGCAGCTCTTGGCGCTGAAACGTACTTCCTGACAGTGATTGGCAAAGATGCTCATGCGAAAGAAATGGTTGACATTTTGCAAAAACACCATGTTCATTGTGAGTATATTTTAAAAGATAAAACACGTAAAACGATTGCAAAGAAAAGAGTGATCGCTTCGTCGAGCATTCTCTTGCGCATTGATGAAGGAAGTGTGACAGACATTAACCAGCATCTCGAAAATAAATTGCTGCAGAACTTTTTTGAGGCAGAAGATTTTGTCGATGCTATTGTTCTTTCCGATTATGGATTTGGAGTGATTACGGATAGCTTTATTCAATCCGTGAAACGCATGACTTCTACCTTTTCAAAACCGGTTATAGTCGATTCAAAAAATTTAACGCGGTTTAAAAACTTACATGCTACGTCCGCTAAACCTAACTATGAAGAATATTTAAAAGTGGTGGACTTGCCTAAAGTTTCAAAAGCAAAAAGAGTAGAACAGGTTTTCAATAACAGGGAAAAATTGTTAGAAAATTCAGGCGCAGCGAGTATCGCAGTTACGCTTGATGAAGATGGTGTAGCTCTTGTGCAAAAAGAAAAAAAGAATGTTCATTTCCCTTGCATTCCGAGAGATCAAAAAAATACGATTGGCGCCGGTGATACTTTCATAAGCGCCTTAACGCTTGGGATTGCGTCCGGTTTAACAACAGAATTGTCAACAGAAATTGCGGCTGCAGCAGCAGCGATTGTTGTACAAAAAGATGGAACTACTTTATGTTCAAACATGCAGCTTCAATCTTATTTTAATGCAATTCCCGAAATATATTTCAACAACAGAAGAACTTTTAAATATCATAAAAGAATTAAGAGAAGAAGGTAAAAGAATTGTATTTACCAACGGATGTTTCGACCTTATTCACAAAGGTCATATTGCTTTATTAAACAAAGCAAGAAAAGCCGGAGATGTACTGATAGTAGGCGTTAACGACGATGAAAGCACAAAAAAAGTGAAAGGAAATGATCGGCCGGTGAATACACTTGAAGACTTGGTGAGGAGAGGAAAGAATCCTTTTCACATTTCGTGCATTCCCCGTGATGCAAAAAATACAATCGGCGCTGGCGACACTTTTATCAGCGCCCTGACACTTGGAATAGCTTCAGCTTTACCAACAGAAACAGCAACAGAAATTGCAGCAGCGGCGGCGGCGATTGTGGTTCAAAAAGATGGAACTACTTTATGTTCCAATATGCAACTCAAATCTTATTTCAACGCCATTCCGAAATACATAACAACAACCGAAGAGCTGTTAAATATTATAAAGGAATTAAGAGAAGAAGGCAAAAAAATTGTTTTCACAAACGGTTGTTTTGATCTTATTCATAAAGGACATATTGCATTATTGAACAAAGCAAGAAAAGCCGGAGACGTACTGATAGTAGGCGTTAACGACGATGAGAGTACAAAAAAAGTAAAAGGAAATGATCGTCCGGTAAACACATTGGAAGACAGAATAACTGTTCTTGCAGGTTTACAAAGCATTGATTATTTAATTGCATTTGCTGAGGAAAGTCCGCTCCAATTAATTAAAGCAGTTCATCCGGATGTGTTTGTAAAAGGTGCAGATTATACTGAAGGTTCTATTCCTGAAATGCCTTTGTTGAAAAAGTTAGGTTGTGAAGTAAAAATAATTCCACATGCTCATGAAATTTCAACAACCGATATCATTCAACGCATCAATGAAATTGTAGAGGAAACGAAATAAGTAATGAAAAAAAGAAAAGATATTACCGTTTTAATTCCAACCCTAAACAGGTTGACAGCTTTGGCTGTAACGCTCACCAGTCTTTGCTTTCAATCTGAAAAAAGTTTTGATGTAATTATTTCTGATCAGTCTTTTGATGAAAATATTGATGAGGACAAAAGCGTGCAAACGGTTATACGCCTGTTAGAGTTGCATGGACATTCGGTTTCAATATTGAAAAATTTACCACCGCAGGGAATGGCACAGCAGCGGCAGTTTCTGTTAGATCATTCAAAATCCAGGTACAGTTTATTCCTCGACAATGATATCCTGCTTGAACCTTTTGTATTGAAGAATATGAAAAGACTTTTGCAGAAATACAATTGCGGATTTGTTGGTTCGGCGTTAACAGGTTTAAGTTACAGGGATGATGTGAGGCCCAATCAGCAACAAATTGATTTTTGGGAAGATGAAGTAAAACCGGAAACTATTGTTCCAAATAGTGAAAAGTGGCAACGTTATAAATTACATAATGCCGCCAATATTCTTCACGTGGAAGAAAAATATAGTTCCACTCCTGATAATCCAAAAGTCTATAAAGTAGCATGGGTAGGCGGTTGCGTAATGTATGATACGGAAAAATTAATTACTGCGGGAGGCTTCAGGTTTTGGAAAGATCTGCCTGAACAGCATTGCGGTGAAGACGTATTGGCTCAGATAAGAGTAATGAAAAAATTTGGTGGATGTGGAATGTTACCAAGCGGCGCCTATCACCAGGAAGTGGAAACTTCAATACAAGACAGGGAAATTAACGCCCCCGAATTTTTAAAAATATAAAACGAATGAGGAAGAATGAAAGTCCTTTGG
>CAWEQV010000008.1:0-464718 GCA_963811285.1 uncultured Chitinophagaceae bacterium | reverse complement strand
ACATCGCCTATACAGGCGATGAGTTTTGGATTGTTTCCTAACTTGTAGTTTTATTTTTTAATCTTAAAAACTATTAAGTCATGGAAAAAAAAATCACTAAGTCCGCAAGCTCTTGCGGCATTGGAAAAAGCTAATCAGTACTTATCTGTTGGCCATTACAGTTCGCACACTATTCGTAATTACCTATCAGAACTACGCTTTCTTTTTGTCTATTATCCTGATGTAAATCCCATCAATTTTACAGAAGATATGCTGATGGGCTATTTACTTTACCTGAGTAAAACACTTGGTTGCAGCAGGGTAAAATGCAGAATGGCTGCACAAAGTATCTCTTTTTTTATGCGCCATGTTGCCCGGCGTCCTTATGTAATCCCTACCATCATTTATCCGCGGCCTTCCACCACACTTCCACCAATAATGTCTCCGGAAGAAATAATGAAGTTGCTTGATAGTATACAAAATATAAAGCACCGCACCATTTTAATGATGCTGTACAGCACCGGCATGCGCGTAAGTGAAATTGCTAATTGCAAAATAGCGGATATCGATTCAAAGAACATGCGCATCAAAATTGTTCAGGGCAAGGGAGCCAAAGACCGTTATACTGTTTTATCTGAACAGGTGCTGCTTGAACTGAGAGCGTACTATCTTATTTATAAACCAATCCAATATCTCTTCAACGGAAGCAGACCAGGCAGTAAATACAGCATCCGTTCCATACAACACCTGATGCAAAAGGCTTTGATAAAAGTGGGGCTGGAAAGTAACAACTACACCATCCACACCATCCGCCACAGTTTTGCCACTCACCTGTTGGATAACGGCACAGACCTCTACACGATAAAAGAACTGCTTGGCCACAAGAGCCTGCAAACTACCATGAAATATATGCACCTGACCACGCGGCGTATAGATGAGATTATAAATCCTTATGATGCTTTGCTGGTGGCAAAAGATAACAACATCCTTAAACCGCATCTAATATGAGGAACCATGTTATCGTATATAGCACCACGTGCAACCGTTCAACAGTTGCTGCAAAAACATGTAGCTCCTCCCAATAAAAATCTTCATGTACAAAAGGTATTACAACGAATAAAAACGTGTCGTACTGCTGCCCTTGGGTATCATGTGTACCAATGCGGTAATGAAGAATGTGGTCATGTAAAATACCTATATCATAGTTGCAGAGACCGCCATTGCCCCAATTGCGGAGCAGTAAAAAAACAGGAATGGATAGAAGCCAGGATGCAGGAGTTGCTTCCGGTAAAATATTATCATGTTGTCTTTACGTTGCCCCATGAGCTGAACAGTGTGGTGATGGGACATCGCAGCGCTTTGTATAAACTTCTGTTTGATGCTTCTGCGGCTACGTTGCTCACTTTTGCAAAAGATGCAAAATACCTGGGTGCTTTGCCCGGCATTATCAGCGTACTTCACACCTGGGGCCAACAACTGAGCTTCCATCCACACGTGCACTGCATCGTAAGTGGTGGCGGCATCACCACTGATAATACATGGAAAGAAGCAAAGAAAAATACATGGCTTTTTTTGTTCCCGGTAAAAGCGATGGGCATTGTTTACAGGGCAAAGTTTTTACAGGCCCTGGAGCAGATGATTACAAAAGAGAAGTAACCTTGTCTGAAAATACAGATGCTAAAAAGCTGTTTAATTTGCTTTATCAAAAAGACTGGGTTGTATATGCCAAAGCGCCGTTTGGTGGACCTCATGCAGTAATAGAATATCTTGGAAGATATACGCACAAAGTAGCCATCAGCAATCACCGGATAAGCAGCATTAATGATGAAGAAGGCACTGTAACTTTTGATTATAAAGACTACGCCGATGAGGGTAAACAAAAGCAGATGATACTTTCTGCCAGTGAATTTATCCGCCGTTTTGAGCAACACATTTTACCGCAACGATTTACCAAAATAAGAACCTATGGTTATGTAGCTAACAGGAATCGTCATCGGCGTATTAACGAAGTGCTCAAAAAGATGAAGTTGCCTTTGCATAAGGGTCTTATAAAAATCCCGTTGCAAGTGCGAATGCTGGAGCACTTTGGTATTGACATTAATGAATGCCCCTGTTGCAAAAACAAAACATTGGAGCTGGTGAAAATATTTTATCCATGGAAGAAGGGAGATGATGGATAATATCTTTGAACGGTTCTCTTTTTTCTGGTATAAAAAAAGCAACGTTTTAAAGACGTAAAAGCAGTGCCATATCATTGGGCCAAAAAAACCGATGTAAAAATTATTAAGTGAAAATTATAATGACTACTTTTAAAACGTCAAAACATCTGATACCCTTTAGTAATGAGAAAAAAATGTTTTGCAGACCGAAAATTAATTTTTAAATCATCATAAAGAAAAGAACCGACTGATACTTAGTCCCCAATAGCAACGATTACGGCGACATCGGCCAACGCAAAAGTATACCGCAAAGCCCCTGCAAGATAATTTTTAAAGCAGGGATTTTTAACGGGGCTTTTCGGATACTTTTCTGAATGTTATGTGTAATGCTCTTTTGACCTCATGATAATCTACAAGAGAAATTTTGAATGCAGACTTTTTAGTTTGAGAATTGTTTTTGTAATCCTAATGTTAATCTGCATATTTTCGTTCTCAAAACATTTTCCAATCCTTATCTTCTTTTCATTTGCACTTTTATCGTTATTAAGTGTTTCGGTCATAAAAGATTTTGAAGTTCGTGAGAATTCTTTAGAAATTTCAAAGTTTTACTTCTTTGGTTTAATTAAAAGGAAGTGGTGTTTCTATGTTACAGAGGATATTAAAGTTTCATCTATTTCAGCTGACTTTGGAGAAGAATTTGACCCCCCGAGCTTTGATGCTTGGGACTTTCCAGACTTGGGTTGTTTAACTTCTGTATTTTTCGTTTTTTTTCCACCAAAAATCACTCATAAAAAATTTAGGATTGAGACTCTCGGTGGCTCTAAACAAGTATTGAAGCATGTAGCAATATTTTTAAACAAAAATGAATATAACTTATTAAAAACATTTACATCTAGACCGCACAACACATAACATTAGGTTTGGCAATAGACTGGCTGAAGGAAATAACAATGAGCTGTAGTTCTCTATCAGCAACAGTTCCAGCTGACAAACAAATATCGGCTTTTTGTATTTATCTTCGGCTTTGGTTTTTCAATCGGCTGACGTTCCGGGCTGAAAGTACATTGAATTCCAGCCCATCGCCAAGCCTTAAACGTTACCTGCCATTCCCCATTTTTCGGGACGAAAATAAATTCCGAAGCTAACGGTAGGTGAAATTCGTAGCTTTATAAAAATGCTCTTTGCAAGGCCGATGTATAAACTGGTGACTCCAATCCCGAGTGCCATTCTGGTTGAAATATTTTCTTCATTAAATTGAAGAATTGATAAATTCAGTGGTAGCAATTTTTTAAATTGACTCCGGTCAGGATAATTTTTAAATCTTGAAATATTTCCTTAGAGCATTTTTATTTATTGTTTATTATTTTACAGCTTTGATTAATGCGAGGTTTAGCGAAGCTTTGTGAGTTCATAAAAAAATACTTCAAAAATCGCCAAACTTCTAAAAAACGTTAGTCAGGATTTTAGCGAAACCTCAAACTAATTGAACAAGATATAATATGGCTATTCCCACGAGGACTATAGAAAGAAAATGGATTGACAACTTCAAAAAGTCCTCACTTGTTGACAAAGACACGGGAACTTTTAAAAGTAGTTATGCCCATCAGTTATTTTATGGCAAACAGGACGAAACCTATCCATCGGATTTTCCCTACGACTTCTCACACTTCTATAATTCATGTGACGAAACTGACCGAGATACAGCGATTGAAAACTTAACGGAATATTTAGGTTTCATTGGAATAAAAATTAGAAAAGAAGCAATAAATAGACATCTTGAGAAATATCCAGATGATTTTTCTAAATTAACAAAAAAGTGCTACTACATCTTTAAGACACTTGCTCATTACGGTGCAGATTTAAATGTTGCAAATCCTTATCACGACAACAACGGAGATTTATTTTTTCTTCTTCGGATTGAATCAGAAGAAAGTATACACGGCGGACAATTAAATTTATTTGAAGATATAGAGCTTCCAGACCTTTATAAAAAAATCACAAACCTTCCTGAAGGATACGAGAATGACAAAATCATAAAAGAGCTTTTTAATCAAATTGAAAATAGTAATGCCAGTTTCTTTATAACAGGAAAAGCAGGAACAGGTAAATCGACGTTCGTTCACTATTTTGCTCAAAAAACCCAAAAGAAAGTTTTAATGACAGCATTTACAGGTATTGCTGCAATAAATGTTGGCGGACAGACAATACATTCCTTCTTTCGGTTTCCATTAAAACCACTAATGCCAGAAGATGATGAAATCACCACATTCAGAGATTTTACACAGAAATATAAAATAATTCAAAAAATAGACACTATCGTTATAGACGAAGTTTCAATGTTGCGTTCCGACATTCTTGAAGCCCTTGATTTTTCTCTTCGTAAGAACGGTGGAGACCCCAATAAAAAATTTGGTGGCAAACAATTGCTGTTTATTGGAGATATTTTTCAACTACCGCCGGTCGTTGATTCAACAGATGAAGTTGAAAAATTTATTTTTTCCGAAGTTTACAATAGCGAGTATTTTTTTGATTCACACTCATACAAAGAAATTAATCCGACATATTTTGAGTTCAGAAAGTCTCATCGTCAAAAAGATGATTTACCATTTGTACAATTATTAGATGAAGTAAGAATTTGTCAAATAACTGAATCTACATTAAACAAACTTAATGCGAGATTTAATCCCAATTATACACCGAAAATTGACGAGTTTGTAATTAACCTCACTTCAACTAATGCGATTGCTAATGCAGAAAACACTAAAAAGCTTATAGAGTTGCCTTATACTAAATTCAACTTTGAAGCTCAAATTACCGGAGAATTTAAAGAAGATAAATATCCTACTGGAAAAACTTTGGAATTGAAAAAAAATGCTCAAATAATTTTTATTAAAAATGATAGTGCAGGAGGAAGGTGGGTTAATGGTACAATTGCTAAAATTGATTTTATTTCAAGTGATTTGATTGAAGTAAGATTACAAAATGGCAATACTTATAAATTAGAAAAAGTTACTTGGGAAAACAGGAAATATAAATATGATAAAGACAAAAAAAAGGTTGTGTCAGAAGTAATCGGGACTTTTACACAATTTCCAATTAAATTGGCTTGGGCAATAACCATTCATAAGAGCCAAGGGTTAACATTTGATAATGTAATGATTGACCTCGGTTCAGGAGCTTTTGTGAATGGACAAATTTATACTGCTTTGAGTAGGTGCCGGACATTAAATGGAATTACCTTGAAAAGAAAGCTACGGAAAGAAGATATAATTGCTGACAAACGCATCATCCACTTTCATCAGACAGAACAGTTAATTTATTCAATAACTCAAAGCGACAGTGCAGACCTTTGAACATTCATTACCTTTGACGAAAAGAAAAACGGCAGGTAACAAAAGACCATTAAACTTGAAAATTTCTAACAAAGTTACAAAACAACTTGGGACACTTATCGCTGGCGACACCTCAACAGCACCATATTTATCAGGACCAAAACTCGTTGACTTTTATAATGAATGCGATTTTGATGATGTTTATGAAGAAGGTTTTCCTTCTCGTTGGAAATATTCAACAGACAAAATAGTTGAAGCAAATGGGACTAACCAGCTTAGAAAAATACTTGAAGAATTTGTTGACCCAAGACGTTATGGAGGCGACGATGACATTGTTGAAAAAATCGTAACTGATATAAACTCTTTAATAAAATTTGATGGCTATGCATTAATAAAAAATGGAAATTTTTACAAGATTGCTGATACCCAAGGAAATTTTATTCAGCCAGAGACGCTAAAAGCTGTGGGACACGAATTTGTAGCCGAACAAATTAAAAAGTGCCAACAGAAAATTTCAGTAGATGATTTTAATGGGGCAATTACAAACGCAAGGACATTAACTGAAGCCGTTTTAATTCATGTCATAGAAACTACAGAAGTACATGAAATAAAAAATGATGGCAACATTTTAAATCTATGGACAAGAGCAAAAAAAGCATTGAAAATTGATTTAAAAAAAGACGAAATCCCAGAGACAGTTTTTCAAATTTTATCAGGGCTTGACACAGCGTTAAATGGACTTGCAGGCTTAAGCAATAACGCTGGAGACAGGCATGCCAATAAATTTAATACCAAGAGACATCACCCTAAATTGTCCGTAAATCTTGCAATGACAATTTGTGATTTTTTAATTGATATTCTAAACGACAGACAACAAAACGGCAGGTAACATTCGGTTTGCTACTATGCTGGCTGACGTGGTAACAATCGGCTGTAGTTCGCTATCAGCAACAGTACTATCGTGACGTTCATTGTTCAGCTTTTGTAGTTATCTTCATCTTTTGTTTTTCAATCGGCTGCAGTTCCGGGCAGGACATTCAATGAATTCCAGCACAGCAGCAAGCCGTGTCCGTTACCAGCAATTATGACGACAGACCGTAAACTAAAAATCATATTCGGAGTTTTATCGGTTGGACTTTTGACGACTTTGCTCATCAAGTTGAAAGACGTTCCAGGTGGTATGATTTTATCTGGACTTTTTTTAGGCGGAATGATAATAGTTGGAATTATAATTGGTTGCTTAATCTTTTCGGGAATTTTGCGCCTAATTTTTAAGCGTTTTTCTTTCTTGACATTATTGTTTATCATGACAACCATTTCATTCTTAGTATTTCACTACCAATTATATTCACCGACACTGACAATTGTTGTTCCCAACGGATACAGGGGAGAAATCAATTTGGTTTTATCAAATGTGGACGACAATGTTTTAACTGTTGACAGTAATGGAATTGGCTATTTAACGGAATGGACTTTTAACAAGACATATTCAAGACCAATTGTAAAACAAGCTGACGGGAAAAATTTAGATGAATATTTAATAGGATTCAACCAGTCAACATTTTTCGGAAAAGGGAAAACATGTTGTGTGGAAAAACGTGAAATTCAAAGTTTGTCATTTGCAATTGGAACTAAGCCGCATTTAGAAAATGAATATTTTGAAAGTAAAAGTTTGACTGAACTTGTAGATAAGAAAAAAACCATTTTTACTAAACTGGACAAGTATACCAAAGTGGGAGAAACAGAAGTTAAAGTTGAAAAATAATACGAAACTGCTGGTAACAAAAGGTTTGGCGATAGGCTGGCAGACGGAATAGCAATCGGCTGTAGTTCGCTATCAGCAATAGTTCCGGGCTGAAGAATATAAATCAGCTTTTTGTTGTTATCTTCATCTTCGGTTTTTCAATTGGGCTAACGTTGTGGGCTGAACGATATAAAATACCAGCACAGCAGCAAGCCCTACCGTTATGCGTCACTTTAAAAGACTTATCCTATTAAAATTCGTATATGAATAAACTATTACTAATTGTTATATTATTCTGTTCCCAATCTTTGTATGCTCAGACAAATTCCCAAATTGACTCTAGCAATTATTATAATTTCCTCAATCCAAAGAACCTTAAAGGCAACAAATTAACCACAGACTGGTTGCGTCTTGACGATGCAGTTCCCATTATTCTTGAAGAGCTTAAAAATGCTGGTTATGACTGGCTTTATGACCGGACCGTTTACAAACTAAAAAATAATCAATATTTTGATATTTCAGCCTATAGCAGAAAATCCAACATTGGTTTTCTTTATATTGAAGGACACTATGCCTTTCCAAGTAAAGATGCAAGAGATGATTTGTTTCAAAAAAATAATTCGAAAATTAATTATGTTGAATGTGTTGAGACTTACTCTGGCGAACCTGATTTTGTAAAAATAAAAGATATACCATCAAATATATTTATCCTTAAAGAAGACTGCTATTTTTTTCAATACACGGACGACCCTGAAGACAACAAAGTTTTAATAACAAAGGAAATCGCAGAAAAAATTTTAAGACAAGACATAAGGAAATATTTATCAACAGCTCCAAAACCAGCGAAAGACTAAAAGCGAACGAACAACATTCGCATTGGCGATAGCGGTAATTTGACTTGACTTCATGAAGCTTTATAATTCAATCTTGACACTTGCTTTAATTATTAGTTCTTGTTCTTCATCAAGCACACATAGAGAAAGTGGCAAAATATTTCACGCTGGTCCTCCAACTGGTGGAATAGGTGCTTTATATTTTGGTTTGTATAAAGACGGGACATATCAAATTTGTAACAGTGGAGGTTTAGGACAAGATTGTTATTCAGGTGACTTTAAATTAAATAAAGACACTTTGACCTTACTTGACTTAAATAAAAATGTGCCATTGCAATCTAACCGACTACTTATTTTAAGATATAAAGACCTTGATAGTAATTACTGGAAATGGAAGTACAAAGACAATCCAAATGGTTGGCAAAGACTTCAATGGCAAGACACAGTTCTTGCTACAGGAGATGTTTATCAATTAGACAGCAACAATGATTTAATGAATGGTAAGACGGATGATTATTTTTTAATAAGACTTGACGACTTAAAAAGTTATCAAAAAAAATAAACTTATAATTAATGTTGTTATCTACTAAATTATTAATTCAACATCCGACAAAAAACTACCGCTAACATGGGGTTTGCTGCTATGCTGGCTGAACTGCAAATCCTCATCTTTTGTAATGCTATCATCAGCAGTTCAGGCTTGACTTTCATTGTTCATCTTTTGTACTTATCTTCATCTATAGTTTTTCAATTGGGCTAACGTTGTGGGCTGAACGATATAAAATACCAGCACAGCAGCAAGCCCTACCGTTATGCGTCATATACAACATTTCCATTTAAGCTATGAACATATCAAAAAGAACTGCTCTCCATTTATCGCTTTCAATTATCATATTTTATTGGATATATGAGATGTCTGTTGTAAGACAAACTGGAATTCCTGACGGTAATTTTTCCAATCTTGCTGTTAGGGTAGTATTAAGTAAAGTTATTCAGTTAGCAGTGATTATTCTGCTCTTGATAATTGAAAAAGATGGTTGGGATGATATGGGATTCCATTTGAAAAATTGGAGAAGACAACTTTTCATCGGTATGCTCCTTGGCTTTACTATGTTTCTCTTTGTTAACATAGGGCTTACCAGTATCCTAAATAGTATATTTCCTATTTCTGCTACTTCAAGAAGTGTTCTTACGTATTTTACTGAGCCACGGAACCTGTATATATGGTTAGCGATTGGTATATTCGGAGGAGGTTTAGTAGAAGAAGTGGTCAGAATATTTATGTTAACGCGATTTCAGAAAAGATTTGGACAAGCAGGACTTTATTTTGCATTAGTCTGCAGTTCTTTTCTTTTTGGTGCAGGGCATCTTTACCAAGGAATAGGCTCAGCTATTTCAACGGGTGTTGCCGGTTTGATATTGGGATATATTTTTATAAGAAGGAATTCGGCAATTGAGGTTATCACAATCCATGCACTTAGTGATGTGCTGGCTATTTTAGCAGCCTACAAATTAGCAAGCCATCATAACTTTTAATGAATAAAATATGAACGTATAACAGGCGGTTTGGCAATATGGCGGGGCGACGATTATATTCTCAACTTTAGTTAATCGGCTTCAGTTCCAGCCGACGAATAACACCAGGCAATAGAATAAACAATGAACTTTTAATTATAAATTTAGCAGCGGTTACGGGCTGACGATTTTCAAATACCGCCACATCGCCAAGCCCTGTCCGTTGTACGAAACCATGAAGCTCCAACCTTTTAACAACTAAACTCTAGCGATGATAGAACAAACAGATATTATTGTCAAAGAATGGATTTATATCCCTCCCGTTAACTTATCTGATTCCGATAAAATTACTTCCAGTATTTCTTTGGAAGTAATGAAGAAAAGCGCACAGACAAAAAAGGGAATTGCTTGCCGGTTCAGTTGTAAATTCTTAAATGGAAATGAAACAATCCTATTGTATGTAGGAGAAGACTCGTATGTTATAGATCTTGATGATGCGATAGATAGGAACGAGATTCTAAATATGATAAAAAACTCGTATTCCAAGTTTACTGAAAAATTTGAGTTTAGAAAATCAGGAACTATACTTCAAAATAAAAAACTAATTCCTCTAGATGAAAAAAATATTAATATTGATGCAATACTTCCTTTACTGAATTAGAAGGTTTCGTACAACACGTGTATTGCAGCAAGTGGCGCCGGACGCAAGTGCAATCAGCAGTTGTTCAAAGCCAGGCAGTAGTTCGGGGCTTGACATGCAACTTTCAACTTATAAAGGCAGATGTATTTCTGTAGTTCTTTCACAGCTTGTGTATAAATTGGTTTAATGTATTAAAAAAGAAAGAACATTACGTTCCGGCATTAACTGAAGTTGAAAAAATAAAATCCTGTATCATTATATTTACAACCATATAAAATTTAAAACCTGCCTTGTTCTCAGGAACGTCTCCGGCACGGGACGTTCCGCTAGTTAAAAGAACCAGTAAACGAACTTTTATTGGGCATTTTTATTTTGTAATAAAACCCTTGTTGTTTACAATAAGTATCCCATCCCTGATTCCCGGTTTCCTTTAATTATTACTTCGATTCAGGCCACACTCTAAAAAAAGCCACGCCATGAGAATCTACAGAAGAACGAATCAAATCATTAGTAGAATAAGTTCCCGCCTGGTAACGATTTCCCTTGTCCCAGAGATTCACTACTTTATAAGAAGTTGCTTTTGGCAAACCCACCGCTTCAACAGTAGTCGTCATAAACGCACGGTCTTTGCCACGGTTTAAAAACAAAACAGCAAAGCTGCCGTCAGACATGGGTTTCACCCACACTTCCTGGTCTCCATCATCAGAAATCTTATATCCCTGCTTTCCGGCCGGATCCTGGTTTACTGCTATCACTTCCTTATTGGTCAAAATGTCACGGGTAGTTTCGGTCATGTGAAGCAAATCATTACCGGCAATCAGCGGAGCCGCGAGGATGGCCCACAAACTGAAATGAGTCCGGTATTCAGTATTGGTCATTCCGCCATTACCCACTTCCAGCATATCCGGATCGTTCCAATGCCCGGGACCTGCGTATTTTTCCAGGCCTACCTGTTGGTCAACAATGTTTATCATACTGTTCCAGTTGTCTGAAATATCTCCCGTTGTTCGCCATAGTTGACTGATGGCCGGCGCCCACTGGTAAGGATCTTTAACCCCCCACTCGCAAATGCTGTAAACAATCGGACGCCCCGTTGCAAGTAAAGCTTTTTCCATTCCTTCATAGCGCTTCATATAATCGACGCCTTCGTTATAACAATTATCCAGCTTCAGGTAATCAATACCCCAATTAGCAAAACTTTCAGCATCTGTTTTTTCATGATATAAGCTGCCCGGAAAACCGGCACATGTCTTTGTTCCTGCCGATTCATAGATACCAATTTTTAAGCCCAGGCTGTGTACATAATCGGCCAGGGCTTTGATGCCGTGAGGAAATCGTTTAGGATCTGCCTGTAACCTGCCCTGCGCATCCCGGACAGTATCCATCCACGCATCATCAATATTGATGTACTCATATCCGGCGGCTTTCATCCCGCTGGAAACCATGGCCTGGGCCGCGTCTTTTATTTTTTGCTCCGTGATATCGGTATGAAACGCATTCCAACTATTCCAGCCCATCGGAGGGGTCTGCGCCAGGTGATCCGCATAGTTATTTTTAGAATTGGGGAGATGTTCATTATTCAATGGCTGGCCGGATGCCACAATTACCTGGAGGATCAAAAGAAGGAACAGCCCTGTGAATACAGGAAAGAATAAAAAGGATTTTTTTTGCATCAGAAAATATTGATTAATTGTTTTAGGATTGCGTAAATATACAGATAATCCGAAAATTGCTTCCAGCTTACTAATGTGTCAATTGCTTTTTGAAAAGAGGCCGGTAAACCAACTTTTATTTGGTATTTTTATTTTGTAAATAAAAACCCTTCATCACCGCGGGCATTTTGATGATTTAAAATTAACCTGGATTGTATTATTCCAATAATTCTTTTAAAAAGTTGAATAAGTAACAGTTATGCACAGGTCTGGAACCGTGCGCTGGAAAGAGAGAAATGCCGCTTGATTTAAAAATAAATTTGGTAGTTTGTGAATCCAAGAATACACAAAGCCTTAAATGTTGTGCGTCCTGTAACCAAAAAAATTTAAACACAAAGCGTTTTTCCTATGATTGGAAGCATTTGTTTCGGCTGTTTTCATTCCTTCCCAAAGCCATCTATCTTTGCTAACAAAAGCCAACGGGCATAGCAGAAAATGATATTTGAATTTACTTCCAAACCCAACTTTGACTTCATTGCAGAATTTTCAGAAAAATTCAAGACGCCCATCAGGGATAATACTATTACGCTGCCCGAATCTATTGGCGAAGGCTACATTAAAAGAGTAGAATTTGGCGAAGGCTTCAAGTTGGTTATTCACCACTATAATTTAACGAAGGATTTTACTATCAAAAGAAATGCTGCCGTTGAAAGAAACGATTTGGTAAGCATTTTTTTTTACAATAATGAGCAGCCGATTGATTTGGTATATGATGAAAATAAGCCGGTGAAATTTTCACAACACAATGATTTGGCTATACAGATTACTTCAAGTGATATGAATTCCATCATCAAATTTCCGGCAAAGAGCGAATCCTATTATTGCGTGGTCGGTCTGCCTGCAGCGAAACTTGCAGCACTGTTGAATATTGAAAAGCCAAACACATTTATCCGGGAAATCCTCAGCGGCAACAGCTCTTTTGTATATTTTGAAAGCATGAGCCAGGAAATGAAAAACAACCTCAAGCAACTGGCGCAAATAAATATAAACACCAGTTTAAGCAATTTTTATTACAGGATAAAAGTGCAGCAATTGCTCTATGATTTGTTTAGCGAATTGCAAAAAAGAAACAACGCAACACACCAACAGGTAAACAATGCCGATGTAGAAAAATTATTGGTGTTGCGAAATATCATTTTAGAAGATGTAAGCAAACCACCTGTGTTAGCTACGCTTGCAAAATTGATTGGCATGAGTGAAACCAAAATGAAACAACTATTCAAACAAACCTTTGGCGATACCATTTATAACTATTACCAAAAAGCAAGGATGGAAGAAGCTGCTTTTTTATTAAAGCAGGCCGGGTATTCCGTTTCCGATGTGGGTTACGAGTTGGGCTTTTCTAACCTTAGTCATTTCAGCAGGTTGTTTGAAAAACATTTTGGCCTTACCCCGAAGAAGTACACACTTGTCGGATAGGACTATTTTCCAGTCCCACATCGCTATTTTATCCTTATAATTCGAGGCAGCTTTGCATTATAAAAATTAAATATTATGCAAAGCAAATTAACCACACTCTTAGCACCTTTTTCAAAAGGTAATCTCCATTTAAAGAATCATTTGGTGATGGCGCCCATGACAAGAAGCAGGGCCATCAATAATATACCCAACGATTTAATGGCCGAATATTACGGGCAGCGAACCGGCGCAGGGCTTATCATCACAGAGGGAACAGCGCCTACTGCCGATGCATTAAGCTATGCGCGAATCCCCGGCATATTTACACAGGCACAAATTGAAGGTTGGAAAAAAACAACTACAGCGGTGCATAAAGATGGCACTAAAATCTTTCTTCAAATAATGCACACCGGCCGTATAGGGCACAATCACAACTTGCCCGAAGGTGCCGTACTGGTGGGTGCTTCCGATATAAAGGCAGAAGGACAAATTTTTACAGACACTAAAGGGATGCAGGATTTTTCAGAACCCAAAGCATTAACAACAGAAGAAATAGAAGCGGTTGTTCAGGGTTATGTAACTGCCGCAAAAAATGCCATAGCAGCGGGCTTTGACGGGATAGAATTACATGGTGCTAACGGGTACCTGTTAGAGCAGTTCCTCAATCCCAATGTAAACAACAGAACAGATGCTTACGGTGGAAGTATGGAAAAAAGAGCAAAACTTACGCTGGAGGTTGCTGAAAACGTAGTTGCAGCCATTGGTAGTGATAAAGTAGCTATTCGCTTTTCACCCTATTCAACGCTGGGTGATTTGCAACCTTATGAAGAATCTGAAGTGCACAACACTTACGCCTACCTGGCAACTCAATTAAATAAGTTGAAAATAACCTACCTGCATCTTGCGATGAATCCACTGATACCTCAAGCTTCAATAGACGCTATTCGTTCCAACTTTGATGGAACAATTCTTAAGACAGGTGGATTTACGCCGGAAACTGCAGAAGAAGCATTGGTAAATGGCGATGCTGATTTGGTTGGTTTCGGAAGAGCTTTTTTGGCCAACCCGGATTTTGCTGAACGAATTGAAACGGGTGCAGCATTAAACCCGGTTGATTTCGCCACCGTGTATTCACCTGCCACTTCAAAGGGATATACAGACTATCCAACTTTACAAATGCAATACGCTTAACAATTAATTTTTTAAAAAATGAGACCTACAAAAATCATAACCGTTAATCCCCGTGAGGGACAAGATTTATCTGTAGTTGGCGATAATTACAGGTTGCTGATAACCGGCAAAGAAACAGAAAATGCCTTTGCCGTAATCGATATGCTGATACCACCAGGTGGAGGGCCAGGTCCCCACGCACATACAACTTTCCAGGAATCATTTTATGTGATTGAAGGTGAAATTGTGGTGAGCACAGAGGAGCAGACTTATGTTGCCAAACCAGGTGCATTAGTCAGCATTCCCAAAGGCGGTGCTATACATTCTTTTAAAAATGAAACCAATGAAAACGCACACATCTTATGCCTGGTTGTTCCGGCAGGCCTGGAAGAACTTTTTAAGGAGATAGGAGAACCTGTGGAATATGGAAAGTTTCTGCCGCCACCCGAGATGACTCCTGCCACTGCGGAAAAATTAAAAGCCATTGCGGAAAAATATAACCAGGAAGTTTTTCCGCCTGACTACCTGGACAAAAAATAATAACATCAATTTTCAAAATCAACTAAAAAATAAATAAAATGAAAGCAATACAATACACAAGCATTTGGTCATTCAGATATTTTACAAGTAAACCAAATCGGATAAACCAACCATACAGGAAAATGAAGTGTTGGTAAAAATAGCCGCTATCACTATAAACCCTTTAGAAATGAAAATTCGCGAGGGCTATTTACAACAGGCCATGCCAATAACTTTTCCTTACACTCCCGGCTCTGATGTTGCGGGGATTGTAGAAGCTGTTGGAAACAAAGTAAACCGGATTAAAAAAGGTGACAGAGTTTACGCTACTACCTATGGTGGAACGTATGCCGAATTTATTTCGCTTAATGAAGACCAGGTAGCGGTTATACCAACAAATATTTCACTCAACGAAGCGGCTGCTTTAGCAATTCCGCTTACTACTGCATACACCCTTTTAATAGAAGCAGGACAATTACAACAGGGACAGAAAATTTTAATACAAGGTGCTTCAGGTGGCGTAGGCAGCATCATCGTACAAATAGCAAAAGCTCTTGGCGCTTATGTAATCGGAACAACTTCAGGGGCAGAACTTGACAGAGTTAGAACGCTTGGCGCAGATGAAGTGATAGATTATAAGACACAGGATTTCATTGCGATTGTAAAAGACGTTGATATGGTTGCTGATTTAGTTGGTGGCGAAGCACAGAGCAAATCTTTTGAAGTATTAAAAAAAGGCGGCAAATTAATTAGCACCGTAACGCCACCATCTGCTGAACTGGCTGAAAAATATAAAGTGGAAGCTCAGTTTATTATGTCAAACCCCTCCTACAAAAAACTGGACTTTTTCAAAGAGATGTTAGAGCAGGGAAAAATAAAAGCACAAATATCAAAGACAATGAAATTAGAACAGGCAGCCGAAGCTCAGGATTTGGTTTCAAAAGGAGGCGTGAATGGGAAAATTGTGTTGGAGATAAACTAACCAAAAAATAAATATAACCAGGATGATTAAGCAAAAGAGCATCTTATTTTTTGGATTTTTAATAACGCTTTTCATAAGTTTAAGCATTCATATTGTAATGCTCCAGGTGATTGGCGTTGGCTTTCCCGACCACAGTCCGGTGCCAAAGATTCCTAAATTATTGAACACATGGTTTTCAATCTTAGCCCTTTTTACTTTTTATTATTTGGCAAAAGAAAAACTATCAAAGAAATCCGTAGCAATACAAACACTTATTGTTTTCGCTATCTATTCAATGATAAAAGAATCTCTCATTCGTGCCAACGTAATGGAAGGCGTAGTAACAACAGCCTGGCTATTTCCATTTATAAAATCAGCACCGGGCTTGCTTAATTATCTTATACTGGCCCTGGTTGTAGTTCTTTCAAATCGTTTTCTTTATAAAAAATGGCAACTTTTAATCGCGTCAATTTTAGCTACAGCCTTGTATACATCAGCGGTTCAACCATTGATGGATGCTGCATTCAGCCCGGTGATAGCGTCATATTCATACATGGCACATGAGGCTATTTACCAAATGCCTTACGGATGGCAGGTGATGATTCCTGCTTATCTCACTTTTGCGGAACCAGTTTTTGCTGCTTTTCTTCTACTCTATTTCATTTGGGAAAACATAGGCGTAAAAAATTTCCATAAAATAGTTTTGACAAGCATTTTGATTAGTTTATTGAAAGGCACTTTACTACCGCTTTTTATTTATACCCCATTTATGAAATCAAATCTTACATCTGCCATAGTCAGCGAAGCTCAATTTACCCTTGAGTTTTTGGCATTGGGTATATTGGCTGCCCTTTTTTGGAGTTGGTATCGAAAACCGGGACATTTAGCATGAGCTAACAGCTTTTTTGAAATTAATGGTTTGACTGATGACTAAAATAAAAATTCAAATAATTTGTTAGTTTACTTTTGCAAAAAAATAAATTCTTGTACTATATATTAAAGCTTGCCAAAATTGTACATCGGCACCTGGAAATGATTTTTAAAAGAAAACAAATAATAGCCGCAACCCTGGTAATTTGCACAGTTTTTAGTTGTAAGAATAATCCTAAATCGTCCGAGGCTAACAAAGAAGAACAGCCTGAAATCGTTCCTGTTATTAATTATTCAGTTCCCAATTATTTTCCTCACGACACCACTTTGTATACGGAAGGTTTTGTGTTTCATGACGGGAAGTTGTATGAAAGTACCGGTTCACCAAAGGAGCTTCCTCAAACTAAATCTTTAATTGGAACGGATGATTTAACGACCGGTAATTTTTCAAAGAAAATTGAACTTGACAGAACAAAGTACTTTGGTGAGGGGATTACTTTTTTAAATGGCAAACTATACCAGCTTACTTATAAAAGCCAGACCGGATTTATTTATGATGCAACTTCTTTCAAAAAAACAGGTGAGTTTAAATATGAAAATAAAGAAGGGTGGAGTTTGACGACTGACGGGAAAAATTTAATTATGAGCGATGGAACAAGTAGGTTGACTTATTTAAATCCTGATAATTTAAAACCGGAAAGAATATTGAACGTGACGCAAAACGGAATGCCGCAGGATAGCCTGAATGAATTAGAATATATAAAGGGATATATTTATGCTAATGTGTGGCAAAATAATTTTATTTATAAAATCAATCCTTCAACAGGGCAGGTTGTAGGAAAATTAGACCTTGGTTTTTTGACGAAAGATGCACTAAATAAAAACCCCAATGCAGATGTTTTAAATGGAATTGCCTACGATTCAACTTCTGACAAAATCTATGTGACGGGCAAATTGTGGCCAAACATTTACCAAATAGATTTCAAACATTGATAGTTCTAATTCTTCCTTCGCAACAAAATAAAAATTGAATGAATTTATCGTTTCACAGAATCTTTTCAATCATTTTTGGCGACTGCAAAAATGGATTTGAATACACCTGTTTATTTGTTTGGGTGGATTTTTGCATAAACAAAAAAATAAAATATTATGAATACACCTGAAATTACAATTGCATCAAAAAGCAATTATCCATTAACAGTAAAACGTTTCGGATACGGAACGATGCGGCTCACGGGAGCAGGAATTTGGGGCGAGCCCTCGAACCGCGCCGAAGCCTTACAAATATTAAAGCAATGCATTAAAAGCGGCATTAATTTTATTGATACTGCCGACTATTACGGCGAGGATGTAACCAACCGTTTGATAGCGGAAGCATTATATCCTTACCCTGGCGATTTGGTGATATGCACCAAAGTAGGTGGCGCAAGAAAAGCTGACAAAAGCTGGATAGCATTTAACCGCCCTGAGAATTTGCGCAAAAGCATAGACAACAATTTAAGTACGCTGAAAAGAGAACAAATAACGTTGGTTCATTTCAGGGTAATAGCTGGCAGCGATGTACCTTTTAAAGAATCTATGGATGCCATGTTCGAAATGCAGAAAGAAGGAAAAATACTGCATGTAGGCGTTAGTAATGTTAGTCGCGATGAATTGGAAACTGCTATGTCAATGGGCCATATTGCGACTGTAGAAAATATGTATGGCCATGCTCAACGCAATTCCATACAATTGGTGCATGGAGGAATAACAAGGGGCGGCGAAGAAGTTTTGCCCATCTGCGAGGAACATAAAATACCTTTAATTCCTTACTTCTCTTTATTCCAATCCATGCCCAAAAAGGATGAAAGGATTTTAACCGTTGCAAAAAAATATAACGCCACCGCAGCACAAATAAATTTAGCCTGGCTGTTGCATCGTTCTTCCTGGATTTTGCCTATACCCGGCACTTCATCCTTAAAACATTTTGAAGAAAATTTAAAAGCAACTGAAATAACTTTGAACGAAGAGGACATGAAATTTCTTGCATAAAAGTAATTACATTGTAACACGCCAAACAGACAACTCCTTATCAAAAATAAAAATCCCAAGAATTTATTGCTTTACTTATTCGGCGGCTGCCCTTCCTGACGAGTTGTGTCCTCAGGCATCTTTTCACCTTCTGAGTCATCCGCTTGTTCTTTTTTTACTACCACCTCCACCAGTTCTCCTGAATTAGTTTGTTCCTTAGGGCGAATGAAGTCATAATACGAAAGAACGGCACGGCGCAATTGCTCTCCCACAACCACTTTGGGGTTACCGCTGCTGAATACAAAATCGGTACGTTCGTTGGGATTATAATCCTTGGCAAACAAAATATCGTACGTATGAAAAAAGCCCACCTTGCCGATGTTGAACCACGCCTTACGCCTCACAAGTATGCTACTGAAAACTTCGCTTTTTTTACGCGTTTTAATCCCGATACATACCCCAAAAGTTCTTGTATCGTCATTACTCAAATACTTTACCAGTCGCTGTTTCAACTGCAAAGCTTTAAGGCTGTTATCCTCTACCTGGAAGTTAAGTTCATTGGCGGCATGCCTTACATTGATTTGGTATTTATCGAGGAGATAATTCCAGTCTTTCCTGTGTTCGCCGGTGATTCGTTTTATAATAATTGACTTCCACGGGGTGGAGCATAACTGGCTGACTTGTGAGAGGCAAAGGAGGCATACTTCTTTTAAAAATTTTACCCTGAATAATTCGTCGCGCCTGTAAATGCCCAGCCAATACTTATCGTTGTAGCGGTTAAATCCTTCATAGTACGGCAGATTGAAAGGGGGGAAAGCCAGCGAGACTTCCGCAGGCTTGGTCGTAAACGGATTGACATCTAATTTTTTAAAAAGTTCATCGCCACTGGCCTCATCATTGTCATAAAACTTTTCAGTATACTGAAGGATTGTTTGTTCAATAGAAACCGACATACCTGCCAGGTCTTTTGTATGAAACAATTCTTTGCATTCATACACAACATTAGTTTTCGGGAACCTGATAAACAAATACCAGAAATCCGGTTCTCCCGGCGAGGCCACCCAATTAATGTTACCTGTGAGCATGGGTGTAAAAGTTTGGTTTGCGTCACAGATATTTATCTTGAGCCGCGGTGCATAATTAAACGATTCAAATATTTCATGATACACTTCTGCTTTCACCCAAGTATTTAAAATAAATACTTCTTCGGCCGGATAAGAACTGATGATATTGGGAAATTCTTCGTTGTTCAACTCATAACCAATACCCAACATACCCAATTGTGTGGTGAAGAAGTCAACATCTTCCAGTTCAACATCAATCAGAAGTTGCTGCCTCAATCCAAACCTGACGTAACCCAGGTTTAGCTTTCCGGCAGTTACCAGGATATTGTATAGATCTACCGGAGGAATAATACCTCCTTTAAAATTGATCTTGATGGTATTAATATTTTTCATATCCGCGTTCTACGTTTACAAAAGTGCTTATCAGGTTCCCTTTCGCACTTTGTCAAATATCAGGTTTTTTTTGGAATGTAGTTTCGACCGTGATCATGCTGAACGAATAACACACTAATGCTGTGGCATCCGGAACTAAAAATAAAAATCCGAAGAATTTATTGGTTTACTGAAAAATGAATTCATTGCTACATTTGCATTGCGTTCTTAACAGTCAGGGCAAGTTTTCGGCTTTAGAAATAAAATGGTTACATTATGCCTTCACTCTTGAACACGCCGCGTATTCTTTTAATTATAAAATATAAATATGAATTTTTGGGATAGAATCTTGTTTGGAAATCCTTTTAGAGACTGGGCAATTGCCATCGGAATTATCGTCATTTCATTCAGCCTTATCAAAATTCTAAAAGGGCCCATCCTGAAGAAATTGAAAAAGTGGTCTAAAAAAACCACTATGACTTTCGATGATTTTCTTGTAATGGGAATTGAAAAAACATTAATTCCTTTTCTATATTTTGCTGCCATCTTTGGCGCATTTGACTACCTTACTTTTAATACCTTTACAACGCACAGTATAAAGGTTGCGAAATTATTCATCATTACCTTTTTCGTTTTAACGCTATTCACTTCCGCCATTCAATATTTCATTTTCGCTTTTCTTGACAAACAGGAAAACAGCGATGTAAAGAAAAAACAAGCGGGAAGCCTCATCATTATTTTAAAAGGCGTCGTTTGGATATTAGGTTTTGTGTTCCTTATCAATAACCTGGGATATAATGTAACTACTATCATTACCGGGTTGGGTATTGGCGGTATCGCAGTTGCTTTGGCGGCGCAGGCGGTGCTCGGGGATTTCTTCAGCTATTTTGTAATCTTCTTCGACCGTCCATTTGAAATAGGTGATTTTATAATTGTGGATGATAAAGTGATCGGCGCTATTGAATATATTGGCGTAAAGACAACGCGCGTACGTGCTATCAGCGGAGAACAAATTGTTTGTTCCAATAAAGACCTTACAGATTCAAGAGTACATAATTATAAAAAAATGCTGCGCAGAAGAGTAGTTTTTAGTATCGGCGTTATTTACCAGACTACAGCAGAACAAATGAAGAAAATTCCCGGCATTATCAAGTCAATCATAGACGCAACCGAAAATGCAACCTTTGACAGGAGCCACTTTTCAGCCTTTGGTGATTTCAGTATGAACTTCGAATCGGTTTATTACGTCGAAAGCCCTGATTACAATATGTACATGGATGCGCAACAAAAAATTTACCTGCAAATACTGGAGGCTTTTGAAAAAGAAAATATTGAATTCGCTTATCCTACACAAACTTTGTTTGCCGCCAACTCATTTATAAGCCAATCAAAAGAAACAACAAGTATTGAAGAACGAAAACCTGTTGAACGCAATTAATTTTTGATAGCAACAATTAGCGGCTTAATACATGTGTGATTGGTTCAGTACGATTCCCACTTTTATGCCTGTAAAAAAATAAGAATCATTTTTGCCGGGGTTTCCTCTTGGCAACCCTTCTTCCCTGAAAGGAACATCTTTTCTGTAAGCCATTTCAACGGCTTTAGGCCCTTTTGCCTGATTCAGTACATCAAGATTGACATAAGATTTACTTACGTCATCTAAATAATCGGTGAAAAGAAAACGATAACCAAACTCATAGCTTACCTCTATTCTGTCAGTAAGTACCACCTTCCATCCAAACCCAACAGGAAAGCATATCTGCGTGAGTGAATATTTTTTTCTTCCTGAATATTGCGATAATCCTTCTCCTTCGGTGCTCAAAGGTTGCAAAAAGGTTTTTACATTATTTTTATCGTAACTATAAGGGTTAAAATGAAAAACGCCAACAGTTCCAAACACATAGGGATAAGCATAAAAAGCTACAGGATCCATTAATGGAATCTCTACTCCTATATTAGCTTCATATATATTCGTCTTAAAGTTGATGTTCCTTGCTACTAAATCGGGATGAGTATTAAACTTATCATTTCCGGCAATGCTTCCAAAGCTGAAGCCCATCCGATAATTTATAAAATTCCCTGTGTTGTATTTTAAGTTTAGGCTAACGGCAGGACGCATAGTATTAAAAGCAACTCTTTGTTGAGTCAGATCGCCATTATAGCCGGATATGCCCACCATTACCTCCCCGACCCATTCCTGTCCTAAACAGGTATTGCTTATCAACAAAAAAATGAAAAGGAATTTTCTCATAATATTGTTACTTCGGTTTATAAATTTAATAATTACTTATTAGCTTTCTTTGTTCCTTGCATTTTTTCGCGATCATGAAATAAGTATTACTGTATCCAAAATTAAGTTTTTGTAACTAAACATTGAGATGTTTTGAAGAAAATGACGTTAAGTTGAGAAAAAAAATCAAAAGACATGGTGGCGTTGATGAAAATAAAAATCTTCAAATTATCCTCAGAATTGTTATTTAGATTTGATGCTACATAATTTCCAGTCATGAAAAAAATAATACTTATTTGCACTGCATTGATTTTATCAACAGCGACTATATTTGCCCAGTCTTCCGGTTATCATTTAGCCGGCAGCTTCCACATTAAAAGCAATGGCTGGTGGGATTACATAACAGTTAATAAAAATAAATTGTACGTATCGCATGGATCACAAGTGAATATTCTTAATAAACAAAACGGCGATTCACTTGGAGTTATTCCCAATACACAAGGTGTGCATGGAATTGCAATTGTGAATGCATTGAATAAAGGGTATACCAGCAATGGAGGCGCAGATAATGTAACCGTGTTTGATGTCAGGAATGATAAAATATTAACCACGATACCCACAGGCAAGGACCCGGACGCGATCTTTTATGATGATTATTCAAAAAAAATAATCACCTGCAATGGCAGAGCCAACAGCCTTTCAGTTATTGATCCTTCAACAGATAAAGTGGTTGGCACAGTAGAGTTGAGTGGCAAACCGGAAACAGCGGTAAGTGATGGCGCTGGTAAAGTATTCGTAAATATCGAAGACAAAAGCGCTATCAGCGAAGTAGATATGAAAAGTTTAAAAGTAGAAAACACATGGCCGATTGCTCCTGGTGAATCACCTTCCGGTTTGTCAATAGATCGCAAAACACATCGTTTATTTGCAGGTTGCGATAACAAAATGATGGTTGTATTAAATGCTGAGAACGGAAAAGTAGTAGCTACACCTGCCATTGGCAACGGATGCGATGGAACCAAATTCGATCCTGAATTAAATTATATTTATTCATCAAACGGTGGTGACGGAACACTCACCATCATTAAAGAAATTTCAAAAGATAAGTTTGAAGTTGTGGATAATGTAACCACAAAAAGAGGTGCAAGAACATTAGACGTTGATCCGGCAACGCATACCGTTTATCTTCCAACTGCCGATTTCGGAACTCCTGTAGCAGGTCAACGACGCCCGCCAATGCAACCCGGCAGCTTCCAGGTTTTGGTAGTGAAGAAACAATAAAATCCGGAATAAAAATCTCCTGAATTTATTGGTTTACCGTTGCATCAAACAAAGTTGTTATTTTGTTTGATGTGCTATTTCACCAATCTCCAGGCCGCTACCATTTGCGTATAATGACTGGTCCTATAGCCAAACTTCTGAAATGAGAATTATCGTTAACACAAATATTATTTTCAGCGCCATCTTAAATTCTAATAGCAGAATATGCTTAAAAGATCAGTATATCAACTAAACGATTTCCTGTCCTCAGAATAAAAATCCCGGTAATTTATTTTTTTATTGTTATCAAGTCGTATTAAAGCTTATATTTAGGTGTTGTTGGCAACAATACTTCCCCCGTCTTCTCTTAATTAAAGTACCTAAAATAAATTATTAAACAATGACTGATGTCGTGCTGCTTAAAGGAGCGCTTTCAGAATTCGCCCAACTCGGGGAAGATGATTTTAATCTGTCGCTTCCATGTTGGGAAATAAAGTCCTACAAAAAGGGAGAGATTTACAATCCCCTGGGAAGTATATGCAGGTATCTTGGCTTTACGATGGAAGGTTATTTCAGATCTTATTTATATGGTAAAAATGGCGAGGAGGTAAATTTATTTCTTTTCCCACCGCACCAGGTGGTAGTTACCTACAAAAGTTTTATCCATCAAAGCCCCTGCGAATATAACACAGTGGCATTGACTGACGCCCGGGCAATTTGCATTACGCTTGCGGATTTACAATCTCTTTATAAAAAATCACATGGCTGGGAACGCTTCGGAAGACTGATGGCTGAAAAAGCTTTTGACGTCGCTGTTGATCGTGCCGAAAGCTTTGTTTTTAAATCAGCAGAACAACGCTATTTGGAACTGATACAGATGCAGCCCGATATTATCAACAATATCCCGCTTTACCATATTTCTTCCTACCTCGGCATCGCCGGACCTTCCCTCAGTCGCATAAGAAAAAAGATTTCCGGTAAATAGAAAGATTTTAACATAGGTTAAAATTTTCCTGAATATAATCGTTCACTTTTGTATTCAAATTTTTTGTATTCATATTTAATAACTTTTAAAATTTAAAAAAATGGAAACAGCAGTAATGACAAACAAAGAAGTTGCCCAGGATGTCTATAGATATTTTGGTGAAGGCAACGTTCCCGCAATCCTTGAACTTCTTACCGATGACATTAAATGGACTTGTCCGGGGCCCACTGAGATTCTTCCCTATGCACGTGTATACAATGGGAAAGAAGAGGTAGCGGATTTCTTCAGGCTTATCGGTGAAAACAAAGATTTTCCCACGTTTGAACCCAGGGAGTTTATAACCGAAGGTGATAAGGTTGTATGCCTTGGCCACTGGGATGCAAAATCAAAGAAAACCGGCAAGCCTTACTCAGGCGATTGGGCAATGGCATTTTATTTCAGAGATGGAAAGGTGTATGAGCATAGAGAATATTATGACTCATACGGCGAAGCAATGGCTTCAAAAGAATAACCATTGGCTCATGTTGTCCTGAAAACAAGTTTCGTGTATTTACTCACTGGACGATTATAGTGTCTGATACACGAATTTTGTTATGTTATGTCTCATGTATCTAACTACAAATCCCCGTAATTTCTTTGTTTACTGCGAAACAAATTTGGTCCAAAAGGCAAAAAGAATCATTTCGTATTAATCACCACTTCCCCGCTCTTTAATCCTTCACCGGTTGCCTTTAATCTGATGCTTCCGGCTTTTCCTTTTGGTTGTACAATTATCAAACATTTTCCGCGAAAAGTTTTGTGTTTCGGTTGCTGAAAACTTTCCATATCAGAAGGATTAGCATTGGCTGTAGCAATAATTTTTCCGGCGCCTTCAATATTAAACTGTAAAGGAATTATTGCATCAGGAACAACATTGCCTTTTGCATCAACCACTTCCGCTGTCACATAGCTGAGATCGTTTCGGTTGGCCTTTATTTTATTTCGATCTGCACTTAGCCTGATTTGCACAGGCTTTCCCGCTGTTTGCAATATTACAGAATCGACCGGCGATCCATCTTTCAGGGCAATCGCTTTAAGTTCTCCCGGTTCATAGTTTATGTTGAAGGTTGCGGTAAGTTTGGTTGCATCAGAAACTGTTTGTTCACCAATCGTTTTTCCATTTAGTTCTAATCGCACTTCAGGATAAGAAGTATAAACATGAACCTGCATTGTTTTACCTTCATCCCCGGGGAAAGTATAGGAATGAACTTCGTCAGGCCAGCCCCATCCGCTCACCGCTTCTTTATGGCCGTCTGGAATAGGTTTATGAACAAGCATCTCCATTTTACTTAAACCCCAAACTACATCACGATAATAGAGTTGAGGTTTTTTGCCACCAATCAAATCAATGTCGCCACACCACGAATTGAACCACGGAAATTTTTGTAACTGATACTGTGCCGTCCTGTCAAGCGATGTATGGCCTATCCCGGTTTCGCCTATATAATCCATTGCCGTCCATACAAAATCACCAATCACATAAGGATGTTCTTTTACCTGCTGCCAGTTTTCAAAAGCTTCCATCGGATAACTTTCAGTTCCCATCATTATACGTTCAGGATATTTTTCGTGATCGGATTCATACGTCTTCCAGAGATAATTATAGCCACCAACATCAAGAAGCGCATAGGCTGCAGCGGAAGTATCCCATTTGTAACCACGATGATCCCAAAAAGAACAAATGGCTTCAGTAACAGGACGGGTATTATCAAAAGATTTTACTTCATCCCGTAATTTTTTTGCAATAACCAATCCTGATGAGTCAGCCCTTTCATTGATCTCGTTGCCGATGCTCCAGAAAACCACCGCAGGATGATTGCGATCGCGCTGCACCATCGAAGCAATATCTTTTTGCCAGCTTGTATCGAAATACAGGTGATAATCCTGTGGATTTTTTGGCCGCTCCCACTGGTCAAAAGCTTCGTCCATCACAATAATCCCAATACTGTCACAGGCATCGAGGAATTGTTGTGAAGGTGGGTTATGACTTGTTCGCACGGCATTAAATCCATATGATTTTAGCAAGTGCACTTTTCTTATTTCAGCAGCATCAATAGTGGCAGCACCAAGCGGGCCATCATCATGATGCACACAACCGCCGCGAAGTAAAATGCGTTTCCCATTGAGCAGAAAACCTTTATCAGCACTAATGTCAATAGAACGGATTCCAAAATTATTGGTCACGCGATCTATCACTTTCTTATTTTCAACCAATTCTGAAACGGCGTGATATAAATAAGGATCATCCGGCGACCATAAATGTGGATCAGTAACTTTAAATGTTTGCAAGAGTTCACCGGTTCCCGGATTTGAAGAATTTATTCCTTCAACAGAAATTTCTTTTTCATTTTCCGCAATCTTTTTATTTGTTTTATCAAAAATAATTGTACGCAGCATTGCTTTTTGTTCACCTGCGTTTTGATTTACAATTTTTGAATTTACTTTTATCGTTGCTGCCTTCTCATTCACTTCAGGAGTAGTAATGTAAATGCCCCATTGAGCGAGATGAAGCTTGGGTGTAACGGTCATCCATACATGACGATAAATTCCTGAACCGCTATACCAGCGGCTGTTCTTACCTTCATTTCGTACACGAACAGCAATAACATTTTCTCCATTGTTTTTAAGGTAAGGAGTAATGTTGTAAGTAAAAGGCGTATAACCATAAGGATGATTGCCAAGATGATGGCCATTAATGTAAACATCACTGTTCATATAAACGCCATCAAAATAAATGGTCACTTCTTTATTTGCAGTATTATTTAGCTGGAAATGTTTCCTGTACCATCCGATACCTCCAACCGTATAACCGGTAGCAGTAGCACCAACGCTTTTTTCAGAGAAAGGACCGATTACTGAATCGGATTGATTGGGCAAATCTTCAATGCTCCAATCGTGCGGCAGATCAAGCGTACGCCAGCTTTGATCATTAAAGTTCACATTTTCAGCATTGCTGACATCACCGCGATGAAATTTCCAGGAAGCATCGAAGCGTGTATGAATTCGCTGTGCATGAATATTATCTAAAAACAGGATAACAAAGGAAAGCAGAAAGAACAGTTTTTTCATATCAATTGTTTGTGTGTGTCAAAAATAAACTTTTTAGTTTTTAGTGTATAAAAAAAATGACAAAGAAAAGAATCATCTTCTCTCAGATTTATCAAAATAAAATTCGGAAAAATTTATTAGCTTACCTGCAAAATAAAAACATGCAGAATTTCTTCGTTTACTGCTGTTTAAATTTCCTGCAAATACTTGTGTACAAAACTTATAGCCATTGAGCCTTCACCTACAGCAGATGCAACGCGGTTCATGGCGCCGGCACGCACATCGCCTGCTGCGAAAATTCCAGGACAACTGGTTTCCAGTAAATAAGGATCGCGGTTAAGCTTCCATGTTTTGGTGAATGTTTCATAAGCTGTAAGGTTGCGACCCGTCTCTATAAATTGTTTTTCATTTTTGATAATATCAGGATGTACCCAATCGGTATACGGTCGCGCTCCTATAAAAATGTAAAGTCCGTCCGCATGAAAACGCTTTTTCTCTCCCGTCTTATTGTTGCTCACAACAAGTGTTTCAAGGTACTTTCCACCACATGCTTCTTCTATCTCACTATTTGATAAAACCTGAATATTGTGTGTAATTTTTATCTCATTTACAAGATAGGCAGACATGTTAGCGCCAAGTTGATCGTGCCGGATAAGGATGTACACATTTTTTGCAAACTTTGATAAATACAGGGCAGATTGTCCTGCCGAATTTCCTCCGCCAACAATGAAGACCTCTTTATCTTTAAATACATTCGCTTCTGTAATAGATGCACCATAATAAACGCCAGCGCCGGTAAAACTTTCAATACCTTTTACTTCCAGTTTGCGATAATCAACCCCTGTGGTAATAACTACCGCACGGCTTACAATTTCCTGTTTGTCATCAAGCACAATCGTTTTATAACCGTCTTTTAATTTAATACCACAAACCGTGCGTGGTGAAAAAAATTCCGCACCCAATCTTGACGCCTGGGTAATTGCCCTTCGTGCAAGATCAGCTCCGCTCAATCCGGAAGGAAAGCCAAGATAATTCTCAATCCTTGAACTGGTGCCGGCTTGTCCGCCGGGAGCACGCCTCTCGATTAACAACGTTTTTAATCCTTCTGAAGATCCGTACACCGCCGCGGCAAGTCCCGCCGGACCTGCACCAAGAATCACCACATCATACACTTCATTTTTTATTTGTGGCGTCAAACCCGTCTTCTCCGCTATGTGCCTGATAGAAGGTTTGGGAGAACAAAGGCCATCTTCAAATATGATCAGCGGTAAATCCTCGCGTGTTAAGTTATTTGCTTCAACAAGTGTTTTAGCCTCAGGATTATTTTCGATGTCATACCAGTAATAAGGAATAAGGTTTCCTGCCAGGTAATCTTTAATCTCATGTGATTTAGGCGAGAACTGGAAACCCACTAATTTAATTCCCTTAAAGTCCGGCCTAAAGTGGCTTTCCCAATCATCCAATAAATCGCTCACAACAGGATACAATTTTTCCTCTGCGGGGCTCCATGGTTTGGTAAGATAATAATCCAATTGCACTACATTAATCGCCTTTATCGCAGCAACCGTATCAGAATAAGCTGTGAGCAACATTCGCTTGGCTTCGGGAAAAATTTTTATCGCCTTCTGCAAAAAGTCGACCCCTTCCATTTCAGGCATTCGTTGATCAACCAGGAACAAGGCAACAGTTTCGCCTGTATTTTTTAATTCTGTCAACACCTCTAAAGCCTCATTAGCAGAAGCGGTACCGATAGTTTTGTATTTTGAATTGTACTGCATCTTTATATCACGTGTAATGGCGTGCAGCACCTGTTCGTCATCATCCACAAGTATTATAAACGGAAGTTTCATTCGTTGTTCTTTTTATCCTGAATCAATGGAAGACAAATTGTAAATTCAGTGCGACCGGATATTGAATTTACTTTTATTTCACCGTTATGATGTTTGATAATTCGTTGAACAAGGTCAAGGCCGATACCTGTTCCCTCTCCTACTTTTTTTGTGGTAAAGAAAGGATCAAAAATGCGTGATTGAATTTCCTGCGGAATTCCGGAACCGGTATCAATTATTTTTACATACCCATTCCTTTCATCATAGCTCGTTTCAATAATCAGTTCCCCATCTTTTTGAAGAGCAAAAATTGCATTGTCGATAAGATTTGTCCATACCTGGTTTAGTTCACCAATAAAAACAGGTATGTCGGGAAGGTCTTCGCAAAATCTTTTTTTGACCCTAATGTTCTTTTCACGCAGTTTGTAACCTAATAAAGTCAATGTATTTTCAATATCTCTATGAAGATTGGTTGGTTGCATTTCATTCGTTTGATCCATATGAACATGGCTTTTTATAGCGCCTACCAACCTGGAAATCCGCGATGAAGCCTCAGCAAGATCTTTGATAATTTTATGAGAACTTAATAAATTATCCAGCCATTCAATAATGCTTATAAATGCATCTTTCTCAACTTTGGCAGAGAACGCTTCAAGTTCTGCTGTTGAAAATCCAAATTCTGAAAAAGTTTCTGCCAGCCCGGTTTTATTTGGAACATTCATTTTATCCAGCCAGTCAGTTATTTCATCCTCACTTCTCATGCGCTGCAATGCTGACCGTTTCTGCAATTGAGACCATTCAGTTTCTTTTTTTTGCACCAACAACCGAATTTCATGTATTTGAGTATCGTTTAGATTTGCACCAAGTAATTTCTCAGTAAGCTCATAGTTACGATCAAGTCGTTTGGTAAGTTCGATAGAAGTACTGTTAATAGCTGCTGCGGGATTATTCAATTCATGAGCGATCCCTGCAGCAAGGCTTCCAAGGGCGTTCACTTTTTCATGCTGCAATTTGGTAGTGGCAAAAGCTCTTGCCCTCTCCGTCATATACCCGATAAGCTTTTGAATAAAATCAGGGTTCAGTTGTTCCAGTTCCTGGAAATATTTTTTATTCAAACGTAGCAACTTTACATGCCCTGTGGCGTAAGAATATCCGGGATAAGTTTTCATTCTTGAATAAGGTATCAGTCCGCCAACACCTCCGGTAACCGAAGAGTTTTCGAACGTGTAATAGTACACAAGTTTCCCATTTACGTTCATGTAAAACGAAACCTTTCCTTCAAGGGAAAACCACATTACATCCGACGTCTCACCGTATTTAGCAACGATATCGCCGTCTGCATATTCACGATATTCAGAACGATCAAGTATCCATTGCAAATGTTCATCAGGCAGGTCGCTTAAAGCAACTACTTTTTTTAATTCTGCAATGTGGATGGGTGACATACCGTTTAAAATTACTTTTTTTCTACTTCAATTAGTATTTTTTTTAATGGATTTCCGGTTCCCAACCTCCAGGTATGTTGTCATCGATTTTAAATACGATATTTATTTTATTTCTTGTGCTATCTTTATTAAAAACAATATTGCCCTTTTTTAAGACATATCCACCACCCCTATCTCTTTGCGGCATCATCAATGAATTTCAGATCTATCATGCAAACTGGAATGAAGAGATAGGCCTTCCTCAGCCATTTATAACCTGCCTGGCCAATATTGAGCAGAATCTTTATTTCTATCTTAATGACCCGATAAAAATAGTTACAGATCAAAAGGTTGAAATACCTGCGCCTGCGGTAATTGTCACCGGTCCCAAATACAAGCCTGTAGGCTTATTATTCGGACGTGATCATCTTATGATTAAAGTTGCTTTTCATCCGACAGGCACTTTTCGGTTGCTGGGAATTAATATGGAAAAGACCATCAATACCGGGCTCGATGCCACGTCTTTCTGGGGCGATGAAGTAATGCAAATTTTCGCAAAGATGAAAGCAACAGATTCCTATGATGAAATGATAAGATTGTTATCGGCTTTTCTTGAAAAGAAATCTCAGCAGGATTGTCGTGCGGAAGAGCCTATTGATTCAATCGCTATCCGGATGTTAGATGCAACCAACAAGCATTCTCTTGAAGAATGGGCTTCAATTTCATGCCTCAGCCTTCGCCAGTTTGAACGTAATTTCAAAACAAGAGTCGGCATTTCTCCCAAGCTATTCATCCGAATTGTTCGTTTTGAAAATGCCATGAAAATAAAAAATGATTCCTCCGGAAAAAGCTGGGCAGAAATTGCTCTCGAATCAGGATATACAGATTCATCACATATCCTGCGTGAGTTTAAAGAATTTGCAGAATTTCCTCCAAGCGATTTTTACCTGAAACCTACCAGTGGATTTAGTCAATTTCCAACAGGATAAAAATGTCGTTTTTTTACTAACTCAATTTATGAGACTGGTTTTAATTTTGAAAAATATCAAAAAGACCAGCCATGAAGTTAAAAGACAATCCGGGCGTTCACATCCCTCCGCCATTACTTTACGCCGCTATTTTTTTTGTTGCTTTTTTTATTCAGAAAGTTGCTCCACTAACAGTTTCGTTTTTCGATAACCGATCCACAAAAATCGTCGGCGCCTTTTTAATTTTTCTTTTCATAATTATGAGTATAAGCAGCCTGAGACAATTCTTTGTTTCAAAAAACACGATCATCACAATCAAACCTGCATCTTCTTTGCAAACAACAGGTCTCTATAGGTTTTCACGCAATCCGATGTACCTGAGCCTTTTGTTTCTTTACCTCGGCCTTACATGTTTTGTGGGCAACTGGTACAACATTATTTTGTTGCCAATCCTAATCTTAATTATTCAACAGTATGTGATTGTGAGGGAAGAAAAATATTTATCACGAAGGTTTGGTACCGAGTATTCAAACTATAAAGACAGGGTGAGAAGATGGTTGTAGAAAACTATCAGATCTTAAATAAAGAAGCTGCAATAGTGCAAAATGTCAGGAAAGAAATTAAAAGTAACCTGTTTATAAAGCAAGTAGGTTTTTACAAGGTAATATTTTTGTAAACACAATTTCTATTCTCTGAATATTGGAGTAAACAAACTTTTTATCAATTATTATTTTTGATTGTCAGATGAAATCCTAAAGATATCTCAATGGATTTCTTCTTGAATTTTTAATGTAATTTTTTACATTCATCCAAAACGCGAAGATCAAATAAAAAATAACAGGCGAACCAAAAGTGAGGAAAGAAATATAAATAAAATAACGTCGTATTTCAGAAGTAGCAATTCCCATCTTCTCACCAATGGCCGTACAAACACCGAAAACGTGCCATTCAATAAAATTTTTTATTTTATACATACAGAAATAGTTTTACTAAGAATAAAACGAATTTGTTTTGATACTATTTTGTCCCGGCTATATTATAACGGCTCGTCTTACATGTTTTATTTCATTCAATCAGCTCAGGCAATGTTTGATAATTTTCCATGAGCAGTATGCAGGTCTTTTGCATTTAGTACCAGGCTCAAAGATAATCAGAAAAAGGAAAAGTTTTGTTTTTAAAAATTTAATTTTTTAGGAGTTGTCACTCTATTAGTTTATTAAAAGAAATATTTAAACAACTAAAAATTACATCCATCTATTTTAAGTAATTTTGGCCTCCTGCAAAAACAGGAGATTCATCAACAATTTTTTCTAACTAAAATTAAAATAAGCAATGGTTTTTGATCTGGACATGATAAGAAAGTTTTATGAAGGTTATGTTGAAAAAGTAGAAGCTGCGCGCAAAGTAGTTAATCACCCGCTCACCCTCACTGAGAAAATATTATACGCCCATCTGTGGGAAAAAAATACCGGCATGGCGTATCAAAGAGGGAAAGATTACGTTGATTTCGCACCAGACAGGGTGGCGATGCAGGATGCTACCGCACAGATGGCTTTGCTTCAATTCATGCAATCCGGAAGAACTAATGTGGCTGTTCCCTCTACTGTACATTGTGATCATTTGATCCAGGCGCAAATCGGTGCGGTTGCCGATCTTACAAAAGCAAAATCTCAAAATAAAGAAGTGTATGATTTTCTCGCTTCTGTTTCCAATAAATATGGAATTGGTTTCTGGAAACCCGGAGCAGGAATTATTCACCAGGTGGTTTTAGAAAATTATGCTTTTCCCGGCGGAATGATGATCGGAACTGATTCGCATACGGTAAATGCAGGCGGACTTGGAACAGTTGCAATTGGTGTGGGCGGGGCTGATGCCTGTGATGTGATGGCCGGCTTGCGATGGGAATTAAAATTTCCAAAACTTATAGGAGTGAGACTTACGGGAAAATTGAATGGATGGACTTCTGCCAAAGACATTATTTTAAAGGTGGCAGGGATCTTAACTGTTAAAGGCGGAACCGGCGCTATTGTAGAATATTTTGGTGAAGGAGCGACCTCTCTTTCATGTACAGGCAAAGGAACCATTTGTAACATGGGCGCTGAAATTGGGGCAACCACTTCCATCTTCGGGTATGATTTAAAAATGGCAGAATACCTGAAAGGAACAGGTAGAGCCGAAGTAGCAGAAATGGCAGACAAAGTTTACCAGGACCTGACAGGGGATAAAGAAGTATATGAAAACCCGGAAAAATATTTTGATAATGTGATTGAGATCAATTTATCAGAATTAGAACCACATATCAATGGGCCTTTTACTCCTGACCTGGCATGGCCAATCTCAGAATTTGCAGAAGCAGTAAAGAAAAATAACTGGCCTGAAAAACTGGAAGTTGGGTTGATAGGTTCGTGCACCAACTCTTCTTATGAAGATATTACACGCGCCGCTTCAGTTGCCAAACAAGCTACAGATAATGGTTTAAGCGTAAACTCAGAATTTATTATTACTCCGGGTTCTGAGCAGGTAAGATATACAGTAGAAAGAGACGGTTATTTAAAAACTTTTGAGGAAATGGGAGGTGTTGTTTTGGCAAATGCTTGTGGGCCTTGCATTGGCCAGTGGGCAAGACATACTAATGATCCTGACAAGAAAAATTCTATTGTAACTTCTTACAACAGGAATTTTGCAAAAAGAAACGACGGCAATCCGAACACACATGCATTTGTTGCTTCTCCTGAATTGACAACAGCTTTGGCAATAGCGGGAAGCATCACTTTTAATCCTCTTACCGATTACATTGTAAATGACAAAGGCGAAAAAGTGAAACTCAGGAACCTCATGGAATTGAAATGCCTGAGAAAGGATTTGCAGTTGAAGACTGCAGGATTCCAGGCGCCGGCAGAAGACGGAAGTAATGTAGAAGTAATCGTTGCACCTGATTCAGATCGCCTTCAACTATTGCAGCCATTTGATGCATGGAATGGTGAAGATTTTAAAGGTTTGAAATTGCTGATCAAAGCAAAAGGTAAATGCACAACCGATCATATTTCCATGGCAGGTCCATGGTTAAAGTATCGCGGGCATCTTGATAATATCAGCAATAATTTGTTGATAGGCGCCGTAAACTTTTTCAATGAAAAAACAAATTCTGTTAAGAACCAGGTAACCGGCGTTTATGGTCCTTTGCCTGAAACACAAAGAGAGTACAAAAAGCAGGGAATAGGGACAGTAATTGTGGCGGACGAAAATTACGGTGAAGGGTCTTCACGTGAACACGCGGCGATGGAGCCCCGGTACCTGGGCGTGAAGGCTGTGATTGTAAAATCTTTTGCACGCATTCACGAAACGAATTTGAAAAAGCAGGGAATGCTGGCGGTTACTTTTGAGAACAAAGAAGATTACGATAAAGTTTTGGAAGATGATTCAATTGATATTGCCGGACTTACTGATTTTGCAGTAAACAAACCTTTAAAGGTGATTTTGCATCACAAAGATGGTACAACGGATTCTTTCCCCGTAAATCATACTTATAATCAGCAACAAATAGAATGGTTCAAAGCCGGAGCTGCATTAAATATCATCAGGAGAGAATTTGAAAGCCGGAATAAAACAGAAAACGCACGCGCGAAATAATTAATTTCTTTACTGGCATTCTATTTTACGTTGTCAAAACTTCAGATAGAATGTATTGTATACAAAACAAACAGGGAGTTTCCCACTGACCTTGAAAATTCTGAAAAATGAGAAGAATTACTGCTACACTGTTTTTGATAATTTATTGCTTTTATGCTTCTGCACAAACAACCGATTTACAAAAATTAAAAGTTTTTATTGATTGCAGCCGTGTAGGTTGCGACCGTACTTTTATCAGATCACAAATAAAAATTGTTGATTTCCTTTTAGACAGTGAGGCGTCAGACGTTCATGTTTTAATTACCAATCAGTCCGCAGGGAATGGTGGTAAACAGTATGAATTGCTGTTTTACGGCCAGCACAATTATGACTATTATAATGACACTTTATATTTTACTACCGCGGCCACTGCTACTGATAATGAGGTAAGGAAACAAATGGTGAAAGGAATTATGACCGGTATAGCGCCTTTGGTAGCGAGGACTTCCTATGGTTCAGCAATTTCAATTGACATGAAAGGAAGTGATTCTGACAATTCACTTTCAACAGTAGTGACAAAAGATAAATGGAATTACTGGACATTCAATGTGGGAGTGGATGGGCGTTTAAATGTGGATCAAAATTATAAGAGCAGCCGGTTCAGTTCTGATTTTAACGCTGACCGTACCACAAAAGATCTCAAAACAGGATTTAGAATCTATGGCACTAAACAGCATTCCGTTTATCAATATACAGATTCTACCGGTGCCAATTCTAAATATACTGTGAACAAAAGCAATTACGGATTTTTTAATAACCTGGTAAAATCGATGGCTACACATTGGAGTTATGGTTACCAGGTAAGCGTTTCAAACAGCACTTTTTCTAATTTTAAAAACAAAATTTATTTCAGTCCTGCTATTGAATATAACTTCTATCCTTATTCTGAAGTGAATAGCCGCTTTTTTGTTTTGAGATATGGAGTCGACTTTACAAAAAATAATTATTACGACACTACTATTTATAATAAAATCAAGGAAACTTTATATGGACATAAACTTTCTGCAGGATTAATCCTTAACCAAAAATGGGGAAATTTTTATAGTGGCATTTATTACAGGAATTATTTTTCTGATTGGAGTTTGAACAACATGGGTATAGATTTAAATGTAAACGTAAGAATAACCGGTGGGCTCTCATTTTATGTTCGTACTAATGGAAGTATTGTACACGATCAGGTGTATTTACTGAAAGGTGATATTTCCGAACAGGACCTTCTTATAAAGACGCGACAATTAGGATCCAGCTACAATTACAGCTTATACTTTGGTGTCAATTTCAGATTTGGCAGCAAGCTTAACAACTTCGTAAATGCACGTTTCCAGGGTTTTGAAGGTTTTTAGTGATCATCTGTGGAGGTAATCCTGGTAAGATAATTCCATATATGCCTTTCCAAATTTGATTTGAGAAGTGTCGAATCCAGGAGATTTATAAATTGGTCTTTTAGACACATTATCCATTGTTTCCATTCCTTTTGGCGTCACCAATCCAAAACCATTATTAAAGGAATAAAAGGCAAATGATCGGGCAGAAGAATCGAGTAGATCTTTTCCCCATGAAAATTTTTTGGTTGATAAATGAAGCTGGTCCAAAATAGTAGTAGCAATATCAGTTTGAGAACCAATTGTGTTCACTCTTCCTTTCATTGTCAATGCGCCGCCCGAGAATATTAACGGAATATGAAATTTTGACGGCCTGTCAACAGGATCGTGGCCGGGTAAAGGATGGCCATGATCGGCAACAAAAACAACAAGCGTATTGTTCCACAAAGAATCTTTTTTTAGGCGGTTCATGAAACTACCAACAATGCTATCTGTATAATAAACAGAATTTTTGAAAAGAGTGGTCTCATCATTTCCTTTAAAATGAGGTTTCATCGGCACATCAAAAGGCTCATGGCTGCTAAGCGTAAATAGCGTTGCAAAAAACGGTTGTTTTTTTGTATGGATGTCCTTATAAAATTCGTCTAAAACATACTGATCATGCACGCCCCAGGAAGTGGTGCGTTCAGAAACCGGAAAAGAATATTTATCAGTTAACTGATCCATTTTAATATTGACCAAATAAGATTTAATATTCGCAAATTCCAGTTCCCCACCATAGGTATAACTGGAATGGTAACCAATTGTTTCCAACGACTGGTTTATAGAAGGGAGATTTATTGTTTTGGTGGGAGTTTTAATGATTGAGTTGATTGCCTGGTTTGGATAACCACTCAAAACTGCCACCTGCCCTTTCTCACTTCTGTCTCCTGCCGCATAGATATTAGTAAATAATAATCCATGAGCCGCAATGCTATCAAGATTGGGTGTAACATGAGGAACACCACCAAGGCAACCCACCCACTTTGCCGTAAAACTTTCCAAAATAATAATTATGATATTTGGTTTGTTTACTGATAAAATAGAAGGTATTCTTTTTGGGCCGGTATCATATAAACTATCAACCAGTTCTTTTGATTTTTCAATTGAAAAATATTCAAATGGATTTTGAGTATCGTTTCTGTTCAAAATGGAAAACATAATGTTCCAGGGCAAATTAATAGCCGCATGATCCGCATATATTTTTTCAGAAAAATAGGCATCACTTATAATCATTGGAATCTTCTGAATTCCTCCGCGGATGGGAACAAAAAGAAAGGCAAATAAGAAAGCTGAAATCAAGACATCTGCCACCTGAAATCGCTTTTGACTACTACCTATAAAAAAATCAAAATATCTTCGGTAAATAAAAATAAAAAGCCCTGCGATAAAGATAAAAATCAACAATAATAAAAACACTGGAGCGGTAGATATTGTAGCAGCCATCTCTTTCGGCGTTTTAAAATATTGCAAAGGTGTCGCATCCATTCGGAAGCCCCAGGCGTTATACAATTCAAGATCAGCAACAATCAGAAAAGAAATTATTACAACTAAAACGTAAGTGTAAACACGAATAATTTTTTTTACCCTAAAGTTGACAGCTAAAGATCGGATTAAAAAAAGTAAGAAAGGAAAGATACATATGTAACCAGTGAAAGAGGCATCCATCCTCAGTCCATAAAGAAATACTTTAAATGTTTCTGCTGCAGATAAAGTTTCAGTAAGATGAAGATGATAAAGTAAAAACGCGAATTTTGCGGTAATAAAAAATAATATCCAGTATAAAAAATAGAAAATGTAAGCCAGATATCGTTTCACTTCGCGAAAGTAATAATTTTAATCTTCGGCTTATATTTCAAAAAGTTAATTAAGTATTTTTCATTCAGGTTTATGCCAGTTTCCTGATGTCTGAAACTTCCAAAACATTTTTTGGATAACCAATAGTAACTGCATTGATCATTGCCCTGCTTACTTCCTGCAGCGTAAGTACGCTTTTTGGCGAAACGAGTTTTACAATCTTTACGAGAAATTTGGCAATGGCTTTCCAGTTTTTTTGACCTGGAAATGGCTGCATAACGCCAGGCCGGAAATTGTATTCCGCTTTAAAAGGAAGTTTAGCCAAATCATTTTCTGTTTTGCCTTTTACCCGCGCCCACATCATTCCTCCTTTTTCGCTGCTGTCAGTTTTCGCACCTGAAACATAAGTAAAAACCATATTCGGATTAATGGCAACAAGCGCTTTTGCAAAAGCCATTGTAGTGTCATAAGTAAGATGTGTATAAACGTCTTGTTTCTTCCCGACAGAACTTACGCCGGCACAGAAAAAACAGGCATCATAACCTTTTAACTTTTCAGCATATTCGGCCAGTTTGAAAAAATCAGGAATTAAGAGTTCCTTTAATTTAGCATGCTGCATATCGTAGTGCCTGCGCGAAACGATAAGCACTTCATACACTTTTTCATTTTGCAAACATTCAAACAAAACTCCTTCGCCGACCATACCTGTAGCGCCGGTAATCATTACTTTTATGGCTGACATTGAATATTATTTATGATGTGAAGTTCGGGAGAAATGTGGGAAAATTTCAGAAAATAAAATTCGTAATAATTTCTTCTTTCACTACAACTCAACTTTTTCTTCCATCACAATTTGTGCTATTCCATCTTTATAACGTGTATGAGTAAACGAAAAACGTTTATCAAATTTGCTGCTGTCGAAAAAGTAATCCTGGTCGTTCTGGTATTGCATTTCTGTAGGAATAGAAAAGCTTACATCTTTCAGTAAAATGACTTCACAGCCCTGGTAGAAAAACAATAAGAAATTATCGAACTGATTAGCTTATTGACATCGCGTGTATCTAAAAAATGAATAAAGTTCGACGTGACGGTTTTATCTTATCAAAAGACTGTCAGGCATTAACGTAGCTCCTTTTACTATTGAAGCATTCTTTTGTTTAAACCTGGCAAACGCCGCTTTAAGTTTGTCTTTTTCCTTGTCATTTTCAATAGGATCGAGATACATCTTATCACTTATTTTGTATAAGTCATCATTGTGAAGCATGTATTCATCCATAATAAAATCAACTATGTCATTCTTGGTTTGCATCAAAGGATAAGCATGAATATTTCGGAAATTGTGTGCAGTATCCAATCCACTTCCCATCCATGGGGCTTCCTGTGGAATTTTAAAATTATATTGGTGATGAAGGAAAGCCAACAATGAAGGAGTGATATCAAAATGCGTATTTACTGCCTTAAATTTCTGCGTGCGTTTCAGCATGGGAGAATAAATTATCAAAGGGACATGGTATCGGTCAATCTTCGTCGACATAGGGATTTCCGGCATGCGATGGTCGCCGGTGATTATAAAAATGGTATTACTAAAGCCCGCCTGGTTTCTGTAATTATTTATAAAATCCCTAATGGAATTATCCATGTATAAAATGGTGGCATATTGATTTTTATAACGCCTGTGTTCCTCTTTTTGATCTTCCGTAAATTGAAGTTGCTGCATGCGCTGTTCAAAAAGACCAAGATATTTATCCTGTTCATTAACCAAAAACGGGCTGTGTGTTGACAGCGTCATCACCGCATTCATGGTTGGCGCTTGTGCATTTCCATTTACCTTGTTCAATTTCGCCAACACCTGGTCATCGCCATATCCCCATGTAAAACCGCTTTCGCTTTTAGGCATCTTGATATATTTATCAGAAAAAGTTTTCTCGTCATAAACATTTCCGCCATCCATTTTTACAAATTTGTCCATATTATCAAAGACCGCATCACCACCGTAAAAGAAGTTGCAGGTGTATCCGTTTTCTTTTAAAATATTAAACAGCGAATTGTGCGCCGGCATCTTATCTCCCAGTTCAAGAAAACCATTTTTACCAAAAGGAAGCGATGCGTAGATCGAAGGCAACATTGCAAAAGTTCTTCCGCCTTCACTCAAAAAATTGCTCCAGTAAAGGCTGTGATTTGATAACGAGTCAAGGAACGGGGTAAAACTTCCGAGATAAGCATCCTGGTTGGAAAATGCCCTTCCCAAACCCTCAACGACAAGAAAAACAAAATTTGGTTTATTTGTTTGTTCACTGAAAAAAGGAGAAAGAACATCTGTTGAATCAACATCATGCAAAAACGGATAGTGAGCTTCATTTACATATTGAAAATGATTCGGATCGCCGGAAGAATTATCAAGTTTGATATCATTGTTGTTACTCTTAAAAAAAGATTGATAACAATTGTTATAAAAAAAGAAAGATTTATTTAAAGCCATCGAATTGCTGAATTCAGGTCCCGGCTTCCATCTGTTAGCAACTATGGCTACAGAGGCAAATGCAGCCAAAACAAAGACGCCCAACACAGCAGGAAAAAAAGCGTGATTTATTTTTATCTTTTTAGGAACAAACAAAAGCAGCAAAATAATACCTGCAATAAGGAACACTCCCAGGACGATAAAAACCGGCGAAATGCCTGCTGCGCCTACTGTCTGTTTTATGTCAGCAATAGAATATCCAAAAAGATCAGCACCGAGCGGAACTAGCGTTTGTAAAAAATATTCGCCCAGCGCCAAGTGGATCATTACCAAAAAAACAGAGAAAGTAATAAAAAAAACATGCGCTATTTTTTTGCTTATGAGATAAAAAAGGATAAAAATACAGATCGGCGCAATCGCGATATTCAGATCGAAAGAAATATCATTAAGCAGGCCATGGCCGATGACACTCATAACATCTTTTGGCGTACCAAACTGAATGCAGTCTCTGATAATCTCCAAAATTTTTACCAATAATGTACAGGTAAAAAGAACGATGCTGTACGAAATGGCTTCACCAGTTCCTTTTACAAAGGTTGACTTTTCTGTTTTTTCAATCAAATTTTCGTTGCTGGTAATAGCATCACTTGCGGTTAATCCTTGCCGCGTCATTTCTCCCCAACTGTGTTTCTTTTTAAAATAATCGATATGCCCTTTTAAAGCTGACCAAACAATAAAAGGATGAAAAATAAAAGGCTCAAGAAAAGCTGTTCCCACTAATTTGAAATTGTCTTTTTCAGATTTATATTGATTGTAAGTTTGAACTTCCATTAAAATTGAGAACACCGAAAATAAAAATCCAAAGAGCAAAACGCAACCCAGTAAAATAAAAAATAAGCTCCATTGAACAAGGCCTAAAAACGCGAAAATGATAAAGACAATAATCCCTCCCAATTCAATTAACGGTGCTAATTGTTCGAAAAAAAACCAATAAGGATAACTTAACATTCCAAGCAACCCATACCTTGGATTAAAAAACATTTTCCTGTGTGTACGTAGCGTTTCAATCGTTCCTCGTGTCCAGCGGTTTCGTTGTCTTCCGAGAATCTTATAATTTACGGGTGCTTCAGTCCAGCAGAGCGGATCGGGAATGTAAGTGATTTTATAAGGGAGTTTATGCTCCTCCATATACCGTCTCATTCTTACTATCAGTTCCATATCCTCACCAACAGTTTTGGTACTATAACCTCCGCATTTAATAACTATTTCTTTATCAAAAGCGCCAAACGCGCCCGAAATAAGCAGTAAGCCATTCAAGCGGCTCCATGCCATTCTTCCTAATAAAAAAGAGCGAATATATTCTAACGTTTGCATCCGCGGCAAAAACTTTTTGGGCAGTTTAACTTCTACTAACCTTCCGTTTTCAATCTTGCAATCATTGGCAATACGAATTACACCTCCTGATGCGATAACGCGGATTTTTGTTTCTTCTAAAAATGGTTTTATCATTTTTAGTATCGCATCCTGCTCAAGTACACAGTCTACATCCACACAAACAAAATATTGATAAGAAGAAACATTTATTCCCACATTCAAAGCGTCTGCTTTTCCACCATTTTCTTTGTCAACGATTATCAGCTTTTTAAAAACAGGGTTATTACTTTTGTAAATTCCTTTAATTTTTTTTGTTGGAATTTGTTCGTTTATAAATATGTTAGCTTTATAAAGATCGTACGCATCTATTAATTTTTGAAGAGAATCATCTTTGCTTCCGTCATTTACAATAATAAGCTCAAGTGTGTTGTAATGTATCGATAACATTGACCTCACATTTTCGACAATATTCGCTGCTTCATTATAAGCCGGGGCAACAATACTAACTCCGGGAAGATGCTCAGAAGCAGCGGGTACACGAAAATCGGCAAAACTGTTTAACCGTAAATATTTTCTTATTTCGCGGGTAGAATAAATACCAATAAAAATGTAAAAGAAAAATAATACTACTGAATATATAAATATTCCGCTGGTAAAAAAATCGAATATAAAATGTTGGATGTTCATGCGGCTCGTTCGTTCTCAATTTGGCTAAAAATTGCATTCCAGGGATATTCATCTGCAAACACATGTTTCCGGAAAAAGGCTGATCCGGATGGATGGATAGATGACAGCGCTTTTGCTGCAGCCAGCTTAATGGTATTATCAGAATTATGCAGTTGTTTCATTAAAAAAGTAATGTGCCGTTCATCCGCAATTTCCTGCAAAACTGAAAGGATCTTTAATTTGATGCTACTGTCAGAAGAAGCATAACATTTAATAATTTCATCGGGAGTGTCCTCCTGATTTATTTTTTTCAAATACTCAAGAGCAGTCATTGTTATCTCCAGTGTTCCGATCTGCAAACAAGCCAGTACTTCATTATAAACCTCGCGGCAATTGTATAAGCAGGCAAGCCTGAGTCCCATCATAATGACAGAGTCATTATCGGAGCTTAACCACTTTTTTAATTGAACGGGATTGACAGCTCGTGAATCGTGTAAATAATTTAATAACTGAATTTGTTGCCATTTGCTCACCGGGTGCACGATGACATTTAAAAAACGCAATCCTTTAAAGTCGTAGAAATGCACAAGCGCGCATTGAGCTTCATTGCGCACTAACTCATGAGGATCGTTGGTAAGCCGAAAGATTTGCTTCACATATTTTTCCTGTTGCATGATAGCGAGTTCCTGGATGCCTTTTGCTTTAATATGCCACTTTTTATTTTTTATTTTCTGAAGGGAATTTTTGTCCAGTTCCAGCATTTCATATAAGTGGATAAGATTTAAAACCGGCGCACCTGAAAGATTTTTTTTCGCATGAATCACCTCGTCAATAAAATATTGCCTGAAAGTTTTGTTCGTAAATAATTGTCTATGTTCCGGATTTATTTCCATTACTGAACTACCATCATCTTCAAAGAAAATTGCCTGGCTTATAATAGTGGCAACATCGTCTTGCCACGATTTCTTTTTTTTGTCCAAACTCCTTTTGAAAAACGAAAAAATCAGAATAAATATGAAAACAAAAACCATGAGGACAATAAAAAGATATAACACCCATATTAATGTATAGGCGTTTATTTCTAAAAAAAAATTTGCGGCAAAATGAGCCATTTTTTACTTTTTACATCTGTTATCAAACAATCGCTTTTTCCGGAATGTATCTTCTTACCCTCATGGAAAGTTCGTTCGGACTAAAAGGTTTGGTTATGTAATCGTCTGCACCCAATTGAAAGGCTTCCAACACTACATTTTCCTGGCCCATGGCAGAAAGTACAATTATGCGTATGCTTTTACCAGGCTTTCTTTTCACAGCCTCAATAATTTCTAATCCTGAGGCAAACGGCATCATTATATCAGTAATGATAAGGTCAGGATGAATTTCCTCTATTTTCTGAATTGCTTCTCTCCCGTCACTGCAGGTAGTAACCTCGTGGCCGTCTTTTTTTAATCGCAGTTCAATTGTTTTCAGCATGATCAATTCATCTTCAGCTACTAATATTTTCATAGGTTTTATTTTTGAGGTTTCTAATTCACTTTTATTAATTCGTTATTTTTTTGCAGCCGCTCCTTAAGCGCGCTTTCCAGTTTGATAAATTCATTTATTGCAATACCGGCTAATCCGTTAAGTTCCTCACTGTTTTTCAATCGCGCAGCTTCTTCAATTTTAACCAATACGTCAAAAAGGTTATTTGCTTTTAAAAGACCAGTACTGCTTTTTAACTTATGCGCAATTTTATAAACCTCATCAAACCGGCCTTGTACGAGTTCTTCTTGCATTTGCTTCAATTCCACCGGTGTATTATTTAAAAAAATGTCAAGTATTTCTGAGAGATAATCTGAATCATCCATTTCTTCCAGCATGCTCAAATCGAAAAGGTCCATTGAACTTATTTCCTCAGGTATTTCTGTTTCAATTGATGACTGGTGATCTAAAAGCCGGCTGACTCTTTCATAGAACATTGAAAAATCAAAAGGCTTAGTGAGGTAATCATTCATTCCTATCTCGATACATTTCGATTTTTCTCCTTTTAGAGCCGAAGCTGTCATTGCCATAATCGGAATGGAAATCTTCATTACATTTCTGATATATTTTGTAGCGGCATACCCATCCATCTCAGGCATCTGCAAGTCCATAATAATCGCATCATAATCTGAATGTGTCTTTAAAAAATTGATGGCTTCCAATCCGTTATTCGCAATATCGGCAGTGCATCCTGCTTTTTGCAATACATTTGTAATTACTTTTTGATTCACCATATTATCTTCCGCAACAAGGAACTTTTTATTATTTAAAAACCCTGCATAGTCCTTGAGTTTCTTACCTCCGAAAAATAATTTATTGTTGTTTTTGCTGTAATTAAACGGTATTGAAAAATGGAAAGTTGTTCCTTTTTTCAGTTCACTTTCAACCGAAATATTTCCTTTTTGCAACTCCAAAAGCTGCTTGGTAATCGCCAGTCCCAGGCCAGAACCGCCATACTTGCGCGATGTTTCCACACTTGCCTGTGTAAAGCATTCAAACATTTCGTCGATCTTTTCATTTTCAATTCCAATGCCGGTGTCCGATACCGAAAAATTTAGAATGACGCCCAAATCGTTTTTTTCCTGCATTGAAATCTTAACGGCAATTCCTCCCTCATGTGTGAACTTGACGGCGTTTCCTATCAGGTTAATTAATATTTGATTCAGCCTGTAGGGATCGCCTTTTAACACCGACGGAATATTCTTATCTACATCAAATGAAAACGTCAATCTTTTCGCCATAATGCGATGGGAAAAAACTGCGGTAATATTTTCAACCACTTCAGCAAGGTCAAAATCGATTTTTTCAATCGTCAATTTTCCTGCTTTGATTTTTGTAAAATCGAGAATGTCATTGATGATTACCACCAAATTATCCGCAGATCTTTTTATTGTTTTTGCAAAATCATGTTGCCTTTCACTTAGCGTCGTATCCAGCAAAAGATCAGTCATGCCTTGTATTCCATTCATCGGCGTTCTTATTTCATGGCTCATATTTGCCAGAAATTGTTCCTGTAATGTTTTTGCATCCTCCGCCACTTTTTTTGCTTCAATCAATTCTTCGCGTTGCATCACCCTTTCGGTAATATCTGTAGCAATACCGCTTATGCCGTACAATTTATTTTGTGCATTGATTAATGGAAATTTGATGATCAACATCGTGTGATTTCCATCTTCCATTTCAATAATTTCTTCTGTTTCAAGCGGCTTGCAGGTTTTTATTACTTTTTCGTCGGTTTCTTTATATCGCTTTGCCTGTTCTTCCGCAGTAAAATCAAAATCTGTTTTTCCGATTACCATGCTTTCCGTCACATTTAAAACCTCTTTAAACTGCTTATTGATTAAAAGATACCTTCCGTCAAGGTCTTTTAAATAAATCAGTGAAGTGGCATTATCAAGAATCGATTGCAATCTTTCCTGGTTTTGCACCAGTGCCACTTCATATTTTCTAACCACCTCTTCCATTTCTTTTTTCTCGGTAATATCCTTTATCACACACTGAAAGCCAACCGGAACATCGTTTTCGGTAAGTAAAACAGCAGTTTGCTCAACCCATTTCAAATCACCGTATTTGGTTCTGATAGCAAATTCAAGAAACGTTTCATCAATATTCTTTTCAACCTGGCGCCGGTATTTTTCCTGCGCAATTTGCAGCCATTCTATATCAATAATTTCAGAAAAATGCATCCCGATTAATTCTTCAATGTTGTAATCGGTCAGTTGAAAAGCTTTGCCTGTGGCAAAAGTGATATATCCATCGATGGTGGTTGTGTACATTACGATGCCTGCATTCTCAATAAGATTCCGGTATTTTAGTTCGTTTGCTGCAAGATCATTTTTTGCAATTTTACCGGCCTTTCTGTCCACATCTACTTTGAACAAAAAAATTAAAATGATAATAAAAGAAATAACTGCACCAGTAATCGCTACCGGGATATTGTCACCCGCATTTTTATTTTGGAATATGAACAGGATAAAAAACAGTAGTACGAGAAAACTAAAAGACATTCCATACAGAATATTATTTTGTAACCGCGATAGTTTACGTAGCAAAAAGTTTTTCATCGGAACCTGTTCGGCTTTTGAAAATGGATTAGTGATTTTGAATCATATCTTTAAACGAAAAAAAATGTAAAATATTGGATGAAACAGTGCTAATTTTCCACTTATTATTTGATATCAAATCTTCCCGAAAAGAGACTTAGTATAAGTGCTTTTTAAGGTTCAGGTTCCCAGTTTTGTCAATATAAATGCAGCCAAAAATCCGATTACTGTTACTACTCCGATAAAGTTGTGACCTTCTTCAAATGCTTCCGGCATCATCGTGTCGCTAAGCATAGCAAGGATAGCCCCTGCAGCAACAGCAATGGTAGCCGCAATTATCTCCGGCGAAAAATTTTTGAAAATAGTATAGCCACAAAAAGAAGCAATTCCGGAAATAAGTAAAATGGTGAACCAGACACCAAAAATATATTTTGCTGATCTTCCGTTTTTTTTCATTCCTGATGTGCTAGACAAACTCTCGGGTATGTTTGAGAGAAAAATAGCAATTATCGTTGCCGCGCTTACTGCTCCTCCCGCAATCATACTTACGCCGATGGCTATTGATTCAGGTATTCCATCCATTAACGATCCAATCGCGATAGCCAGCCCACTTCCGGATTTTTGCTTTTCACTTGGTTGCTTATTCCCGGATCGTTTTCTGTGCCTGGCACCTTTTTTACTTAAATAATAATTGATAACAGAATAAACAACAGCGCCTGATACAAAACCAATTGCGGTTGAATCAAAACCTCCCCTTTTGTAAGCGTCGTCCATAAGATTAAATGCGAGTGCAGAAATCAAAACTCCACTTCCAAATGCCATTACAAATGCTATGATCTTTTGAGGCACAGTTGCAAAATAGGAAAGCAGTGCCCCAAGTATCAAAGCCGATCCCGAAACAAGTCCCCAAAGAATAGATTTTAACCATAATGAAAGCGCAAATAAAATCATAGAAAAGCGTTTTAAATTTTTACCTGAACTATGACAATTTTATTGCCGATCTTAAATTGCGACCGAAAGAGAAGCCATGTTATTTCTAATTGCCATTACTTCAACAACTAATTGCCTTTGTTTCTATGTTGCTGATTGATAATTATATATACAATTTGTTGAAACATTTCCACAAGAGGGGTGACTTGCAAAACATGTTTCTCCACTTCTTAGAAAGTAGTAAGGTAAACCGACAATTAAAGCGTTTCTTTTTTAATTAAAAAATATTCATTCTGCTGTCAATGTGGTAGCGGCTTTTCAATAGCAAAATGAAAAAAAATTAAAAGGAATTTGTTCATTTACTGTCAACAGGCGCGAAAGAGTTTGTCTGAATTGGCACAATTTTTAGATTTTCTTTAATCATGAAACAATCCCTTTTCGATGGTGAGCATTTGAAAGACTATACTTTTTATGGACTGCTTTCCGGTATTTTCTTTTCCATTCCAGTTTGGTTTTTTTTATATAATGCAGATTATAAACAAACGTGGGTTATGTATATAGGATCAGCATTTTTCATGTTTATTGTAATGCTTTATCTTATCAAAGTCTCTCAAACGAAAGATGAAAATGCAAGTTCAAAAACATTGATTTTTGCGGGACACATGACCGTTGTTGCAGGAATTATCATGTCCGTATTTTTTTGTCTTATTTTAAATCATAACTATAATTCTGAATTTTTAGCCGCCCAACATCTTACAATGCCTTCTTCTCATTTAAATGCAGGAGATCTTTTCAGATTATTTCTCCCCGGTATCTTCGTAAACTTTCTCGGCGGAAGTTTTATTTCTTTGATGGCCGGCTATGCAATCAAATGGAACCATTCTAAAAATAAAGTTGTTCAGGATTTATTGTGAAAAAGTACGTGCTAACAAATCACGGGTTCCTTTAAGGCAGCAGAACTATAACTTTAGCATTAAAGTTGTAGTAGTTACACAGGAAAATTTGTCATTATAAGATAATATTTTGGATAAAAAGAAATCAAATTTTTTTGTTGATACATGGAATTCTATAAAAAAGTCATTCCAGGAATTTCTTCGCGTTCCGACTTTTATCATCCTGTTATTTTTGTTGCTCGCCTTTATAACCAATTTGCTGGATCACTCACAACTTCAGTGGTTGCAGCCGGTCAGGCACTTCATGAACAATAAAATTTTTTCTGATCCGAAAGGCAGCAGCAGCCTGCTTGCTGCACTTGCCAGCAGTCTCATCACTGTTTCTTCAATTACCATTACACTTCTCCTTCTTGTCGTCCAACAATCAGCAAGCGCAATGACAACAAGAGTGTTCGACCAGTTTTTGCGCAACCGGATCAACCAGGCTTACTTTGGATTTTTTGTCGGCCTTTCGTTGTATTGTTTGCTAATACTTTCTACGGTTACCAGTGACTTTAACCCGATTATCGGTGCAACTTTAGCCCTCCTGTTAACCATTTTTGCTCTTTATTTTTTATTGGTTCTGATTTATACAACCATTAATGAAATGAGGCCTCCGGTAATTATTGAGGCCATATTTGAAAATATTTTAAAAGCACTGAAAAATGAAAAAAAACTTTTAAATAAAACACGCCGCTCGCCTAAGTTTGACGGTAAAATAAATCAACGGATAAAATCTGAAACGTATGGATATCTGGCAAACATTCACCTGAATATTATTGAAAAGGTTTTACAATCTGTAAAAGGGGATTTTGAAATTGTCTATTACATTTCAGTTGGCGATTATATTGCTGTTCATGATGTATTCGCAGAAGTGAAAAGTTCATCTGAGAAAGATTGCGAAAAAATTTGTGATGCAGTCATACATGCAACTGATATTCAAAAGCAAAGAAAAAGTGTAAACGACCCGGGCGATACAATAGAGCAACTTGAAATTATTGCATGGACTTCAATTTCCACTGCTAAATCTGATCCTTACCCCGGTTTACTTGCTATTCGTACTATCAGAAATTTATTGTCGGTTTGGGATGATGAAGAATTAGAGAAGGAAAAGAAACCATTGCCAATTGTTTATAATGCTCATTCAAAAAGCAAACTTTTTAATTCGTTGGAAACGCTTGCCGTCGCATCTTCCGAATCTTTACAACATATGGTGTTTACAGAAGTGGTGCGAAATTTTTCCCTGCTTTTTGACCGGTTAAATAAGCATGACCAAAAAAGAGCGGAAGATGTTATAATGCGGATACTTGCATGTATGGGCGACTTAGTCTTAACTGCGCCACTTGAAAATGCATTGGAAAACCTGGCAAATGTGCTAAAAAAACATGACCGTTTTGAAACAGCAAATCACGTGGTTGAAGCTAAAAATGAATTAGCAAAGTCTGTCGGAAAATTAAATTCAAGAGCGACAAGAACCGGAAAATAAATTTACGTTTTCATTGAAATATCAAATAAAAATGTTTCCGATTTCTTACTTTACTGTTAATCAAATTTTTTTTTCACCCTGAAAGTAAAATGCTTTTGAGAAAGAAAACTGAAGGTCACAATAATTACTGTTGCAAATATTTTAGAAATAGTCGGATAAAAATGAAAATATTGGACCATTAAATTTATTATCAGGTAATTAAGAAAGAGATTAAGCGCCACCACCATCATATACCTGAATAACTGCACGTGGCCTTTTAAATAGGACGAACTAAAAACAATGTATTTGTTCAGCAAAAAGCCTGTAGGAAATGAGACGCAAAAAGCCATTCCCAGAGCAGCGTTATAAGGCTTAAGCGCAATAAACCCAAGGTCGAGAATTCTTTTTTGAAGGATAAAATTAAAGCTGATATAAAATAGAAAAATATCCAACAGCATATTACTTCCTCCACAAACAGCATAACGGAAAGTTTGCTCAGGCATGATCTTCTTGAAAGGAGAATAAAAAAAATCTATAAATGCAATGATTTTTTTGCGCATTTTTATGCTGGATGATTTTTAATACCAAAATTCCCGGTGATTCACCGGGAATTTATAGTGAATAAACAAATTCTTCAATTATTTAATTACATATCTTAAACCAATACCCAAAGCCAGGTTAGAACCGGTGTAAGGAGCTAAATAGAAAAACGGATCAAGTCCAAGGCTTACATCAATGGGTGCATCAGCAAACTTATAATCCACACCACCCGTTAAACGAAGGGCAAAAGTAGTACTGTTGTTATATTGATCGCGATATCTTGGACCAGTTCCAAAGCCAATCATTGCGCCCCCTCCAACAAAATATTGTAACCCTTCGGCGCCGTTAATGGGAGCCTGGTATTCGTATAAACCTTCTAACCCGATACCGCCGTTGAAAAATAAAAGCGATCCTTCTAATGCAGTGTGTTCTGCTGTTGAATGGCGAACATTTATCCCACCTATCGAACCATTACCTGTATAAAACTTTGCACCTAGTGCAGTCTGATACGTTTGTGCATTTGTGGCTGCAGCCGCCAAACAGATAAAACCAAATAAAAAGACCGATACTTTTTTCATGAAGATTATTTTTTCTATTGATGAATAAATTTTACTCGCACAAAAATATTGATATTATACTTCCGTTAGCAAATTTTATTTATGGTTTTCAAATGTTTAAATACATCAAAGTAGTTATACCCATAATAATCACGATCACAAGAGCGAATTATTAATATTGCTTTAACACTCAGTGACCGTTCAATGACTGCTATGATGCAAAACCCTTTGAGGAAAAGGAATATTGATATTATTTTCCGCGAACAATTCAAATATTTTTGTTCGTATATCGCTTTTAATATTCTCCACACTGTAAATCTGTTCAGACCAGAAATAGATCGAGAAATTAAGCGACGAATCGGCGAATTCGGTGAATCTTACAAACGGCTCAGGACTTTTAAGAACCTCAGGCTGTTCATCCGCTACCTGCTTTAAAATTTTTTTTACAAGATTTATATCAGATGAATATGAGACGCCAACTGACACTTCAAATCTTGAAGCAATGTCGGTATAGGTCCAGTTTACGATCTGGTTTTTCGTCAAATCAGTATTTGGTAGAATGATATATCGGTCGTCTCGGGTAAGGACGGTTGTTGTTCTCAAATTGATTTCCAAAACCCGGCACATGAGGTTATTTACTTCAAGAATATCATTCACTTTTATTTTTGACTCAACCAGCAAAATAATGCCCGAAACAAAATCACTGAAAATATTTTGCAACCCTAAACCCACGCCAACCAATAACGCAGCCGAGCCTGCCAATATCAAAGAAAGATTGAAACCTAAGATTTGGAATCCAAATACAATTGAAAAAACAATAATTACGTATTTGATTAAACTGAAGATGGAATATTTTTTGGCAACGTCGATTCGTGAAGAAGCATAAAGGCTCTTTTTTATGACTTCTAAAAAAATCTTTACAAGTACAATTAACAAGATCAATAATAATAATGAAGACACCTTTAACTGAAACTTGTCAAAATCCAATAAAGTATAGTCGAAGAATTTTTTCATTCAAACTGCTTTGAAAAAGAGCCAACGCCCTATCGTTACCCGAAAGTTTTACAATTTAAAAATAAACAATTATCAGTGATTTTTTTTGAGAAGGTGTATTAACTGTATAATTCTTCCTGCAAATTTTTGATACGCTCATCCTCCAGGTATTCGTCGTAGGTGGAAAGCCGGTCAATAATTCCTTTAGGAGTAATCTCAATAATACGATTGGCAACCGTTTGAATAAACTGGTGATCGTGCGTAGTCATTAAAACAATGCCCGGAAAACTGATCATGCCATCATTGAATGCAGTGATACTTTCAAGATCAAGATGGTTGGTTGGTTCATCAAGCATCACCACATTTGGATTCAGTAACATCATCCGGCTGATCATACACCTTACTTTTTCACCTCCGCTTAGCACGCTGGTTTTCTTTTGTATTTCATCTCCGCTAAAAAGCATCTTTCCTAAAAAACCTCTCAAAAAATCTTCGTCTACATCAGTGTAATGAGGCGGAACAAACTGCCGAAGCCAATCCAATAAAGGAAGATTATTTTCAAAAAATTCAGAATTATCATTAGGTAAATAAGCAGTGGTAATTGTAGTTCCCCATTCAAATTTTCCATGATCGGGCTTCATCCTGTTGTTGATGATTTCGAAGAAAGAAGTGAGTGCAACCGGATCCCGACTAAGAAATGCAATTTTTTGTCCTTTTACTATATCAAAAGTTACGTCTTTGAACAACGTTTTACCTTCAACGGTTTTTGAAAGTTTCTGTACATTCAGGATTTGATTTCCGGGATCTCTTTCAGGTTTAAAAATGATGCCCGGATATTTTCGATTGCTTGGTGTAATGTCTTCAAAAACCAGTTTATCCAATGCTTTCTTTCTTGAAGTCGCCTGTTTGGATTTAGAAGCATTGGCACTGAATCGAGCGATAAATTCGAGGAGATCTTTTTTCTTTTCCTCCATTTTTTTATTCTTATCAGTAGCCTGGCGTGCAGCAAGCTGGCTGCTTTCATACCAAAAAGTGTAGTTACCTGTATAGATTTTGATTTTTTGTTTATCAACATCGGCGACGTGCGTACAAACTGCATCCAAAAAGTGACGATCATGACTAACTACAAGAACGATATTTTCATAATCGGCCAGGAAATTTTCCAGCCAGGAAATGGTACTTACGTCAAGATTGTTCGTCGGCTCATCTAATAATAAAATATCAGGATTTCCGAAAAGAGCCTGAGCCAATAAAATTCTTACTTTCATATTTGCTGCTACATCTTTCATCAGTGTTTGATGAATATCATCAGGCACGCCCAATTGATTTAATAAAGTAGCCGCATCACTTTCAGCGGTATAACCGCCCATTTCCCCAAACTCTGCTTCAAGGTGGCCTGCCTTCATTCCATCTTCTTCACTAAAATCTTCTTTCATATAGATTGCATCTTTTTCAATCATCGTGTTCCACATTTTTTTATGGCCCATCAAAACGGTGTTTAAAACCGTCACTTCATCAAACTCAAACTGGTCCTGCCTTAGAACCGCCATCCGTTCCCCGGGAGTTATAGAAACAGAACCTTTGTTCGGCTCAATTTCTCCACTTATAATTTTTAATAAAGTTGATTTTCCGGCGCCGTTGGCACCAATAATTCCATAACAATTTCCTTTGACAAAGTTTAAATTCACTTCATCAAACAATACTCTTTTGCCATATGCCAGCGTCACATTATTTACACTTATCATTCATCATTTTTTTTAGAGGCGCAAAAGTAAGAATTAATAAGGAGGCTTCCTTGTTAGCTTTGACTTTTAAAGAATGTATTAACACGATGGAAAAAAGTGAATAGTTATACTTGTTTCTTCAATCCCGTTTTTTCACTGCTGAAAAGGCTTTGGTTTTTTTGTGCGGTTTTACAAGCATATCAATCATCTGCGAACCGGCTAACAGGAAAGCACCCACGCCGTAAACTTCTGTACTATTGCTGTCAACAGAATCCGGCTGTGCTCCTATTTGCTGAACATTCCCAAGTTTACCATCAGGATGCACAGACGATACTAAAGCCATCCATGCTTTTTCAATTACAGGCCGGTATTTTTCGTATGATAATAATCCGTGGTTAACTCCATATGCAAGGGCGTAGCAATAAAAACCAGTTCCGCTTGTTTCTTTAGCCGGATAGCTTTGAGCATCAAGCAAAGAAGCATGCCAGCTACCATCGTCACTTTGAAGTGAGGCTATTTTTTTAGCCATCTTTTGATACAACTGAATAAACCGTGGACGATCCGGGTAATTTGCCGGCATATTTTCCAACATCCTTACCAGGCCTCCCATTACCCAACCATTCCCGCGCGACCAAAACATTTTTCTACCATTAGCTTCCTTTTGATTAAAATACCGGCTATCACGGAAATACAAATTTTCTGTAGGATCAAAAAGATAGTCTGTTGTTTTCCACCATAGTTTGCTGGCGATATCTAAATATTTTTGTTCACCGGTAGCGGTAAACAGATAAGCGAATGCAGGCGGCCCCATAAACAATGCATCGCACCACGCCCATTCCCGAAGATGGACTTTATCATTCCATTCGAGGGATTCTGTATGCGGCATGGCGATAATAGAATCTGCCTGTTTTTTAAAGTGTTCAATCATTTTCGGTTGATGATACAAAGAATACATTTGACAAAACATTTGTGCTACACAATAATCATCTGCCATGGTTCGCCTTGGCCCTGTATTCCACCCGAGTTCGTCGCCTATTCTATACATCGCCTTACGATATTTTGAATCGTTGACTTTTTTATTTAAAGCCATGAAACCCGCATAAGCAGCTCCGTTTGTCCAATCATATTTCGGCCACCGCATGCCATTTTTCTTCCAGGCTCTCAATTGCCAGTCCGCAACTTTTTTCATCACCTTCAAAGTTGAATCTGCCCTGGAAATTTTCTGTGCAAAGGAATCGCTGTGAGTTTGTGACATTAAAAAAATACACCCAAGAGAAAACAAAAATTTTTTCATGAATAGAAAACTTAAGTTATAGAATTAAAGAAAACTTCAATGCTCCTTTGAAGTTATTAAAATAACCATTTGAGAGTTAGCTCATCAAAGAAAATCATAAGTATTTAAGCTGTATGGAATTTGAATGTGGAATCAAGGCAAAATAAAAATTCAAATTCTTTCTTCGTTTACCGGATGTTTAAAATCACAAATCGCGTTCACGAATTCGTAAATCTAAAAACCTCTCTTTCCGTCAAAGTTCTCCAGCTCGTTTGCAACTGCGTTTAAGAAAATAGAACCTAAAGCGCCATCAATGATGCGATGGTCATAGCTTAATGAAAGATACATCATGTGCCGGATGGCAATGCTGTCGCCCTGTTCTGTTTCGATTACTACAGGGCGCTTTTTGATAGTGCCTACTGCCAGGATGGCCACTTGCGGCTGATTAATTATTGGTGTACCCATGATGCTTCCAAATGTACCGACATTCGTAATGGTAAATGTTCCATTGGCAGTGTCATCAGGGTTTAATTTATTATTTCGTGCAGCGTTAGCCAGGTTATTTACCTGTTTGGTAAGCCCGGTTAAATTTAATTGGTCTGCATTTCTAATCACCGGAACAATCAAATTTCCGGAAGGCATCGCAGTTGCCATTCCTATATTAATGTCTTTTTTGAGAATTATTCTATCGCCATCAACACTGCTGTTAATGAGTGGGTATTTCTTTATGCATTTAATAATTGCTTCAATAAACAATGGCGTGTAAGTAATTTTTTCTCCTTCTCTTTTTTCAAATTCCTTTTTGTTTTTTTCACGCCACAAAACAAGGTTGGTAACATCGCATTCAGCAAAACTGGTCACATGCGCACTGGTATTTTTACTATCAATCATGTGCTTCGCAATCATTTTCCGCATTCTATCCATTTCAATAATCTCTACATTTCCTGAATACATGGTTGGCGAATATTCCTGTCTTTGAGTTGTAGCAGGAACTTCATGACGTGTAGATTGAGTTTGTGGAGTTTCTTCTTTCACCGGAGCGCTCCTGCGTTTTTCGAGATACGCCAGAATATCTTTTTTACTCACTCTTCCATCTTGTCCTGTGCCTTCAATTTTCTCTAATTCACTCATAGAAATTCCTTCACTGGAAGCAATATTCAAAACCAATGGGGAATAAAAACGAATTCCTGAAGAACCATTGCTTGTTGATGGTTTTTCCCTGGGTTGATAAGGCACTTCTTCCATCACTTCCGCTTCTTCATGTTCGTCTCCGGTTGAGTTATACTCATTTGAAGTATTACTTTCTGATGCGTTTCTATTAGTGTCAATCCGGGCAATCACTTTACCAATCGGAACCACATCATTTTCATTATAAAGGATTTCAGAAATGGTTCCTTCGGCAGTGGAAGGAACTTCACTATCAACTTTATCTGTTGCAATATCGAGCACTGTTTCATCCACTTCAACTTTATCACCCGGCTTTTTATGCCATTTTAAAATTGTGGCCTCCATGATGCTTTCTCCCAGCTTAGGCATTATCAGATCTACAGTGCTCATAAGAATGATTTAAAATTAAACAGATTGAATATGTGCTCCAAAAATAAGGGATAATTACCTAATGTGGCGGTTCGCAAATATCAAATTCTGGCAAATCATGCATTAACAGGCAAACTGTTAATGGCGAAATAAAAAAGTAATTTTTTTTATTCTTTCACTGTCCTGTATTACTTATCACTTATCACTTATCACTTATCACTTATATTACTTATTACTTACTACTTCGTCAAAATCTTATGCCCCATTTTGTCCCTTTTAGTTTGGAGGTATTTTTCATTGTGCTTGTTCGGAATAATTTCGATAGGAACAGTATCAACTATTTCAAGGCCATAACCTAATAAGCCCGCCCGTTTCTTAGGATTATTGCTTATCAATCTTAGCTTTGAAATATTCAAATGTCTTAAAATTTGTGCACCCACACCATAATCTCTTTCATCCATTGAGAAACCAAGTTTCAGATTTGCTTCAACAGTATCCATACCTTCTTCCTGCAATTTGTAAGCTTTTAGTTTATTGAGTAAGCCGATGCCACGTCCTTCCTGGTTCATATATAAAACCAATCCTTTTCCTTCTGCTTCAATCATTTTTAACGCATTGTGAAGCTGGTCACCACAATCGCAACGCAGAGAACCTAAGATGTCTCCGGTCATACAACTGGAATGCACTCTTACCAAAACGGGTTCTCCTTTTTTCCAGTCTCCTTTTTTTAGGGCCATGTGCACCTCGCCGGTATTCAATTGTGTAAATGCAATTAATTCAAAATCTCCATATTTAGTAGGCATACGAACACGAACATCTTCTTTTATCAGTGTTTCTTTTTCAAGCCGGTAAGCGATGAGGTCTTTTATCGAAATTAATTTAAGATCGTGTTTATTGGCAATTTCACGAAGCTGAGGCAAACGGGCCATTGTTCCATCTTCATTCATTATCTCTACCAAAACGCCCGCATCTCCATGGCCTGCAAGTTTCGCCAAATCAATAGTTGCTTCCGTGTGGCCGGTTCTTCTCAACACGCCGCCATTTTTTGCACGCAAAGGGAAAACGTGGCCAGGCCTTCCAAGATCTTCGGGTTTGGTTTCCGGATCAATAATCGCTTGCACTGTTTTAGCGCGATCTTGTGCAGAGATACCGGTAGTACAACCATGCCCAAGCAAGTCGACACTAACTGTAAATGGCGTAGCGTGAATAGCTGTATTTTTATTGACCATTAGATCGAGTTTCAATTCGTCACATCTTTTTTCAGAAATCGGCATACAAATCAACCCTCTGCCATATTTGCTCATGAAATTTATAATTTCAGGAGTTACGTTTTTGGCTGAGGTAACAAAATCACCTTCGTTTTCACGATCTTCATCATCTACCACAATTACGAGCTTGCCATTTTTGATATCTTCAATGGCAGCTTCTATTTTATCGAGCATAAAATTTATTTAAAATGCAAAGGTAATCGATTTAAAAATCAACATTTTCAATATAAGAATTGATTAACGCACTAAAGAAAATTAAAATTAAAAATTACGAATTATTGGTTCTTACTTCTTAATTCGAAACGCTTAATTCTCCCTGTGATATTTTATCAATCCTTCCATTGGGCTTCTTAAAAAAGTTCCTGGCTGCAAATCATAATTTAGGCAAAGTTGTTTTACCACTTCCCGAAAACCATAGGCAACACCGCCGGTAAAATGTAAAGGCATTTTTGAACTTTCCTTATAACTTATTATATGAGTGTAAAAAAAATCATTTATCCCATCCTCTATAATATTTTCTATCATATAGTGCCCTCGGTTTTCTGCCAGGAAAGAGGCAAACGAAGCCAGGTAACGGTTTGGTAAAGGTTTTTTATAAACTGATTCGATGATCTCTGTTTCGGTGGTTACAAATTGTGCATCAAATCTTGCCCGAAGGTCGTTATCAAAAATATTATATAAATAATGCTGAATTACCTTCTTGCCAAGATAGGCGCCACTTCCCTCGTCGCCCAAAATGAATCCAAGTCCCGGACTATTCTTTACTATTCTTTTTCCATTATAATAACAGGAGTTTGATCCGGTGCCCAGAATACATGCAATCCCTTTTTCATCTCCACATAAAGCCTTTGCTGCTCCTGAAAGATCATTATCCACTAAAACGGTTGCACCGGGAAAGAGGTTGCTTAAAGTTTTTTTAAACATTTTTTTATTTGCCGGATTTTTACACCCGGTTCCATAAAAAAATACTTCATTCACTTTGTTTTTTTTGAGAAATGGAGTAACCTCTTTTTGGATGATTTCTTCTATCTGCGAGGCGTTTAGAAAATAAGGGCTCATTCCCTGGGTAGTAAACAAAGTTTTTTTAGTGTTTTTTAAAAGGCACCACTCAGTTTTTGTAGAACCGCTATCAGCAATCAATTTTATGGAAGGGATCATTTTATCACGTTTATTGAGGAAATTTGCAACTTCTTAAAAAAAATAAAATTAGAACAAACAGAAATATGCGCAATAAAAAATTACAGGTTTGGCTTCCATTGCTTCTTAGTTTGTGTATTGTGGCAGGCATGTTCATAGGTTACAGAATTAAAGGGAATATGCCTGGTAACGGCATTTTCTTTGTTGAAAAAGAAAAACCGGTAACGCAGGTACTGGACCTGATAAAAAGAAAATATGTTGATAAAGAAAACATAGATTCTTTGGGGAATTTAGCAATAGAAACCATTCTTTCTAAACTTGATCCTCACTCCGTTTACCTGCCTGCACAGGAATTAAAAACCGTAAATGAAGATCTTGAGGGGCAATTTTTTGGCATTGGAATAGAATTTAACATTATTAATGATACCGTCAATGTGGTTAATATTTTACCAAAAGGCCCTTCTGAAAAATCGGGTTTATTGATCGGCGATCAGTTAATTAAAGTTGGTGATTCAATTGTTGCCGGAAGAAATATCACATCACAAAGATTAAGAAAACTGATTGAAGGTGATGCCGGCCAGCCGGTAACTATTAGCGTTTTCAGAAACGGCATTGAAAAACCCATTACCATTATTCGTGGGCCGGTTCCTCTTTATAGCCTCGATGCTGCATATATGATTTCAGATTCTGTTGGTTACATCAGGCTCAATAAGTTTTCAGAAACCACCTACCAGGAATTTATGAATTCTTTACTGGCGTTGCAAAAGCAGGGAATGAAAAACCTTATTCTTGATCTCAGGGATAATGGCGGCGGAATTCTTACCCAGGCAACCAATATTGCTGATGAATTTCTGGATGGAAACAAACTGATCACTTATACGGAAGGAGCTCATTTACCTAAAAAAGAATACCATTGTCAAAAAGAAGGCGCTTTTGAAAAAGGAAAATTAGTAGTGCTGGTAAATGAAGGTACCGCTTCTGCAAGTGAAATTTTAAGCGGCGCTCTCCAGGATTGGGAAAGGGCAACTATTGTAGGAAGAAGAACTTTTGGGAAAGGGTTGGTACAGGAGCAATATCAATTGAGTGATGGATCAGGATTACGCCTTACTGTTGCCAGGTACTACACACCACTGGGAAGAAGCATTCAAAAATCTTATAAAAACGGAAATGAAGCGTATGATCTTGATCTTATTAATCGCTTTAAGGAAGGTGAAATGACGTCTGCTGATTCTATAAAACACATTAATGAGAAAAAATATTCCACTGCATCGGGGAAAACTTTGTATGGTGGCGGTGGCATTACGCCGGATGTTTTTGTTCCTTATGACACTACCATTTTTACAAAAGATGTGATGCACGCAATGATGCACGGCACGCTAACGCAGTTCGTTTATAAAAACTTTTTACGGAATGAAAAAGAATTCGCCCAATATCGTACACCTAAACAATTTGATGAGAATTATAGTGTAGATGATCAAACATTGAATAACCTGAAAGCCTACGCTGACCGCGATTCTGTAACTTTAAATTTAAACGATCAGCAGGAAAGATCTATTCTAAAAAGAGAAATAAAAGTATTAACCGCGCGCGAAATCTGGAGAACTGAAGGTTATTACGAAGTGAACAACCGGTTTGACTCTACAGTAAAAAAAGCTTTGGAACTGATGAAGCCAGCTACGCAATTAGTTTCTGTTAAATAAGAAGAAAATTCAAACATTTAGCACTGGATTTTGTGGCATAATTTTTACGACATTTAGGTAAAATATGTTACTATGGCACAAAATACCAATAATACCAGGCAAGTGAACCGAAACAGTCATCGTCCTGATGTGAGAGACAATCTTGACAGTAGGAAAAACGAAGAGCAGGATTTTAAAGGTGACGATATCACCCACAACAAAAAAGAAACTGAAGGAGAGAAATCTAAAAAGAAATAATTTCTCAAAACCAGGTTTCTGCTTCCCGTTTCTAAGTAAAGCTCTCCCCTATTTTTTTTACCTTAGCAAAAAAATTTATGTGGAAGAAGAACGTTTTAGAAACAATCGGGAATACGCCTCTTATTCAACTCAATAAGATTACCAAAGATCTGCCTTGCACTGTGTTGGCAAAAGTTGAATATTTCAATCCGGGAAATTCTATTAAAGATCGGATGGCTGTAAAAATGCTTGAAGTTGCAGAGCAGGAAGGTAAAATAAAACCAGGCGGAACCATTATTGAAGGCACTTCCGGAAATACCGGAATGGGACTTGCCCTGGCAGCAATCGTAAAAGGTTATAAATGTATTTTCACTACTACTGATAAACAATCAAAAGAAAAGTCTGATATTTTAAAAGCCGTTGGGGCCGAAGTAATCATTTGCCCGACCAACGTAGAACCGGAAGATCCGCGTTCTTATTATTCTGTTTCTAAAAGGCTTGCTGAAGAAGTTCCTAATTCCTGGTATGTAAATCAATATGATAATTTAGCCAACAGGCTCGCCCATTATGAACAAACCGGCCCGGAAATTTGGGAACAAACGGAAGGCAAGATTACACATCTTGTTGTTGCCAGCGGAACGGGCGGAACGATAGTAGGAACCGGTAAATATTTGAAAGAAAAAAATCCTGATATAAAAGTTTGGGCAATTGACAGTTACGGTTCTTTACTAAAAAAGTACTTTGATACAGGCGAGCTCGATGAAACTGAAGTTTATCCTTACATAAGCGAAGGTTTTGGGGAAGATTTTGTGCCTGCAAATTACGATATGAAATATATTGATGAGTTTGTAAAAGTCACGGATAAAGATGGTGCGATAATGGCGAGGAGAATTGCAAAAGAAGAAGGCCTTTTTATAGGTTGGAGCGCCGGAAGTTGCCTTCAGGGATTGATGCAATTGAAAGATAAACTGAAGAAAGAGGATGTGGTAGTTTGTATTTTTCACGATCATGGAAGCCGGTATGTTGCTAAAATTTACAATGATGAATGGATGATGCAACGCGGATTTTTGGAAGTAAAAACGTTTAAAGATTTGGTTGCCGGCCGAGGGAATCAAAAATTAGTTACAATAAAACCTGAACAAACAGTTGCAGAAGCAATCAATCTTATGGGTAAACACGATATTGAAAACATTCCTGTTATGAATGGAGAAGGAATCGTTGGTTCATTAAGTGAGGGAGGTTTGTTCAATAAAATTTTATCTGACCCTGAAATTAAAGAGCAACAAGTGGCTTCAGTAATGGAAAAAGAATACCCGGTTGTTTCTTTTGATATGCCTGTTGAAAAACTGAGTAAATTAATTTCAAAACAAAACGGCGCGGTTTTGGGTAAAGATGAAACAGGCGATTATCACATCGTTACCAAGTACGATATTATTCAAAGTCTTGCCAAATAAGACGTTTGGTAAAATCTATTCTATATTTATTTTGCTTCGTCCAAAAATAGCTATCCATTAGTTTGATGTTTGTTCTATTTCCTGCATCTTATTCTGTAAGTTGATGCTCTCTTATTTTTTTTGAAGATTTTTATTTTATAAAGAAACTCCTGCTATAAAATATTTTCTTTATTTTCAACTTCTATTCATTTTAAATGCAAACTGCTTCAAAAAAAGTCATTAACGGTTGGGCGATGTACGATTGGGCCAATTCTGTATACAGCCTTGTAATTACTTCTACTATTTTTCCCGCTTATTATGAAACCGTAACAAAAAACAATGCAAACAGCGAAGTAATTTTCCTGGGAAGAAGATTTGTAAACTCAGCCTTGTATAATTACGCTTTGGGCGTCGGCTTTTTAATTGTGGCTATCATGTCACCGATGTTATCTTCCATTGCCGATTATAAAGGAAATAAAAAAAGTTTTCTTCGTTTTTTTTGTTTCCTCGGCAGCTTGTCATGCAGCCTCCTTTTCTTTTTTAAAGGAACTGATACTCTCTGGATCGCTATTTTATTTTCTATTCTTGCCTGTATTGGTTTTTGGAGCAGCATTGTTTTTTACAATTCTTATTTACCGGAAATAGCGGCGCCTAAAGACAGGGACAGGGTAAGCGCCAAAGGTTTTTCGATGGGCTATATCGGCAGTGTAATTTTACAATTGATTTGTTTCATATTCGTTTTTAAACCAGGATGGTTTGGTATGCAAAACGATGCCACACTTCCTGCCCGGTTTTCATTTTTATTGGTTGGAATCTGGTGGTTTGGTTTTGCGCAATTCACACTTACAAGAATGCCGAAAGGAACACCGGCAGCCAACCGCCCCGAAAAAAACTTATTTGTAAACGGGTTTATAGAATTGAAAAAGGTTTTTGGACAATTAAAGCACCTTCCTGTTTTAAAAAGATTTTTACTTTCCTTTTTCTTTTACAATATGGGCGTACAAACAATCATGCTGGTAGCCGCACTTTTCGGAAGTAAGGAATTAAAATTACCAACAGAAAAATTAATTATTACGATTTTAATCATCCAGATTGTGGCGATTTTTGGGGCAAACGTGATGGCCAAGCTTTCAGAAAAATTTGGCAATTTTCAAACTTTATTATCTGTCGTAATTATCTGGATTTTAGTATGCATTGGCGCTTATCAGATATCTGTTGTGAGTGAACAAGGAATAAACGCGGAAATTTATTTTTATATTTTAGCGGCTGTTGTTGGTTTGGTAATGGGCGGTATCCAATCATTGAGCCGTTCAACTTATTCCAAACTGATGCCTGTCACAAAAGATACTACTTCTTTTTTCAGTTTTTATGATGTTACAGAAAAGATCGGGATTGTAATCGGGATGTTTAGTTTTGGGGCAATTGAAGAATTAACCGGTAGTATGAAGAATTCAGTCTTAGTGGTGATGTGTTTTTTTATCATTGGATTTGTTCTCCTTTTTCTTACCTTAAAAAAAGAGAAGCATCATAAAAAAACGGTCGCTGTTTAACTCCTTCAAAACAGCTCTTTAATTATTTTGTAATTTTATTTCTTTCAGAAAAAAAATATACAGAATGAAATTATACCCTATCAATACAGGACATTTTAAATTGGATGGAGGAGCTATGTTTGGTGTAGTTCCAAAAAGTATGTGGAACAAATTAAATCCCGCTGATGAAAACAATATGTGCAACTGGGCAATGCGATGCCTGCTTGTTGAAGACGAAGGCCGGACGATTCTTATCGACAACGGAATGGGAAACAAACAAAGTGAAAAGTTCTTTGGTTATTATTATTTAAACGGGGATGATTCACTCGATAAATCTTTGGCAAAATTTAATTTTAGCCGCGAGGATATTACGGATGTCTTTTTAACGCATCTTCATTTCGACCACTGCGGTGGCTCAATAGAAAAGGAAGGTGATAAATTAGTTCCTGCGTTTAAAAATGCTACTTACTGGAGCAATGAAAAGCACTGGAAATGGGCTACAGAACCGAATGACAGGGAGAAAGCCAGTTTCTTAAAAGAAAATATTTTACCAATTCAGGAAAGCGGCAAATTAAGATTTATTGAGCCAAAAGATGGCGTTCAATTCACGAAAAATATAAAACTGCGTTTTGTAAAGGGACATACCGAATCAATGATGTTGCCCCAGATAAAATACAAAGACAAAACAATTGTTTACATGGCCGACCTTTTACCATCAGTAGCTCATATTCCTGTTCCTTACATCATGGCTTACGACACAAGGCCGCTCGAAACCTTGATAGAAAAAAAGGCTTTCCTGCAGGAAGCTTTGGAAAAGAATTTTATTTTATTTTTTGAACACGACCCGGAAATTGAATGCTGCACCCTTCAACTAACGGATAAGGGCATACGCGCTAAAGAAACTTTTAAGCTGGAAAGTATTTTATAAAAATTCACAATTTGAAAAAGATTGCTTTTATTGTTCTTTTAGCCAGTATTGCTACAATCATTTATTTTTTTATAAAAGAGCAGTTCAATAAAATAGTTTTATCCCACACTGAAAATCTCATATTATCTATCACTTATCTTCTTGTCGGAATATCGCTTTTGATTCTTTTCAGGTTGAAAAATATAGAGAACAGAAAGAAGGATAATTTAAAGAAATAAACACTTTTATCTTCTGATTAATGAAGTAAGCGGGTAACGCAGATTTTTATAACCCATCATGTCAACTTTGATAGAACCAACTGATATCGGGCTTTCAGCACGCAATAATAAATGATTGGAATCGTCACTCACCCACACATTCATCTTTTCACCTCCTTCAAAAATAGAACCTTTAATCAGGAGCGGTTTAAATTTGATTGCGCGAAATTTTCCATATTTGGTTTTTACATTTTCCTTTCCTTCGTACCGCAAGTAAAGATGATAAATTTCATCATCAAGAAACATGTCAAAAGGAATTTTATCGCCCGGTTTATATTTAGTGAAATCAATATTCCTTGCGTAATAAACAGAACTGATGACATCCTGGATACATGAGGTTACTTTAAAAAGCCCATGCGTACTTACCGCGGTTCCGGCATTGTGATTGAAAGTTACATTGTTATAAATCTTCGTTCCTCCCTCATCTACATTACGGATAAATTTTACGGGAAGCATGGTCGCTGTATCAATATAGGTTTCATAACGGTCGCGCACTTTGTAAAAATTGTCAAAGAAAGAATAGGTATTCCCCTCTCCTACACAATGATAAACAGGAACACCATTATACCTTTCCACTGTCGTAGTAAATTTCGCTTCACCGGCTCCCACATATAATCCTAACGTTGTGTAATACACTCTCATTGTAACTTCTTCACCATCTTTAAACGCTGTATTGCGAATGCCACAGAACGGTTGATCCTGTTTCACAGAAGTAAAAAGTAAAAGTAAAAATGAGATAATTGCTTTCAACCTTAATTATTTTTCTTTAAAAAATCTTATGCCTAAAATCAATATGCTTCCTGCAAGCGCCGGTATAAATAAATTAATGAACCAAATACCAAAGGTAGTACCTAATATACCAATCGTATTCATGCTATAAATACCAAATAAGCCGGTACTAAATTTTCCCCTGATTCCCAGATCTGCAATTGCAAAAGATGGAACGATTGCCAGCACCAAGAAAAGAATACTTATTATCCAGAAAGAATCGAACCAAAATATTTCTACATGCAACAATTGAAGCAGCAATATATATTGTAGGACGAAAACAAGATAACGAAAGAATGAAAGTGAAAGTAGCCTTAACAATAATTTAGCAGTAAACTCTTCTAATACATTAAAATACTCTATGAATTTTGTTGATCCGGGAATCTTCTCCAATAACCTGATCAACCACGAAAGCCTGAAGAAAAATAAAACAAGAATGAGGGTTACAACCGAAGAAATAAAGAGCAAAACTTTTATCCAATAGACGGACAATCCCATTACCGAACCGGTATGTAAGGTTTGAAAAAATAAAAGATAAATCAAACCTCCACACCCAAAAATTAAAGTGATAATTAACTGGCTAATGCTTCCGGCTATTGACAATGAGATGGCTTTAAGCCGGCTTCCATCTTTTACATACAAAATTCTTCCGCCATATTCACCCATCCTGTTGGGCGTGTTTAATGAAAGCGCCAAACCACTTAACACCGAACGATACGCTCTTAGAAAATGGATTTTTTGTAGAGGTTTCAAAAGCACTTGCCATTTGCGGGCTTCGATTCCCCAGTTTACAAGTGCCAGAAAAATAACCAGCCAGAATTTCCACCCATTATCTCCAAAAGGAGCTTCTTTTATTAATGTAAGTGATTGATGAAGATTTGGCTGATGTTTTATTTGCTGATATAAAGAATAAAATAACCACGCGCCAAGAAGCGGCCCCAGAAAGTATTTGACAATTATTTTGACCTTTTTATTTCTAATCATGAAGCTTTAATACAGAAATTTTGCCTTATTTTACAATCTTCTATTCAAATAGTGGTAAAAATAAACTTCAATTGAATACAAATTCAAAAATCATTATAGGCATCGATCCCGGAACATTGTTTATGGGTTTTGGAATTATTGAAATTTCCTCTTCAGGAATGGCATTGATGATCATGGATGTGCTGAAACTTTCTCCCAAGAAAGATGCATACGAAAGATTGCAAATCATACATGAAAAAGTTTGTGAACTACTTACTGAATTTTGCCCACATGAATTTGCTATTGAAGCGCCTTTCTTTGGAAAAAATGTACAAAGTATGCTCAAACTCGGCCGTGCGCAAGGTGTAGCAATAGCTGCGGCCATGCAGGCAGGCATTCCTGTTACGGAATATTCACCACGAAAAGTAAAACAGTCCATTACAGGAAACGGAAATGCCGATAAACAACAGGTGTTGAAAATGTTGCAGCGGTTGATTTCATTTGAAGAAGATCCAAAATATTTTGATGCCACAGATGCGCTCGCTGTTGCAGTTTGCCATCATTTCCAGGGAAATTCATTGACAAAAAATTCAACCAAAAAACTAAATGGATGGAAAGATTTTTTAGTACAAAATCCCCAAAGAATAAAATAGGAAAATAAAAATCAGGATTATTTGTTTGTTGACCGGATATCTATTTTAAGGCACTTAAAATCTTGTCCTGCGTATTCTTCAATTCTTCTTTTGAAGGAGAAAGTTTTTTCCTGGTAAAATTGATATCGTCCATATTGTTGATCGGAATCAAATGCAAATGTGCGTGTGGCACTTCAAGGCCTATAACGCTTAGTCCACAGCGCTTACAAGGAATCACTTTTTCAATCGCAGCCGCAATCGGTTTCGCAAATACCAATATCTCTGAAAGATATTCCTCCGGCATATCAAGAAATTTATCTACTTCAATTTTGGGAACAACCAATGTATGCCCTTCCACCAAAGGATTAATATCAAGAAAAGCAAAAAACTTTTCGTTCTCCGCTATTTTATAAGAAGGAATTTCGCCATTGATTATTTTACTGAAAATTGTCATTGTAATTTTTTTTTATCTTAATCAATTTCTTCTCATTCTCTGCCTTTTGCTTTTTGCCTTTTGCTTTTTGCCTTTTGCCTATTGTCTATTGCTTTTCCCTTTTATGCCGTGATATCATCAACCCTGAATTTTATAATTCCTGCCGGCACTTTTATTTCAGCAACATCCCCTACAGATTTTCCAAGCAATCCTGCACCTATTGGTGAATTGGCAGAAATCTTTTTTTCTTTAAGGTTCGCTTCTTTTTCAGAAACTATCTGGTAACTTACTTGTTTTTGCGTGTCCATATTTGTGAGTGTCACTTTAGTAAGAACAGAAACCCTGCTCGTATCAATCGTACTTTCATCTACAATTTTCGCAGTAGCGATCACGGCTTCCAATTGCTTTATTTTAGCTTCCAGCATTCCCTGCGCTTCTTTGGCGGCATCATACTCTGCGTTTTCTTTAAGATCACCTTTTTCTCTGGCTTCCCCAATAGCCTTTGATGCAGCCGGCCTGTCAACCGCTTTCATGTGCTGCAGTTCTGCCTGCATTTGTTCAAAGGTATCTTTAGTTACATAATTAACCTGGCTCATAACATCTGATTTAATTGTCAAAACTTTATGTAATATTGAAAAAAAATACAACGTCCCAGTATTTACTAAGACGTTGTATGAATACAAATATAAGAAAGATTAAATTTTATTTCAAGCCTAATTTTTCCAAAAGCACTTTAGACATTTTATAAAATGCTTCATGAGAATATCCGGCTATATGAGGCGTTAAAATTACATTAGGCTGGTCAATTAACCAATTCAGCTGTTGATTTTCTTCTTTTGAATAAGAATCCAATTTTTCATTTTCCAACACGTCCAATCCCGCGCCAGCGATTTTTTTATTTTTTAAAGCATTGATCAAAGCTGCTGTATCAGTTACTTTACCGCGACAGGAAGACAGGAAAAAAGGTGATCGTTCAAGTGAATTAAAAAATGAATCGTTCGCCATATGCTGTGTTTCTGCGGTTAGAGGAACATGGATGCTTATCACATCCGAATAACGGCAAACCTGTTCAAAATTAGCTTCTTTAACATGATCCTTGCTGAATCCGAATTTAAATTTGTCATAAGCAAGAACCGTTACATCAAAACAACCAAGCAATTTCGCAAAAGCAGACCCGGTGTTTCCATAACCGATAATACCTATGGTTTTGCCTTCCAGTTCAGTGCCACGGTTAGCATCCCTTATCCATTTCCTGTCCTTAATCTCTTCGAAACTTGATGATATTTTGTTGGTAAGATTCAGCAATAATCCCAGACTATGCTCAGCGACAGCATTCCTGTTTCCTTCCGGACTGCTTACACATTTTATCCCTTTCGATTCTGCGTATTCCACATCTATGAGTTCCATACCGCTTCCAAGCCTTCCGATCCATTTTAAACGGCTTGCTTTATCGAGAATGGGTTTATCAATTGGCATTCTTGTAGTAACTACAAGCCCTTCTGCCTGGCTAATGATAGAAGTCAATTCTTCGTAAGTAATCTTTTCTGAGATCAACACTGAAAAACCTTTCTTATGAAGTGTTTCAGTTAAAAATTTATGGGCTTTGGATGTTATTATAACCTGCCTGTTCAAGTTTTTATATTTTTAGTGTCCTTTTGAAATTTTTCGGTTAACCCAGCTAGTTTTAAAATAAATATATTCAGAATTTATTCGTTTACTGTTAACCTTCGATGGCAATCATGCTTATTTCTACATTTACATCTTTTGGTAATGTTTTTACCGCAACAGTTTCCCTGGCCGGAAAATCTTTTACAAAATATTTCCCATATTCCGCATTTACTTCTGCAAAAGAACTCATTTCTTTTAAAAAAATAGTTGTTTTAACTACATGACTAAAGTCTAATCCTGCTTCTGTCAACACTGCTTTTAAATTCTCCATCACCTGCTTTGTCTCCACAGTAATATTATCGGTGATTAATTGGGAAGTTCCGGGTACAAATGCCACTTGCCCTGATAAAAATAAAAATCCTCCTGCTTTTACCGCCTGGCTATAAGGGCCGATTGATTCAGGCGCTTTTGTAGTTTGAACAATCGTTTTATTCATATTATTTTTTTGAAAAGAGTTTAAAGTTGCAAAACTTTCCATCAACTAACAAACCTATTTTTGCAAAAAATACAGTATGAAGATTTTTATCCTTTCTGATGAACAACAGAAGAAAGAAATAGTATCGATTCCTTTTGCTAGTGATGCTTCAGTAACTTTTGCTTCTGATATTACAGAACTGGATCATTCAAAAGATTATGAGGCTTACTTTATACTTTCGAATGTTATAGATATCGATCTTGAAAAGTTTGTGGGGAAACCGGTTTATATAAACAAGGTAATTGAAACATTATCTGAATCAGGGTTTCCTGAAAATATAAGCAGGATAAACGCATGGCCTGGGTTTTTGGAAAGGCCGCTCTGGGAAGTAGTTTCAAATGAACACGAAATGCATAAAAGAATTTTTAGTTTGCTAAACCGAAAAGTAGTTGTTGTAAAAGATGAACCGGGTTTTGTATCTGCAAGAGTGATTAGCATGATTGTAAATGAAGCTTTTTTTGCCCTTGGCGAAAAGATAAGTACGATAGAAGAAATTGACATGGCGATGAAACTGGGAACCAATTACCCAAACGGGCCATTTGAATGGGCAGAAAAAATCGGCGTGGAAAATATTTATAATCTGCTGGAAAGATTAGCTGAAAAAGAAGAACGTTATTTGCCGGCCCCGGCTTTAAAAAATTTATATTTAGAAATTTCGGAAAGAATTGAACAATGAATTACATCTTAAACATCCATACTACCGCAGAAAAAGCTATCGTAAATGTCAGTCAGGAAGGCCGCGTTTTAAGTACAGCAACAAATGAAGAACAAAAGGATCACGCCTCTTTTTTACATATAGCAATTAAAAAAATTTTACAGGATAATGACATTGCAATTAATGACTTAAAAGCAATTGGCGTAACAGGCGGCCCAGGTTCCTACACAGGAATAAGAGTCGGGCTGGCAACTGCAAAAGGACTTTGTTTTGCTTTAAAAATTCCAATGATAGTCTTGAATTCCCTGGAGTTAATGGCATTTTCTGCGATTGAAAATTTAGAAAGAGTTGATAAAGAATCTTTCTTTTGCCCGATGATTGATGCGAGAAGGATGGAGGTTTTTACTGCTGTTTATGATAAAAATTTAAATGAAATTACTGCCCCTACCGCGTTGATTTTGAATGATAACAGCGTTCATGAATTGACACAAAGCAAAAGCTTTTATTACTTTGGAAGCGGCGCGCTAAAATTTAAGAAATTAGTAGAAAGCCGTTCTGAAAATTTATATTATATTTTATCCGATATATCCTCAGAATCATTAGCAAAATTTAGTTGGAACAAATTTCAAAAAAATGATTTTGAAAACCTTATAAAAGCCGAAGCTTTATACGTTAAAGAATTTTATACCACGGCAAAAATTGGCTGACAGAAATAATTATTTTAATATTTCGTTACAAACTATATCTATTTACAATACGTACCTTTGCGTAGGAAAATTGAATTCTTTGAAAAACATTAATTATCATTAAAATCTAATTAGAATGACACTCACAGCTCAAAGTCACGAAACAAACCGACTCGAGCACACTAACCAAAGTGATGCTCTGAAGAACATGGATTACTTAAAAATCAAAAAAGCTGCTCTTGTTTTAAGAGCACTAAATCATAAACTCAGACAACTAATTCTGAAAACAATCGACGAACATAAAAGAATTACTGTTACTGAACTTTATGTAAAATTGCGCCTGGAGCAATCAGTTGCTTCTCAGCATCTTGCTATTTTACGTAAAGCCGACATTGTAAATACAGTGCGCGAAGGAAAATTCATCTTTTATACGATTAATGAAGAGCGAATAGCAGACATTAATAAGTTTGTGAAAGAACTCGTTGGATAATTCCAATAATTCCCGGATTTACACTTGAATTTCTAAAAAAAATTTCAGCCATATTTATGAACTTTGATAAATATGGCTATTTTATTTTTAAAACTGTTCTTATGTACATACAACAAATCTATACAGGTTGCCTGAGCGAAGCCTCTTATTTTATTGAAAGTAATGGTGAAGCGGCAGTGGTGGACCCGATGAGAGATATAGAATCGTATTTGCAATTAGCGAAAGAACACAATGCTTCAATCAAGTATATTTTTGAAACGCATTTTCATGCTGATTTTGTAAGTGGCCATTTGGATCTCGCAAAACAAACAGGTGCCACAATCATTTATGGACCGAATACAAAAGCAAATTTTAAATTTCACCTTGCCAATGATGGAGAAGAATTTAAAATTGGTAATCTTACTTTACAGGTCATTCATACTCCCGGACATACTTTAGAATCCAGCTGCTATCTTTTAAAAGACGAAAGCGAAAAACCATACTGTCTTTTCACCGGTGATACTTTATTTGTAAGCGATGTTGGCCGGCCTGATTTGAGTAGTGGTAATCTTTCCAAAGAAGAACTCGCTTCTATCATGTACGATTCAATTCAAAATAAACTGAAGCCTTTGCCGGATGACCTTATAGTTTATCCTGCACACGGACCCGGAAGCAGTTGCGGTAAAAATCTTGGACCGGAAACGCAAAGTACGCTCGGCAACGAGAAGCAATCGAATTATGCAATGCTGCCGCAAACGAGAGAAGAATTTATCAAAGCAGTAACGAAAGACCTGGCCGATCCTCCACCCTACTTTCCGATTAATGCAAGAATCAATAAAGAAGGTTATTCAAACCTGAATGAAATAAAAGCAAAAGGTTTGCACAATGTATCCCTGAAAGAATTCAAAAAACAAATTGGAAACAACGCAATCGTTTTAGATACAAGAGAACCGGAAGAATTTTCAAATGGATTTATTCCTGGTTCAATTTTTATCGGCCTTGACGGACGATTCGCAGAATGGGCTGGCAATTTGCTACCGTTTGATAAACCAATACTTTTTATAAGTGATAAAGGTAAAGAAGAAGAAACGGTTGTAAGACTTGCCCGTGTTGGGTTTGAAAACGTTGAAGGCTATTTGAGAGGCGGGTTTGATACCTGGAAAAAAGCCGGAGAAAAGATCGACCTTATCATAAATGTAGAAGCCGATGAACTGGCAATGGACATTCCTTTCGACGATCATCTAACAGTGTTGGATGTACGAACATTTAATGAATTTGCTGATGGCCATGTGAAAGACGCGGTTAGTTTGCCTTTGGGAGAAATGACAGATATTGCTCAAATTGCGCAGTTGGAAGAAGACCAAAACATTTATGTCCATTGCGGAGGTGGCTACAGGAGTGTGATAGCTGCTTCACTTTTAAAAAGACAAGGATACCACAACCTGCGAAATGTTTTAGGTGGTTGGGACAAAATAAAAGAACAAAAAAGCATAGAAACTGAAAAAGAAGCGAAAGTGTTGAATTAATTTTTTAGCGGAATGCAGTAAAGAAAGAAATAAAGAAGATTTTTATTTTCCCTTGATATTCTTAAGAGAGACTGATTCAGGATTATAGTAAACCGGTAAACGATTACACTTTTATTTCAATTCCAAAAAAATATTCCTGCACATTTAGCAAATTGGCATTCGTCTTATCATGACATTTCAAACCTATGTAAACTAAGGCTAGCAAAAAACCTGAAGCACGGGTAGCAATCCTTTAAATCTTTTAATACCACAGATCTGGCTTGTTCCGGTTTATATTTAGGTCAACCATTACCTTCCATAAAATATTTGAATTAATTATAAAGGGAACTCTTAACTTTAATTCAAAATCAAAAAAACTAAAATTATGCAACGTATCAAACTTGGCCTGCTGGCTATTATTACTTTTATGAGCGCTTCTTTCGCTCATGCACAAAGTGCGGACGACATTATCAATAAATATGTAGATGCCATTGGTGGCAAGGATAACCTGAGCAAAGTGAACACGGTTTCTATGCAGTCCTCTACCCAGGTAATGGGAAACGATAATCCGGTCGTGATAGACATAATTAACGGTAAGGCTTATAAAAGCGTAACCAATTTTAATGACCAACAACTTGTAACAGCCTATACAGATAAAGGAGGTTGGACCATCAATCCATTTTCCGGCGGCTCTAATGCAGTTGCCTTACCTGAAGATCAATATCAAGCCGGAAAGTACGATATGTATATCGGCGGAGCTTTATACAACTATGCTGTAAACCATGTGGGTAAAGTACAATTGGAAGGAATTGACAGTGGCGCCTATAAAATTAAATATACATCCCCTGACAATGTTGAGTTGACTTATTATATTGATACAGCCTCTTACCTGCTTAAGAAAATGGTTCGCCAAACGCAAATGCAGGGACAGGATGTCAGTATGATAACCACTTTTTCTGATTACCAAAAAACTCCGGAAGGTATTTCAATTCCTTATACTACCAATCTAGATTTTGGTGGCAATTTTTCAATGAGTACTACAGTTAAAAAAGTAGAGGTAAACAAAACCATCGATCCTTCAATTTTCGAAATGCCGAAATAAATTGAGCATACAATGAATTAGAATTTTTGGCAAAGGGTTGTTTAAGTAAACCACGGAAAGTAAAAACATTTCCGTGGTTTTTTTTGACGTAGTAAAGCAACAATCCGCTTTGATTTTTATTTTGCTCACCGACTTTTTTAACTAATTGCCGGTTTGCAAATTCTTATTTTTACGGAATGAAAAAATCCGGCTCTGCAGACCTGCCTTTGCATTATGGTTATGTGCCCAAATGGCTTGCCGAAAGAATGGCCAGATTAGGCTTTGCCATAACGGAATCTATCATCACAGAATATGGAAAAGAAGAAATGCTTCGCCGGTTGTCCGATCCGTTTTGGTTTCAAAGTTTTGGCGCCGTTATGGGCATGGACTGGCATTCATCCGGAATCACCACTTCTGTTTTAGGCGCTTTAAAAAGGGCGGTAAATCCACATTCAAAAGAACTGGGAATTTACATTTGTGGCGGTAAAGGAAAATTTTCAAAAGAAACACCTAATGAATTAATTCGTATTGCTGATAGTACCGGCCTTGATGGCAATGAATTGGTAAGATGCAGCAAACTGAGCGCCAAGGTTGATAATACTGCTGTGCAGGATGGCTTCCAATTATATACTCATAATTTTATTTTAACTAACTCGGGTGAATGGACTGTAATTCAGCAAGGTATGCGAACTGAAAATAAGACCGCAAGGCGATACCACTGGCATTCGAAAAACATACAATCATTTGTAGAAGAGCCGCACACGGGAGTTTGTGGTATCAACCAGGGAAATATTTTAAATCTTACTGCCGTTGATGCAAACACAGCAAGAGAAGGCATTTTAAAAATAAGTGCGGAAAATCCTCTTGAGGTTACAAATGAATTTCAACAATTAAAAATGCCTTCACACCATCAAGTTCGCGCTGAAGATGTAAACCTAAAAAGGCTTGGAAGTATTTTATGGCTGGCGCATGAACAACAACCCAAAGATTTTGAATCGCTTCTTTTGCTACAGGGAGTTGGCCCGAGAACCATTCAATCTTTGGCTTTGGTGAGCGAGGTGATTCATGGAAGCCCAACTAGGTTTAGAGATCCTGCAAGATTTTCATTTGCGCATGGAGGAAAAGATGGCCATCCTTTTCCGGTGCCAACAAAAGTATATGACGAAACAATTGAAACGCTGCAAATAGCGGTTCAAAAAGCAAAACTTGGTACGACGGATAAAGCTGTAGCTATAAAAAAATTGCATGAGATAGCTTTCCGTGCTGAAAAAGATTTTACACCAAATAATAATTTTGACACTTTAATTGAAAAAGAAAGAAACGATTCTTGGAAGTATGGCGGCAAAACCGTTTTAGGCGACGCAAAAAAACCACGGCAAAAGGACATCCAGTTGAAGTTGTTTTAATATCAGCCATCCGGTAGCCAGCATCAAAAATCCAGGAGCCAAAAGTCTAAATTTCCTTGATAGTGAACCAACAAAAAGCAACCTGTTTTATTTTGCTTCTTTGATTTTAAAAATCAGGAAGAAGATTCAAAAACCGTTCACATCACTTTTAATTTAAGGTTATCAAATTATTATAAAAACATTAATTTTTTGTAAAGCTTTCTTATGCATTAGGTTTCGAAGCAAATTTGTAGAAGTTGAATCGCTACATTATTCGGCGCTGTAGTTTTTTCAGAAGTTAATTACTTAACGTTTCTAATTTTAATTGTATGCGTTTGCTGGTAATCGAAGATGAAATCGAATTGTCGAAAAGTATTTGCACTTACCTCGGGAAAAGTAATTTTGTTTGTGAAGCATCTTATGACTTCGCAGACGCAAGGCAAAAAATTGAAGAAAATAGTTACGAGTGTATCCTATTAGACATAAGCCTGCCAAAAGGAAACGGCCTTTGGCTTCTACAACAACTGAAACAACATCGTAAATCAGAAAGTGTTCTTATTATTTCTGCTAAAAACTCTTTGGATGATAAATTAGACGGACTGAACCTTGGAGCAGACGATTACCTTACAAAGCCCTTTCATTTAGCCGAACTTTCTGCACGCGTGAAATCGGTTTTGCGCAGAAAATATTTTGATGGGCAAAATCAAATTGTGACCGACGAACTCACCATTCAAATGCAGTACAAGAGAGTTTATGCTAAAGAACTTCCGGTTGATCTTACACGAAAAGAATATGAGTTACTCTTGTATTTTGTAGCCAATAAAAACAAAGTTGTTACGCTGGAAGCGATTGTTGAACATTTATGGGGAGACCATATCTATATGAATGATAATTACAACTTTATTTATACCCATGTAAAAAATCTGCGAAAGAAAATTACTCAAAACGGTTGCCATGATCCTATCAAAGCGATTTATGGAATGGGTTACAAGTTTAGCATAAAACCAAGTGACCTAGCAAAAGGGCAATGAAACTGTTAACCAAATATTCAGTGGTCAATATTCTGATTATGACTACTATTTTTATAGTCTCTGCTCTCTTGCTAAATAAATTTTTCCGGGAAATTCTTATAACAGAATTGAATGCTGATCTCACCGGCGTTGAGACAAAAGTTGAGGATTATGTAAAACAATATAAATCCTTTCCACGTGGGTATCCACTTGACGAAGAACAGCTTCTGTATGAATCGACAGGTAATCAGAAAATAAAACGCAACATCAGGTTAACTCAAATGTTCAGCAAGCGCGAAAACAAGATGCATAATTTTATGAAGCTTGACTTTCCACTTAGATTACATAATGGTTGGTATAAAGTAACGATTGCCAAACCGGTTGAAGGCATACACCACCTTTCCCGGGCGCTTATCTCCATTTCTATAGTTGGTATTTTATGTATCATTTTAATTTCAATTTTACTCAACAATGTTTTATTAAGAAAACTATGGCAACCTTTTTATGAATCGATGAAAATCATGAGGAATTTTAATTTAGGAGAATCACGAACGCTGACTTTCCCGAAAACCTCGACGAATGAATTTTCATTTATGAATGAGAGCTTGCAGATTTCAACTGCTAAAGCCAATCAGGATTATCTGCTTCTAAAGCAATTTACAGAGAACGCTTCTCATGAAATACAAACTCCGTTATCAATCATCCGCTCAAAACTCGATATGATAATACAGGAAGAAGATCTTTCGCAAAAGCAAAGTGAGCTTGCCAAAGAAGCGTATTCTTCTATAAAAAAATTGTCACGATTAAACCAGTCTTTGCTCTTGCTGGCGAAAATAGAAAACCAACAGTTTGGCAATAAAGAAGAAATTAATCTTCGACAAAAAGTGAATGAAAAGATTGAGGATTTTCGTGAGCTGTGGCAAAGCCTCCATTTAACGTGCACTTCAGAAATTAATGAAAGCTTTTGTTGCATCAACCCTGAACTGCTGGATATCTTGTTCAACAATTTATTCAGCAATGCAAGTAATCACAACATTAACAATGGATTCATCAACGTGACACTCGAAAAAAATATATTGACAGTGAGTAATAGTGGCTCATCTTCCCTTGATGAAAATAAATTGTTTACTCGTTTTTATAAAACTTCTGTAAACGGTAACCATAATGGTTTGGGACTTTCTATTATTAAACAAATAATAATCGTCTCGGGTTTCAGCATAAACTACCACTTCGATCACAATACACACCGTTTTACTGTCACATTTTAGTAAATCTGATTTTTTTCTGAAGTTAATATTACCATTCAATTAAGAAAACATCATCATTAGGTTAATTCATTTTCTCTTCAAGTTATGCATTGCTCTCGTCGATAAGTTTGCACCGCGTTACCACAATGCAAATGTCTTTTTAAATGAATAAATCTAAAAACTTGAGAAAATTTCCGTTAGTTCGCCTTTCCATTTTCCCACACCTGTTCATTGCAATCCTATTTTTAGCAAGTACATCATTCCCTGCATATTCACAGGAAATAAAGGGAAAAGTGACAGACCTGTCATCAGGAGAGCCACTTATTAATGCGACGGTAACCTTACAGAATTCAGCAAAAAAATATAATACAAACAGCGGACTGGACGGCTCATTTGTTTTTAAAAACATCGAAGCAGGAACTTATACTTCAACGATTGACTATGTGGGGTACAATGAAAAGAAATTAATTATTGAAGCAAAGAAAGGTACAGTTGTCCGAAATAATATTCAATTACAACTACATGAAAATAAGTTGAATGAGGTGGTGGTCAACGCCAATATGAATAAAGGATCCGATATCAGTGCGAGGCGTGTAGAAAGAATATCTTCCAATTTATTGAACATCATATCTGCAAGGGCAATTGAAAATTCTCCGGATATTACAGTTGGAAATGTATTGCAACGCGCAGCGGGTGTTTCGTTGGTGAAGAACAGTTCCGGTGACGGTGAAAATGCGATCATTCGCGGGATGGCAGACAGGTATAATTATACCACCATCAACGGCGTAAAGATTCCAAGTCCGGATGACAAAACGAGATCTATTCCACTTGATATTTTTCCCGCTGATCTCTTGCAGCGATTAGAAGTGGTAAAATCACTTACACCTTCCATGGAAGGCGATGCTATTGGAGGTGTTACCAATATGGTTCTGAAGGAATCACCCGAACATCTGACCTATACGCTAAACGGGTCGTTAGGTTATAATAATTTTTTTAGCAATCACACTTTCACCACTTTTGATCACAACGGCGCACCCTGGAAAACGCCTTACGAAATTCATGGAGCAGGTTATGCTCCGCAGCCTTCTGACTTTAATGTTAAATACCTGGAGTATAAGTCTGTAAAACTTCCGGTTAACGGTTTTTTAAATGGAAGTATTGGAGCACAGTTGACCAAACACTTTGGTTTTCTTGCAGCGGTTAGCTATCAGCATATTTATAAGGGGAGCTCTTCTTTATTTTATCCCCCAAGTGGACAGCCACAGCCAATTCCAACTGCAAACACACCTGTATTCGGGCCACTTGAATATCGTACTTATAACAATCTGCAAAACAGGCTGGGCAATCATTTGGTACTGAATTATGATTTTAATGAACACAACAAGCTTACTTTTTATACTGCTTATTTTCAATTGGATCGTACAGAGCACAGGAATCTGCAGCAGGGATTGTCTCAATATTTGCATCTGTCTGGTCAGGATTATGTTTACGATCGTTCGCTGTTTCAAAGGCAAATCATATGGAGCAACAGCTTACAAGGAAAGCACCAAATTACAGGCAAACTATCTTCAGATTGGTCTCTGGTTTATTCGAAGGCACAAAGCAAGACTCCAATTTGGATTGATCAACAATATTCAGATATTATTAATTATGATAACGGTACGCACCAAGTTACTTCTGAGCAAAGAAATTTACAGGACTTCCCTTTTATTTTCACCCATTCAAATGAAATCGACCGATCAGCCTATCTGAATGCGCATTATTTGATAAACCATTCGCTAAAACTTTCTGTTGGCGGAATGTATCGCCACAAAACCCGTGACAATGTATATGAATCCTATCAATTGTATTCCGGCAATCAGCCTTTTACTTCTATCCGGGACGCGTCTTTTCCAAGGTTGACCAGGGTGGATACCACAGATGGTTTAACGTATACCTCCGTTGAGAACATTCTCGCCTATTATGGTGAACTAAAGTGGGAACAAAAAAAATGGAAAATTGTTGGCGGACTGAGGATTGAGAATACCAATCACAGTTATGTTTCTGAGCTTTCAATTTATTTGCCAGGTAAAACCGGAACTTATAATTACACAGATTACCTCCCGAGCATTAATATAAAATACCAACTGAATCTCAAAAGTGATATTCGGGCTTCTTATTTCAGCGGCATCAGCAGGCCTAATTATTTTGAATATATCCCGGTTAATTTCTCAGGAAATTATTTTGATCAACGCGGAAATCCCAATATACAACATGTACAATCCAACAATCTGGATTTAAGATATGAACATTATTTCGGCGCTGAAGATTATTTCATGGGAGGTGTTTTTTATAAGCACATCATCAATCCAATTGAATTTGCCTTCCAGTCTCAAACTACCAGCCAGTTTGTATTGGAACCTGAAAATTTTGGCAACGCTACCAACTATGGTGCAGAACTCGTCTTCACAAAACATTTTAGGAATTTTGGCATCAGGGGAAATTATTCCTATACCAACTCATCAATTACTACTTCCAAACTTGTTTATACGAAGGATAAAAATGACAATTATGTCATCCTGAACTCCACCCAGACACGTCCCTTGCAGGGGCAATCAGATCATATAGCCAATCTTTCCCTGCTTTACAAAAGCATTAAAAACGGTATTGAAGCAGAAGTTAGCTGGGTATATACCGGACAAAGAATTGAAATTGTTTCGCCGTTCAAAGGACTGGATTATTGGCAAAAACCTACTTCACAAATTGATTTTTCTCTGAATGTAACCGCATCAAAAAGGATCACTCTTTTTGCAAAGGTTTCCAACCTGACCAATAATCCATTAGTTCTTGAATTGCATACGACAGCAAACGGATATTATTTCAATAATATTAATTACCCGGATCAAACCGATAAAAATAACATCATTGTAAGGCGCGACAATTTTAGCCAAACATTCTTCGTCGGGTTCCGGTTTAAATAAATTTTTTAAAACAAACGAAAATCAAAAAAAATGAAACATTCAAAAAAAAGAAGCCTCAAAACAATTCTAAGTAGCTTCTCTCTTTTTATTTTGGCAAGCATAATAATGTTTTCCTGCAAAAAAACAAGCACTGATGTACAGACTCCTTATGTTCCGGGAGGTACAACAGTGCAACCGGGAAATATCAGCGGCTCCATTAAAGGCACGATGGAAAGCAATCAAACCTATAATGTTACAGGGGATGTAATCATCAATGCCGGCGATTCATTGATTATTCAGCCCGGTGCTAAAGTTGTTTTCCAGGGAACTTATAATTTCTTTATTAAAGGAAATATGTTTTCTTTGGGAAGTTCTGCCTCTCCTGTTATTTTTACTTTTAACAACGCAACAAAAAATGGACAATCCCAGGTGAAGCCGTTGCTTCCGATCCTGCTTATGTAGGTTTATGGGGCGGTTTATGGGCAGATACTTCCTGCAATAACCTCGTGATTAAATGGACGCACATTGATTTTGCAGGCGCTCCCATTTCTGCTGCACAACCTCCAATTGCCGGCGCATCTACAGGAGATTCTTACAATATTTTCTTCCAAAATCCCAAGGGTAATTTCATTTTGGAAGATTCATGGTTATATGGTGGAACAGATGATGCAATCCGTTTAAAATCCGGTCATTTCTCAGTAATGAGAAACACGTTTGAAAAAGGCGGTGGAACCGGTGGAGACCAATTTAATGTAAAAGGCGGCGGTGTAGGCGATTGCGCTTATAACCTGTTTATCGGTTGTGCCACCAATGGCCCTAAAGCATCGGACAAAGGCCAACCAGGAAGCCAGCAAACCAACTGTAATTTTTACAATAATACCGTTGTTAATTCAGGTTATAGAATGGTCGAATTAGGCCGCGGCGGCTCTATCAACTACGAAGAAGGTGCAAAAGGTATGGCTTACAACAACCTGATTGTAAACTGCCGCTTTGGTTTGCGTATTGTTGGTGCCACACAATCTTACCTTGGCAATGCTTTGGTAGTTGCTGATACCGCCCACATGAAATATGGTTATACTTACAACTATAGCGATTCAGTAGCGGGTGTTAACCAATTTTACCCGGTTACACCGGATACTTCCGCTGTTGGTGTTGGTGGCGTACCAATGTCAGGGTTATGGGCAAGGCCACAGGCATCTGATATTCCAAATCTTGTTTCAATGATGCCATCAGGATATTATCCCGGCGCTCCTTATAACAGTTCCGGAATCAATGCGTTGGCAGGACAAAACAATCCGCAGTTTGTAAATTTCCCATTACCGGAAGCTGCAACACCAGGCACAATTGCCTACGCTTCAGGTTACGACTTTCATTTAGCTTCCGGATCACCCGCAATTGGCAAAGGCTTTACCGGCTTTCAACCTATCGCTTCGGTTCCGCAAGGAGGAGATTATGGCGCAACGATTACGCCTCCGGGAGCTGACATAGGCGCTTACCAGAGTAATGGTTCAGGAAATCAACATTAATTCATTTTAATAAAACCGGTTAAAGCGGCCTGCAAATAAACGGCAGGCCGCTTTTCAAAAATTAGTTTAATGAAATATTTAGCCTTATCAGGATTATTGCTGCTATTCAACATAAACGGCAAAGCACAGACAAGCAGTCATAAAAATATTCTCCAATTCATATTTACTTCCGATGCGCATTATGGTATTACAAGAAAAACTTTCAGGAATGATACGGCTGTTTCAGGGCATGTGGTGAATGCTGCGATGATTAAGAAGATGAATAAACTTCCACAAATACAATTACCTATCGACGGTGGTGTTGATGCAGGAAATCTTACCGGGCCAATCGATTACCTTATTGAAGGTGGCGATATCGCCAACAGGATGGAGAAACCATGATCAAAGCGATGCTGAATCATGGAAACAATTTTGTTCCGATTATATAAATGGCCTTACCCTTACGGATAAATCCGGACAGAAAACTAAACTCTTTTTAATTCCGGGAAATCATGATATCACCAATGCCATCGGATTTTACAAACCAATGAAACCTAAAACTGATCCGACTTCAATGGTGGCCATTTATAACCTTATGATGAAGCCTTCGAAAATGCTAACAACAAAAAATTACGATTATTCAAAAGACAAGATCAATTATTCCAAAAACATAGATGGCATCCATTTTATGTTTATTACCCTTTGGCCTGATTCGTCAGAACGGATATGGATGGAAAAAGATCTTCATTCCATTTCTTCCAAAATGCCGGTAATTCTTTTTACACATGACCAGCCGGAATCAGAGGCAAAGCATTTTACCAATCCTGCAAAAGGCCGGGGCATCAATGCTAAAGATCGCTTTGAAGATTTGCTGGATGAGGTGTACAAAGACAGTACGGCTGCGCCTAAAGATGGTGGAACAACAGTAATTGAACAGCGCGGCTGGGTTGCCTTTCTTAAGAAACATCCCAACATCAGGGCCTATTTTCATGGTAATGATAATTTCAACCAATTCTATAATTACACTGGTCCGGACAATGATGTGTCGCTACCTGTTTTCAGAGTTGATTCACCGATGAAAGGAAATTATTCGTCAAAAGATGAAACAAAACTTTCCTTTCAATTAGTCACAATCAATACAAAAACATTAACCATGACGGTTCGCGAATGTTTATGGAATGTAGATCCTTCACATCCGGGTAAAAGTATCAAATGGGGCGAAAGCCGGACCATCCATTTATAAGGAAATCATAACTTAATAACTGAAGTGCCGGACTAATGCTTTTCTGATGAAAGAATTAAAATACATTTTTCCTTTTTTTGTGGGTTCACTACTTTTCTTTTCCTGTTCAAAAAAAGATGAAGGAAGCAATACCATTAACTCTCTTCCCCTTCCGGGAACGGTAGATAAAACCGATACGCTTAAAGTGATGGCTTATAACGTGCTTAATTACGGCGATTTATGCCAGGGAAGCACAACTACATTGGACAGTTACTTCAGGACTATCATTAATTATACGCAGCCCGGATTTGATGAGTTGTGAAAAAATGACCGCCTTTTCATTTTCGCCCGGAGCACCGGGGAATCTTGCAGATGAAATTTTAAGTAATGTGCTAAATGCGGTTAGTCCCGGTGAATATAATTATGCAACGCCAACGAATGCTTCCGGTTCCGGTACCCTTTCAGTTTTGTTTTATAACAAAGAAAAGTTGACTTATGTGAGCACAACCGATCTTCTGTCACTCGTCACTGATTTCGACCTTTATAAATTTTATTACAACGACATCAATCTATCCATCACAAAAGATACTACCTTTTTATATGCGGTGGTTTGTCATACCAAGTCGGGTTCTGGCAGCCTGGAACGTGATTTCCAGGATTCGGTGGTAATGTCTTCGCTCAAATCAAAGTTTCACGTGTTCCCTAATTTGATTATTATGGGCGATTTCAATACCAGGGGTTCTTTTGAACACGGATACCAGTCTATTATCAAGGCTACCGACAGCAGCATTTCCATGAACGATCCTCCCTACTATCCTGATCAGATAATTCACTATCCCGGTAACTGGAGTATCTCTCCCTCTTTTGTAGCTTCATTCTTAACGACTTCTACCCGTGCACTATCCTATCAACCTAATTCCTGTGGGGCAGATGGTGGAGGCAAAGGATGGTATGATCATATTTTTATTTCCAACTGGCTCGTGAATGGAACCAATTACATGAAGTATATTCCCTTGTCTTATCAAACTCCTGGAAATGACGGGAACCGCACAGCCCAAAGCATTAATAGCAATATACCTTCTGCTAATACCTCTGTACCTCCAACTGTGGCTGATGCACTTTTTCATTTCTCAGATAAATATCCCGTTATGCTAAACCTCGAGTTAAAAGCTAACAGAAATGCTGTTAGCCCCAAATACTCAAACGAGTAAGTAAATCTCCAAAAGCCTGTTTTCATAAAAAAGATAACATTGCCAGGATTATCTTTTTACTATTTTTATTCTTTATTCAATTAAAACTTATTATTATGGGAAAAGAAAAAAAGAAAAAAGCATTAAAACAAAATGCAAAGAAAGAAATATATGAGAAACTGACGCAAACCTTAGGAGAGTTTCAAAATGGCCACCCTAAAAAATTTGAAAAAGCTTTACAAAAAGCCAGTAAGTTGTTTGTTCCTTTTATTATAAAAAAGCAGCCTGCAGTTGAAGAAGAATCAACGGTTGAAAAATAAGTAACCAGAGAAATAAGTTGTTAACCAAAAGGCTATTTCTGAAATATCACAATTCAATCACCTTTTGAATTTTATTGCTTTCAAAAGCGGTCTGGATGATTTTAATAACTTTTTCACCATCTTCCGCAGTTACCGGAACAGGTTTATTATTTCTTATTGCTTCATAAATTCCCTGATAATAATCTCCATAATTTCCTTGTTCACTATTAATGTACTCGCGTGTTTCCACGCCGTTGATATCTGTATGTAACAAGCCTTTTTCTGTTGCTGGTTCGGTACCCCAATTTTTCCCGCCCGGCATATTGCCTGACTCCAACATGGTTTCCTGTATGTCACTTCTGGCTTTTATAAAAGATCCTTTTAATCCATGAAAAATATATCCGGGCAAGGCTTCTCTCACAAGATAACTTGATTTGAGGCGTACACGCAGTTTTGGATAATACAACAGTATTTCAAAGTAATCGTCTACTTTGGATAAAGGCCGGATGATTCTTATATCAGCAAAAATTTTTTCGGGCATACCAAATAATTGCAAAGCCTGGTCAATAATGTGCGAACCGAGATCGTACACAACACCAACACCAGGTCCTGGAGTTTCTTTATGTTTTTTTGGACTTAATTCTGCATTGAACCTATCGTAGTGAATTTCTGCTTCTATTAAATCTCCCAATAATTTTTTATCTAAAACTTTTTTGACTGTTTTATAATCACTGTCGTAGCGCCGGTTTTGGTACACTGAAAGAATTTTATTTTGCTTTTTGGCAAGCGTTATCAACTCTTTCGCTTCTTTTGTATTTGAGGTAAATGGTTTTTCGACAATAACGTGCTTTCCTGCTTCAAGCGCTTTTTTCGCATATTCAAAATGCGTATAACTGGGCGTATTTACGATGACCAATTCCACCAGTTCATCTGCCAGCATTTCTTCAATGGAGCGGTAAGTGATTACGTTAGGAAATTTTTCTGCCGCTTTATTTTTTGTTCTTTCACAAACAGCATAAAAATTAAAATCAGGATTAACGCTTAAAAAAGGCGAATGAAAAACAAGCCCGCTCATACCAAACGAACATAAAGCGGTTTTAACAGGTGTTGTCATAATTATGATTTAATTCAGGTTTCTAAAAGTTGAATGCATCTGAAAATAAAAATTCTTTTAATTTCTTCGTTTACTGCATTAGATGGATGGATTAACCTATACAATTTTCGACAGTTTATTCGCCACTCCCCTTTTCTCCAACAAACCATTGTTCTTTGTTCTTAAACAAAACATTAAATGTGGTAAGCGTTCCGTAAATTCTTGTAATGTATTGTTGCAGATTTACTTTCTCTTCATCACTCAAATTTTTATTCGCATTTATTTGTTGCTCCATTACCCTCAACCTGTCGCGAAGCATCACAATTTTATGAAAGAAAATATCTATTGGAATTTCTTTTGCTTTTTGTGTCTTATCAGCCGGCTGTAATAAAATCGTTCCTCCTTTCCAGCGATCGCCAAGCGGAACAATTTCTGAAGCATCGCTCCACAACCTTAAAATTTTCAATAAAGATTTTTCTACATCGCTTGTTGTTTCTAATTCAACCGTTACATTTTCAGGAATGATCTCCTCCAGTTTATCATCATTTTTATCAATTTCTTTTATACCGTCACTGATAAAAGAAATAAGATAAGTTGCCAAACGAACACCAACTATTACGCCCGGCCCATATTGCGGATGTTGAAGCCTGGTGCCAATTCCAAGGGTTAATTGATCCATAAATTCATTTCATTTACTTTATACTACATAATTTTTATACCTTTTTCTTCCAGGTATTTTGAAACCGCTGAATAAGCCTCGCTTTTCGCCCTGTCTCTTTCTATTACATCATCGCACCAAAAATAAATTTTTAATTGCGTCGATTGCGAAGTGACAGTATTAATCAAAATTTCCGGTTCTTTTTTCTTTACTACATCTTTAAGTGATTTAATAATATTAGTGATTTCTTCCCGGGTGTCTTTGGAAATTTTATCAACAGTGAAAGTAAGTTCCACACGAATGTAATTTTCATTTAAACTCCAGTTTACAAAATTATTGGAAAGAATAGCGCCATTTGGAATAATTACTTCCGCTCCTTCGGGAGTAAGCAATGTACTTGAGCGCATACTTATTTGTCGTACCCGGCCTTTTTTATCGCCAATCTCAACCGTATCGCCAATATGCAATGTTCTGTCAAAAATTAAAATAATTCCAGAAACAAAATTGTTGACAATATTCTGCAAACCCAGTCCTATACCCACACTTAACGCACCAAGAATTACAGTAATCTTATCAATGGCAAGCCCGGATGCAGCAACGGCCAACAGAAACCCGGCAACCAACAATACAAGTTTTACAATCATTAGTTGGGAACGTTCGCCTTTATTATCAAATAAAGCTTCATCACCAATGTTACCAAAAAAGTAACCGATGTATTTTTGAAGCAGGTGGGCAATCCATAAAATAAGGACAAATAAAATAACGCCACCATAAGTGAAAGTGAAACTTCCTATTTTTCGGGCTGTTGAAAGAAACTCCGAAAGATGGCCGGCAATAAAATTATAAATGTTCAGATTGGTACAAAAAACAACCAACCAGATGATGAGAGAAAAAAAGACAACAAAACGCATGATACCGGCGGCAATTCCCTGTTGATCAAACCCGGAGGTGTACTCTTTTCGCATTCTGCTGCTTTGTATCTGCAGAAGAAAGGCTTCTGTAACTGATTCCACAAATACCATTAGCCCTATAGTTTGAACAAATGCATAAGTGCCGGTTGAACCAAGAATTTGGCTAAGGGTAGTTCTTCCAAAGAGGTTACAGATTATAGCCAGAAAATTGAAAAATAAATAAAGGCCCGCGGTAAGAAAAAGAAATTTGTTTCCGGCAAATCGCTTTTTAAAAACAGGCAACAGATAAAGGGCAAGTAATACGGAAAGCGCATTTAAAATAAGAATAAACCAGCGGTTAAGATATTCGGAAAGGTGCACGTACCTTGATAAAGATTGCATCAGGAACAACACGATAAAAATGATCCATATATAAAATAACTTACGGGGCAAACGTCGCCAAAAGGAATACGTAAGAGTAAGCATCAGCAAAAATTCAATTGTTGCGATATAGATAAAAGGTGCATCCAGGTCGAACAGGGGCGCAAGGTTCAGCATCACCATCAATGAAGCAAGAACCGGGTAGGGACTCATATACCGGAAATTGAAGGATTGAAGTGTCTGGGTTTTTTCCAGCTTTTCAAGGCTTTTGTAATTATAAAATATCCAGGTGAAAAAAAGCAGCCCACAAACCAAAAGCAGCAACAACCGGTTATTGGTATGAGAAAAATAATAGCGTGTTATTTTTCTTTCTGATTGTAACGAATTGCGAAACTCATCTGAAAAAGCAGGAATATTTTGTGACTTTTTAAATTCCCATAAATAAGGGCTTTCTTTACTGAAAACCCTTGCTCCTGTTGACGACATCAGACTTTGCGCCTGGAGTTGCATTTCGTTGCTTGTAATTAAATTACCTGAAACACGCGCCTGGGTATTGCTGATCAAAAAATGTACATATTTCATCAGGCTGTCCGCTTTTCTCCACTTACTTCGAAGCTGCACTAACTGTGGCTTGAAAGAAGAACGAAGTGAGGAATCTTTCACTATCCGGCGTATCAAAGTATCTTTTCTGAGGCTAATAATCTCAGATTTTATTTCGTTGTAAATACTATCGTAATTGTTTAATTCAGCGGCATATTCTTTTGAATCTTTATTAATCTGTTTTAAAATGATTGAAAGCATTTGAAGGTTACGGATATTAAGCATTCTGCTGTTGCTGTTGAGCCTTTCATTGATGATTCCAATCGTCGAATCGTCTTCATTCAGTCGATTACTTATTTCTTCTATTGCAGGTACAGGTTGTGAAAGAACAGCCGTTTTATTGAGAACCTGGAATACTTTTTCAATGCTTAAGAGGTAATCGTTTCTTGTAATCGTATCTGTAGTTGAAAAAAAGGATGGTTCGGCAGGCCTTGTCCGCAATCGGAGCGAATCATTGTTCTGTGCGGAAAGACTGAGTATTGAAAAAAGAAAAATAACAATAATCGAAAATCGCTTCATAATTGATAGATACGTAAAATTACAATAAGCAACCCATTGCTGCACATTTTCTACCTGTTTCTTAGGCAATAAAAAAGCAGTTTGATTAGTTTATGACAAAATAAAAATGTTAATTATTTATTTGCCTGCTGTAAAAAGCCAACCCTTTTTTAAAAAAAGCCGATTTTAATAGGGAGGCTTATATGTAACTGCTTATGAAACGTGTTTTTTAGATAATAATAAAATGTAAAAATTGATTCCTTTATTTTATTTATTCCGTACTTTATTTTATTTATTCCGTACTTTGTATATAAAACTTGAAACCTATATAAATGAAAAAAATAACCTTAAAAAATCTATTCGTATTCCTTTTTATCGCTGTTTTGGCTTCGATGGCTTCCTCTTGTAAGAAAGCTGGTTCCAATCCTACAGACACAACGCCCGTCGATTCAACAACAAAAACATTGTCAGACGCAGATTCTCTCAAATTGCTTATGTATAGAACCATGGAGGTAACTTTTGTTGACGGCGGCAGAGACTTCGACTCTTTATACGGTTTTCTTCCGACCTATTACTGGTACAACAGTGTGCCGAAATTAAATCCTTTGAGTTCTGATTACGATTCCGCTGATGTTTTGCTCGAAAAAATGAAAACTTATGCTATTAATCCTACAACCGGAAGGCCTTTTGATAAATACAGTTTTTTGGATCATGGACAGGTTGCCAGTGAAATTCAACAAGGCGTTGCAGGTGACATCGGAATGCAGGTGACTTATGCCGGCGACGGAACTCCCCAAAACACACAACTGTTCGTTTTATTTACCGATAAAAATTCTCCCGCGGGGAAGGCAGGTATTACCCGTGGATGGCAGATCACCGCTATCAATGGCAACGATATTTCTTATGACGGAAGCAATGGCCCCCACGTAAACAATGTGATCAATGCGGTCTATTACGATGCTTCCGCTTCGTTTACTTTTAAGAAACCAAATGGTTCGACCTTGACCACTACTTTAGCAAAAACGGTTTATAATATTGATCCTGTTTTATTCGATTCAGTTTATACTGTCGGAGCGAAAAAAGTAGGTTATTTTGTTTTCAATTCCTTTGCCGCTGTTGATAATAGTAATGGACCAACTTTTACTAAACAGGAATTGAGCAGGGTATTTAATAAATTTCAGTCTGCCGGTATTTCTGATCTTATTGTTGACCTTCGTTACAACGGCGGAGGTTCTGTAGGAACTGCTGAATTTCTTGACAGCCTTATTGCTCCCGCTTCTGTTGCCGGAAAAGAGATGTATCATTATTTATACAATGATGTATTAACGGCGCGCGAAAGCGAAGTGGGTCTTCAGGATAAAGTACTGTTTGCCGGAGGCGGAAGCCTAAACCTCAATAATGTATTTTTTATTGGCACTTCACACACTGCATCAGCAAGTGAATTAACCATTAATAACCTGAGACCTTATATGGATGTAAAATTAGTTGGTGACACTACTTATGGAAAACCGGTTGGTTTCTTTAGTTTCCATCTTACTGATTTTCCAAATGGAGGAACAACAGAAAATTTCCTTGCTGATTTGTATGCGATCAACTTTGAAACAAGAAATGCAAATAATAATGGCGGATATTTTAATGGGATGATCCCAGATGCGCCTGCAGTTGATTATGTGGATGTACCATGGGGAGATCCTAACGATGATAACCTGTCTCAAATATTTAATTATATTTCAACAGGCTCTTATGGGCGTATCATGCCTGCAGAAAGAATGGCTAAAAACAAATCATTACGTATGTCAATGCCTCGAACCATTTATCCTTTAAGATTTAATGGAATGGTAGATTATAAGCTTAGTAACTCTTTCAACGCGGCTATTAAGAAATTAAGAAAGACACATTAAGAATCGGGCAAAAAAATTTCAAATCCTCTCAGTCAATTTGATTGAGGGGATTTTTTTGTGCAAAAATCCAATTCGTCAGTTTTTGAATCACAAAAAAAGTGAAATAAAAATCTTATGGATTTGTTGCTTTACTCTAAATATCCAAATTGTTAGCTATTAAAACTTTTTGAAAAAAAGAATATCGTAACTTAACTTTTCAGCTTTCTTACATCATTTCAAATAAAAGAAATTATTAAAGTTTTCAATAGAAAAGTTTTTTATTACTATTTTGTATATGTTTTACACAACTGTGGTTAAATTTGAATATGCCTGATAAAAAAACCTATGCCGACTTTGATTATTTTGAAGCACTCTACAAAAAGACAAGAGAAAATACAGTAATTATAATGGAGACGGACGGAACCATTGCTGCAGTCAATTCATCCTTTACTAAATGCTTTGGTTACGAAGAAACTGACATCGTAGGGAAAAATACTGCCATCCTTTTTACAGAGGAAGATCGCGAAAACGGGCTGCCTAAGAAGGAACTTGACGAGGTTCAAAAAAAAGGACAGTCGAATGACAACAATTACCTCGTAAATAAAAACCAACAAATTACATGGGTTTCCGGTGAATCTGTTTTAGTTGAAAATGAGAAAGGGAAAAAAATTATTTTAAAAATTGTCCAGGATATTCACAAACAAAAAACGTCTGAAAATTCTATTCGCGAGCTCAACTCATTTAATGAAAATATTCTTCGATCAATTAAAGATGCCGTGGTTGTTCTGGATAAAGATTTGAAGATTATTATGGCAAATCCTTCATTCAAAGCTTTGTGTAGAAAAAGCGGAGAAGAAGAAGGAGAAATCACTGAATTTTTAAAAAGTCAGAATGAAGATCAAAGTCTTTATAACGAGTTGAAAAAAGCTGTGAAAAACCGTACCGCCTTTACTAACAGAGAAGCTGAAATTAAAATTGAAGATAACAAAAGAGTTTTTGAGATATCATGCACTCCGATTGAGAATGCAACGGAAGCACCTGTTCTTATAGTAATGCACGATATTACAGTATATAAAGAACTGGAGCGCGAAAGGGAAGATATCATTGGTTTTATTACTCATGAGTTAAGAAATCCTTTGTCGAACCTAATGTTGTCAAACGACCTGATGAAAGAAGCCGCTGATAGAAATGAGATTTCCTTTTTAAACGAAATGCTTCACCGCTCCGAAAACAACATTCATCGCATGAACAAAATGATTTCCGGCCTTTACGAAGCTACCAAAGTACATTCAGGATATTTTCCATTAGATTTTTCTGAATTCAATTTTGGAGAAATGGTAAGAGAGGCTATAGATACCATCCAGCGTTTACATCCTTCATTTACAATCCTCAGCGAAGGAGATACCAATTTTACGATCGTTGCGGACCATGACAGAATCATCCAGGTAATCACTAATTTTTTAAGCAATGCTATTAAATATTCAAATGATAAAAAAGAGGTGAAGCTTATAGTAAACCGGGATAGCAGATCGGTAACCGTATCTGTAAAAGATAATGGAGTGGGAATTCCAAAAGATCATCTTCCTTATGTTTTTGAAAGATTTTTCCGCACTGAAAAAACAAGGAATATTGAAGGTATTGGTTTAGGTCTTTATTTATGCCGGCAAATTATTCGCTCACATGAAGGCAATGTTGGTGCGGAAAGTGAAGAGAACAAAGGATCCGTTTTTTATTTTACTATTCCATTAAACCCAACTGATTACAGCAAGTAAATTGGAAGTATTTCCATCTAAATCTCATTGATAATGTTGTAACTGTTTACCGGTTTATTTATCACCTTTCTTCCAAGCAATAAAATCATGAAACTGGTAATAGCACATACGCACATTACCGCAGACATGGGAACAGCAGTTCCATTATTCAAAACACTTACCAAAGCGGTAGAGATGGCGCCAATTCCCAATTGTATGGCTCCCATTAATGCTGAGGCCGTTCCTGCATTTTTTGAAAAAGGAGCTAATGATAAAGCTGAAGAATTCGGAAAGGCAAATCCCTGTGTACTGAGAAAAACCCAAATTAAAAATATAGTGGAATATAGGCCGAGTAAATGAAATATATTTCCCACAAGCAAAGAAATACCTGCAAGACTTTGGAAAAATAAGGCGACGCTAATAATTTGCTCGCTGGTATATTTTCCAAGTAAAATTGTATTTACCTGGCTTGCAGAAATTAAACCTACAGCTATGATAGCGAAAATCCAGCCGTATTGCTTTTCACTCACATGATACAATTGCATGAATACAAAAGGCGAACCAGCGATATACGCATATAATCCTGATGAAGCAATGGCGCCGGCAAAGGCGTAAGTATAAAATTGCGGCACTTTAGCTACGCTCCAAAAACCGGAGATAATAGGTTTGGGTTTTAGAGAAAGAAAGGTTTGTGGTTCTTTACCTTGAGGCAATTTGAAGTATGTCAAAATAAGTGTCGAAGCGCCGATAAGTGCAAGAATATAAAATATAGATTGCCAGCCGAATAAAGCGGTCATGTATCCTCCTAACGTCGGTGCAACAATTGGTGACAGCGCCAAAACCAACATCAGTAAAGAAAATATTTTGGCATTTTCTTCCACCGGAAAAATATCTCTCACCAAAGCGCGTGACGCCACCATTCCCGAACAGGAACCGAGCGCCTGCAAAAATCTCAATCCAATCAACATATTTGCAGTTGGTGCAAAAGCGCAGGCAATAGAAGTAATAAGGTAAAGAGCAAGGCCGATATATAAAGGTTTTTTTCTTCCAAAGCGGTCCAACAAAGGACCATAAATCAATTGGCCGAGGGAAATTCCGATAAAAAAACTGGTGATAGAAAGTGTTATATGTGCTATTGTAGTATGAAGGTCTTTGGCAATATCCGGAAAGCCGGGCAAGTACATATCAATAGAAAATGCGCCCATTGCAGACAGCAATCCTAAAGTAAATATGGTAAAAAATCTTTCTCTTCCTTTCATAATTTAACCGGCGAAGATAATTCTATAAAACAGTTTAATAAATAATCTGATCTATTTTTCCCTGCAAAATCAATACTAAAAAGTAAAATAAAAATCATGACTATTTATTGCTTTACTGTAACTGAGAAAGCAAAAAGCCTTTCGTTACTTTTGCAACCATGAAAAAGAAAAAGTATTCCCTGGAAAATATCCTGGCGAATTTGAGAATAGAGTCGCTTAACGAGATGCAGCAGGAAGCGGTTAAAGCGAACGACCAAAGGAAAGATTTTATTTTACTTTCAGCTACAGGTTCAGGAAAAACGCTGGCTTTCCTTTTAGCAATCTTAGAAAATCTGCAAGAAAATAATAAGAATACACAAGCATTGATTGTCGTTCCTTCGCGTGAACTCGCCATGCAGATTGAACAGGTTTTTAAAACGATGGGAACGGGCAAAAAGATAACGGCAACGTATGGCGGACATAAACGGGAGATAGAAGAAAATAATTTAATTCAACCTCCGGCAGTGATTGTAGGAACACCCGGCAGATTGGGAGATCATATTCGCCGCGGAAATATTACGGTCGATTCCATCCAAACTTTGGTTCTTGATGAATTTGACAAATCACTTGAGTTGGGTTTTTTGGAGGAAATGAAATTCATTATTGATTCACTTAAAAATGTGAATCAAAAGATTCTTACTTCGGCCACAGAAACGGTGGAAATCCCGGACTTTATCGGTTTAAAAGATCCGGAAAGAATTGATTTTTTACTTCCCGGACAGGCAAAAGAAGGACTTGCTGTCAAAGCGGTTTATTCTGAAGATAAAGACAAAGCTGAAACGCTTTTTAAATTGTTGTGTTTTTTGGGAAACCGCTCCACTATTGTTTTTTGCAATCATCGTGAAGCAGTGGAACGAACCAGCAAATTGCTTTCAGAAAAAGGAATTTACACCGAATTTTATCATGGCGGAATGGAACAGCAACAAAGAGACAGCGCATTGTCCAAATTCAGGAATGGAACGACGAACGTTCTAGTTACAACTGATTTAGCTTCGCGCGGACTTGACATTGCCAATATCCGCTATATTATCCATTATCACTTGCCTCATACAGAAGATGCTTTTATTCATCGCAATGGCCGCACGGCAAGAATGGAAGCAAGCGGAACTGCCATTTTAATTTTGAGTGAAGATGAAAAAATGCCTTCATACATTAAAGAAGAAGTTGAAACAATTTCACTCCCTGGAAGTTGCGAGTTGCCCGAAAAGCCAAAGTGGGCAACACTTTTCATTGCAGCCGGGAAAAAAGATAAAGTAAATAAAATAGACATCGTTGGATTCTTAACCAACAAAGGGCAACTGAAAAAAGAAGATATTGGTTTGATAGATGTAAAAGATTTTTTTTCGTTTGTGGCTATCCGTAAAACAAAAATGAATCATTTACTTCACCTTATTAAAAATGAAAAGATCAAGAATAAAAAAGTGAAGATGGAGGTAGCGAAATGAGTTTCTGTTTTGAAATTACAAGAGTTTAAAAGTCTTTTCTGAAAAATCCATTCTTACAGACAAGTATTTTTTCTTATTTACATCTTATTTATTTTCAATTAAGTACTTTTAAATGCGATAATCTTATCCACATCTCTGTTCCGATGGCATTAAAATTGCCTATATAGATGAACAGTTAATCTAATTATCTAAACCCCTAAAATCTACCTTAATGAAAACAAAAACCTTAGCTTTATCGCTAATGCTATCCTTATGTGGATATGCAACAATGGCACAAACAGATTCAATTCCAAAAAAAGACACAATTCCTTCTAATGACACCACGAAGATTTCTAATGGAACAGCATTTATTTTCTCGAATGTAGCGCAAAGAGATACGGTCCCTAAAACTGATTCTGTTCCTAAAAAGGATACTTCAACAGCATTTAACTTTACAAAACCTGATATCAGCACATTTAGTTTTGCTGTCAGAGACACTGTACCTGCTACTGATAGTACCGGAGACTCCACAAAGACAGACACTTCGACGGCTTTCAAATTATTCAATGCTGATAAAAATATGCTGGCATTCAATTTTGTGAAAGACACTGTGCCTTCTGACACTGATACTAGAAAGAAAGATACTACAATGGCTTTCAATCTTCGGCAAAGAGTAATTTTGCCTGGATCAAATTATGTTTTAAATAATGACCAGGGAGGATTTTTACTTAAGAACGAATCAGTCGCAGAAATTCGTAAAAATGTGTGAGTAATTTGGATGTTTTTTTAATCAGCCATTCGCTTTCGTGAGTGGCTGACTTTTTAGAAAACGCCGATAAGAAAAGTTCGGAACATCTTAAACGTACTTTTTGTTCTTTCGGCCATTAGTAAATAAAGTTATTTTCAATATTTTTATTTTAACCGGCTGTTAAAATAAATACGCCAATACCTTTTATTTCTCCAAAACAATTCTTATTTTTAGCCTTTCTTACCATCCTGCTGAACCTCCAATTCGCATCCCATTCGCACTAAATGTCCATTTCCCATGGATGTGGACTAAAATTTTTAATTTTATACAAGCAATGTGACTTGCGTATGAAAATATTTATTACTTTATTTTTTTTATTGGTATTTATTACTTCCGGAACCCGGGCGCAGAATGTTCCTAATTACGTCCCATACAGAGCCATGACTCCTGCACAATTAAGCGCCTACAGGCAATCAATCTGGGATACTTTACCTGCTGCAATTGGTTGGGTTAATGATTTTGGTGATCTTTTTACCTCTGACCAGGAAAGAACTTTAGAAAAAACTTTAGAACATTTTGAAAGGGCCACCACGGTGGAAGTTTGTATTGTTACGATTGATTCAAACATGGTTGCTGAAAATAATTTCAGTGAGTTTAGTTACCGTTTAATGAAAAAGTGGGGTATCGGCAAAATCAGCAAAAGCAATGGAATTGTAATCTGCATTTGTAAAGATTACAGGAGGATATGTGTAACAACAGATTTTGGAATCGACAGATATGTTAACGAAAATGATAAAAACAGGGTGATAAATAGAGATTTCGCCCCCTACTTTGCTAAAAATGATTATTACGATGGCACCTATAATGGCTTGAATGCATTGCTTGAAAGAATCGACAAGCACTGGGAACAAAGAGATGATTTAAGTATCATGGAAAAATAAGAACGAAATTTATTTCTTCGTTTACTGTTTTGCTTAGTTAAGATGAAAAGTTTGCCTCATTGATTTTAATACACCCGGCGTTGACCATTGCCCTGCAACAATCATTCTCCTGATCGTATATAGAGGTTGCGTGGAATCTCTTTTGGTTGCTAAACTGAAAGCCATTTTGTAACCTGCATTTTTTAATTCCGGAAAGGCCGCCTTGTTCCATAAACCAAATGGATAGGCAAAATAATCTGCAGGTTTTCCTGTTATTTCTTCCACCTTTTTCTTGGGTTGCACGAGTTGTTTCTCCCAATCTTCTCCCTGGTATTTGGTAACCATATGGTGATCCCATGTGTGAGCTTCCACCGAATTCCCGTTATCTGATAATGTTTTTAACTGGTTGGTAGTCATATAATGAGGCCGGTTGATAGATACGGTCATAATAAAAAACACGCCTTTAAATCCATACTTTTTCATTTCAGGGTAAGCTACCGAAAATTGCTCTTCATCTGTGTCGTCAAAACTAAGTATTACAGGTTTTGCCGGTAGTGAAGCACCGTATAAAAGATAATCGTATAACTGAAAGGGCAGAATAGTTTCATAACCACTGTCTTTTAATGCTTTCATTTGTTCTGCAAAATGAGCCGGGGTAACAGTATATGTTTTTGTCATTGGGCCATCAGACGGCTTTATATCCCTGATGTGGTGGTAGCATAAAACAGGAACCTGTTTTTTTGCAAGAATCGTTGATACATCCGCGGGAGACTTTTTTTGAAGAGTAGCGCTTTTCGCTTTTTCTACTGTTTGTTTAATGGTAGTGCTTTCACTGCCTGATGTAGCAGAATTGCATGCACTTAATATGAAAGCACATAAAATAATAAAAACAATATTTGTTTTCATAAAGTTTTATAGAAAATTATTGGTACTGGATATAAATAGGTTTCGGAGTAAACTTTAATAATTCCTGCGGTGTGTAAAGCTGATCGCTCCCTTTTTTGGTATCGTTTTTATAAAACAATTTAAATCCTGTAAACTCTACTGGTTCGGCATAAATATACCGAAGATAAGATGAGCGTTTTAATGTTTTATCACCCCAGCCATCCATGTCAATCACGACCTGCACTTGCGGAACTTTTTTGATCTGTTTGTAATTCGTGAGCATTCCCTGCGTAAACCGGTGAACAATTAAAATCTTTGGCGGAAGATTGTATTTTTTTACGTAAGAGGCGAGATCATCAATCGCTGCATTTACATCATCTGCGTTAAAAGTTCCTATTTTAGTTCCGGGTACATGGCCGTCTTTCATTGAAAATTCAGGATCAATTCCAAGATGGACTTGTGGTAATTTTAAATATTTTTCCAAGGGTGGCACTTCATCTCTCACGGTACTCATTCCTACCTGGATATCTAAAAAAACAAGGCCGTCAATTTCGTTTGCCCAGTTAATAATGGTATCAATCTGGCTTGAGGGCATTCTTAACCGGTGTTTGCCATCTTTGCCCGGGTAACCTTGTGCGGTAACGGCGATATAATGCAAAGCAGGAATTACGGGAATAGTAGAATCGGCAGCTTGCCACTTATGAGCTTCCTGTTTTAATTTTTTAAGCATCTCATTTTTTGGAAGCTCCCCTAAAATGCCCATCCTTTTAGAATAAAGATTTCCATAATAAGCAACAATGCGGTGAAAAGGTAAAACTGCTCCTGGCAAAGGATATGGAAATTTGGCCGGCCATTTACCGGTGGTATCATGGTTGGCGAGATTCCGCATCAACTTATTATATAAAGCAGTGTCTATTGTTTTCTTTTCAAAAACTTTTCCTTTTTCAATCACCTGTTCTTTGGAAAGTGAATCCTTTAAACTTCTGTCACTTGCTGATTGGCCGCTATTGCAGCCGGTATTCAGAAAAAAAAGTATAGAAAAAACCGGCATAAGAGCCGTCAGTATTTTTTTGTGGTTCATAAGGTGCGAAGGTATTTTAAATTTCAGATCAAGCGAACGCAAGTGCATAAATTATTTATAAAAAAACGCACGTAGTTCTTATTTATTTTATTCTGTAAAAAGCAAAGCCATCAGGAGTGGATATAATCATGCAGATGATTAATGGTTTGCTGCTGGAACATTATTGTTTCACTAACGACATCGCTTATGGAAATTATACCGGCAAGAACATTTTCTTTAAAAACAGGTAAGTATCTTATATTATTTTTAGTGAGCAATTCCATACAATATTCGATAGAATCAGCAGGTTGTAACAGAGGAAAATCAGCCGTCATGATTTCACTCACTTTAGTGTCTGTTGAATTCTTCCCTTTAAGAACAACCTTACGGGAATAATCTCTTTCGGTAATAATTCCACAAAACTTTCCATTTTCCATTACCACTACCGAGCCTATGTTATTTGCTGCCATTACTTTCAATGCATCAAGCACACATGTATCAGGCAAAACTGAGATGGCTTTATTTCCTTTACGTGAAAGGATGTCGCTGATTCTACTCATAATGTTAAAATTTAAACAAGTAAATTACGAAAAAAAACCTACAAAAATCTCAAAATTTACAAATGTGAAAAAATTACAACTTTTATTGAATTTAGTTAACTAACTCACCAAGGCCATTTTATTATATTTGCCGAATGAATTTTAGTGAAAAATATAAGATTCGGATAGCTGTTTTAGACTTGTATGAAGGCTTTGAAAATCAAGGTATGCGTGGATTAAGGGAAATTTTAAAACAGTTTGCCGACATAAATGATTTGGATATTGTAACCCGCGAATTTGACGTAAGACAAAAGCAAGAGCTTCCGGATACTTCATGGGATATTTATATTAGCAGTGGTGGTCCCGGAAATCCATTGGAAAGCCAGGGGCTTCAATGGGATACTTTATATTTTAATTGGTTAAAACAAATTGACAACTGGAATAATGATCCTGCCAATATGCAAAAGAAATACGTATTTTTTATCTGCCATTCTTTCCAACTCGCCTGCAGGTATTTCCAGGTAGCAGAACTAACCAAACGCAAATCCACTGCTTTTGGTGTTTTTCCCGTTCATCTTTTACGTGGCGGCGAAAATGAACCTGTTTTTGCAGGAATGCCGGATCCGTTTTATGCTGTTGATAGTCGCGATTTCCAGGTCGTTCAACCAAATAAAAAGAAACTTAAAGAAACAGGTTCTAAGATTTTGTGCATCGAAAAAGAAAGGCCTCATGTTCCTTATGAAAGAGCTGTTATGGGAATAAGGTTTAATGATTATTTTATAGGAACACAATTTCATCCGGAGGCAGATGCGATGGGAATGAAACTTCATTTACAATCGGAAGAAAAAAAGAAAACAGTTATTGAAAATTATGGACAAAAAAAATGGGAATCGATGATTGAAAAGCTTAATGATCCTGATAAAATTCTGTGGACTCATGATCACATTCTTCCCAACTTTTTAAAGATTGCTGCTAATCAGTTAATGGTTGGTAATAAGGAATTAGTTTAAAAAAAATGGTTCCTTTTAAAAGTTACTTCAATTCAATAGAAGCAAAATGGTTCCTGAAATAAGAGAGCAATTCAATAAGAATTTTTCAGAAGAAAAATACCGGCTTTTTTTAAAAGATTTAAACAGTAAACACGCGGGCGCTATTGATTTTCGGGTAGCCGAAACGCCCATTTTTATTCCTAAAGATTTTACGAATAAAATGCTCAGCGCTTGCGAAGCTGTTGTTGATGTAATTACCAGGCCTGATTTTAAAGACTTGACTAATCATGCAATTCCTGCGAAAGAAAATGTTCCAAATGAAAATGAACATACTGATTTTATTGCCTTTGATTTTGGTGTTTGTAAAAATAAAAATGGTGAACTTGAGCCACAATTAGTTGAGATGCAGGGCTTCCCTACCCTGTTCGGTTTCCAGGTATATTATCCCAAAGTTTTGGAAAAACATTTTGATATTCCGTCAGGTTATTCAAATTATTTAAAGGATTACGACGAGGAATCTTATCTAAAAATTTTAAAAGAAATTATTCTAAACGGATACAATCCTGAAAATGTAATTCTTCTTGAAATAAAACCGCATCAGCAAAAGACAAGAATCGATTTTTATTGCACACAGGATTATTTAAAAATTCCGATCGTTTGCCTCACAGATCTTATCCTGGAAGGAAAGAAATTATATTATAAAAAAGACGAAAGGAGGATTGAAATAAAAAGAATTTACAACCGTATAATTTTTGATGAGTTATTGCAGGTAAAGGATTCTCTGGGAGATGTGGTTGATATTACGCAACCATTAGATGTAGAATGGGTGCCGCATCCAAACTGGTTTTACAGGATCAGCAAGTTTACACTTCCTTTCATTGATAATCCTTATGTCCCAAAAACTTTTTTTCTAAATGAACTGAAGGAGATTCCTGAAGATCTTGAAAATTATGTATTGAAACCTTTGTTTTCTTTTGCCGGGCAAGGTGTAATAATTGATGTGACTCAAAATGATATTGATGAAGTAAAAGATCCTCAGAACTACATCCTTCAACGGAAAGTAGAATATGCGGATATTATAAAAACCACCGATGTTCCTGCTAAAGCAGAAATCAGAATTTTTTATTTCTGGCAAAAAGGAAAAGCGCGACCGGTTGCCATAAATAACCTGGCGCGATTAAGCAAAGGAAAAATGATTGGAGTGAGGTATAATATGAATAAAGAGTGGGTTGGCGGAAGTGTGGCCTATATTGAAAAATAGAAGAAGATTTGAAAATAAAATTCTTAATTATTTCCCTGTTTACTACCGACACGCATCTTATTCATCTCAATAACTTTACTTTGCAAAAATTTTCAGCATAAATGTATAACGGAAAAAAAGTTGTTGTAGTTCTTCCCGCTTATAATGCAGCGTTGACGATGGAAAAAACGATTGCCGAAATTCCTATGGATATTGTTGATGATCTTGTTTTGGTGGATGACAACAGTACGGATAACTCGATTGAAGTTGCGCAAAACTTAGGCATCAAACATATTATCCGACACACTAAAAACCGCGGATACGGCGGCAATCAAAAAAGCTGTTATGATAAAGCATTGGAACTGGACTCAGATATTATCATTATGCTTCATCCGGATTACCAATACACGCCAAAGCTTTTACTGCCAATGATTTCACTCATTGGCAATGATGTTTACAAAGTGGTTTTCGGCAGCCGTATTTTGGGAAAAGGCGCACTTAAAGGTGGAATGCCGATGTACAAATATATTTCGAACCGCTTGCTCACTTTGTTCCAAAATTTGCTGATGAATCAAAAACTTTCAGAATATCATACCGGCTACCGGGCTTATCATAAAGACGTTCTAAAATCGATAAATTATAATGCTAATTCCGACGATTTTATTTTTGACAATGAAATGGTAGCGCAAATATTTTATAGCGGTTTTGAAATCGCAGAAATCACCTGCCCGACCAAATATTTCAAAGAAGCTTCTTCCATCAATTTAAAAAGAAGTATTACTTATGGAATCGGAGTTTTGAAAGTTTCTTTTCTTTATTTTCTTACCAGGCTTAAAATTTATAAATGGAAATTGCTAACCAAATAAATAAAAAGCAAAGCAATCTTTACCTAACCATAATTATTTTATCCGGTATTGTTTTCTTTATTCCTTTCCTGGGCAGAGTTCATCTTTTTGATTGGGACGAAATCAACTTTGCAGAATCCGCCAGGGAAATGATAGTTTCCGGAAATTACCATCGTGTCCAAATAAATTTTCAGCCTTTTTGGGAAAAACCGCCTTTCTTTTTCTGGTTGCAGGTTGCCGCGATGAAGCTATTTGGCGTAAATGCGTTCGCTGCAAGATTTCCGAATGCGATTTTTGGGATCGTCACATTAGTTACTTTTTTTCTTATTGGGAAAAAATATAAATCTCCTCAATTTGGTTTCATTTGGGCCATCAGTTATCTGGGAACTTTTCTTCCTCATTTATATTTCAAATCAGGAATTATCGACCCGATTTTTAATTACTTTATTTTTCTCGGAATTTATTTTATGTATAAAGATATTTCCGGAGAAATTCTGAAGAATAAATTTGTATATCCTTCGCTTGCCGGGCTTTTTATTGGGCTTGCCACTTTAACGAAAGGCCCTGTTGGACTACTGGTCTTCCTCCTTACCTTTTTGGTTTACTTCATTTTCACACGCTTTAAAAACTTTCCGAACTTAAAAAAAGTTCTCCTTTTTATTTTCTTTTTTACTATCGTGTGTTTACTATGGTTTGGTCAGGAAATTATTAATAACGGCTTCTGGTTTTTAAAAGAATTCCTGGCTTACCAGGCCGATCTTTTTTTACATCCTGTTGCCAGTCATGGCGAACCTTTTTATTATCACTTTGTTGTAGTATTTATCGGATGTTTTCCCATTTCAATCATCGGACTTCCAGTGATGTTTGGTAAGAAAACAGAAGTAAAAAAAGATTTTTTGAGGCTGATGAAAATTCTTTTCTGGACCGTAATGATCCTGTTCAGTATTACAACCACAAAGATTGTACATTATTCTTCGCTCACTTATATGCCACTTGCGTTTATGGCTACCTGTTATCTCGACTGGTTATTAGTGAACAAACAAAAAATGAAGATTCCTCTTTTGGTATTGATTGCATTTATGGGATTTGTTTTTTCATTTTTATTGGCGGCACTTCCTTATGTTGCGAATCATCACAAACTTATTCTTCCTTATTTAAAAGATCCTTTTGCCGCTGCAAGTTTGAATGTAAATGTTCATTGGAGCGGTTTTGAAAGCTTTATTGGGGTTTTCTATTTCTTTTTAGTAGTTGCTGCGGTGTTGCTTTTTTATAAAAAGAAAAACAGGATCGCGATTCTCTTTCTTTTTTATTCAACTGCTTTTTGTCTCTTTATTTATTTGCTGGCTGTGGTTCCTAAAATTGAAAAATATTCCCAGGGGCCGGCAATTGATTTTTATAAAACCTTGCAGGGAAAAGACGTGTATATATGGCCAATCGGATTTAAAAGTTATGCTCAATATTTTTATGCAAAAAAACCCGCCTCACCGGTTTATGGAGAAGCAGATGAACCCTTTTTATTAAAAGGCGATATCACAAAACCAGCTTATTTCGTTGTAAAGGTTACTAACACAGGTTTCGATTCCACTTGCAATAAGTGTACGTTGATAAAGCAGGAAGGCGGTTTTAAATTTTATAAGAGAGAGCCGGTTGAGAAGTAACCGCTTAATCTTTAATTTTAATTACTGAAAGGACATCATTTGGAAAGAAGGCTTACCCTTATTTAATTTACCTTTGCGCAAAATTAAAAAAATTAATGAATGAATTTGAAGGCTTAGGCCTAAATGAGAACCTGGTAAAAGCGGTTCATGATCTTGGATTTACCTCTCCTACTCCTATACAACAAAAATCAATTCCTGTCCTTTTATCCGGCACTACAGATTTTGTTGGATTGGCGCAAACCGGAACAGGAAAAACTGCAGCATTTGGATTGCCCTTATTACAATTAATTGAATCTGAAAAAAGATATCCACAGGCATTGATCGTTTGCCCGACACGCGAATTGTGTTTGCAAATTTGCAATGATATACAGGATTTTAAAAAATATTCACAAAATATAGTAGCGGAACCCGTTTATGGAGGCGCTTCGATAGTAATGCAAATACGTGCTTTGAAAAAAGGCGTTCATATTGTGGTAGCAACTCCCGGAAGGCTTATCGACATGATCGAAAGAAAAGCGATTGATCTTGATAAAGTGAAATATGTAGTACTGGATGAAGCTGATGAAATGCTGAACATGGGTTTTAGGGAAGACATTGATTTTGTTTTAAAAAATACTAACAACCGCGAAAGCACCTGGCTTTTCAGTGCAACAATGCCTGCAGAAGTGAGAGCGATTTCAAAAAATTTCATGCATGATCCAGAGGAAGTAACGGTGGGTAAAAAGAATACTGCCAATGTGAATATTGATCACCAATACTTTATTACACATGCAAATTCACGCTTTGAAACCTTGAAGAGGTTGGTTGATTTCAATCCTGGTATGTATGGAATTATTTTTACCAGGACTAAAGTTGATGCTCAAAACATCGCCGAAAAATTATCGAAAGAAGGTTATAATGTAGAAGCCTTACATGGTGATTTAACACAACAGCAACGTGACAGGGTAATGCAACGTTTTCGTAACCGGGATTTGCAAATATTAATTGCAACCGATGTTGCCGCAAGGGGAATAGATGTTGAAGGCATCACTCACGTAATCAACTTCGAACTTCCGGACGATATGGAAGTGTATACACACAGAAGCGGCCGTACAGCCCGTGCGGGCAAAAGTGGTATTTGTATTTCTATTTGCCATAGCCGCGAATCTTACAAAATTCGTCAGCTTGAAAAAATGGTGAATGCTCAATTTCACAAGTTGGATATTCCAAGTGGAAAAGATGTGTGCCGTAAACAGTTTTTCTATTTTATTGATAAATTAAAAAGCACTGACATTTCAAGTGGAGAATATGAAACTTATATGACTGATCTGCAAGAAAAATTTGCTGACATGAGTAAGGAAGAAGTATTGAAAAGAGTTGCAGCACTTGAGTTTAACCATTTCTTAAAATATTATGAAAACGCTGAAGATCTGAATGTGAGAAATGATTTCAGAGAAAGAAAGAGCGATTTCAGGACAAGGCAGGGCGGAGAAAGAAGGGAAAGAAGTAGTTATAGAAGAGACAGTGGATATACGAAATTGTTTATTAATCTTGGAACAAAAGATGGTTTTTACAAAGCGAGCTTTTTACAATATCTTCTTGATGAAAGCAATTTGAAAAAAGAAGTTTTAGGTCGAATTGATTTACGCGAAATGAATACCTGGGTTGAAGTTGATCAGTCAGTAGCACCAAAAATGATAAAAAGCCTGAACGATAAATACTATAACGGACGGCAGATAAGAATGAATGAAGCAGAGACCGGAGGAGGCAGAAGACCCGGCCGTGAAGGAAGAAAACGAATTCCATTAAGAGAAAGAAGGTAAAATAAAAATTGTTTTTATTTATTGGTTTACTGCTTCCGCCTTCGGCTTTCAGCTTTGAATCTATATTTTGCCATATTTTTTATAATAAGCAACCAACATGCCCACGACTGCATTGTAAGAATGCAAACCTTTAGGCTGATTATTTAGTTTAAGGTAATTTCCATACATCCAATTTATCAGCGGTTCAAAAACGCTTTGATGATCAAGATCAAACTGCTTTAATTCCATTAAATCCTTCCTGACCATTATACTTAGCCCATTTAAGGCTTTATCAGATGCTGTAGAATCAAAATAATACACTTCCCGATTGGTATAAAGAAAAAGATCAAGGTAAGTTGAATAATGAAAAAGTGTGTCCGGTGAATTAACAGCTGCCAGGTAACCAACAAAATTGGCTTCATTTTCTTTAGCATAACCAAGCTGGTGAGCTATTTCATGAGTAGCAATATACGGTTGCTGCATTTTAGGAACTGTAGTATTGATTTGAGCTTCACCGGTAAATGGATTATAATAACCAGTAAAGCCAAGGTAATCGCCCATAGTTCCATAGAGTGAAGATTTTACCGATATAATTCTATACCTTAAAAAGGGAAATTTTTTTTCTGCAAAAGCATAGCTTCTTTTTGCTCTTTGTATCAGTTCATCAGTAGACGGATATTTTTCATGATCTTTTACCAGCACCGATTTTGTATAATTTACTTTTTGCAATAAAAGGTTCTGCATCATTAACAGGTCTGAAGCATTATATAATTGTGAACTAAGCCCGAGCTGATAAACAATACCTTTCCGATCGTAATTTATTCCCCAAAAAAAATAAAAGACAATATAAATAAAGGCAAAAAGTAGAAGAAGTTTCATCAATTTCTTAGAAGCTAACTTCCTTGTAGTTTTTCGCTTTATCAATGATATTATATTTGAAAGAAGTTTCCATGCAAGCCAGCAAGCAGCAAGAAAATATAAAATATCTCCCAGGCTGAATGGAATCCAGCCGAAAAGTATCCGGAGTATTTTAGAAAAGTGAATATAAAAGCCGGTGGAATAAAAACGTTCGACCCAAAGCTTGTCAGAAGTAACAATTTTGATAATAAGTATTAGCAAAAGCACCGTAATCCATTTGCCCTTATTTTCTGTTACATATTTCCAAGCTCCCATAAATGCTGTTTCTTTGCCCCCTTGTATGATGCATCTCAAATACCATTTTATCGAGATGCTATAAATCCATTGAAAATTTTAAAAAAATAAAGTTAGTATATAAAATCGTCTTTGCGTTTTAGGCATAATTCACTTTTTACGATTAACAAAAAATTTAAAAAACCGCTCACATTTTGTCCCAAAAACTAATTAAATTCATTACTTTTGCAGCCCTTTAATATTAGGTTATGGGAAACAGGCGTGAATATGATATAGCATTTGTTGGATTAAAACCTGGGATTCATGAGTTTAATTATGAGGTGGACGACAAGTTCTTTGTAGATTATAAGGAAACAGATTTCAGCAATTGCCATGCATCTGTAAAACTGACTCTCGAAAAAAACACCTCTTTTATGTTGTTGAAATTCGAGATTGGCGGCAGTGTAACCGTGGGTTGCGATCGTTGTGGAAATATATTGCCAATGGATCTTTGGGATGAATTTAAAGTGGTAATAAAACAAGTTGAAAATCCGGAAGAAATGAATGAAAATGAAGAAGATGCGGATGTATTTTATATTTCAAGAACAGAAAGTCATATTCACCTAGCTGATTGGATTTATGAGTTTGTTCTGCTAAGTATTCCGAATCAACGGATGTGCAGTGATGAAGAAATGGGTGGGCCACAATGTAATAAAGAAATTTTGGCAATGCTTAAAAAAATGCAATCATCCAAAGTTGAAAATAATCATCCTTTACAAAAAGGATTGGAAAAATTTAAAAAAAACGAAAATTAATCATATTTAATCTAAGGTTATGCCAAATCCAAAGCGCAGGCACAGTCAACAAAGAAGTGCAAAAAGAAGAACACATTATAAAGCAGTGGCTCCTACATTGAGCAATGATCCTACAACAGGAGAAACTCATGTTCGTCATCGTGCACACACCAGTGAAGGGAAATTATATTATAAAGGGAAAGTAGTGGCGGAAAAAGCGCCCATCAAGGCCGGTTAAATTTGTTTTCACGATAATTATATAATCCAAAAACAAAGTATTTCAACTTTGTTTTTGGATTTTTTTTAATCTTTGAGCAGGTTGTAATTAAATAATTATTTTTATCCTGATATTGTAAGATAATTCTGAATATGAATATAGCACTGGATATGATGGGAGGAGATTACGCTCCTTTAGAAGCCATAAAAGGCGTAAAACATTTTTTATCTGAAAATGATGACCCACAAGTACATCTCACATTAATTGGTGATGAAAACAAACTCTCTCCCTTGCTTCAGGAATACAGCATCAACGCCGAAAATATTACGCTGGTACACGCAGCCGAAGTGATTGGAATGCACGAACATCCAACGAAAGCCCTGAAAGAAAAACAACAATCCTCGATTTCAATTGGGTTTCATCTTTTAGCTACCGGAAAATCAGAAGCCTTTATCAGTGCCGGCAATACGGGCGCGATGATGGTAGGTTCTTTATATAGTATCAAAGCTATTCCTGGTGTAGCAAGGCCTGCAATTGGTGCTTATATTCCCTGTTATAATGGTCAGACAGCTCTATTGGTTGATGTTGGTCTTAATTCTGATTGCAAACCTGAAAATTTATCACAATTCGCTTTGCTTGGCTCATTGTTTACCAGGTATATTTTAAATTATGAAAACCCGAGGGTGGCATTGATAAATGTAGGTGAAGAAGAAGGCAAAGGAAATATTTTATGCCAGACTGCCTATCCTTTAATGAAAGAAAACAAGCAAATTAATTTTGTTGGAAATATTGAAGGACGCGACCTCTTAATGGATAAAGCTGAAGTATATGTTTGCGATGGATATACCGGGAATATTCTTTTAAAATTTGCCGAATCAATTTATGATATCGTACAGAAGCGTAAGATTGAAGATGAATATTTTAACAAGTTTAATTTTGAAATGTATGGAGGGGTTCCAGTTCTTGGAGTAAATAAGCCTGTAATAATTGGCCATGGAATTTCTACATCAGGAGCTTTTAATAATATGATATTAATCGCAAAAAAAATGATTGAACAGGATTTTATTGAAAAAATAAAATCTAATTTCATTTAAAGGATTTTTTGTAAAAATCACCTTATAATTTCATTAATCTATCTGTCCAACATTCCTTTTTTCTTGTTTGAATAACGGCTAATACTTTAAATTACAATTCTTTTTTTCAGGCTATTTTACATTGAAATCAACAGATTTTTAATCCTTATTTTTATAAGGCCTTATTAATACCGCATGAAATTGTTCTTAAAATATTTGTGGATTATTTTTACAATCGCCTGCACATGCACACATTTTATTTCTTTTGCACAAAAGGATACGACAAAGCAAGGAAAGGATTTTTTAAGTAAAGTGATAGAGAATTTTAAAAAAGATTCAACAGAAATAGATTATTCTAAACAATTTAAGACCACCGAGGCTGCTTTTACTCCTTATGAAGGCCTCATTATTAGAAGGATAATTATTGAACGAATTCCTTTCGGTGTTTCTATCGGAGATACTTCAATCAGAATAATCAACAGCCTGACAAAACTTGCAAATGACCTTCATCATATCACAAAAACGAAAGTTGTCAGAAAGAATTTATTTTTTAAAAAAGGACAGCGCCTGCAACCATTTTTGATGGCCGATAATGAAAGATTTCTTCGCCAATTGTTATATTTACAGGATGCGGAATTTTTTGTAACACGAACGGCGCCGGGTAGTGATTCTGTGGATGTTTTTGTTGAAATTAAAGATGTCTTTTCGTTAGGCGGCGCTATAAATTCGCTTGGGCTTAAACAATCGAGTATTGAATTAAGGGAAGATAATTTTGCAGGAAGCGGAAATGCGGCTATTCTTTATTCGCTATATGATGATAAGCGCGAAAATAATTTTGCCTTTGGAGGAGAATACAACAACAGGAATATCGCTGGTACTTTTATGAACGGGAAGATTGGTTACCAAAGCTTTTATCCGAGCATCAGCGGGCCTAAAGAAGACAACAATTATTATATAGATCTTCAGAAGCCTTTAGTCAACCGTTATATGCAATGGACCTATGAATTTAGTGGAGGTTACCATACCACAAGAAACTTATACAACAGCGATTCTATTTATTTTTCGGATACGCGTTATCGTTACTATAACATTGAAGCGTGGGGAGGATACAATATCAACGCCTTGGATTTTACGACCGAAGAGGAATCAAAAAAATTAAGGAAGTTGATTGGATTGAGATTTTTGGATCAAAAATTTTTGGAAGTACCCGAAAAATACGAGTCAGTGTACGACTGGAAATACCAAACCATTAACGCAGCACTGGCCACGCTTACGTTTTACCGGCAAAAGTTTTATAAAACGAAATACATTTATGGTTTTGGCCGAAATGAAGATATTCCTGAAGGTTTATTATTCACCATTACAACGGGGTTTACAGAAAGGCAAAAAGCTAAGCGGCCTTTTATCGGATTTGATTTTCAAAGTTATCATTTTAATAAAAGAGAAAATTATCTGAGTTATAAAGTTGCTGCAGAAGGATATCTACATCATAAGGCGGTTGAAGATCTTAACTTTTTGGGAAGCCTTTTTTATTTTGACCATTTAAAATCAATAGGAACCAAATGGAAGCAGCGTTTCTTTTTGAATTTTGATCTTGCACAGCAGGTTAACAGTGTTTTCAATCAACCATTATTTGCCAATAGCCAGTTTGGCTTACCTGAATATGGAAACGAAATTATTAATAATGAGCGTGTAGGTGGTACTTTGCGTTCTACCGCCAAAGTAGAATCAGAATTCTTTAGCCCATGGTCAGTTGTTGCATTTCGTTTTGCACCCTTTGTATTTAGTAATGTATCCGTTTTTTCTCCCTATAGTTACAAAACAAAAGTGCTAAGTTCTGTAGGTGGTGGCATCCGCACAAGAAATGAAAGTTTCGTTTTCGGCACGATTGAATTAAAAGGATATTATTTTCCTCAAAAGAACTTTTATAATGAAAGATTCAGATTTTCACTGTCAACCAATGTGATTTTTAAATACAACACTCAATTTGTAAAAAAGCCGGATTTTATACAAATTAACTAAGCTTATTTTACCCCTTTTATTTCGCTTTAAATAAATATCTTTAATTAAAATTTTCGGAATGAAAAGTTTCAGAAAATATTTTGAATTAACTGCGTGGATTTTCGGATTGGTTTTTCTGGCATTCATGCCGCCGACAACGGATGTTCACTATTCTTTTTGCTTTTTTAAATTTATAGGCATCAAATATTGCCCGGGTTGTGGATTAGGACATTCTATTAGCTATTTATTTCACGGAAATTTAAAACAATCTTTTAATGCTCACCCTCTCGGTCTGTTTGCTGTTATTATGATACTTGCAAGAATTTATAAACTTTCTTCGCTTCATATTTTTCCACATTTAAAAAAATACAATTATGGACAGCAGTTATAATACGGTAAATCCCACAATCTTAAAATATCTTTATAATGCCACACCGGAAGAGTTAATAACAATCGACTCAAGAACGAAAGGCTTTAGCACCGACGAGTTGGAGCAATTCTGCATCATCTATCGTTCAAAAAGAAAAGATCCACAATTGATTTTGCTGTTATGTTTGCTTGGTTTGGTAGGTGTTGCAGGTATACAGCGCTTCTTAATTGGAAACATTGGCCTGGGTATTTTATATTTTTTTACTGCCGGACTTTGCTTCGTAGGAACAATAATTGATGCTGTTAATCATAAAGAACTGGCAATGGAATACAATGCAAAAATGATCAGTGAAACATTATTGATGTTGAATATGATTCGAAGAGATTAATGCCGTTTAAAATCGATTTGAAAAAATTTTATACCCGGTAAAAACCATATTCTTACTTCCTGGTATCTTGTCGCTCCTGTGCTACCATGTGATGGTGTATACTTAGTCTGTCTTCACTTTATTTTCTTCCACGGTACTGTTATTACATTTTGAAAGAATAAAGATAGCGGGCATTGAAGCAATCACAACAATAATAGTTAGCTTTTTCATAACAAAAAATTGGGAGGATAATTAAAAACGAAAGGCTAAAGAAGCAGCTATTTTACAATAGAATTGGAATTTTGAATTAAATGTAAATAGAATAATACAAAATAAGAAGATTAATTATGCACGCTTTTTGCACAAAAAGGTGCATTTGCAAAACAGAAATTTTAATAATTTCTTCTTTTACTGAAAGTTTTCTTCTAAATCAGTATTTGAAATATGATGCCTGATTCCATCCAAAACTCCCTTTGATAAGGGCTCTTTGCTGAAATAAATAAGTTTATTTTTTCGCAAAGATTCGAGTTCCGGGCTGTAATTGGAAACAACAATTCCTTTTGCTTTTCCTTTAAGCATATCAATATCATTGCCACTATTACCAGCAGTGATAAAATTTTGAAGTGGCAATTTCCATTTATAACTCAAGTAGCGAACGGCGCTTCCTTTGCTCGCCCTGAAAGGTAAAAAATCAAGATATAGATTTTCGGTTAATAAAACCTTTGCTCGCAGTTTATGATCATCCAAAAACTTATATAAATTGGCAAGATTGTCTTCATTAAAATTTTCGTTAACATAGTAGCTGAGCTTAAAACGCCATTGAGCTCCAGGCTCCTGAAGGTAAATGCCCGGGAATTTTGACAAGGCTTTTTCAAGCTCCTCTCTTTTCCAATGATAATCAATATGGCTTTCAAATCCATTATCGTGTATAAATTTATCTGTATAATAAATTTCTGAGCCAGCCGAACAAATAAGAAGGTCAGGATCAGGAAGATCATATTTGATAAAAGCTTCCTCTGTTATTTGCCTGTTTCTGCCGCTGGCAACACCAAAAACCACTTTATCTTTATATTGATCGATCCATTCTTTTAATTCCGGTAAACCGTCTGTATTTTCTTCATCAACCAACGTTCCGTCAAGATCAGAAATAATAAACAAGTTTGACTTTACTAACTTTTTACCATAAGCGGTTTTATGAGTATAGGTTGGTTCGGTTGTTTCTTTAGATTTAAAAAGATCATCAATGATGTCAATAAATTTATTAGCATGGGCTGTCCATGAATACAGTTGGTTGGTGGCGATGATTCCGTTGGCAGAATATTTTTCCCAAAGGGTTTGATCGGCAATAATTTTTTTGAGTGCATCCGCTATTTCAGTAGGATCTTCCACATCTACCAATAAACCATTATTGCAATGTTCCAGTATTTCTTTTGGCCCTCCCGTAGGCGAAGCCACAACAGGAAGGCCGCATGCTGCCGCCTCCACGATCGTTAAGCCAAAATTTTCACCAGGTGTTGCATTAACAAATACACCTTTGGTTCGGGCCGCAACTCTATAGATCTCAGGTACTTCCAATTTAGGATCATTCTTTTTTGGGATGGCCATTTTACCGTAGAGATCGTATTTGTCGAGTAATAACAGGAGGTTGGTAAGAATATCCTGCTCATCCGCGGGCATTTGAGTAATATCTTTCCTCACCCCGGCGAAAATGGCAAGGTTGGCCATTGCCTGCAACTCCGTATCCCGGCCAAAGGATTGTATAATTCTTTCAAAATTTTTACGCTTGTCTGCCCGTCCAATTGAAAGGATTAATGGTTTTTGGGGATTAAAAAGAAACCGTTCAATATCAGAATTAACCCGGTACAATGCCTGCTCCTGCTCAATGCTCATTTGAAACCCGGGCATGTCAAATCGATAAAAAGGGTAAAACAAATCAGTATTTACCCCCGGAGGAATAACTTCAAATTTTCCGTGCTTCTCAGTTTGATATAAAGTGTATTGGGTGTCTATTTCGTGCTGTGTGCTCACAATAATTACATCCGCATTTCGAATAGCAGCTTCTTCAGCAGCAATACGACGGTCCATGTTGAACTTTTCATTGATCTTTTCAGGCGTCATTCCTTCCTGCAACAAAATATTTTTTTTGTTTCGCCCCAGTGAATGCCCGGTGGCAATGAAAGGAATTCCAAACACTTCACTGATTTGTCCGGCGAGATAATTTCCATCCGCATAATGGCCATGTGCTACATCAGGAAAATCGTCTTCCTTTTCAATAAACCTAATAGTCTTATCAGTAAATTCATCAAGGTAGTCCCACAAAGATTCCTTCGAACGATAGGAATTTCCACCACAAGTTACACGGATAATTCTCGCCTTATCATTTACTGTTTCTACTTCTTTCTCATAAGAAGAAGAAACTCTTTTATCAATTATTCTCCTCGTGAAGAGATCCACTTTTCGAACCTTGGGATGTTCTGAAAGATTTTCGAGTAACTCGAGTATGTATTTTACTTGCCCTCCTGTATCCTTGTCCCTCCCTATTTCAGGATCTTTAAACCTTATAAGCCCATGCGGACTGAATAACTGTATGTAATATCCGTTCATCATTTTCTATTCACATTACCTAATAGCTGTAAAATTAACTAAATCAAAATAATCCCGTTAATTTAATAACTAACCCTTCTGATTTGAATTGAGATTATAATAAAAATTTTACTTTATATTGCTCCCTTTTAAAGTCAGAATCTCTTGCTGAAATAATATGAAATTAAACCGGCAATGGCAAGGATTTTGTAGTTTTACCCAAACCGCTTTATACTATATATATGTATTCTGGATCAGGATTTAGTGACTGGGAAATTGGAGACATAACAGTTATCATTCACGACGGTGTTTATCATTTATTTCATCTCATTATTCCAAACCATGATTATATCGCTCATGCAGTTTCCAAGGATGGTATTTCATGGAAAAGAGTAAAAAACGCATTGTTTGTCGGAAATCCTGGCGAATGGGACGACGATATGCTTTGGACGATGGATGTTGTGGAAGTTGATGGAAAATTTGAAATGTATTATACAGGCCTTCAGAGGCGCGACCGTGGCGTTGTTTCACGAATTGGTTTTGCCCAGTCTGATAATCTTATCGATTGGAAAAAGAATAAAAAAGATATTTTCCCTATAGCACCTAAAGGGCTTTATTATGAAACTGAGGATGATAATCCACGTAAGTGGTTAAGCTTTCGTGATCCTTATCGTTTCGAATACGATAAAGAGGTATACCTGCTAATTTGCGCCCGGAGTTTTACTGGCCCGGTTTCACGTCGCGGATGTGTGGGCCTTGTTAAGATTACTAATGACAATGTTCAAATAATGCCGCCACTGGTCTATCCAATGGTGTATGATGATATTGAATGCCCGTGCGTTTTTCAACTCAAAGGCCGTTTTTATATTATCGGGTCAATAAGGGAGGACATTAAAATACGATATTGGTTTTCGTCCAATTTTTTTGGAGAGTATCATTCATTTCATTCGGATGTTTTATTACCAGGCGGCAATTACGCAGCCCGTGTGGTAAAGGATGGCGATCACCTGTTGCTGTATAATTTTTTTTATGCTTATGGTAAAATTGATGCACTCCGTGTGCTTCCCCCACCTAAAGAACTGGATACAGATAACACGGGAAGATTAGTTTTAAAAAGCTATTACCGTTGGAATGAACAAGTTATCAAAATGATTCCACAAACTGAATTTGGAGAAGTGAAGCATTTGCTTTCCAATCCTTCGGCAACCTCGGCGATAGAAGTAGATAAATGGACATGTTCCTCAAGAAGCGGATATGAAATATTTGCCTTTAAAAAACCATCAACCAGTTTCATCTGGGAAGGATTGTTGACGGTTGAAGGAATGGGAAAGCTTGGATTGGTAAGTGATATAGACGATGATGGTAACGGCTATTTTATTTCTTTTGATGTCCAAAATGGCTTACTGCAGATGAGAGCATGGGGTTTTAATCCGCTTGACGTTCGTCAAAATTTTATTTTTAACGAACTGCAAATCGGCGTTTTTAAAATGAATGAAGAAAATACATTCAACTTCAGGATGATTCATTATGGAAACTACATCGAACTTTCCATTGATGGAGAAGTAAAACTTACTTTAATGGACTATGCTTTTTCGGGCGAAGGAATCGGTCTTTATTCAGCATCCGCTGTTATTTCATTACAACATTCAGTGGTAAAGATTTTACCGGAACCAATTGATGAATATGCCAGCCAGGAAGAAGCACATAAACTGCCTGAGCAGCCAACAATCATGCCTTCATGATATATCAGTAATCTGCTTTTATGCATTACTGTTATAACCTAAAAAAACAAAAATTTTCTTTATTTGTTTGTTTACTACCAAAATTGTTGCTGCCCAACTACCTCTTTATAGATCAATTCTTTATCTCAGTTTTTATTCTTCCTGATTTCTAATAATCATTACTATTGCTGGTAGTACGTTTTGGCATAACATTTTTTGGCTTTTTTTCAGATTGGTTTGAGGCCGGAGGAGCAGGTATATAATTTTTTGGGCCTATTGGTTTTGCTGTTTCTTTAGGTGTAGTTTTTTCCGGAGCAGCAGGTTGAGTAAAATCTGATTCTACAGGAACATCGGTTGGTGCAGCATAATCATCTGCGTTACCATTTCCTTGTACATCAGCCGAATCATAGCCTTGTCCTTCCTGCGAAAGCGTGGCAAAATTTTGATCCGCATAAATTGGATTGTTATTCAACTCAACTGGTTTTTGAAATGTTGCTTTTGGATCAATTCCGAGAGATTTATCAGCATATACTTTTTTCATAAAATAAGCCCATTCAGGCATTGCCATATCGCTACCTCCGCCGGTTCCATACTTTGGCAAGTGTAGGAAAGGATCATCATTGCCAACCCACACACCTGCCAACAATTGCGGTGTGTAGCCCATGAACCATCCGTCGGTATTATCATTGGTAGTTCCGGTTTTAGCGCCTATATCAGTTTGTATTCCGTAACGCCACCGCATAGAACCCGCAGTACCAAAATTCACCACTCCCTCCATCATTTTTACCATTGTATAAGCATCTACCTCGCTTATCACTTGTTTCACTTTTGGCTCAAATGTTTCCAATACATTTCCATTTTTATCTTCAATTTTTGAAAGGTAAACCGGCTGAGTATTAAAACCTCTGTTCGGAAACATTGTGTATGCCTGCAACATTTCAATCAATTGAATATCAGCAGAGCCCAATGCAATTGAAGGCACTTCAGGGATATTGCTTTTTATTCCACACTCATGCGCAAATTCAACCGTCTTTTTTGGTCCAATCCGGCTCATCAGGTCAAAGGCGGCCACATTAATGGATTTCGCAAGGCAATAGGCCATTGTTCCACCAGGACCAGTGATTGTTTTATTAGCAAGTGTAATCGGCTTGCCACCAATATAACTATCGGGCGTCATTCCCGCATCGGTTATTGCCAGTGTGTAAAGGATTGGTTTAAATGTTGAACCCACCTGCCTGTTAGCTGTTACGTGATCATATTTGAACCACTTGAAAGCAATTCCGCCAACCCACGCCTTCACCTCTCCTGTGACAGGATCCATCGCACAAAAACCGGTTTGCATCATTTCTTTGCAATATTTAATAGAATCAAGCGGCGTCATCACTGTATCTGTTTCCCGTTTGTTGTTCCACGCAAAAATCTTCATGTTCACAGGTTGATGAAATGATTTTTTTATTTCAGCGGCCGTGGCGCCATTTTCTTTCATGTTTTTCCAACGCTCACTTTCCTTCATGGCATTATTCAAAATAGATTCTTCTCCTTTCCATACATTTTTTGGAAGTTGGCGGTTAAACTTCTTTTGCATTAACGTCATATGTTTAACTACCGCCTCTTCTGCATATAATTGCATTTTAGGATCAATGGTTGTATACACCTTCAATCCATCCCTATACAGATCATACTTTTCACCAGTTACAGGATCTTTATGAGTGTTGCACCAATCGTCAAGCGTTTTTACAAGAACTGAACGAAAATAGGGAGCAATTCCCTGGCTCTCACTCACCAACTTATACTTTATATCAAGGGGTCTTTTCTTCAACACTGCTGCTTCAGAAGCAGAAAGATCGTTGTTGGTAACCATGCGATCTAACACCAAATTTCTCCTGGCAAGGGCGGCTTTTGGATTATGCCGCGGATCGTATTTTCCGGGGCCGCTAAGCATTCCTACCAATAAGGCCGCTTCATCAGGAGTAAGTTTGGAAGGTTCTTTTTGAAAATAAACCAGTGAGGCATTCCTGATTCCGTAAACATTTAACCATGAAACCCTGTTAAGATATAATGCAATAATTTCCTGCTTGGTAAAATTGCGTTCCAGCTTCAGCGCCACAATCCATTCTTTTATTTTATCAATTCCCCGTTTTAAAAATGAACCATGTCCCTGATTGAGTATATTCTTAGCGAGTTGTTGTGTAATCGTACTGGCGCCTCCCTGTTTCCCAAATCCTTTAATGGCACGGCCTAATGCAATTGGATCAATACCTGAGTGTTCATAAAACCGGATGTCTTCTGTAGAGATGAGTGCGTCTATTACACTTTTGGAAATATGATTATAATCAACAGAAACCCGGTTTTCTGTATATATCTTCCCCATAAGGGTTTTGCCATCGTTCGCATAAATTTCTGTCGCAAGATTTGCCTGAGGATTTTCCAACTCCTGAAGCGAAGGTAATTTTCCAAAAACACCAAAATAAGCAGAGGCAAGTACTACAATAAAAAGTGCAAATCCGGCGGCAACCAATGTCCATAAGATTTTTACACTCGTCTTTATTTTAGTCTTTTTGTTTTCTTTTTTCCTGGGAGGATTTTGCATTATCAATTCTTTAAAAACGGAAAAGTATTAAATTTCGCTGACAGAAAAAGTTTAAAATTTTCCAGGGTACTTATCATTTAGCAAATCGATATAGTTCTGTAAATTTTTATTTTCTTTTAAGATTTCAAGGTTACTGTCTGAAATAATATAAAATGCATACTTCTGAGCAGGTAACCATGAAATTTGAGTTGGTGACGCCTGCTTCAGTTTATCACGGTATTTCATTGCTTCATCTGCATCTGCAAATTGAGAAAACACCAATAAAGTTCGTTCACTATCTAAAGTATCTTTTACGATCTGAATTTTATTGGTACTATAGCTTTGGCTGTTAAACCTGTTGAATGCGTTTCTAGCCTCGCTGCTATAAACCGGGTCCACTTTTGTAAGCACCATTACCACATTTTGCGAATCAAGAGGATCAAATGTAAAGCCAGATTTCTTAACCGGGGGCGGCAACTTTTTCCCGGGAGCTAATTCTGCTTTTCCGGCTACCACTTTTTGATTCTGTACTTGCGGATTTTCTATTTGTGTAATGGGGGCATTTAAATTCTTTACCGGTTTTGAATCATCAAAAACAACAACCTGCGAATCTTCTTTTTCTCTTTCTACATTTAGATTGGTGAGATAATGTTCAATGCTGTCTCTTCTACCTAAAACATCCAACATGGTCGTTGCCTTTTCTTTCATTGGCGAATTCGGATATTTATCAACTATTTGCTGTAGCACTTTCTTTGCAGAGCTATCCTCGCGCTTTTTAATATAATATACTGATTGGATGTAAAGTAGCTGCGGATTCCAATAACTCTGTCCATATAAACTGTCCGCAACATTCTTTTCTTTAATAGCTTTATCAAAGTTTCCTTCGATGAATAAGTTATAAATATTATCATATCTGTTTTCTGCAGCGGTATCTTTTTTAGATGGATTAAAGGCTTCAGGATGAGAAACGAGCATTGCATATTTACTATCATTGAAATTTTTCAACAACAGGTTTTTATAATAATCAGCCAGTTGCTGATTACCTGTTTTTTGGTAGCAATATGACAAGTTCATATACAATTCACCATTGTACAAACTATCCGGAAAGCGTTTTAAAGATTTTTGGTAAGCATCAATAGCCGCTGAATAATCTTCCAATAGATTTTGATAATCTTTACCAACCTGGAATAACGAACGGGCGATTTTCGAATTACTTGTATCGAGTAAAGGCTGAGTCAGAGGAAGGTTTGCACCCAATCCTTCTACTGAAACATCCTGCTGATAAGGAGTTTCAATCGGTTCTTCATTTTTCGTTTCCGCTTGTGGCCCCATGGGATCTCCATAATTTTCATTTATTTGATTGGTACTACTGGCTATAGAATTCTGATTTGCAGATGAAATCCGACGCCAGTTGTCGACGTTTTGTCTTTTTCCCCAAACTCTTTTGAATTCATTATAGCCCTGTGCTTTTACAGAATTGTTATAAAAATACCAGTCGCCTTTGCTTGTATTATTTCCAAAAAAATCCTGCGTTTGAGTCTGTTTATTAAAGAATGCAGCTGAAGAATTATAATTATTTTGATCCGCTTTTATTCCCCGCTCCTTCATTAGCTTCCTGGATAGTTTTTTCAGAAAATTGTTTCTTTCTGTTTCAGGCATTGCGGCAATCAATTGTAAACTGTCTTCCCTGTCGATTACATTAAGATTCTTTACAACCTGTGCTAAAGCATTTTTTCTTAGTTGTATATCGGCAAAATTTTTCAATGCTGAATCACCAGCCTGTAGACTATCATAAAAATTATAAGATTGCTTATAATCCTTCAATTGATAATTAATTTCTGCCAGGTTCAGGAATGCTTGATTTTTTAAAGACAGATTATTTTCATTATAAACCGTACTAGCTTTATAAAATGAAAGTGCGGCAGTAGTATCCGGTTTTAGCAGGGCTATTTCACCAGCAGAATAATAAATAATATCTCTATATGGCTCAAATTTATCTGTATGTGCCATATGTAATAACCGGGCGATACTCTTGTCAATTTCAGCAGGATCATTACTTTTCAGCATTTTGGCCTGGTTAAGATTGGCATAAATATCCATCAAAGGATCGGTAGTGTGCCTTATTGCTAAATTATAATAATCTTTAGCAGTATCCTGGTTATGATTCATTTCATAAAGCTGTCCAAGTAAATATTCGCGCCTTGCCTGGTCTTGTAAATCCAAAGAATTAGGGATAGAATTTTGGATGTAAGCAATTGCACTATCATACATCTCTTGTTTAAAGAACCAATAGCCTTGTACTTCCTGGAAGTATGGTTGCAATCTTTCAGGAAATTCTGGATCATTCCGTAAAGTATTTATCAATCCTGCCGCTTCCGGGTAATCGCCCAAATCTGTAAGTGTACGAACCTGCCAAACCAAAGCGTCATTTCTGCTTGGAGGCCTTGAGAAAGCTTTATCAACAATATTTCTGTCTTCTTTGGTTGAAACACTTAAAGCATTCGAATTTTCATTGCTGCCAACAACTTCCTGATCATCACTTTTCTTACTCTTTGGAGAAAGATTGTAATTAATAAACTGAAAAGTCATTGAGGCAGAATCAAAATCTTTTCGCAAATAGTAAGCTTCTCCTATTAAAAGATAAAAATTATCAACCCAGTTGGTTCGAAGATCATGAAGTAAAATACCGGCAGTTGATTCCAGGATTACAGAATCGAGTTGTGTCTTTTGAGCGGCCGTATTATCTAATGAATAACTGTAATATGGCAGCAATTGAGAATAATCATCTTTTGTAGCCATCCTGGCCCTTTCGATGGTCGAATTAATTTTATTGTTAGCATTAAAAAAATAATTGTAATGGCTTGTAGTATTCTGAACAAATCTCCCCACCAGGCGTAGCTTCTTATCCTGCGGCTTTTCCGACCGAAGCGGTTTATCTTTAAATTTTTGCGGTTTGTCTTTTTGTAAATCAAAAGTAATTTTGCCCAATTGAGCATGAACATCCGGCAAGAAAAAAAAGAAGATCAATAAAAGAGACATTAACTTAATGACCCGGTTTTTCATTAAATATTTTATTTTTTCAAGTAAGAATCAGCAAAAAAAGTTCATTTACTGTTAAGAACTCTTTTTCTGCAAAATTATTTTAAAAATACGGTTAATTAGGCTAATATGCCGATTATATAAACGCGCTGCTTTATTTTTAACAAGGTGAAATGATATTAATTAAAACGATGCCTTTATAAATTTATTAATTTTTGAAAACAAGGAAAGAAAGCAATAGTGAATTGTTAAGATATGCCGGCATGGGGATGGAATTTTTGGCCAGTATCGCCTTGGGAATATTTATTGGATCAAAAGCAGATAAGTGGTTGAATTTTTCTTTTCCTTTGCTCGTTTGGTTGGTGCCGCTACTCATTATTATCGGCCTAACAATTAAAATAATTAAAGACACTTCAAAAAAATGATTCAATCGCTTATAAAAAAATTCATTCCTGTCATCGGCCTGTTCCTTTTGATCAACTTTATCGTTTTCATTTTCGGCGGTTCTTTAGAAGAATACGGATTTAATATTGGCTTTTTACTAGTAGCAAACGCGTTACTGTTTATTTTAACTTTCCTGGGTTTTTATTTGCAAACAAAAGGTGTTCGCTCCTCAAATGTCAATGCGTTTATCAGGGGAATTTATTCTTCTCTCCTTTTGAAAATGTTTGTAATTGTTGCTGCAATTCTTATTTATATTTTATTGATGGGAGGAGAAACGAACACGCCTTCGATTCTTGCTTCGATGGGAATTTACCTTGTTTACACATTTCTTGAAGTAATTCAGTTAATGAAAATAGCGCGAAAAAAACCCGATGCCTAAAAAAGAATCTTCTTTAAATCAACTCAATCCTTATTTGCCTGAAGGCGCTTTTGAAGATGTAGTTCATTATCTTTTAGAATATAAAGTACATCTAACGGTAACGCGGGAACGGTTAACAAAACTGGGTGATTATCGCAATAAACACCTGGATAAAAATCACCGCATCAGTGTGAATGGTAATCTCAATAAATATTCATTTCTTATTACTCTCTTGCATGAGTTGGGCCATCTTGTTGCGTATGAAAAATATGGCAACAGGATCCAGGCACATGGACCCGAGTGGAAAAATGAATTTGGAAAGATTCTCGCACGTTTTATTTCAAAAAAAATCTTTCCTGTTGATATAGAAAAAGAGCTGTTAAAAACATTGCGAAATCCTGCTGCAAGTTCTTGTGCAGAGGCGCCATTAACACGGGTTTTAAAAAGATATGATCCTCATAAACCCGGTATTTATTTATTGGAAGAATTGCCTGATAATAGTTTGTTCAGATTTAAGAATGGACACGTTTACCAAAAAGAAAAAAAGATAAGAACACGTTTTTTGTGCAAAGATGTATCAACTAAAAAACAATTTTTGTTCAGCCCGATTACAGAGGTGGAACTGGTGGAGAAAGAAGGATAGGTTTGCAGTAGTTCAACAAAAAACAGCAATTCTTATTTTTGCGGATATATTATTATGACCTCACAACGATTCAACCGCCTTACCACCGTCCTTGAAAAAAGACAACCGGATCTTACAGTCGTATTGGAAAACGTGTTCGATCCGCACAACGTTTCTGCAGTAATGCGCACTTGTGATGCAGTTGGCATTCAGGATGTTTATATTTTGAATGATCGTATTCCACCACACAAAAAATGGGGTTACCGAAGTTCTTCCACTGCTGCAAAATGGCTTTCAGTTCACCAATTTACTGATGCGGAAGAATGCTTTAATGAAGTGTCCAAAAACTATGACAAGATTTATACTTCACATTTGGGTGAGACATCTGCAGATTTATATTCACTGAATTTAACCGGCTCAATGGCTTTGGTTTTTGGGAATGAAACATTTGGGGTAAGTGAAAATATCCGCAAATATTCTGACGGCGATTTTATTATTCCGCAAGTGGGAGTTATTAAATCATTAAATATTTCTGTTGCCTGCGCGATTACTCTTTATGAAGCCTTCCGTCAAAAAAAGGAGAAGGGACATTATGAAAATTCACGATTGAGTGCACAAAGAAAACAGGAGTTAAAAACCCAATGGGAACTTCCTGATTTGCAAAAGTGAGTAACTGCTTTTTATTTTTAAAAAAAGTGAAATTTTGGCTGATTACTCTGCACCTAAACTGACATTGATTTCAATTTCCTGCCAAGAAAACTGCTAAAATTCTTTGGTACAATTCCTGTACATTTGCAACCCAAATAATAAATTAAATAAATTTAACAATTATGGCAAAACAAACTTTTGAGCTCTTTGATGACAGAGTTCTGGTTAAACCGAACGCGGCTGAGGAAAAAACCGCCGGTGGAATTATCATTCCGGACACAGCTAAAGAAAAACCGCAAAAAGGTACTGTGATAGCTGTTGGTAAAGGAAAATATGCTGATCAAACCGGCAACCTGATCCCTATGCAGGTAAAAGAAGGTGATACTGTTATGTATGGAAAATATGGCGGAACAGAAATAAATATCGACGGTGAAGATTACCTGATGATGCGCTCTTCTGATATTTTGATGAAAATTAGTTAACTCACTTAAAAAAAAGAAAAACAAATATTATGGCTAAACAAATATTTTTTGACATAGAAGCCCGCAATAAAATGAAGAAGGGCGTTGATACGCTCGCTAACGCGGTGAAAGTAACGCTTGGCCCAAAAGGCAGAAACGTAGTGATTGAAAAAAAGTTTGGAGCACCTCAGATTACTAAAGATGGTGTAACGGTTGCTAAAGAAATAGAACTGGAAGATCCGATTGAAAATATCGGTGCACAGATGGTAAAAGAAGTGGCTTCTAAAACTGCTGATATTGCCGGTGACGGTACTACTACTGCTACTGTTCTTGCACAATCAATTATTAGTGAAGGTTTACGCAACGTGGCTGCAGGAGCTAATCCCATGGATTTGAAACGTGGTATTGATAAAGCGGTTCAGTCAATTGTTGAAAATCTTAAAAAGCAATCTGTAACTGTTGGAAACGATAATGATAAGATTCAACAGGTAGCTTCTATTTCTGCAAACAATGAAGAATCAATTGGAAAGTTGATTGCAGAAGCAATGAAAAAAGTAGGTAAAGAAGGTGTTATAACTGTTGAAGAAGCAAAAGGTACTGAGACAACTGTTGAAGTGGTGGAAGGTATGCAATTTGACAGAGGTTATGTTTCTCCGTATTTTGTTACCAACAGCGAAAAAATGCAGGTAGAACTTGAAAATCCTTACATTCTCATTTACGACAAGAAGATCTCTTCCATGAAAGATATTCTTCATCTTCTTGAAAAAGTAGCACAAAGTGGACGTCCGTTGTTGATCATTTCAGAAGACCTGGAAGGCGAAGCTTTGGCAGCCTTGATTGTAAATAAATTAAAGGGCGTATTGAAAGTTGCGGCAGTAAAAGCTCCGGGTTTTGGTGACCGCAGAAAAGAAATGCTCCAGGATATTGCTGTTCTTACCAAAGGAACCGTGATAAGCGAAGAGCAAGGTTACAAACTGGATGGAGTTGATATCGACTCTTTAGGTGAAGCAGCTTCTATCACAATTGACAAAGACAATACGACAATTGTTGATGGTAAAGGTGATAAAAAAGACATCACTGCAAGAGTAAATCAGATCAAAGCACAAATTGAAACTACTACTTCAGATTACGATAAAGAAAAATTACAGGAACGCCTTGCTAAATTAAGCGGAGGAGTTGCCGTTCTTTATGTAGGTGCTGCTTCAGAAGTAGAAATGAAAGAAAAGAAAGACCGTGTTGATGATGCGCTTCATGCAACAAGGGCTGCTGTGGAAGAAGGAATTGTTCCCGGCGGCGGTGTTGCTTACATTCGTGCTATCCAGGCTTTGGATAATTTGAAGGGAGAAAATGCTGACGAAAATACCGGTATTCAGATTATCAAACGCGCGGTGGAAGAACCGGTTCGCCAGATTGTTATCAATAGCGGAATTGAAGGAAGCATTGTGGTTCAGAAAATTAAAGAAGGAAAAGCTGATTACGGATTCAATGCACGCACAGAAGTTTATGAAAATTTACTGGCTGCTGGTGTAATTGATCCTACAAAAGTTACAAGAATCGCTTTGGAAAATGCCGCTTCAATTGCCGGAATGTTATTAACTACCGAATGTGTGGTTTCTGACAAACCAGAAAAAGAAAAACCAGGAATGCCTAATATGGGCGGAATGGGCGGCGGAATGGGTGATATGGGTTATTAATAAAACTAACGGTCTCCGTCTGATTTATAGAATCAACCTTCACTCATTTTCAATGTTTGAAAACGAAAATAGAAAGTCCCTTTGCAGCAATGCGAAGGGATTTTTTTTGGACTTAACTAAAATGTAATTTTTATTCCTAACGGTCACCCAGAGACGGTTTTTATTTAAATGTAGTGAACGAACAAATAAACTGATTTTTTATTTGGTAGAGAAGATAAACTAAAGGAAAACTATTTCCACTTCTTTGCCGGCTTTTTAAAGATAGAAGTAGCAAAAAAGAGATAATAAAAAAACATCCAAACATCAAAGAAAACAAACCAGGGAAACAGATCCTTTTCATCCAGTTTTTTAGTGGTTTTAAAAATAATGAATGCCTGCAGCAGGAATCGTATACCAAAAACTCCAAGCGTTATTCGCCAATCAAAAATAAAAAGGGCAAGGACAAATAAAGGATAAAAAAGAAAAAGAGAAAAAGCATACAAGCCCAATAAAAACTTATGGCCGGCTTTGTAATATTTACTCGTAGTATAATGTCGCTTCTTTTGCCTTATCCACTGTTTCCAGGTTTTTGGGGCAGCGGATAAAGTGAAAGCATCTTTGTCAACAACAATTGCTGTATTTTTTTTGGTAGCCGCCTTGTTGATAAAAAGATCATCATCGCCGCCGGGAACATGATTGTGAGCTGAGAATCCTTTATGTCTGAAAAAAACAGATTTCTTATAACTCAGGTTTCTCCCGACTCCCATATATGCAATTCCACTTTGTGCATATGATAAATATTGCAGCGCTGTATGAAACGTTTCCCATCTTACCAGTTTGTTTAAAAAACTTTTTGTTTTATGCATTGCGCCATAACCTAAAACAATTTCAATTCCATCAGAAAAACCTTCCTGCATTTTTTCAATCCAAAACTCTGAAGCCGGCACGCAATCAGCATCTGTGAGTAAAACGATTTCATGTTTTGCTGTTTTTATTCCAACGCTTAACGGATATTTTTTGCCAGGAATAAAGCGGGCTTCCTGCTTCAATTCAATAAACTGTAATTGCCTGAACTTACGCTGAAACTCTTCAATGAGATATTTGCTTTCATCCAAAGAGTTGTCATCAACCACAATCACTTCATGGGTAGTACGGTATTTTTGAACCAATGCTCCGGGAAGATTTTTTACAAGATTGGCTGCTTCATCTCTTGAACAGATAATTACAGAAACAGGATGAGTTTGTGAAACGTTTTTTGAGTTTGATTTATAAAGCGCGAGGCGCAAAAAGAAAAATAAATAGTAAAATAATTGTATAAAAGTGATTATACAAAAAACGAGAAAAATAATATTTCCCGGCTTGGAAAAGAAGTCAGTCAGTTGCATTTAAATGCAAACATACTTGCGATATTTGTTGATGCAAAATAATAATAATAACATCAAATGTTTATAAAATAAATTTTATGAAACTTATCTTGCAACCTTTTAAAACAATGATCTTTCAATGGCTGCATTACAATTTGAACTTCAACAAACTGATTCGTCAACAAAAGCGCGCTCAGGAAAAATCACAACTGATCATGGAGAAATTCTAACGCCTGTTTTTATGCCTGTAGGCACGCTTGGAAGTGTGAAAGCAGTTACCCAGCAACAGTTACACAACGATATTCATGCACAGATCATTCTTGGAAATACTTATCATTTATACCTACGGCCGGGACTAGAAGTTCTGGAAGCTGCAGGAGGTTTACATCAATTTATGAATTGGGAAAAACCGATACTCACCGACAGCGGAGGCTACCAGGTTTTCTCATTAAGCGGCACACGAAAATTAACGGAAGAAGGCGCCGTATTCCAAAGTCACATCGATGGAAGCACTCATTTGTTTTCTCCCGAAAAAGTGATGGATATTCAAAGAATCATTGGCGGAGATATCATTATGGCTTTTGATGAATGTCCTCCCGGAGCAAGTGAATACCAATATGCCAAAACATCTTTGGAACTCACCAACCGCTGGCTGGATCGATGTTTTGAAAGATTCAATTCAACAGAAAATAAATACGGTTATACTCAAAATTTATTTCCAATTGTACAAGGAGGAGTTCATCATGACCTGAGAAAAATTTCCTGCGAATACGTTTCTTCCAAAGAAGCAACCGGAAATGCCATCGGTGGATTGAGCGTAGGCGAGCCGACAGAAAAATTGTATGAAATATGTGCTTTGTGTTGTGAAAATCTTCCGGTCGATAAACCGCGTTATTTGATGGGTGTCGGTACTCCATGGAATATTTTGGAATGCATTTCTTTGGGCGTTGATATGTTTGATTGTGTCATGCCAACACGCAACGGACGAAACGCTATGTTATTTACCAGCAAAGGAATTATCAACATTGATAATAAAAAATGGGAGAAGGATTTTTCACCAATTGATGATGGAATAGATTGCGAAGTAAGCAACTATTATAGCAAAGCCTATCTGCGTCATCTTATGAAATCAAAAGAAATATTAGGATTACAAATTGCAAGTATTCACAACCTGGCTTTTTACCTTGAGATAGTTACCCGGTCTCGTAAAGAGATTATGAACGGGAATTTCCTTTCATGGAAAAACAAAATGACGCAATTGTGGCAACAGCGTTTATGACTACCGTTATATCTTCAGCTTACTGATTTCCAGCAAATTTTAATAAGAAGATGCCTTAAAAATTTTAACTTCACCAACAGGTTATCTGTTTGGAGAATAGATATTTTTGCACATCTTTGTCAGGATCCTATTTAAGAACAAAAAAAATCTCGGTATGTCTAAATGGTTGATGCTTGTTTTTTTTACATTCATAACAAGTAATGCTTTATGGGCACAACAAAATAAACTTGAAATAAAAGGAAAAGGCTCAGCAATTTATATAGACCATGTGGTTGCCCCAAAAGAAAATTTTTATAGTGTGGGAAGAATCTTCAATGTAAGGCCAAATGAACTGGCGGCTTACAATCATTTGCATTTTGCCAGTGGTTTAAACATTGGACAGGTTTTAAAAATTCCATTAACAAAAACCAATTTTACCCAGGAAGAAGTTGCTGCCCCGAATGAAGTCTTAATTCCGATTTATCATACAGTTATTCCTGGTGAAACACTTTACAGGCTTGGAGTAAATTATAATAAAGTTTCTTTGGCCTCTTTAAAAAAATGGAACCATCTCACTTCAGACGCACTTACAGCGGGCCAACCTATGATTGTTGGATTTCTAAAAGTTGATAAAGAACAATCGTCATTGGCAAAAGGACAAACAATGACAAATGTGGCTGTTGCACCCCAGCCGAAAGAGGAAGAAGCGAAAGAAAAACCGGCAGAAATAAAATCTGAAAATACAGAAACATCAGAAACGTCTACTCCTGTAAACACAGAAACTCCACAGCCACAGCCAACTGCAGTGTCAAATACAAACCTAACCATAACTCCAACAACCAGCAGTAACAATAACACCGATAGTTCTACCGGCTATTTTAAAAATTTATATCAAAGGCAAACTGCAGGAAACTCTATTACTGATAAAAATGGAACAGCAGGAGTTTTTAAATCAACAAGCGGTTGGCAGGATGCCAAATATTATTGTTTTAGTAACGATGCCGCTGCGGGAACGATTTTGAAAATTACCGACAATGCCACTGGTAAAAGCGTGTATGCCAAGGTATTAGACGCTATTCCTGATATTAGTCAAAATGATGGACTGGTAACAGTTATAAGCAATGCTGCCGCGCAGCAACTTGGAGCCGGAGAAAATAAATTCGATTGTACGATAACTTTTGCCAGGTAGTAAACTAACAAATAAAAGGAATTTTCTTTTTCAATAAACAGAAATTTAATTCAAAAGCCTGAGCCAGTCAGGTCAATAGGAAATAAAAGTTGGAATCTTACAATTTCACGGATTCACTTCCGGATTTATCGTTTCGGTCTCTCCTTTCTGATCTTGCTTGGCAGTATTGGGAAGTAAAAATGAAACAAATGAGCCGGCACCTACATTTCCAAAAACGGCATCCATTATTAAAATAAACATCAACGCGTGTCCGTTTTGTTCTAGCCCCGGCGTCGGTTTTGAAAGCTCTGTGGTCGTCTGACTGACGGTTGCATAGCCTTCCGGCTGGATAATGGCCAATAAAATAAAGACACCAACAATTGACATTAAGACTCCGGCCACAGTTGTAATATGACCGGCAGCTATCATCATTTTAGGACTTGCATTTTTGTCTCTTTTTCTATTAAAATTTAAAATGAAAACAACAATTACAATAGCAAACAGTACATTTCCAATATATAGGATATAAGTTTGAGTATAATTGTCCATATAGAGAAAAATAGCTACAGAAACCAGGTAAAGAATTGCTGCAACAATAGAATATTTTAGATACCTCAGGATTTGGTCTTTAGTGAACATAGACATAACTACTCTTTTTCATTGAATTAAAAATCTTTTGTTTCATCATTTGGACAATAAACTTTGTCTGTTGCAGGAATCAATTGAATTATTATTCCTGTTAAACACACTTTTTTACACAACAGAAATCGTGCTAATTTGTTGCTTTACTGTATTTCATGGCTTTTTAAAACAAAAACGTTGCAAAAAATGTACTTGCCATACAATTTATTAGTTTCGGCTTTTCTTGGCTAACTGGTTGTATAAAAAAGTTTTTCTTGTTTTTTATAGCGTCTTTGTGTTCTCTTTTCCTGTTCAGTAAATATGGTTGGAAATACTTTAGCAAATTGTGTAGTGGAAAAGCAGGAGGCAGAATTTGATCGGAAAAAAGAGTTGGCTTTCAAACTGCAATAGCAATTTCCATTTCTATTAAGATTTTTTGTTGTTTCTTTATCCGTAATTTTTTTAAGTGCCCTTGTAAAATTATTTTAAGTGAATCTGATAGAAATTTTAGGTATAACCATCAAAGATATTTTAAATCCACAGTTCTATATTGATAATGGTGGATTGTGGATGATTCTTTTCATCGTTTTTGCAGAAACAGGTTTGTTTGCCGGATTTTTTTTACCGGGCGACGCGTTACTTTTTGTAACAGGAATTTACAGTGAACAAGTGGTAGAAGCGGCGTTGTTTAATTCCCAAAGTCAATGGGCCAATCTTGGAATTTTATGGGTTTTGATTACAATTGCGGGTGTTCTCGGAAACTTTGTCGGTTACTGGTTTGGAATTAAAAGCGGCCCTTTTTTATATGAAAAAAAAGACACCTTTTTCTTCCGTAAAAAACATTTAATACAAGCCCACGAGTTTTATGAAAAGAATGGTGCAGGAGCAATAATCCTTGGAAGATTTATTCCTTTCGTAAGAACTTTTGCACCAATTGTGGCAGGTATAGTAAAGATGAACAAGCACAAATTTGCAGTGTACAATGTGGTAGGAAGCATGCTTTGGGTGGGAAGCATGTTGGTGGGCGGCCACTTTTTACAAACCGTAATCATGAAAGAATTTAATTTTGATTTGAAAGAGCATTTGGAGGTAATTGTGTTGGGAATTATTGTAGTCACGACATTTCCTGTTTTGTGGAAAGTCTTTTCCGGAAGCAAAAAAATGCCACCGATTGACTAAAATGAAAATCAGGATTATTTATTCGTTACTGTATTATTTATTAGTTCCTTCCTACTGTTTTAATTTTTTTTTCAAAAGTATAATAATTGAGTTTTAAAAGTTTTTATAATAAAATTTTGAACCACCCGGTTAAGGAAAACAAAACCGGAAAATTTCTCATTATCCGATTTTCTTCCATTGGAGATATCATACTAACGACACCGGTTATACGCAATTTGAGAAAGAAATATCCGGAAGCCGTAATTCATTATTTAACCAAAGAAAAATTTGCAACAATTGTTGAATCTAATCCTCATGTCGATCAAGTAATCTTACTGAAAGATGATTTAAATACAACAATTGAAGACATAAAAAGTGAAGGTTATGATCACATCATCGATCTGCATCATAACCTGCGCACCATGAGAATTAAAAGCACTTTACCGTCTGTTCCGTTTCATTCATTCAACAAACTGAATATTGAAAAATGGATCTACACCAATTTTAAAATAAATGTATTGCCACAAAAACATATTGTGGACAGATACATGGCAACTGTTGAAAAATTAGGCGTCACCAATGATGGACTGGGACTTGATTATTTTATTCCTGAAAAAGATAAAATCAAGGAAGGCGATATTCCTTTTTCACATACTCATGGATATGTGGCTATTGCAATCGGAGCGGCTCATAACACAAAAAAATTGCCTGTAGAAAAGCTTAAGGAACTCGTTCAGAAAATTAATTTCCCAATCGTTTTACTGGGAGGAAAAGAGGATTTTTTGAATGGAGAGAAATTAGCAGAAATTGATAACGTAAAAATCTACAATGCGTGCGGAAAGTTTTCGTTAAATGAATCTGCAGACATTATCCGTAATTCAAATTTAATTATTAGCCCTGATACAGGACTGATGCACATTGCTGCTGCTTTTAAAAAAAATACACTTTCTGTTTGGGGAAATACGGTCCCTTCTTTCGGAATGTATCCTTATCAAACACAATATGAAGTTTTCCACGTAAATAAACTGTGGTGTCGCCCTTGTTCTAAAACAGGTTTTACAAAATGCCCGCTCGGCCATTTTAAATGCATGAATAAACAATCAATGGATGCAATTTCAACACAAGTTGATGAAGATTTCAAACGCGGTTTAACAGTGAACAAATAAATACTAGCAATTTTCGTTTTTCCAATAGCCTTCTTTTCAATTCGTGTAATTGATGTTAAAAAAGAAATGTTTAACCAATCATTAAAAGATAAAAAATGAAATTCGTAGTTGCAGAAAACCACTGCGTTTTTTTATACAAAATGATCCGACAAAAATTTTTAATCCTCACCCTTTTTGTTTTTCTTTTTTCTTTTAAAACATTTGCTCAGAAAATAACGGTACATGTTTTTACAGAAAATTATAAAACCATTCCCGGAAGCGATACGATTTACTATAATTTTAATGAACCCCTTAACTGGCAGGATTTTCAGGGAGTAGTTCCAACTGCCGTTCCTTGGGGCGCGATGACTGCTTCAGGATTTTCTTTTAATTCATCCATGCACCAGCAGGGAAATACTATAAATATTTCTGTCGGAGTTTATACTTTTTTTATAAAGCACGATTCTTGGAAAAAGCCGGAAGCGAATTCGCCATACCAACTGGAACATGAACAACATCATTTTGATATAACAAGATTGGGTTCGGCAAAACTGGAAAATGAAATCAGGAAGGCTCATTTTACAGCAACCAATTATAAAACTTTATTGAATTCACTTTTTGATAAAGTATATGCTGAAGAAATGGCGTGGCAAAAACAATATGATCTTGAAACCCACAATAGTCTCGATACTGCCAAACAACTGGCGTGGAATAAAAAAATTTCTGGAGAGATCGCTAGATTAAAAAAAGGGAATGGAGCAGACATCTCATTAAAAGAACCAGATGTTGATGTATGGCGTGATTAAAACTTTTGTTTGTGCATTCGCTTTCTCAATAAAAAACTTTTTTTGTTATTTCAATTTTCGGGTAATTTCAGTTTCGAAATAAATTCATGCTTAATGCAAAAAAGAGAATTGATTTCTTCAGGAGCACATTGGGAAAATATTATTTGTTATTCCAGAGCTGTTAAAGTTGGAAACGTGATTGAAATTTCAGGAACCACGGCTGTAGATGGGGATACGGTTATTGGTAACGATAATGTTTATGAACAAGCGGTTTTTATTTTTAAAAAAATTGAGAAAACACTCGGTGAGGCCGGAAGTTGTTTGGAGGACGTGGTAAGAACGCGAATATATGTTACCGACATTAATCAATGGCAGGAAGTGGGTAAAGCCCACGCGCTTTTTTTTAAAGGCATAAATCCGGCAACATCAATGTTAGAAGTAAGCAACCTCATTGATAAAAGGCTTTTGATTGAAATAGAAGCTACTGCTATTATCGGCGAAAAATAGGCTTAGGTAAGATTTAAACAATCATTTTTTGATTTTCATTTTTGATTAAAAAACCGCTTTTTATGAAAAAACTATTTCGATCTGTGTAAAATTTACATGCTACTTTGACAATACAATTTAATTCTTATTTTTTACGTTTATATTTGCGCCCTCAATAAATAGTATTCACTACCATGAGTTTTGAAAATTATGTAATCCCCTATGAAATTAACGAACGCTATAAAAAGAAAGTTGCTTACTTCTCCATGGAATTTGCAATTGATCAGCCCTTAAAAATTTACAGTGGTGGACTTGGTTTTTTGGCGGGTTCACATTTGAGAAGTGCATACGATCTGCATCAGAATCTGATTGGCATTGGGATTTTGTGGAAGGAAGGTTATTACGACCAGCAAAGAAATATCGACCAGACATTAAAAGTAGTTTGGATTGAAAAAATCTACAACTTTTTGGAGGAGACCGGTATCAGGTTTCAGATCGACATACATGATCATCCTGTTTGGGTAAAAGTGTTATACCTTAATCCAAAAACTTTCAGCTGTGCCCCTTTGTTTCTGTTAAGTACGGATGTTCCTGAAAACGATTATGTGTCTCAAACCATTACCCATCGCCTTTATGATGGAAATGCAGCCACAAAAATTGCACAGTTCATTCTTCTCGGAGTGGGAGGAGCGAAGTTGCTCGATCTAATGAATTACAATCCCGATCTATATCATTTAAATGAAGCACATGCTGTAAGCGCTGCTTTTTATTTATATAAAAAATTTGGCAATGTTGAAGAAGTTAAAAAGCGCCTGGTATTTACAACCCACACTCCGGAGGAAGCCGGGAATGAAAAGCATGACATTTATTTATGCGAAAAAATGAGCTACTTCTGTGGAATGCCGCTTGATCAGGTTCGTAAAATTACAGGCATGACTGACAATCTTTTTAATCATTCACTGGCGGCTTTACGTTTTGCCCATCTTGCTAACGGGGTTTCTCAATTGCATGGTGAGGTGAGCCGCAACATGTGGTACAAGTATGAAGGTATTTGCGAAATAAAAGCAATCACCAATGCACAAAACAAACGTTTTTGGGCGGATAAACAATTGTACCGGGCACGTGAAGAACATAATAATGACTGGTTTGATGATCGCAAAAGGCATTTGAAAAAAAGAGCGCTTGCAATTGTTGCTGATCAAACAGGCAAATTAATGGATCCGAATATTCTTACGATTGTATGGGCGAGGAGATTTGCAGGTTATAAAAGAGCGGAACTCATTACACGGGATCACGCTCGTTTTGAAGCTTTATTGAATAATAAAAAGTACCCGGTACAGATCATATGGGCAGGAAAACCTTATCCGCTTGATTTCCCTGCTATCAATGATTTTAACCATTTGGTAAATCTGAGCAAGAAATATAAAAATGTGGCTGTGTGCACAGGATATGAAATTACTTTAAGCAAGCGCTTAAAGCAAGCGGCTGATGTATGGTTGAATAATCCGCGTGTTCCAAGAGAAGCAAGCGGAACAAGTGGTATGACGGCGGCAATGAATGGTGCTGTAAACCTGAGTACGAATGACGGATGGATATGCGAGTTTGTAAATAACGGTAACAACGGTTATGTAGTTCCGACAGCCGACTATGCAAACATGAGCGTGGAAGAACAGGATAATTATGATTTGAATAAAATATATGAGATCCTCGAAAAGGAAATTCTTCCGCTCTATTATGAAGATTTTGAAACCTGGAGGCAAATTGTGAAAAACGGTATGAGAGATGTTCAGTTTGCTTTTGACAGCGACCGGATGGTGGAAGAATATTACGATATCTTATATAAATAAAAGAATTCTGCAACAAGAAAATTGATTCTAAATCATATCGTTTGCAGAAGTAATAATTTACCGCTTCCTTTAGTCTAATCCAGTATTTCGCATAAATGTCCTTCTTCATTGAGGATTTGCTTAATTTTTTCCGTCAAAACAGTATTTCCTTCTACTCTTAAAATTTTATCACAATCTTCGAGATCGAAGTTTATCTTATTTTTCGGAAAATATTGAAGGAGTTTTTGAACAATTACTACTGATCGTTCTGCATCATAAATATTTGTTTTAAAAACCTCAACCATTTCTTTGGCTTTGTAATTTTTGGTAATAGATATATGAAATGATTAGCAATGCCAACATAATTAAAGGAGAAAAAGTATTAGAACTCCAACCATCTATGGATAAATAAGCTATGAAAGCAGAAATAAAATCAATACCAAAAGCAACATACACCCACTCTTTTATCCGGCTGTTAATCGGCACGATGAGCAAAATACCTCCGATTATATGCCCGATACTTACTTCCCACCGAAACCAATCGGGCAACTGTAAGTGATGCATTCCATCAATAGCTGCCTGGCTGTTCAAAAAAAATGCGCCTGATAATTCAAACACAGCAATAATCGCTGTAGGTATCCAATAAATGATTTTGTTTTTTCGCGCCTGGCTGTTAGATTGGTAAGCAGGTGTATGAATGCTTGACGTGGTCATGGTAATAAAAATTTTTTATTATTGATTTTCTGAATAATTGAGCATCCAATTTATTCCAAACTTGTCGGTTAAGTTTCCATGCCAATCACCCCAAAATTCTTTTTTAAAAGGATGGTCAGCTTTGCCTCCTTCAGCAAGCGCTTCATACAATTTTTCACCTTCATCTACACTATCAGCATGTATGGAAATATAAAAATTGTTTCCTTGTTTAAATGAAGCATCGTTACAATTGTCGCTTGCCATTAATACTGTCCCATTGTTTAAAGGCAATGCGATATGCATAATCTTTTCTTCCTGTCCTGATGGAACCGGCATTCCCTGCACGTCTTTCATACGCATAACCATTCGGAATTCACCACCAAAAACCGATTTGTAAAAATTGAATGCTTCTTCGGTATTTCCGTTGAAGTTCAGATAAGGATTTACTGCTTTCATGATTTTTTTTATTTAAAAGATTATAATTGATTTTATTCGGTTATTATTAATTGCATTCATCATCTTAACACTACCACTAACAAAAGTTTAGATTTTTATTTTACTATTTACGTTTGTTTGCAATGATTTTGAAATATGTTTTATTTGATGGATATGTTTTTTGGTATGACAAATAACAAAGTTGATCCATTCCCACCGCGTGAATTCGCCCAAAGTGGGGAAGGGAAAATCCTTACAACTTAATGACAAATCGATTGCATCAGCCGTTTTCCTGATTTCATCCATAGTTTCTTTTAAAGCGCGGATAAGTTTTTCCTTTTCTTTAGGTTCATCAGAAGGGCAAATCGTTTTAGCAGATTTTGCTTTTTTTGAAAAATCAAGGAATATTGATTCAATCAATTCTACTTTCTCATTTGCCGGCCTTTTTATAGTGTGAGTATTTCCTGTTAATAATTTTGTTATTCCCGCACCTGACAACAGCAGGTGTTCTCCCACCTGCCCCGCCGTCCAGCTTCCATCAAAAGGTATTCTGTTTAATTCTTTCTCAGTAAGTGATGAAAGCGCTTGCACTAATTCTGATGTGGTATTATCAAAAGAAGTCAGTAATTCTTCTTTATTTAATTCTTCAGTTATAAGGTTCATAATTTTAGTCTTTGCTTGCCTGTAATTGGAATGATATTACAAACATAATTGCTAAATCTATATTTTAGCGGGTGCAAATACGCCAATCTAAGAGGTATATTGCGACAATAAAATTTTTTAGTTTTGTTGCCTCATCAAAACAATCTCTAATGAAACATATAACCATTCTTGCTTCCGAAGGCAGTAATTTGGGAAGCTTAGACAATCCGCGCAGGGCTTTCCTTACAGTAAATGAATATTTGCAAAGCAAGGGAATGGAACCTTTGTTCAATGTTCAGATTGCCAGCTCTTCAAAAGAAGTAAAGCTTTCCAATGGCATCTACACTATTCATCCTGATATAGAAATAAAAAACGTAAAAAAGACAGATTTGATCATCATTCCGGCATTCGAATGCGATATTAAAACAGGTGTGGAAGAAAACATGAATTTGATTCCATGGATCATTCAGCAACATAAGAAGGGAGCAGAAGTTGCAAGTCTTTGCGTAGGCGCATTTTTATTGGCAGCAACGGGGTTATTGGATGGGAAAAATTGTTCCACACATTGGCGTGCTTTTGATGAGTTTAAAGATCTTTTCCCAAATGTAAATCTTGTAAAAGATAAAATAATGACAGATGAAAATGGTATATATACCAGCGGGGGCGCGTTTTCTTCAGCCAATCTTATTTTGTACATTATAGAAAAATATGCCGGCAGAGAAACTGCTATATATTGTTCTAAAACTTTCCAGGTAGACATTGACCGTCACTGCCAATCGTCCTTCATTATTTTTAAAGCACAAAAGGATCACCGCGATGAGCACATAAAAAAAGCCCAGGAATTTATTGAGAAAAATGTTCATGAAAAAATTTCAGTAGATCAGTTAGCGCTTATGCTTTCCATTGGGCGAAGGAATCTTGAGCGCAGGTTCAAAAAGGCAACCTCAAATTCAGTAGTAGAATATATGCAAAGAGTGAAAGTAGAAGCGGCTAAACAAAGATTTGAAACGTCTGCGGATAATGTAAATGAAGTAATGTATAATGTGGGATACAATGATCCAAAAGCCTTTCGCAATACCTTTAAACGGTTTACCGGCTTATCTCCTGCCAGTTATAGAAATAAATATAACAGGAAATTTGCGACTGTTTAATTTTTAGTACTATAAACTTTGTTGAGTATAATATAGTGAATACCTTCAAAAATCGAGTAGGAAGGTAGTCATTAACTGACTACCTGTCCTCTCACACCACCGTACGTACCGTTCGGTATACGGCGGTTTGTTAGAAAAGTTTCCTCTGATGTTCCGTTTTCCAATAGTAATAGTTAGTAAACCCGATGTACTTTAACCGTGTAAAGTATTCGTTGTTCAGAGCACGACTGAGTACCGGACTATGAGCTACTCTGCAAAGTCCTTTGCGGCTGTTGCTCCACTCGTAAGCCTTCTGTTTTGGAATGCCCAATTTTATTAACTGTATCCGTTTTGTCTTGGACTTTTTCCATTGTTTCCATATACCTATTCTTAGTCTTGTCCGTACTAATTTGTCCAGTTCTTCCATCTTACTTTTGGCTTTGGCTATCGCAAAATAATTTACCCAACCCCTGATTATTGCTTCCATTTTCTTTATCTTTTCTTCCGCTGATGATGGGTCGCTACGCTTGGTTTTCTCCTTCATCTTTTCCTTTATTCTTACTAATGACCTGGGAGAAATGCGTGTCTCCCATCTGTTCTCCTTTTTGTAAAATGAAAATCCTAACAGCGAACTTTCTGTCGGTTTGCTTACTTTGCTTTTTGTACGATTTACTTTCAGTTTTAATTTGCCTTCTATGAACTTTATGATTGTCTCCATAACCCGTCGCGCCGATTTCTCACTCTTTACATAGATACTGCAATCATCGGCATACCGTACAAATCGATGGCTTCTTGCCAGTAGCTCTTTGTCCAGTTCGTCTAAAACAATGTTTGATAACAACGGGCTCAGCGGGCTGCCCTGTGGTGTGCCTTCCGTGCGGGCGCTTGTCGCACCGCCTTCCATGATACCGCTGCTGAGATAACTGCGTATAAGCTTTAACGTTCGCTTATCTGTTATCTTCTTTGCCAGCGTACTCATCAGCCGGTCGTGATGTACCTTGTCGAAAAACTTTTCCAAATCCAGTTCTATCACCCATTCATATCCTTCGTTTAAATTTGATTGCGCCTGCAGCACCGCCTGATGTGCATTGCGACCTTCTCTAAACCCATAACTGTATTGGGAAAATTCTTCTTCATACTTCGGGCTTAACCATTGGGCAATGGCTTGTTGCAACAACCTGTCAACTACTGTGGGTATTCCTAACATTCTTGACCCGCCCTGTGCTTTTGGTATCTCTACCTTGCGCACAGCCTGCGGCTTGTAATTGCCTTCTAAGATATCCTTCCTTAGCGTTTGCCAGTTAGCGTTCAGGTAGTCTCGAAGTTCATCGGTCTGCATACCATCTATACCTCCGGCTCCCTTGTTGGCAGTTACCTGCTTCAAGGCTTTGGTAACGTTTCGGATGTCTAATATTTCTTCAAGCATATTACTAAAAAAAAACTTCCTACCGGGGGTAGTCCTTATCGGATGCATGACTTAGCTCAACTCCTCTCACGTTTTACTTTTAGCTTCCGGCTTATCCTCGCGTGAGTAGTTCTCTAAAGTGTTTCGGTTGCTCAAAGCTTTTGCCATAAACCTTCTAATTTCTCCCTCCTTTCTAACATTCAGCCCTTCGTCCTTGCGTGAGACCTCCGCAGTTGCCCATTCAGGGGTGCAGCTCGTTTCCGGATTACTATGACCTCTGCTGACTTCCCGATTTTATCGGGACCTCTCAGGGTAAGTATATCCGCTTTCCATTCATGTAGCCTCTGCATTTACATGGTACTGTTCTGTACAGTATTGGGCTTTTGTTTGTTTAGCAGCATCACCCACAGTACCCTGCCTTATATGCAATTTCTGTTCGTAGGCCCAAATGTTTGCCGCCAGCTTCCTTCAGATTCCACCTCGCAGTGGACACCCTTGCTCTTGGCTAATACTCCCTACTGTAAAGCGTATTCGGGACTTGCACCCTATAGCTGATATACATGCCTGACGCACTAAAAAAAGACGGCTTGAAAACCGTCTTTTACATCTTAAATATTTTGTGATTTTTATCCTCTTCTGTTTCCAAACATACGAAGTAAGAAAAGAAAAATATTAATGAAATCCAGGTACAAAGTTAAAGCGCCGAGGATCGCCATTTTCTTTACATTATTTGCTGAAACGGCGTCTCCATTATATTCCAGCCCTTCGCCAATTCTTTTTAATTTTTGAACATCATAAGCAGTTAAGGCAGTGAAAACCATTACGCCGATAATGCTGATAATATAATCTAACTGGCTGCTGTGTAAAAAATAATTGATCACCATCGCTATTAAAACGCCAATCACACCCATCATTAAAATTCGACCAAATTTGGTAAGATCCTGGTTTGTGGTGTATCCCATAACAGCCATTACGCCAAACATGGCGGAGGCTGAAAGAAAACATCCCAAAACAGAGCCAGGTGTAAAAGCCAGGAGTATAAAGCTAAAAGTGATTCCGTTTATGATTGCATAAGCCATAAACAAAGCGACCAACGCCGTAGAAGAAAGTCGTTGAAATCCAAAAGACATGATAAGTACAAAAGCTAAAGGAGCAAAAAGGGTTACTTTGCCTAAACCTGTTAATCCCATTGGGCTTACGAGATAGCTCATTAATTGCTGATTGATTGAGAACTGCCATGCAAACAATGCCGACACTCCCAATGCAACGAACATCCATAAAAATACATTGGCTATAAAAGATTCTTGTACGTACCTCTTCGCCAATAGGAACGTAAGAAATGTTAGAAATGTTTGAGTTTTTATTAGAGAAATCCATCGTTAAAATTTTTACGCAAAATTATTACTCTTTTAATAAAAATTAAAGTAAATGCAATAGAAATAAGAAATAATTATGAATAGATTAAGAGAGCTTTTTTACAATTAATAAAAATTATTTAGTCTGTAATTTGTTCGTTTACCGGTAATTAAAATCAAATAAATAATAGACTGGTATACAAAAGTGAAGATATATTCAATTAAACTCCAAAATCTTAGTAGAGAAAAATTTAATAGGTCTTCAATAAAGTTTATACCATATAAAGAATTCTTACTCAACAGGTTTTATCAAAAAAGAATAGCGATAATCCTTATACACCATCTGGTATTGTTTCAAAGGCCAGCTTCCCCATGAATTAATTCCTCCAAGTCCGGTTTGTTCCAAATCAATATTCAGCGTAGTCAGATCCCTTTGTTTCAATTCACCTGTATGCTCGTTATGTTTTTGCAGCCCTTCATCCAAATCTTCATCCAAATAATGGCGTGCAGAAATATTCAAAACGGTATCGCCTTCAATCATCAAACCTTTGCCATTAGAATTAGTCAATTTCACCCAACGAATATCTGTTTTGTTACCGGTTTCCTGCGGCCTTACATAATTGCCAAATTGTTCATCCACAGTTTGTTTATATATTCCTACAAAAGCGGCATCTTTCCGGTCCCAATAATTCTCGGAAGGTCCCCGGCCATACCATTCCATCTGGTTGTATTGTTTTGGCAACATCATCTGCATTCCAAATTTAAACATCATCGGCACTTCTTTTGAATTGTCAGCATGCAAAGATTCTGTCACTTTAATAGCTCCATCGCCATTTAATTCATAATTTATATCAAGGTAAGCATAGACATCCGGCAACGAATAATGCATATTCAATTTAATATCTTTTGCGTTTGCAGAATCAATGCTATATCCTAATAAAATAAAATTATGAGAAGCTCTTTTCCAGTTAATCAATCTTTTCTGCAGGTTGGCCCCAAAATCATTATCGGTCGGTGGCCGCCAGAAATTCGGTTTCAGATCATATCCTTCTTTTATAAAATCGTTACCATCAACTATGTACTGATGCAACAATCCATCATCGTGATTAAAAGAATATTTCACTTTATCATTGCCAACATTTATTGAACTATCGGTAACGTACACACGCAAATCACTTGCTCCGGCAACTTCTATATTCTTTTCCAAATCACTGTATAAAGTCAATTGATCTTTGGCTATTTCCCAATCCGCAGGAATCAGCCCTTCTTCCTTTTTGGTTTTATAAACCACATCCAAGAAGATTTCTTTATATCCTACACGGGGAAGTTTATAATTCAGGTTTATCGTCGAAGTATCATGCGGCCCAACGTTTAAGTTATCAACTTTGTCTTTTTGAATAACCTTTCCATCGGCTATCAATTCCCAATCCATATACACGTCATCCAGTCCTTTAAAGAAATTTTCATTGTAAACTTTTATCTTTCCAACCATCACATCTGCCGGGAAAGTAAAAATGTTTTGATATTCTTTTTTTACTTCCAGCATTTGCGGATGCAATGAACGATCCGGCGCTACAAGGCCGTTACAATTAAAATTCTGATCACTTGGCATAGCAACTCCATAATCACCGCCATAGGCCCAAATAGAATCACCCCGGTCCGTGATTTTTAATAATCCCTGGTCAACAAAATCCCAAATATATCCACCCTGCATTTTTGGATAATATTTTCTTATCGTATCCCAGTAATCATTAAAATTTCCATCCGTATTTCCCATTGCATGCGCGTACTCAACCAAAATAAATGGCTTATGATTGCTGCCGCTGTCATATTTTACATGATGCACCATATTATCAGGAGAAGGATACATCGGGCAATAAATATCAGAGAAATCCGTAGCGCTTGCCGGTTCATATTCTACCGGCCTTGACGGATCGCGATGCTTTATCCATTGATAACATTTTTCAAAATTGATGCCCATGCCGGCTTCATTTCCCATCGACCACACAATTACTGACGGATGGTTTTTATCACGTTCTACGGCTCTTGAATCTCTTTGAAAATGTTGCAAAAACCAATCAGGTTTTTTAGACAATGAGTTAGCGCCAAAGCCCATTCCGTGCGATTCCAGGTCAGCTTCATCTACTACATACAATCCATATTTATCGCACAACTGGTACCAATAAGGATCATTTGGATAATGTGAAGTGCGCACTGCATTGATGTTGTTTTCTTTCATGATCTTTACGTCCTGTTCCATTCGTTCTTTGCTGATCACCTGCGCGCTGATTGGATCCATTTCATGCCGGTTAACACCTTTTATCAAAATCGCTTTTCCATTTACATACAATACGCCATCTTTGATTTCCACTTTTCTAAAACCTGTTTTCTGCGGAATCACTTCCATCACATTTCCGCGTTTATCCATCAGCGTTATAAGGACAGTATAAAGGTTCGGTGTTTCTGCAGACCATTTTTCCGGATCATTCAATTTGATAACGACATTCTTATATTTATTGGAATCATTAAGATTGACTGAAGTTTGTTTGATACGTTTTCCGGCTTCATCCAATAATTCAACAGAAGCTTTATAATTTTTCAATAACGGATCGGCGTTGTTCAAAAAATCAAGGCTGATATTCAATTGCCCGTTTTTATAATTGTCAGTCAGATCAGGAATAATTTGTACATCACGAATATGAACCGGGTTGCGCGCATACATATAAACATCCCGGTTAACACCGGCTAACCGCCACATATCCTGGTCTTCAATATAACTTCCATCGCTCCAGCGATATACCTGGAAAGCAATCAGATTTTTCTGGCCCGGTTTTAAAAACTTTGTAATATTGAATTCAGCCGGAAGTTTACTGTCCTCGCTATAACCCACCCATTCCCCGTTTACCCATAAATAGAAACAGGAACGCACCGCGCCAAAGTGGATGTAGATATCTTTCCCATCCCAGTTTTTATCAATCGTAATTTCTTTTCTGTAAGATCCTACAGGATTGTATTGATGCGGAACATGCGGTGGATTTGGTTTTATTAAATAATCAAAATCATATTGTACATTGGTATAAATAGGAATCCCATAGCCATTTACTTCCCAGGTAGCAGGCACCGGAAAGTTTACCCAGTGGTTATCGTCATAATCCGTTTTCCAAAATCCCAACGGGCGGTCATCCGGCTTATCTACCCATTTGAATTTCCATTGGCCATCAAGTGACTGAAAATATGCTGATTTCGACATATCATTTTGCAACGCGCGATTCTTATTTTCATAAGCAAAAAAAGTTGAGTGCATCGGTTGCCGGTTGTATTCATTAAGCTTTTCATTTTCCCAAAACTCAGGAGGTTCCTGCGATTGAGCGAAAACTTTTCCCAGGGACATTAGTAAAAGAACAAGTACAACTATTTTTTTCATTGATAATGCTTTTTGTAAATCATAAAGTAAGTTGAGAAATGTATTAGCGGATAAATGTATTAAATTTTAATTAACCCAATTCATTTACTTCATCGCCAACAGGAAAAAGCCAGCCAGAATTGCTTTCGGCTTTTTCAGCAATATAAACCTGAAGATTATTTGAGGCAATTTTCAATTTTATCAAACTCTCCAATTAATAATTTTACTTACCGGAAAAAATAATATATTATTTATTTCTTTATTTCAAGGGAATATTTTTACATTTGAAAAAGCATTCCTTTATTTAAATGCCTTCCTCTAAAAAAATTTAAAGGAAATGAACTAGCTTCTCTGCTATTTAGGTAAGATGAAAAATACCACAAGTTATTCTTGAACATTTTTTAATTATAAAACCTAAAATTCATGAGTAAGATTAAATTTACAGGAGCTAACATTGCCGCGGCAATTTTGGTTCTTTTTTATTTCTTTCCCTGGATCAGCATGACTCCTGTTTCTATGTCTGGAGCCTCTATTACATCCAACGGAATTTCTCCAGGCCTTATGGCCTATTTCGTACACGGTTTGCCACGTCTTTTTATGATTCTGGCTATACTTGTGCCGGCCAGTGGCGCGCTTATTTTATATCAAAATATAACGGGGGATAAGAAATTTTCCAGGTATTTTAAATTGGCTCATATTCTTCCCGCTTTTTATCTCACTATTGGAATTGTAGGACTTTACGCGAAGATGAAACCGGATGTGCCGACAGGTTTAGGAGGAGACATGTACAACCAAATAAATGATATGACGCCAGGAGTTACAGATGTTCTTGCGGGTAGCGTATACTTAAGCCTTATCGCTGCTATTTATTTATTACTTGTAAGTTTTGGTAAAATTAAGGATAAAGAATATTATAAACCTGCAGCTGCTACTCCGGTCGCAGAGGAAAAAGCTGTGGTTTCGGATACACCTGCTGCTCCCGAAAGCGAACAATAATTTGGGAAAGCCTGCCATCTTTTGCCATGCAGTAAATCAACAAAAAAGCAGCTTTTTTTTATTCAAATAAGATTGGATAAAAAACAATTTTTGTTTTAGGAATTCATCCAAACCGGAACAATTGCTTCTAAAACTCAAAAATTAAAGAGTCCCTGAAAGTTAACACTTTCAGGACTTTTAAAATAAACTGGTGCCCGGGACTGGATTCGAACCAGCACATCCTTGCGAATGCTGCCACCTGAAGACAGTGCGTCTACCAATTTCGCCACCCGGGCTAAATCTTCGGTACAAATATATTTAAAAACGGACGCCGAAGATATATAAATGCCTATTTTACCTTTCACCATATTTTTATTCACTTACCATACGGAAATATTACATTTGTGAACATGCGCAAAACTATTAACATCCTGGCATCTTCTTTTCGGCTAACCATGCAGGAATTGATGGTAAATAAATTGCGCACCTCGCTTTCCCTCATCGGGATTTCGTTTGGAATATTTTGTATTATAGGCGTATTGGCTACAGTAAACAGCCTTCAGTCAAATATTCAAAATCAGATTAATAGCCTGGGTAGTAACACTATTTACATTGATAAATATGAGTATTTTCATAACGGGCCGGATTATCCGTGGTGGAAATTTGTAAACAGGCCTGTACCTGATTTTGACGAAGTCAAATTAGTAAAAGAAAGAAGCGCGTTAGCAAAAAATGTGGCGTTTATGATAAATCAACGTATAAATATTGAATACGAAAGTTATGCGCTTGAGGATGTTCAAATGTATGGAATTAGTGAAGAGGAAAATAGTATTCAACCTGTCACAATTCAATATGGACGATTTATTTCAGAAGCAGAATTTGCATCGGGAAATGCAGTGGTAGTAATGGGATATACCGATGCTGAAACTTTATTTGGAAATCCTCAACTTGCTGTAGGAAAACAAGTGAGTGTAAAAAAACATAAAGCAACGATAGTTGGAGTGATCCAAAAAACCGGAAGATCAATAGGAGGAATGGATAACGATCAGAGCATCTTTGTGCCTTACCGTTTTGCAAGAAACCTCATCAACGAAAAAAACAGTTCTCCCAGGATTATTGTTACCGCCAACGATAAAGTAAGTTCACAGGAACTTGCCGATGACCTCGAAGGAGTAATGCGATCAATCAGAAAATTAAGTCCGAAACAGGATGATAATTTTTCGATAAACCAGATTTCAGGTGCCACCGAACGTGTGAGTTCTTTATTTACCAATATAAATATTGGCGGTTGGGCCATTGGTGTTTTGAGCCTTGTAGTGGGCGCTTTCGGTATTGCCAACATTATGTTTGTAACTGTAAAGGAACGTACACCTATCATTGGATTAAAAAAAGCGATCGGCGCAAAGAAAAGAAGCATCCTTTCAGAATTCCTTTTAGAATCAGCTATTATATGTATTTTGGGAGGAATGATCGGATTGCTTCTTGTGTATTTACTCACGCTTATTCTCACCAGCGTCTTTAATTTTCCGGTCTTCATATCCGGTGGAATTCTTTTTCTTGCTATTTCAATTTGTATTGTTATTGGCATACTCGCAGGTATTATCCCTGCATTAACCGCATCGCGGCTCGATCCGGTTGTTGCTATCAGATCAAAATAACAAAACAGGAATCGTGCTTATTTCTTACATCCCGATGATTTGTTCAGGCCGAGATTACATTTTGAATGAATATCAAAATCCTTTTATCAGATGAAGTTCATTTATAAATTTTCATCTACATTTGTCGCAACAAAATTTTATCATAAACCTAATGAAGGTTTTAATTAAAGACGCAACCATACTTTCTCCCTCCTCTCCTTTCCACGGAAAAACCAAAAACATTTTTATTGAAAACGGTATCATTTCAAAAGTGAGTGATGATAATGATGAAGCTGATGAAACGATAGAAGCAAAAGATTTATATGTTTCTGCCGGATGGATGGATTGCTTTGCCAACTTTTGCGATCCGGGGAAAGAATACAAAGAAACAGTTGAAACAGGAGCCAATGCCGCCGCTGCAGGAGGTTTTACCGAAGTAATGCTCATTCCCAATACGCAACCTTCGGTGTATACAAAAAGCCAGGTGGAATATTTAGTACAAAAAAGTAAGTCCGTTGCGGTTACAATTCATCCCATTGCAGCGATCACAAAAAATGCCGAAGGAAAAGAATTAAGCGAAATGTTTGACATGTTTAATTACGGAGCCATTGCATTTTCTGATGGAACAAATCCGGTTCAATCGTCGGGGATATTGCAAAAAGCATTGGAATATATTTTGGCAATAAACGGCACAATTATTCAATTGCCAGATGACACATCTATCGGAACTTATGGACTGATGAATGAAGGAGAAATATCAACAAAATTAGGATTGCAGGGAAAGCCTGCACTTTCCGAAGAATTGATGATTGCAAGAGATATCGAAGTATTAAGGTATACCAATTCTAAAATTCATTTCACCGGAATCTCTACTGAAAAATCTTTGCGGTTAATTGCTGAAGCAAAAAAAGAAAAATTAAATGTAACCTGTTCGGTAACGCCATACCATTTATTTTTTTGTGATGAAGACATAAAGGATTACGAAACCAATCTAAAAGTAAATCCACCTTTACGAACCAAAAAAGACCGAGATGCTTTGCGTGAAGGGATTAAAAACGGAACGATTGATTTTATCGCTTCGCATCATCAGCCACAGGATTGGGATCATAAAGTTTGTGAGTTTCAATATGCTGAAAATGGAATGGAAACTTTGGAAAGTGTTTTTGGCGCAGCAGGAATTTGTGACATTGCGACAGAAACATTTGTAAAAATGCAAACCCAGAATATCCGTCAAATTTTTAACCAACCGGAAGTTGCAATCGCCGTTGGAGAAAAGGCTAATATCACTTTATTTGTCCCAAATAAAGAATATGTTTTTGAAGAAAAAGATATTTTATCCAAAAGCAAAAACAATGCTTTCGTCAAAAACAAATTAAAAGGAAAAGTAATTGGGATATTCAATAAAGACAGGCTATTTTTGAATAAATAAATTTTACCATGGAACAAACTGTAACAACATCTACTACCAAGGGCATTATAATTTCATTAATCCTTATCATAATTGCCTTAGCTACTTATTTCCTGGATATGAATAACAGCAGTTGGCTTCAATACATAAGCTACGCTATTTTTATTATTGGAATTATTTGGTCTGTAAATCTTTATGGAAAACAAATTGATTATAATTCTACGTTTGGCAATTATTTTGCGCATGGCTTTAAAACAACTGCCCTGGTTACAGCCATCATGATAATTTACATTGTCATTTTCGTTTACCTTTTTCCGGATGTAAGAGATAAAGCAATGGAAACAGCAAGAACAAGAATGCAATCGCAAGGTAAAATGACACCGGAACAAATAAACCAGGCGCTTGTTTTTACTAAAAAATTCTTCATGGTATTTATTATCGCCGGCACTTTGCTGGGATATCTTATTTTTGGAGCTCTTGCCTCATTAATTGGTGCGGGCATTACTAAAAAAAATCCGAGGCCAATTGAGATTGACCGCTAAATTTCTTTTCACATGGATATTTCTGTAATAGTCCCGCTTTACAATGAAGAAGAATCTTTGCAGGAGTTGGAAGCGTGGATAAGGCGTGTAATGAATGAAAATAATTACAGCTACGAAGTGATCATGGTGGATGATGGAAGCACTGATAATTCCTGGCATGTAGTGCAGGAATTACATGCATTGAATCCTGTGATAAAGGGAATTAAGTTTCAACGTAATTACGGAAAAAGCGCCGCTCTAAACGAAGGTTTCAAAATAGCAAAAGGTGAGGTGGTGATTACGATGGATGCCGATTTGCAGGATAGTCCCGATGAAATTCCTGAGCTGCGCAGAATGATCCTTGAAGACGACTATGATATCGTGAGTGGCTGGAAGAAAAAAAGATACGACAGCACGCTTTCAAAAAATATTCCCTCAAAATTTTTTAATGCTGCTACAAGAAAAGCCAGCGGAATTTATCTTCATGATTTTAATTGCGGATTGAAAGCTTATAAACACAAAGTTGTAAAAAGCATAGAAGTTTATGGCGAAATGCACCGCTATATTCCATTGCTTGCGAAATGGTCGGGGTTCAAAAAATTTGGAGAAAAAGTAGTGGAGCATCGCCCACGCAAATATGGTGTTACCAAATTTGGATGGAACCGCTTTGTAAATGGTTTTCTCGACCTCGCGTCAATTATGTTTGTCGGAAAATTCGGCAAAAACCCAATGCATTTTTTTGGTTTATGGGGAACGTTATCTTTTCTTTTCGGGTTTATTGTTTCCTTATACCTCACTATAAGTAAATTTCTTTTTGATCAGACCGGAATGACCCAACGGCCATTGTTTTTTATCGCTTTGGTGGCCATGATAATTGGTGTCCAGTTATTTCTTGCAGGCTTTTTGGGAGAACTCGTTTCAAGAAACGGACCTGACAGAAACCATTATTTTATTGAAGAGAAAATTAATTAGCCAACAAGCTGATTAGCGAATGATCCGATTGCAACAAATAGATTCTTGCTAACAACAAACAAACAAATAAGACGAAAAATATTTTCCATTGCCTTTTCAAAAAATAATAATTATTGGATCTGCTTACCCTTTGCGCGGCGGTGGTATTGCTACATTTAACGAGCGGTTGGCAAAGGAATTTATTGACGAAGGATTTGATACCACCATCTACACTTTTTCTTATCAATACCCATCTTTTCTTTTTCCCGGAAGCACACAATATTCTTCAGAACCCGCTCCTGAAGGCATTCCTATTAAAATAAAAATAAATTCTGTAAATCCTTTGAACTGGATTGTGGTAGGTAATGAATTAAAAAAATTAAAACCGGATATAATTGTTGTAAGATATTGGTTGCCATTTATGGGGCCATGCTTGGGTACGATTTTGAGAAGAGCAAAAACCAATCATCATACAAAAGTCGTTTGCATTGCAGATAATATTTTGCCTCATGAAAAAAGGCCTGGCGACAAACTGTTTACAAAATATTTTATAAAACCAGTTGATGCATTTATTACAATGAGCGGGAAAGTTCTGGGTGATTTGAAAGTATTTGCAAAAAACAAACCAGTCAAATTAGTTCCGCATCCTTTGTATGATAACTTTGGAGAAAAAATAAGTAAAGAAGAAGCAAGAAAAAAATTACAGATCGACGAAAAGGATAAAGTGATGCTGTTTTTTGGGTTTATCCGAAAATATAAAGGCCTGGATATTCTATTGGAAGCATTCAAAATTCTGAAGGAAAAGCAAAGTATTTCAAATTTGAAATTACTGATTGCCGGCGAATTTTACGATGATGAAAAAAATTATTCATCGCTTTTAAATGATACTAAAATAAAAGACAGCCTGATCCTGCATACTCATTTCATTTCTGACAATGAAGTAAAATATTATTTGTGTGCAGCAGATTGTGTCATACAACCTTATCGGAGCGCCACGCAAAGTGGTGTAACTCCCCTCGCCTATCATTTTGAAATTCCAATCATAGTTACGAATGTTGGCGGTTTGCCTTCTATGGTTCCTGATAAAAAAGTGGGTTTAGTCTCCGAACCAAATCCGGAAAGCATCGCCGAAAAGATCATCGAATATTTTAATGCAGGAGAGGATCATTTTTTACCAGGCCTTCGTGAAGAAAAGAAAAAATACAGTTGGAAAAAGCTGACGGAAGCGATTTTAAATTTTTAACTTCGAACCTTTACTCAAAAGCGGCAAGAAAGTAAAAATTATACGTTTACCAAACAAGGTTTAGTAAGCTGGTCCGTATAATTGAATTAAAAATATTTGGATTTACTTTTGCTGTTCAATAACGATAATGGAAAGAATAAAACAAATAATTCAGGAATCAATAAATGTCAAAGAAAATATTCTTAACGATGAAAAATTGTTGCTGGCTGTAAATGATGCGGTAAACGTAATTGTGAACGCTTTTGAAAAAGGCAATAAAGTTTTGTTTTGTGGTAATGGCGGAAGCGCCTCAGATGCGCAACATCTTGCAGCCGAATTAACGGGCAGGTTTTATACCGATCGCGATGCTTTACCTGCAGAAGCTTTGCACTCCAATACTTCTTACCTAACGGCTGTGGCAAACGATTACAGTTATGATGTAATTTATTCAAGGTTGATAAAAGGAATAGGGAAACCGGGTGATGTTCTCGTTGGTTTAAGTACTTCCGGTAACAGTAAAAATGTTGTAAATGCTTTTGAAGTAGCCAAGGAAAAAGAAATGCTAACAATTGGCTTCACTGGTTCCACGGGTGGAAAAATGAAAAAACTTTCAGATGTACTTATCAACATTCCTTCTGATGATACACCACGGATACAGGAAAGCCATATTACTCTCGGGCATATTATTTGCCAATTTGTAGAAGAGATTTATTTTAGGGACCGAAATGATTAAAGAAGCCATCATTCTTTCAGGCGTTTGGGAACCAGGTTACACGCTGCCGTTTCTGAGTTCGAAATGTATGGTGCTTGTCCATGAAAAACCTTTCCTGCACTATCTTATAGAGTTTTTACAAAAAAGTATCGAATATTTTATTTCAGTCTTGGCTAAACATTTATATAGTTTGATACAGGATTCATGTTTTATTGATATTGGCATTCCTGAAGATTACGAAAAAGCACAGAAAAATTTTGTGCAACTCTAAAATAATTTTTGCTGTAAATTGTTGGTTCACTATCAATAACCAATCTTCTTATTTTGAAAAGTTTAAAAAATATCAATTCTTCCTGGACGCTTTTTATAGATCGTGATGGTGTGATGAATGATGAAAAACATGAAGATTATATTCACACATGGGAAGAATTTAAATTTTATAAAGGTGTAAAAGAAGCATTTGAAATTTTTAACAAGAAACTTGGCTTAATTGTTATCATCACTAACCAGCGCGGCGTTGCCAAAGGCCTTACAAAAATAGAAGACCTTCAGCTTATCCATAAAAACATGCAGGAAGAAATTGAAGCCGCCGGTGGTAGAATTGACAATATTTATGTTTGCACTGAAATGGAAAGTGAAAGCCGGAAACCTAATACAGGCATGGGTTTACAGGCGATTAAAGATTTTCCTGAAATTGATCTTTCAAAAAGCCTGATGATTGGGAACACATTAAGCGATATGAAATTTGGGAGAAATCTTGGCGTTGCTATTAATATTTTTCTTTCTACTACGAGAAAAGAAGTCCCTCTCGATCATGAAGATATTGACCTGGTTTTTGATGACCTGATTTCCGTAGCAAAGGCATTATAAGTAAGTTAAATATTATTCAGTTAACAATAATTTTTCTGAATTAAAGTTTATTTTGTCCAAATCATTTTGAATGAAGAAACTGTGTGTTTTTTTAATAGGCTTTATCCTGTCGGCAACAACTTCTTTTGCCCAGCGTCTTTCCACATCAGAAAAAAAAATATTACAAAAGAAAGAAGATTCATTAAAAACAGTTGCATCTCAAATTTTAAACGGCCGAAATGTTGAAGAGCGCTTTACTGCCGATAGCCAGTTTACAAGAACTTTGGTCCGCGCCTTACAAATAAAAAATTCATTTTATTATCCATTTGATTCATTAGTAAGCATTGCAAAAGTAGTTCCACCGGACAGTACTTTTAAAATCTTCACCTGGCAATTAGTAATTAATGGAGATATGATACGACAACATGGAGCCATACAAATGAACACGCCTGATGGTTCTTTGAAGCTTTTTCCATTAATAGATAAAACCGACCTTATCAACAATATTGATGATACTATAACCAGCAACCGTGCCTGGATCGGAGCGCTATACTATAAAGTGGTTGAAGAAAAGGCTTTTGGAAAAAATTATTACACCTTGCTCGGCTTTGATGACAATAATATGGTCAGTGACAGAAAAATTATTGATGTGTTGACATTTAAAGATGGAGAGCCTGTTTTTGGCGGCCCGTATTTTAGTTTTCAAAATAACAGTTTGCATAAAGGCCAGATAGACCGTTATGTGATGGAATATAAAAAGAATGCAAGCCCGAAACTTTCATTTGATAATGATATGGATATTATCATTTATGAGCATTTGATTTCAGAAACCGGCGAACCACAAAAAAAATACACTTACATTCCGGATGGAGATTATGAAGGTTTAAAATGGAAAGACGGAAAGTGGGTTCACATTGAAAAGATTTTTAACCAAATTACCCCTGAAGGGCACGAGCCGGTTCCCCAGCCGGTACTTGACGAAAAAGGAAATATTGATGAATCAAAACTAAGTCAAAGAAGGCCTGAAGATTAGAATTCAGATGATGCTTGCATGAAATCAATGATTCCCGCTAAATGGCAAGTGGTTCCTGAAAACTGCAAGTTGAATATGTTAACTAATTTCAATTTCAAAGTACAATACAATCTCAGTGTCTCAGGGAACCTTACTCCGTAACAACATCCACTTCAGCATAGCCCGCATTATTGTTATCGTCCGTACTCTTCAAAGCTTTTAGTTTGACATAACGAGCGTCCTCTGTAGCAAATTTTTTCGTTTGCCACAGAGGATTGTTTTTAATATTGGAGAACCCTCCCTCCGAAACCAGTTTCCAATGAATATCATCATTCGAAACAAAAAACTGGTAGTTGGTAACGATCGCCGGATTCCATAGCCCTTGGTCGGGCAGGTACCTGAACCCCGACAGGTTTTCCTCCTTTCCAAGGTCGATCACTAAATCAACAGGTATTCCGTTATTACCCTTTTGATGCCAGGCCGTAGAAGGATCTCCGTCTAAAATTGCTTTAGCCTTTTCATCATCGATTCCAATAATCTTCCAATCGGTTCGTGGTAAATCGAAAGTTGCCCGGCTCTCAGGGCTGCTTTTTCCTGAAGCAGGATCGAAAGCAATCGCTCTTACATCCAGTTTTCCTTCTGTATGAACGGGGCGTGTATATTTTTTTGATCGCAGCGTAGGCTCGCTTCCATCCAATGTGTAATAGATAGCTGATTCCTTGTCGCCGGGAGTAATGATTATTTCACCGGATTGATTCCTCATAATGGATGGCGCGGTAAGGATTTGTGGGGCATCGTATATCCCGATATTGGAAATTACGGGACATGCTTTTGAATCAGTAATATTGAAACGAACTTTTGTGGCAGTTACTGACGGGAAAACGAGAATACGTTTATAACCAATCGTTGTACCGCTGTCTATAGCTTTCCAATGGCCGTCAACGAATGCTTCAATGGTAAAGGACTTCACCCGTTGTCCCAACCTGATATATTCCTGCGCCATGAAGCGGTTAAAGGCGGTTGGTTTTCCAAGATCGATGGTTAGCGAAGCCGTTTTTACATTATCTTCTGTTGCCCAATAACTATTTTTATCATTGTCCACTGCTTTTTCAGCGCCAAATTCTTCGCTTTTGCCACGAACATTGGAAGCAGTTGCTGTTTTGTTTTCAGCAAGATTTACCGCAAACGCTTTCCTGACCGCCTTACCAAAATCCAACACGGCTTTCTCATCTCTTTCGTTGATGAGGCCATTAGGCATGATGGGCAGGTTGAGCAACAAGGTGGCATTATGGCCGATAGAATTGTAGTACGTTTCCATTAACTGGGGCAATGTTTTTACCTTACTGTCTTCAGCCGGATGATAGAACCACTCGGGCCGTATGGAAGTGTTCACTTCTGCGGGCACCCATGCATTGCCGTTTTCCACACCATAATGCAACATCTGGTAAGGAACAGCGCCGGTATCATTCAATAAACTCCAGTTGGTTGAGCCTACAGAACCCCCTTCGGTTCCCACCCAGCGCAGGTCTGCCCTGTCACCTCCATCATTCCAGATAACAATGTTGGGTTGCAGTTTGCGAACAAGCTTGTATGTGTTCTTCCAGTCATAATACGTCTTTGGATCTATCTTCCGGGTTTCGTTAGCGCCGCCGTAGTAGCCTGAGCCGCCATTGGCGCCATCGAACCAAATTTCAAAAATATCGCCGTAGTTGGTGAGAAGTTCTGTGAGTTGATTCCGGAAATAAGTAATGTATTCCGGTTTGCCATAACCTGCATAGTTCCTGTCCCAGGGGGACAAATAGATGCCCAGTTTCAAACCATATTCCCGGCAGGCAGCAGCCAGTTCACGCACCACATCTCCCTTGCCGTTTTTCCAGGGAGCATTTTTTACAGAATATTCTGTGTATTTGGAAGGCCACAGACAAAAGCCACAATGATGCTTTGCCGTTATTATAATTCCCTTCATGCCTGCTTCTTTACAAATGCGGGCCCATTGCCTGCAATCCAATTTTTTGGGATTAAAAAGGTTTATATCTTCATTTCCATATCCCCACGGTTGATCCGTATAGGTGTTTAACGAGAAGTGAACAAAAGCGTAATATTCCATTTTCTGCCATCTCAGTTGGTTTTCGGTTGGAACAGGACCAAAAGGTGCAGGAGCTTTTGTTTGGCTGTGGCCGCTGATTGCATTTACTGTACATATTATCAGCAAAAGAAAATATTTGATCATACTGATTTAGTTTAGTGGAGTATTGATCTTCAAAATAATAGCGCCCTACTCTTCCTTTTCTCTAACCCCGGTAAAAAACCCATTGAAAGATATAAAAACTAAAACCTATTTTACTTCTATAAACTCCGGTTCATATGGCGCAATAGTAAAATTGCCCGTATAACTTTTATCGAAAAGAATACTCCTTGATTTTCCTTTCATCGGTATTTCTCTTGGTTCGCCTGTTACATTCAGGTATAGAAAATGGTTCTTGTCAATTTGCCTGGCCATTACGCCTGAAGGCACGTCGGGCCCCTTGGTAATATGCAACTGGTCGATAAGATCATCCAAGACCGGGTTTAATACATCGTCATTTGCCGCCAGTCCAATATAAACTGCTGTTCCCTTGCCGTATTTGTTTGATGTGATAATTGGATAATCTTTGTCCAAACTGGTTAGGCTGCCAAAAACTTTGGCACCTTTGGGGTCAATAATGTCGAACCGGGCCGATTCAGCATTAATCGCTTTCCCTTTATAAGTCAACTCAATCTTCTTCCCCTTGTATGATTTCCTGGAAATTTCGTTCATGGTTTCCGTTTCTTCATAACCTCCTAACCGGATGCCAAATACGTCGCTTAACAGCCCCGGGCGGGTTGTTTTAAATACCTGCCCGGTTGTGTCAACGATGGCCGAATTGCTGGTCATAACTACGGTTCCCCCTTGTTGTACAAACTTCCGAATCTTAGCTGCGGTTGCTTCGTCCATCACTGCAACACCCGGAACAAACAGTAATTTATAGTGCAAAGAACTTCTGCTGATCTCAACAACGTTAGCATCCATATTCCGATAATAAAACAAATTCCAGCAAGCCTGCAACTGCTCGTCCTGCCGCACAGGAAAGGCGCTGCTGGCTATTTGGCTGGGAAAAGAAAATGCCAAACCCACTTCAGGCCTTGGCTTATAAGGAAAGAACTTTTCAATTTTTTTAAACTCGCCCGCAATCTGTTTATACTCATCATATTTTCGATTGGGTATTCCATCCCAATCAAGCATCCCTTCAAGGTATTGTTCTTCACCTGCCCACATACTTTGCCACGTCCATCCGCACACCATCTGGTTGCCATACATTAACGATGCATAAGCTGATTTACGGATAGAATTCGGGACAGCCGTCATAGTAGTAAACTCCGTACACCAGAAGGGATTTGTGGTTTCGAATTGAATGCGTGAAATTCCAAACAAGGCATTCATAACACCCCAGTTGGTTATTAAAGAATTGCCGGGATAAAAGCCAGCGCCTTCACGCGTCATCTTGCCTGAATAGGCCATCTTAGAATAATCGAAATATTTCATGGGGCTGTAGTACCAGGCATTGGTATTCGTGAAGGCGTGAGGAGCGTTGGTATTTACAACATGAATTACTTTAAAGAGAAGTTGATTGATTTCATCGGAAACAAAACGCCTGAAGTCGAGCATTCTTTCAGGGGCACCAGTAATTGAACCGGATACCGGAAAACCAACTTCCTGGAAATCGTTAATCTTTCTCGACCAACGCTGTCCTGCCCACGCTTTATTTAAGTTGTCGACCGTTGTATATCTCTTTTTTAACCACGCAATAAATCTTTCTCTCGCTGTTTCCGAATAAGAAATCGGCCCATCACCCGGATTCATTATCAATTCCAAAAGCCAACAAGGCAGGATGGTTTGCATAATGTTTCGTAATTGAATCTGCATATATCAATGCATATTTTCGATACATCGGATCACCAATGTCCTCCATGTAACGGTGATTCGGATACAACATATTCCCGCTTGCATCTGTAATATTAATTGATGGGTATTTATGATGCAACCAGATTGGGGCGGGGCGGATGGCAATATCCAGAATAACTTTAATTCCGGCATTATTCATCCAATCCATTACTGTATCAAACCACCCGAAATCAAATTTACCTTCGGAAGGTTCATAACTGTCCCATGCTAAATGCCCCATTCGCACAACAGTAAACCCGGCCGCCTTCATCAATTGGATATCTTTCTTAATTTTTGCCGGGTCTTTATCATCATGTGGATGATAATTGGCTCCAACATAAAGTTGCTGAGAATACACACTGGCAATTGAACCAAAAAGAATCGCAATTACAATCAATAAGCATTTAACCGGAAGCCTCATTATTTTTTCTTTAATTTTTTGGGGATGAAAAGTAAGTTGTATAGCTAAGCCTTTTTCACAATTTTGTAAGCATAACAAAGTAAACATCGTTTTCACGTAAATCCAGTTCTTTTGAAAAAGGTTGTCCGTCTTTTATAGTAATGAGTTCCCTGGATACAGGTGAACCATCATTTTGTTTTTTTATTTCTTCTACCTGTTGTTTGTTTAACTGCGAAGGTCTGCCCATTGACAAATAAGTAGAATACGCATCATTGCTGCGATAGCCGGTTTTATAAACCTCTACGGCATACATACCTGCCGGCACATTTTCAATTTTGATCTTTAGGTTCCCTTTTGATTTTGATGGGAGGTCTCGAATATAATATTGTTGGTTATTAACCGAGTCTGGAAGTGTATTGGTGAAATCCCAGGCCAATACCTGGATATTCCCCGATGAATCTTTGCAAGCCCATGAGGCAGAATCTTTATTTACCAATTCTGTATTTCCTAATTTGTTCAAAAACTTGTAGGCGTAAAATACCGGTTTGTTTATACCCTGAATGGTCAGCATTCCAAAACCTCCGTGAAATGGCGTAAAACGTGGGCCTGGTTCTTCAAAAATATCAGTGAATACCCAATACGACATAGAGTTGGCCGCATCGCCAACCTGTTTCAGTTTTTGTAAAACGTAGGATGCTTCATGGTAGCTGTCGTGGATAGGATCGGCTGGAGTATAGGAAGCACTCCATTCGGTATAATGCAATTCTAAGTTTGGCATGGATGAAGTTGCAATCTCTTTTCTTGATTGAAGCACATCGCCGCTGACACTCATCGGGTCTTTGCTCAACACGGTACCTGAGTTGCCATGCTCATCAAGAAACCCTTGTTTTACACCGTAAGAATGCGTGCTGATAAAATCAATCGGGACATCATTATCGTTGCAATATTTTATCATATCGGGTACCCATGCAGCCCCGGCTGTTGCAGGGCCTCCAACCCTGTAGTCAGGATTTACACTTTTGATAGCTTTTGCCGTATAAGAATATAACTTAAAATAATCCTGTTGTGTTCCTGTCCAGAATCCCGGGGAAAGATTGGGTTCGTTCCATACTTCAAAATACCACGTCTTCACTTCATCAGCGCCATATCTTTCGGTAAAATGTTGAACAAGATTGCGGATAAGCCCAGCCCATTTGTCGTAATCTTTAGGAGGCGTTACATTTCCCCGCCACCAGAAAATGGTTTGCTTGCCGCTGGCCAATGCATTAGGCATAAATCCCAATTCTACAAAGGGTTTCATGCCGATGCTGTGCAGGAAGTCGAACAACGCATCAACATACATATAATTGTATTCCGGGTTGCCTTTAGCATCCTCTGTATATACACCCATGTCATCCGTTAAGAGACCGTGCATGCGGATGTATTTGAAGCCGCACTCTTTTCGTACATAGGCAAGTTGCTTTTGCCAGTCTGCCCTGAGTCCTTCATTGGCTCTTCCGGCACCCACACATTCATTAAAAAAAGTATTGAGTTTCCCGGATGTTTTATTGAAATCAACATTAATTGTTCTTTGTGCCATTACTTGTATCGAAACGGAAATTTGTAAAATCCATAATAACAAAAGTGCTTTTTTCATTTGGTATCTTTTTGTTTTATCATTTAATAACTATTCGCTCCATACCAATACACCGGCGGGTTTCAATACTTTTTCCCCAACAAGAATTTTGGCAGTTCCGGAAATATTGATCTTATAATTATCCGAGGAATAATTCACCGCAATATAAAATCCATCGCGCCAGTAAACAAATACGCCAGGCGGATAATTTTCAGTAGTAGCGCCGGTATTGGTATAGATATTTCGCAAAACATCTTTTTCTAATTTCGAATCGTCCGTGTCTGCACCGATGTATGTTACAGTTCCCTTCCCAACCTTACGCTGTACAACAGCCGCTTTGCCTTTGTAAAATTGATTGTCGTAGGTTGCCAGCACTTCGGTGCTATTGTCGGGTACGAGTAAATCTGCCCAGTTATTCCACAAATAATGATTTGAATTCATCAGGATATCGCCTTTTGCAAAAGATGAAAGCATATCGGTTGCTTGAATGTGAGCGCCGATTAGCCCGGATATGGGCGCCGCTGTTTCGCCTTCCCAGAAATGTCCCCTTCGGTCTTTGGTCGCCGTGCGGCAGGTAATAATTAGTTGCCCTCCCTTAGAAACATAATCATTCCATTTCTTTACTAAGGCTGAGTCAACCATTTCATAAGCCGGGATGATTACAAATTTATATTTCGCCAAATCAGCAGTTTCAGGTATTACATCTACCGGTGCCCCGAATGACTTTGCTAACTCCATGAATTTTATAGGATAATTCCAGGTATCCCATTGAAAGGTTTGTTTTTGCCTGTCAATACTCCAGTAATTTTCCAGGTTCCAGACAATCGCTGTTGATCGTGCCGCCAGTTTCTCCGGCATCTTAGCTCCGGGTTTATATTGCTTACGCAATTCAGAAATTTCTTTCATGAATTGCATGTAATCTTCTCCACCCGGTGAGGGTGTTACGCCATCAGTTTTTATGACCCCGGAATGATACTGTTCAGCGCTATAATTGATTTGACGAAAACGATAGGAGCAGGCAATTTTTCCACCAGCAGCAAAACTGTGGTATAACCACATTCTTACGGTGCCTGGTAGAAGAAGCGGATTATACCTTCCCCAGTTTACAGGCCCGGGTTGTATTTCCATCACCCCGGATATACCACCGACTGATTTATAGTATTCAGATGCAAAAAGAATTGTTTTATTGTTTCCCAGACGAAAGCCCTGGTCGCCGATATTATCACTTCCGCCATTGGGATAAGCTGTGTAGGTAGCAAAATCGAGTTTATGCGTTCGTCTTGGATCAGCACCGGTACAGACAGCAGTATAGTTGGTGGTGATATATTGGTTCTTTGAAACATACTTACGCAATATACCAGCCTGGAAATCCAGAAAAGCTGCCTGCGCATCTGCTGAGTATCTTTTAAAATCAAGCAAAGCATGGGGATTGTTGCCCCACCAACCAACAAGGTTCGTATTGGGAATGATAACCTGGTCAAAACTATTAAACCTCTGGCTCCAGAAAGCAGTTCCCCAGGCAGCATTTAAGGCATCAATGGTTTTGTATTTATTTTTTAACCATGTTCTGAATGCTTTCTGCGAAGAAGGACTATAATCGGGTTTAGCATCAGGCTCATTATCGAGTTGCCATCCAATCACATTTTGATTTTGCCCGTAGCGTTTAGCCATTTCCGTTACAATCCTTTCAACGAACATGCGATACTTTGAATTTACGATAGAACCCAATCCCCGTGTGCCATTCTCTGCGCGAATGTAATGACCATCCATTATAAAAGTCTCCGGGTAATTTACGCGCATCCATACAGGCGTGGTTGCCGAAGGCGTACATAGCAGCACTTTCAGGTTATACTTTTTACAAAGCCTCACCACCTTGTCAAGCCACGCAAATTCAAACTTTCCTTCTGTAGGTTCCATTTTAAACCAGGCAAATTCAGCTAAGTGAACAAATTCAAAACCCATTTCTGAAATCTTCTTAATATCTCTTTCCCACTGGCTTTCTTTCCAATGCTCAGGATAATAATATATACCCGTTGTGACGAGTTTCCTTTCCGGGAAAAAACGGCTGACACCCTGTGGTCTTACAGTCAATGTGGGAATAAATATTGCAAATATGAATATAGCAATGCATTTTTTCATTTAAAAATAATTTCCTAAAACAATATACGAAACTGAAAGCAGGCAATCTGATTTTTTAATTACCTCCCGCCATGATCGCATCGATCGTTTCCTGGTCAATCACCGTGTCACTACGTCTATCCAATATTCCACCCGTATCCCAAAAGAAGGGCTTAAGACCATGCGCTAAAGCTTGTTTGGTTACATATGTTATCCAATAATCCACCGACGCATTGTGAGTGGCCAAATCTAAAGGAACATTAGCCGATCCTCCGCGTCTGTATGCTCCATATTCTCCCATCAGTACAGGAATACCATGATCAATAAACTTAGACTTTATGTAATCGAAATATTGAAGTTGGACACTTTCTTCTCCCCAGGTGGCATTACGATCCGGTTCAATAGTAGAATGATGCCCGGCACCCCAATAGTAAAACATTTTGCCCCAGGAGGCATCTCCGTTTAAGGCGGTAAATTGGTAAGGTGTATAGTTGTGATCCTCATACATAATTCTGCCGGGCGTAGGATCAGTTGGGAAGGCATTCACATCAATCAATTGATTATCGCCTTGAATAACCAGGGTTCTATACGTATTGCGGCCGCCTGTGGAACGCACCGCATTAACAAACGTTTGGTGGTACGACATGAGTACCGCCATTTGTGCAGGATCACTATTTGTATTGGGTTCGTTAGCACTGGCAAACATCAAATGCTCGTCAAAATCACGCATTTCGGTCGCTATTTGTTCCCAAAATGCTTTTTGTTTTGCGTTAACGGAATCTTTCTTTGCCGCTGTGCAATTTTGTTCGAGCCAGCCGCCATCCCAATGGATATTGAGCAAAACGTACATACCATTATCCACACAATAGCCAACCACCTGCTTTACCCTGTTGAGCCAATTTGTATCGATATGGGCAGTTAAGGGATTATCAACATGTAAATCCCAGGCGCAGGGAATACGTATGGCAGTAAACCCACTTTTTTTCACAAATTTTATAAAGCTCTCGGTTATGGGAGGATTGCCCCAGCCCGTTTCGCCACCTGTCGCTTCCATAGTGTTACCTATGTTCCAACCCAGTTTAAATTTGGCAGCGAGTTGCACGGCATTACTGCTCATCCCGGTTGCATCAGGAGCAATGGAATCTCCGTATGATGGATATAAGGTTGTTCGTCCGGCTTGTGATATTTTTACATATTTCACCGTTTTAGTGTCCATAGCAAATGTGAGTGTGGCTGTGCGGTCGCCCATGCTTGGATTTGCCGAAACAGTCACTGTTATTTGTGAACTTGCGGCAGTCGAACTATTGCCTGATAAGGTACACCAACTTTGATCGCTGGCCGCCGCCCAGCGGTTTCCGTTCATGGTAATAGTGATTGAATTGCTTGCTCCTGTTATAGGAAACTTCAAAGAATCCGGAGAAATTGTAAAATCAGGATTGACAGCTGCTGGCACAGGAGTAGTAGTCCCTGTCTTTTTGCACGAGAAAGAAAACACGACGATCACTACACCCAGAGCAAGGAAAAGAAAGAATTGTTTCATTGAAATTTTCGAAAAGTATTACAAGGCCGAAAGCGTATAGAGACATGCGGCCTTTTCGTGTTAATTTATCGGTTTACTAATGTGTGTTGTAATAATCCAGTGTGATATAATTGTAAATGAGCCAATTGTCTGCGTTTTCTTTAGCAATAAGCTGCATTGTACTGTCAGTAAGCAATTTGATTGTCATTTTTGCATTCCAGTCGGCAACATTATTACCTTCTGCTTTGTCGTGTAGGACTTGAGCACCAATGGTTGCCAATTGGTTTGTAGCCGGGTACAGCATGAATTTACCTGTTCCTGACAAATCGGGAAACATTTTATTATCCGAGCTAAAGTGTGCATCACCAATCAAATCAAAAGTCATAGTACCGTAATCGCCCGCTGCAACTCCTGACCACCCTATATCTTTAAATGCAGGGTCCCATTCCCAGCCTGTACCAGCAAAGTAAAATGGACTGCTGAAATATTTACTTACACCGTTAGCATCCAAATCCATTACCCATGTTTTCGATTGTCCATACCCGCCGGTAAGCGCAATCCACATTGGGGTGTTTACAGCATTTTGATCGAGCGAAGTTATGATTACCGTAGCCGTATCCGCCTGAACAAATCCTCCGTCACTCTCCACACCATAGACAAATTTATAAGTTCCGGGGAAAGGGATATTAATGGTATCCTCTATTCGTAAAGATTGTCCATAAGGAGTCATCCACACAGGAGTAACGTTAGGCGTCAAACTGGTTAAAATAATATTGTTGGGATTTGCTGATGAAGGGGTAATGGTATACTTCAATACATTCTTATCGAGTACATTACCCAACTCGTATTTCTTCGGCCTGCAGGAAGAAAACAGCAACGCTGCTCCGGAAAATGCGATTAAAATTATCAATTTAAGTTTCATGGCTTTATATTTTAAATAGTTAATTTGTTTTACCAACCCGGGTTTTGCGTCAACGTTCCTGATGATAAAGTAATCTGATCGCCAGGTATTTGCTGAAATCCGTGGGTGGCTTTAATATTTGCTTCTAATTGTGAAGCAGAAGGTGGATTAGCAGTGCCATCATTAAAATTCGAAACTGTTGTATTGGCTGCAATCGTAGCGGCAGCAACATCAATACCCTGGCGCAACAAATCCCAATAGCGAATACCTTCACCCGCAAATTCCAGCCGCCGTTCTTCTAAAATATCTGCTTTAGACACAGATATCGCCGGAACGGCTGAAGAATCTGCCCTTTCGCGTACCTGGTTGTAATATCTTACGGCATTCGGACTTCCCAATTCTGCTGCCATCAGTAAAACGTCTGAATAGCGGATGGCAAAAAAGTCCTGGTACTGACCGGTCTGAAAATTAGAAACAATAGAAGTTCCGCTCTGATCACAGAGCATCGCATATTTTTTCAGAAAATAGCCTGTATATTCACGACAATCACTTGATTTATTGTAAGCGAGGTTTTCGTCATTTACAGAAAGAATAGTAGCAAAACGGCGTGTATCGGTCGGGGTATAGGCGTTCCAAAGTTTAGGGTCGACGGTACATCCACCCCATCCCGCCTGGTAAGGATAAATACTTTGCGAACGTATTCCTTCCATCACCATCCACCTGTTACCGGTAGCATCTCCGGACCAATTGTCTGTTGAAGAATATTTTATGGCAAATACTACTTCCGGATTTTCTTCACCTGCATAAGGAACATTTTTGGCTGTTGAAGCGGCGGGCCACAAAGTGTTGAAATCGCTAACCAATGAATGTCCGCTGTGCGCAATTACGTCTTCGACAGCCGCCAAAGCCGTAGCTGCAGTTTCGCCCCCAATCGTAGACTTCCCATAATACCCGGAATAGAACAGGTAAGCGCGGGCTAATAAAGATTCGGCAGCCCACTTGGTTACTCTTCCGCTTGGTACACTTGTGTAAGGATCTGAAGGTAGACTATCGCTGGCATATCGTAAATCATTCATGATCTGTGTAAACGTTGTTTCCGGATCGGCCTGTGGCACATTATCGCTTGTAGGTGTAATGATCAAAGGAATGTTTTCCCATAGCCGAACCATATCCAAATAACAGTAGGCACGGATAAATTTGGCTTCGGCAGTATATTTTTTCTTCAGCGCCATACTGTCGCCCCATTCAACATTATCAATGTTTTGCAACAGCACATTGCAGCGGTAAATGGCCTGGTAATATTGCTTCCAGCCCGAGCTATGAAAGGAAGCATCCGAAGGGGAAACGTTTTTGTCAAATTCATCAATCATTTCCCATCCATACCCGTCAAAAGCTCCTGTACCTCCGAAAGAATTATCAGAAAAAACTTCCAATTCAGCAGGGATTGCATCACTGTTATAAATTAAATCAAGTCCGTTGTAACAACCTGTTAGCGCAGTAAACGCGTCGGAAGGCGTTTTATAATAGGTGATGTTCGTTTGTACTGCATCAGTTAGTTCGGTCGTAAGAAATTTCTTGCACGAAGTAAATGTTATGATTGCAGTAATGATAATTATATATCGTTTCATGATTATGTTTTTTGCAATTAGAAAATAATATTTATGCCAGCCATATAAACTCTCGGACGCGGATAGAACCCATTGTCCACGCCTTGTCCAAAACTGTACGTCCCACTCGCATCGTAAGAAGAAGCACCAACTTCAGGATCCATACCGCTGTATTTTGTAAACGTGACCAGGTTTTGAACGGCGATATATAAGCGCAGTTGGCTGAGGTATTTCCATTTTACAACTTTTGCGAGATCGTATCCGAGTGTAATATTAGAGACTCTCAGATAGCTTCCATCATGAATATAGAGATCTGAAAATTCTACCCAGTTCGAACTGTTTTGAGTTATGCGTGGCATTGTATTCGAAGTACCCTCACCGTGCCAGCGGCTAAGGATATCCGTTGTCCAGTTGGCCCACTGACCGGGACTTCGATAAGATTGAACGATTTTATTACCGGCTACCCCGTTAGTGGTAACGGAGAGATCGAAGTTTTTGTAATTAGCTGAAAATCTAAAGCCAAAAACATGATGCGGGTTCGGATCACCGATGTTTGTTTTATCATCCGCATTTATTACACCATCACCGTTTAAATCCATCAGTTTCAAATCGCCCGGATGTGCATCAGGTTGGAGCGGTCCGTTTTTGCCACTCCATGCCAGAACATCCTTTTCATTCTGAAAAATTCCCGCAGTCTTATAACCCCAGAAATAACCAATAGGATTTCCTGCAGAAGCACGGAAAAATTCAGGGCCATTAACAAACAGGCTGTTCGTACCACCATGAATAATTCCGTCGGCAGTGGGGATATTATTTACTAAATTTTTATTATAGGCATATGAACCGGAAACACTATAGCTAAAATCTCTCCCGACGTTTCCATTATAAGATAGCTGAACTTCTATTCCTTTATTGGTAACATCGCCACCGTTAATGAACGGATTTGTGGAAACACCCGCAGTTGCTAACAAAGGCGCTGCAATTAACCAGTCTTTGGTGGTTTTATTGTACCAATCAAGACTCATGTCTAACCTGTTATGTAAGAACCTTGCATCTATGCCAACGTCCGTCTGACGGGAAGTTTCCCACTTGGTACTTTCAACGCCAATTGTTGAAGGATAGGAACCCTGGGTTAAGGTAGTATTATCATTCCCGAAATTGTACCGGGCGTTTGACAAGGAGATTAGCGACAGGTAATTAAAGGCCGAAATACCGTCATTACCATTTGAACCCCAACTGGCCCTTACTTTCAGAAAGTTTAACCAGTCCGCGGTAGATGCCATGAAATCTTCGCTGCTTACGATCCAACCGGCAGAAAGCGATGGAAAATATCCCCATTGATGACCGGAAGCAAACATGGTAGAACCGTCAGCACGGAAAATAGCGGATGCCAGATATTTTTCTTTAAAACTATAATTTACACGTCCGAAGAATGAAGATTGTGCGTACACTGCATTCGCATTTCCGGATAATGACATACCGTGAGTTACGGTTTGCCTGTTCGCAGCAGAAGTATCGGAACTCATCGAAATAGAAGTAACCATCGAATTACTCAGATAGCCGCGGTCAAAAGAACTGAATAAAGTAGTTCCCGTGTTATTGCCGCTAAACCAGCTTCCCTGGTATTTCCGGACTGCACTACCGGCTAAAACATCAAACCTGTGCTCTTTAACACTAAACACGTAGTTGATCGTATTATCGAAGTTCCAGGTGTATCCCTGTGAACCACCCTGCCCGATGCTTTCATAAAGATTGTAAGCATACACAGATAACTTATCATACTCAGGTCTATAGCTGTGATTAGCGGAAGAAGAGTAATTGATGCCGAAAGTTGATCTTATTCTTAAATTCTTTACGGGCTGAAGTTCTGCATACACATCTCCTATCAATTTTTGCGTCTTGCCGTCACTCTGGTTATTGTATTGCATCAACGCATAAGGATTCGCTTCAGTGTTGTTCCAAACTCCGCCATTATATATAGTAGAATTAAGGCTACTCAGATAATTGCCTTTTTCATCGTACATAGCCAATAAGGGGCTTGTACCTATAGCGCCGGCCAAAACGTTACCGGAATATAGTCCACCATCAGCAACCCCTTTTTGATCAATGAAAGAAAAGGTGAGATGTTCGCCTACTTTCAAAGCGCCGTCGTAAAGTTTACGTTCAGAATTTGTGCGGAAGTTATAGCGTTTGTAATCTGAAAGATTAGAACCACCAATTATTCCTCCCTGTTCTGTATAGGACATACCCAATGAATAAGATGATACATCAGTTCCTCCGTTGGCCGACAGGTTGTAGCTCTGGGTGGGCACATCGGAAGAAAACATCTGGTTTAACCAGTCAGTTCCGTGAGCGGGCAAATCTTTGCTTCCCAAGGCCAATGCGTCAATCTGTGCCTGCGTGAAAAGAGGCGCTTTACCGCTATTAAGAGCTGCTTCATTTTGCATGGTAGCATATTGTTCAGCATTCAATAAAGGCAGTTTACGGCCAATGTTTTGAATGCCGTAATAGGAGTCAAAAGAAATTTCCCCATTCTTTTTCCCCATTTTTCCGCTCCGCGTAGTGATCAGGACAACACCATTTGCCCCGTTGATACCATAGATAGCGCATGAGGCAGCATCTTTTAAGATATCAACCGAAGCAATGTCGGAATTGTTTAAATAGGTAATATCGTTGGTGATAACACCGTCTACCACATAAAGGGGACTAGCATTTCCGATAGTTCCCACGCCACGGATATTTACTTTAAAACCACCGCCCGGTTGCCCCGACGTAGAAGTAATATTAACACCTGCCGCTTGTCCCTGCAATGCCTGTAAAGCATTTGTTGTGTTTAGCTTGGCAAGGTCTTTCCCTTTTACCTGCGAAGTAGCTCCTGTTACCAGTTTTTTCTGCTGAACTCCGTAGCCGATCACAACCACATCGTTCAACCTGTTATAGTCTTCAGAAAGCTGAACCTGTAGATTTTCAGTTGAGGCAGAAACCTCAAAACTTTGCGCAATAAAGCCTGTGAAGCTTACGACGATCGTTTCGCCGGTTTTTGCCGTAATGGTAAAATGACCTTCCACATCAGAGAGGGTAGCATTTGTCGTGTTTTTTACAGAAATGCTCGCCCCCGATATGGGCTCTCCTGTGGTCTTATTGACAACATTACCTGTAATTTTCCGGGCGGTTTGGGAAAAGCCTTGCGGGCCCATAACCAGGAAAAACAGAAGCACTCCCAGTATCCTGGAGGCTATTCTAATTTTTATTCTTTTCATTGCAAATAATTAGTGATTATTAAATAGGTACCGTATATGTTTTAACTGTGTTTTATAAGGATCTTTTCTCCGTTGTATCTTACCATTGCACCGGGTTTACTTTTCGTATCCAATCCAACATCACTGTTTTTATCTATCCATACAATGTTGAAAATCCTATGCTGTAACATTCCCTCAAAAGCACCTTTTCTTTTGCCTATACTTAATGTTTTCGTTTGTTCATTATAATTCAGCGGAATGTTGGTGTATTTACCTTTCTCATAATTATAATTGGAGCCTTCGTCCTCGTATAAATTAAAAGAAGCATCAGCGCCGGTGTAAACATTTAGCGTGATGGTGTCGGCGCGCTTTTCCGAAGTGTATTGAAGCGACGGGCCGAAAGGAATAATTGAGCCTGCCTTCACAAACACCGGCATTCTTTCATAAGGTGCCGCGGCTGTAATTTTTTGTCCTCCCGGCATACCATTTTCCCGAATAGAGATCATACCATCCTGCACATTCAGGCAAATAGACCGGGCGGGTGCGTGCCTTGTATTCACAAACAGGGTTTACCAGCAAGGAAGGGCCGAACATATATTGGTCTCCAATATTGAATACGGCAGTATCTGCAGGAAAGTCCATCACCAATCCGCGCATGATGGTATAGTCGTCATGATAAGCAGCACCAGCTAATGAATAGATATAAGGCAGCAGCCTGTATCGAAGTTTGTCGTAATAGAGAAAGCTTTGATAAGCAGGATGGGTTTCAGGGGCAATGTTGAATATCTCTCTGTAAGGAAACTGTCCATGAGAACGGAACAACGGAACAAATGCGCCAAACTGGTACCACCGGGTATTCAACTCCCTCCACTCAGCCAAACTTGCTGAATCGGGTTTTTCAAATTTTTCAGGCACCACAAACCCGCCAATATCCATTGTCCAATAGGGAATTCCTGACATGGAAAAATTAGCTCCCGCAGCAATCTGGTTTTTCATATCCCGCCATGTTGAACCTATATCGCCGCTCCACACAGCTGCGGCATAGCGCTGGGAACCGGCAAAAGCAGAACGTGTTAATAAAAAGACTCTTTTATCCGGCTCCGTCTGTCGTTGTCCCTCATAAATTCCTTTCGCATTTTCCAGCGGGTAAGCATTCAGAAATTCGGCTGAACTTCCCAAAGCAGTGGGAGTCATCAGCAACTTTCTTTCTTCCGGGCTAACGTTGGAAAGTATATCCGGCTCGCTGGCATCCATCCACCACGCGTCTATTCCTTTACTGTAGAGTTTTTCGTTAATCAGGTTCCAGAATCCTTTCCGGGCACCGGCATTAAAGGCATCATAAAAGGTAGAAACATATCCCTTACCAATCCAGTCTCTTTGCCGGTCAGCAATGTTTCTTTTATACAGCCAACCGTTTTTATCAAATTCATTATAGTTTCGTATGCCTTCATAAAATTTTGGCCATACGGAAATCATTATCCGCGTGTGGTATTTATTATGCAGCACATTAATCATGCTGTCCGGCGAAGGAAACCGCGTTTCGTCAAACTCCTGGCTGCCCCACTGCGATTCTTTCCAGTAGTTCCAATCAAGGACGATATTATCGATAGGAATACTTCTTTTTCTAAATTCGTTTACCGTAGAAAGAATTTCATTCTCTGTTTTATACCTCTCGCGGCTTTGCCAGAATCCTAAAGCCCATTCTGGAACGATCGGAGCCTTACCGGTGAGTGTGCGGTATCCGGAAATTACCTGGTCGATATTATCGCCATATATGAAATAATAGTCTTCCTGCTGACCTGCCTCTGAAGAAAAGCTAAAAGAATTTTGTTCTTCCCTGCTTAATGGCTCCTGCCATTTTAATGAAAGATAAGATTCGCCTCCCTCCGGCGTCCACTCAATTTTAATGGGAATTTTTTCTCCTTTTATAACATTGAAAGGAATCAATGCAGGGGCGGGATTCCAGGCCTTTCGCCAGTTGTTGAATACGAGTTTTCCGTTCAGCCACACTTTTAATGATCCTCCAAAGGTGAAGTGAAACTGATGCAGTCCCGAAAAATCGCTGGCAAGGCTTCCCTCCCACGTTACCATTCCGGTTGCCGGTGTAAACGCTTTGGGAAGTTTTAGTTTTGAATCTCCTAAAAATTCCATATCAATACAATCTTCAGCTCTTGTTGTAATTATCTGATCTGGCATCCGCTTATCATTGGCGTAAGATGCGGTAAGCCAACCTTCCTCTCCCTTTTTTGAAAATAACCGGAAAGAAGAAAGCGGATGAAGTGGCCGCACATCCCCGGCTTTTGTAAGGGAATAATTGTCCCACAGTATTCCATAGTTCTTTGCTGACACAAGAAATGGGATAGCCACCTCTGTATTGTTCTGGAAAAAAGAAACCTGCTGCCCGCGGTAGTTCATAATGCCGCTCTGGTGTTGACCGAGGCCGTACCATGCATCATCAGCAGTTGTTTTAAAAGTCTGGGTAATATGATAATAACGCCTTCCATCAAATACTGCCGGTTGAAAACTCCGGCCCTTTATTGGTTTTTCAGATAATATTTTTTTACCGGCAAGATCCCTGAAAGTAACGGTACCCGTTTTCAGGTCGACAATAGCGGATATTTTTTTGGTTCTGACAATCAGGCTATCCTGTGAGGGAATCGTTTTCCAGGAAATACCGGATTTTTTGCTGTAAATAGTAATAAGGCTGTTAGTGGACGCAATTTCCCTTCCCAGGTGCCGCAATTACCCTGATAATATTGTCTGAAATAACTTCCAATTTAACTGCATGGGAAGTACCTGTAATAGCATGGATCAGTAAAAACAATTACGCCGTCGTTAGTCTGAATATAAGAAGGTCCTTCTGCCCCCAAAAGTGCGCAAAAAGAAAAAGTGAGGAAAAAACATAACAGCAATCGTAGTTTCATATACAGCAATGTTCACGTGATTTAATCATGCAAAACTATTGCTGTAAGTATAAAAACAGGGACCCTGTATGTTGCAAACTACTGTATAAAATGTTGCAAAAGGCTGGTTTTCACGGTCATTCGCCAGTAAACCAACTTTTATGACTCTTTTTCCTTTTTACCGGATGCGTATTGTGAGGGTAAGATCTTAAATTCCTCTTTAAAGAATTTGGTGAAAGTCTTGGGATTGTTGAAGCCAACCTCGTAGGCAATTTCTGCAATAGACAGCCCGCTTTTTTCCAATAACCGGGCCGCCCGTTTCAAACGAATCGACCGTATGAATTCGAGCGGCGTCTTACCTGTTAATGAAAGAATTTTCCTGTAGAGGGTCACACGGTTCATAAACATTTCGCGACTGAAATCTTCAACCGAAAACTCAGGGACGTCGATGTATTTTTCTACAACCTCCAAAGCCTGCCTAAGGAATTTTTCGTCAACAGAAGTTATGGTTACCTCGCCGGGATTGATTTCAATCTGCTTTTGAAACCTTTTATGTAATAATTCCTGCTGGGCCAGTAAATTCCTGATGCGTGAAGCCAGAATTTCAAAAGTAAAGGGTTTGGTAATGTAATCATTTACCCCTGCCTTAAAGCCGGCCAATTGTTTTTCCTCGCTTCCGACGGCAGTCAGCAAGATGACAGGGATATGGGCAGTAACCGTTTCAGATTTTATTTTTTTGGCGAGTTCAACACCATCCATTAAAGGCATCATTAGGTCGCTCACTACAAGATCGGGATTCAAGGTTTTTATTTTTTCCCAACCCTCTTTTCCATTTGCGGCTTCTTCTATCCGGTATAGCCCTTTCAAATTGTCCTTCAAATAAAAGCGGAGGTCTTCGCTGTCTTCCACTACAAGGATGGTTTTCTTCTTACCGCTCTTTTGTCCTGCTTCAGCCATTATCTGTTCGGTTTCTTCTTCGGGTATCCGCGTTGGTGGCCATTATTGAAGGAGCATCATAAATCTTTTTTGCAGGAAGTAAAACGGTGAAACAAGTTCCCTTGCCGGGTTCGCTTTTTAGGGTGATGATACCATTATGCAATTTTACGAATGCTTTGGTGATAGCGAGACCAATGCCGGTACCCTGGTTTACCATACTTTCGGGAACGTCAGTTTGAAAGAAACGTTCGAAAACCTTCTCATGCATTTCCGGAGGAATACCAATCCCTGTATCTTTAACTTCCATTACAAGCGTCCCATCAGATTCATTCTTTTCGGGTGGATCGTAGTTAAAGTTGACGGTCACGCTACCATTGTCATCGGTATATTTAAAAGCATTTGAAATCAGGTTAAACAGGATTTTTTCAACTTTATCTTTATCAAAATAAATTTCCAGGCTATCGACATTGGAAGCGAATGAAAGCCGGATCTTTTTCTTTTCGGCGATATCCAAAAAAGAATTGGTAATATCCCTGCTAAAACTGATAATATCGCCTATTGAAGGATGCAATTTTACTTCCTGCACCTCCATTTTTCTGAAATCGAGCAATTGGTTTACCAGGTTAAGCAATCGTTTTGCATTCCTTTGCACAAGGTTCAACTGTTTTTTCTGTTCCTCATCCTGTACCTGCCTGATGATTCTTTCGAGCGGTGAAATGATAAGGCTTAACGGAGTACGGAACTCATGACTCACATTGGTAAAAAACTTTGTTTTTAATTGTTCGAGGGCATGCGCTCTGTCTGCTTCCCTTCGCTGATGTGCCACTTCATAGCGCATATGTATCCGGTCAAGTGTAATACGGCGAACAAGAATCAGTAATCCTGCTGCTATCAATATATAAATAAAGTAAGCTAAAGGTGTTCGCCAAAATGGAGGCTCAATAGTAATTTGTAATTTCCTGATATCACTCCATAAACCTTCACTGTTCATCGCTTTTACTTTAAAAACATAATGCCCGGGATCAAGGTTTGTATAAGTGGCGCTGCGTTGATTACCGTCGGCATACAACCAGTCTGGATTAAATCCTTCCAGCATATAGGCATACTTATCACGCGTGCTATTAGCGTAATCAAGTGAAGCAAAGTCAATAGAGAAAACGTTTTCCCTGTACTTCAGGTCAATATCCTTAAGCTTCGATAAAGATCGATCAAGCAATATACGGTTGTTAACCAATTCGCCCGGTTCGATTTTCTTATTTAATATCTCCAGATCTGTTAAAACAATTCCGGAATGGTATACAGGCTTTTTTATCGCAGTTGGATTGATGATGTTAAAGCCGGAAGGGCCACCAAAAAATAATTCTCCTGTCTTTGTTTTATAGGCAGCCTTACTATTAAATTCCTGGTTCTGCAGGTTGTTCGATTCATTATAATTAATCACTGAAATCTGCGTACCGTTTTGTTTGGATTCAGGAATAACGTTGCATAACCCATTAGATGTAGAGATCCAGAGGGTTTGGTGTTCATCGTCAAGGATATTTAAAATCATATTATCAGGCAAACCGTCAATCATTGTAAAAGTTTGGAAAGTTTGGGTTTGCTCATTAAACAAATCCAGGCCTTCCCGGGTTCCTACCCAAACTCTTCCTTTACCATCTTCTGAAATACAGATTACATTATTGTTGCTTAACCTGTTTTTTTCCTTTGAATAGTTATAAAAAACCTTCCCGTTACTATTCTCTTTTAAAACGGCAATGCCATTGTCAGTACCGACCCATAAATTGCCCTTCTCATCCTGGATAATGTCAGAGATATAATTGGACGGAAACGTTCCCGGTTTAGCCCGGTTCATTTTGAATATGCGTAAATCTGCCGGTTTTTCTATCCATCCGATCTAAACCGCCTCCCAATGTGCCTATCCATAAGTTGTGCTGCCTGTCTTCAAAAATCTTCCAGATATTGTCATTCGCCAAACTTGAAGAATCAGCATCCTCATGTCTGTAGTGGACAAACTTTTTCCCATCAAAACTATTCAGGCCTCCCAGGTAAGTTCCGATCCAGAGCGTTCCTTCGCTATCGATGCACAGGCTGACGATCACATTATTACTCAGCGAGTTTTTAATGTGTGGATCATGCAGGTATTGTTTGAATGTATTTTTTTGTCTGTCAAAATAAATCAATCCACCTCCGTTGGTACCAATCCATATGTTACCTGACTTGTCTTCAACAAACTGGTCGACATCATCAAATGGCAGACTATTTAAATCCGACTCCTGGTGATGATAATAGGGAAATTGAACGATATTGCTGTTTAAATAATTGATGCCCTGCTTATAAGTCCCCAGCCATATGATTCCGATATCATCTTTATAAACAGAAGTAATGGTATTTTGGCTGAGACTTTTAGGGTCTTCGGGATCGTTTAAAAGATTGGTCGTTTTGAAATTATTCTTTTTATCTATAAGCGTCACACCACCGTGGTCTGTTCCTACCCATATTAACCCGTTGTCGTCCTGAACGACCTGGCTGACAAGGTTAGATTTCAAACTGGAGGGAAAAGAATTTTCATCAAAGCGTTTGACTGAGCCGTCGGGAGGATGAAAAAGAAAAAGACCGTTGATATAATACCACACCCAGAGGTCTCCATCCCTGTCGATGAAAAGGCTGTAGGAATATTTCCGGTGGTCAGCTTCTGTAAAGCAGCGGAGGCAAAAGTAACTTTATTAGCGTGTATATCATACTCCTGCAAAAATCCATTTTGATACACAATCCACAGTTTATCGTCCTTAGTTTCTCTGACGGAAGCAATTTTTGAATCCGGATTAAAAACCGGATTATGATTAAATAATTTTACCTTTTTATCCTTATCGGAATACATATACAGATCAAAGTTTGCATATAGAAACCAGTACCTGCCATTGTTACCCTTTATTATATTACTAACGGGGCCGGCCGGCAGCCCAAGAGACTGCAAATATTTATTATAATCAGCATCAAATTTTTCAGTTTCAGAGTTATAAATACAAGGACCATTACCGGTTGTCACCCACATTTTTCCGTTTGGCAGTGCAAAAAGAGAAAGTATAGAATTGTCATTCAGGGAAGTGCTGTCATTGGGCTTCTTGCGATATACTTTAAAGGAGTAACCATCATAACGGTTAAGCCCCGACATGGTGCCAAACCATAAAAAACCGTCCGGGCTCTTTAGTATTGCACTGACCTGGTTATGTGAAAGGCCATTGTAAGTATTCAGTTTCGAAAAATGATAATATTCGCTTTGGCCGAAAACAGAAACGGATGGTATCAATAACCCGATGCAACAAGGAAGGAACATCAGGCTGCACTGCCTCAGAAAAAGTTTTACACCTCTCATAATAAGTATCCTATTAGTTTTCCTGCGAAACCAGGGAGTAAGTTAGTAAATGAACGGCAGAAAGAATTTTTTGGAGTTCACAGGTTTAAAATAATTAATTAAAATTACAATAAAGTAAAACCTTTCTTAAATCAAATATTGTCTATGAGTACATTAGTTTTGCGAACAAAAGAAAACAAGGACCGAGTCTCGACAAACGCTCTTCTCAATGCCTTTTAATAACAAGACAAGATTACTGTTCAAATTATTGCTTCGCAATAGCATAAAATTATCTACACGAGATGTGAATAAATCGACTTTCGAAAAATCGAGTAGGAAGGTAGTCATTAACTGACTACCTGTCCTCTCACACCACCGTACGTACCGTTCGGTATACGGCGGTTTGTTAGAAAAGTTTCCTCTGATGTTCCGTTTTCCAATAGTAATAGTTAGTAAACCCGATGTACTTTAACCGTGTAAAGTATTCGTTGTTCAGAGCACGACTGAGTACCGGACTATGAGCTACTCTGCAAAGTCCTTTGCGGCTGTTGCTCCACTCGTAAGCCTTCTGTTTTGGAATGCCCAATTTTATTAACTGTATCCGTTTTGTCTTGGACTTTTTCCATTGTTTCCATATACCTATTCTTAGTCTTGTCCGTACTAATTTGTCCAGTTCTTCCATCTTACTTTTGGCTTTGGCTATCGCAAAATAATTTACCCAACCCCTGATTATTGCTTCCATTTTCTTTATCTTTTCTTCCGCTGATGATGGGTCGCTACGCTTGGTTTTCTCCTTCATCTTTTCCTTTATTCTTACTAATGACCTGGGAGAAATGCGTGTCTCCCATCTGTTCTCCTTTTTGTAAAATGAAAATCCTAACAGCGAACTTTCTGTCGGTTTGCTTACTTTGCTTTTTGTACGATTTACTTTCAGTTTTAATTTGCCTTCTATGAACTTTATGATTGTCTCCATAACCCGTCGCGCCGATTTCTCACTCTTTACATAGATACTGCAATCATCGGCATACCGTACAAATCGATGGCTTCTTGCCAGTAGCTCTTTGTCCAGTTCGTCTAAAACAATGTTTGATAACAACGGGCTCAGCGGGCTGCCCTGTGGTGTGCCTTCCGTGCGGGCGCTTGTCGCACCGCCTTCCATGATACCGCTGCTGAGATAACTGCGTATAAGCTTTAACGTTCGCTTATCTGTTATCTTCTTTGCCAGCGTACTCATCAGCCGGTCGTGATGTACCTTGTCGAAAAACTTTTCCAAATCCAGTTCTATCACCCATTCATATCCTTCGTTTAAATTTGATTGCGCCTGCAGCACCGCCTGATGTGCATTGCGACCTTCTCTAAACCCATAACTGTATTGGGAAAATTCTTCTTCATACTTCGGGCTTAACCATTGGGCAATGGCTTGTTGCAACAACCTGTCAACTACTGTGGGTATTCCTAACATTCTTGACCCGCCCTGTGCTTTTGGTATCTCTACCTTGCGCACAGCCTGCGGCTTGTAATTGCCTTCTAAGATATCCTTCCTTAGCGTTTGCCAGTTAGCGTTCAGGTAGTCTCGAAGTTCATCGGTCTGCATACCATCTATACCTCCGGCTCCCTTGTTGGCAGTTACCTGCTTCAAGGCTTTGGTAACGTTTCGGATGTCTAATATTTCTTCAAGCATATTACTAAAAAAAAACTTCCTACCGGGGGTAGTCCTTATCGGATGCATGACTTAGCTCAACTCCTCTCACGTTTTACTTTTAGCTTCCGGCTTATCCTCGCGTGAGTAGTTCTCTAAAGTGTTTCGGTTGCTCAAAGCTTTTGCCATAAACCTTCTAATTTCTCCCTCCTTTCTAACATTCAGCCCTTCGTCCTTGCGTGAGACCTCCGCAGTTGCCCATTCAGGGGTGCAGCTCGTTTCCGGATTACTATGACCTCTGCTGACTTCCCGATTTTATCGGGACCTCTCAGGGTAAGTATATCCGCTTTCCATTCATGTAGCCTCTGCATTTACATGGTACTGTTCTGTACAGTATTGGGCTTTTGTTTGTTTAGCAGCATCACCCACAGTACCCTGCCTTATATGCAATTTCTGTTCGTAGGCCCAAATGTTTGCCGCCAGCTTCCTTCAGATTCCACCTCGCAGTGGACACCCTTGCTCTTGGCTAATACTCCCTACTGTAAAGCGTATTCGGGACTTGCACCCTATAGCTGATATACATGCCTGACGCACTAAAAAAAGAGGCTGACCTTTTGAGACAGCCTCTTGAAACGTACCCGGGATGGGAGTTGAACCCACACTCGCATTGCTGCGAACAGGATTTTAAGTCCTGCGTGTCTACCAGTTCCACCACCCGGGTAAACACTAAGTTTTGATAAAAAAAAAGCAGATAATTTTCGTTACCTACTTTACTTATTATGAGCGGAAGACCGGGCTCGAACCGGCCACCCCGACCTTGGCAAGGTCGTGCTCTACCAAATGAGCTACTTCCGCAATTGTTTGTAAGAACTAAAAAATGGAGTGCAAAAATAGGGCTTGAAACCTTTGAAGCAAAATTTATTTGTACTGTGGATTGTATTGAGTGTTGCCAGGGATTTCTACATTTGGCTTGCCTTTGTAGCGATGTTCATACATTGTATAGCAGCCACCTATTATCAGCGCAACCAAAACAGCAACCTGGCAATAGAATAAAAAGCGGGAGGTTAATACCCAACTGTATCCAACGTCTTTACCTTTGTTATCAATTACTTCTTCGTGTTCCATATTTTTTTATTTGCATCGCAAAAATAACAGATTGAACTCAAAAATCATTTTTTGAATCCAAGAATTTCAGAAAATGTTCTCTTTTTTTCAATAAAAAACTTTTTTACAATGCTTCCGTTAAATACACCTGCAAGTTTTTTTAATTTGATTTTTGGTAATTCATCTTTCTTCTTATGACGCAGGTTCCATTGGATAAAAGCAAAATGTGCTTTTTGAATCGATCTGAATGTTTTGATATCTTTTTTGCTTAAAGCCTGCAACGCTGCTATGTTATCAAGAAATATCCGATAAGAGATTTTTACGATTTTTTCTGAAGGCGATAGATTTTTTGAAAGCATCGCAAGGTTGTTCCTGAAATTCAGAAAAACTTTCCTTTCATTCCCTGCCGGCAAAGTTCCTCCGCCTACGTGGTATACTACTGAAGATGGAACCACAAAAATTTTATAACCGGCTCGTTGCATTCGCCAGCAAAGATCTATTTCTTCCTGATGAGCAAAAAAATATTCATCAAATCCATTTAACTGATGAAAAATAGTTGCTCTAATGAATAATGCAGCGCCCGACGCCCAAAAAATTTCTGCGATATCGTCATATTGTTCTTCATCTGTTTCGCAAAAATCAAATACTCGTCCGCGGTTAAAAGGATAACCAAATTTATCGATCCAACCACCGCTTGCACCAGCGTATTCAAACTTATTTTTTTCATTAAAAGAAAGAATTTTTGGCTGGCAAGCTGCAATAGTTTTATCGCTTTCCATCAAAGAAATAATTGGTTTTATCCAATCTTTTGTTACTTGCACATCACTGTTCAATAAAATATAATAATCGGCTAAAACCTTTTGTAGTACAGAATTATAACCTTTCGCAAAACCTTCGTTTACCTTATTATTAATTATTTTTATAGAAGGAAACTCATTTTGTAAAAAAGAAACCGAATCATCAGTTGATGCGTTATCAGCTACAATTATTGAGAGGTTTTCATAGTCTGATGCTATGATAGAAGGGAGAAATTTTTTAAGAAAATTTTTCCCGTTCCAATTAAGAATTACAATCGCAACTGATGGTAAAGAGGCCAAAGAAATTGTATTTGATGAAACACAAACATAAAAGATTTTAATCTTCCTATGGCTTAATTGTCGGAAATAGATTTTAGATTTGAAAATAAACTGCTATAATGCTGAGGCAACTCTTTAATCTGCGGTCGGCGCTTGTACTTATTGCTGTTGCAATTGTCACTGGTACTATTTTCTATTCTAATTTTTTATCCAAAAAGATAGAGGTTGAGGAAAGAGAAAAAATAAACCAATGGGTAGAGGCGAATAAATTTATAGCCACTGCTCCTCAAAATGTGGACCTTACACTCGCCAGCGAGATACAACAAAAAAATACCGACATTCCTATTATATGGACTAATGAAAATGACAGTATAATCGACTCACGGAATATTGACACGTCTTTAATCAATTCAAATCCTGGTTTTTTAGAACAAAAATTAAAGGAATTCAAGTCTGCTCATCCACCAATTATTCTGGAGTTGAGCAAAAACCCTTTCATTGCCGATAAATATTATTATGGAGATTCTAAATTATTAAAACAGGTGCGGTATTACCCAATCATTCAATTATTGATAGTAGCATTGTTTATATTCGTTATTTTTTATGCAATTTCTGTAAGAAATAAATCCACTCAAAACCAGGTGTGGGCAGGTATGGCAAAAGAAACCGCTCACCAATTAGGCACGCCGATTTCTTCATTGCAGGGTTGGGTAGAAATGTTGAAAGAACAGGAAATCAATTCCTCTGTTTATCTTGAAATGGAAAAAGATGTGAACAGGTTGAAACTCATAAGTGACAGGTTTGGGAAAATAGGCAGCTCGCCACATTTGGAAGAGTCTGACATCATAGAACAGGTAGAAAAAATGCTTGCTTATATTAAAAGAAGATCGACTGAAAAAGTAAGTTTCGTTTTAGACAGACCGGAAGAAAAAGTTTTTGCTCAGATATCAGTACCCCTTTTCGATTGGGTAATTGAAAATCTTTTAAAGAATGCGCTTGATGCGATAAACGGAAGAGGCACGATTACAGTAAAAGTTAAAAAACTTCCCTCTCGTTTGATTATTGATGTAATTGACAGTGGTCGGGGAATCAGTAAACAAAACATCAGGAAGGTTTTTAAACCCGGCTTCACTACCAAAAAAAGAGGCTGGGGATTAGGGCTTTCGCTCGCAAAAAGAATAATTGAAAAATATCATAGCGGGCAGTTATTTGTAAAATCTTCCGAAGCAGGTAAAGGCACTACTTTCAGAATTGTTTTAAATACTATTTAGAAACCATTCTTTATTCAATAAAACAAAAAACCTGCTGCCATAGCAGGTTTTAGATGTGCGGAAGAGGAGATTCGAACTCCCAAGCCCTTTCGGGCACTACCACCTCAAAGTAGCGCGTCTACCAGTTTCGCCACCTCCGCGACTAATCATTGGGTTGCAAATTTAATAAAACAGTTGAATTAAAAATTTTCTGTTTTTCTTCGTTCACTGTAAAATTTATAAGCTTCATTTGTAATCATGGCTGTTTTATGAAAACAATTTTTCTAAATTGCAGTCATGCGAAATTATGAAGATAGTTACCGGCATAAAGGACTGCGAAAAAAACTGCTGGATTCTCTGCGAGACAAAGGAATAACGGATGAAAATGTGCTGGCCGCAATGATGAATATTCCACGGCATTTTTTTTTGGACACCGCGCTGGAACATATCGCTTACCAGGACAGAGCGTTTCCTATCGCTGAAGGACAAACGATTTCTCAACCCTATACAGTTGCTTATCAGACTCAATTATTAGAAGTAGCGCCTTATCAAAAAATCCTGGAAATAGGAACCGGAAGCGCTTACCAGGCAATAGTTTTGGCTGAAATGGGTGCGAATGTTTTTACTATCGAACGACAAAGAAATTTATTCGAGTCAGCAAAAACTTTTGTTCTAAGAACCCGCTATCCAAGCATTAAATTCTTTTACGGCGATGGCTTTGAAGGACTTCCTACGTTTGCACCTTTTGATAAAATAATCATTACTGCCGCCGCCCCTTTTATTCCACCAAAATTAATTGATCAGTTAAAGAATGGCGGCAGAATAATAATTCCTCTGGATGAAAATGGCCGTCAAAAGATGATGCGCATCACTAAAAATGAAGAAGGCAGGATTGAAGAAGAAACGTTTTCCGATTTTTCTTTTGTTCCTATGTTAAAAGGAAGAAGCTGACCAATTTCACTTTATAATTTAATATTGATTGCGGCCATGAAATTCGTTCCGGCCATCGGATAATAATAATTTTCTACGGTAAGCTCTCCGCCGTAAATATAATTGTAGGTATAACCGTTGGATTCATACAATTTATTAAAAACATTATTTACCTGAAAAATCAGACTAACTTCTTTTAAGATTTTCGGATGAATTGTGTAAGCCAATTTTATATTCTCAACAAAATACGGATCGATACTTCTGCTCAAATGAGAAGTATTATCCAAATATTGCCTTCCTACATATTTCGACTGAAGATTGATCTCACCATTTTCCACAGGAACAAAATTAATTCCGGCAGCGCCTACCACATCCGGCGAAAAAGAAATATCGGTATTGTTATACACATTTTGTTTTTGCAAACCATTGTCGTAATCATCTACATACTCAGTAAAATCTTTTATTTTGTTTTGGCTCAAAGTAAGATTGGCAAAAGCATTCAGCCATTTCGTAATTATTGCATCGCCCTGCAATTCAACACCCGCGCGGTAACTTACCGGGGCATTGGTTCTTGTGTAAGAACCGACATCATTGATTTTACCAGTATTTACTAACTGGTTATGGTAATACATGTAATAAAAGGTAGCCCCATAATTTATTAGCTGATTTTTCTTTTCCACACCTAATTCCAAATCATATAAAATTTCAGGTTTTGGAATCTGCTTCACTCTTGCTTCAAAATCATCACGGTTAGGTTCTTTTGCTGCTACTGAAAAAGAGAGATATGTTTGGAAGTTTTTCTTATTAAAAGAAATCCCCGCTTTCGGATTAAAGAAAGAATAATTCTTTGTTACAGACAAATCAGGATGAGATTCAAATCCATCAATTTTATATTTTACAAAACGTTCCTGCAAATCTAAAAATCCTGTAAAACCAGCGCCTAACGATTGCATTACTTTACCATAAAAATTCAAATCTTTTTTTTGTGCCGGCGCGTTGAAATATTTATAATTCTGTGGAAAACCTTTCGGAGCCCATGTTACAATATCATAATGTTTTCCATCGTATTCTGTCCCTCCCCCGCCGAAAGTAAAATGTGTTTTATTTTTACTGATACTGAAACGAAAAAACGGAACCGTAATAATAATTATCCAACCAAAGCCTTCTTATCAAATCAGTTGCAGAAATTGTATCATTTCCATTATTACATCGGGAAGATTATAATCGCTGTAAGCCTGGGCTGCCCTATATTCTTCATAATATCCCTTTCCTCTTGAAAGAAAGCGGCTATATTATAGCTAAACAATGAATTCACTTTATGATTGTAAAAAAACTGGTAATGTGTTTGCACATAATTGTCGGTTTCATTTGCATAAGGCGCTCCGGGTTTTTCAGTTCCTGCGGGATTGTAAGTCCGGTTAGTATCCAAATAACTTTCAGGAACGCCGTACCACGCCTGGTAAGTTTTTTCTTTTCCGCTTATTACATTAAATCGCAACGAGCTTTTTTTATCAAGGTAAGCCGCACTAAAATATAAAGATTTCAGATCAGAAGTAGCACGATCAATGTAGCCCTCACTTGAAATTTTTGAAACTCTTGCATCAATCAAAAAATGATTTGCCAGTAAACCCGTTCCGACTTTCAATGTATTTTTCCAGGTGTTGAAAGAACCATAGCTATTATCCAGTTCCAGGTATTTTTTCTTGTTCACTTCATTGGTTGACAAATTGATTGTTGCGCCAAAAGCTCCTGCCCCATTGGATGATGTACCAACACCTCTTTCGATTTGAATTGAATTTACAGAAGAGATAATATCCGGAATATCGACAAAATAAGTGCCCTGGCTTTCCGCATCATTATAAGGAATTCCATTTAGTGTTACATTGATCCTTGACGCATCGGTTCCGCGAATGTGGATTCCTGTATATCCTACTCCATTTCCCGCATCAGAATTTACAACGACTGAAGGAGTTTGGTTCAAGACAAATGGAAGATCCTGGCCTAAATTAACCTTCGCAATTTGTTCTTTGCTAAGATTGGTTTTGGTGAAAGGCGCTTTATCAGCCGCACGAATAGAAGTAACTTCAATATTTTCAAGCATCAAAGTATCCCCAAACTTATGAGAAGAAGTATCCTGCGCACTTGAAATATAAGCAGTGACAGTAAACGAACAAATTAGTAAGATTTTTTTCATGTTTGTATTTTTTCGATCACTACAATGCATGAAAAAGAAGACGGGAAAGGTATTTGTCCTCCCTTCGCAGGCATTATCCTGATCAGGTCTGCGGGTATTTTCTCAGCAATCGGTATAATCCGATGCACCCCGGTTTAAATGATTTTGAAATGCAAAGATAACAACAAGAAATTCATTTAATAAAATTTGTAACTTTTTGCTACTAATTTCGTTGCATTGGAAAACAAGATTATGAAACCTATTTTATTTTTTCTTTTTGCATTACTGGCTGTTAGTTCCAATGCGCAAACAGTCATAAATGATAAAAATGTACAGTTAAGAAATATAAGTGCGTTCCGGGCAATAAAAGTGTCGGGAGGAATTGATGTTTATCTTTCTCAAAGTAATGAAGATGCAGTAGCAGTGAGCGCTTCAGATGAATCAGACCGGGATTATATTAAGACCGAGGTGAAAGATGGCGTGTTGAATATTTATTATAACAATCACTCTTTTAAATTTACCAGGAACCGGCAATTACGTGCTTACGTTTCTTTCAGGAAATTGGAAAGTATTGAAGGGTCCGGAGCAAGTGATTTTATTCTAAACGGAAAGTTTTCGGGAAACAGTGTGAAAATTAAACTGAGCGGCGCTTCTGAGATGAAAGGAGAAGTTGACCTTGCAAATGCAGAAGTAAACATCAGCGGTGCGTCAACAATGAAGATCAATGGCAAAATTGAGAATCTGAAAATAGAAGCAAGCGGTGCAAGCGATCTAAAAAATTATGCTTTGATGGTCGACAATTGTATTGCGCAACTGTCCGGCGCAAGCGATGTAAAGATTACTGTGAATAAATCAATTTCCGCAAAAGCAAGCGGAGCAAGCCATTTAGATTTCAAAGGAAACGCGGAAAGAAGAGATGTGAATTCAAGTGGCGCCAGCAATATTTCACACAGAGATTAACACTCATTTTCCTTCTGCCCAAATCAAAAAACCCGCAAATTCGTGGCTCCATGAATCATAATCATTAGAGCCGTTTTTATCTTCCAAAAAAGTGATATCACTTTCATTGATAAAGTTCTTCTTTTTCATCAAATCGATCAAGTCTTTAGTATTAATTGAACTTTCGTTTCCTCCGGCATAAAACCAATACTGAAGATGCGGCCTTTTTCGCGAAGAACGAATTTCATTAATAATGATGCGGTTTTCCGCAGAAGCATCTGAATTATTTATTTCCTTGCCCGTTAAGCCAAACGAACCTGAGAAAACACCCACTTTATCTATCTTATCAGCATTTTCCCAGGCAACATTAAAAGCAGAAAGGCCACCAAGTTCATTGCCGGCAAGAGTTACCGAATTAAACTTCCGTACTGCAGCTTTCTTTCTTACAGAAGGCAGCAATTCTCCTGTTATAAATTCTGAATATTTTTGTGCAGAAGCGCCTTTTCCATCATCAGCAGTTTTGCCAGCTACTCCATATTCCTGCTTTCTGTCGAATGCATAAATACCTACCACAATCAAAGGCAAAATCAACTTTTTACGATAAAGACTGTCAACAATTTCTTTTATACGAAGTTTATCAATATCCTGTCCGTCGTTAAGAAGTAGCAAATTAAAATCACTTTTATTTTTTGGAACCGGAGTGCTTATAACGGTAAGGGTTACGTGCTTTTGAAGATGCCGCGAATATACTTCATCTCTTCTTTCTTTAATTTCTGAATGACAAGAGCCTGTAACAACAATAACAATCAAAAGCAAATAAGTATTGATTTTCTTCATACATGAAATTTTATGATTTGCTAAAGTATTAAAATTTGGTGGCAAGTTCTTAAGACCTTACATTTGCACTCCTAAATCGCGAAGTAGAGCAGCGGTAGCTCGTCGGGCTCATAACCCGAAGGTCGGAGGTTCGATCCCTCCCTTCGCAACTAAAGCCTCAATTTTTTGGGGCTTTTTTCGTTTATACGAAACAAACTTAACATGTTTATAGTTTATGCCTTATACTCTAAAACCTATGACAAAATCTACATTGGAATGACTTCCAATTTAGAAGAACGATTTAAATCCCACAATGAATTAGGAAAAAAAGGTTGGACCAAAAATTTCAGGCCATGGATAATCATTTACAAAGAAGAATATGCAGACAAAAAAATGGCTTTGAAAAGAGAAAAACAATTAAAAGGAGCTGCAGGTAGATTGTTTATCCGTTCCCTAATCAGGTAGCTCGCCCGGCTCATATCCGCCGGCTGGCGGACGGAGGTTCAATCCCTCCCTTCGCAACTAAAGCCTCAATTTTTTGGGGCTTTTTTCGTTTATACGAAACAAACTTAACATGTTTATAGTTTATGCCTTATACTCTAAAACCTATGACAAAATCTACATTGGAATGACTTCCAATTTAGAAGAACGATTTAAATCCCACAATGAATTAGGAAAAAAAGGTTGGACCAAAAATTTCAGGCCATGGATAATCATTTACAAAGAAGAATATGCAGACAAAAAAATGGCTTTGAAAAGAGAAAAACAATTAAAAGGAGCTGCAGGTAGATTGTTTATCCGTTCCCTAATCAGGTAGCTCGCCCGGCTCATATCCGCCGGCTGGCGGACGGAGGTTCAATCCCTCCCTTCGCAACTAAAGCCTCAATTTTTTGGGGCTTTTTTCGTTTATACGAAACAAACTTAACATGTTTATAGTTTATGCCTTATACTCTAAAACCTATGACAAAATCTACATTGGAATGACTTCCAATTTAGAAGAACGATTTAAATCCCACAATGAATTAGGAAAAAAAGGTTGGACCAAAAATTTCAGGCCATGGATAATCATTTACAAAGAAGAATATGCAGACAAAAAAATGGCTTTGAAAAGAGAAAAACAATTAAAAGGAGCTGCAGGTAGATTGTTTATCCGTTCCCTAATCAGGTAGCTCGCCCGGCTCATATCCGCCGGCTGGCGGACGGAGGTTCAATCCCTCCCTTCGCAACTAAAGCCTCAATTTTTTGGGGCTTTTTTCGTTTATACGAAACAAACTTAACATGTTTATAGTTTATGCCTTATACTCTAAAACCTATGACAAAATCTACATTGGAATGACTTCCAATTTAGAAGAACGATTTAAATCCCACAATGAATTAGGAAAAAAAGGTTGGACCAAAAATTTCAGGCCATGGATAATCATTTACAAAGAAGAATATGCAGACAAAAAAATGGCTTTGAAAAGAGAAAAACAATTAAAAGGAGCTGCAGGTAGATTGTTTATCCGTTCCCTAATCAGGTAGCTCGCCCGGCTCATATCCGCCGGCTGGCGGACGGAGGTTCAATCCCTCCCTTCGCAACTAAAGCCTCAATTTTTTGGGGCTTTTTTCGTTTATACGAAACAAACTTAACATGTTTATAGTTTATGCCTTATACTCTAAAACCTATGACAAAATCTACATTGGAATGACTTCCAATTTAGAAGAACGATTTAAATCCCACAATGAATTAGGAAAAAAAGGTTGGACCAAAAATTTCAGGCCATGGATAATCATTTACAAAGAAGAATATGCAGACAAAAAAATGGCTTTGAAAAGAGAAAAACAATTAAAAGGAGCTGCAGGTAGATTGTTTATCCGTTCCCTAATCAGGTAGCTCGCCCAGCTCATATCCGCCGGCTGGCGGACGGAGGTTCAATCCCTCCCTTCGCAACTAAAGCCTCAATTTTTTGGGGCTTTTTTCGTTTTAAATTAATCGCTGGTGCGTCCAAAATCTTTGTTGCTTTATTTATGATTGTTGTTCCGTTGTATTTGAAATGAGAAAGACAAACCTAGGGATGTGTAAAAAATCAAAAGGTCAACAGATTAAAAAATCATCAACGATTTGATTGCTTGATTATGAGAAAAGTTATTCGCAGCAAGTTTCTATTTATTTTCTATTTATAGAATTAGATTTAAAATAAAAATCTTCCGCGCTAGTACGGTTCAGCACGACACCTTTTGAATATAACACCCCAGGTGGTTTGCATACTCCCTCCGTATGTACACCGTAGCAGTAGGCCAACTACCATCTTTTATAGAAGATTGCAAAGAACTTATCAATTCTTTGCATTCGTGACACAGCGAACCAAGGGGGCGAGCATAATTGCGGTTATCGTGATTGCTGGTAAAGTACTGTGGAACATATAAATAATTATTACCACTTATCCCCACCATGTTTCGCCTGCTACCATGTATTTCTCTTTCACCAGTTTTTCGTCAAGCGTAATGCCCAAACCGGGTTTGCCGTTAAACTGCAGGTAACCATCCTTCAGCAAATCAATACCGTAGCCCAACACTGCATTGTCACCATTGCAGCTTTTTCCATCAGCATTAAGAGGATTGTTCATAAATGCCTCATGCCCGGCAAACTCGCGAACGGTTGCAGCCCAATGGGCAGATGCTACAGTAGCCACAGGGCCTGCAACATTATGGGTAGCTACCGGAATATAATAGATTTCAGCAAGGTCAGCTATTTTTTTAGCTTCCAGCAATCCTCCGGTCATGGATATATCGATCTCAATCTTATTCACTGCTCCATTGACAATAAACGGCCTGAAATCATCACGGGTATACAGGTTTTCACCGGTAAGTATTGGCACTGGCGAGCGACTTGTGAGTCTTATCCACTGTTCGTTGTAACCAATAGGCAGCGGATCTTCCAACCACCAGGGCTTGATCGGTGCTACGGCTTCGGCAATGCGTAAGGCACTGTCGAAATCCATTTCCCAATGGGTATGCACCGCAATGTCAAAGTCTGGCCCTACGGCATCCCGCACGTTTTGAAAACCATGTGCATTGCGATCCACTTCAGCATTTGACATCATCCGGTTATCTAACTGCTGCCATCGCTGGTCGCGGATAAAATCAACTTTTGCTGCTGTAAACTTTATTTTTTTCATGCGCTCTGCAAACTCATCGCAGGACTCTTTGCTCAACAGATCGCGTGGGCGGCTGGTGCAATAAGCACGAACCTGTTTGCGATGTGGGCCTCCGCCTAAAATATTATGTACGGGTTGATCGGCAAGCTTTCCAAGGATATCCCACAGCGCAAATTCCACTCCGGTAATAGCGTGTAAAGGAATGCCGTGATTGCCGCCATAATAAGATGTACGGGTACTCATCTTGAACACCAGCCGCTCAAGATCGTAAGGATCCTGCCCTACCAAAATAGGTTTAATTACATTAAGCACTATATCCTTCGCACCCATACTGTTCTCATCATGGTGACACTCACCTATGCCAATTATGCCCGCATCGGTTTCTACCTTCACCAGCAGGCTTGGTCTGAAACCTATTTTGGTGCGAACGCATTTAATATTAGTGATCTTTACTTTCCTGGCGTTTGGTGATGCTAACAGATCCAGATAGGGGCTAAAAACGGATGCTGCTCCAGCTAACGCCATATTTCGTATAAAGCTTCGTCTTTTCATATAAAAAATAATTGTATAAATCGTTAAAGGAGACGAACCACGGCGAAGGGCATCATCGTGATTACTGTAAAGTACTGTATAATCATAAAATATTTATTACCAATTATCCCCACCACTTTTCGCCTTCTACTAGATGTTTGATGGCTACATCTTTATTCAATTCTAACCCTAATCCTGGTTTATCGGAAAGTTGAATATAGCCGTCCTTAATGATATCTCTGTCATAGTTTATCAACGTGCCCCATCCACCATGGCCATCACGTGAATTTTCGGTATAATCATAACTTTCATGACCCAGGAAATCCTGCATGGTAGCCGCGGCATTAGCAGAAGCTATGGCAGCAACTGGCCCCATTACACTGTGCGTAGCCACTGGCATATAATACAGGGCTGCCAGATCGGCAATCTTTTTTGCTTCAATCAAACCACCCGTCATAGAAATATCAATTTCAACAATGTTCACTGCATTGTTTATGATGAAGGGAAGAAAATCATGTGCTGTATATAAATTCTCTCCGGTAAGAATGGGTATTGGCGATTTCTCCGCAAGCGTCTTCCATGATTCATTATAAGCAATAGGCATGGGGTCTTCAATCCACCAGGGATGAATAGGTTCAAGGGCTTTTACAAAAGCAAGCGCATCAGGCAAATCAAACTCCCAATGGCAATGCACAATCAGTTCAAAATCATCACCTCCAATTTCTCTCATATTTGTAAATGCTTCTATGTTCGTTTTCAATTCTTCATGAGATAGTCTGCGGTTCAATTCACCGCCTGGCCGATGTGAAATACGAAACGGTTTTGCGGCTGTCCATTTCTGCACCGAGTTGTGCACATAATCAAACCATTCTTTAACAACTGCCTTGTCAAGCATATTGCGCGGTTGGCTTGTTAGGTAAGCCCGTACTTTATCAGTAAAGCAACCTCCACCCAAAATTTTGCGAAGCGGCTTGTCTAGAAGTTTCCCTACCACATCCCATAGTGCAACTTCACAGCCAGTCACCGCATGCATGCCGATACCTCCGCCACCTCCGAGATAGGAAACACGAAACTTCATGGCATGAGTTAGGCGTTCAATATCGAAAGGATCTTGTCCAATTAATATATTACGAAAGGCGTTCATCACCACATCTTTTGCTCCCAACCCGGTGACATCGTGATGGCATTCCCCAATGCCGTACATGCCTGCATCAGTTTCTATTTTGACCAGGGGCATCACATGGCCTCTTTCGGTCATCTTGATACGCATAAATTTTACATCCGTAATCTTTACTTTGCCAGCATCTGACCCCGCAAGTTTTGAGAAGGATGATACGGCACCAGCTCCCGGAATTGATGCGAGAGCAACACCCGGAATAGCAGCTGCCAGAGTTGTTAGAAATTGGTTTCTTTTCATTTCCTTAAATTTGGTTGATTATGTTATTAAATTTTTAATTATATATTAAATAAAACAGTTAAGGTGTTCAAAATATTTTTGATCCAATATCATTTATAAATAATAAGAGAATAAGACCAGTTTTACAACTTCTTGTTTTGTTATTCATTGATAATTTTCAAGAAATTGTTAATTGTCCCAAAAAATTCGAGTTCCCATATTGTCACCTCCTATGCGATCGGCTGCTTCCTGCACGTTAGTCCGTATTAACGGACCATTCTTTCAATGGATAAGGAAGCCTGTGAATAAAACCATCCCCTCCCTGATACAAATGGATCCTCACCAGGGAAATTAAGTGGATTCAATTGAGGATAACCACTCCTGCGGAAGTTGGCATACGCTTCAGCCCAGATCATTAAGCTGGCTACCCAGTATTGTTCGTTGATTTGTTTCAATGCCGTTGAAGGATTAAAAGCGATTCCAGGTTGCTGTACATACGCATCCTGTTCAGCCTGAGTAATTGGTGACGGTCCTCCACTTACCGGTGTCCAAAAATCATGTTCTCAGTCATATGTCCTTTTATGCCTGCTTCATAGTAATCTTTTACCGTGCCTGTAGTAATATAACCTCTTTGGCGGGCTTCAGCTAAAAGCAAGTTGCGTCTGAGCATACGTAACATAGAACAGCCATGCATCAATTCTACCGACGGTTGAACGATTAAATTGAGAATAAAGAAATGAGCTACCTTTTTTACCAGGGTAGTCTGGAGCATTTGCTATATTATCATCTGTATATCCATAGGGACACACCAATTTGATCTGCTGGAGTGGTATTAGGTTTACCCGGATTGCTTCCTGATGCCGGATCGGGGTATAAAGCCGCAATGTACTGTAAGCGGGGATCGTTGTTATTTTTCAAAAAATCGATGAAATGGCTTACCAATAAACCAGTTGTTACGAACAGAACCATTTATAAAACCAGTAACCGGATTTAATTTGAATTGAATTGGACCTAAGAACAACATTATCATCATTGGAAGACATTACACCACCGCGGGCTGGATCTGTTGCGATCTGTACTAACGACTTCGCCTTATTTTCATCGACTTTTGTATAGCGCATGCCAACACGTAACAATAAGGAATTCCCAAATTTCTTCCATTTTGAAATGTCGCCTCCAAAGTACATTTCTGCAACCTTGTCTTTGCTGGCATCCAGTGCATCAACAGCTTCCTTCAACTCCTTTGCAATATCCTGATAAATAACTTCCTGATCATCATATTTTGGTAACGTAATTCCTTCCAAATAAGCTAATCCGGCCTCTGAGTAAGGTACATCGCCGTAGGTGTCTACCAACAGCTGAAAGCTATACGCCTTAAGTATTCTTGCCATGTTGTAGATGTTCGTTCTAAGGGGGTCATCCTTCACTCTGTTGATAATATCTACCAGATTCTGTATTTGAGTACCATATAAACTGTTCCATGTACTGGAAGCAAACCTGTCTACATTAGAATTTCTATTACCAGCTTCTTCGGCGCCTCCTAAAAGAATTTGAGCCTGTTGAACAATAGTACCATAATAGTGAACTATATCAATTGAGATGATTTCCGAAGCAACAAGCTGATAAACTGGATCTAATTGATGTGGGAAGTATTGGATTTGTGTTTGTCTTGACGAAATCCTTTTCACAACTATATAGATTTATTAATAATAAAAATAGTGTTGCAATTATATATTTTGTTTTCATTATTTATGTATTTTAGAAATTAGAACCTGAAGTTTAAACTTAACGAATAGCTGCGGGTAGTTGGAAGAGATAGTAGATTCAAGGCCTGTTTGTGTATCCATAACTTGAGAAACAGACTCTGGATCTATATTGTCAGTATATCTCTTAATCATGAGAACATTATTAATGTTTGCACTCACTGACATTCCTCTTATAAATGTTTTTGAAACCAGATCTGAAGCATCATAACTAATTGTTTAATGTACGCCATCGTATAAAACTGGCATTATATACAGCTTCAGTAGTTATACGCCTCCCACTGTAGTCAGTATAAAAAGATTCTGCTTCAACTGCTGTTGTATTCGGGCTGCCATCTGGATTTACACCATCAAATATTACACCTCCTTCTCTTCCGGGCAATGAGTTTTTTGGAATGACCTTCACGCATCATGTCCCAGTTCTGTGTCAGATATTAATTTATGCCCTGCCTTGAAATCGACCTGTGCAAAAAGACGAATTTTTTTATAGGTAAAAGTATTTAGAAAACCGCCGATATGTTTTGGGATTCCACTACCAAAGGTTATTTCATCTCCTCTTTGAAATCTTCCATTAATCGTAATAATTTCACCTTTATCATTCCGCAAATAATCATAACCTCTAATTGAAGCGAGAGGCTTTCCAACTTCCTGGGATAATCTTCCTATGAATGTTGAACTACCGACATTAATTTTTGACTGCCCGTTAGCCAATTGCAATACCTCACTAATATTATACGTGTAGTTTATTCCAATCTCCCAAGTAAAATCACTATTACGGATCGGCTGAACTGTCAACAAATTTTCTATACCCTGATTTCTTATTTTTCCGATATTCACTTTCGTATTTGAATAACCTGACGCATTGGAAATATCCACATTAAGAATTTCATCAACCGTATTTTTTCTATAAATGGCACCATCATAGCTTATACGGTTATTGAATAAAACTAATTCGATCCCTGCCTCAGACTCTTTTACTTTTAATGGCCTAAGGTTCGCGTTAGGACTTGTATTTCCGGAAATATTTCCATACGCATAGCCATTATATGTATTTGAAGCCATATTGATAATACAGGTTATCACTGTACGGATCTGTATCGCCTCCAACCTCTGCGTAAGACGCACGCAATTTGCCGTAGGTTATCCACGAGGGCATTAATTTAGCAAATGCCTGACTCAATAAAAAACTGCTGCTTACTGATGGATATAAGTAACTATTTGAATCGGGATTCAAAGTAGAAAACCAATCGTTTCGTGCTGTTGCATTCAAAAATAAATAGTCTTTATAGGATAAAGTTTAATGACCCGTACAAAGAATTTACTTTTTTCCCTGAATAGAGAGTAATCAGGATTTTTTATCTGACCATTTCCGATAGTGTACAAATCCCTGATATAAAAATTTCGTAACAGAAACATGATAAATTGTCTCTGATTTGATCCATAGTATTACCTCCAAAAGTTGCATCAATTCCAAAATCACCGAAAGTTTTGTTTGCCCCTATTAAGAAGTCCATGTTTATCTCACGAAATATACTTTTATTCTGGGAAAAAGTCACCATTATACCCGACAGCAACAGGAGGATTATTGGCAGTCCCGGTTGGATTATTTAGCTTCATGATAAATAAAATATTTATCTTGTCCTATACGTCCCTGAATATAAAGCCATTGAGCTAACTGATAACGTAATAGTATATTACCGTAAAAGCGGTCTTTCTTATTTTGCTCAAGTCGCTCATAAGCTGTCCAGTACCAATTGGTGCGATCCAAAAAGCGGGTCCATCTGGTTTCATTTCCCGTAACCGGATCTTTGTATGAATCTCTCAACCATCTGGGATCGATACTGTTCGCCATTGTCATTATTGAATTAGGGATACTGAAACGTTGTCCACCGAATGGAGGGTTTTTATTTTCATCTATGGTATAGTTTGCATTTAAATGTGCGGTAAGTTTCTTCCTAAAATTATAATTCATTGAGATATCAAATATCTTTTTGTTGTAAGTGGAATTCGGAATGATATTATTTGCGTCGGTATTTGATACTGATAACCGATAACTTCCCTTTTCATTTCCATTTGATAAAGCAACCGAATTCATTATATTAGTGCCGGTATTATAGAAAGCACTTATACGATCTTTAAAAGGCACATAGGGATGTTCTTTCACCATCGATAGACCATATTGGCTGACCATCAAACTTAGTTCCGAAACTCCATCCACCGGTTGAACGCGCATCGGAAACACTTGCTGGACGTATTCCGAATTCTCCTTGTCCATATTCGTATTGATAATCAGTAAAATCAAGAGCCTGATCCGCGGTATAACTGGTTCTAAATTCTATTCCAAGCCCTATTTTATTTGCTCCGGTTTTTGTTGTTATAATTATAACTCCATCTTTAGCTCGAAAACCATACAAGGCAGCTGCTGAAGCGCCTTTTAAAACAGTCATCGATTCAATATCATCAGGATTAATGCTTTGTAATCCATCACCTAAATCCGATTCCTGAGCATTTGGATTACCAGAAGTTGTTGGATCATTATTTATCGGAATTCCATTTACAATAATTAATGGAGAATTGTTTGCGTTAAATGATGACTGACCTCGAATTCTAATTTTTGAAGTTCCTCCAGCACCAGATGGAAGTGCAGATACATTTACCCCTGCAACTTTCCCTAACAGATTGTTTCCGAAATTTACCATTCCCGGATTATTAATCTCGTCGAGTATTTACTGAAGTTGCTGAATAACCGATGCTTTTTGCGTCTCTTTTAATTCCCAATGCAGTTACCACAACTTCATTTAATGAATTGTCTGTTCTTGTTAATTGTATATCTATTGAAGTTTGACTTCCTATTAAAATCTCCTTAGTTTTATAGCCAGTATACGAAATAACTAATACTGCTTTATTGTTTGGAACAGTAATATTAAAATTTCCATTCGCATTAGTAGTAGTTCCTTTATTGGTACCTTTAATAACAACACTTGCATTAAGTAATGGTTTGCCATTCTCATCTTTTACCTGTCCATGCACCTCAATTGGAGGAGGAATCTGATCTTCTATAACCATGGAAATATTGCCAGTTTGGGGAGCAATTTTTTGCTCCTTTCTTATAACAACGGTATTCCTCACGATATTATAAGTAAGCTGCTGCCCTTTAAGACATATAGACAACGCCTGCTCAAGGGTTGCATCTTTTACAAAAATATCAATAGGCTTTGTTTTTTGTATAACGTCCTTATCATAAAAAAAAAGAAAGCCTGTCTGTTGCTCAATATCTTTAAAAACCTGAGATAAACTAATGTTGTTCTTAACAATAGTTATTTTTTGTGCATCACTTCTTGCACTAACACGGAAGGTGAAAAATAGCAATAATACAATGGTTAGCTTCATGATCATCCAAGCTTTGGCAATTGACACGCCGATGGAACTAAGATATTATTAGATAGCATTCAAAATGGAAAGATTAAAGCGACGCCAAAAGGTGAAAACTGATCTATTGTTTTCAACAGGAACAACTTTAGCTTTATCTTTTTGAAAAATATTTTGAAGAATAGAAGCTGCTGTTTCATCTGGCATAAAAGGTTCTGACCCTGTATTGGTCATGACTTTATCTAAAAGTTTTTTTACTTCCCCTTCATTTTCTGAAGCCGAAAGAAAGTTCATCAACTCTTCTTCCTCTTTCTCAGAGCAATTTTGCTGAACATAGCAGTTAAATAAGTATTCCAGGCGTGATGCAAGCATAGCTAATTTACTTCTCTTTTATATAAGAGTACATTCTACATGATGTTGGGTGGGTGAAGATGAAAATTTATTTGATTATCTCAAATAAGGCAAGTTAGTAAGATTGTTAATCCAATTAATGTATTCAAATGAAGCATGCAGTAAGCGCGGATATTTTTCATTGCCTGTGCCAGATGAAACTTGACAGTTTCCGGCTGCACATGAAGAAGTTTAGCTACTTCTCCACGTTTTAAATCTTCCTCTTTCATTAATTTATAAACCTGTTTCTGCTGATGAGGCAGCCGATCTATCGCTTTTTGTAACAATGAAGTAAATTCCTTATCTACCAGATAATCTTCTGCACTATTATGAACAAGCGATTCATTATTTTCAGAAAGTAAAACTATTTTATAATTTTTAGCAATTTGCTTTAATATTTTATAAGTCTCATTTCGGGCAATTGTAAAAAGATAAGCGTTAAAATTTTCTATTTCATTTAACGTGGCTCTTCTTATCCATATTTTTAAAAAAACATCCTCAACAATTTCTTGGGCTACAGTAGTTGACTGAGTGAGTTTTAACGCAAAAGCGTAAATTTTATGGCTATAAAAATTATACAAGGTGGTGAAAGCGCTTTCGTCACCTTTAGAGGTAAATTCTAAAAGTTGTTCTTCATTATGTAGATTGTCACATATCAAAGCAATGCAGTTAAAGGAAGGTTAAAGCATAACCGAAAATAAGGAAAATGTATTAACCGGGCAAAAGATTTTTCAGCAATTCTTTTTTAAGTAGGTAATAACTTTTTCTGAAAACGCTGCTCACCTTGGTTCTCATGGAACTAATATCTTTAATAGCGTGCAAATAAGAATTAGCTGTCATGCTGCCTTTAATTAAATTATTTTATTGAACTTTATCAGGATATATTTCGTATATAATAGCAAGCGCTTAAACAAAAATGAAAAAAGTTGTAAAAAAACATCCACTGGCAATAAGGTGGTTTCACTGGATTAATTTTCCTTTGCTTGGCATTATGGTCTGGAGCGGCTTACTCATCTATTGGGCAAATGACATATACAGAATTGGATGGGGCGATAAAACTATCCTGAAATTTTTTCCTAAATCATTTTACAAGGCTCTGAATATTCCTTTCCGGCTTGCCGAAGGGATGCGATTTCATTTTGTATTCATGTGGCTTTTCGCTATAAACGGATTTATTTATGTCTTGTATTTGATCTTTTCAAAAGAATGGAAGTATATTTTCCCAAACAAACGATCATATAAAGATGCATGGATAGTGGTGCTTCATGATTTACACTTAACTAAAAAAAGCCCTGAACAAAAAAAATACAATGCGGCGCAAAAAATTGCTTACACGCTGGTAATTTTTATGGGGTTGGGTTCAGTTTTGAGCGGTCTTTCAATTTATAAACCGGTACAATTTGGAACTTTAACCAATTTGCTTGGTGGTTACGAATGGGCACGAATAGAACATTTTACCCTCACAATTCTGTTTACTTTATTTTTTGTCGTTCATATCATTCAGGTAATTTTAGCCGGTTGGAATAATTTTCAAAGTATGGTAACGGGTCTATTTGTTGTGAAGGAAAAGAAAGGTCAGTTCATTCCCGCTGCGATGGCTGCAGAAGAAGCAGTTATTCAAAATGAAAACGTGGATCCGGAAATTGTTGCTTGTCAAAAAGAAGAAAACTTTGAAAAAGATCTTTTTCCTGAAAACAAAAATGAAGAAAAAGAATAAATTCAAATACAATGGATGATGAAAAAGAAATATCTGTTTCTTCCAAAAAATTTCGAATCAAAAGTATAATTGCTTTTTCCATATTTATTATTGCTATCGCTGCAGCAGTTTTTGCATGGAAATGGTTACATCAGCAACCGAAGGTAGCAGGAGCACATAAACCACTTCGAAAAGGATTAGCGATAGATGAAAAAGTGTTTTCAAAAGCACTAAGCAAAGAACATCTTGCAAAAACTTACCCCGTTTCTACCGCCGCAAAAAATGTCAGATTGAATGGATTTATTGGTTTAAAAAGTGAACTGGATAGTTCATGGAAATTAAAAGTAGTAAGAAACCCTGGTGATACTTTATTCATTACTCTTGATGATATAAAAGCGCTTCCAAAAACAGAACTGATTTTCGATTTTAAATGCATTGAAGGGTGGAGTCAAATTAGTTATTGGGCCGGAGTAAAGTTTAGTGATTTTGCAAAAAAGTATAAGCTTGGTTTGCAAACACAAATGAGTTATGTGGGTTTATCAACGCCGGATAAAAAATACTATGTAGGAATAGATATGGCAAGTATGATGCATCCACAGACTATTTTAGCGTATGAAATGAATGATAAACCTCTTCCACTAAAACATGGTTATCCTTTGCGCCTCATCATTCCCGTTAAGTACGGAATTAAAAGCCTCAAAAGAATAGGAACGATTTTTTTTAGTAACTCTCCCCCGCCCGATTATTGGTATGAAAGAGGTTATGATTATTACTCCGGATTGTAAAACAGAAATTATTATTTTTTCTTCGTTTACTGCTACTATCTTCTAATAATAAAGCCAGTCAATAACCAATCCCGGCATGATACCGAGTAATATTATAAGGCCTGCGGTTATGGTTAACATCCATTCAAATGAAGAACTTACCTGTATATTTTCGTTTACACCTTCTACCGGTTCTTTAAAATAAATTGCCTGTATCACACGGAAATAATAGATGGCGCTGATTGCCGCACAGATAACTGCAAAAATCACCAACCACAATTGATGCCCATCTTTTACTGGCAGCCATCAGAACATAAAATTTGGCTGTAAAGCCTGCAGTTAAAGGGATTCCGGTTAATGACAACAAAAAGATAACGGAAGTAATCGCAAGCAACGGTTGTCTTCTGCCAAGCCCGTTAAAACCTTCGATTGAATAATCAGACATTTTTATAATGACAGCAAAAATGCCGATGGTGGCAAGACAATAAGCGGCTGTGTAAATCAGCAAACCTTCTTTGGCAGTATCATTCAAGGCAAAAAGAGTAAACATCATAAAGCCGGCGTGAGAAATACTCGAATAAGCAAGCATTCTTTTCACACTTATCTGGAAAACGGCTGTAACATTTCCTATCAGCAAAGTTGCGGCTGTAATTATCACTATCAATGTTTGCCATTGATAATGCATACTTCCGAATGAGGTTGAGAAAAGACGGAAGAAAGCCACAAATGCCGCAACTTTAGCAATCGTCATCATAAAAGAAGTAATTACAGCAGGTGCGCCATCATACACGTCCGGCGCCCAAAAATGAAATGGCGCTGCAGAAACTTTGAATGCCATTGCCACCAGAATCAACACCAATCCCACTCCTACTAAAACTGAAAGATGTCCTGTTCCTAAATCAATTGCATCGATATAAAAAGAACCGAGGCTGTTGCCGCCATAAATAAGAGCGATTCCCATTAACATAAGCCCGGTAGAAAACGCTCCCATTAAAAAATACTTCAAGGAAGCTTCATTCCCTTTTAAATTGCGTTTCTCGCTTCCCGTTAGTATGTATAATGGAATAGATAAAATTTCAATCCCAAGGAAAAGCATCAGGAGTGTATTAAAAGAAGAAAGGATGGATAAGCCGCACAACACAAAAAAGAGCAGGCAGAAATATTCTGAAACATGCGTTCCTATCTTTTCAAAATCTTTCCCGTTTAGCAAAAAGAAAATGAGTGTGGATATAAATGCAACGGAATTAAAAATCAAACCAAATGCATCGAAATGCAACATTCCTTTTGTATCAACATTGAAAAAAGGATATCCGAAAAATTCCAGAAGATTGCCAGCCAGTATAATAATAATGCCCGCTATCGCCCAGTATTTCGGCGTTGTACTTTTTTTGAAAAACACTCCTCCGAACATCATTACTACTCCCCAAAGTGCGCTTAAAATAATTGCGTTCATAATTTGATCCCGTCACCCAACGGTCTTTTTATTTTATCGTTATTTAAAAAACTATATTTTTTCTCCTCACTAATCACAATATTCATTTCCATTATTTTAATGGAACTCTTGCCAGTATTTCCGTAACAGTTGATTGAGTCAAATGAATTACCGGCTCAGGATAAATTCCTAAAAACAAAATACCAGCAATCAGTACGCATAAAACAACATATTGACCGGCACTCATTTTACCTACTCTTTCCGCTACTTCATTTGTTTTTCCAAAAAATGTTTTTTGAATCATTGACAACATATACACTGCGGAGAGAATAACACCAATACATGCAAAAGCCCCGTACCATTTATTAAAATCAAATATGCCATTCAACATCAGGAATTCACTGATGAATGAATTAGTAAGTGGAAGCGCAATATTGGCCAGAGCAATAATCAAAAGAAAGACAGCAAGCGCAGGAGATTTGCCGGCAAGCCCGCTTAATTCTGAAATTTTTCTCACCCCGGTTTTCATTTCAATAATATCAACAATAAGCCATAAAGCAAGAATATTAATTCCATGATTAAGCAATTCAAGCATTACGCCTTGTAAGCCTAACGTATTAGTTGTAAAAATTGCGGCAGCAATCAACCCAAGGTGAGCGATTGAAGTCCACGCAACAAAACGTTTCAGGTCATTCTGATATAACGCAATACAACTTGCATACAATAAACCAAATATGCAAAGAGCCATAATGAAATGATCATACTTTGCAACAGCGGCAGGAAAAATTGGAAGCAACCACCTTATCAATCCAAATAATCCCATTTTCACCATCACACTACTCATCGCCATTACAGTCGGATAATTTGACTGTTCATAAAGAGAAGGTTGCCACGTATGAAAAGGAAAAACAGGAATCTTTATGGCAAAAGCAATAAAGAAAAGCCAGAACAACCAGCTCTGCTCTGTTGGAGATAAAAGTGCGTTATAAAAAGCTTTGATATAAAAAGAATGTTGCGAATCAGCAGAAAGAGAAGGAGTATGCATGTAGACATAAATAATACCAACAAGCATCAGTAACGAACCCAAAAAAGTATAGACGAAAAATTTAAAAGTGGCTTGTATTCTCTTTTCTCCTCCCCATTTGCTGCATAAAAAGTAAACCGGAATAAGTGCCAATTCCCAAAAGAAATAAAACAACAAAGCGTCAGTTGCCACAAAAACTCCCATCATGCCTGCCTGTGCAAGCAAAAGCAATCCAATGAAAGCGCTGCTGTTATTACGGTCTGTTTTATTAGTTACCAGGAAAATCAAAGGAAATGCCAGTGAAGTTAAAAAGGTAAGCACATATCCAATTCCATCAAGGCCAACAGAAAAACTTGAACCTATATAAGGCATCCACACATACGAAACATTGTTGTAATAAAAGAATTCAGGATGATGAACCACATCAGTATAAAACAAACTGATAACTGAAACAACAAGGGTAACTATTGAAGAAATTATGGCAAAGGTTTTTACCCCTTTACTATTACGAATAAAAAATGCAATCAGCCCTGTAATAAAAGGAATCCAGATCAACAATTCAGGAAAAGTATAGTATGTGCCCAGCATTAATATTATTTTGTAAACAATTGAATAATAAATAAGATCAATAAACCAATAACCATCAACAACAGGTACGACCCGACTTGTCCGCTTTGTAATAATCTTAATTGACGGCTTCCGTAATTAACGGTTTTACCGACGCCGTTTACAATTCCATCAACTCCCCTTTTATCAAAAATATTATTTAAAAAAGCAGATATGGAACGATAAGGTTTTACAAAAACCGCATCATAAATTTCATCCACATAAAACTTATTACTGATTGCTTTTGAAAGTCCGCTTTCAGTTGCCGAAGGCTTATATTTTTTATACTTATTCCATGCCCATATAGCAACAATAATAATCAGCACGCTTGAAACGACCAACAGGATAAGTTCCGTTTGTTCAGGAACTTCGTTTATTGTCAGGAACTGCTTGGAATGTGCAAAAACCGGTGATAAAAATTTATCAATCAGGTTTCCGTCTTTTACAAACAATTCCGGCAATCCAAGAAAGCCTCCTAAAGCTGAAAGAACTGCAAGAATAATTAAAGGGACGGTCATCGTTGCAGGACTTTCATGTAAATGATGTTCCTGTTCCGGTGTTCCCCTGAATTGCCCTTTGAAGGTCAAAGCCATTAAGCGGAACATATAAAAAGCTGTCAATAAAGCGCCCCCAAAACCAAGAATGTACAATACCGGGCTTTGAGCAAATGCTGCAGATAATATTTCATCTTTTGAAAAGAAACCCGCAAAAGGTGGTATCCCGGAAATAGCGAGTGTGGCGATGAAAAAAGTTACATAAGTAATTCGCATCTTTTTTCCCAAACCTCCCATTTTGGTAATATCCTGTTCGCCCCCCATTGCATGAATAACAGAACCGGCTGCGAGGAATAAAAGCGCTTTAAAAAAAGCATGAGTCATTACATGAAAAACAGCGGCTGAAAAAGCGCCGACTCCAAGGCCCAAAAACATATATCCTAATTGGCTCACCGTTGAATAAGCCAACACTTTTTTAATATCATTTTGTTTCAAAGCAATGATAGCAGCAAAGATTGCTGTGGCCAAACCAATTCCCGCGACAACACCTAAAGTTGTAGGAGCAAGAGAATAAAGAATGTTACTTCTTGCAATCATATAAATACCTGCAGTCACCATGGTAGCCGCATGGATAAGTGCGGAAACAGGCGTAGGGCCTGCCATTGCATCCGGAAGCCATGTGTATAAAGGAATCTGGGCACTTTTTCCCATCGCCCCTACAAAAAACAATAAAGTGATCCCAACAATTGCCGGAGAATTAATCGTTGAAATAATAGTTATAATCCCATTATCAGGATTGTATAAATCATGATATGAAACCGTTCCATACAAAGCGACCAACCAAAACATGGCTAAAAGAAAACCCATATCTCCTATCCTGTTCATCACGAAAGCTTTTTTTGCAGCGTTATTATTAGCATGATCTTTAAACCAAAACCCAATCAAAAGATAAGAGCAAAGGCCAACCCCTTCCCAACCAATAAACATGATTACATAATTACCGCCGAGCACCAAAATCAACATAGAAAAAACGAAAAGATTGAGGAAGGAAAAGTATCTTCCAAAACCTGATTGTGTTTCATCTTTCATGTAAGAAGTAGAATAAACATGAATTAAAAAACCAACACCTGTAATGATCAGGAGAAAGACTGAAGTGAGTTGATCAACCTGGAATTCAAATGGAATATTCAGTTTGCCTACAATAATAAAATTAAAGTAAGAAATATTTTGTGTGGTAAAGCCTGGATCAGAAACAGCAAAAAATATCCATACACTAAGGCAAAAGGAAATAAAAATAACAGCGCTGCCGATGAAACCGGTTACTGATTTTGAAAGAGTATTTCTTCCAAGGCCGTTGATCAAAAAACCCAGGAGAGGAAAAAGAGGAACAAGATAAATAAGTTGAATTGCGTCCATAAACCGACTGCGCCAGCGTTTAAAAATTTAAAATATTTATACCATTTCCCATTGGAAAATGGGCGTTAGTTTTTTAATCTGTTTAAAAAATTGATATCAATGGAACGGGTATTTCTATATAACATTACGATAATAGCCAGCCCCACACTTACCTCTGCGGCAGCCACAATCATAATAAAAAAAACAAAAATCTGGGCGCTTGTTGCCATCGTTGTTGCAAAGGCGTTCGGAACTGCAAGGTGCATTTTTGAGAAAGCCACCAGTAAAAGATTTACTGAGTTCAGCATTAATTCAATGCACATAAAAACGATAATAGAATTTCGTCTTGTAAGTGCACCGATGATTCCAATACAAAACAAGATTAAAGATAAAAATATGTACCACTTGATCTCCATAACTACAATTTTACATACAACCCAAGTCCTGCCGTATTTGATGCGGGCCCTAGTGAAAAAATATCTTTTATTTTTTTAACTGCTATGCCATTAAAAATATCTACTGCTTTATAGGAAGCCCCTTTCGTTAAAAATTTAATGATTAAACCGGTTCCTATTGCCGAAATCCCGGAATACAATGCAGTATTATAATCCTGCGATTTTACAGAATTTTCTGTTTTTCTAACCAGGCTATAAACGGCTATCACGCCTCCTGCATAAGCCGCCGCTTTATAAATTATTCTTCCTGTTTTAAAAGTTTTAAAAAGCCTGTTCACTTCTGTGTTTTGTTTTAACCCAAGAATTTCTTCAACCTTTGAAATCTTTTGTATCGGTGTTCTTCCCAACGAAAACTTAGGCGCAAATCCTTTTTCCACGTGCATCACTTTCCCGATAATATCTTTGAGATCCAAATTATTAAGATCAATTTGAGCAGAAGAACTTTCAGCAAAAAACAAGGCTGAAAACATACAAAAAAACATCAGCACTATTCTCATAAATTCTTTGCTTTTAAAGAATCTTTTTTACCAATTAAAATTGCGCCTACCATCGCACTTAAAAACAAAACACTGCTTATCTCAAAAGGCACTACATAATTATTGAACAAAGCTTTACCAAGACTTTCTGTAAGTCCCACACTTGTTCCGGCTCTCATCAAGCCATTTGCATTTTCTGAATGGGCAAGCGCTGCTACCAAAACTATCATTAAAGTAAGCCCCGAAATGATTCCGGCCATTTTCATGTAAATATTTTTGACAGGTTCCGTTTCTGCATTAAGGTTCATTAGCATTATCACAAAAAGAAACAACACCATAATGGCTCCTGCATAAACAATAATATTTACAATCGCCAAAAATTGTGCGTTCATTAAAATATAATGCCCTGATATTGCAAAAAATACAATAACAAGACACAACACACTATATATGGGATTTTTGCTGGCAATAACGCCAATAGCAGCTGCAATTGCCAATGCTGATAAAAACCAGAAGAGGATTTTTGTAATTTCCATTTTTCAACTTTCAACCTGTTTTCCCTTCATCTGTGAAAAAGAAAACAAGATTCCTGATTATTTGTTTCTTTACTGTTCTTCTATTATTAAGATAAGAGAAACAGGAATTTTTATTTTTTGTTGGTTTAATATCTTCTCTTATCTCAAGAATAACTAAACCAATCTAAACTCCTAAACCCTCGCCTCTTAATGTTCATTTCCATGTCCCTGCGGATTCTTAATCCTGTTTCCTTTTGCTTTTGCAAAGCCCTCGGGATCCGTTTTGGGATCAGGGATTAGCATATCTGCTTTACCATAAATAAATCCTTTTCTTTGATAGTTTGCAGGAGCAAAAGTTTCACTTAAATAAACGGCGTCTTTCGGGCAGGCTTCTTCACACAATCCACAAAAAATGCAACGTAACATATTGATCTCATATTTGGCCGCATATTTCTCTTCGCGGTAAAGATGCTCTTCGCCAGGCTTGCGTTCAGCACATTCCATGGTGATTGCTTCTGCAGGACACGCCAAGGCGCACAAACCACAAGCAGTGCAGTTTTCACGACCTTCTTCGTCTCTGTTTAAAATTTGTAATCCTCGGAAAACCGGGCTGAATGGCCTTGTTTGTTCGGGATAATTTATAGTTGCTTTCTTCTTAAAAAAATGCCTTATTGTAATTGCCATTCCCTTAAAAACAGCCGGTAAATACATCCGCTCCCAAACAGACATCTTTCTTCTGTCAACCGGTTTTACTCTGTTTGTTAATGCTTCCATTCTTCAATATTTTTTTCTGGCACCTCACGATTTTTGTGTTGCAAAAGTATCGTTAAGTTTTAAAAATGCCAGTGATTTTGTTTCAATAAAATTAATGCCCCTGTTACCAGCATATTCAAAAGCGATAACGGCAGCAATATTTTCCAGCCGAGATTCATCAACTGATCGTACCTGAACCTTGGTACTGTCCATCTTACCCACATAAATAAAAATATAAACAAAGTTATTTTTACAAATAACACTGCGCCTTCAATTATAGCCACCCAATTCGTGCCAATTGTATGAATAAGATTTGCATCGTTTACAAAAGGAATGTCATACCCACCAAAATATAACGTCGACATCACTGCTCCACTCAAAAACATATTTACATATTCTGAAAACAAATAAAAGCCAAGTTTCATTGAAGAATATTCTGCGTGATAACCGCCCATCAATTCATTTTCCGCCTCCGGCAAATCAAACGGAGTTCTATTGGTTTCAGCAAACGCACAAATAAGGAAGATTAAGAATCCAAGTGGCTGTCGGAAAATATTCCAGAGATGATCTTTTTGCTGCCCTACCATTTCATTAAGACTGAGTGTTCCTGTGAGCATCAGTAAAGCAATCAACGAAATTCCCAAAGCCAGTTCATAACTAATAATCTGCGAAGCCGCGCGCATGGCGCCCAACAAAGAAAATTTATTATTACTGGCCCAGCCTCCTATCATAATTCCGTAAACTCCAAGACTGACCACACCAAAAACATAAAGGATTCCAATGTTTACATCAGCGATTTGTAAAGAAACATTTCTGCCAAGGATGTGCATATTATTTCCCCAGGGAATTACCGCGCTTACCATAATAGCAGTAAGCATTGCCAAAATAGGTCCGAGGACAAATAAGAATTTGGAGGAAAAGGTTGGAATGATTTCTTCTTTAAAAAACAATTTCATCCCATCAGCCAGAGGTTGAAGAATTCCAAAAGGGCCGGCGCGGTTAGGCCCTCTCCTGTCCTGAATAAACGCAGCTACCTTGCGTTCTGCATATGTGGAATACATTGCCACAAGCAATGAAACACTTACCACTACTACAATTAAAACAAGTTTTTCTATAAGAAATCCCCAATCTAAAACTAATAATACCTGCTTCTGATACATGAAAACTGGTTTTAATTATGGTTTTTTATGATCATTGATTGATAATCTTTCTGCCGGAGTTTCCTCAATTTCCTTTTCCAAATTTCGCTCTATAAAAGTTGTAGAGGTCGCCGGTCCCGGTAAAACACTCAAGTCTACATCCTTTGTATTTACTTTACTCACAGTGTTTATATCCATCAGCAATAAAGGACTTCGACCGTGTAATACTTTATTTAAAGGATCAGGAGGAACAACCTTTTTCAAATAATGATTCGTTGAAATCACCGAATGTCTGCTCACTTTCGTCGGGCCTTCAATTACCCAATCTGAAACATGTTTCTTTTCAAACCTGCAGGTGTTGCAAATCCAGGCTGGTTTGCCATCAATGTCCTGAACCTCACCCCACGGATCTTTTCTTGAAGTAACACGGAAAACTTCTTCGCCCCGATTCCACAAAGTCACCTTACCACAACATTTATCACAATTCCTGTGAGCATCCATTGGCTTTAAAAACCAAACACGATTTTTAAACCTGTAAGTGCGATCAGTCAAAGCGCCAACCGGACAAACATCAATCATATTTCCACTGAAATCGTTATCGATGGCTTTAGAAATATAAGTTGAAATTTCGGAGGTATCTCCTCTTAGCAAAATTCCCTGCGTCCGTGAATCGGTCAATTGATCAGCCACCATTAAACAACGATAACAAAGAATGCATCTCGTCATGTGCAATTGGATATAAGGGCCAATATCTTCCCTGACAAATGTTCTTCTTTTAAATTCGTAACGGGTTGCTTCGGTTCCGTTATTGTAACTGAGATCCTGCAGATAACATTCACCGGCCTGGTCGCAAATTGGGCAATCCAGCGGATGATTGATCAAAAGAAATTCAACAATTCCCTTTCTTGCATCCAACGCTTTTTCACTAGTTCTGTTTTTTACGATCATTCCATCCATTACATCTGTGCGGCAAGATGCTACTAACTTCGGCATGGGCCGTGGGTCTTTTGTTGAACCGGCAGCTACTTCCACCAAACACGTCCGGCATTTCCCACCGCTTCCTTCCAATTTACTGTAATAGCACATTGCAGGCGGTGCCACCTGGGGGCCGATTTTTCTTGCAGCATTTAAAATAGTTGTTCCTTTTGGAACTTCTATTGTAATTCCATCTATCGTTACTTTAAATAATTCTTGTTCTTCTGCCATTATATTTCATTTATAAAAGCTCAATTTCTTAAGCCGTAGCTGTCGTTGTTTCAAGCGGATCAGCATAATGAGCCAATCCATAATTTCTTACCAAACATTCTTCAGGATTTAAAACATGCCACTCAAATTCATCCCTGAAATGCCTGATAGCCGCTGCCACCGGCCATGCAGCAGCATCTCCCAAAGGACAAATTGTATTGCCTTCAATTCTTCTTTGGATATCCCAGAGAAGATCTATATCCTTCATTTTGCCTCTTCCGTTTTCTATATTGTGAAAAATCTTTTCCATCCAGCCGGTTCCTTCGCGGCATGGAGAACATTGCCCGCAACTTTCATGATGATAAAATCGTGCAAGCGTCAATGTATGTTTTACCACACATTGATCTTCATCCAAAACAATAAAACCGCCTGAACCCATAGAGCTACCTGTTGCAAACCCTCCGTCAGCAAGACTTTCGTAATTCATCAAACGCGGTTCGCCTTTAGCGGTTTTTAATAAAAGATTTGCCGGTAAAATAGGAACTGATGAACCGCCGGGGATACAAGCTTTTAATCTTTTACCGTTTTCAATTCCACCGCAATATTCATCACTGTAAATAAATTCTTCAACAGAAATGGTCATGTCTATTTCATAAACTCCCGGCTTATTAATATTGCCGCAGGCTGATATCAGTTTAGTCCCTGTTGATCTTCCAACGCCAATTTTACAATAAGCATCACCTCCTATATTTATAATGGGAACTACGGCAGAAATTGTTTCAACATTATTCACCACAGTCGGGCAGCCCCACACACCTTTTATTGCAGGGAAAGGAGGTTTAATTCTTGGCAAACCTCTTTTTCCCTCAAGACTTTCAAGAAGCGCGGTTTCTTCGCCGCAGATATAAGCGCCTGCTCCTCTGTAAAGAAATATGTCGCAATCAAAACCGCTGCCTAAAATATTTTTTCCGAGAAAACCATTTTCTCTTGCTTCATCAATGGCTACCTGCAGAATGTCTGCTACCCAATCATACTCGCCACGGATGTAGATATACGAAGTAGTACTTCCCAAAGCAAAAGAGGAAACAATCATTCCTTCAATTAATAAATGAGGTATATATTCCATCAAAAACCGATCTTTAAAAGTGCCTGGTTCGCTTTCATCTGCATTGCAAACCAAGTAGCGCGGAACGCCTTCGGGTTTTGCCAAAAAACTCCATTTCATTCCCGTAGGAAAACCTGCGCCACCACGGCCTCTCAATCCACTTTTCTTTACTTCTTCTACGATATCGTCGGTTTTCATTTTCAAAGCTTTTTCGACACTTTGATAACCACCTTCACGACGATAAACCTCAAAGCTTTTTATGCCCGGAACATTTACTTTATCTAATAATAATTTTTTCATGTAGAATAAAAATTCTATTAATTGTTTCGTTCACTGTTTTTTCTGCATTCACCAATAATCTGGTCTACCCTTTCAGGCGTCAAATGCTCTTTGTAATATTTGCCCAACTGCATCATCGGTGCATAACCACACGCGCCAAGACATTCAACTGTTTTTAAAGTAAACATGCCATCTTTTGTAGTTTCACCTACGTTGATGTCGAGTTTCATTTTGATATAATCGATAATGTTATCACTTCCTTTCAACATGCAAGGGCCGGTTTGGCAAACTTCAAATACATATCGGCCAACAGGTTTCAAATTAAACATGCTATAGAAAGATGCGACTTCGTAAACTTCAATCGGCGCAAGATGCAACAGAGAAGCTACGTAATCCATCGTGTTTACATCCAGCCAGCCAAACTCTTCCTGTGCCATATGCAACACGCCCAGCAAAGCACTTTTTTGCTTTCCTTCAGGATAATGAGTAACGAGCTCATTTACCTTATCTAATTTTTCCTGTGAAAATTGTACACTCATTTATTTTTCAAATTTCTTTTTCTAAGCTTATCAATATCAGCCAGGTCCTGCGGACGTCCGGCTGTTTGTTTCACAGTTATAAGCTCATTATAACCAATAAAGTTTACGCTCACATTTTCGATAGTCACTACTTTTTTATTATCCCACGCTTCTTCAAAACTTACTCCATCAAGATCATTAAGAATATCAATCCTTAACGGCGGGAAGCCTAATTGAGTTATCGAATCTTTTTTTAAAAAATCTTCTTTATTTAATTTTAAAGAACTGAAACCGAAATCCCGGATAACCTCAACCATCTTCAAAGCATTTGCTTCAGAAAATTCTATACAAACATCAATATCTTTAGTTGATCTTGGATAACCATGAATACTCACCGCATAACCGCCGACTACCAGATATTTTACATTGTGTTTATTGCACAGTTTGATGAAATCAATTATATCTTTTTCAAGGTTAATTTTCTTCATCATGAATGTTTCTTATAGAAACTATTTTTATTATTTTATCATCTGCATCTGCAAAAACCATTTGCCGCAATTCTATTAATTCCTGAAATCTTTGTTCAGGGCTGGCTTGCGCCCAATATTGATCATCTTCATTTTCTGCTTCCGCAAAAGTCACTTTTTTTACTACTGCTTTTATTTTTCTTTCCTTTTTCATACCAATTAGAAAAAAAATATTTTTATGCGTCCAACTCTCCTGCAATCAAATTCAAACTACTCATGGTAATAATTGCATCGCTCAATAAACCACCTTTTGTCAACTCAGAATAAGCCTGGTAATAAATAAAGCAAGGCCTCCTGAAATGGAGACGGTATGGCGATCTTCCTCCATCACTGATTAAATAAAATCCCAACTCTCCATTCGCCGCTTCAATAGAAGAATATAATTCGCCTACGGGCATTTTGGTTTCGCCCATTATTATTTTAAAATGATAAATAAGCGCTTCCATTTTTGTATAAACATCTTTCTTATCAGGCAAATAAAAATCAGGAACGTCGGCGTGATACACTTCCGCTTCGGCGCCCTTAAATTCCTGCACTTTTTGATAAGCTTGTTTTATTATTTCAAGGCTTTGCCACATTTCCTGGTCCCGAACCAAATACCTGTCGTAGCAATCTCCTGTAGAACCAACGGGAACCGTAAAATCAAAATCTTCATAACTGCTGTAAGGAGAGTGAACGCGGACATCATAATCAACACCGGCAGCTCTTAGGTTCGGACCGGTAAATCCATAATTCAAAGCACGCTCTGCTGAAATAGGACCTACGCCAATAGTGCGATCCATAAAAATCCGGTTGCGGTTAAATAACTCGTCAAATTCTTTTAAAACCACCGGCCATTCTTTAATGAACTTCTCCAATTTTTCAAACGCCTGGGGTGTAAAATTTCTTTCAAAACCACCGATTCTTCCCATGTTGGTAGTCAATCTTGATCCGCAAATCTCTTCATATATTTCATAAATAAGTTCACGATATTGCATCACATATAAGAAACCGGAGAAGGCTCCCGAATCAACACCAACAATTGAATTACAAATAAGATGATCTGAAATTCTTGCCAGTTCCATTATGATTATCCGCAGATAATCAACCCGCTTTGGCGTTTTAATACCGAGCAATTTTTCACAGGCAATGTGCCAGCCAAAATTATTAAGAGGTGCGGAACAATAATTTAGCCTGTCGGTGAGAGTGGTTATTTGGTAAGGGACTCTGTGTTCGGCAATTTTTTCAAAAGCCCGGTGGATGTAGCCAACTGTTTGTTCTGCACTTACTATCGTTTCACCGTCCAATTCTACAATATTTTGAAACACTCCATGTGTGGCCGGGTGAGTAGGCCCGATATTCATTGTAGTAGTTTGTTTCTCAACATTCCCTTCTGGTAAGGTTACATGTTCACTCATTATTTCTTTTCTTTTATATTTTCTACTTCAACAAAATTCAATTTCTTCATATTTGTTTGTTTACTGCAAACAGTTAAACATAAGCAGGCGCATGTCCTTCACGGCCAAACATTTCATCATCTTTATCAATTCGCTTTTGATCTTCAAGTGGGTATTCTTTTCTTAGAGGAAAATATTCCATTTCATCCACGTTCAATATTCTTTTCAAATTTGGATGGCCAACGAAGTTTACCCCATAGAAATCGTACGTTTCTCTCTCCATCCAATTGGCTGCTGAAAATAGTGCGTATGCGCTAAAGACATCCGGCTTATTAATATCAGTAAACACTTTGTAACGAATACGAACGTTCTCTTTCAGGTTATGCAGATGATAAACAACCGCTAATTCCTTTCCTGTGTTATTAGGATAATGGACGCCGCAAAGATCTGTGAGAAAACGAAATCCCAATGAAGGTTCGTCGTATAAAAACTGGAGAACTTTCAGATTCAGATTTTTATCAGATGTGAAAGAGAGCATTCCATAAGGTTCTTCAAAACCAGTAACCTCTTCACCAAATTTTTCAATTAATTTCTCCCTGATTATTTCGTTCGTTAAAGCCATATTTTAGTTTGAAAATTTTAAAATTCGAAAATTCGAAAATTAAATAACATCCAATTTATTCACTTACTGAATTCCGTAAGTTTCCATCAATTCTTTATATCGTTCAGAATTTCTTCTTCTTAAACTTTCATGTCCCACCAATTCCTGGATACGCATAAATCCATCAATTACTGCTTCCGGCCTTGGAGGGCAACCAGGAACATAAACATCTACCGGAATTATTTGATCAATTCCCTGCAAAACAGAATAAGTATCAAAAATACCGCCGCTGCTCGCGCACGCTCCCATAGCCAAAACCCAACGCGGTTCTGCCATTTGCAGGTAAACTTGTTTTACAACCGGAGCCATTTTTTTAGCAATGGTTCCCATCACCATTAAAAGATCACATTGACGTGGAGTGAAACTTACTCTTTCTGAACCAAACCTTGCAAGGTCGTAATGAGAAGCCATGAGCGCCATAAACTCAATACCGCAGCAACTGGTTGCAAACGGTAAAGGCCAGATGGAATTTTTTCTTGCCAAACCTACTACATCACTTAATTTGGATGCAAAAAAACCTTCGCCGGCAAAACCCTCGGGAGCTTCAACCAGTGAAATCGGTTTTTCTAAAGGCTTATTAGTAATATTATATTGAACAGGACGTGCCATTTCTTTAATTTTTTAGTTTGTCATTCATTGTCATTTGTCACAAAAACTTATCCATTAAATTCTAATCTTCCCAATTCAAGCCGCCTTTCTTAATAATATAGAAAAATCCAATAAGAAAAAAACCAACAAACATGCATATTGCTTCAAAGCCATGCCAGCCTAACTGCCTGAAATTAACGGCGTAAGGATAAAAGAAAATCACTTCTACATCAAAGAGCACAAACAAAATCGCTACCAAAAAATATTTAACAGCTATCGGCTGACGCGCATTGCCTTGTATTTCTATACCACCCTCAAAATTGATGAGCTTATCGGCAGTTTTTCTTTTAGGGCCTAAAGCATTTGTTCCATAAATCATCAGGGACAAAAGTGCCAAAGCGAAAAAAAATTGGATGCCTATGGGTAGATAATTGGATGTGCTGTTGATGGCTTGAACTTGAAGAAAAGTATGTATCAAAACTTCGTTTTTAATTATGCAAAAGTAATGCAGCCTCATCAATTATCCATGAGCGAAATCATAATCTCAATCATATTCTCATTTTTTTGGAAAAGTTTTAGATAGCTTCATCATCTTACACACAAAATAAAAGCTCCTGTAGTAAAGGAGCTTTTATTGAAGATTTTTATTTTGAAAATTCTACTTTTTATTGGTAGTGGCAGCCGGCTGTTTCGAGGCTTTGTCTGCCGCTTCTTTTTGTTGTTTCGCTACTGTATCCAATGCATCTTTTGTTTTCAATGCAGTTGCATCTGTAGGATCCAATTCAAGTATTTTATTATTATACATAATCGCCGAATCTACCTGCTTTTTTAAATTGTAATAGTAGGCAACCATGTAACGGTAAGAAGGTATCAACTTATCTTTTATGGTTGATTTATCCTGCGTGGTATCACCTATTTCAATCACTTTTTGATACAAAGGTTTTGCCATTCCTGTTTCTGCAGTATCAAGTGCTTCTACTGCGTGGCCATCTAAATACCATCCATAAGCATCTCCCGGGTATTTTTGCTGATAAATTTTGAAAACAGAATCTGCAGTTTTATAATTTTCTCCAAGATAATCGCTATAACCGGCATAGAACAAATCAGTTTTTCCATAACTGCTATCAAGACTTAGAACTTTTCCATACCATTTGCCCGCTTCTGCATATTTTTTATCATTGAAAAAGCTTTGAGCTACATCTTTTGCATATTTAATCTTATTTGCCTGCAAAGTATCCAGATCGATTGCTTTGTTTATATAAGCCTCACCTTCAGATTCCTGGCCGGGTATTTTCATTAAAACCTCTCCGTAAGTTTTGTAGTCCCCGGATCCAATCTTTTGAGGATTAGCTACTGCAAAAAATTTATCGAATGATTCTTTTGCTTTAAGCGAATCACCCATTTTATTATAAGCATATCCTTTTAATCCATAAAGATTTGGATCAGATTTGTTGCCGGCGGAATCGATACACGCATTAGCCTGTGTGATTGTTTCCTCATATTTTTTCGACACAAATAATAATGATGCTTTTGCATAACAGTTTTTAGAATCATTATCTGCAACAGCAATATATTTATTAAGATAATCTGCTGCTTTATTTACATCACGGTTGTAATAATAAGTGTATAACCAATAGTAAACCGGAGCATACTTTGGATCTTCCCTCATTGCATCCTCGTAATATCTCATATAAATAGCTTGCTGTCCGTAGCCCTGCGTTTGAAATATTCTACCGATATAAAAACTTGCCATTGCGTCATATGGATCAAGAGATAATGCGGTTTGAAAATTACTGGTAGCATTTCCGCCATCATGTAATTTCCAATATCCAAGCCCTATTTCATTATAGATTTCCGGATTCTTTTTATCCCTATCGGTAGCTTCTTGTAGTTTCTGGATGCCATACATAAAATCACCATTGTTAGGTTCAATGTTGGCTCTCCCTACCGCATATAAAATATCCGGAAGATTTCTTCTTTTTGTATTATTTATAGCTGCTTCAAACTGATTCCTCGCAGCGTCTTTATTTCCTTCCAATATGTTTATCTCCCCCATCCCAATCATCATCAACGCATCATTGGGATTTGCCTGTAACATTTTTTGATATAATGCTTTTGCAGCGGCGGTATCAACATAAGACCGATCGTTATCGAGGTATGTCTGACCCAGCCAAAAAGCAGCTTCTGTATTATTCGGGTCTTTTGCCAATATTTGTTTAAAAACGCCCTCAGCGCTTTGATATTTTTCGCGATTTAAAAACTGTTTTCCTTCCTTAATATCCTGGGCAAATAAAATATTTCCCATTAAAATTAAAGATGCTACAAGTCCGATTTTTTTCATGTTTACAATTTTTACTTTTTATAATTATTAATTTGATTTTGATTATTCATTGTTTACCGAACGAATCGTTAAATTCATTTTCCCCGGAGCAAGATAGGCGCGGCTGAAAATCTTTTGCCCCCGATCATGAGAAAGAAACGCTCCAAATCCGGTGCCGAGCCCACTATAATTTTCTTTTAAAATGTAATACAAACCACGTACCATTGGATATCTATGTAAAATAATGTTTGCCTGGTAAGGCTTTATATAAGACTGTTCAGGACATGAACATTGCACAGAAACTATCCTCACCTTTGTTAAAAAAGACAATTCAGTTGTGTCTTCAGGATTCCCAATCCAACTTACACCTACAAAGCCAAGTACATCAGGATGAGTAGAAACATAATCTATTACCTGCTTGCTTCCATCTTCAGCAAATACTTTTTTAGGATCCAAAGGCTTGCCGCCTAAAATTGAATCAACTGCAAAACGAACTGTACTTGTTTCTTTTAAACCATCAAATACAGCTAATGTTTTATCGCCGGTGCTGCCATTTAAAATGCCACGAATTTCATTCATTGAATATAAAGAGTCCTTCATATCCCTGTTTTCAATTACAGCAATGGCATCATAAGCAACTCGTGACCAGGTAGGTGAATAACTCAAACTATCTTTATAAAATCTTTCTTCTTCCGGTGTAAGGCCACGTGTCACAATGATCATCCGTGTGCTGTCTTTGAGCAAATCTTTAAAACACTCAGCCTCTGGTTTATAATCAGCAATGATCTTTGCGTTAGGATTCAGTGCCTCAAACACTTGTATTTGAGAATCAATAACCGGTTTAAAACTTTCATCCACACTGATATGAATGGTTCCACTACCGGGAGTATCAACATCAGCCCTTTTATTTTCATTGCAACTTGTACAAAAAATTGAAAGCAATATGAGTAGAAAAGTGCTGCTTACTGAACTCTTTATTTTATTACCCGTTATCATTCCTTTAAATATTTTTTTTTAATCCCCCTGTATATTCTCCAACTACCATAAATTATTACCAGTACAGCAAAAATCTTAGCCGGTATGCTTACAGTAAAGTCGTTTTGAAAGTTGAATTCTTTTGCAAATAAAATAATTATTCCCACAGCAACATAAATAAAACCCATGCCTAAATCTGTAATACTTCGCATCATAATATACCGCTTGGTTTTCTTGTCCGGCGTATTTTCAAACTCTTCAAGACTCATATTATTTTTTTTAGACGAACGGCAAGATAAAATAAAATAGAGAAATTCCCATACTTTACTCTTTTACCTTCTTATAAATTTATTACAACCCATATCAAGATGCGTACAAAACGCTATAAGTTGTAATAAAATTGTTAATGTTCAACTGCAAATAGGATGCATACTCTAATATTTTCCATATGGAGGTTAGAAACAAATTGCAAATTTCATCAATTCCCTTAAAAGCTCAAACAAGAAACATTCCAACAATTAAATGATAGTTTTGCCATAAAAAAAAACAAGGATTGAAGGAAAAAAATATGAAACCGTCACTGCCACAGGGAACGCGGGATTTTGCCGCTGATACACTTCACAGGAGAAGATACATCACTGAAACCATTAAAAGTGTTTTTGAAATATACGGGTTTGAGCCGTTGGAAACACCATCAATGGAAAATCTGGAAACGCTGATGGGAAAATATGGAGATGAAGGCGATAAACTTATTTTTAAAATCTTAAATAACGGCCTTGAAAATCCTGCAAAAAGAGAAAACGCCTTATTAAGCTTTGAATACATTCTTGCAGGAAAAAACAATAAAAATATTACTGAAAGAGCATTACGCTATGATCTTACGATTCCTTTTGCAAGGTACATGGCAATGAACGCAGGAAGGCTAACGATTCCTTTTAAACGTTACCAGATACAACCGGTTTGGCGCGCCGATCGTCCGCAAAAAGGCCGTTACCGTGAGTTTATGCAATGCGATGTGGATATAGCCGGCACTTATTCTTTAATAAGTGATGTGGAACTCGCAGAAATTTATATAGACGTTTTTAAAAGATTAAAAATTGATGTAGAGATAAAGCTGAATAACCGGAAAATTCTTTATGCGCTGGCTGAAGTAACTGCTTCTATTGATAATCTAAATGCGTTAACCATCGCTATAGACAAACTTGATAAGATTGGAATTACAAAAGTAAAAGAAGAACTGGCGTCATGCGGATTTTCTCAAAAAAATATTTCAATTATTGAAAAGTATTTGAATATTCAAGGTACGAATTCACAAAAATTAGAAAGTATAGAAGCAATCGCGGGCAAAACTGCAACAGGTAAAAAAGGAATTGAAGAACTTAAATTTATTCTTGATTATCTTGATAATTCTTTAAGTAAGGCTAGTAAACAAACTATTAAGCTTGATTTTACTTTAGCCCGCGGGCTCAATTATTATACAGGAACCATTTATGAAGTAAAAGCAAAAGCCGTTGAAATGGGAAGTATTGGCGGCGGCGGACGATATGATAATCTTACCGGTTTATTTGGAGTGCCGGACATGCCCGGAGTTGGAATTAGTTTTGGCCTCGACCGAATATATGATGTAATGGAAGAATTAAATTTGTTTCCTGAAAATATTAACCCCTCTCCTGAAGTGTTATTTTTTAATCTGGGTGAAAAAGAAAGCAGGCATGCTTATAAAATTATGCAGGAACTGCGACATAATAACATAAGCTGTGAATTGTTTTACGAAAATTCTAAACTTGATAAACAATTCAAGTATGCAACAAAGAAAAATATTAGTTACGTAGTTATCATCGGTTCAAAAGAAATTGAAAACGAAACTTGTGTTGTAAAAGAACTTTCAAAGGGAGAACAAAAAACAGTTGCGGAAAATGAGCTTTTAAAATATTTTAATAAATTATCACTTCGTTTTTAACGGTAATATTTATAATAAAAAATACACTTACTTTTAAAGTATTATATTCTTAAATATTTCATTCACTTAAAAATCGTTTTATGAAATCTTTTCTTAAACTCAGTTTCGTTTGTGTGGCAGTTCTGTTGTTTTCTTCATGTGCGAAGAAAAATGAAGCCGGGAAAATGGTTCCTGACAATGCAATGTTTGTTGCGCAAGTTGATCTTAAATCGTTAGGAAATAAATTGTCGTGGAAAGAAATTCAGGAAACGGATATTTATAAAAAAGCAATTTCTGATTCTTCAATGAAGGGTTGGAGAAAAAACTTACTGGAAAATCCTTCTGCCAGCGGAATAGATTTTGATGCAGGCCTTACTTTTTTTACCGGCGATCATGATGGTAATAAATATTTTGCCGGCGAAGGAAAAATAAAGAACCAAAGCGATTTTGATCAGTTTAATAAAAATTTTTCGGAAGGTGCAGTAACAACAAATGGCGATATTAATCTTTTGAATCTGAAAAATAACGGTGTCCTTGGCTGGAAAAACAACCAGTTTATTTACATAATGGATGCAGGAACTAAGTTTTCTGAATTGAAGCAATGGAATGATAGCATGGGCGGACCAACTAATAACCCACCTGCTGACAGAAGCGTTGAATTTTCGGCTTTGTGCAAAAACCTGTTTTCTTTGAAATCGGACAGTTCACTTGCTAACAACGATAAATTTTCTGCTTTATTAAAAGAAACAGGAGACATTCATATTTATCAAAACACTGACGCGATTGTTAACAACAATTCGGGTTCAATGGGAATGTTGGGAATGTTGAAACTGGATGCTTTCATGAAAGGAAATGCAAGCACTTACACCATCAACTTTGACAACGGGAAAATCGATGTTTCACAAAAAATGTTTGTAAGCCAGCAACTGACCGATATTGCAAAAAAATACATGGGGAATTCTGTGGACATGGATATGATCAAAAAGATTCCATCTAATAACGTTTTGGGATTATTAGCTTTTAATTTTAAGCCTCAGGGAGTTACAGAAATGATCAAATTAACAGGCATGGATGGAATGATAAATTCTTATACACAACCCATGGGTTTTAACCTGGATGATTTTTCAAAAGCCACCAATGGCAATTGGCTGTTAGCCATCAGCGATCTGGATATTACAGACTCAATGCATCATCCTGATTTTAATTACATTTTTGCTGCTGGCATTCAGGATAAGGCCAGTCTGGAAAAAATAGTAAACGCAGCAAAGAAGACAACGGATCAAATGGGCAAGGATTCAATTTTAAATTATGTAATGAATGATAAATTATTTGCGCAAAGCAATCATTTATCTTTTACCAATCAATATTTGAATGGAAACAGCAACACCACATTTGATTTTGCTGATAAAATTTCAGGACACCCTGTCGCATTTTATTTGGATATTCACAAACTGCTTTCACAATTTTCTTCATGGGACATGAGCAAACCCGGTAGAAAAGAAATGCTAGATAAAAGTCTGAATATATGGAACAATGTGATTGCCACAGGCGGAGAATTTAATAACGGCGGATTTACGTTTAAAACAGAAGTAAACCTTGTAAACAAAGACCGCAATAGTCTTCAACAATTGAGCGACTATTTCAACCAGATTTTTCTTATCCATGAGAAAACAAAAGCTGAAGCACCGGATATAGCCCATCGGCTGGATTCTTTATTGGTTCCACCTCCGGTTGATACTGTAAAGTAAAACACTTCTCTAAAAGAATCATGATGCGGATAGAACTGAGAAATGTAACGCCGGAATATATTGAAAAAGAAGAATGGCAGGCTTCACAAATCTGGGAGAAAACGCTTAAAATTGAAAAGGGCGAACACCTTCATATTGTAGCGCCTTCAGGGAGCGGAAAAACATCATTGATCCATTTTATTTATGGTTTAAGAAAAGATTACAACGGTTCTGTTTTTTATGATGACACAGATATTAAAAAGCTTTCTACGGAAAGCTTTTCTGCATTCAGGCAAAATAAGATCAGTATTATTTTCCAGGATCTTCGTTTGTTTGAAAATCAGTCAGTAAAAGAAAACATTGAGATAAAAAGAATTTTAGATCCTTATCATAAGCCTGAAGCAATTGAAGAAATGGCTAAAAGATTGGGAATTGAAAATAAATTAAACCAGCAGCTAAAAAAATGCAGTTATGGTGAACAACAACGAATTGCTATCATCCGTGCATTAATGCAACCGTTTGATTTTTTGTTGCTTGACGAACCTTATAGCCATCTTGATGAAGAAAACAGGAAAAAAGCAATGGAACTTATTTATGAGGAATGTGAAAAAAGAAACGCCGCAATGATATTTGCCGATTTGAAACCATTGGATTTTTTTAAAAATGAAAAGATCATTTATTTATAAATGAAAACAAAAAATTCAAATAATTCTCACTGTGTCATTTACTATCTAAACTTTCTAAACTTTCAACTCTAAACCTCTAAACTCTCAACTATCAACTCCCAAATGTCCTTATCTTATAAAAATATCGAGCCTTTGATTATTTCTGAAAAAAATTCATTTTCAAAATGGCTTGGATATTTTGGTTTGGGAATCGGTGTTTTGTTGTTGCTGGTTGCCATCCAAATGTTTGTAAATATTCAGCAGCTTTTGCAGGAAGATAATCCGCGCAAAAGTGGTGGTTACGATTTTATTTCTATTTCCAAAACCATTACCAATGCTAATATGGGTAAAGACAACTCCTTTACAAAATCTGACCTGGAGGCACTTCAGGAACAGCCAACTATCCAGGGAGTTGCTCCTCTTATCTCCAATAAATTTCGTGTACGTGCCACTGCCGGTGACATTATTCCTTTCAGTACTGATCTTTTTTTAGAAAGTATTGATAATAATTTTATCGATACCGTTCCACCTGCTTTTACGTGGCAACCGGGGCAATTAACTGTACCAATAATTTTCTCATCAGACTTCCTGGAGATGTATAATGTATTTGCTCCGGCACAGGGTTTACCTCAAATTTCAGCCAAAACCATTTCTTCAATAAATATTATTTTAGAATGTTCCGGGCCATATGGGACACAAAACTTTAAAGGAACAATTGTTGCCTTAAGTGATCGTATCAACTCGCTTTTGGTTCCCCAATCTTTTATGAACTGGAGTAATTTTCGTTTTGTTGAAGACTCGTCTGTACACGCTTCCAGGGTTTATATCAAAACAAAAGATGCCAATGATCCTAAGTTGATTTCTTATCTTGATCAGCAAGATTATCACCTTAATAAAGAAAAAGTAAAGTTTAGCCGCATCAAAAGTGTTTTACAAAATATTGTAAGCGCACTTGGCGTGTTTGGTATTTTAGTGATCGTGCTCGCCTTGATGTTGTTTTCGTTTTATTTGCAATTAATGATCGCCAGGAGTAAAGACAATCTGCGTTTATTACTAACGTTAGGTTACTCTCCCGATTGGTTGGCAAAAAGTGTTGCGAAAACATGGTTGCCGGTTTATCTTTCAATTATTGTTGCCGCTTTAATACTTACGGAAATCCTTCATCTGCTGTTCCTGCAATTATCTTTTGTAAATACCGCCAATCTTTCTTTTGTACTTAACTGGAGTGTGTGGCTTACGGCGATATTCTTATTAGGGCTCACGATTTTTATCAACCTGAACCTGGTAAAAAAAGAATTGAAAACGATTTTGTAACAAATAAAAATCGCAGTTATTTGTTGATTTACTGTATTTAAAATCAATCCACCGCGAACTCCATCCTGATAGTAATTGAACCCGTTTTATTTCTGCTGGTAGTGTTGAAAGTGCCGCCATAGCTGTAATCTTCATCCGTATTTTTTCCGGTGATCTGGAAAACACCAAGGTTGGCCTTCTTTAATTTACCTAAAGAACTTCCGGAATTATTCGCAATTATTTCAGCTCTCTTTTTGCCATCGGCGCTCGCTTTTGCCAACAAATCCATTTTTATTTGAGTGAGTTTGGTATAATAAAATAAAGGAGCAGCGGAATTAAATTCAATTCCCTGTTGTATTAATTCTGTTGCTTCTCTTGAAATCGAATTAATCTTATCAACATTCGGTGATTCTATTCTTACATTTTGAGTGAGATTGTACCCGGAAAATTGCTGTCCGAGAGAACGGCCATTCGCATCGGTCGGATACGTAAATTCCTTTATAATATTTACTGAAGAAAATACCATTTCATCCTCTTGCACCCCTTTACTCAAAAGATATTTCTTTACTACACTTTCATCTTCTTTCAATTGCGCATATGCCGCTTTTAGATCCATGGATTTGCGGGAATAAGAACCTGTCCAAACAATCAGGTCACTCACAAAATCTTTTTCAGCAGACCCTGTAACGGTAATCGTTTCTTTAGTTGTTGACCTGTATTTATAAGCCCTGCCAACAATAAAAAGCCCGATGATAAATGCAATTCCAATAATAGCAGCCGATAAAGTTCGCATAGATTTGTTTTTGCAGTTAATTAAAGATAAAGGAATAAAAATACTTTGTCCATTCAAACTCACTCAGTAAGCAAACAAAAAAGCGATTTTTTTATTTCGAAGGAAAAGGAAATGAAAGAGAGTTTATTTCACTTTCTTGAACATTATGATATAGCCGCAAATATCTTCCTTCTTCTTTTTATTCACCTGGACCGGTTTTATCATGTGATATTCTGTAAACTTGGGAATGTAAGAAAAGCTGATAATGTTACTTTCCATCCCATCACCATAATGTTTTTGATATACAACCTGTTTTTCGTGGTAGTCATACATTCTTAATTCATAAAGTTTTGACGTAAGATCGCCGATGAATGCAAAATGATACCATGTGCCTTCAGTAAGAGGGACAATGACCGGCATTTCATAACCACTTTCCATCGTCATGGTAGCTTCTCTGACAACAATAAAACCTTGTGCCGCCATTTCTTTTTTGATACTATCAGCCTGGGCTTTTAATGTAGAATTGAAACACGAAACCTGCCTTATAACCTCCTGACTTTTGGCCAACGGGCTCAAGGTAAGAAGCAGGGCTAAAATCAAAAGATGATTTTTCAAAGGTTTTTCAATTTTTGTCAGGGTTCGGATAAGAATTGAGCAATTATCCGGATTCATGTGATTTTCAAAAGGTTATCGTTTGTTTTATCAACAAATTTCTTCTAAAAAACCATGAATAAAACGAATATCACGCCAAAATATTGCACTGATCTTTTAAAGCTAATATTCCATTTTTCTTAAAGTAGGAGACTTAAACCAGGTATAAATTACCACCAGTAAAGTCATGCTTCCGCCAAAGACAACGGCGGGAACTGTTCCCATCAGTTTAGCGGTAACGCCGCTCTCAAATTGTCCAAGTTCGTTGCTCGAATTCACAAACATCGAATTCACACTCATCACCCGTCCACGCATATAATCGGGCGTTTTTAATTGCGTGATTGTTCCTCTTACAACCACACTTATTCCATCAAGCATACCTGAAATCAATAAAGCACCAAAAGAAAGGATGAATATTTTTGAGATACCAAAAATGATAATGCAAATACCAAATCCACCTACAGCCATTATCAATTTTTTACCCTGGTTTTTTCTTGCAGGAAAAACGGTGAGAATAATAACGATCAGAATAGAACCCATATCTGCAGCCCCATTCAAAATTCCAAATCCTTCCGAGCCCACTTTTAAAATGTCTCTTGCATAAATGGGGATCAATGCTACAGCGCCACCAAATAACACCGCGAAAAGATCAAGCGATAGTGACGACAATAATTCTTTCGTTTTAAAAACAAACCGCAATCCTTCTTTCACACTTTCCCATGTACGCACTACTCCTTTTACAACTGAAGCTGGTTTTGCTTTTAATCGCACCAAAAAGAAAAAGGAAACTATTATTAAACAACAAATGGTAATTAAAGTATTAGTGATGCCAACAATTGCAATTAAAAATCCCCCGGTAGCATGGCCTGTAACTGAAGCGCTAAGCCATGTGCCCTGGCTCCATGTAGTCGCATTTTGGAGATCATCACGGGGAACAATGTAGGCAATAACTGCGCTGAAAACAGGCCCTGTAAAAGCGCGAAAAATGCCGGTACAGAAAATTACAAAATAGATACAAATAGCAATTGAGTGATTTGCCAAATGATTTGAAACAAACTTGGTTGAAATAAAAACAAGGCAAAGAACAGCGACAAAATAAAGAGTAACCCCTTTTAAAAGCAGTTTTCTTTTTTCACTCTGATCAATGACATGTCCGGCATATAACGCAAGCGAAAGCGCAGGAACAACCTCTGATAAACCAACTAGCCCAATCGCAAAAGGATCGTTTGTCAAAAGATAAATCCACCAGCCTATAAGCGTTGACATCATTCTCAAGCCCATAATAAAAGTAAACCTGCCAATTAATAAATTGCGGTATTCAATAACTTTTACAGAGGCAAACGGATCTGATTTTAGCGGCATTCAATTATCGGATTAAGGCAAGTATAAATAATTTTGTCCGTTGTCATAATCTTTGTTAAGCGCGTCCACAACAATTTGCAGGTGATTTTCATTCCCCAAAAAATCTGCATTAGACACATCAATAAACAAAGTTTTCACCTGGTGTTGCCTGATATAGGACGAATAAATTTCCTGCAAAGAAAAAAGATAATCGCTTCCGATTGATTGTTCATAAGAACGATTCCTCTTTTTAATATTCTCCTTCAATTTTGTAATAGGTGCATGAAGATAAATCAGCAAATCTGGTTGTATTAGTTGAGGATTAATAATGTCGAACAATTTTTGATACAACAGGAATTCCTGCTCCGGCAAATTTACTTTTGCAAACAAAAGGCATTTTGTAAAAAGATAATCTGAAATAGTAATATTCTGAAACAGGTCTTTAGACTGCAGCAACTCTTTTAATTGCTTGTACCGTTCAGCCATAAAAAAAAGTTCAAGCGGAAAAGCGTACTGCTCTTTATTTTCATAAAATTTAGGAAGAAAAGGATTTTCTGCAAACTCTTCAAGTATGAGGCGCGCATTAAAATGTTTACTCAACAAGTGGGCAAGTGTTGTTTTGCCGGCGCCAATATTTCCTTCAATTGTGATGAAATTATATTTCATTCTTTAAATTAAGCTGCCTGATTTTTTTCAAAAATAACAACTGCAAACTGATTTGACTAAATCAGTTTTAAACTAATTACAAACATGAAAGTTTTTAATCCAAGGCTGTCACTTTTAATTCATCATTCGTAAGTGATAGCAAATCAATGATTGATTTTTTAAAAACCGGATGAATCATTTCCGGCGACACTTCTTTCAAGGGCAGCAAAACAAAACGCCTTTCACGAATATGCGGATGAGGAATGGTAAGATTTTGTTCGTTTACTATCTCGTCGTTAAAAAATAAAATATCAATATCAATAATTCGGGCTGCATTCTTCACCGTTCGTTTTCTTCCCATCTCCTCTTCTATTTTCAAAATTGAATCGAGCACTTCTTGTGCAGTCATATTTGTTTTCACGACAAGAACCTGGTTATAAAAAGAAGGCTGGTCGATATTTCCCCACGGTTCAGTTTCATAAACGGCTGAACATTTTTCAATTGTCCCTATTCGTTCCGAAACCAGGTTGGAAGCCCGTTGTAGATTTTCCTTCCTCTCTCCTATATTTCCTCCCGTTATAAGAAATACTGTGTTTACCATTTATTTAAGTTAATCCAGAACTTTACCAATTAGCTTTTAAAATTATTTTCAAAAATCAATTCATTCAAAATAAAATCCAGCTGTTTATAGAAATATGAAGTTTTTCTGACCATTATTTTTGAGTGAACTCTACCTTTGACCGATTATCGAAATGAGTTTCTCAAATGAGAGATTCGATTACCCCGTTTATTTCATTTTATATTTTACAAAAATATGTGGTTTGAAATCTTTTAAAATATTTTATAAGTTTTTATTTTTTCGCAGTTAGTTTTGCCACTTTAAATTCAGCTTTTTAAATGAAACAATACAGCCAGGTGCGTGCGATGCTTGCTATTACAAAAGCAAGTTTACACGCGCTTTTCAGAAGTCCTTCTTCAGTGATTTTCGGATTCGCTTTTCCTTTTATATTTATTCTTGTGTTTGGTTTTATCGGCGATAACGGAATGCTTAAAAGTTATAAGATCGCTGTGGCGTCCAATGCAGACACGACCAACGAACTTTACCAGTCTCTTGAAAATTCACAGCAAGTGATTATAAAAAAGTATCCGGATCAAAAAGCACTGGAAAAAGATCTTGAAAGTGGAAAAATTGCCGGTGTAATCAATATTCAAAAAAATACGCAAGGAAATCCTCCTTATATTTTTACTCTAAAAAGTACAACCTCAAGCAATGACCAGTGGCCCCAATTTAAAGCATTGGTTGAAAGTATTATCAATAGAATCAGTGATGAAAAATATCCGGGAAGGCCGGCTTACGCAAAGTTTGATTTTAATTTTCCACGGGATATTGCGGTGATCAGGAAATATAAAACGATTGATTTTGTGTTACCGGGGCAGTTAGGATTTTCTTTACTCGCTTCGGGAGTTTTTGGTGTTGCCTTCATGTTTTTTAATTTGAGAAATACTTTAGTGCTTAAAAGATTTTTTGCCACGCCGATTAGCCGAACTTATATTATTTTAGGTGAAATGCTCAGCCGGGTTTTATTCCAAATGCTAACGGCTGTTGTAATTATTCTTGCCGGCCGTTATCTGTTTGATTTCACTTTGGTAAGAGGTTTTGAAACTTTTATTGAATTGCTGATCTTGAGTTTTATCGGCCTTGTTGTTTTTATGGGAATGGGATTTATTGTAAGCGGCCTTGCAAAGAATGACAGTACCATTCCGCCTTTTGCCAATATTATTACATTACCACAATTTCTGATCGGTGGCACTTTTTTTTCAATTGATGTTTTCCCAAAATGGTTGCGATGGATTGCGCAGGTAATGCCACTCACACATTTGAACAATGCTTTACGTGACGTGGCTTTTCAGGGAAATAATCTTTGGGATGAAAGATGGGAAATTGGAATTCTTCTACTTTGGGGAGTTGTAGTATATGCGGTTGCCGTGAAAGTTTTTAAATGGGAATAACATGTCATTTTTTAGGTTTGTTCTTTTCTTGCTTTCGGTTTTCATCGTTATCTTTTTGCTGGCTTTACTGCTGCCATCAAAAGTAACAGTTGCAAAATCCGTTGATATTAACGCTTCCCATGATGCAATCAAAAAAGAAATTGTAGATTTCAATGAATGGAATAAATGGTATCCTGCTTTTAAAGACGAAAGCATAACAATTGTAAAAAATCCTTCCACAAAAAATATTATTTCTTCTGTTACTTTAAAAAATAAAGAAGGGAAAACGATTCTATTAAATCTTGTTGATACTGCCAATAACAAAATTACTATCAATGTTGAATCTGCTTCTTCAACACAAGTGCAGTATGAATTTCTGCTCATTCCAAAACTTAATAATCAAACACAACTTACCTGGGATGTAAACATCAATTTGGGTTGGTATCCCTGGAAAAGAATAGAAGGGATTCTCTTTGATAAATTTTCGGGATCTCAATATGAATCTGCATTGGACGATTTGAGAAAAGCGGCTGAAAATTAAGCTACTGATTTTAGTTCGAGTACTTTTTTATAAAGTCTAAAACTACAGCATATATTTTTTTTAGTTCTTTTGATATGATACAATATGGTGGCAGAATGTAAATGGTATTTCCCATAGAACGTAAGTATACGCCGCGCTTCATACAAAAGGGTGTAAATGCCTGACTCACCTTATTTAAATAATCATCTTTATCATCCGTACAAATTTCAAAGGCAATTATGGTTCCCGTTTGGCGAACATTTTTAATAAAACCTTTCTTTTGCAGCACTTTAAGTTTTTTGGCAAATTTTTGATGATGAGAGATTATATTTTCAATTCCTTTTAAACATTCTTTTTTTTGAAGCAGTTCGAAACTGGCGTTTGCAGCAGTACATGCAAGCGGATTTGCGGTAAACGAATGTCCGTGAAAAAGTGTTTTGGTCTTATCGTCGCTTACAAATTCATCATAGATTTCCTGTGTGCAGGCTGTAACTCCTAAAGCCATCGTGCCGCCGGTTAGCGCTTTGCTCAGGCAAATAATATCGGCTTTCTCTTCCATATAATCACCTGCAAAAAATTTACCCGTCCGGTAAAATCCTGTAAGTACTTCATCAGCGATACAAATAATTTTTTCTTTTTTCAAATAAACAAGTAACTCGTTTAAATCTTTTGGATTGTGCATTTTCATTCCTTCTGCCCCTTGCAGCAAGGGCTCATAAATAAAACAGACGAATTCATCTTTATACTTTTTAATTTCATTTTTCAATTTATTCAAGTTATTTCCATCAGGCGTATCGATGAAAACTACATCGAACAATTTGTCCTGGAATGCCGCAGTATATATTCCCCGCTCACTCACACTCATCGCTCCGAAAGTATCTCCATGATAAGAATTATGAAAAGCAAGGATTTTATTTCGTTTATTATTTCCCACGTTTTTCCAATATTGTAATGCAAGCTTAATGGCTACTTCGGTGGCCGTAGAACCATCATCGGTATAAAATATTTTTGAAAAATTTCCAGGCAAAACACCTAACAAATTTTCCGCGAGCTTTATGGCTGGCTCATGCGTAAAAGCAGTAAATATTACCTGTTCCAGTTTCCTGGCTTGTTCATAGATTTTTTTAGCAATAAATTTGTTTCCATGACCATGAATATTCACCCACCAGCTACTTATTCCATCAATATATTTATTCCCTTTTTCATCTATCAATAAAGACTTTGCACCTTTCACTATGGGAACCGCAGGCATCATGCTTTTTTGATGCGTATAAGGGTGCCAGATATATTTTTCATCTTTTTGTTGAAGATCCATGTTGCTGAATATTAATTTGAGTGGCAAAGGTAGATCAATAAAAAAATTACCTTAAATGCAACGAAACTTAAACAACAGTTGTCAAGATATTGCGATGCATCAAACGGATTTAGACCAATTAGTAAAAGACTGCCTTAAACAAAAGCCGGAGGCGCAAAAAACACTGTACAATCTTTTTGCGGATTCCATGCTGGGCGTATGTTTTAGGTATACCAAAAGTATGAGTGATGCAGAAGAAGTTTTGCAAGAAGGATTTATAAAAGTATTTGCAAGATTAAAACAGTATAAAGGGGATGGAGAATTTGGAGGATGGGTTAGAAAAATTATGGTAAACACCGCATTGAATTATTTAAAGACCAATAAAAAGTACCGCCATGATCTTCTATTCGACGAAATGCCTTTACATGTTGTTTCTACGCATAACCCGGTTGTAAAACTGCAAGCAAAGGAACTCGCCGAATTGATAAGGCAGCTTCCGACCGGTTTTCAAACCATATTTAATCTTCATGCAGTAGAAGGATATAAGCACGCGGAAATTGCAGGGATGCTTGGTATTAATGAGGGCACTTCAAGGTCTCAATATGCAAGGGCAAGAATATTGTTGATTGAATGGATCGAAAAAAATTCATTAAAAGAAGAAAAAGGTCGTTATGGAACCAAATAATTTTGAAAAAACTGTCCAACACAAAATGGATGAATTAAAAATTCCTCCCTCTGACCTGGTCTGGACCAATATTGAAAAAACAATTAGGAAAAGAGAGAAAGGGAAAAGAGGTATCATCATATTTTTCTTTTCCTTCCTGTTGCTTCTTTCCGGAGGATACTGGTTAATGAATGGGGGTAAAAAGGCTTCAAAGTCGAACCAATCTCTGGAAAATGTTGTTAAAAAAGATAGTAAAACAACAAATGCCAACGATTCTTCTTCACATCAATTTGTAGCCGGCAATACTAAAAAAACAAGTCGTTTAAATGAACCGGCCACTGTCAATACTTCTCATGCTTCCGGAAAAACACCTGCGAAAAAGAAAAAAGCTTACAGTAAAGCAACAAATAACAATGATTTTTATTCTCACCCGTCTCGTATAAAACCAGGTAAAAAATCAACCCCCAATATAACGATCGTAAAAGCCGAAATTAATAAACCACAAGATCAGCTTGTTTCCGGAGGACAACCAACAACAACCAAAGCAACGCAGGATTCATCAGCAAAACTTTCTTCAAATCAATTCTCAAATAGTGAACACAATAAGAATGATATAGTTGAAAATAGTAAAGAAATCGCACCAGCTTCTAAAAATATTTCTGCCGGAGATACTACTAAGGGCGAAAAGAAAAAAGATCGGACAAGTGCCGCAATCAAAAAGGCTTCTTCACTAAAAAAATCTGCGACTTCCAATAGAAAATATCCATGGACACCGGGAATCACTTTATCAGGCGGCACTTCATGGATCAGCAATGGCTCTTTCGAAGAAAATTATGCTTATTTATCAGCTCCCGGAAGCTATTATAATGGAGGATCTCCAGGCGGGTATGCCTATTATCCTCCTTCTGCCTTTAAAGCCTCTATCGCTTTTATGGCTGGCTTTTTCGTAGAAAAAAACATTTCGCCAAAAACCAAAATTTCTTACGGGCTTACTTACAAATATTTTTCTGTGGCAAATAAAGTAGGCAGTAGAATTGATTCTTTTAATTCTACACAAAATTTATCATCTAACTTTTACAGCGCAGGCAATAATATTCATTCTTTCAGGAATAATTTCCATTTCCTGGACATTCCTGTTTCCATTAAAATTTCAATTAAATAAAAATAAAAAATTCCCGCTTTCATGGAATGCAGGAATAGATATTTCTGAATTGATCAACACCAATGCCCTGCAATTTGATTCCGCATCTTCTGTTTATTACCATGACAATAGTTTCTTTAAAAAACTTCAGTTCGGGTTGCATACAGGGTTCTCAGCAACAGTATTTACTTCCGGAAAACATCCTCTAACTTTTGGCCCGGCTTTTTATTATGGCCTTACAAGCCTTTCCGGTAAAGGATTGTACGACAATCGCCATTTTAATTTCATAGGAATCAATGCAGCGATTCTTCTGCGGAAAAAATAATTTTCTTTGGGAATGCAACGGTTTCTTATTTGCAGTTGTCAACCTGGAAAATGCTTCGACATGAAAAAAATCATTAAATCTCCCGCAATTTTTTTATTATTTATTTTACCGGCTTTCCTGAATAGCTGCATTAAGGATACTTGCAAAAGCACTTATACTTATACGAATTATATTCCTGTCTACGAAACCCTTGCTCAACTCCAGGCGAATATTAAAAGTGGCAGCCCTGAACAAGTAGAAAATCCAGGGAAAATAGTGGTGCTTGGCAACTATATATTTTTGAATGAAATTGAAAAAGGGATACATATAATTGACGACCGCAATCCCGCATCGCCTCAAAATATTGCTTTTATAAAAATCCCGGGAAACATGGATCTGGCATTGAAAGGAAACACGCTGTATGCTGATTCGTACAGCGACCTGGTTACAATTGACGTAAGCGATCCCCTGAATGTAGTTTTAAAAAAATACACAGAAAATGTTTTACCATTTCCTTATTATTATGCAAGCCAGATAAATTACAATACAGTTAATAAAATTTCAGGATGGATAAAGAAAGACACAACCGTTGCTGAAAATTGCGGTGGCGGCGGAGTGATTTTGGATTACAGTTCCGGCGTATATTTCGCAAATGCGGCTCAAAGTGCTTCTGTGCCTGCTGCCAACGGATCAGCGCCTGTTGGAACCGGAGGTTCAATGGCAAGGTTTGCAATAGTGAATAATTATTTATACACCGTTGATGAATCTAATTTAAACATCTTCAATATTACAAACACCAATCAGCCTGAATTTTTGAAACAAGTTTCTGTCGACTATCATGTTGAAACAATTTACCCTTTTGAAAATAAATTATTCATTGGCTCCAACAATGGAATGTTCATTTACAATATTGCATCATCGCCGGAAAAGCCGGAAAAAGCAGGCGAATTTACGCATGCGCGCAGTTGCGACCCTGTAATTGCTGATGACAAATATGCGTATATAACACTTCACTCCGGCACCACGTGTTTAGGCTATAACAACGAGCTGGATGTTGTACAACTCAATAATTTGGTTGATGCTTCTTTGGTTAAAATTTATAATCTCACCAGCCCGCGTGGTTTATCCAAAGATGGCAATCTTTTATTTATTTGCGATGGAAGCGATGGATTAAAGGTTTTCAATGCCACGGACGTTTCCGATATAAAATTAATAAAGCAATTTTCGAATCTTGAGACTTATGATGTGATTGCCAAAAATGGTATCGCGTTAGTTGTGGCTACCGATGGATTATATCAATACGATTATTCCGACGTAAATAATATTCACCTGGTAAGTAAGATCAGCCTGGCAAAAAGTTAATCAGATGAAAAAGAAAATTATTTTGATCCATGCAATTCTTTTTGTTGCCGTTTTCCCGGCGCTTTCCCAAAAAAAAATGCAATTTCAATCAGTAAATACTTTTGAACTTATTAGCGGACAAAGCCCTTTAAGCACAGGCTTTCAAAGTGTAAATGGCTTTAAGTTTTCTTCATGGTTTGCGGGTGTGGGCGTTGGTGTTGACAACTATCATTATAAAACACTTCCCCTATTTTTCGATGGCAGGAAATTTTTCGGTAATGAAAAACGAGCTTTTGGTTATGGAGATGTCGGTTATGATTTTCCGATAAAAGATAAGCCCGGAAAAGAAATTTCTTATTATAACTCTTCTTATCATTTTACCGGGGGAATTTATACAGATTTAGGAGTGGGTTACGAGTTTCTCTTGAATAAAAAAAACGCTTTTTCATTTAGCCTGGGCTATTCGTATAAAAAATTAAAATGTAAAATAAAGACGGTGCAAATGAATCCTTTTTCCGGCAGTAGCACAAGCTATACCAATTATGAATTGAGTTACGGGAGCGTTGTTTTGAAAACAGGTTTGGTTTTTTAACAGAACAGTAAAGCAACAAATTTCCAGGATTTTTATTTCAAACTTTTAGCTTTCTAAAAATTTTAAATTCCTTTTTATTCCTTCAAATTTTGCGCGTTTCACCGGCGATTTTTTGAAGATAATTTTAAAAGATTCTTCTGTCAGTTCTTCCCAATCATTTTTAGAAAAATTAAGGATTTCTGGCAAAGGTCTAAATTCAGTTTCATGGGTTGGTTTTGCAAAACGGTTCCACGGACAAACATCCTGGCAAACATCACAGCCAAACAAATTATTTTCAAATTTACCTTTCATTTTTTCCGGGATCAGCATATCCTTTAATTCAATAGTAAAATAGGAAATGCATTTGCTTCCATCAATCACTTTATTGGGAAGTATTGCTTCAGTCGGGCAATTATCAATACACTTTGTGCAACTGCCGCAAAAATCTTTAGCGAAAGGATCATCAGCTTCCAATTCAAGATCTGTAATTAACGTAGCTATGAAAAAAAATGACCCGTTATTTTTTGTAATTAAATTCCCGTTTTTACCTACCCATCCTAAGCCACTTTTTACTGCCCAGCTTCTTTCCAGAACCGGAGCACTATCGGTAAATCCACGTCCATGAATCGCCCCGATATTTTCCTGAAGCGTTTGCAAAAAAAGCTTTAGTTTTCTCTTGATCACTTCATGATAATCTTTACCATACGCATATTTGGAGATTTGCGGAGATTGTGGCGTTTGTTGCTCTGAAGGAAAATAATTTAATAATAAAGTGATAACTGATTTGGCACCCGGAACCAATTTTGAAGGATCTGTTCTGAGATCAAAATAACGGTTCATGTAATCCATACTTCCGTTAAAACCATTATTCAGCCATGATTCAAGCCTCTTTGCATCTTCATCAAGCTTTTCAGCTTTCGCAATTCCGCAATAATCAAAACCTAATGATGCTGCAGTTTTTTTAACAAAGGAAGTATGGTCTGAATTTGATAACATAAAAGCATCGCAAAAATACTTTAGAGTGAGGGATTTAATAAAACTGAAAAAATAACATGTATAAGCTATTTAGACTGCTTTTGCGACAGTTTTAATAAGGAAAGCACGACAGAATAATCGCGAATTTCAGGTTGGATTAAAATTTGTGCAATAAAAGCAAACTATTAATTTATTATGAATCCAAGTAACTTAACTATAAAATCACAGGAGATTTTTTCAAAAGCCCAGCAACTTGCTTTCAACGACAGGAATCCGAATATTGAAACTGAACATTTATTGAAGGCCTTGCTTACCGATGAAGATAGTCCGGTAGATTTTCTATTGAAAAAAAATAATGTAAACGTAAATTTTGTTGAAAGCAAAGTTGATGAAAGCATTAGCAAACTTCCCAAAATGGAATCCGGAGAACCTGCGCAGGTTATCAGCCGGGATATGAATAATGTGCTGTTGCGTGCGGCGGCTTCGCTAAAAACTTTCAATGATGAATTTGTAAGTGTCGAACATTTGCTACTCGCCATCGTGCAGGGAAATGATAACGCAGCAAAAATTTTGAAAGATGCAGGGCTGACTGAAAAAGGCCTTGTTGCGGCAATCAAAGATTTGAAAAAAGGTTCTACGGTTTCTTCACAAACTTCAGAAACACAATTTAACGCGCTTAATAAATACGCAAAAAATTTAAATGAATTAGCAAGGAGTAATAAATTGGATCCTGTTATTGGGCGTGACGAAGAAATCAGGAGAACACTTCATATTTTATCAAGAAGAACTAAAAACAATCCGATACTTGTTGGAGAACCGGGCGTTGGTAAAACCGCTATAGTAGAGGGTTTGGCAATCAGGATCATCAGTGGAGACGTGCCCGAAAATCTGAAATCAAAAATAATTTATGCGTTGGATATGGGTTTGCTTATTGCGGGCGCAAAATACAAAGGTGAATTTGAAGAAAGATTAAAATCAGTGATAAAAGAAGTGGGACAAAGTGATGGGGAAATCGTTTTGTTCATTGATGAAATTCATACTTTGGTAGGAGCCGGAGGTGGAGAAGGCGCAATGGATGCTGCTAACATTTTAAAACCAGCTTTGGCACGTGGAGAACTTCGAGCAATTGGAGCAACCACTTTGAATGAATATCAAAAATTCTTTGAAAAAGATAAAGCGCTGGAAAGAAGATTTCAAAGAGTAATGGTGGATGAACCAAGTGTGGAAGATGCTATCTCTATTTTAAGAGGTTTGAAAGATCGTTATGAAACACATCATCATGTACGGATAAAAGATGAAGCGATTATTGCCGCTGTTGAATTGTCCAATCGTTATATCACTGATCGTTTTTTGCCTGATAAAGCTATCGACCTGATTGATGAAAGTGCCGCCAAACTCAGGCTGGAAATGAATTCAATGCCTGAAGGATTAGACAATCTTGAACGCCAGATACGCCAATTGGAAATTGAAAGAGAAGCAATTAAAAGAGAAAAAGATGATGCAAAATTAAAAGAATTAAATACCGAAATTTCTAATCTTTCAGTAGAACGTGATACGTTCAAAGCCAAATGGCAACAGGAAAAAGAACTGGTAGAAAAAGTACAGAATGCGAAAGCAGAAATGGAAAATTTAAGAATGGCGGCTGAAAAAGCAGAGCGTGAAGGAGATTATGGAAAAGTGGCTGAAATCCGTTATGGCAAATTGCAGACTCAGGAAAAATTAATTGCAGAATATACTGTTCAACTGGAAGAGATCAACGAAAAACGTTTATTGAAAGAAGAAGTTGATGCAGAAGATATAGCTGAAAGTGTAGCAAAAGCAACAGGAATCCCGGTAAATAAAATGCTGCAAAGTGAAAAAGAAAAATTATTAAATCTTGAAGATGAATTGCACAAAAGGGTGATCGGACAGGATGAAGCAATTGAGGCTGTTGCTGATGCCGTACGCAGGAGCAGCGCCGGATTGCACGATCCCCGAAAACCAATTGGTTCCTTTATATTTCTCGGAACAACCGGCGTAGGTAAAACAGAATTAGCGAAAGCTTTAGCAGAATACCTGTTTGATGATGATAGCATGATGACGAGGATAGATATGAGTGAGTACCAGGAAAAACATTCAGTCAGCAGGTTGGTGGGTGCGCCTCCTGGTTATGTAGGTTACGAGGAAGGTGGGCAACTAACGGAAGCCGTTAGACGCAAACCTTATAGTGTCATTCTCCTGGACGAAATTGAAAAAGCACATCCTGATGTTTTCAATATTTTGTTGCAGGTATTGGATGATGGCCGTCTTACAGATAATAAGGGCCGCGTGGTGAATTTTAAAAACACGATCATTATTATGACAAGCAACCTGGGAAGCCAGTTGATTCAAACTGCCTTTGAAAATGTAAGCGCTTTGAATAAAGAGGAAGTGGTAGAAAAAACGAAGAGGCAGGTTATGGATTTATTACGGCAGACTATCAGGCCGGAATTTTTAAACAGGATTGATGAAGTAATCATGTTCCAGCCATTATTGATGGATGATATTAAAGAAATTATCAGGATCCAATTAAATGATCTTAAAGAACAATTGGCTAAAAGCGGTGTTATCCTTGAGTTTACCGATTACGCGCTTGATTATCTCGCAGAAAATGGATTTGATCCACAGTTTGGTGCAAGACCATTGAAAAGGTTAATACAAAAGCAGATCGTGAACCAATTGAGCAAGAAATTACTCAGTGGAACTATTGATAAAACAAAACCTGTATTGGTGGATGTTTTCGACGGAATGGTAGTTTTCAGGAATGAAGTAATTCCAAAAGATACAGTCACCGTATAATTTCGAGTGATTTTTAATTTGACACAAAAAAAACCGTCCAAAAAGACGGTTTTTTTATGTCACAAACATCATTATGAATGCGCTTCCTGCATATCTCTTTTACGTTTAATAGTATCGTGAGAGTTTTTCAAATGCTCTTTTTGATTTTGAATTAAATCACGGGTTGAAGCTTGTAGATTATCTGTTTGGAGTGCTTCCGTATATGCTTTTTGTGCAGCATCTTCCCCATACTCAGAAAGTTGGAGAGCCGATTTATCGGTTTTGCCTTGCACACTGGATTTTACATCCATCCACACGTGGTAAACTTTACCTGAGGAAGTGTTGCTGTTCCTGTCGGCCTTACCACCGAGTGTGTTGATTTCGTTAATCAGTTGTTCTTTGTACTTTCTGCTTTGATCGATCATTTCCCTGAATAAAGAATTATATTCTCCATCCGATTTTGAATCTTCAATAGCTTTTTCATAACCTTCGATGCGGTCATTATTTATTTTCACTAAATCGTTTAAAGCATCAATTACTTTTTCATGATTTTCCATTATAATGTTTTTTTAGGTGAACAATTATCAGAAGAAATACAATATCGATGCCATTATTCTTGCACTGTTTCCAGAATTAACATATAAGCTTCCTTGCATGCTTCTTTCTTAATTTCCATTGGAGAACCTTTAAAAAGTTTTCTTTTTCGCGTTAGTTTTCCATTGAATAACAAGGAGAAGAAAACAGTGCCAACAGGTTTTTCAGGTGTTTCACTTCCTCCCTCGGCATTGAGGCCTGTGATAGCAACATATACATCCGCGTGGATTAATTGTGGAAGATTTTGCGCCATTGCATCTGTTACTTCCTGTGATTCTGCAGTATACTTTTCTATAAGCGATGCATCAACTTTAAGCAAATTCGTTTTTACTTTTTCATTATAACTTATTATACTGCCCATCAAAGTTTCGGAAGTTCCCGGCGTGATATTTAATTCATGCGCAGCAAGGCCACACGTTACACTTTCCGCAAAAGCAAGCGAAAGTTTTTTTTCGGTTAACACTTTCATCAATTTCTGTACAAGCGCTTTCATATTTAGTTTTAAAATCCGGAAAGCAATTGGTGTGCCGCACAAGTTTTAATAAAAATCCCCTGCTTATCAAATAAAAAATAGTATTTATAATATGATTAAGTTTGTGCAAAACATTAGATATGAAAAAGTCCTTAATAATTGCTCTTGCTTTCTTAGCTTTTTTTATGCCTGTAAATGCGCAGGTAAATATGCCTGCTCCTAGTCCGACTCAAACTATCATCCAGGATTTTGGCCTCGGAAAAATTGAATTAACTTATAGTCGCCCCGGCATCAAAGGCAGACAGATTTTTGGTCAGAATTCGGAGTTGGTTCCTTTAGGGAAACCATGGAGAACAGGTGCGAATGCAGCTACAAAAATTTATTTCAGTGACAAGGTTTCTGTGGGAGGAAATGAACTGGATAGCGGCTCCTACGTCATCTATACCATTCCCGCCAAAGACGAATGGGATGTTGTTTTTAGCAAAGGCACTGCTTATCCGGGACAAGAAGGTTTTTCAACCAATGATGATCTGTTTCATTATAAAGCACCTGTTGTTTTGCACAAACAAAAAATTGAAACTTTCACCATGCAGTTTACTGATCTAAAAAATGAAAGCTGCAATCTTCATCTTAAATGGGCCAATACTGATGTGAGTGTTCCAATTACAACCAACATTAAAGAACGTATCCGCACACAAATTGAAAGTGCTTTGCAGGGCGATAAACCTCCTTATTACCAGGCAGCTAATTTTTATTATGACTACGAGAAAAATTATGAAAAGGCACTTGAAAACATCAATAAGGCAACAGAAGAAAGCCCTGATGCTTACTTTATGTTTTTGCAAAAAGCACGAATTCAACAAGCAATGGGTAATAAAGCCGGCGCAAAAGAAAGTGCACAAAAAACTGTCGAACTTGCAAAAAAGGCTGGTAATGCTGACTACGTAAATTTTGGAAATAAGATGCTGCAACATTTGTAAGATTTTGATTTGTAGTAAACTGAGAAATAATCGATTTTTTTCTTTTCAAATCGCCTCTTAAAATTTATTGCATTCTTTTTGATATTAAAGGAATTGTTGTTGACTAAAGAGCAACGATTAAAGTCAGAAGAATGAATTATTTAATTTTTGCAGCGGGCGTGGTGATTGTTGTTTTTGTCCTTGTGAATGTATTTATTTCCACGCTTGCCCCAAGAGGTTCCCGTTTTTTTACACAACGATTGTTGCATTGGGTCTGGAAATTCTTTTATTGGCTTGCAGGTGGAAATGGAAGGAAAAGAGTTTTAAACTACGCGGGATTATTTACCCTAATAGTTTTTTTGCTAGTCTGGGTTTCGCTTTTCTGGATTGGGAATACCCTCATTTATATGTCCGAGGTTGATTCTGTTGTTGCAACCTCCAACAACATGCCGGCAACACCGATCCAGAAATTTTATTTTGTAGGATATATTCTTTCTACTTTGGGCCTTGGGGATTTTGGTCCAAACGGTAATGCGTGGATGGTTTTTACTTCCATCATTTCCTTTTCAGGCTTCATCATGATCTCAACCATTGTAAGTTTCCTTTTATCGGTTTCCGCAGGTGAAATACTAAAAAGGAAAGTAAGTGGTTTTATTCACTCTCTCGGTTCTTCACCAGAAAACATTCTTTTAAATGGCTGGAACGGGAAAGACTTTTCGCGCTTAACAGCACATTTTATAGAACTAACAAACCTTATCCTGGAGGTATCACAGCAACATACTGCATATCCCGTCTTACATAATTTTCACTCCAATCTTGTTCGGGAATCTTTCAGTGTAAATCTGGCTGGGCTTGATGAGGCGCTCAGCATTTTACTTCTGTACAAGCCTGAAGACATATTACCATCGAAAGTTGAAATTTATTCTTTACGGTTTGCAATTACAGAATACCTGGCAACTTTGCAAAAAGCCTACATCCATCCTTCTACCAACAATCCGGGAGATGTTCAAATAGAAAAATTAAAAGAAAAAAAAATCCCCTTAAAAAGTAACAGCCGGCAAATGGATTTGAACATTGAACAATTACAATTCCGGCGCAAACTTATATTAGGCATGCTTGAAAGTGATGGCTGGGATATAAAATCCTTGTATGAAGGCAAAAAACTTTATGAGGAATATGATTTTTAAAAAAGGATTTTTTATTTATGCTTTTTAGAGAAAAAAAACTTCTTTAAAAAGTAACCGATAGCAACACCCATCAATACTTTTTTTGCAGGATTTGCAGGAATAAAACGTGTGCAGGTAGGTGTAATTTCATAAATACCTTTTGCAACCGCATTAAAACCTCCACCACCCCCCGCGCCTTTTCCGGCAGGCTCTTGTCCTTTACTTTCATCTGAAACTTCGCCTTTATTCCGTTTCTTTTTTCCTTGTCCAAATCCGCCACCAAAGCCGTATGCAAGGCGTGCAACAGGAATGATTGTTTTATCTCCCACACGAATAGGTTCACCAAATACATTATTTACTGAAGCATTTTGTCCCAGGCTTGAAGCCAGGTTCTCAATTAAATTTTCGTCTGCCATGATTGTCAGTTTAAATTTTCAAAAAAAGATTCCATAAAAACCCCGAAACTAAATCTATTAAGGTACTTCAACAATCGTGCTGATTTAGGTTAAGAATTGGATTAGGTAAATGGAAAGATTATTGTAGTAAAATAAATAAAAATTATTATGCGTAGCAAAGCAAGTATAAAAAGTCATCCTCTTCACCCGATATTGGTTTCTTTTCCAATCGGATTTTTAATTGGCGCATTTGTCAGTGATCTTATTGCTGCTTTTTCAGGAAATCAAAGCTTTTTGCAAACAGCTTACTATCTCGAAGTAGGAGGAATTGTAATGGGAATACTGGCGGCAATCCCCGGTTTTATTGATTATTTATATACGGTTCCTCCTAAAAGTTCAGCAAAGAAAAGAGGCGCAAAACATGGTCTGCTGAATGTTTCACAACTGGTGCTCTTTTCAATCGCGCTTATCATTCGGACGAGTGGAAATCCAAATGAAATAGTGGTCATAATTTTAGAGGGCGTGGGCGTTATAATAATTGGTTTTACCGGATGGATGGGCTCCACACTTATTTACCGCAACCAGATCGCTGTTGATCCGCGCTATGCTGAAGCAGGAAAATGGAAAGAAGAATATTTAGAACCTTCAAAAGAAAAAATGCAAGTGGCTGCGTCCGATGAATTAAAACTTAACCAGATGAAATTATTGCATGTAGGAGATCAACGAATTGTCATCGGGAAAACAGAAGACGGCTATGTGGCTTTTGAAGATCGTTGTACTCACAGAGGCGGCTCACTGGCTGGAGGCGCAATGATTTGCAGTACGGTTCAATGCCCATGGCACGGTTCCCAGTTTCATGTAGTCACCGGGAAAGTAAAAGCAGGACCCGCAAAGGAGAATATTAAAATTTTCCCGCTTACGGAAGCTAATGGTAATATTTACCTGCAACTTTGATTTACTCCTAAAAATTTTGGTCGTCAGCACTTGGTCCGTAGCTGCCGGGAATCGGAATATTGAGTAAACGCAAATACACTCCTAATTGCGCGCGATGATGAGTAGTTTGGCTATAAGAATGCCGAACCGCTTCGTATTTTGTCATGGCTTGCAGCACCTGGTCTCCATTTTTTATTGTCCATGTTTTAAGAAGTTCATCTTCGTCTTTTACACTTTCTAACGCTGCCAATGCCTTTTTTTCTGACTGATCCAAAAGGTTTATCAAATCCTCAGTGCTGCTTACTTCAGTTGGTTTATAATCACTGGTGGCAAAATTAACGCCATCAGTATTTATCGACATATCAATCCACCCGGGCAACTCAGCGATATGAACACAAAGGCGTTTCATTTCCATGCTTTTTTCATGTGGTTTCCAGGAAAACTTATCCGGTGAAACCAACTTTAAAAACTTGCGCGTAGTTTTCGCTTCCTGCTCCAGTTCTTTAATTAAAAAGGGAATGATTTTCATAACTGAAATAATTTAGTTTTATTAATACTGAAAGATGCTGCAAAATTGCAAAACATATTTTAAATATCCATTTATTAAAAAGGATTTAGGCTTTTCAATTTTTATTTTTTCTCCAGAAACCCCTTTTCTTTTTATCAGCATAAAGCCCTTGCGCTTTATCAACTGATTCAAGGAATTCAGTTTCAAGAAAATTATCGGGAGATTGGGCAGCGGTAGCAATATTTTTAATAATGTTCCAATCAAAATCTTTGGGAAAATATTTTGACTCTCTTAATTTCAAGCCAAACATGGCAACAGCCGTAGCAAATCGCAAGTCATTGTTAAGTGAATCAAAAGGAATAAAATTGTCAGGACATGGATAATTAACGACTTTTTCAATGGTATCATTTGGAATGCGATAGTGAATTTGAAAATTAGCAATATTTGTTAGTCTACCGGAAACTGAATCCAGTTTTGTTGGAAGAATTTCAAATATTATTGTATTTCCCGAACCAGAACCGATTTCACCTCCTTCGAGCTCATACACTTTTTCAGCGATTATATTTTTCTTGTTATCGTAACCTATCAGCCTGTATTCATTTATATAACTGGAATCAAACCTTGCACTAATGTAAACGTTGCTGGCAACAGAATAAAGCGTTTGTGTAAACTCAGTCACGAGTACTTTTTCCGCTTCCCTCAAATCATCTATATAAGCAAAATTGCCGTTACCCTTCTTCGACAAAATTTCAATTTTTGAATCTTTGTAATTTCCCATACCTACACCAAGACAGGTAAGATAAACACCTGATTGTTTCTCTTTAGAAATCAGGTCTTCAAGATCGGCTTCATTGCTTTGGCCGACATTAAAATCGCCATCGGTGGCCATAATGATCCGGTTATTTCCATCTTTTATAAAAGTGTGTTCAGCAAGCTTATAGGCAGTTCTGATGGCTGCTTCCCCGGGTGTGTCTCCGGAAGCTGACAATGCTTCAATTGATTTGATAATTCTCTGTTTGTGCGCTCCGCCTGTTGGTTCGAGCCAAATTCCAACCGTGCCACCATAAGTAACAATTGAAACTGTGTCTTGCTTTCTTAGATTTTTTACGAGGAGTTGGAATGCTTGTTTTAAAAGAGGTAACCTGTTCGGCATATCCATACTACCCGAAACATCTATCAAAAAAACAAGATTGGAAGGCGGAACATGATTGAGATTTAATTTCCTCGCCGATAAATTCAAAAACAACAGCCGATGCTTGTCATTCCATGGGCAATCAGAAACATGTGACTCTACACGAAAAACATTATCATCTTCCGGTTCTTTATAATTAAAATTAAAATAGTTAAGCATTTCATCAATTCGAACAGCGTCAACCGGAACCTCTGTTCCCTGGTTGATAAACCGCCGGACGTTACTATAAGAAGCTTTATCAATGCGCATTGAAAATTCTGTCATTGTTTTGGTAGTCGCTTTTATAAAATCATTCTCTGCAAGATTGCTGTAGCTTTCATTTTCGTAATAAGAGATCGGGAAAATATTTTTATTTGAATTTGTAGTAAGGGAAACTAATTTTTGTTTATTTACCTGTGAACCTATCGGAATTACTTTTAAAATTATATGTTGATAATCACTGGTTTTAATCCTGACATTTACTGAAACATAACCGTCAAGGCTAAAAATTAATGAGTCTGTTGTGTGAGTAGTAGGAATTCCAAAACCTCCTGTGACGCCACTTGAATACAGGGAATTGGTTTCCGGCATATAGATTTTTACATTCTGTAACGCGTTACCTTTTTCATCACGCACTTCTCCCCTGATGTAATATTGAGCAAATGATTGTTGAACAAAAAAGAGGGCAGCAAATATGGTAACCAGCTTTTTCATTAAATATATTTCAGAAAGATAAACCCTTTTCTAATACAGGCAGGAAACTTTATTGATAAATTTACACCAATTGGTATATCTCTTTTATATTTCTTCCAAGGCCGTCATAATCCAAACCATATCCAAGAACAAATTTATCAGGAATCGTAAAACCGAGATAATCAATTTTTATTTCGTGGATAGTGGCTGAAGGTTTGTGCAAAAGAGCCGCTATTTTTAGAGAAGCAGGATGCTGGTGCTCCAATGTAGGCAGAAACTGTGAAAGGGTTTTCCCTGTATCCACGATGTCTTCAACAATGATAACATCACGACTGTAAATTTCTGCATCAAGCCCAATAGCAGTAATTACTTTGCCGGTTGATTTTACGCCTTTATAAGAGGCAAGTTTTATAAAACAAATTTCCGCTTCTATATTTATTTTTTTGAAAAGATCAGCAGCAAAAATAAAAGCGCCATTTAAGATAGCAATAAACAGCGGTTTTTTGCCATCATAATCTTTATTGATCTCTTTAGCAACCCGCTCCACTTCTGTTTCTATTTCCTGTGCATTAATATAGGGAATAAATTCTTTGTCGTGAACTTTAATATTCGCCATAATTATTTTGAAATAATGAGCTGCTGCCCTGGCTGCAGATTATCGCTTTTCAGATGATTCCATTTTTTGATATCATCCACCGTTACGCCATACTTTTTTGAAATTCTATAAAGGCTTTCCCGTGGCTGAACTGTATAAGTGATGGTCTTTTGAGAAGCATCACTTTGAACTCCATTTTTTGCCAGGATCACCACTTCAGGCCGGTTATCTGATGTAGCCACTTGTTTTAATGCCGGCGGTTTCAAAAATATTTTTGTTCCGGGAACAATAAAATCGTCAGCAGTAAGATTATTGTAAGTGTACAAATTTTCAAGTATTACCCCATACTTCTGGGAAATATCATAAAGTGTTTCTTTCGTCTGAACAACACAAAAATCCTCTTGCCCTTCCTTTTGTTTTTTCTCCAAAAAAATATATTGCCCTTTTTGTAAAAGCCCGTCATTGGTAAGATCATTTATCGCTAATAGTTTTTCAAGATTGATATTGTGTTCTGTAGCGACAGCCAGTAGCGAAGTTCCTTTTGGAACAAACACAGCTTTTGAACCATTTATAGTAAGATTGACAGGCTGACCAGGAACCGGATCTAATTGCACAACTTCCTGCGATGAATCATTTTCTGTATCATCAGCATATTGAGTTCCATCAAAATGAGGAACATCATTCAATGCTACGTCAGTGTATTGCTCCAAATTATTATCTTCAATGTATTTAATCAAAATCTGGGGATAACGCGGATTAGTAGCATAACCTGCTCTTCTCAAACCGTAGGCCCACGCTTTATAATCAGAAGGATCGAGCTTAAATAAAAAAGCATAACGTGTGTTGCTTCTCAAAAAATTGGAATGATCGCGGTACGAATCTTCCGCGTCTTTATATTTCCTAAAACATTCTCCACGTGCATCATCATCGTGATAAACCACTTCTGCTGTCCAGGTACTTTTGCATTTTATTCCAAAATGATTATTAGATTCTTTCAAAAGATCGCTATTGCCGTTTTCAGTTTCCAGCAGGCCTTGCGCAAGTGTTATCGCTGCAGGCACTCCCATTCTTTTCATCTCTTCAATTGCCAGATCCTTATACTTCTGCACATACTCCTGTTGCGTCATATATTGAGCAGATGCTTTAAAAAAGCATGAGAATGAAAAAAATAAAATGATCAGGATCCGATTCATCAGTAAACAAACAATTTTTTAAAATTTCTATTTTTTTATGATCATCATCAAACCATCTCTCAGGGTGATAATTACCTGCTGCACTCTTTCGTCATTTGCCACCTGTTTATTAAAAGCATTAATCGCTATCGCGTTTTTTCCTTTGATTTTTTCTGTCAAAACTTCGCCATGAAAAAGCACATTATCAGCCAAAATCACACCACCTTTTTTTAATCGCGGGACAATCAATTCATAATAATTCGTATAATTAACCTTATCAGCATCAATAAAAGCTAAATCCCACTCTTCATTCAAAGATGGAATAATATCTAACGCATTTCCACGGTGTAAAATTATCTGATTAGCATGTGAAGATTTTGTAAAATAATTCTGAGCCGTGTCCGCATCTTCATCTCTCAATTCCAGCGTATGCAACTCACCTTCCGGCTGTAATCCTTTTGCAAGGCATAAAGCGCTGTAACCTACGAAGGTGCCTACTTCAAGGATACGTTGCGGTTTAATAACCTTACTCAGCATTTCCAGCAACTTTCCCTGCAAAGGACCGCTCAACATGTTCGAATGCTCATGATGGCTCATTGTAAATTCTTCTATTTCTTTCAACAGGTCATCTGTTGGCTCTGATAAAGCAGTGGCGTAATCATTTACTTTATCGCTTATTACTTCAGGCATATGATAAATTTATTTCTTCTGATGATTTTTTTCCTGACATTATCCACAATCCTATAAAGGTAAGAAGCCCGTTCACAATTATCAACTCTTCAGCAAAGACATAACCGTTAAATAAAACGGTTGAATACTTGTCAATGAAAAAGCACAAAGCAGGAGCCAGTATCACAATATAAGGTGTTGCTTTGTCCATAACCTGCCGTTTTTTGGCAAATAAAGAAAAAGCAAATAATCCTATCAAAGGGCCGTAGGTATACGTAGCAACTTTAAATATTGCACTCACCACCGACGCATCATTTACTGCATTAAACAATAAAACAACGAACAGGATAATGAGTGAAAAAGCGATGTGAACAAACGTTCGTTTTCGAACCATTTCTTTTTCCACCATATTTTTTCTTTTATCAAAATTCAGGAAATCAATACAAAAAGAAGTAGTCAACGCGGTAAGCCCGGAATCAGTAGTAGCAAAGGTTGCAGCGGTTAAGCCTAACATGAAAACAATTGCGGGAACGCCTTTAAAATGATTCAATGCAATTTCAGGAAACAGGTAATCAGTTCTTGGCTGGCCCGTGGCGTCCAGGGGAATTGCAATTCCTTCCCTGTGCGCATAAATGTAAAGCAATGCACCTACGCTCAGGAAAAACAAATTGATGATGACAAAAATAAATGTAAAGCTTAGCATATTTTTTTGAGCGTCTTTGAGGTTTTTGCAACTCAGATTTTTTTGCATCAAATCCTGGTCAAGGCCAAACATACCAATCGTTACAAAGATGCCGCCAATGAATTGTTTGGTAAAGTGAAACTTGTTAGTAACAAAATTATTGGTGAAAAATATTTTTGAGTAATGGCTGTCTTTCACTGCGTGAAAAGCCTGTCCGATGTTGAAATCAAGACTGTGGCAAATAAAATAAATTGAAAGAAAAACGGATGTTACCAAAAAGACAGTTTGAAGAGAATCGGTAATAATAATTGTTTTTAATCCACCACGGAAAGTATAACCCCAAATCAGTAGCAGGCAAATTACAATTGTGAGCCAGAAAGGAACGCCCATTTCATTAAAAATAAAACGCTGCAAAACAATTGCCACCAGGTACAACCTGAAAGCAGAACCAATCACTCTCGAAACTAAGAAAATAGCAGCCGCGGTTTTATGGCTCACTTTACCAAGTGTTCTTTCGATCACTTCATAAATTGAAATAAGATGCATACGGTAATACAATGGAAGCAAAATAAAAGCGACCAGAAAATAACCTACCGCGTTTCCCAACACAAATTGGAAGTAGCGAAATTGTGATCCGGCAAGGTTTCCTACTTCACCGGGAACTGAAATAAAAGTGACACCGCTCAACGCTGTACCTATCATTCCAAATGCCACTAAATACCATTTTGAAGATCGGTTGGCAATAAAAAAAGTAGCATTATCATGCGATTTTCTGGAAGTGAAATACGAGATCAATATCAACATTAAAAAATATCCGATAATAAAAGAAAGCAGTACGGATGGAGACATAATATTTTGTTGGAAGATTAAAAGTGATTTTGGATTTGTATTTTTTAATTTTGATTTTATCGAAAATAATTAAAAATATGCCAATTAAATCGTTAACAGTCTTTTGTGGTTCGAAGAATGGAAAGGACCCCTTGTTTTGTAAACATGCCAAACAAATCGGGCGCCTGCTCGCCGAAAATAATATCACTTTAATTTATGGAGGCGGAAATAAAGGAATTATGGGTGCAGTGGCAAATTCAGTTCTGGAAAATGGTGGAAAAGTAATTGGCATTATGCCGACTTTGCTTGCCATTCCCGAGCATCAACACAATGGGCTGACAGAAATGATTGAAGTGGAAGATATGCATATAAGAAAAAGATTACTGTATGAAAAGTGCGATGCGGCTTTGGTATTGCCCGGCGGCTTTGGAACAATGGATGAATTTTTTGAAATGCTTACCTGGAACCAGCTTAATATCCACAACAAAAAAATATTTGTGCTTAACACGTCGGGCTTTTATAATCCTCTCATTACTTTTTTAAACAAAGCCGAAGATGCCGGTTTTTTGTATTCAGATATTCATCAATACCTGCAGGTTATTTCTTCACCGGAAGAACTGGAAACTTCGCTTACTGAAAAGGAAATTCCTGTAAATTGAGAACCAGTAAAGCAACTTTTAAGCGAAATTTTTGTTTTCGCTTTTACTATAACAGCAATGATTAAACGAAAAATAAAAAGAAAATTTATTTATATTAAACCTTTACAAAATTTCAACAAATGAACCGAATTGTTTTTGTAACCGGTGCCACATCAGGAATTGGGAAAGCATGTGCAGAGCAGTTTGCCGCCAACAATGATAAAGTAATCATTAACGGAAGAAGAAAAGAACGGCTGGAAGATCTTAAAAAATATTTGGAAGGGAAATATGAAACAAAGGTTTTGTGCGCACCCTTTGATGTGCAAAATAAACAAGAAGTTTTTGAAAAGATAAATGCTTTTCCTGAAGAATGGAAAGACATTGATGTGCTGATAAACAGTGCGGGACTGGCTTTGGGACGTAATTATTTTGATGAGGCCGATATGGAAGATTGGGACACGATGATCAGCACTAATGTCAACGGGCTACTTTACGTTACACGAGCTGTGCTTCCGTTTATGAAGAAAAAAAACAGTGGGCACGTCATAAATATTGGTTCTGTTGCCGGCGACGACATGTACGAAAGAGGAAACGCTTATTGCGCTACAAAAAGCGCCGTAGATGCTATCAGCCGTACGATGCGCATTGATTTGTTGCGCCATCATATTAAAGTTACCAATGTAAAACCCGGCGCTGTGGAAACAGAATTTTCTTTAGTTCGTTTTAAAGGCGATGAAGAAAAAGCTTCGCAGGTTTATAATGGCTTTACGCCATTAAGCGCCAATGATGTTGCCAATTCTATTTTTTATTGCGCCTCTCTCCCACCCAATGTTTGCATCAATGATCTTACGATTACACCCACCACGCAGGCAGACGGAATTTATTTTTACAAGAAAAGTTGAAATCATAAAGCTTTAAGCAATCGGCTTTCCTTCGGTTGGCAGTGGCTCCATGAAGCCTTTACCATGTAGAACCTTGTCCTAAAATCAGTACAAACAAACCATCCTCATTTTATATATCCTTTTTAAGCACAGAAAACAAAACAAGGCATTATTCTTTTTGTCGTACCACTTCGTTTACTGCTAATCGTTAGATATCATAATAAGGGTACTCCCTATTCTCGTTGCCTGCAGCGCATGCATGAAGCTTTTGATTAATCCTATTTTTATTTATTTCTCCTTTTTCTTCTTCTCATTTTATGCATATCCCGCTATCAATTAAAAAAAAATTCAGATCCGCAAACCATCTTTTATCATTTTTCGTAACTGTAAACAGAAACGCAGAAAATAATCATTTCAATTAATAAGCGATTATGAAAAATAAAAAAAGTAAAAAGTTATTCAACAGGATAATGTTGGTTTTCGGAATTCTTACCATGGTTTTAGCCATACATATTTATTGGGTTACCAGGCCTAAAGCTCCTGATCCGCATAAGATTATAATGGCTGAAATAGATATTAAAAATCATTTAAACGAGGATGATGCGGCCAAAATACAAACCTGGCTTTATCAACAAAAAGGAGTAAATCATGTTGTAGTTAATCCCAAAACGCAAATAGCCATATTTACTTTTTATCCTGCAAAAGCTTCCGGAGATCAGATCGTACACAACTTTCAAACATCGTTTAATTACGATGCGAAAAGATATGTTCCTACCAAAGAAGAAATGGCAAACAGCTGCCCTGCTTTGCCTGCAAGCGTTACCGATAAAATCTCGTCATTTATTAAACACAATCTATAAACAAAAAACACAGTTTTTAAACATTCATCTTACAATTTCTAAAACAAAAAAAATGAAAAATTTAATTATCGTCTCTATCATCACTTTGTGCTTTTCGTCAGTGATTTTTGAATCCTGCAAAAAAGACGACACACCTGCTCCACCAGTAAAACCAACCTTATATGATTCGCTTGGCGGTTCAGTAATGGTTGCAGACCCAACAAATTCAGGAACTAAAATTGAGAAAGGCAGATTGCTGATTCGTAATATTATCGACAGCACCATTTTTGTAATTGCCGGGGATACCGCTATCAAGGGGCATTTCACCGTTTTATTGAATGAGGTTGGTAATGGCGATTTAAGTGGCTTCCAGGAACTCAGCAAAAACCTTACTGATTTTGTAGCTGTAGGAACAGGTGCCAAAGATTACACCTATACAGGACTGGATATGGTTAGTGCTCATGACCCTGCCATTAATCCACGTATGGATGGCAAAGCGGATAACAGCGATATGGATGCATTTGAAACGGATTTGTTCGCAGGTGCCGCCAAAGCAGGTGTTCCATCTACTACTCCGGCCTTAATAAGTGTAGGAAAAATTGTCGAATCATTAAGAAGCAAGGTAGTTCAACAATAATGAATTAAAATTGAACTTCATTTTCAAAAGGCCCTTCCGGAAAAAAGGAAGGCCTTTTTTGAAAAATCCTATACCTCTTTCCTTTATTATCTATAATTTAAAAAATAAGAATGAGTTGCAATAAAGCATATTCACCAGACGAGTTTTTTGTGGTAGGCATAAGTTATAAAAATACTGATGCCGCTACAAGAGGACAATTTTCCATCTCTTATAAACAATACGAATCAATTTTAGAATTGGCTCCTTCTCTACGGAGTAGAAGAAATGTTCGTGTTGTCAACCTGTAACAGGACTGAGATTTATGGATTTGCTAAAGATGCTTCTTCATTAATGGAATTGTTGTACAGCCAGGCCAGTGGCGATTATGAACTTCTTCTGCAAATGGCTTACATAAAAAACGGGACTAGAAGCGATAAGTCATTTATATGATGTAGGTTGCGGATTAGATTCTCAAATATTGGGCGATTATGAAATTGTAAGCCAGTTAAAACAAGCAGTTAATTTTTCGCGTGATCATAAATTCATGGGTTCGTTTTTGGAAAGATTGGTGAGCAGTGTTTTTCAGTCATCCAAAAAAATTAAAACTCATACTGAATTAAGTAGTGGTTCTGTTTCTGTTTCATTTTCCGCAGCACGATACATCAAAGAAAAAACCAGTTTTAATTCAAAAAGTAAAATATTGGTTTTAGGGGCCGGCAAAATCGGGCGCAATACCTGCAAAAATCTGCTCGGTAATTTTGAACCGGAAAATATAACGGTCATTAACCGATCAATTGATAAAGCAATAAATCTTTCCAGGGAATTAAATATTAATTACGCTGCCAGTGAAAATCTTGCTTCACAATTGGATGCATCCGATATAATAATAGTAGCCACCAATTCTATAGAGCCGGTTATTTTAAAATCAAACCTAATAAACAAGGGCAAAAAATTTATTATAGATTTATCTATGCCAAGCAATGTGGAAATATTGGTAAATGACTTGCCCAATATAAAAGTGATCCATGTAGATCAAATCTCTAAACTAAAAGACGATAATTTAAAAAAGCGTGCTGCTGAAATACCTAAAGCAAAAAAGATTATTGATATTCAAATTCAGGAATTTATGCAATGGCACGAAATGCGTAAACAAATACCGGTATTAAAATCAATTAAATCAAAATTGAAAGAGATTAATCAGTTTGTTATTTTTAATAACGAGCCAAAACAACATGCATCTAAAAAAGAATCTGCTGAAAAAAGAATCCAGGAGGTTATTAATGGGATTGCTGTGAAGATGTTGGCAAGCGAGCAAAAAGGTTGTCATTATATAGAAGCGATTAACCAGTTTATCATGGCAGATGCAAGCTAAATTAAAATAGCAATTCTCATTTCCTTTCCATACCTCACTTACATCAAATCAAAAATAAAAACCAGGCTTATTTATTAGTTTACTGATATTAGTCATCAACGTCTTTCTTGTCCCGTTTAGGCAAAGTATTTTCTTTTGGATAAGGCGTATTTCCTTTTGAAGCAAACCACAATATGCGGTTGAGCAAATCATCGTTTCCACCATCAATATGTGCAAACTCAGGGAGCATCGATTGCCCGGCAAATTTCTTGGCTTTACCTTTTAAAGAAGCCGTGCTCTTATTCATTTCATTAAGCGGAACATTATTTTTCACAAAAGAATAAACAGCTTTCTTTGGAGTATTCGAAAAACAATCAAACATCGGTAAAGCGGTGGCATCCATGATATTCATGGGTGGCAAACCAAGAATCTGCTCAATGGTGCGCACAATACACGTTTGGTTATAATTGGTATGAACCGTTTTTCTCAATTCTGAATAAGGACTTATCACAAATCCCGTAGTGCGATAGGCAGACACATGATCCCAGCCATCCTGTGAATCATCTTCGGTAACGAACACCACTGTTGAATCCCAAAAACGGCTTTTGGTAAGCGCGTTAATTATCCGTCCGAGTGCAAGATCATTGTCAGCAACCATTGCCCGCGGCGTTGGAAAACCAGGCGCCATCCCCGCAGTATGATCGTTGGGAAGTGCCATCACCATTAGTTGTGGCAACTGATCGCCCGGCTTATTTTCAATTTCATGCAATTCTTTTATAAAGGCATCAGCACGCATCTGATCATTAAAATCGTGCCCATCGTAGCAAGGATACGTTTGCGACATAATCGGCTTCACTCTCGAAATAGTGGTCATGTTGTTGAAATCCGTATGCTTGCCATCAAGATAATTTTGATAAATACTTGTCCAGTTGAGTCTTCCATTAAATTCAGGAACACAGGCTTCTCCATAGATTCTTACGCTTTTGCCATGATCCAGGGCGTTGTTCCAGATAAAACCATTTTTGTTGTAGACCATTGCATCGTACAACACATGTGGATAACTGCGAAACCATGCGCGCACATTCTTTTCAATATAATCAGTAACTATCGCTGCGTCTGCCCATGAATGTCCCTCTGCAGAAGATTTTCCGGAAACATAATAATTATCAAGCAACAAATATTGCTGCGCAATTTTGTGTTGGTTTGGCGTTATCTCGTTACCATAAATGCACAAAGAAGGTTGACCATTTCCTTCTTTCAAATCTCCCATCACCTGGTCGTAGGTTCTGTTTTCTTTAATGATATAAAGAACATGTTTAAAAACAGAAGGCTCGCCTATCCTTTCAGGAACCGGTTGAGCAGCGACACCGGCACGTGGTAAAAGTTCAGTAATTTTTGTACGAAACAACAGGTTCGACTGAATTACTCTTTTCGTGTACCCATCCAGTTCGGATTGCGAAGGCAAATTAATTATAGAAATCGTCGCTTGCTGGTGATGCGCATTGTAACTGTCATTTTCTTCCACTCTTGCACCTTCACCTTCCAGGTTGGCAACAAATAAAGAATCACCTTTCAAAGCCAATCCTGCGGGATAAGCTTCAGTAGGGATAAATCCTTTTATGTTTGCACCTCTTCTGCCGTCAGACGAAGGAATTTTACCAATATTTATCGCGGCAACAGCGTTGTCCATTCCGTTTGAAACGTACAAAGTATTCCCATCTTCACTTATGGCAAGCGCGTTTGGCGAATCACCAATATAATGATTTTCCTCTCCATTCAATCTTACAGAAATGGAATCAAATACCTCTTCTTTTTGCGCATCAATCACTGAAACATAATCGCTGTTTCCATTAGAAATATAAATAAATTTTCCATCGTTGCTGCTTATGATCGCGTTGGGGTGTAAACCCACTTCTATTTCTTTTTCCGCATTACCGGTTTTCAAATCAATTACACTCACAGTTCCCTGCAAAGTAGCTCCCGTTTTTGGATCAACATACACCTGTCCATAGGGAATACCGGCTGTTTCTTTTGAATTATCATTTGGAACCGGACCTGCCCAATTGGTTACAAATGCTTTTGATCCGGCAATGACAATACCAAACGGTGCCATTCCGGTGGCAGTTGACCAGGTGATTTTTTTATCGGCTAATCTTATTTTCTCCAACTGATTGTTTCCGTTCAAAACGACATACAAGTATTTTTCACCATTTTCATCGCTTACAGCAATATCGTTTGGCAAAGCCAATGGTGCAGGAGCCAGCGCTTCAAAAGAAAGTGAATCTTTTATAACTGCTTTTTCTCCATCCCAAACAGCATTTAATATCACACAAACTTTTTTTGATGGATTGGCTGCGCCCCAAAGAATGTGCTCTCCTGTTTCATCATGATACGTTTTTATTCCTGAATAAGTACTCTTTAATCCCCGGTAATTGCCGGAATAATCTAAATGAAATAAAACCTTATTTTCTTTCACGTCGATGAAAGCCACGCCATACCTGTCTTCTACTGCTAACACATTTCCGCCCGGAAGCATCACGCAATCAAGGCTATGATTTTCCAACCTTTTGTTACCAAAACGAATTACCGTTCCTGCAGGATCTATAAAACGATTGTAAGGCATCAGGATAGAACTGTTGTCAACCGCTAAAGTTGTGTCATCATAACTGCTATGATAATCGTTATAAGTAGCAACAACAGTTTTAGAAACGCGGGAAGTTTTACACGAAACGAAGAAAACGGATAGAAGAATGATGAGTTTAAGAAGATGGTATTTATGAAGAATTTGCATTCTATAAAAATTGAAATAAAAATGGAAACGGTTGGACAAAGAAAAGAAATTATAGTATTGAGGTAATTTAATTTTAGGTTAACAAGTACAAGGAATAATTTCTAAAATCTACTTCGACGAAAATTACTAATTTGCCACTTACTAATTTATTGTAAGTGCATCTTATTTCAGAAAAAAAATTGACAGAATAAATTGGTTTACTGTCGTCTTGGCTCCAATGTATGGTTACACTGAACGTTTTATAAGTATCATTTTAAAAGGTTCGTTTGTCGTTTCGCCGGTAGAATTACTCAAGACAAATATCACCTTCGTAAAAGAATGGCGATGCCCTGTACACACAACATTATATTTGGCAAACTCAAAAAAATAATTACCAATTCATAAACCAATAAAAAATAATGAACCCGATTGTCGCAGAATTAATTGGAACGATGGTATTGATTCTTTTGGGAACAGGTGTAAACGCCAATGTAGTTTTAAAAAATACCAAAGGCAACAATGCCGGATGGATGGTGATCACTACCGGATGGGCTTTGGCAGTTTTTACGGGCGTTGTAATCGCCGGCCCATACAGCGGCGCTCATTTGAATCCGGCGGTAACTATTGGCCTGGCAATAGCGGGAAAATTTGCATGGTCGCGTGTCCCTATGTTTATTGTCGCTCAACTATTGGGCGCTATGATTGGTTCATTTTTAATTTGGGTGATGTACAAAGATCATTTTGTAGCCACAAGAGAATTAGGATTAAAATCTTCGGTATTTTATACAGCGCCGGCCATTAAAAACACAAGGCTGAATTTCATAAGTGAGGTGTTGGGAACTTTTGTTCTGCTGCTCGCAGTTTTTTATATAACAAATGGCGAAATGGGAAAAGAGAAAACACCAATCGGGCTTGGTTCAATCGGTGCTATTCCTGTAGCTTTTATTGTTTGGTCTATCGGGCTTTCATTAGGGGGCACTACCGGTTATGCCATCAATCCTGCAAGAGATCTCGGCCCTCGAATTGTGCATTCCTTTCTTCCCATACAAGATAAAAACAAAGATGACTGGAAATATGGGTGGATACCCGTTTTGGCGCCAATCGTAGGGGCAACAATGGCGGCAATTCTTTACCTTTTATTAAATCTTTAAAAATAAAAAGGAAGTTTAAACCTTCTTTTACTGTTATATCCTCTTACTGTTATATCCTCTCTGTATGATCCTCCAGGTTTACTTCTTCTTCTTTTCCGCTTAAAGTGGTGTGACTGAACTTTAAGATAGCAACAAAAAATACGCCGCCGATAATATTTCCAAGGGTTACAGGAACCAGGAAGTTGATGTATTGAATAAAAGAAATATCGCCGTTTATTAAACCAACGGATGCTTCAATATTTCCTACAATTGAGTGAGCAAGGCCAGCCAGCCCGATTGATGCTGTGATGATCCAAATAATTAAAATCTGGCTGACCGTTTCTCTTGCAGCAGCCACCAGCCACGCAAGCAAGCCCATGAGCCAGCCGGCTAAAGCAGCGCTTAGTAATAACCCAACCCATGAATGAGCAATTATAGTGATGCTAATTTTAGCCAAAGCCCAGCCTTGAATAAAATGGAGTGTGTTGGCAAAGTAGCAAAGTATGAGAGCGAAGATGAGTCCCCCAAGAATGTTACTGAAATAAACAATGGCCCAAAGTCTCAATAACCTCTTTACAGGCGCGAGCCCTTGCAATACCGGCAATACCGCAAGGGTAGTATGTTCCGTAAATAATTCTGATCTTCCCAAAACCACAAACATAAATCCAAGGGGATACATGTTAGCCACCAAAACCTGTACAACAGCATCAGGGAAAACACCATTGAATAGCGTTAAAACCACAGCCATCATCAATACGGAAAAACCTATATCCAGGCCACCTGAAAGACCGGACAACAACAAGCCTAAAGGCGAACGCTTCAATTCTGTGAGGGCAGCTTCCTCAGTATGCTTTAAAATAAGTTGCTGGCTTTTCTGCGGTTTTTTTTCTTCCTCTTCTTTTGAACTTTTTTTGCGAGGCATATAATAATTTTAAAATGATCAATGCTCCTCATTTCTTCTTATAAAACATAAGAAAGAATTTTGAAAATCAAAGATTTATTCTTTATCCTAATTTCTATGCCAGAAATTTATTCCTCAAAAACAAGAATCAACTTTTCCACCTTTAGCTAAGAATGAAATAACCGAACGTCCGTTAAACAAATAGTGGAAAGAAATTTTATTTACAAATTGAAACAGGAAGCATTTTCAAAATTTACGGACCAAGCTTTACTTTTTTTAAAGGAGATTTTATCGCTACTATAAAACCTTATCGCCGCACCTGCAAAATAAAAATCTTTTGAATTTATTTGTTTACAGCAAAAATTAATTTTGTGTAGTTAAATAACTACATTTATATTTGTAGTCAAATAACTACAGAATGAATTTAAGACGCGATGTATTTCAAGCCATAGCCGACCCGACAAGAAGAGCAATTCTTCTTTTAGTGGCCTCCCAATCAATGACAGCAGGTGCAATCGCTGCCAACTTCGATACGGCACGCCCTACGGTTTCGAAACATTTGCAAATACTCACCGAATGCGAATTGCTTAAACAAGAGCAAAACGGCAGGGAAATGTATTATCATTTTAACCCGAAGAAAATGAAAGAAGTAGCCGACTTTATTGAACCTTTCCGCAACATGTGGGACGACAGGTTTAATAAACTGGAATCTTTTATGAAAAATTATAAATCAAAAAAATAAAACACTATGAACAAAGGAATCAAAACGGTACTCTACCCGGTTAAGGACATAAAACAAGCCACAACATTATTTCGTAAGTTTTTAGGAATTGATCCTTATGCAGAGCAACCCTATTACGTTGGTTTCAAGGTTGACGACCAGGACATCGGGCTGGTTCCTGATAATCCTGAATGCGGAGTTGCAGCATTTTATCATGTTGACGATATTAAGAATAGCCTGCAAATTCTTGTCGACGGTGGCGCAAATATTATCCAGGATATAAAAAATGTAGGAGGAGAAAGATTAATTGCAACTGTAAAAGATAAAGATGGCAATATTATCGGACTTGTTCAAGGTTAATGAAAGATAAAAATAATATGGAACGAAAAACAAAAGTGGATGCCGAAGATGGCAAACAAGATCTGCTGATAACAAGAGAATTTGATTTGCCATTGGAATTACTTTTTAAAGCGTATTCCGAAGCAGACATTGTTGAACAATGGATGGGAACGAAAGTGTTGAAAATGGAAAATAAGAAGTATGGCGGTTATCAGTTTGAAACAAAAGACGGACAGGGAAAGGTGGTATTCAAAGCCCACGGAGTGATACATACTTATGAAACAAACACAAAAATAGTACGGACTTTTGAAATGGAGAACGCGACCTTCGGTGCACAACTTGAAGTGTTACAATTTGAAAAGCTCACCAACGCCACAAGTAAATTAACTATTCACTCCATTTACCAATCTACAGCCCAGCGCGACGAGGTGCTGAAGTTGCCGTTTGCCTACGGTATCAACATGGCGCATAAACGTTTGGAACAAATCCTGAGTGAACTAAAATAAGAAGTTTTTTTAGAGATACCTTCATTCACATTATGATTCTTTCGGCAAAAACCAACAGGCAAAAAACATATTCACGCATTATTTCCCTGGTTCCTTCTCAAACGGAGTTACTTGCTTATTTAGGTTTGGAAAATGAAGTGATCGGCATCACAAAATTTTGTGTTCATCCCCAAAAATGGTTTCGTGAAAAAACGAGAGTTGGCGGAACAAAAAATATCCATCTCCAAAAAATCCAGGAACTTTCTCCTGATCTTATCATTGCCAACAAGGAAGAAAATGTAAAAGAACAAATTGAAGAACTGGCTAAGAAATATGATGTTTGGGTCACCGATGTTAATAATGTTGACGAGGCGATAAACATGATTAATGATATCGGGAAACTTACTAATCATTCATCGGAGGCATCAGATTTGGCTTTGAAGATTGAAGAAAGATTTGAAAAATTGAAGGAGGTTGTTTCGGGGAAAAGAAAAACCCGCACTGCTTATTTTATCTGGAAAAATCCCTGGATGGTGGCAGGCAATCATACTTTTATTAATGACATGCTGCAACGTGCAGGCTTTGAAAATATTTTCGCGGATCTTGAACGATATCCCCAAATAAATTTGAACCTGCTTAAAGGAAATGCAGAATTGGTACTTCTTTCGTCAGAGCCCTACCCTTTCAAGCAAAAACACAGACAGGAACTTGAGCAATTAATTCCGGGAATAAAAATTGAAATTATTGATGGTGAAATGTTTAGCTGGTATGGAAGCCGTCTCTTAAAATCAGTTGATTATTTTCTTTCTTTTTTTAGAAATCAATAGCCAATATTTAATGGATTTCAGTATTTTTTGGACGAGAAACGGGTTAATGCCGTAATTCCCTATTTTTGCCGAAATTAAAACTTAAACAATGGCATCAAAAAAGATCGTAGAGATTTTAGGCGACAAGGCTGAAGACCTTTTAAATTACAAATGTAAAATTGACAAATCCACTCTAACCTTACCTTCCCCGGCGTACATTGATGATATTTTTGTGCAAAGCGATCGCAATAATCGTGTTGTGGGAAGCATGCAACAATTAATGAATCACGGAAGACTGGCCGGAACGGGTTATTGTTCCATTTTTCCTGTTGACCAGGGAATAGAACACAGTGCCGGCGCTTCGTTTTCACCAAATCCAATGTATTTTGATCCTGAAAATATTGTAAAACTGGCTATTGAAGGTGGATGTAACGGTGTGGCTTCTACTTTTGGTGTTCTGGGAATTTTAAGCAGGAAATATGCACATAAAATTCCATTTATAGTTAAAATTAATCATAATGAACTTTTAAGTTATCCAAATAAATATGACCAGACGATGTTTGGTTCAGTTGAAACCGCATTCGACATGGGAGCTGTTGGCGTTGGCGCTACCGTTTACTGGGGAAGCCATGAAAGTACGCGTCAGCTTCAGGAAGTAAGTGAAGCTTTTGCACGTGCTCACGAATTGGGAATGTGTACCATTTTGTGGTGCTACCTTCGTAACGATGCATTTAAAGTGAATGGCACCGATTACTCTACCAGCGCCGATTTAACAGGACAGGCAAATCATTTGGGGGTAACTTTGCAGGCTGATATTATTAAACAAAAAATGCCAACCAATAACGGAGGTTACAATGCTGTAAAATTTGGTAAAACCTCTCCTTTGGTTTATGAAAATCTTACATCAGACAACCCAATTGATCTTTGCCGTTACCAGGTTTTAAATTGTTACAGCGGCAAGATTGGGTTGATAAACAGTGGCGGAGCAAGTTCAGGCGCTGCTGATTTGGCTGAAGCGGTAGAAACTGCGGTTGTAAACAAACGCGCAGGAGGAATGGGATTGATTTTGGGAAGAAAAGCCTTCCAGAGACCATTTAAAGAAGGCGTAGAATTGTTGAATGCCACACAGGATGTATATTTGGATGATAGTATCACTGTAGCGTAGGGTTGGTTATAAAAGACAGACTTATGAAACAAGAAGAAGATTTCGATGCAAATCTCGCTGGCGAAGAAGGTGAAACAGAAGAGACGAAAAGAAGCTGGTTCAGAAGAATAAAAAAAGGAATCACCACTTCCACAAAAGATAAAAAGGAAGCGCCAGACGGATTGTGGACCAAATGCCCGCAATGTCGCTATACTTGCACCGTTTCTGAATTGAGGGAAAATTTATTTGTTTGCCCTAAATGTGAATACCATCACAGGATCGGGAGCGCCGAATATTTTGAAATCATCTTTGATGACGATAGCTACAAAGAGCTTTTTGAAAATATCAAATCAAAAGATTTTTTGGGGTTTGTAGATCTAAAGCCCTACTCACAACGGCTCGAAGAAACTCGTTCCAAATCGAACATTCATGATTCGATAACTGTTGCGCATGGCAAGGTTCATGAAATGGAGTTGGTAATAGCTTGTATGGATTTTGAATTCATCGGCGGAAGCCTTGGAAGCGTGATGGGAGAAAAAATTTCTTTAGCCTGCGATTATTGCATTAAGAAGAAAGTTCCTTTTATGATCATCAATAAAAGCGGTGGCGCAAGGATGATGGAAAGCGCATTCTCATTGATGCAACTCGCAAAAACTTCAGGAAGATTGTCATTATTGACCGATGCGAAAATTCCGTATTTTTCTTTGTGTACTGATCCAACTTTTGGTGGGACAACCGCTTCTTTTGCTATGCTGGGCGATGTGATAATGGCCGAACCCGGGGCTCTGATTGGTTTTGCAGGTCCACGTGTAATTAAGGAAACAATTAAGAAAGATCTGCCTGCCGGTTTTCAGAGAAGTGAATTTTTGTTGGAACATGGCTTCCTTGATTTTATAGTTTCAAGAAAAGACCTTAAAGAAAAGCTGAAACAGTTATTGATTTTATTCAGTCATTAATTTTAAAAAACGAAACTTTGCAGCAGGAACCCCAAAAATTCCTGCTGTTTTTTTTATTATGGATTTAAGTAACAGGAAAGCGTATTACGAATATAATATTGAACAAAAATTTGTTGCTGGTCTTGTTTTGTCCGGAACGGAAATCAAATCGCTACGGGCGGGAAAAGCAAGTTTTAATGACAGCTATTGCTTTTTCCACAAAGGTGAACTATTTGTAAAAAGCCTTCACATTTCCGAATATAATTTTGGTACTCATTACAATCATGAGCCAATGCAGGAGCGAAAGTTGTTATTGCATAAAAAAGAATTGCGCAAGCTGGAAAATAAAATAAAAGAGAAAGGCTATTCAATTATTCCCCTAAAAATATTTTTTTCGCAAAGTGGTTTTGCAAAAATGGAAATAGGTTTGGGCAAAGGAAAAAAGATTTATGATAAGCGGGAAACCATCAAAGCGAGAGAAACTGACCGGGATATTAAAAGAAAATATGGCGTGTAAAAAAAATTTTTAAGCAAAATAAAAATCCGAATACAGCGAAGAAAATATTATTTTGCCAATAATAAGCTTAAAAAACCACAATGTTGACTGCGAAGAACTGAAATAAAAACAGCATTAGAATATAGTAAATAAACAATTAAAGCGAATTCCTCTTTTTGCCATTACAGAATTCGTTATTTAGCACTCACTTCCTTGCTGATAAAATCACCTGTTTTTTGTATATTAGTCACTGTACTTCTGCTGAATGGACGAAGGTTGTTTATCACCGTTAATATATAATTCACCTTTTGCGACAGCAACTGAAAAAGTATTATCAGTAATTAAATGATCATCTTCCAAAACACTTATAAAACTTTGTACTTCTTTTTCCGCAACTGACCTGTCTGAAGCGGGTGGTGTAATTAAAGTCCATTGATCATTGGTACGCCTGCCACTTTCCAGGGAAGTTGCTTTGTCAAGGTTCTGAAGTGTTTCAATCTTCTGCTGGCGATCCAGCCTAATCTTTGCGGCAAAGTTATGAGCAAGAGTAGGAGCAATTACCAATGAAACAATGCTCATCAATTTGATAAGAATGTTCATACTAGGCCCTGATGTATCTTTAAAAGGATCTCCAACTGTATCACCGGTTACAGAAGCTTTGTGAGGCTCAGAACCTTTGTAATGCGTTTCATTATTAATTAAAGCGCCTTTTTCAAAAGATTTTTTTGCATTATCCCAGGCGCCCCCGGCGTTGTTCTGGAAAATTCCCATCAATACGCCACTAACGGTAGCACCGGCTAAAAATCCACCTAATACCTGTGGCCCAAAAATGAATCCGATTATTACAGGCGAAAGCAAAGCAATAGCGCCCGGTAACATCATTTTTTTAATGGAAGCATTAGTAGAAATCGCCACACATTTTTCATATTCCGGTTTTCCTTTTCCTTCCATAATTCCGGGAATGGTGCGGAACTGCCTGCGTACTTCTTCAACCATCGCCATCGCAGCTTCGCCAACCGCCCGAATAGCCAACGAAGAAAATATAAATGGAATCATCGCACCAACAAATAATCCGGCCAGTACATCAGCCCGATAAATATCAATACCATCAATTTTTGCAATACCTACAAAAGCAGCAAACAAAGCAAGAGAAGTTAATGCTGCAGAAGCGATTGCAAATCCTTTACCGGTTGCAGCAGTTGTGTTTCCGACAGCATCAAGGATGTCAGTTTTTTCCCGCACTTCTTTTGGTAATTCACACATTTCTGCAATACCCCCTGCGTTATCGGCAATAGGCCCAAAAGCGTCAATAGCGAGTTGCATACCGGTTGTGGCCATCATACCTGCCGAAGCAATGGCAACACCATATAAACCGGCGCAATAATAAGAAAGGAAAATTCCTGAAGCGAGAACAAGAATCGGGAACAAAGTACTTTCCATTCCCACTGCCAGTCCACCGATAATATTAGTAGCGTGTCCGGTAGAAGATTGCCGCACAATTGTCAAAACGGGTCTTTTGCCCATCGCTGTATAAAACTCGGTGATAAAACTAATTAGTGTTCCAACTACCAAACCCACGATGATGGCTCCATATACACCATATTTTGTAAAATGATAATTACGGAGAATCATGTCAGAATCCGGCAGCAACCATGTAACAAGGAAATAAGCAGCAATCGCGGTAAGTATGATAGACCCCCAATTTCCGAGGTTCAAGGCCTTTTGAACTACCGCCGTATGCAGGCCTGCTTTATCAGAAATTTTTACAAAGAACGTCCCGATAATGGAGAACAAGATTCCCATTGATGCAATAAGCATCGGCAATAATATTGGCGCCATACCACCAAAAGCATCCTGGGAAATTGTTTCTCTTCCGAGAACCATGGTAGCCAGGATTGTAGCCACATAAGAACCAAAAAGATCAGCGCCCATACCAGCTACGTCTCCCACATTATCACCCACATTATCCGCGATAGTAGCAGGATTGCGGGGATCGTCTTCAGGAATCCCTGCTTCTACTTTTCCCACAAGGTCAGCACCTACGTCAGCCGCTTTGGTATAAATACCGCCACCAACTCTTGCAAACAACGCAATACTTTCTGAGCCAAGGCTAAACCCCGTAAGTATTTCAATAGTACGCTCCATTTCAAAGCTATTGGCAGCTGCGTGAGGAGCGAAAATAAATTTCAAAATAATATAAAGTCCACCCAATCCCAATACCGCCAAACCAGTAACCCCCATTCCCATCACGCTTCCGCCTGTAAAGGAAACTTTTAGTGCTTCTGACAAGCTTGTCCTTGCAGCCTGTGTGGTCCGCACGTTCGCTTTGGTAGCCACTTTCATACCAATGAATCCTGCAAGGGCACTAAAAAAGCCACCACAAATAAATGAGATGGCAATACTCCAACTACTGTTGGCGCTACTATAACCCATGATTCCCAATAATATAGCAGCGATAATAACAAAGTAGGAAAGTATCTTCCATTCGGATTTTAGAAACGCCATTGCCCCATCCGCGATGTAAGTGCTTATCTCTTTCATCCGTTCATTTCCGGCGTCTTGCTTATCAACCCACGCGAACTTTATGAAGGTGTAGAGCAAACCAACAATTCCCATTGCCGGTATTACATAGATCAAATTATCCATATCAGGTAATTACTTAATTTTTAGGGCTGCAAAAATAGGGTAAAAAGGCAATATTAAAAATGTTTGATAAAACTGTTTTAGCTATCCTTATATAAGAGAAATTATTCTTTTATCAGGTTGAAACAATATAGTTTGCCAAACAACACGAGAGTGAACTTCGGAAACAGGTAATTAATAACATTTAAAGTTGCATAAACTTCCTTTAAATCCTTTTAAAATAAATATTTTTGCTCCAATTAACTATTATCAATTGTAAATGCGAGACCGAAGATTAATAAGCCTGCTTGTTGTTGTATTGGTTGTGGTTACAGTTTCTTTTATTTTAGTTTCTTTTTGGGGATATCGTTATTATTTTGAGAGAAAGGAAGCGCAAAGTACAACTCTGACTCAACCAACGCAATCTGTCGATCCTGCTACTTCATTTTCTGATTCACTTCAGAATCTTTTGAATTTGGCAGCCTCCCAACTGCAGGATTCTTCCGAATCGATTTCTCTCGATTCCACTTCGGATACCGCGCTGGCTTCCAAACTTGTTGAGTTCAATCGTTTGAGAAATGAAATAACAGAAATGATCCGAAATAAAGATGCTTCGCAGTATTCAGCAGTAGAAAGTGAAAGGATAGATCAGATGCAACAAAGTTTGGAAGCTTTAAAAAAGCGAAACGACGAAGTAGCTGCGGAAAATGAAAGGCTGGCAAATATGGTAAAACAGCTCATGCAAGCAAAAGGAGCATCATCGGCCCGGAAAAGCGGTAAGCACGTGGCAAGTTCTGCTAACACTTTGCCCGTATTGGTGGCGCATTTGCGTTTTGTAGGAATGTCGCTGAACAATAATAAAAGTATCACCAACATTGCCGCCAAAACAGAAAGATTGTATGGTTCTTTCCAGATAAATATCAAGCCTGATAACAAAGACAACACGATTTATATCGTTATTGTTCAACCAGATGGAAAGACGTTGATTACCCCGACAGAAAGGTCTGGAACGTTTAAAACCGATTCAGAGACAAAACCATTTACCACTTCCATTACATTTGATAATAAAAGAGACAATGGCAATCGCCTGGTGTTCACCGTTGATTCTCACAACTTTCAAAAAGGAACTTACACCATGCAAATCTATCACCAGGGCGTGATGATCGGAAGGCTTACCAGAACGTTATTGTAAGCGCGCCGAGCAGTAAATAAACAAATGAAACTGTTTTTTATTTCGTCTTTTTAAAAACTGTTACATGAAAACTGGCATATCTTTTTATTGCTAAAAGATAATGTCATTAACCAAATACAAACAAAAAAGATCATTCGACAAAACACCAGAACCGGTTGGGGGAAAGCCTACAGGCAAGCAACTTCGTTTTGTTGTTCAGAAACACCAGGCGTCTCATCTTCATTACGATTTCCGGCTTGAAATGGAAGGCGTTTTAAAAAGTTGGGCGGTTCCTAAAGGCCCTTCAATGGATCCCTCCGTAAAACGATTAGCAATGATGGTAGAAGATCATCCGTGGGATTACCGCGATTTTGAAGGAATTATTCCTGAAGGATATGGAGCGGGAACAGTGATTGTTTGGGATGAGGGAACCTACGAGCCTGCAGAAAAAAAGAAAACAAAAAAAGAAGATGAAAAAAGCCTGATGCATCATTTGTACCAGGGTGCGATCTCTTTTGTATTGCATGGAAAGAAATTAAAAGGAGAATTTTCTTTGGTAAAAACAGAAAGCCGAGGCGAAAATGCGTGGCTTCTCATAAAAAAGAAAGATAAATTCGTGACAAAAGAAGAGATCAGCAAAAAAGATAAATCTGTTTTATCTGGAAAAACATTGGAAGAAGTAAAAGCGAATCCTGAAAAAGAATGGGAAAGCAATCGTGCGAAAAAAACGGAACCGGCAAATGAAAATCATATTAGCGAAAAGGAGTTAGAAGAACTATTGAAGAAAGGAAAAAAGTCGAAGTTTTTATCAAGAGTAAAACCGATGCTTTGCACTTTAATAAAAGAACCTTTTGATGATCCTGATTTTTTGTATGAAGTAAAATTAGATGGCTACAGAATCATTGCATATGTACAAAAAGAGAAAGTGGTTTTAAGATCACGAAGCGGGCTTAATTATTCCGAAAAATATCCCGAAGTGGTAAAAGCCTTATCAGGATTTGGTTTGGAAGCAATCGTTGATGGAGAAGTTGTTGCGCTTGATAAAAATGGCCGACCCGATTTTGATGCATTGCAAAAAAGCGATCGGGACAATCCGTTGGTTTATTATCTCTTCGATATAATCTGGTGCAACGGTTTTAAACTTACTGATTTGAAGTTAACCGAGAGAAAAGAAATTCTTTCCAAATCCATTCCGTTTAATGAGACAATAAAATACAGCGATGATTTTGAACAGGGAATTCAATTGTTTGAACTGATAAAAAAACAGGAAATGGAAGGCATTGTTGCGAAAAGAAAAGAAAGCAAATATGAGGCAGGAAAAAGAGGAAAAAACTGGCTGAAATTACCCACTGAAAAAAGGCAGGAATTTGTGATAGGAGGATGGACGGAATCTGAGAGCTCATCCCCTTTTGCTGCGCTTGTTTTTGGATATTATGAAGACGGAAAGCTGATGTACCTGGGCCATGCAGGCGGAGGATTTAAAGGAAATCAAAAGAAAAAAATAAAAGAGAAGTTAGAAAAAATTGAAATTGACAAAAGCCCGTTTGCCAATGAAGTTGAGACTGACAGGAAAGTTCATTTTGTAAAACCTGAATTAGTGGCCAATATAAAATTTGCTACTTACACCACTGGAGGAAAGATCAGAAAACCCGCTATTTTCCTGGGTTTCAGGAATGATAAGAAACCAAAACAGGTAGTTGAAGAAAAGCCGATGCCAATTGAAGAAGTTGAAGATAAAGAAGAAACAAAGCCAAAAAGTTTCCCGGAAAGCAACTGGCATGTGCTGGAAAATGAAAAGACTACAAGTGAAGATTCTGTAATGATCAATGGGAAAAAGGTAATGCTCACCAATATAGAAAAAGAATTGTGGCCGGGAATAACAAAAGCGCAACTGATAGAATATTATCATTCGATTGCGCCTTATATTTTACCTTATTTAAAAGACCGCCCCGAATCATTGCACATCAAAAACGTAAAACCAACCGCTCCCGGACTTTATATAAAAGACATGCAAGGCAAACAACCCGATTGGGCAAAAGTTTTTTCAACAAAAAGAAAACATCCTAAAAGAGGAAAAAGAAGTGTTATTGATTATCTCGTTTGTAATGATGAAGCTACGTTATTGTACATGATTAATCTCGGTTGTATCGATGTAAATCCATGGACATCAAGAACAGATAATTATCTTGAACCTGATTTTATAATTATCGATCTTGATCCGAGCGACGAAGATTTTCAAAAAGTAATTGAAACGACATTGGCGGCTAAAAAAGTTTTTGATGAACTTAAAATAAAATCGTTTGTAAAAACATCAGGTAAAACCGGAATACACATTTATATTCCCTGCGAAAAACTTTCTTTTCCTCAGGCAAGAGATATTGCAGAAGAAATTTGCAAGCGCATTAATAAATTACTCCCTGAAATTACCACTACCGAAATCACTGTTTCAAAGCGCGGTGATAAATTGTATATCGACCCGAATCAAAATGACGAAGCTGATACGGTAGCGGCGCCATATTGTGTAAGGCCTGCAGTCCTTCCGACCGTTTCTACACCCCTTGAGTGGAAAGAAGTAAACAAGAAACTAGATCCAAAAAAATTTGATATCAATACAATTTCAGAACGGCTTAAAAGGAAAGGTGATTTGTTTGCCCGTGTGATGAATGAAAAGATCAGGAAGAAAAATACTGTAATTTTGAAGAAATTGTTGTAATCATTAATCAATAAACGTTCAAATCTTCTCTAAACTCCTCTAAACCAAACTATCACAAACCAAAGTCAACTCTAATTCATTCTTCTTATTCTGGCATAGATTTTTATTAAAACTTAATAAAAAAGTTATAATGAAAAGAGAAGAAAGTGAATTAAAAATAACAAGCCCAGCATTTGAAAATGAAGGAAATATTCCTTCAAAATATACTTGTGACGGAGAAGGAATCAACCCGCCTTTACACATCGAAAATATTCCGCAAGGAGCAAAAACATTGGCGTTAATCGCTGAAGATCCGGATGCACCAAATGGTTTATTTGAGCATTGGATTGTTTGGAACATTGATCCGGTAGTAAATATTGATGAAGCTAGCAATCCGGGCACAAGTGGTGATAACAGTGTAGGGAAAACCGGTTATCATCCGCCTTGTTCACCTTCACGTTCACACCGTTATTACTTTCATGTTTTTGCCTTAAATGCACCACTTAACCTTCTTACAGGCACAAAGAAGAAAGATCTTGAGACGGCAATGGAAGGCCATATAATGGCGAAAGTAAGTTTAATGGGACGATATGAAAGAAAAAAAAATAGATAAATTAAATTTTTCAATTTTTAAACCAAGTATCATGAGCAATACAAAAAATCTTAAAGATGGGGAAGCAATCAAAAAAATAAAAAAATATGTGGATGATATCCAAACTTGTATGTTTTGCACACACGTTGAAAATCTTCCTTTCAGAACAAGACCAATGGCAACAGCGGACGTAGATGACAAAGGAAATCTTTGGTTTTTCAGCAGCAAATCCAGCAACAAGAACGAAGAAATTAAAGACAACGACACCGTGCAACTGCTGTATGCAAAAAATTCTGACAGCCACTTTATGACAATTACCGGAAAATCAAAAGTGGTAAAAGATAAGAAGAAGATAGACGAATTATGGTCGCCGGTCTTGCATACTTATTTTAAAAAGGGACAAAATGATCCTGATCTTTGCCTCCTGCAAGTCTCACCGGAAGAAGCCCATTATTGGGATACGATTAACGGGAAAATGATAACCCTTTTCAAAATGGGACAGGCAGCAATAACAGGAACACCGGCTAATGTTGGTGTTGAAGGAAAAATAGATGTTTAAAAGAAAAATCCTTCTGTTTTCTTTGTTTACTACAGAAACATTGCAATAAAAAAAGACAACCTTTTATAGTTGTCTATCGGTTAAAATGTATTTATTTTTTAATTATCTTCTCTGACTCCAGCTTCTTGCCCTTCTGAAACCGCTATGTGAAGCAGGTTTCCGGTTCATGAGATTGCTGGAAGTAACCGGTGTTTGTATAAACTGAAGTTTGCTTGCATAAGGATGATCTTCAACTACAGGAATTGTTTTTTCGATCAATTTATGAATATCACGCAGGTAAGCTCTTTCCTCCATATCACAAAATGAAAGCGCTGATCCTGAATTGCCGGCTCTTCCCGTACGCCCTATACGATGGACATAGGTTTCGGGAATATTAGGTAATTCAAAATTGATCACATGACTCAGGTCATCCACATCTATTCCACGGGCAGCAATATCTGTTGCTACCAGCACACGGATCTTTCCATCTTTAAAATTGTTCAACGCTTTTTGCCTGGCACCTTGAGTTTTATTACCATGAATAGCATCGGATTTTATGTTCGCACGGTGAAGCGCACGCGCAATTTTATCTGCGCCGTATTTTGTTCTTGTAAAAACAAGTGCGTTTTGAATGCCTTCATTCTTTAAAAGATGAATAAGCAATTCGCGCTTGTCATTTTTTTCAACCAGGTAAATCTGCTGATCCACATTTTCTGCAGTTGATGAAACCGGCGCCACTTCAACTCTTACAGGATTTTTTAAAATAGAAGAAGAAAGCCTTGTGATTTCCGGCGGCATAGTAGCCGAGAAAAATAATGTCTGTCTTTCCTCAGGAAGAATTGCGATAATCTTTCTTACGTCGTGAATGAAACCCATGTCAAGCATGCGATCTGCTTCATCCAATACGAACATTTTGAGATTTTTTAAGTTCACAAATTTTTGAGCAACAAGATCTAATAATCTTCCGGGCGTTGCAATCAATACATCCACACCACGCCTTAACTGATTTGTCTGATTAAATTGTGAAACACCACCAAAGATAACCGCGTGTTTAATTCCAGTATGTTTTCCATATGCTTCAAAACTTTCATCAATCTGGATCGCGAGTTCGCGTGTAGGCGTTAAAATCAAGGCTTTAATATTATTATTATGGCCATCTTCATTCTGTTGCAACAGGAGGTTTTGCAAAATCGGAATTGCAAAAGCTGCTGTTTTTCCTGTACCTGTTTGGGCACATCCTAAAAGATCTTTTCCACGAAGAATATGAGGAATAGCGTGTTGTTGGATGGGTGTGGGTTCGGTATAACCTTCTGTTTCGAGTGCCTTTAAAATAGGCGCTACTAAATGTAACTCTTTAAATAACATTTTAATGTTTTAATATAAATGATAACTTCCCTGAAAATTTGTTTCTGAAAGTTTGTTTGCTAGTACGCTCAACAACCTATGACTTGATGAGCTTTTGGTAAAGAAGATCCAGTCTGCTAAGTAGGAGAATAATTTGCAAATATACCCTTTTCGTTTGGTATAAGAGCATAACGCTTATTTGGCTATTTAATTTTAACTAACTTCATAAAAAAGATTTTTCTTCTCTATTCGAGAACCGGTAAGAGTCGGTTAAGACAACATCGGAATTTTTTCAAAAACAAGGTAATCCCATGGATGAAGCCATACCAAAGGTTTCTGTTCGAAATCAACATCATCATTCCAAAATAAATTTCTAAAAAGACCTTTCACATTCTTCACTTCAAAATTTAAACCCTGGCTGCTAAAATTTAAGATCACAAAAACTTCGCTTTGTTTGTATTTACGCAAATAAGCAAACACACGTTCGTCCTCAGGATGAGAAATGATTTTCGTCAGTACTTCCGGATCACCTGCACGCAATGCTTTGTTTGTTGCTTTTAAAGTAAGCAAGGTTTTATAAAAATCGTGTAACTCAAACTTTCCTGTCCAGTCTATTTGATCCTTTTCAAAAAATTTCAATCGCTTTTTATTCGGTAATTCCTGCCCTGAATAGATCAAGGGAATCCCATCCCATGTACATGAAAAAACTGCCATTAGTTTAGCTGCATTCCCATACTTTTCATATTCCGTTCCGTTCCAGCTATTTTCATCATGATTGGATGTAAAATAAACACGAATCGCAGTGCAAGGAAATTCAGTAACCGATTTATACAAAACCGTTTCCAGGCTATGCAAATTCATTTGACCATGATAAAATTGTTCGCTCGCATGCATCCACTTCCATGTGTACGTAGCATCAAAAACCTGGTGATATTCAGGCTCCTGGCATTCTCCCAACCAAAATAAATCATCTTTTAATTTAGATGTTTTCTTCTTTGCATATTTCCAAAAGTCAAGTGGAACAAGGTGTGCCATATCGCAGCGAAAACCGTCTACATCATATTCCAGGATCCAGTGTTTAAGCACTTTAGTCATGTCTTTCCAGACCTCAGGTACTTCATAATTTAATTGCGAAACATCAGACCAACCATGAGGATGAATGAAATCGCCATTCCCATCCTTTACAAAAAAATCAGGATGTTTTTCTATCCATGCATGATCGTTTCCGGCGTGATTTGCAACAAAATCCATAAGAACTTTAAAACCCATTTCATGCGCTTCTTTTATCAGTGCCTTAAAATCTTCTACTGTACCGAATTCTGAGTTGATAGTTTCGAAATCCTGTGCAGCATAATAACTGCCAAGAGTTCCGAGACGTCCTTTTTCGCCAATTGGCAATACAGGCATTAACCATAAAACCTGCACACCCATATCTTTTAAACGCGGTAAATGTTTTGCAAAAGCACTAAAAGTGCCTTCCAGTGTATATTGTCGCACATTCACTTCATAAATATTAGTGGAATAACTCCAGGCCGGATGTTTTTTCTTTGATTTTTTCTTCGACATAATTCTTTTACTTAAAAGCGATAAAATTAATCATAAAAATTTGTTCGACCGATTTACATTCAATGTAGATTGTAACTTTACACCCGAAAGAAAAAGATATGAAAAAATTTGAAGTTCCTGTTTTTTATCGCAGTCCTTTGATAACGGCAATAAAAAACAAACGCAAAACTGATGATAAATTAAAAAAGGATTTTTCACCTACCTGTTTGAATTTTGGAAAACTTCAGATATTTCTTGCGCGTCATTTCGGTTTTTGTTATGGCGTTGAAAATGCTATTGAAATTTCTTTCAGAACTATTGAAGAAAATCCGGGTAAAAAGATTTATCTGCTTAGCGAAATGATTCATAATCCACAGGTAAATAATGATCTTAAAAGCAGAGGTGTAAAATTTTTAATGGATACGAATGGCAAAACCATTATTCCTTTTAACAAATTAAAGCCCGAGGATATCGTTGTGGTACCTGCTTTCGGAACAACTTTACAAATTGAACAACAACTTGCAAGTGCAGGAGTTGAAATTGAAAAATATAATACTACGTGCCCGTTCGTTGAAAAAGTTTGGAACCGTGCCCAAGCTATTGCTAAAAATAATTATTCGGTAATCGTTCATGGAAAACCTCAACATGAGGAAACACGTGCAACTTTCAGCCATAGCGCGGTTCACTCACCAACTGTTGTGGTAAAAGACATTAATGAAGCTATTGAACTTGCCTCTTATATTTTAGGAAATAAAAATCCACAAGACTTCTACAATCAGTTCAAAGGCCAGTATTCGGCAGGTTTTAATGCTGAAACTGATCTTGAAAGAATTGGTGTAGTGAACCAAACAACCATGCTGGCAAGTGATACACAGGCAATTTCTGAATATTTAAAAGAAGTAATGAAGAAAAAATATAACCTGTGTGAAGAAAATATTGCAGAACGTTTTGCCGATACACGAGACACGCTTTGTTACGCTACAAATGATAACCAGGGCGCGGTTTACGCTTTGCTGGATGTTCCCGCTCACCTTGCCATTGTTGTAGGAGGTTATAACAGTTCCAACACTTCCCATTTGGTAGAATTGTGTGAAGAAAATTTACCTACTTATTTTATCAGGTCAGAGGAAGACATTGTATCTTCAAAACAAATTAATCATTACAAAGTTAACCGCAAGGAAGAAGTAACCTCTCTTTCTTATTTACCCGAAAAAAAACCTGCAAAGATTTTACTTACCAGCGGCGCAAGTTGCCCTGATGCATTGGTAGAAGGAGTTATCCAAAAACTTGTCTCTTTCTATGATTGTGATAAAACAATCAGTGATCTCATCAGTGAATTCATTTGTAATACAAAAGAAGTGAAAAATACTGCAATGCAGAATTGATTTCAAGAGTAAACAAAGAAAATAGCCGGATTTTTATTTTCGTTTACCGTATAATTCAGCAATCTTTCCATCATACATTCAATTAAATTTTATATCTTGAAATAAGTAAACGAATCAAGTATGAAATGGTTTTTTTTAGTTTCAGGGATTATAATTTTATCAAGTTGTAATCAGCGTCAGCGCGAAATTGAATTGAACAAGAAACTAAACGAATTAAGCCAGCGTGAACAGGAACTTGCTTTAAAAGAGCAAAAGCTGGCTATTAAGGAACAGCAGCTAAGTGAACAGCAGAAAGTGTTAGACAGTACTTCTAACATTTTAAATGATAGCTTATTTAAACAACATCAAAAAGTAAAAGGGCTTTGGCGCGTGGACATGCAGTGCATACAAACTAATTGTGCGGGATCAGCTGTAGGTGATATTAAAACAGAACATTGGAATATCGGGGTGAACGGAAACAATGTGTTGGTGAATGCAAGAAGTAACCGGCATCCGGCAAAAAATTACTACGGTTCCTTTGTGGGCAATACCCTGAAATTAACGGCAGAACTGGATTCTACAGAAGTGAATGCAAACATTGATGTAACCCTGGAATTGACAAAAGAGGATGAAATGCAAGGTGAACGAAGGGTAACACAGGCAAATGGTTGCGAGATTTTATATTCACTCAGACTAAAAAAAGAACAGTAAGGCTTTATTTTTAATGATTCAAAAGGATGTATGATTTTACTGACAGACCTGGACTTTTCATTACCACTAAAAAACCCGGTGATCATTTTTTCACTGGTGTTATTCATCATTCTTTTTGCACCGATTCTTTTTAAGAAAATTAAAGTACCTCATATCATCGGTATTATTCTCGCCGGTGTTATTGTAGGGCCTTACGGAACTAATTTATTAAGCCGCGACAGCAGCATTGTTTTGTTTGGAACGGTTGGGCTCTTATACATTATGTTTCTTGCAGGAATAGAAATTGACCTGAAAGAATTTAAAAAGAACAAACTCAAAATTATTGTTTTTGGTCTCACCACTTTTTTACTTCCGTTCGTTTTGGGTACGCTTGCCAGCTATTACATTTTAGGATATGGCAAATTAACGTCCATCTTGCTGGCGGCCATGTTTTCTACACACACTTTGGTTTCTTATCCAATCGTAAGCAAGTTTGGCGTATCCAACAACAGATCTGTCGCGCTTACCATCGGCGGAACATTGATCACCGATGTATTAGCGTTGGTAATTTTAGCAATAGTTGTTGGCATGACGAAAGGCGAAGTGTCATCAACTTTTTGGGTTACGCTTGGTATTTCATCTGTCATTTTTGTGGCGATTGTATTTTTTATTTTTCCCTTAATCATTCAGTGGTTTTTCAAAAGAAACCAGGACAGCATTTCTCAATATATTTTTGTTTTGGCAATTGTTTTCCTTGCGTCATTTTTAGCTGAGGCCGCAGGATTGGAAGCAATCATCGGCGCATTCTTTGCAGGATTGGTTCTTAATAATTATGTTCCTCATTCTTCACCCTTGATGAATAGAATTGATTTTGTGGGCAACGCCTTGTTCATTCCTTTCTTTTTAATAGGCGTAGGAATGCTCGTGGATTTTAATGTATTGTTCGTCGGGTGGGGCGCATTGAAGGTTGTAGGAGTGATATCTGTTGTTGCAATAGGAACAAAATATTTCGCAGCGTGGATCACACAAAAAAGTTTTAAGTTATCTGCAGATGAAGGTAAAATGATCTTCGGGTTAAGTACTTCACGCGCTGCGGCCACTTTGGCAATTGTATTGGTGGGTTATAATATTATTATCGGAGAAACACCGGGAGGAGAACCCATTCACTTATTGGATGAAGATATTTTGAATGGTACGATATTATTGATACTCATCAGTTGTGCCATAAGTTCATTCGTCGTAGAAAAAGCGGCTCACAATCTTGCTTTGAAAGAAGCGGAAGAAGCTGGTGAAGAAGAGACCGGAGAAAAAATATTGGTAGCATTAAACACGCCCGATACGGTTGATGAATTAATCGATTTTGCACTAATGTTAAAACCGAAAAAAAGTAACGTTCCTGTTTACGCGCTTAATATTATAAGTGACGATTCCAGCAAAGAGGGCAGCCAATACCAGGGAAAAAAAATGATGGATAAAGCGGTAAAACAGGCAGCTGCGAGTGAAAATACGATTATACCATTAACTCGCTTTGATATCAATACCAGCAATGGAATTATTTATACAATCAAAGAGCAGAACATCACGGATGTGTTAATCGGAATTAATAATGATCCGAAACAAAAGGATTTTCCGGGTGCAATCACCGAAAGCATTTTAAAAAAATCGGGCGAAACTATTTTTCTTTATAAAGCGCATCAGCCTTTTAACACTTTGAAGAGAATGATCATTGCCATTACATCTTATGCGGAATTGGAACCTGGATTTCATCACTGGCTCAACAGGCTTTCCACTATAGCAAAAGCCGGCGCGTTACCAATTCATTTTTTTGCCAATGAACTTACCATACAAGAATTGAAAAAAAACAACAAGTACGCACAAATCCAGGCTGAAGTAAGTTATAAGTTATTACCTGATTGGCAGGATTTTCTGGTTATGAGCGGAGAGTTAAAAGCGAATGATTTTTTTGTGATCATTTCATCGCGTAAAGGCTATATTTCTTACAATGAAAACCTGGAAAGGATTCCTTATTATTTATCGAAATATTTTAATCAGTACAGTAGTCTTATTATTTATCCGAAACAATTGCCTGAAGACAATTTGGAACAAAAAGAGCATGACCATTTTCTATTGGATGCACTTGCGGATAAAGTGCAGGTAGTAAACAAAGCCGGAAGTTATCTTTCCAAAATCTTTAAAAAGAAAAATCAATAATAGCTTTTTTATTTTTGATTTTTTAGATTTACTTTTGTGCAACTTTAAACACAAAATGATATAAAATGAAAGAAACAAGCGAAGAAAGAATGGCTTTCCGTGGTATTATAATAGTTACTATTCTGCAAATTTTAGGAATATTGTTTCTGATCTCAATCAATATTTAATCTTCCCTATATCATTGTTCTTGTTGTTGCTGCGGGTTTCTAATCTGTATAATTTAGCTTCCCCTTAATTTTTTTTCAATAGAAGTTTCCCACTCTTTTTTGTGTAACTTCATTTGTGTTTTTATTCCTTAACTTTTCAATTCAAAAAAATGAACACAAACAGGTTGAGCGAAAGTCTTTGTACTGCTCTTAATGCCCAAATGACAAAAGAAGCACACGCCTCCCAGATTTATTTGTCTTATGCAAGTTGGGCTGCATCCAACGGTTATGATGGCATTGCCAATTTTTTGTTTCGGCATGCAAATGAAGAACGCAATCACATGATGAAATTCCTCGAATATATACTTGAACGCGGAGCATCTGCAACTATTGATGCTATTCCCGCGCCAGGAAAAAAGCCGACAAGTGTTTTTGATTGTTTTCAAAAAACATTTAACCAGGAGGTGGAAAATACTAAATCGATTTATAAGATTGTAAAACAAAGTTTTGATGAAGCTGATTGGGCAACATGGAACTTTCTTCAATGGTTTGTAAAAGAGCAAACCGAAGAAGAAACGCTGATCATGAACATGATTGATAAACTGAAAATTGCAGGTGGTGAAAAAGCAACCGGCGAAAGCCTGTATTCAATCGACCGGGATTTAAAATCTACACCGGATGAAGCACAACTTGCTCAGGAAAAAACTGTAGAAGAACCCTAATATTTATCAGGAAATTTACTTTACTTCAACAAATGCCTTTGCATAATAACGCCGCAGTGAATCAAGAATCCTGGAAGTATCAGCAAGCGGAAGATTAAAAGGTTCGGCAATTTTATAGATAGTAGAATCATCTGTATATAAGATTACATTTCGATGATAAGTTTTTAATTTTTCCAGCCTGGTTTCAGCAGCCTTTTGTGTATGGTATTCACTCACTACGACATTGAACAAAACTGTGTCCGAAACCGGTTGTGCATTGGCGATAGTTGTAGAATCAGCTTTAAAGGAAGAATCTTTAACCGGAACAATGCCTTCCGTTGAAGTAAGATTTTGAGGTTCTTCCTTTTTGGTAAAAGCATAACGCCACACTGCCCACGCAGCAAATCCAAGTATTACGAGAACTAAAAGCATCAGCACCATCTTGCCACCATTATTAGCTTTCCTCTCTCTTTGATAATCGTTAAACAAACTTTCTTCAGCCGGCTCTTGCTGGTCTTCTTCCTCATGCCTTATCCGGTTTGGTTCCATCCTTGGTGCAACTAATTGCCCTGGAACAAAAGCCAGGACGCCGGAGTTTAGTTTTTCAAGAGTGCCAATATGAGGAAGATTAAGAGGCTTGCCAATATTTAAAAACTGCCGCCCTAAAGAAAGAAAAGAATCAAGGTCAGACGCTGCTAAAGGCTTTATTTTCCTGGTATGTTCTACGATAAAATCAATAAGGCCTTCATCTTCCTTAGCTCTTGGATCGTAAGTAAAAGTGATGGCATTTTCAGGAATAACAATCTGCTTTTCGGAATCAGCAGAATCGGGAACAGAAGCATCAAGATGAAAAGTTCCGATGCCTTGTAAAGTAAGATGTTTGGTTTTTAGTAAATAATGTATAAGTACTTGCTCAATTTTCACAGAGGAGGTTTTAATAAAGCAAACCTACATTTTTTTTTCATTTAATTCATAAAAAATGAAAGCACCATCAGGAGGTCAAATTTTTTCCTTTTTTACTTGTTACCTTTGCCTGATGCTTACAGACGACGAAAAATCCTTCATTATTTATTGGGAAAAAAACCGGGAAAAAGAGAAAAAGATTTTTACCAAATTTTTGTACGGATCACCCTGGGGCATTGTGTTTGCACTTCCTATTCTTATCGCGGTTATCTTTCATGGCTGGTACAAAAACATGGTTTATATATCACCTTCATTAATTACCATTATTATTATTGCGGTGATCGCCATCGCTGTTTTTTATACATTGTTCAGTATGCAATTTAAGTGGGACAGGAATGAACAAATATATAAAGAGTTAAAATTTAAACAGAACAAGGAAGAAGCGGCAGAATTATAAATTTTATGCTTTTTATTTGCAGCCTGAAAATTACTCTATGAAAAAAAGCTTGTTTCTTCTACTTTTTATTTCTTTAATATCATTAATAAGTTGCAAAAAAAAAGTGAACTCGTGCAGTTACAGCGCATCCCCGATAATTGCTCCAGTGGCTGAGCAGGAAGCATTGCATGATTCTCTATCGGCTCACGGCATTAATGCAACTCTTGATCCTTCAGGATTTTTCTACAATATCAACCAGTCAGGAAGCGGGCCTTCAGCTACCAGTCTTTGCTCTACGCTTGCAGTTTTTTATCGTGGCGGTTTTTTAAATGGTTCCGGGTTTGATTCTACTTCAACAGCAAGCCCCACAATTTTTCAATTAGGTCAAGTGATTCCCGGCTGGCAGAAAGCATTACCATTGGTTGCAAAAGGTGGGGATATTACATTATATATTCCACCTTCTCTTGGCTACGGCGATAAACCTGTTAAAGATAACTATGGAAATGTGGTTATTCCCGCCAATTCGAACCTGGTTTTTCATGTAGTAATAGCTGACGTACAACAATAGTTTTTGTAAAACAGAAATCCTCCTTTTTTGTTTGTTTACTATTATTGTTTATTCAATGAAAATAATAGTGAAGCCCCGAAATGAAATTTGATTCAATGATTGGTGGCTTTGTCGTGGTAAACCACCAAATGGAACGGTTTTATGAAAATCAGGCGCAGGTCTGTTTGTAATCGTCCACAAAAGCCCGGGGAAGATAAACGCCGTCAAAGAGGAACGAAAAATAATTTTATTTCTGTATTTTACATTATGAACCTGCCAAATTTTACGTCAGTTTATTGGCTCTTTTTGCTCACGGTAATTTTCTTTATAATTATCACGGCAAGATACTTTTTGGTTGCAGGAATCTTTTATTGCATTTTTTATAGTTGGTTTGCCTCAAAATGGGAAGACAGGAAGATCAATAAGAAAAATTACAAGCCAGGACAGTTTAAAAAAGAAATTAGCTACAGCCTTATTAGTTCTTTGCTCTTTGCCATAGCCGGCGCCATCACTGTAATACTTTGGCAAAGAGGATATACGAGGGTTTATACAAAAATTAGTTTATATGGCTGGTACTATTTGCCGGTGAGCTTGTTCATCTACATGTTGTTGCAGGAAACCTATTATTACTGGACTCATCGGTGGATGCATAAACCGGCTGTATTTAAACTGGTTCATAAAATACATCATGACAGCCACATCGCCTCTCCTTTTACTGCTTTTTCATTTCATCCCCTGGAAGGTTTGTTGCAGGCGATATTTTTACCGTTACTGCTATTGGCCATTCCTATCCATTATGTGGTGCTTATTTTTTTGCTTGTTATCATGACGTTCAGCAGTGTGATTAATCACTTAGACATTGAAATTTATCCAAAAAACCCAAACCATATTTTAAACAAATGGGTGATTGGCGCTACTCACCACTCACTGCATCATAAATTTTACAAATATAATTTTGGGTTGTATTTCACTTTTTGGGACAGGATAAAGAAGACGGAAGGCGAAAGCAATAGAAAATGAGCAGAATAATGAATATAGAACAAGGAATATAGAACGTCGAAGAGGAGTGTAAAGTCTTTGATTTTAGATGTTAAATGCTGAAGGTGTGATGCTTCTCCCTCTCCTTTAGAGAGAGATGGCATGAGGCTTTGGGAATATGGGCAGAAAGCAGAATCACTAAAAGTTAAATAATTATGATTATAGGAATAAGAAAAGTTTTTTGTATTTATAAAGACTATATTTGCTGCTTATTTTTTATTAACACAACAACACAATGGACAACAAAAACACAGGAACCGTAAAATTTTTTAATTCTGAAAAAGGATTCGGTTTTATCAAACACGATGATTCTTCTAAAGAAACATTTGTGCATGCAAGTGGACTAATTGATGAGATTAAGGAAAACGATAAAGTGGAATTCGACTTGCAAAATGGCAAAAAAGGAATGAATGCCGTTAATGTGAAATTAATCGGCTAACAATCGATATTTCAATTGCAAAAAAGGGTAACCAAAAGTTGCCCTTTTTTTTTGCGGTTAACGCAACAATAATTTGCAACCCTAACTATTTTGAAAAAAAACTTTTACACTCTTAAAAGCAGCAAAGAAAGCAGGAAGTCTTTAACGATAAGAAAAATATGATTTCAATTAAAATGTTGGTATACCATTCCTTTTCCCCCTTATTTTACAAAAGAACTGACATGCAATTCCTGATAATCCAAATACAAAACCTATTTTGTATTAAAATAAAACCACTTTTATGATAAGGCTGAAATTTAATGGCTTTGTGCTTTGCATCAGTATCATTGTATTAAATGGCTGCAGCGCTTCGGTTACAAAAATCGAGAATAAAAAAATTAACATAGCTTCTTCTGATTCAATCGTAGTTAAGTATGAACCTGTTTCAGACATTGCAGAACTTCCTGTTGAGATGAATGAACCAGAACCCGGTGGGAGTTTATTTGTTACAGATGCGTCGGGCAAAGTATGGATTCTTAATAAGGACTCAATGCTGGCCCAACCTTTTTTTGACAGGTATGGAAACTTGTGCAAAGGTTCTCCAGGCTCTGCTCCTGGCAGGGTTTATAGCATTGCGTTTCACCCGGATTATGCCGTTAATCATAAATTCTATGTGAGTTATGTTGAGCCTTTATCAATTCGTAAAAAAACAGGAAAGCTGGTTATTTCTCAATTTACTGCCGAATCCGGGAATCCTCAAAAGGCAAATATCAAATCTGAAAAGAAAATTTTTGAGGTACCGGGAACGAGCGAGTCTTTTAATGGTGGAAAAATTTCTTTCGGGCCTGACGGGTATTTGTACATTTCAATTGGCGATGACAGAGCCGGAAACTCTGCTTACCATTACCAGGCACAGGACTTGCATTCTCTTGCCGGCAAAATCCTGAGAATTGACGTGAACCACCTTCCTTATACTATTCCCCCCGACAATCCTTTTGTTGGTGTGAAAAATGTGCGCCCGGAAATATGGGCTTACGGTTTTCGAAAATTTTGGCGTTACTCTTTTGATGCTGTTTCGCATCAGCTCATTGGAGGAGATGTGGGAGAACATAGGGAAGAGGAAATAGATATCATTACTAAAGGTGGCAATTATGGCTGGCCCATAAAAGAAGGTGACAACACTTTTGAAAAAAATAATCAGGATCCGGATTCACAATTTGTAAAGCCAATATATACTTATACGCATCTTAAAGGCATTTGCGTGATTGGTGGCGATTTTTATTATGGAAAAGATTTGCCGGAGCTTACTAATAAATATATTTTTGGAGATTGGAAGGGAAGTTTATTCGCTCTTGCCAAAAACAAAAGTGAAAAATGGAACTGTATCCCCCTAAAAATAGTAAACAAACCTTCCTTGCCTTTTTTTATTTGCGGATGTTTTGTGGATGCGGCCAATCAATTTTTTGTGATGGGATATCTTGCCGGTAAAGGCAGCATGAAAGGTGTAATCTATAAAATTGTCAAAGCCTGAGCGCCCTTCTTTTTAATTAGGTCTTTTTTTTGTGATAACATTCTTGTCAGTTCTCAATTTTTAATTGAACAGACAGTTAGTCACATTTAAAATAACTTTTATGCAACACATGTTTTTTGAAAGCTGGGACAGCATTGTCAGAAGCTTTGTTATAACCATACTCGCTTATATTATTCTAATCCTTATGCTTCGTGTTTCAGGAAAAAGAACGCTCTCAAAAATGAACGCTTTTGATTTTGTGATCACGATTGCTCTTGGTTCCTGCCTGGCAACGGTTGCTTTAAATAAAAGCGTGCCACTTGCAGATGGCGCTTTGGTTTTTCTTTTGCTGATATTGTTGCAGTTTGTTATTACCTGGCTTTCGGTAAGGATCGACAAGGTGAAGAAAATAATTACGTGTACCCCTACCCTTTTGTTATACAAAGGCAAAATGCTGAAAGAGGTAATGAAAAAAGAACGGGTTACCATCGAAGAAATTTATGTTATAGCGAGGAAAAAAGGATTTACAGACCTGAAAGAAATTGATGCAATCGTGCTGGAAACCACCGGTGATCTCAACGTAATAGCTTCATTCAACAAGGAAAATATGCAAACCATGCACGATATATCCAATTACCCGGAAATACTGCGCAAAGAGTAAGATATTTTCGTCTAATCATTACCGTTATTCGTTGCCCCAAATAAAAATGTGCGAAATTTATTTATTTACTTATGAGTTTGTGGTATCCAAAAATAAGGCATAATAAATGTGTTTTTTTTATTAAAACGTAAGTATGGACATAAATACGATTGCTTATATTTCATTCACTTTCAGTATCATTTGTTTGCTGGCCATTTTAATAGACGTGATAAGGTTTCCACAAAAAATGTGGATAATGAATATTGTTTGGCCTATTACGGCTTTATACTCCGGCCCTTTGGGCTTGTGGGCTTATTATAAGATCGGGCGCACTTCTGTAAAAAAAGGTAGCGGCGGAAAGCCAGTCGATAGTGGGAAAAAACCTTACTGGCAAAGTATTGTAGTTGCTGCATTGCATTGTGGAAGCGGATGTACACTTGGCGATATTGTTGCGCAGTTGTTCCTGTTTTTTTTCCCTGTAGTATTGTTTGGCAGCAAATTATTTGGTGAGTGGGGAATCGACTATATTTTCGCTTTCGCAATCGGTATTATTTTTCAATACTACTCCATCAAACCAATGAAGCATCTTTCATCTAAAGAGGCAATTGTTGCCGCGCTTAAAGCCGATACATTATCGCTTACTGCATGGCAAGTTGGTATGTATGGATGGATGGCCATCTGTGCCTTCCTCATTTTTCACCACCGGCTCGAAGCTTCTACTCCCCTTTTTTGGCTAATGATGCAAATAGCCATGCTTCTTGGATTTCTGACCGCTTACCCGGTAAACTGGTGGCTGGTAAAAAAAGGAATAAAAGAAAAGATGTAAAACGTTTGATTTTTATTGAAAAATAAAGCTCAGACTATCTTTCCCGTGATTTTGCTGTAAACGCACTTTCATCCATTTTTCTATTTTAGATCTTTCATCCTCAGGAATATCTTCTTCTGAATTTATTAAAACGAGATAAAGTTTTTCGTTTTTTGAACTATCAGTAAAAGCGGTGGAAGGCTCTATAACAGCACTTTTAATATGTGGGTATTGCACTTTTAATTCTGCAAATACCTGGGCACCAAATTTCCTCTCATTGCTAATGCTGTCTAATTGAGCCCTCAGCAAAGTTGTCTCTTTTTCTTTAACAGAGAGTGCATTTGAAAGTAACGTATAACGCTGATCAGCATTGTTTCTTTCGGGTTGCAGGTAAGCAAAGCCCTGTTTAATTTCCAAAGAACTTGTATCCATGCCATATTGCTTCATTTTACCCTTAAGCCGTTCTATTTCATCGGCAGTTATTTCCTTCCCTCCAAAAACCAAAGATATTTTTCTTTTCTTCGGGTCTATTGATTTGGACAAAAGGTAATCGTTTGGAAAACGTGCTTCGTATTGGATAAAATTGTTTGCATTGTTTGAAAATCTTTCCTGCATAACGATGTTATAACCCAGATAAATACTTGGTAAAAGTGTAGCAATAACAATGATCCACACAATACGGTGAGCGCGGTTCATTAGTTCTTTGCTTAAAAATTTTTTTACCGGAAAACGTAAAAATCTAACCATTAAAAAAGTAGCTAACGCAATAAAAACAGTATTAATGATAAAAAGATATAAGGCCCCGATAAAATAATTCCATTGAAAAGTAGCCAGGCCGTAACCTGCAGTACATAAAGGTGGCATTAAAGCTGTAGCAATAGCTACCCCGGGAATCACATTTCCTTTTTGTTTACTCGAAGTTGCTATAATTCCTGCGAGGCCGCCAAAAAGTGCTATCAAAACATCATAAATATTGGGGGCAGTGCGCGCGAGAATTTCTGAGTGAGCTTCACTCAAAGGAGAGATAAGAAAAAAGATAGTAGACGTTCCTAAACCGGTTAAAGCTGCCACCATATAATTGTTTACCGCTTTACGAAGCAAAGGCATATCATTAATACCGATGCCCAGCCCGATTCCCATGATCGGGCTCATCAATGGAGAGATCAAGCATAGCGCCAATGACGACTGCCGGCGCGTTTACATTCAAGCCAAGAGATGCAACGAAAATGGCAAAAATCAGAATCCACAAACGCGTACCCCGAAACTCGAGATCGTTATTAATCACATCAATAACCGTTTGGTATTCTTCTCTTTCCTTACTGAGATTAAATTTATCTAAGAAGCTTTTCGCCATCCACCTTATCTTTTATTGAATTTCAAAGCTAAGTTTTTCTTATTTGCTTTGATAACATAATCCTTTCTTCAGTTTCGGAACAGAAACTTCAGTTATGTGACACAAAATTTTTCTTCCGGAAAAAAGTGGTGGAATTTTATTTGATAAAATTAATAGCGAGGAAAAAAATGATCAACAGAATTCCTGCAAGTGAAATGATGAACATATAATCAGCAATATTTTCAAGTTTTTCCTGCTTTAAAGGACTGGAGACACGCATTGAGAAAAAGGAAAAGCAGGTAGAGAGAACAAGAAAAAAAGCGATGATAGACGTGAATTCATCAATATAGCTGCTCTGCGATTTGTTGGTGATATGCAGCGACGTAATTACGAAAAGACAAAAGCCTAAAAGATTGGCGGAAGTTCCTAAAATGTGAGGGGAAGTATTTTGAGCCATACATGAAATAAAGACAAATTTATCTTTAAAATTCAAACGTTGAATATTTAAGGCCTTTTAAAGTAAACTTTAGCAATTCAATGTGAGCAAAATAAAAAAAGTTGCTGTTTGTTCTTTTACTGTCAATTTGAAAAAAATTTCTTGTCTAAAAGAAGCGTTTTCAATCTTTTAAATAAAAGTTTCTATCTTTATTTTTATTCGGAACCTATCTTATAATTTTATTTCTTGCCCGAAACGATTAAATACTCAGAAGAAGAATTGGTGCAGTTGTTGCAAAGTGGCGATCAATCTGCTTTTGAGTATTTATATGATCATTATTCGGGCGCATTAAATACTGTTGTATTAAAATTAATAAATGACCAGCAGCTTGCAGAAGATATTTTGCAGGAAGCGTTTGTGAAGATCTGGAACAATTTCTCAAGCTACGATTCTTCCAAAGGACGCTTGTTTACCTGGATGCTCAATATTACCAGGAATCTTACCATTGATACGATCAGAAGTAAAAGTTATAAGAAGCAGACAAAAATCCAAAACACAGAAAACGCCGTAAGTTATACCAGCAATAATCTTGATGAAAATAATAAATTTGATGCGCTCGGAATCAGGCAACAAACGATGCTGCTGAAAGAAGACCAAAAGCGTGTAATTGACCTCGCGTATTTTGAAGGATTTACACAGGAAGAAATTTCAAAAAAACTTGGAATACCGCTGGGCACGGTTAAGACAAGAATGCGAACGGCAATTTCAGTTTTAAAAAAATTATTACAAGCATAAAAATTGACAAAAGAAGAATTCATATCATCCGGTTTACTTGAGCTATATGCGATGGGCGTTGCCTCGCCTGAAGAAACGCAAATAGTCGAAGAGAACCTGTCGCAGTTTCCTGAATTGAAAGAGGAACTGAAAGAGATAGAAATATCGCTTGAAAATTATGCTTTGTCACAATCAGTACCGCCGGATTCTTCAGTAAAAGAAAAATTGTTCAATCAATTGTTTTCGTCTGATGAGAATAAAGAAATAAATGAAGCGCCGGTTGTTTCGATAAATAAAAAATACCCGATTCCTTTATTTTACAAATCCATTGCTGCGGCGGTATTTATTCTGTTGATAGGAAGTATGATTTTAAATTATTCCTACTTTAATAAATATCATAAGGCGCAGAATGCATTGGATGTGGCTCAACAACAACTGCAGGAAAAAGAAAAATCAAATGAAGCAATGAGCCACGACCTTGATGTGGTAACCAATAAATATGCAATGCCTGTCGTTTTAAACGGAACGCCTCACGCACCGGATGCGCTTGCTAAAATATTTTGGATGAAAAATACCGGGCAGGTTTATATCGACCCGACAAATCTTCCAAAAGTGCCTGCTGGTAAGCAATATCAGCTTTGGGGAATTGTTGATGGTAAACCAGTCAGTGGTGGAATGATTGAAACTTCAAAGGGCATTTATCATATTCAGAAAATGAAATCTTTTGGTAAAGTGGATGCATTTGCCATCACACTTGAAAAAACCGGCGGAAGCCCCACTCCTACCATGGATCAAATGATCGTCAGCGCCAAAATGTAATATCTTTTCTACACTCTTTTTTTTTCACATCTTTTATTTTTTTCGTGTAAGCATTACTGTCTTATCACGTTTCTTTTCGGCATTTTAAATGCGTCTAACCTTTTTCGCAAGTAAATTTTTATTTTCAAAAATTAAAACCATTCTTCAAATAACTGCGTAGATGGAGGAAACAATCACAATTAAAAAATCACAAAATGAAAACAATTAAATTTTTAGGATTATTGATACTTGCAATCGTATCCGGCAATTCATTTGCACAAACCAAAATGGTAGGCGGAGCGGAGATGTATCCAACAAAAAACATTGTTGAAAACGCAGTAAACTCCCAAGATCATACTACTCTCGTAGCTGCTGTAAAAGCAGCCGGATTAGTTTCTACATTAGAAAGCAAAGGCCCGTTTACCGTATTCGCCCCAACTAATGAAGCATTTGATGCCTTACCTGCCGGAACCGTACAAACACTTCTAAAACCTGAAAATAAAGCGAAGCTTACTTCCATTCTCACTTACCATGTGGTTCCGGGAAAATTATCTTCTAAAGACATTATGAAAATGATAAAGATGCATAATGGCAAAGCGACTTTAAAAACAGTACAAGGTGATAATTTATATGCAAGTATGAAGGGAAATCGCCTTATGATTACTGATGAAAACGGAAATACCGCAGCGGTAACCATCTCGGATGTGAACCAAAGTAATGGTGTTATACATGTGATGAATAAAGTGTTGTTACCGAAATAGAAAACGCAGATAAAATGGGGGTTTTCAAACGCCGGCGGAAACGCCGGTGTTTTTATTTTCAGTAAATGAACTTTTAAGTATAATTTATTTTCCGGTGCTGTAAGTTCGATTTCACCTATTTCATAATAAAAAAAATCTCTGGTTTTTTAGCCGGGGATTTTACTTTTAAGCAATCGCTAAATTTAAAGATTATTTAAGTCCATAAACTACTAATTGGTTCGAAAAAGTTGCCAGGTAAACATGACCATTGGCAATTGTAGGAGAAGAAAATTTTGCATAGTTGCCCGCAACATCATTGGGATCAGCATTATTATTCCAAAGTTCTTTTGTGACATCCTCCGCATCAAAAGCACGTAAAATGCCAGGCCTTGTTTGTTGATTTGCATTCCCTGAAGCAGCATAAGACGCCCATAAAATTCCGCTTCCCGGAAGATTCCCGTTGGATGACACACACAACATGGCTCCGCTACCCCCGCTTGGCCCCGCCACTGAGGAAACCTTTTGGCCGGAGACATCAAGCAAGCCTGTAGTTCTTTCAAAGGGAAAAGCACGGAGATTATCCTTCTCAGACCAGACATACACATATTCAATGGAATTATTTTTATAATAAGCCGGCTGGCAACGCAACGACCAGCGAATTCCAAGTGAAATAGTTTGATGAGCACTATTGGCAACACCCGAATAGCCACCCATATCGTCCTTATTTAACAGGTAAAGATTACCATCCTTTGCACCGGTAAGAAAATAATTTGAATTAGGAATTATTAGAGCGCCCATAGCGCCATAATCCAAATCTTTGTCCTCAAGACTTTGGTAATTGAAAGGAGTGAAATAACTTGAAACTCTAATTGTATTACCTGATGGAGTAAGTTTTAATGCGCTTTCGCCCCGGTTTACTAAATTAGTTGGATCGCCATTTAATCCTACCGTTCCATTTCCAACCGCAACATACAAATTTCCATCCCTATCCGCTGCCATTCCCATCCCGCTTTCCCAAATTCCACCACCGCTTCCTTCAGGAGTATCGTTATAAACTATTTCCTGCTGAAGTGTTTTTGAATCATAGCCCAAAATCCATCCATGATACGGGCCCCAGTCGCAGTGAGAGGAAAAAGAAATATAAACAATGCCGTTTAAAAGTGTTAGTGCCTGCCGTTGATTTTGTTTCTGTGCATCAAAAGTGAGTACATTATTTACTGAACCATCTCCTCCTCCGGAATAGGTAGCAGTTATTTTTGCAGGACTACACGCTTTGTCAACTCCCGTAATAATATCAATTGAATGCAGATATTGAACGAAATTATTATTAGCCACACTTCTTGCCACAAAATACATAGTATGCGAAAGCGAATCGATAACCGGTGTTCCAACTATACCGATATTGCCGGTAAAGTCCTGGTAATTACCACTACATGCACCAGTCATATCAGTATTTTTCACCGGCCTCATTCCTGCCATGGTAAAGTTTCTCTTCCAATACAACTGCCCGTTGTCTGCATTGTAAGCATATACTGTGTTATTAACCGTCGCTATATAAACAACATTATTAAAACTGTCCGCCATATTTACATTTGCAACTACCAGCGGTTGAGCATAGATCTGGTCATCAACCGGCAAAACAAACAATTTGCCGAAGGCTTTTGAATTTACATTTGAAGTAGTAAGGGCGGTTTCATGATTGTTGAGGCCGCTTCTGAAATTGTCATTGTGTTGAGTAAGGACAGAAACGTTGTTATTATCAAAAGGTATTTGATATATTTTGTCCCGCCTGCAGGAAAAAGAAAAAATAATAAAAAAAATTAATAATAATGTCTTTAGCATAAAAGGTAGCTGAATAAAAGCCAATAAACAACGCAAAAATTAAGAAATTAGTACATACAACTCTTAATATTTGTATTGAAATAAAGCTAAAGAAAGTTTTGATAACTTCCGGTAAGGTTAACTTCATTTTATAATAAGTCCGGAATCAGTTCCCATCAGTTTGATCTTTTATTTTTTAATTCCTTTTTCGGATTAAACCATTTTTTAAGGCTGAAAGAAAATTAAACAACGTGTTAGTCTGTTTTTATACTTAGAAAAAGCAAAAATAAAAACTTCAAAAAGTTATTAGCTATTCAATAAAAATTTCTCCCGTTAAATAAAGTCGGCATTGACCGCTTATCTCAACTCTGTCACCAGTATATTTACATTTTAAAAAACCTCTCCTTGATGATAATTGAATTGCTGTAAGTTCATTCTTTCCTGTTTTCTCAAATGGCAGCCGGATTTCCTCCAAATAATTGAGAAGTAAAGGCATCTACCTGGTAAATTTTTTGTTTCATTTTATAAAAATTCTGCAGCAAAGATATTTGTATCTTCCATTTCAACCAACCTACATGCTTTCGTTAACTTAGCTATAAATAGAAGATTCTTTTTATATTTATGCAGTTGTTTGATATTTTTTCATTAGAACATCTTCACTAAAAACGAAACATAATGAACTCCCGTCGAAAATTCCTACAAAATTCTGCTATCATGACCGGTGGCACTTTACTTGCTTCAGCGTTTGAGAACAATGCTTTTGCTATTTTCAAAAATCGTATTGCTCCCAGTGATCAATTAAATATTGGAGCGATTGGAGTAAATGGTATGGGTTGGTCAGATACGACGTCTGCTTTAAAAATTCCGGGAGTCAATCTTGTCGCTATTTGTGATATAGATCAGAACGTTATTGACAGGCGACTTAATGATCTTCAAAAAAAGAATGTTGACACTTCTAAAATAAAGAGGTATGGAGATTACCGCCAGTTGCTTGACAATAAAGATGTAGATGCGGTTATAATAGGCACTCCCGATCATTGGCATGCCCTGATCATGATGGATGCGTGTGCAGCAGGAAAAGATGTGTATTGCGAAAAACCGGTTGGAAATTCTATTGGAGAATGCAGGGCCATGGTACAGGCGCAGCGGCGATACAATAGAGCAGTACAGGTAGGCCAATGGCAGCGTAGCCAGCAGCATTTTAAAGACGCAGTTGATTACGTACAAACCGGCGTTTTAGGAAATATCAGGACGGTAAAAGTTTGGTGTTACCAGGGCTGGATGAAGCCAGGGCCGGTAGTTGCTGATACTGCCCCACCAAAAGGAGTAGATTATAAAATGTGGCTCGGACCTGCTCCAACACAGGCTTTCAATGCAAGCCGGTTTCATTTTAATTTTCGTTGGTTCTGGGATTACGCAGGTGGTTTAATGACTGATTGGGGTGTGCATTTGTTAGATTATGGGTTGTTGGGAATGAACTCTCCCACGCCAAAATCTGTTGCTGCATTAGGCGGTCGTTTTGCGTACCCGGATTTGTATGAAGAAACGCCTGACACACTTACTACTTTATATGAATTCGACAATTTTAATATGGTTTGGGATTCAGCGATGGGAATTGATAATGGTTCTTATGGGCGCGACCATGGAATTGCTTATATCGGAAATAACGGTACGCTTATTTTAAACCGCGGTGGCTGGGAGGTGATTGAAGAAAAGCAAAGCAAAAATAAAGTAAGCAAAGCTTTTGCACCTTCCGTAGATAATGGAGTTGATAAGCACTGGGAGAACTTTGTGAGTGTTGTAAAATCAAGAAAATTTGAAGACCTACATTGTCCTGTGCAGGCTGCCGCACATGTTGCGACTGTTGCACAGATGGGCAACCTGGCTTTCAGAAGCGGAAAGAAACTGAAATGGGATGGAGCAAAAGAACAATTTACCGATGATACGGTGAACAAAGAATATTTTATGAAAGAGTATCACAATGGGTATAAACTGCCCAAAGTGTGAGGAATATTCTGCAGTCAAACAAAAAAAATTGAATTAAAACTTCTTTAACTTAGTATAATATTTCTTCTCCTATTATTCATTCCTAAAAACTTTCTTTATGATACACGTTCACGACATTTTTATCTGTAAGCCGGGACAGGCTTCCAAATTTGCAAAGCTGATGAAAGAAGTAATGGCTGATAACGATGAATTGGTTAACATCATGTCAGACATGACCGGCGACTTCAATAAAGTGGTAATGGTAACTCAATATGAAAACCTTTCTGCCTACGAACAAAGCTTTCAGAAATATATGCAGAACAGTGAAGAGATGAAAAAGATGAAAGAAAAAATGGAAGGCTATCACGATATGTATCTGACTGGTTCACGGCAGATTTACAAGATTTGGTAAAAGTAATTATTCGCATCTTGTTTTGTAACTTCAGGAGTTTGTATCCTGAACAAGGCATTTTATGTTGACCAGTTATGAAAAGCTTTCAGAAAAAGAATTAAAAGTGTGGCAAAAGAAATTGCTGCACCGTCCCTCTATTTTTGATAATATATCTAAAAGAATTCAAACAAAATTTAATAGCTGGATACCTGAAAAGGTACATGAGGCGATAACAGTTGCTATAAAGCAAATGGTTCGCGTTGTTGCATTTGGTTCAAAGTTTACTACCTCTCTCCCTTTAATAAATGCAAGTCTTCAGGAAAGAGAAGAAGCAGTGCGAAAGAAGATCAAAATTTACCGAAAAACCGCGGCTGTGGAAGGAGGTATTACAGGTGCCGGCGGTATCTTGTTGGGGCTGGCTGATTTTCCAATCCTTTTAGGAATTAAAATCAAACTTCTGTTTGAAATCGCTTCTTTATATGGTTTTGATGTGAAGGATTACAAAGAGCGTATTTACCTCCTGTATATTTTCGAACTGGCTTTTTCAAGTGCCGTTCATAGGAAGAAGGTTTATTTTCAAATGATAAACTGGAACGAACAAGAAAAAAATCTTCCGCAAGATATTCATCAATTTGATTGGAGAAATTTTCAGCAGGAATATCGGGATTATCTCGATTTAGCAAAAATGGCGCAAATGATTCCATTAATTGGTGCGCCGGTTGGTATAATGGTGAATAATAAACTGGTGAAGAAACTTGGACGAACTGCAATGAATGCTTACAGGATGCGGATACTTAATGATGTGCCTGATAAATAATAAAACCAGGGAAGATATTTCCGGTCCTGTTGTACAACTCTTCTCATACCGTAAATCCTGGTTCGGACAATTACAGTAAATCAACAAACAATTCTCATTTTTATTTTAGTAAGATAACCGAAACCGGGCCTGAAAGCTGTGAGTTTTGAGGCGCCTGCGTGTTTCAATTTTCGAACACACGAAGATTGTTTCCTATATTCTTTCAACAACAGCAACAGATATACATTCAAATTTTGTCTTTCTTTGTATTTGTAATCAATGGAAAGATCACTACAAATACGCTATTTTCTCTTCAGCCAATATTTTTCTGACGGTATTCGCATCACGCTGGAAATTATTATTCCGGCGTTGGTATTTTCTTACTTTGGACAGTTGGAAACCGGGCTCTCATTGTCTTTAGGCGCAGTATGTGTAAGCATAAGTGATGGACCTGGACCGGTGTCACATAAAAGAAATGGAATGTTCTTTTGTAATGTTTTCATTTTTATAAGTGCGTTATTAACCGGCTTTTTAAATCAAAATCCGGTCACTTTAGGAATATTAATTTTGTTGTCGGCCTTCATTTTTACTATGTTTTCAGTTTATGGAAACCGCGCCACTTCTGTAGGATTTGCAGCCTTGCTGATTATGATCCTGCAAATGACAAAAGTGATTCCTGCGTCGGAAGTTGTAAAAGAAAGTTTATTGATTACTTCCGGCGGCATTTGGTATATGCTCGTTGCGCTTTTGTTATTTCGAATCACGCCTTATCGTCCTGCACAACGTTCCATTGGCGACTGTTTAAGAGAAACATCAAAGTATTTATTGGCAAAGGCGGAAATGTATAACACCGATTCAAATCTTCAGCAACAATATTACAAGTTAATGGAACAACAAGTGGCTGTGAATGCAAGCCAGGATGCGGCAAGAGAATTGCTTTTTAAAAACCGCGCGCTGCTGAAAGAATCAACACGCACCGGACGCCTGCTGGTATTGACTTTCGTAGATATAGTGGATCTTTTTGAACAAATAATGGCAACGGGTTACGATTATGAAGAATTGAGAACGAGATATGCGGATACCGCAATTTTAAAAAATATTTCTGAAATAATAAAAGAGCTTGCGACTGAATTAAATAATATTGGCGAAGCGATACAATCCAATAGTTCTTACACAAGAAAGTATAATATTGAAAATAATCTAAATTCATTAAAGGAAAAAATTACTGATGTTTCGCGGCATCAAAATACGCTGATGCTTGAAAAGGTCGTGGCTAATCTTGAAAATCTCCAGGAAAAGATTGATAGTATTTTGCAATATTTCAATGAAGATATTTCCACCAAAAGAAAACTCAGAACAAGTAAAGAATATTCCCGGTTTGTAACACAACAAAATATAAGTTGGAAAGTTTTTAAAAATAACCTCACTTTTGAATCTTCCATCTTCAGGCATTCACTTCGTGTAATGATCACTTGTGGAGTCGGCTACATTGCTTCAAAACTATTGCTGCACGGGCATCACAGTTACTGGATAATAATGACGATCATAATTATTCTCAAACCTGCATTCAGTCTTACTAAACAAAAAAACAAAGACAGGCTTTTAGGAACTATTGGCGGTGGTATTCTTGGCTTGCTGTTACTTTATTTTATTCATGATAAAGTAATCCTGTTCAGTCTTCTCGTGTTTTTCATGCTTGGTACTTATACCTATAAAACACTTAATTATATTGTTATGGTGATCTTTTTGACACCTTACATTTTAATTCTTTTTCATTTTCTTGGGCTTGGCGCTTTAAATGTTGCAGGAGAAAGATTATTGGATACTGCGATTGGTTCGGTGTTGGCGGCATTGGCAAATTATTTTTTGTTCCCGCTTTGGGAATCATCGCAATTGCAAACGTATATGGAGAATGTTTTAAAAGCAAATATTCATTACCTGGAAAAGCTGCGGGATCTTTTTGCAGGAAATAAAATTTCTTCACTTGATTACAAACTGGTAAGGAAAGATTTGTTTGTAAGTACAGCGAATCTTGCAGCCGCCTTACATCGTATGTTGAGTGAACCTAAAAATCAGCAGCAGCATAAAAATGAAATTTACGAGTTTGTTGTTTTGAATAATCTTTTGTCTTCCAATGTAGCCAGCCTTACTTCTGAAATGATGCAATTGCAAAGCGGCACGCCTCAAGAATTTACAAGCGCGGTTGAATCTTCAATTTATACCTTACAGCAAAGCCTTAAAAAACTGGAGGCAAAGTATATAACTGGAGAATACCAGTCTTATTCAAGCCCTCCCCTTCGATCTGGTAAAACCGTTCATACCCAATGGCAGTCCCAGCTTGAGTTTGTACAAAAATTAATTTTTGATATTGATAAGATCACAAGCATGATTGTTGCATAAGCTGAAATGGCATTTCACGGAAGGATCATAAATAGCTTCTGCTACTATATTGTAATCAATTATAAGAGAATGATAATAAAACCCTTTAGTAGTTTTGAAAATTATAAAAATAGAAATAAGAAAATCAGGAAATGCTAAATGGAGAGTAACCTTCTGAATAAATTTTTCTTCCTGGGAGTGCCGTCTGAATCTTCTGTATCATTTTTTGCGACGAAATTGGTAATGCCATATTGCAGAGCAGTTCCAAGTGCTTTTTTTACAAATCCTGCCGATTTATTAACCACAAGTTTGCGCGAAAAATAACCCGCCCCAAGGCCAATAGCAACTTTTAATAAATTATGTTTTAGTTCAGTTGACTTCTGAACCTCGTGAATCGTGTTTTTTAAAATGTTTTTAGGTTTGAGATCTTCTGCAAGAGTGTGGAAGCGATGTTTCAGTTCTTCTTCCATTACAGCTTTTCTCCTTTCCAGTCTTTTAATGGCTGTAGCAAGGTCTGTTGTATTAGCAATAGTTTCCAGTTTTTCTTCAGCGGTTTCCCCATTATCCATTTCCTGAAAATTTAATCTATTAATTCTTTAATAAATTTGTTACTTATTGGCTCTTTCAAAATCTTCTTTCGCCCGGCAAATAAAGCAAGTCCGATGATAATATAAAGAAGCGCCATAATAAAAAAGCCCCAATATGCATTGCCCAGCCATACGCCAATAAGCAAAGCAAGACCTGCGCTGATACAAATTAATATCAGAAATAAAAGGACTATTAAAATTATTGAAACAATTAAGGTGGAGGTAAATCCTGAAACTTTGTTGATTGCTTTCAATTTAAACAGGTCAACAGTCGTTTCACCGTAATCCTTCAATTTGTAAAAGAGTTCTTCTACAGCAGTTGGGTCATTTTCCATTTGTGAATGTTCTTTATTTATCACCGGACATATTGCCTTAAACCAAATTTAAAAATAAACGTAAGTTATGAGTTGATCGGGTTAGGATTTCTAACATCATTTTTCATTGCGTTTGCTTTTTCCTTTGCCTGGTCCACCATGTCTTTTCCGAGATTTTTACTTTCTGAAACAAGCCCTGATAATTTTTGTTTAGCTGTATCATACTTTTCTGAAACGGTATCTGAAATGTCGTTGTATGTATCTTTTACTGTTCCTGCAAAGTCTGATCCTTTTTCAGCTATTCTACGCCTTGTTTCTGTTCCTTTTTCCGGTGCGAATAAAATGCCTAAAACAGCACCTGCTGCGGCACCTGCTAACACGCTTGCGAATACTTTTCCTGCGCCCATAATTTGTAAGTTTAAATTTTAAAAAATATTGTTTACAAGAATAAAGATAAAATATATTGCCAAGAAAAAAGACATAAAAAAAATTACGTGTAAATCATTTATACATAACTATTTAAGTGGTTTAAAAAATAAGAAAGACGAAACAAAATTAATTTTCATGAGTAAATTTTTGCCCACACTGAGGAAGTGTTTTTCAAATTTTAAATTCATTTGTTTCTTAAAAACAACAAAGATGTTTGTTTGTATTTTTTCTTCCAGCCAAAAGCAATAATTGGCATAATATTTTGAGGGAGAATTAATTAAATATTGCCGGTGATTTTATCTTTTTTAAAAAATTAAAAAGTGAAGAAAAAAAACGGAGGGTCAGAATCAACCAGGCCAGAGAAGGAGAACAAAGAAAAAAGGAGTAAAGTTTCTCAATTTTTTAATCGTTTTTCAGCCATCATTACCAAGGCGACAGGAAGCGCTTACGCATTTATTATCGCTGTTGTAGTAGTGATTGTTTGGGGAGTAACCGGACCGATTTTTAAATTTTCAGACACCTGGCAATTGGTGATCAATACCGGTACAACCATCATTACTTTTTTAATGGTTTTTATTATTCAACATTCGCAAAACAAAGATACAGTTGCCCTTCAGCTTAAATTAAACGAACTGATTGCGGCAAGCCAGGCGAGTAATAAATTAATAAGTATTGAAAATCTTGATGACGATGAGCTAGAACTAATGAAAAAGTTTTATGAACACCTCTCAGGACTTACAAAAGAAGAGAAAAAAAATAAAATTGATTCCCTGGAAGAAGAAAAAATGGACAAAGAAGAACAGGAAGTAGAAAAAGGCAGAAACCAGGGGCCACCCAAAAGATCAAAAAAAGAAACAAAAACAGAATCATGATGAACAAAACGAATCTTAATCTCATTCCTTTACTGACACTTGTTGTGCTTCTTCTAAGCAGTTGTGAAGCTATCGGCGCAATTTTCAAGGCGGGCGTATGGGTCGGCATTATTATAATTGTTATCGTACTGGTAATTATTTTCTGGCTCATCAGAAAATTTTCGAAATAAGCATTACCCTTTGTATATTTAAGATAACATCACGAAGCAATGGCCAAAAGTTTTATTGACAGGATTACTACGCGAACAAGGATCGGCTTCTTCGCTGCTATTTTCTTACTATTTATTTCCTATATCCTTACTTTCATTTCTACCAGGAAAGTTTCAACTCAGGATTATTGGATGAACCATACCAATGAAGTGATCCATAATCTTGATAACATTTTAGGATTTATCAGTAATAGCGAATCCTCCTTTAGAGGTTTCCTTCTTACCAACAATAATTCATTCCTTGAAAAATACGATGAAAGCAAAAGAAAAACAGACAGTACTTTCTCAAAGCTAAAATTACTAACCCTCCAAAATGAAAGTCAGCAAAAAAATCTGGATACGCTGCATGATTTAATAGAAGAAAAATATTCCTGGATAGAAAATTTTATGTCTAACCCGGTTTCAAATCAAAATTTGTCAGTGCTGGACTTAAATGGAAGGGAGGAAGGAGTGGCAAATTCTCAGGCGATAGATGGAATGATTGAGAAAATGAAGCAGGAAGAAATCGATTTAAGAAATGACAGGTCACAAAAAATTTCTCAATATTCAGGGCTTATCCAGATATTAAATGTGGTTTCAATTGTAATAGCATTGCTGCTTACAATTTATTCTTTGCTGGTTTATAATAAAGAGAATAAAGCAAAGAATATCAATGCAAAAAAAGCCGAAGAATACAAAAATCAACTGCAGGAAAGAGTGAATGAGCTGGCAGGGCTTAATACTGAATTAATTGAATTAAGACGGCTTGAAAAATATGTGGTAACAGGCAGAATAGCGCGTGTAATGGCTCATGAAGTAAGAAATCCTTTGACAAATATTAACCTCGCCTGTGAACAATTGCGCGCTGAAGTTGAAGACGAAGATTCTGCCATTTTCTTTACCATGATCAAGCGTAACTCAGAACGAATAAACCAACTTGTATCTGACCTTTTGGCTACTACCAGGGCTGAATTGAACTTTTCACAAGCTTCTATTAACAAAATTCTTGATGCCAGTCTTGAGCTGGCATTGGATAGAATTCAATTGAATCAAATCCAGGTGAAAAAAGATTATGACGATAATGTTTGTTCACTGCCGGTTGATATTGAAAAAGTAAAAATTGCTTTTTTAAATATTATAGTAAATGCAATAGAAGCAATGGATGAAAAGGGAATATTAGAGATATCAACGCAAAATAAAGACGGGAAATGCGTTGTAAAAATTACAGATAACGGGAAAGGTATGAAACAAACAGAGGTAGATCGTTTGTTTGAACCTTATTTTACAACAAAAGAAAAGGGAAATGGCCTTGGCCTCGCTAATTCGCAAAATATTATAATCGGCCACAAAGGAAGTATTTCCGCTGAAAGCGAATTTGGCAAAGGAACTTCGTTTACTATCACCTTTACTACCGGTTAAGAATAAACGCTTTTAAAGCCTTGAAGTAAAAAACCTCAATCAAACTGAAAGAGGTTTTTTTATTTATCCATGAAAAACTTACAGGTTTTGAATCCAATTGATCACTTCATCTTTTGTTTTTCCGAGTTTTTGCTGAAGCCTTCCTACAAATTCATCGTCCTTACCTTCTTCACGTTTCAAATCATCATCAGTAAGGTTTCCATATTCCTGTTTCATTTTTCCTTTCATTTCATTCCAGTCTCCTTTTAATTTTAATTTCCAGTCTTCCATGATATTTTGTTTTAAAAGTTAAAAAATTAGGCAGACCTTATCACTCTTAAAAGAATTGCTATTACCGCAATTACAAGCAGAATATGAATGAGGCCGCCTGTATAAAAGCCTCCCAGAAAGCTAATGGCCCAAATAACTATAAGAACCACCGCGATGACATACAATAAATTTCCCATTGTTATATTTTTTAGTTTTTAGATGAATTCTTTAAAAAAAGCAGTAAACACACAAATAATTTAAATTCCTGTTTTCCACTTTTAAATTTATGCTCCACGGATTACTCCCAGGATTATAGCAATTACAGCAATAACCAATAAGATATGAATTAATCCACCTGTAACATGATATACTAAAAAGGACAGAACCCAAATTATTACAAGGATTACCGCGATTATATATAACAGACTTCGCATTTTTTTTCGATTTAAAATGTTGAAAATTTATTTACAATTATTTATAACATTCAAAACTTTGCCAAAGAAATTTGAGATTAAAAAAAAGTGGTTTTCCTGCTATAAACGACTATAAAATAAGGCGTTTATAAATAAAAGAAGAGACTTATGCTTGGGGAAATCCCTCCACGAAATGAGCATTTAAAAATATCGGATTGACTTTTCTTCGCTTCTATTGTCTGAATAATGTTACGATGATATTTTTTTGTCAAGTTTGATAGCAAATGAAAAATAGGAAATGATTAATAGTGTCGCAAATGCAGTAATTAAAAATGTTACACTTGCTCCAAACTGATACCAAATTAGCCCTGCCAAAGAACTCGCTAACATTGTAAAAATGCTTTGAAATCCTAAAAAAGTTCCGATTGCAGTCGCTGTGTCTTTCTTGTCTGTAATGTTACTAATCAAGGCTTTTGAAATGCCTTCTGTCGCAGCTGCATAAACACCATAGAGTAAGAATAGCCCAACAAATACAACAATATTATTGGTTAAACCCATTCCAAAATAGACGACAGCAAAGATTACAAGCCCAAATACCAACATTTTTTTAAGTCCGATTTTGTCCGCAAATATGCCAATTGGAAAAGCTGTTAACGCATAAACAAGATTGTAAAAAATGTAAAGACTAATTACATAAGTGTCACTTAAACCCGATTGTTTGGCTTTTAATAAAAGAAAAACATCAGAGCTATTAAATAAAGCAAATGCCAAAAGCCCAACTACAACTTTTCGATAAATTGATGGGCTAAATTTCCAATAGTCAACAAATGAGAAAAATGGTGTTGTTTTTTTCGGTATTTTGTTTGCCTTGTTTTTGTGTTTCAAAAGGAAGGTTACAAGAACCGCAAGACAACCTGGAATAAAAGCAATGTAAAAAAGTGCTTTATAATCTTGCGGGTAATAATAAAGGTAAAGTAATGCAAATGCAGGTCCTAAAACTGCACCAAAAGTGTCCATAGAACGATGAAAGCCAAATATTTTTCCTTTCGTTGCTGGTGTTGCTTCATCTGAAAGTATTGCGTCTCTTGCCCCAGTCCTGATTCCTTTTCCAAAACGATCAATTGTTCGTGCAAAGAAAATCCAAAGTGGATATATAAATAGTGCCATCAGCGGTTTTGAAATTGCACTAAAAGCATAACCAATTTGTACAAATGGAACTCTCTTTTGTGAATTGTCAGAAAGTTTGCCGAAGTAACCTTTGCTTAGTCCAGCTGTTGCTTCTGCAACACCTTCAAGAATACCGATTAGCACTATCGAAAAACCAATTGTCTTTAAGTAAATTGGCATTATGGGATAAAGCATTTCGCTTGCCGTGTCTGTGAACAAACTGACGAATGATAGAATCCAAACTGTCCGGGTTATATATTTCAACGTTTTTGTTTTGAGTTAGCAGGGACTGTCGGGATTTATAGCAGTCAACGGACAGGTTTGCCGATGGTGGGGAATTTTATGAGATTCCTATTTCCAAAGCTGTCTTATTATGCAAAAAAGAGCGTCGATTTCATTTGTGTTGTCAGCGACGTTTGTCGTTAAATACTTTTTTGTAATTACCGATTCTTATCTCCTTTAAAAATCCACTGAATACCATATTTATCGTAAAACTGTCCGTATATTCCAAATGGCAGTTCGTGTAATTCCTGTAGCCTTTCGTTATTGTCTCCATCCCTGAGTTTGTCAAAAACTGTTTTTAATTCGTTATATGTTTTCCCAATAACGAATATAGCAAACGTATTGCCTTGAATTGGTTCAAATTCAGGTGAAGCCATCCAATCGGTGGCTGATATTTCAATTTTATCACTTTTAAGATAGGCATTGATAATCCTGTCATGCTTTTCTGGCGGCAGCATGTCTTTCATTGGACTATCACCAAGTTTCGTCAGCGTCAACTCACCACCAAAACATTCATGATAGAAGGTCATTGCCTCAGCACAGTTTCCATCAAATAAAAGGAAAGGTGTACAGTATAACATTTTCTTTATTTTTTTGGGTTTTAAATTAACTTTTTTATTGACTCGAAATGTCTGTTTTTAATTGTCTCATTGTGGGTACTTTTCAGTTCAGGCAACGGTCAGGGCTATATGCACGCAGAGAATTCTAATGTTCCTTTTGCCCGAATCGTCAGCCGAATGTAAATGAAAAAGTTGATTATTTATTGTTTGCTGGATAATTAGCTATGCCCCGGAGGCAGACCTGTAAGATTTCATTTCTCATTTTTTTTCACGTAAACCTCCCACTCTGAAAAAAGTGGAAACTCATTCGGATACCGATTGGCATACCGTCCTTTGCTGTTTATCCAAACGATTATTGTTTATAAAAAAAGTCAATCAGTTTTCTTCCTTTTTTTAATTTTCTTTACCTTTAAAGTGAAGTAAGGGCTGAAGAATTTGATAACCCGGTCAAACTTATTTACATGAAACTTTACGAATTTAAACAAACCTTATCGGGAAATGAACCTCCACATGATGTAGCCGTGTATCTCCAGGCATTATGGTTTGATGCCAAAGGCAATTGGGACAAAGCTCACGAAATTGTCCAGGAGATGAATGATGAAAACGCATCGTGGGTCCATGCTTATCTTCATCGTAAAGAAGGCGATGTCTTTAATTCAGAGTATTGGTACAACCGCGCAGGCAAAAGAAGGGCAAAAGGATCTTTAGAATACGAATGGGAAGAAATTGTGCAAACAATGCTTTGATTATACAAGCAAAGAATCTATTGCATCTACAATGGAACTTTCATCAAAGGAATTAGCCATGTCTCTTTAAGTATCGCCCTATTTTTCGCAACTACAGTGAACGAAGAAATTACAAGTATTTTATTTTAATTATTGCGGAAAATATTTATTCACTTTTACAAGATCAATAAATGGGTACGAGTTTTCAATCTTCCCGATATTTTTGAGGAAGAAATAAATCTTGGATGCGGCTGGACTTTCTTTATTAAAAGTTTTGTCGCCCCGAGTCCTGGGAGAAGAGAAAGAAGGTAATAAGGCAAGCCAGTATTTGAAAAATTTTTCTCTTTTTTTGATTCATCCAAATACTACAACCCACACTTAAATTGTTATATTTGGGCTTTACCTTTTTAGCCCATTATTTCTCTACATCTCTTTTCTATAAAATGAAAGCGCTTCAGACCATTACTTTATTCCTCCTCACCTTTTTCATAATTTCCTGTGGTTCAGGTAACGGGAGTAATAACGATATTGATTCGTCCCTGGTTTTAAAAAAACCGGTGAATCATACTTTTCAAAAAGCAAAGATCATAAACCCGGTCTTTTGCAGCGATGATCCCACAAAATCTTACGCGCTTTATATTCCTGAAGACAGCAGCCACAAGCCTTTGCCAATCGTTTATTTTTTTGATCCACATGGCGATGGTCTGCTTCCTGTAAAAAAATATAAGGCACTTGCAGATAGCTTTCATTTTATTTTTGCCGGAAGCAATGATTCAAAAAACGGCAACGACTGGAACGATGCAGAAAACATCTGGAATACGTTGAACGATGATGTGCAAAAACGTGTGGCAATTGATCCGGATAGAATTTATACATGTGGATTTTCAGGCGGAGCGAAAACCGCTACTTTTATAGCTTTACATCATCACATTTCCGGAGTAATTGCCAACGGCGCCGGCCTGCAGGAAATTACCACTGCAGGAAACCTAAGTTTCAGTTTTACTGCCATTACGGGAAACGGGGATATGAACATGACCGACCTGGTTTCTATTGATAAAATTTTGGATAAATCACAAACACGTCATCGCATTATTTTTTTTAAAGGCATACACGAATGGGCGCCTGAAAGTGTCATGAATACTGCTTTTGATGGATTGCAGTTTGACGCCATGCGAAAGAATCTGATTCCTTATGACACTACACTCATCAATAACTTTTTTACCAGCAACCAAAAGGAAATTGAAAAAGAATTAAAAGAAAATGATTTTATAAAAGCGGAAGAAACATGCAGCCTCGCATCAGGCATGTTGGATGATGTGACGGATAAATCTGTGTGGTTTCATAATAAAGAAGAATCGATTATTCATACAACTGCTTATCAAAAGCAAGAGCAGGAACGACAAACTCTTTTACAAAAAGAAGAAAATATAAAAGCAGTATTCCAACAGCATTTTCAAAGTGAAGATTCACAATATTGGAATAAAACTATTGCCGACGTGAAATCAAAATCAAAAGGAGAATCTCCTGACGAAGCCATGTACCAGCGTTTGGACGCTTATCTTTCTTTAGCTTTTTATTCTTTCAGTAATCAATTGATCAATCAAAATCAGAATCAAGAAGCGGAATATTTTGTAACTCTTTATAAAAAAGCAGATCCCGACAATAGTGAAGCTTGGTATTTCTCGGCCATTCTTGATGCACGAAATAATGAGGCTGAAAAGGCAAAACTAGATTTGCAAAAAGCCGTAGCGTTAGGATTTGATGATAAAAAACGGCTGGAACAACAACCGGAGTTTACCCACAGCAAAATGAACATTAATCTTGATGAAATTGAAAGTAAAATGAATTGATTTAAATTGCCGCTTAAGCTGTTTGTTATTTACCACAATTAAAAAACTTACACCACCACATTCACCATTTTATTTTTAATAAAAATGATTTTCTTCAGCGGTTTCCATCAATCCATTTTTGAACTATTTCATTATCCAAAACAATTTTCTCCACTTCCTGTTGTGAAGCATCCAGAGAAATAGTAATCGTTGTTCTTAATTTTCCATTAATGGAAATTGGATATTCTTTTTCTGCCTCAACCAAATATTTATTTTCCAGTTTTGGATATTCTGCATCTAGAATTGAATCTTTATTTCCGAGAACGTGATACAATTCTTCTGCAATATGCGGCGCATAAGGAGTGAGTAAGACCAACATCGGTTGCAGAATTTCTTTCTTATGACATTTAAGATCAGTAAGTTCATTTACACAAACCATAAACGCGCTGACAGCCGTATTGAAAGAAAAACGTTCGGTGTCTTCTTCAATCTTTTTTATGGTTTTATGAAGCGTTTTTAATTCATCATTGTTTGCTTTTTCTTCGTTCCAAACCTTGCCTTTTTGTTCGTCATAAAATAAACGCCACAGCTTTTTCAAAAAACGATGAACGCCTTCAATGCCTTTGGTGTCCCACGGTTTACTCTGCTCAACCGGACCGAGAAACATTTCATACATACGGAAAGTATCCGCGCCATATTTGTCAACAATTTCATTTGGATTTACTGTATTGTATTTTGATTTGGACATTTTTTCTGTCTCGACACCGCAGATGTATTTGCCATCTTGAAGAATAAATTCCGCGTTTGCATATTCCGGTTTTGATTTTTTAAAAGCTTCAATATCTAATTCAACTCCATCAACAAGGTTTACATCAACGTGGATTGGGGTAACACCAGTGGAGTACGTATTTTTAACTTCACTTACTCCAACATTTAAATGCTTGTCGATCTCTTCAATTGCATGCATCCGATTTTCAAAATTTTCAAAATCTCTTAATTTATTATAAAAGCCTAATGATAAGAAGATAACTTTTTCTTCCAAATAATCATTTGAATTTTCATTTTGCACCAGATATTTATCCAGTCTATAAACAAACCTGCTGCTTCCCTGTATCATTCCCTGGTTCACCAACTTCTTATAAGGCTCATCAAAACTAATATAACCAAGATCATAAAGAATTTTTGTCCACAAACGGCTGTATAATAAATGCCCAACAGCATGTTCCGTACCGCCAATATAAACATCTACCTGGTTCCAGTAATCAGTTGCTTTTTTATCAGCAAAAGTTTGGTTGTTGTGCGGATCCATGTAACGCAAAAAATACCAGCTACTGCCTGCATAGCCCGGCATTGTTGATGTTTCCCTCACCCCCATCCCCTCTCCATGAATGGCGAGGGGGGAAGTAGATTCAGCTTCCGCTACATTTTCCGCAGCGTCTTTTATTAATTTAGCAGCAAGAACTTCTTTTATTTTTTTAAGTACTTCAAATACATTTTGCAGAACCTCTTCATTGCTAAAACGAATGACTCGAAAACCTATTTCATTTAATCCTTTTGTTCTTTCTTCATCATAAGCTTTCTGTTCTTCGTTCTGATGATATCCCCCATCTACTTCTACAATCAAATTATCCTGAAGAGAAATAAAATCAACAATATAGGAATCAATTGGATGCTGTCTTCTGAATTTAACCCCTAATTTATTATTGCGCAAATTTTGCCAAAGCTTATTTTCTGCTTTTGTATGATCCTTGCGCATTCCTTTCGCTAACTCATATTGAACCGGAGATGAAACTTTATATTTTGGTACAAGTGCTGCCCCCCTCTCACCTGTGGAGAGGGGACGGGGGCGAGGTACCCAATCAATTAAATTGGACAATGGGCCTTCGCCGTTTTTTCCGGGACCATATTTTTCAACAAAGGGCAATTCCAAAGGCAATTCTTTTTCTTCCAATGGAACAGCAACGCCATCGCTCCAGATTATTGGAAAAGGTTCGCCCCAATAACGCTGACGACTAAAACCCGCATCACGCATTCTGTAATTGACTTTTCTTTTTCCAATTCCCATTTCTTCTATCTTATCAATCGAAACGCCAATTGCATCTTTCATCAACATTCCATTAAGGAATCCTGAATTTTGCAAAACCGCATCTTTAGTAGGATTTGCTTCCTTCCCATTAAAATGGTCACCAATAATATTCGTAATAGGAATATTAAAATGACTAGCAAAATCAAAGTCGCGTTGGTCGCCGCAAGGCACGGCCATAATCGCACCGGTTCCGTATCCGGCCAAAACATATTCGGCAATCCAGATAGGAATTTGTTTTCCGTCAAAAGGATTAACAGCATAAGCGCCGGTAAAACATCCTGTGATTTGTTTTACTTCCGCCATTCTTTCCCTGTCGCTCCTGCTTTTTACATAATTCAAATATCCGTCTACGGATGACCGTTGTGCATCAGTAGTAATTTCATTTACCAGTTCATGCTCCGGCGCAAGTACTAAAAAATCTACTCCGAAAATGGTATCGGGACGGGTGGTGTAAACGTCAATAGTCAATTGTGAATTGTCAACTGCAAATTCCATCTCTGCTCCTTCGCTTCTGCCAATCCAGTTTCTTTGCATTTCTTTCATCGCATCACTGAATTCCACTGTTTCCAGGCCTTCCAGGAGTCTATCCGCATAATCAGTTATCCGTAAATACCATTGTCTCATTTTCTTTTTTTCAACAGGATAACCGCCACGTTCACTAACACCATTCACTACTTCGTCATTTGCCAAAACAGTTCCCAGGGCTTCACACCAATTCACTTCGCCATAAGAGGAAAAAGCCAGCCTGAAATCCATTAAAATTTCCTGCTTCGATTTTTCATCAAAGTTTTTCCAAGTGTCAGCAGTAAACGAAGTTTTATCATCCTTTTTTAAAGAACCGCGAGTCTCAAAAATATTTATGAGTGTTTCAATAGGTTCAGCTTTGTTGGTTTCAGGATTGAACCAACTGTTGAAAATTTGTAAGAAAATCCATTGTGTCCAACGGTAATATTCGGGATCGCTGGTTTTAATTTCACGGCTCCAGTCAAAACAAAAACCAATTTTATCCAGTTGATCTTTAAAAGTGGCAATATTTTTTTCGGTTGTGATTACCGGATGTTGGCCGGTTTCGATTGCATATTGTTCTGCAGGCAAACCAAAACTGTCAAATCCCATAGGATGCAGCACATTAAAGCCTTTCAGTCTTTTGTAACGTGCATAAATATCACTTGCTATGTATCCTAAAGGATGGCCCACATGCAGCCCGGCACCGCTCGGATAAGGAAACATATCCAGCACGTAATATTTAGGTTTATCAGATGAATTGCTCACATGATATATACCACTTTCCTTCCAGGCTCTTTGCCATTTGTTTTCTATTTCCCTGAAATTATATTCCATTCATTTTTATTAAATATCCACACAAATATTTATGAAAATTGATTTACACAAATCATCCTTAAAATCCTCTTGTAAAAACGATTCTGTTTACTCCGTTTCAAATTTTTGTGAAAGAAATGTTATTGATTTATTTTGATTCTTTTCAATCCCTGATGTAAATTACATTAGCTGACCAATTGCGAAGGCGCAAAAATACTAAACCTGTTTAAAATCATTTATTTTTGCCGCAATAGAAAAAAGAGGTAAAAATAAATTCATCTTTATCATTATGGCCCAATTCGGTAAAGCATCTACCAAGCGCGGAAAACCTTCTTATGTTTATGCAATCATCGGTGTTTCTTTGGTTTTGTTTCTCTTTGGTATAGTTGCGTGGATTTTCCTGAACATCAAAAAAACCGGCGATTATTTTAAAGAAAATATCCAGCTTCACGCCTACATATACAGAACCGCGAGTGACGACCAAATTGATTCATTAAAAAATTATATTGATTCACTTCCTTATGCGGTAAAGGTCGAATATATCACGCGTGAAAAAGCTATCGAAAAATACAACCAGGAAAATGACACCCTTTGGAAAAAGCTGGCTATTAGCAATCCTTTGCCTGAAAGTATTGATTTTTATGTAAAAGCAAATTATGTTAATAAGGACAGCCTGGCCAATCTCGAAGATTCACTGATTAGTAATTTTCCGCATACAGTCTCAGAGTTTCAAACGCCCAAGGCTACTGTTGCAAGCGTCAGCCAGTTTGTAAAAACTACAACAGTCGTTATCCTGATCGTTGCTATCATATTGTCGCTACTGGTAATCGTTTCTATTGATAATACTATCAGGCTTGCGATGTACAGTAACCGTTTCCTGATAAAAACGATGCAAATGGTAGGAGCTACACGATGGTTTATCACCCGTCCACTTGATGGCCGCGCAATTATAAATGGAATAATTGCCTCCGCGATTGCGATTGCTCTCATGTTTGGATTCATCACTATTTCGGAAAAATTTGTTCCTTATTTACAAGTATTACACGACACAAGAAATATGCTTTTGATCTTTGCCGGCATTGTTATTCTTGGAATTTGTATTACGCTTTTAAGTACACACCGGTCGGCCCTGAAATACCTAAGAATGAAACTGGACGAGTTGTACTGATTTTAAAAATAAATCTTTAATTACTTATTTTGCAAATAAAATTAAAAATATGAGTACTGCTAAAAAAATTACTCCGGCTAATTCAAGAAAAGAAGTTATTAATGCTGTGCCTGAAGAAACCCATTTATTTACGAAAGAAAATTATAAATGGATGCTGATAGGCCTTGTGGTTATGGCAATAGGATTTTTTTTAATGGCAGGCGGAAAAAGCACTGACCCAAATGTTTTTAATGACAACCAGATATATAGTTTCAGAAGGATAACACTTGCGCCGATTTTAATTGTGGGAGGTTTGGTTATTGAAATCTTTGCTATCATAAAAAAGCCGAAATAGTTTTAAAGAAAATTGCAGGCGGTGAATTTTTCATCGCTTTTTTTATATTACCTCTTACCCGCATAACACAAAGAAATGGACGTCGTACAATCAATAATAATCGGCATCGTAGAAGGAATTACTGAATTCATTCCGATCTCTTCAACAGGGCACATGATCATTGTTGAAAAATTATTAGGCATTCCCGAAAATGAATTTACCGAAATGTTTACAGTTGCCATTCAACTCGGCGCTATCCTGGCAGTGGTAGTTTTGTATTGGAAAAAATTCTTTGATTTTAAAAACCTTCATTTCTATTTTAAATTAATTATCGGCGTCATTCCCGCCATTATTTTAGGCTTGTTGTTTTCAAAAAAAATTGATGAGATGATGCAAAGCACTACCGTTGTTGCATTGGCAATTCTTTTGGGTGGAATTGTACTCATTTTTGTGGATAAACTTTTCAACCATCCGCGTATTGACTCGGAGAAACAGGTTTCTTACGGAAATTCATTTGCAATTGGTATCTGGCAATGCCTTGCAATGATTCCCGGGATGAGCCGGAGCGCTTCTTCAATTATTGGTGGCATGCAACAAAAACTTACCCGAAGCGCTGCTGCCGAATTTTCTTTTTTCCTTGCTGTTCCTACTATGATTGCTGCTACAGTCTATAAATTATTTAAACATTATCAAACAACAGGTGGCTTTACTTCTCCAGAAGTAAAACTACTTTTAATTGGAAACGCAGTAGCCTTTGTGGTGGCGTTATTAGCCATCAAATTTTTCATTGAATTTTTAAAGAAGCACGGCTTCAGGCTTTGGGGAATTTACAGAACGATCGTTGGCGTAATTTTATTAATCCTTATCTATACAGGATACATTCAAAAATAAGACGGTGCCCATTTACGTCGGGTAGGCAAGCGTGAGTTTCAGCCGAGAGCCGCTCACGGAACCATACCAACTGCCCTTTAATAAAGGCTTCTCTCCAGCGAGCCAAAATCGCTTTCGCTTTTTCCTGCATTTTTGAAAGAATTTGAATGACAGACAGTAAATGAACAAATAATCCGAAATTTTTCTTCTTCATTCCTTAAAGGACATCTTTTGAATCGTATTTTTACTATCACGTCATTCGTAGTTGCACCTCTTCGTAATTGTCATTCTTACGATTTACACCGTAATTCTATTGATTATAAAAAAGGGCAATCTTGCCCTTTCGAACAAAGAGAGAACTTCTATCTTTGTTCCAGAAGTTGATTGATGTTGCGACAGGCATTAATCAAAAAAATATCCAAACATCCAATCAAAGACAGAATCTATCCAAATTCCTTGAAAATCTGAAAAATCCAATATCAGTCAACTTCTACTTTTTTTTATCCAATATCATCTCTTTGCAAAATGTAAAGAGGAAATAAAAACCGGCTTTGTTTTGAAATGTAAAAATTTCAAAATCTGAAATTCATCCTTATGAAAACTGTCCAAAATCGCTGGGAGAACTGAATCTTATCCTTTAAAAACCCAAAAAACCGGCTGACTTACCCGGTAAACATCCCAGGGAAGCTGCTATAAAGCAGTTAAAAAATTTACTTCTGCAGTCGAAAGATTGCAGAAGTTTTTACTTTAGAGAAAGCTTGATTCCATTATAATCCTTCAAAAAAATCGAACAAAGAAAATATATATTTACGCATCATTTCCTTTGTTTCTTAGCAAACAACTTTCTTGATGATTTAGTTGTAATGTATGAGGCATAATTATGATTCATCACATAACTGGATCGTTGAAGCAGATTGCGTACTAAGCTGAATTTGGTCGACTTTGTTTTGTTGATTGTAATACAAGATTAAAATTCCATAAGATGTTTTAAATGCATCCCAGCCCGGCTGTTTTATTTGCGGATCACCGAGTAAATTAAATAAACTATTCCTGGAAACTCCCAATAGCGGAACGCTTAACACGCCTTTGAAATGAGGACCGATCTCAATGTAATTTCTTGAGACAAAAAACTTGATGTCCTCGTCTGTATAAAAAACAGTTGAACCACATTTTGATTTTATGTCTACTTCAACACTGCTGAAGCAAGGAAAATTTTTTTTAATCTGTTCGATATTGGATGTTGGAATGATGATATGATTTACATTGCCGTTTAAAATATCAACATTGAAGACAGGGCACTTCACTTCCGTCTTTAACTGGGCAGAAGCGATGGTAAAAAACATTGAGGCCAAAAGAGAGAGAAAAATATTTTTCATGGATTTAATTTCGTTTTTTATATTAATGCAAATTCAATGCTAAATTTCATAAAAAGCTATTGCTAAATAACGTTCGTACTGTAAACAAGTAAAAATGTCGTTTTTTATTTTCATTCTAAAATCTGAAGAAGACCTTTTACTTCAAAAATAGTATTGTAGGCATGTAAAACAATTCTCAATCGCTCCTGCCCTTTTGGAACTGTGGGATAAAGGATTGGACGAATGTCAAAATTTTTCTCATTGCATATTTTCGCAATCCTTTTCACTTCTTCATTTCCTGGAATAATCACTGCCTGTATGGGTGTTTCACTTTTTAATATATTGAATTTGGAACTCGCGTTATTAAATATTCTTACTAATTCCTCCAACTTCTTTCTTTCCTTTTCCATTAACGGAAAGATTTTATAAGAAATTTTAATGGCTTCTACAGAAACAGGGGGTGGTGAAGTGCTATAAATAAATTGCCTTGAAAAATTAATAAGATATTTCTTCAGTTTTTCGGAGCCCAAAACAATAGCGCCATGTACACCACATGCCTTACCAAAGGTATGTATGCGCGCAAAACATTTATCTTGCAGATTAAGCTGCTGAACAAGCCCCTCTCCTTTTGAGCCGATAACGCCTGTTGCATGTGCTTCATCAACAATTAATGCTGCATTATATTTCTCACATAAGTCACTTATTTCCTTTAAAGGCGCCATGTCGCCGTCCATTGAAAATACACTTTCAGTAACAACAAATCTTTGGTCATTAGTATTGAGTGATTTTAGTTTCTTTTCCAAATCCTGCAAATCATTATGAAAAAATGAAAATGAATTGGCAAAAGAAAGCCTGACTCCATCGCGAAGTGAAGCATGGCTCAATTGGTCATAAATGATTATATCATTTTTTTGGGGAACACAACTTAGCAAACCGGTATTAGCATCGTAACCTGAATTAAAAATCAGGCCGGCTTCGGCTTCATGAAAATGTGCAATCATTTTTTCAGTTTCTTCAATTAACAAATAGTTGCCGGAAAGAAGTCTTGAACCAGTACTTCCATGCGAAAGCCGTGGATCGATCAATTCGTCGATCAATTTATTTTTTACAATCCCCAAATAATCATTAGCTGAAAAATCGATCATATCATTCCTTTTAATGGTGAGCGATCTCAGTGAATGATTTTGTTCCCTTTCAACTAATTTTTTATCAAGAAAATGATCTGTCATAGAGTAAAAATAATTATTTAGATGTTAGATGAGTCGCCAATTATTGAATTGTCTATTTTTGGCTGATGGAAATTTTATCACAAGACACGAAAAATATCCTCGGATTAAAATTAGTGACCGATCCAAGATGGATCGACCTTGCTTCAATTTCATTGGAAGAAATTTTAACGGATCACGCATGGTGCGAACAAAAAGCCGCTACCAGTTGTATCTCTCTTATCACACGATACAGTGATAAAGAAAAGCTGGTTGCAGAACTTTCGCCAATTGTAACAGAAGAATGGGGGCATTTCCGGCAGGTACTAACGGAATTGCATAAACGGAATTTAAAGTTAGGTAAACAACGTAAAGATATTTATGTAAATAAATTGTTGGATTTTCAGAAAAAAGGTGGTAGCCCTGAGGAAAGATTTCTCGATCAACTTCTTACAATGGCTTTGATAGAAGCCAGGAGCTGCGAGCGTTTCAAGCGATTAAGCGAAGCCCTGCAAGATCTTTACATGAGAAAATTCTACCGGAATTTTATGGAAAGTGAAGCCGGCCATTACACTTTATTTATCAATCTTGCTGATAGTTATTTACCCAAATCATCGGTAAGAAAAAGATGGAAAGAATGGATTGAATATGAGACCCACGTGATGCAAAGCATGGAAGTGCGTGGCGACAGGATTCATTAAATATTTTTTTTCAACCTGCGAAATTTCAGTTCTTAAAAATGTCCGAGTTTCTTTTTCTTCAGCAATTTCTTTTCTTTCTCCTCTTGCATTTTTTTAAAGTATTGCAACAAATTGATATCAGTGTATTACATTTTATTAATTACAACCGGATAACTTTTTTAGATCCCTTTTTTATTTTTATCACTGACATTGCGACGCTCATAACTTATTCAACAGCAGTTCTTTTATTGCTGGGGGCTTATGCAAAGCGCAATTTTTTATTTAAAAGGAAAAGCTGGCTTCTCCTCGTTGGTCTGACATTGAATTCGGCTGTTGCTGATATCGTTAAATCTGTGGTTCACCGTCCGCGGCCTTTTACTACTTATCCTTTTATTCACAACCTGGTGGCAGTTCACACTTCTTCTTTCCCTTCCGGACATACTGCTGAAGTGTTTATGTTGGCGATATCAGTTTCAATCCTTTTTCCGAAACATACTTTGGCATTAATTTTAGCCTGGTTATGGGCTGTGACTATTGCGTATTCGAGAATGGATTTAGGGGTTCATTATCCAAGTGATATTCTTGGATCAATTTTAATCAGCGGAATTGTTGGTTTTGGTTTTATCAATTTAATGATAAAACTTGGATTTTTAGAGCAAACAAAAAATGTCGATTGGCAGCAGGCAAACAAATAAAGGGAATTTCTATTTTTTTATTTTCTCTTTCCAGCTTCCTCTCATCTCAGGAACAATTAGCTGCAAAGCGCCGGGAATAATTTCTGCTGATACCTTATCTTTTTTACCAAGATATTCTCCATCCACCTGGAAATGTGTTTCCCTTTTCAAGGTTATAACCGCTTTTGTGGTCTGAAAAATTTCAACTTTTTTTGGATTAAAAGGTGTTCTTTTTAAAAATAATTTCACGAATTCAACCAGGGATATTTGTCGTACAACGACCAGTTCAAACATGCCATCATCAATGATTCCACGAGGATTAATCAACGCACCGGTGCCATATTTGGTAGCATTGGCAAATACAATCATATAGGCTGGAATATCAATTTCAAGCCCATCAGCAATGATATGCGCATCTACAGGTTTACCTTGAATAAGAATTTTTAAAAGCATTCTCAAATAACCCCACATTCCGTGAAGGCGGTTTTTATCATGATATTTAACCAACCTCGCATTCAATCCAAGATCACTTAAATGAATACAAATTTCGCTATCATTCAATCTGATGGCGTCACATTTTTTCTCTTTTCCATCTATGATGGTATCAAGAGCGACAGAAGTATCAAGAGGTATTTCCAATTCAGCAGCCATTCCATTTGCGGTTCCTCCACGCAGGATTCCCAGTGAAATTTCAGTTCCCATCAATTGTTCAGCTACCAGCGAAACAGTTCCATCACCTCCGACAGCCACAACTTTTCCAGGTGATAGTGTTTTTATCCAATGCCTTATTGAAGCCACATCTCCCTTGCCGGTAAGAATAAAAAAATCAATCTGGTAAGGAAGTTGTTTGAAATAATTGCGGATAAGCGGTTCCCAATGGATTTTTTTCTTACCGCCAGAGCCTGGATTGATAATAAATAATATATTTAAATTCGAAGTCGCCTCCATATCTTTTCAAAGTTGCAAATGAAGATACATTCAGAACATAAAGAAAAAAAAAATTCACTACTCAAAAAGATAAAAAGAAAGATATTCTTTTTACTAAGGCTTAACAACCACCCGGTAATAAAAGTGTATCATGGTTATGGGAATGATGAAAAAATAGTCGTAATGGGCCATGTTTTAAAACTTAGCCCGTTTCCCCGCAAAACGTTTCGCAGTAATTGGCTGGTAAATTTGTTTTCGATGCTCAGGCAGTTTATGGTAATTCCCTTTTCCAATACAAAAATTTCTATCGAATGGCAGGGAATTATACATCATACCAAAACTGAAGATGACGGATTTTTCAGGTTTGAATTTTTCCCAGAAATTCCTCCCAATAAAGGCTGGCAAAAGGTTTTGGTAAGGCTTGAAGAAGAGAAATATCATCTTCGCGTTATACAATGTATTGGTGAAATTTATGTTCCTTTTCCTTCGCAACATGGTTTTATTTCAGATATTGATGATACTTTTTTAATCTCTCATTCAGCACGGTTGCGACGTAAACTCTATGTTTTGTTTACTAAAAATGCCCGCAGCCGAAAACCTTTCAAAGGCGTGATACATCATTATGATCTGCTGGCGCGCCACAACCAGGTAAAAGAAAACTGTAACCCGTTTTTTTACGTTTCAGGAAGCGAATGGAATCTTTATAACCTGATCATTGAATTTTCAAGAGTGAATGATTTGCCTAAAGGAATCTTCCTGTTGAGTTCTTTAAAAAGGCTTACACAATTCTGGAAATCCGGTTCGAATAACCTGATGACGAAATTTACAAGAATTATAAGAATTATAGAAGCCTTTCCTCATCTTCAATTTGTTTTGTTGGGTGACGATTCGCAGATTGATGTCAACATTTATTTATCAGTTGTAAAGCATTTCCCGGGAAAAATATTCGCCGTTTATATCAGGCAGGTTGGCAAAACAAAAAATGCAGAAACAGAAGATCGGATAAAAGAAATTGAAAGCCACTCAGTTTATTGTTGCTATTTCCGGCACAGTTCCGAAGCGGTTATTCATTCAGAAATGATCGGTTTAATTGATAAGAAGCAAGTTGTGGAATAAACGGAAGCAGTAAACAAATGATCAAGCAGAATTTTCCTGCAACCACTTTTGTAAAGCAAGATAAACGCCATTCGTCCAGCCAAAACCATCCTGCGCCGGATATTCGCCGCCTCCGGCTTTCAGATCAGTAGTTACCACATTATATTTTTCCATCATTTTCCCTGTGTCTTCATACACTCTTTTATTAATATTAAGCCATCGTTTTGTGATCTCTTTTGCAAGGTCTATGAAACCGTATTTCGCTAAACCCTGAACAGCTATCCATTGCAAAGGCGCCCAGCCATTTGGCGCGTCCCACTGTTGATTGGTGTTTTCCAATGTTGAGATAAGCCCTCCCGGCGAAAGAAATTTTTCTTTAATCATTTTTGCAATACCTGCTGCTTGTTTTTTTGAAGCTATTTCAAAAAATAAAGGAAATGCGGCAGCTAAAGTTAAAGGAGTTTTTTGCTTATTTTCTATATGGTCGAAATCAAAATAAAATGCTTCTTCATCATTCCAGCAATACTTATCAATATTTTTTTTTCGCCTTTTAGCAAGATTCTTATAATTTATAGCACTAGCCTTATCACCTGAAACTTCATACGCTTTTGCAATCGTTTTTTCAAGATTGAGTAAAAGGCAGTTAAGATCAACCGGAACAATTTCCGTAGCATGAATACTTGAAAAATCACCTTCTATTTTAAACCACCGGCCTGAAAAGTCCCATCCTGATTCAGCGGCCGCACGCAGATTTCTATAAATACTTTTTTTGTCTTCCGAACTTTCCGCAAGTTTCACTTCATGCTTATAAGCCTCAGGCCGCGGCGACTCTGAGTCATCCCAGTAATGATTCAAAATACTTTTATCAGGCAACATAACAAGATGATGAAGTGAAGGGCTTTTGAGCGTTACCTGTTCTTTACCTTTCATCCAGAATTGGTATTCCTTTTCCAGTTGGGGCAAGTACTTCAAAAAAATGCCATCACCTTTTTCTTCTGCCAAAACACTTATCATACAAGCAAAAAAAGGTGGTTGTGATCTCCCCAAAAAATAAGTCCTGTTGCCATTAGGAATGTATCCAAAATGATCGATGAGATAACAAAAATTGTCAATCATATTTTGAATTAGATCCACCCGCTTTGATATTTGTAAACCAAGCATGGTAAAATAACTATCCCAATAATAAATTTCCCTGAACCTTCCGCCGGGAACTATGTATGGATTAGGTAAAGGAACCAGTGAATTGTGCGACTCTTCAGGTTGCCTTGTAAGGAAATCCCAAAGTCTTTCTATATGATCTGTAACAGGTCTTCCTTTTACACTTACAAATTTGGTATGAAAACTTTTGGGTTCCGTAAAATGTTTGTGTACAAAAGCGGTCAGGTCAAAATCCTCATCATTTTTTTCTTTCTCATAACAATCATATATATGGCCAAAATCAGAATTAGGCGTACAATCAACGAAAGTTTTATTATCAGGAAAAATCTCTTCCATCTGCACTCTTTCAAACAATTCTCCCAACGAAAAAATATAGTTTATTTCCATTTACCTATTCATTTAATTAATTCCATTTTCCCGTTCTTTGCTGACTGCTGAAATGGCAAAATCAGTTAAGCCGTTAGTGATACCTTTTCTTACATCATATTCTGGAATGTCGGCCTTGTTTTTAATTCAATTCTTGTGCTAACTTGTTTAAAACAATAAAAAAACAGGAAGTAAATTCGCCTTTTTGCTGACATTTTTATTTTTCAAAACTCTTTGTCCAGCTAACTTCTGCAAACCCCTGCATTCCTTTTATAGGCGGATGCATTTTTTTTATTGAAATGGTAATAGATTTCAGACCAGAAAATTGTTGACGAATGTCGTTCCCTATGCGCATTACAACTGTTTCAAGAAGAGGTGTAGGAATGCTCATTCTTTTTTTTATAATTTCATAGACGATTGCATAATCAATTGTTTCACTAATATGTTGAATTACTTCATCTCTTTCATGAAAATCAACTGCAGCATCAAGGCTATACTCACTTCCGAGTATTTTTTCTTCTTCATGTATCCCATGAAAAGCCTTGAACAAGAGATTTTGTAATTGAACTGTTAACATAAAAAGGTGAAATTTAAAAGACAATTTTTTTTCCTCAGTTATTATCTTCATTAGAAACAGCCTGGAAATGATCTGAAGGAACAGGATGTTCAAGCATACTCAGAAATCTTTCAGCTTCAAGAGCAGCCATGCAACCAGAACCAGCTGCAGTAACGGCCTGGCGATAAATTTTATCCTGCAAATCACCCGCCGCAAACACGCCTTCGATATTGGTTTTCGTACTATCAGGCTGTGTTTTTACATAACCAGCTTCATCCATTTCCAACCAACCTTTGAATATTTCAGAATTAGGCTGATGACCAATTGCGACGAAATAGGCACTCACAGGAATTTCCGTTTTTTCACCCGAAACGTTATTTATCACTCTTACTGCTTCAGTTTTTTCTTCGCCCACAATTTCTTCCACTTCAGTATTCCAGTAAACCTTAATGTTTTTTGTTTCCAACACACGCATCTGCATGATTTTACTGGCCCGCATCGCTTCTTTTCTTACGAACATATGAACAAAACTACAAATCTTGCTAAGATATAATGCCTCTTCCGCAGCGGTATCACCACCTCCAACAATACACACTTCCTTTCCTTTGAAGAAAAAACCATCACAAACAGCGCAAGCACTTACTCCATATCCGTTTAATCTCTTTTCACTTTCAAGGCCAAGCCATTTGGCGCTCGCTCCGGTGGCTAAAATTATCGAGTCTGCAGTTATCCATTTTTCTTCATCAATTAATACTTTACAGGGACAAGAACCGAAATCAACCTTGGTAGCCAATCCATACCGTATATCAGTGCCCATTCTTTTTGCTTGTTTTTCAAAATCAATCATCATATCAGGCCCCTGAACACCATCGGGATATCCAGGATAATTTTCAACTTCTGTAGTAATTGTCAATTGTCCGCCCGGCTGAATCCCCTGGTACATAACAGGATTAAGATTAGCTCTTGCAGCGTAAATAGCTGCTGTATAACCTGCCGGACCTGATCCAATAATTAAACATTGTACGTGTTCTGTTTCTTTGTTCATAATCTTCTAAATAATATTTTCAAAATTAATGATTTTGTATTTGTAAGTATCAATAACAACAGCATATATTCAAACAAAGTATCTAGAAAATTACTTTTGGTTGGCTTATAACAAAAACCGAGCATAATAATCGAGCAGGAAAGTAGCTATTAAGGGACATGCTTGCTACCGGCTACACTCCCTACTGTAAAGCGGGTTCTGGACTTGCGCCCTATAGCTTTATATAAATGTGTGACACACCAAAAGAGGTTGTAAACAAAATTTACAACCTCTTTTGTATATCTATACACTTCTCTTTAGTTATTGAGGAACAACAGTAGCATAAATAACCACGTCATTGAAATCAAAATCAGAAATAGACAACGTGTGGTCAGTATCGTCAAAACCAATCAATACTTTGTTTTCAGGTGTATAATTGACCAAAACAGCGTGCTTTTTCAATTTAGGATCTACTTCGGGGTTTAAAGCGTCATTTGTTAGAAAATGAACAGCATCGTTGTTCAAATTATGTTGAGTAGTATCCCATGCATTTTGCATTAAGACAAATCCAATTGAAGTTCCCGGAGTAAAACTTCCTAGTTTAACCTTATCCCCTGCCACCAAACCCGTAAGATGTCCGGCATTGGGGAAGACATAAGTGATTGTTTTTATGTCATTTGGAGTTGTCGGGGATTGACCGGTTGGATACGTATAAAAAGCAATTGAATTGCTAAATCCTCCACCTTGCGAAACAAAAGTAATATAAACATCTGAAGGCTGTTTAATAGCAACATCTCCTATAGCTGAACTTGAAAAAAACTCAGGATGTCTAACCCTAAGATTTTTTGTATCTGGCAGAAGTGTATCTATAAAGTAAAGCAAATGAGGAGAAATAGTGTCTTTTAATAGATTCGGAGGGGTGCCTTGTGAGTTATAAGTACCCCCTAATATATCGTAAGTTGTTTGTGTAAAATGAACCGGTTTGGTTACAGGATCTTTTTTACATGCATTAAACACTAAAAGAATGGCAAGCAGAGACAAATAATTTTTTGTTTTCATATTTATGTAATTTACAGTTAGAGCCCAAAGGCACATTCGCTTGAATATCAAAAACTTTGCCATTGTTTAACAAAAATAAAATTTGAATTCAACTTATTCGTTTTATTACAGAAGTGAGGAATAACTAATTAAACGAACATAAAGCTAAAATATTTTGTACATAAAAACTTTACTTTCTTTTCAAAAAATCAGAAGGTAAAGGCTGTAAAGTTTTTTTACCTCTCAAAACTAATTTTCTTTATGAATTTATAATTAATCAGAAAGTATCAAATACTTGATAAAATTATTATTATTTTTGCGCCTCCTTGGCCCCGTAGCTCAATTGAATAGAGCATTTGACTACGGATCAAAAGGTTTCAGGTTTGAATCCTGACGGGGTCACAAACAATCTGCCTCTTCTCTTGAAGAGGTTTTTTTATTTTAGAAAAGCATTTTATGAAAATAAACTTTTGGACTGTTGGCAAACCGGATGAAACTTATGTAAAAGAAGGTATTAAATTATTTACAAAACGCATTTCTCATTATTATCCTACAGAATGGAAAATATTTGCAGTTGCAAAACAAAAAGGCGTTTTGTCTCAACAAGATATTAAAAAGAACGAAGCCGATATTTTATTAAATGCATTACAAAATGAGGATGTTTTAATAGCACTCGACGAGAAAGGTAAACAATGGACTTCAGAAGAGTTAGCGGATTTTATTCAACAATCTGCGAATCAAAGTTCCCGCAATATTATTTTTATAATTGGTGGCGCATTCGGCCTGCATCAAAGTATTTTAAAAAGAGCAAATTTTACCTGGAGTTTATCAAAATTGGTTTTCCCTCATCAATTGGTACGGCTGATTCTTACAGAACAAATATATCGTGCATGTACCATCATCCGTAATGAAAAATATCATCATTCTTAGTTTTTCTGTAGGTTTGATGCTTTCAACAAAAGAATATGTCTGTTACCATTATAATAATTATTATTACAGTTATCGTTTCTCTTTTTGCATTCAGTTCTCATAAGATACGGGAAGATTTAATTTTTTATCCTGCGGCTATAACACAACACAATCAGTATTATCGTTTTATTTCTTATGGATTTATCCATGCGGATCTTTCACATCTTTTTTTCAACATGTACGCCTTTTACTTGTTTGGCGGCGTTTGTGAAGATTCGTTCATTAACATTTTTGGCAACTCTGGAAAGCTGTTTTATATACTAATGTATTTCCTTTCTTTGATAGTTTGTGTAATTCCGGATTTTATGAAATATCATGGAAATCCTAACTATCGAAGTCTTGGCGCTTCAGGAGCCGTATCAGCAGTGGTTTTCGCTTATATTTTATTCAGGCCTTTACAGGGAATAGGATTATTATTCATACCTATTTTTATTCCGGGGTTTTTATTTGGAATTCTTTTTTTAATCGTTTCTTATTTTTTAGGCAGAAAAGGCGGAACTTCTGTGAATCATTCCGCGCATATTTGGGGTGCTATATTTGGGGTGGTTTTCCTGATCATCTTTAGTCAATTTTTTTCAGCTTATCCTTTGCTCGATCATTTTATTGAATCAGTAAGAAACCTCGATCTACACCACATTTTTACTACCTATTAATTCAATAAAAAGAACGTCTTTTGTTTTATCCGTGATCTTAAAACGATCATCAATTCTTTCACTAACAATCCAAACAATTCTTTTGTTGCTTTCAAGCACCCAAATTTTTTCTTTATCACTCAAAGATTTTTTTTGATCTATAAAAAATTTACTCAGCTTCTTTTTTTTCTGCATTCCCAAAGGATAAAAATAATCGCCCTGCTTCCATCTCCTTAAAAGCAATGGAAATTTGATTTCTTTTGCATCTATGGTGGCAACAAAATTTGAAGAAGGGATTTTAGCAGGCTTCGAATCAATAAATTTTATCACCAACTTTCCTAATTCAAAATTTAATTCGCGATCGTTTTCATTAATAAAAATATTGAGAGCTTCGAAGGTATTTTGCGGCGCAATAATAAGCCAATTACGGTTTTTAATTATTTTATGAGTCGAAGAAGAAATAAATTTTCCACTTTCACTTTTCAATAAATTTATCACCTCATCTGTTTGATGTGATGTAAATCCAAAATCTTTTATAATCTCAAAAATTATAGTTTTCAAAGGTTGAGTTTTTAATAATTTCAATACAGGAATATGAATTTCATTTCCTTTTTGCTCAAGCAATTTCATTTTATGAAACTGAATAGACTGTTCGTATAAAACTTCTACTTCTTTGAATCTTTCAATATTACTAATTAGATTTTCTTCGACTTTTGGAAAAACTGTTTGAATGGATGGTATCAATTGATTTCTAAAATAGTTGCGTGTATATTTATTACTGGCGTTGGATGAATCATCCACAAACTCTAAATTATTCTCATTTGCAAAAGCAAGTACTTCTTCTTTTTTTGCAAATAATAATGGCCTGATTATATTTCCTTGTCTTGGTAAAATTCCCTGTAAACCCTTTATCCCGGTGCCTTTAAAAAAATTCATCAGAAGCGTTTCAACGTTATCATTCGCATGGTGGGCAGTGAGCAGGAATTGTGAATGGTGAATGGTGAATGGTGAATGGTCAATTGTGGATTGCGGCTTTTCTGTATCACAAGCGCCTGGTGATTTTCTTACGTCTGATACCTGATACCTGATATCTGATACCTCGTTCAACAATTCTTCAAACCATTCATACCTTAATTTGCGTGCAGCAACCTGGATAGAAATTCTATTTTCTTCCGCATTTTTTTTTGTTTCAAATTTTTTTACAAAAACTTTCGTCCAATATTTTTCTCCGAGTTGACGCACAAATTTTTCATCTCTTTCGCTCTCCTCTCCTCTTAATTGAAAATTACAGTGTGCAATTTCAAAATGAAAACCGGCCTGGAAACACAGTTCACACAAAACGACAGAATCTGCACCACCACTCACTGCCAGTAATAAAAAATCGTTCTTTTGAAAAAGATTTTCTTGCTGAACATTCTTTATAAAGTCTTTTAATAACGACATTTTTTATTTTTTTGCAAAAACCTTGGTTACAGTAAACGAAGAAAATTTATTGGATTTTATTTTAAAAAAATATTTAAAGATTTTAAATCTAATATTCATCTTCCGCATCTTCGTATGCGGATTGTAACTCATTGTAAGCACGTGATTCATTCGCATTTTTTGCCACTTCCATTCCTGTCTTATAAACCGCAACTGCTTTTTCTGCCTCACCAATTCTTTCTAATAATTTACCCAGATGGTAATAAGAGCCAAGATAATCAGGTTCTCTGTCTAATATCTCCTCAAACAATTTTTGTGCTTCAGCTTCATTGCCTAACTTAATATATTCAAGGGCTAATGCATGTTGCAGAAAACTGTCATCAGGCGATTCTTTCAAATATTCCTTTATGGTGCGTATCCTGTCCATCAAAACTTTTTTACATTTTTTTTCCTTAGTATCTTCGCACCTCCTTAAAAGAGACGACATGAAGATACTCGTGTGCATCAGTAAAACACCCGATACAACAGCAAAAATAGCCTTCACAGACAACAACACGAAATTTCAGGAAGCAGGCGTTCAATTCATTTTAAACCCATATGACGAATGGTATGCGTTGGTAAGAGCGATTGAATTAAAAGAAGCAGATGCGTCTACTATTCTCCATTTAATAAATGTAGGAGGTGCTGATAATGATCCGGTTATACGTAAAGCGCTCGCACTTGGTGGTGATGAAGCAATCAGGATAAACAGTGATAGTCACGATGATTTTTATATCGCTTCACAAATTGCCGAAGTTGCCAAACATAATAATTATGATCTGATTTTTACAGGAAAAGAAACAATTGATTATAACGGTTCGTCTATAGGTGGAATGGTTGCCGAATTATTAGATCTCCCTTTTATTTCTTTGGCCACAAAATTTTCATTGGAAGGAAATATTGCCACAGTCGAACGCGAAATTGAAGGCGGTGAAGAAGTAGATGAAGTTTCTCTTCCGTTAGTAGTAAGTTGTCAGAAAGGAATGGCCGACCAAAGGATTCCGAACATGAGAGGAATTATGGGCGCAAGAACAAAACCTTTGAACGTTTTGGAACCAGTTCAGGCAGACACTTTCACTGAAATTTCTTCTTTTGAATTGCCTCCTGCAAAAGCAGGTGTAAAATTAATTCCTGCAGATCAGCCGGAAGAATTAGTGAGATTACTTCATGAAGAAGCTAAAGTAATTTAGAAGAAAGTTTAGAGAGGTTTAGTTGAGAAGATTTAGAAAAACAAAAATGAAAATAGTCGGAATTTGTTGGTTTACTGATTGAAGAAAATATAATTTAAGAAAATGAGTGTATTAATTTTTTTAGACCAGGCAGACGGAAATATCAAGAAGAATTCTTTTGAGGCCGCTTCATATGGAGCAAAGCTTGCACAAAGTTTAAATACTTCCGCAGAAGGAATTGTGTTTGGAAGTATAAAAGATGATCTTGCTGCATTAGGAAAATATGGATTAAAAAAAATCTATACAGTAAAAAATGAATCACTAAATAATTTTGATGACCAGGTTTTTACCCAGGTAATAGCAGAAGCAGCAAAAAAATCAGGCTCAAAAGTAATTGTGTTTTCAAACAACTTTAATGGAAAGGCAATCGCTCCAAGGTTATCAGTAAAATTGAAAGCAGGACTTATTTCTGGAGCAACTGCATTACCGGAAACATCAAATGGATTTGTGGTGAAAAAGAGCGTTTTCAGTGGAAAAGCTTCTGCGAATGTTTCTATTAAAACTGAAATAAAAATCATTTCCTTAAATGCTAATGCGTATAAAATTGTAGAAGGAGAAGGAACTGCAGAAGTTGAAGAATTAAACGTTGAAATACCTGAAGCAAAAGTCAAAATAAAAGAAGTAAATAAAGTATCAGGCGAAATTCCTTTGTCTGAAGCAGAACTGGTAGTGAGTGGAGGGCGTGGATTAAAAGGACCGGAAAACTGGAATATCGTTACCGATCTCGCAAAAGCGCTTGGAGCCGCTACTTCATGCAGCCGCCCGGTGAGTGATAGTGACTGGAGACCGCATCATGAGCATGTCGGTCAAACCGGATTAACGATTGCACCTAATTTATATTTTGCAATTGGAATTTCCGGAGCTATACAACATCTTGCAGGAGTAAACAGGAGTAAAACAATTGTCGTTATTAATAAAGATCCGGAAGCTCCATTTTTTAAAGCGGCGGATTATGGAATAGTTGGCGATGCATTTGAAGTAGTTCCTAAAATTACAGAGGCTGTTAAAAAATTAAAGGGCATTTAGTTAGATCAGTATGCTTTTTGAAAAGATAAGATAGATAAAAAGGCATTTATTTTTATATTTGTTATTCACAAAAAAATTCCGTTAAAGCGGATCTGAGTTTATATGAAGAAAATAGAATTGGAAATTGTGGCGTTATCTCATAGTATTACTCAAACCCATTCTTATGCTGTTGTGTTAGGAGAAGTAAACGGGTTAAGAAGATTGCCGATTGTGATTGGAGGATTTGAAGCGCAGGCAATTGCAGTTGCGCTGGAGCGTATGCAACCAAGCCGCCCACTTACTCACGACCTGATGAAAAACTTTATGATGGCCTTTAATATTGACCTTCATGAAATAATAATTAACGATCTGCAGGAAGGAATTTTTTATTCCAAATTAATCTGCTCCTCTGATAAAGACACAGTGGAAATTGATTCCCGAACCTCTGACGCAGTTGCTTTGGCAGTAAGATTTGGCTGCCCTATTTATACGTATGATAATATTCTCGAAAACGCCGGAATCCTGATGGAAGAAGATGACAAAAAGAAAAAAGTAGTAGTGTCTCATACTGATGAAGGAAGTGATGATCTTCAAAAACTGTCTTTAACCGAATTAGAATCTCTCTTAAATGAAGTGCTGGAGCACGAAGATTATATAAAAGCCGCTTCTATAAGAGACGAAATAAACAGGAGAAAAGGAAGTTAGTTTTTTACTTATCGAAATAAAAATCCTGATCATTTTTTTGTTTACTGTTATTCCCACTTCAAAGCTGTCATTTATACATGATCACTTTTCCGAATTGTAAAATCAACCTGGGACTTAATATTCTGCAAAAACGCAAGGATGGATATCATGATCTCGAAACAGTCTTCTACCCTATTACTTTTAATGATGTACTAGAAATAGTAAGTGGCGACAAAAAAAGCGGGTTGATCAATACAGGAATTTCCGCCGGCAAGCCTGAAGAGAATTTGTGCCTTAAAGCATACCAGCTTTTAAAAAAAGATTATCCTCATTTGCCGGAAATAAAAATGCATTTACATAAAGCAATTCCTGTTGGAGCAGGGCTTGGAGGAGGTTCGTCTGATGCTGCATTTACTTTATGGCTACTAAATGAAAAATTTGATCTTAATATTTCCATTGAACAACTTTTAGTGTACGCATCACAGTTAGGAAGTGATTGCCCGTTTTTCTTAATCAATTCTCCATGCTTAGCAACGGGTGTTGGAGAAAAATTAATGAAATTAAATCTTTCCTTGTCTTCCTACAAAATTTTATTGATTAACCCGGGGATTCATATCAGTACAAAAGAATTATTCAGAAAAATCACTCCTGCAATTCCTCGAAAAAGTATAAAAGAAATTATTCTTCAACCTATCGAAAGTTGGAAAAATGATTTGAAGAATGATTTTGAACCAATAGTTTTTTCGATGTATGCTGAAATAGAAAAACTGAAAGAATCATTATATCAGCACAATGCAATTTATGCATCGATGAGCGGCACGGGAAGTTCTGTTTATGGTCTTTTTAGAGCAAATGACAAAATCGATTTCCCATTCGACAAAAAACATTTTTATAGATGGATCTCTCTGGAGCAATTTTTGTGAATTGATTTTCATTGCATAAAGTCCTTATCATATTTTTTATTAATTGTTGTTGCTTTATAAGCGCCACAGCCCAGAGGAAGTTTGAATTCGTTAAAGCCACCTCTCAGAATTATAATATTGATACATTAAAATTGGTCTATGGGAATAAGAAAGAATTTCTAAAAGAATATGAATTACCGTGCTTACTCGCACTCTCCTATTACCCCGAATTACAAGATGATTTCATTACGTTTAAATATGCGGGTATTAAAAGTACAGCCATCTCTACAATGACATTTTTATCTGTTTTAAAAAAAAAGGGGAAACACTTTGTTATTGTTTTTAACGATAACAAAAAAACAACCGGCATCCTTTTAAACCAGGTTCCGTTAAACGCACAGGTGGCATTGATTGCACATGAACTCGCCCATATAGCAGATTTCAAGAAACGCGACTTTTTAGGAATGGCACGCTGGAGTATTAGTTATCAATTTGCAAAATCGCGGGCTAAAATTGAAAAAAGCGCAGATGAAATGGTAATAAAAAGAGGGCTGGGTATTGAACTATATGATTGGATTGATTTTGTTTTAAACCATTCGACAGCAAACAATCAGTATCTTGAAATGAAAAGAAAAATATACTTATCTCCGGTTAGAGTATTGGCTGAGATTAAAAAAATTAAGCAGAAGTAAAAAATCCATTTACTTTATTTAATACCTTTGCAATTCAAATCAAGAATTGAGAAAGAAATTTTACATACCACATTTTCTGGCTAAAAACCTGGATTTCCTCGATCACAGATTGTAACCATATTGCCCCTTTCTCTTCTTCAAAAATTTTTTTTCTTTACTTTTTTATTTAAAAATTTTTATGTCAGTTCAATCCACTGCTTCTCAAACAGCTTATTTTATTGATCTCGAAAATCAATACAGCGCACATAATTACCATCCGCTTCCAGTAGTTTTAAAAGAAGGGAAAGGTGTTTTTCTTTGGGATGTTGAAGACAAAAAATATTATGATTTTTTAAGCGCTTATTCTGCAGTAAATCAAGGACATTGTCATCCAAAAATAATTGAAACACTTATCGGGCAGGCTGAAAAACTGACGCTTACAAGCCGCGCGTTTTATAATGACCAACTTTCAGTTTTCTCTAAATATATAATTGAATATTTTGGTTATGATAAAGTGTTGCCAATGAATACCGGGGCTGAAGCGGTTGAAACAGCTTTAAAACTTTGCAGGCATTGGGCATATCGTGTAAAAAGAGTGGAAGAAAATAAAGCAAAAATCATTGTGTGCAAAGGAAACTTTCATGGAAGAACCATCACCGTCGTTTCGTTCAGTTCGGATAAAACCGCAAAGAATGATTTCGGACCGTTTACTCCGGGGTTTGAAGAGATTCCTTATAATGACCTTCCTGCTCTCGCTGAGGCATTGAAAGATAAAAATGTAGCCGGTTTTTTGGTAGAACCGATACAAGGAGAAGCAGGCGTGAATGTTCCAACTGATGGATATTTGGCGAAAGCAAAACAATATTGTGCCGATGCCAATGTGCTTTTTATTGCAGATGAAATACAAACGGGATTGAGCAGAACCGGGAAACTTCTTTGCTGTGATCATGAAAATGTAAGACCCGATATTTTAATTCTTGGAAAAGCACTGAGTGGAGGAACTATGCCAGTGAGCGCGGTTTTGGCTGATGATGAAATAATGCTAACTATTAAGCCCGGAGAACATGGAAGTACATATGGGGGAAATCCACTTGCCGCCAGGATTGCTATCACAGCTTTGCAAGTTTTAAAGGAAGAAAATCTGGCTGAAAATGCAGAAAGGTTAGGCAAACTTTTCAGGGAAGAATTGGAAAAATTGAATAGTCCTCATATTGAAAAGGTCAGGGGAAAAGGGTTACTAAATGCAATCATTATAAGCGATAAATCAGAAAACGCTGGCTGGAAACTTTGCCTGGAACTGAAAGAAAACGGTTTACTGGCAAAACCCACACATGGAGATAAAATTAGGTTTGCACCTCCTCTTGTTATAACAAAAGATCAAATGTTCGATTGCATCAGCATAATTGAGAAAAGCCTTAAAGTATTTAATTGAATATAGCCTACAGTTCCATGTCGTCAGCACCAAACGATAAAGGCAACAGATTTTTGGCATTTTCAATCAAAAACACTTTCCCTTCCATTCCGGTTAATATGATGCGGATTGACTGTTTGGTACGTTCCTGGAATTCTGCAAACGATTGCCGGCATATGCCACATGGGCTAACCGGCCGGTTGCTTTCGCCCTTTGTATTATTGTAAGAAATTGCAATGGTGTTTATCCCAACTCCCGGAAATAAACTGGAAGCGGCAGACATCAAAGTACGCTCTGCACAAATTCCCGCAGGATATGCTGCATTTTCCTGGTTGGTTCCACTTACGGTTTCCCCATTTTCTAATTTCGCAAAAGCCCCCACTTTAAAACCAGAGTAAGGAGCATACGCATTTTGAGTAACCTCCCTGGCCTTACTTGCTAAAATATGATCCGATTCATTTAGTTCATTTATTGAATCATAGACTTGAAAATCAAACTTAAACACTTCGTTTTTCATCTACTATAAATTTTCGTTCAACCAATTTTGAAAATTACTGTTTGTAATCCAATTTTCCACCGATTATTTCTAACTGAAAAATAAAAAAAAAGCCGCATAGAAATGCGGCGTTTGTTAAGAACCAATCAGGTTCTGTAACCCCCAAAGAAAACGAGTTAAATATTTTTATTTCAATGCCAGCATTTTGACTTCACTAAACTGTACATTTCCGTTCGCATTTACATGTTTCAAGCGATAGTATGATTCCTTGATTTTCCCGTTTACTTTATCAAAACAACCGAAACATTCACAATCCGTTTTTGTAGGATCTGCACCTAAAACATAGGCAACAGTTTTAAAGTTTTTTCCGTCAGTACTTTTTTCGACTTCAAAATAATTGGTCTTCGACGCTGTATCTGTTGACCATTCGATAATTACCTTATTTTGCTCTTTTACTACCTGGAAATTAGTAATATTAATTTTTTCTGAACTATTCTTTTGTGCCTTTACGTTAAAAGCAAAAGAAAGAAAAACAACTAAAACCAGACCTTTTCTTACTAATAATAAATTTGTTTTCATTGTATAATATTTTTTTGAGTAGTTACAATGAATATTAGAATTTGGCTTTAATAAAATCTGGATTCCCGAAGCATTTCTGCCTTTTAATTATTTTGACTCTTCACTCTGAAATAAATGAAAAAATACCCTTGTTACTATTTGCTAAATATAGCAAAGAATCATTTTAGCCCGCCGTTTTGAAGACCGGTTTAGAAGATTAAAGTAAGAAAAAAGAATAGTGAAAAAATTATTCTTGCAGGTAAAATTTAAATCCATTCCTTGAGTTTGAGGTTTTAAAATTTCAATTTAGTGATTCTATTGATCTTTCAAGGGAAGCAGGATTTAGAGGAGAATTTGATGGAGTTAATAATTGAAACTCACAATCACAATGCAAACATAGAGTGCATTTTTTGAATTTGCAATACCGTAAAAATACGGTTCAATACATTATGAATATAATTCAATAAAACCATATATTAATTATAATAAATTCACAATTACCCGCCATTTATCTCAAATTAATTTTAAAATATAGAAAAAGTTTAGATAAAATTAATTTACAGTATTAAAAAGTCTCTTTTTATCCTTCATTGAAGCCACTAACCTATTTAAACAGGCATATTGTCAGTTAATTATAATGTTCTTGCTTTTAATAAATGAATGAGCGAGGCAAAACTGACGAAAAATCAGAAATAATATTGCAATTTTTATAAATTGTTCCTCAAAATTGAATTAAAATACTCAATATAACTTTTTAACTATTATTATTCATTCACTTATATGATATACTATGTCAAAAAAGCATGTTATCTTATACTACTGTAAAATCTTACGGAAAAATAATAATTGCTTTGTATTTTTTTGGTATTTTAATTACAAATAAAATCACATATTGAACATGTTTATTAATTAGTTATCGCATAAATTGAATTACTAAATATTTTCGATTACCTAAATTTTCATCTTATTTCATTAACTGCTAATTGTTTTAGCAGAAAGAATTCTAACTTTGCTGTGAATTTTTACCAACTCCAAAAATGAAAAGAAATTTTGCGATTATATTTTTTGTAATTTTTGTCTTTATGTCATGCTCCTCTCCCAAGAGTTTAGAATACAGAGACTACCACAATCTCGCTATTGAAAAGCTGGGATTTAATAATTCGACGGTCGGTTTAGATATTGAATATTACAATCCGAATAATTTTAGAATGCAACTTCGAAATACCAATCTTGATATATTTATTAATGGGAAATTATTCGGCCATAGTTCTACAGATACTTTAATTCAGATACCGCGAAGAGATACTTTTAGCTTACCGGTTCAGTTCAATGTGAATATGCAAAGCCTTTATGAAAATGCAATGAATACGTTGTTTGGAAAAGAAGTATTAATTCGTGTTACTGGAAAAATTAAAGTGGGGAAGGCAAAAGTTTTTATGTATTTTCCTGTAAATTATGAGTCAAAAGAAACTTTTTCTTTATTTTAAAAAATAGTAGTGGAAGATTACGATCTTATTAATAAGGAAGGAATAAAAAATACAGAAAAAACTACTTAGTACTCACAGGATCTTTTTGCAGTATCATATCAAACAGAAACGTCTTCAGTAGTATTTTTGATGTAAAAAACGTCCGATTTATATTGAAGTTAAGAACAATTAGGTGTTTAAAAACCCCAATTTGCAGGATCTTTTCGCCACATAAGGAGGTTTTTTTGATCACTTTCTGAAATTGCTTTCTGAGCAATAGCCAGTTCAATCAGGGAATCATAATCTGTCAGTGATTGTAAAGTAAGTTTATATTTTTCAAATGCATTTTTAGCTTCCTCAAATCCATAACTGAAAATAGAAACCATTCCTTCTACTTCCAATCCTGCATTTTTTAAAACATCTACCACCTGTAAACTGCTCTTTCCGGTAGAAACTAAATCTTCAATGACTACTACCCTTTTTCCTGGTTCATAAAATCCTTCCATTTGGTTTCCCAGCCCATGTTCTTTTGGTTTTGGCCTTACATAAATATATGGAAGCTTTAACTGGTCAGCAGCCATTGCTCCCCATGGAATTCCTGCAGTTGCCACACCTGCGATAATTTCTGCGCCTTCAAAACTTTGAAAAATTACATTACACATTTCAGATTTGATAAAATCTCTTACAAACGGGAAAGAAAGAATTTTTCTGTTATCGCAATAAATCGGGCTTTTCCATCCACTGGCCCAGGTGAAAGGTTTATCAATACTTAATTTTATTGCATTAATTTGTAAAAGTTTTTCAGCTATCGCTTTTTTATCAGTCATGCTGCGAAGATAATAAACAGGTATGAGCTATATTACAATTTACTTTGAAGACAAACCGGTTTTTCTGTGCGATGAGATAACCAAAGAAATCAATGAATATCGACATCACCCTGATGCAGTCTTTATTGATGAATTATCAACCGCTGCTATCAATTCTCTCTTACATGAAATAAAAAAACCGCAATTTCATGCCGGCATTTTTTACAACACAAATTTTCCCAAATTGAAAGCCAGTTTTTTCAAACACTTTCAATTGATATTTGCCGCTGGAGGACTGGTAAAAAATAAAAATGAAGAAATATTAATGATCTTCCGGCGTGGAAAATGGGATCTGCCAAAAGGGAAACTGGATGAAGGTGAAACGCTTGAAAATTGTGCAAAGAGAGAAGTTGAAGAAGAAACAGGTTTACAAAATCTTGAAATGATCAAGCCGCTAAAAATTACTTATCATACTTATGTTCAATTTGGGAAACATAATTTAAAAGAAACACATTGGTATTTGATGAAAGCAACAGGAGATGAACAATTTGTTCCTCAAACTGAAGAAGAAATTTCAGAAATAATTTGGGCAAAAAAAGAAGATTTAAAAAAATACCTGAATAATTCTTTTCCTACAATTGAAATGGTTTTAAAAGAGGCTTAGAATTTAGAAATGCAAAATAAAAATATCGTGGATTTGCCTGTTTACTATACAGGATTCTTATAACAGATCAGGCTCTTTTGACAAAATAGAAAATTCAAGGAATTCCATTTTTCTTAAAAAATATTCTTCTTCAAATCCTGCACTTAAGAAAATTTCTTTGTGCACCGGATTAAGGTAGATTACATAAATTTTACGTGGATTATCTTTTAATGAAGAAAGAATTTTTTTTACTATTACAAGCATTATCACTTCATCGAAAGGGTTGAAAAAAAAGAAGCAGTTTTGCTCTTTTTCAATTTGATAATCTGCCGCATCTCCGCAAATAATATTAAAAACAGTATTAGGAAAAAAAGATCTAAAATTTTCAATATTTGCTTCTGCCTCAATATACAAGTTTCTTGAAAATTCTATACCCGTTAACTGTTTGAAACCATAATAAGCCGCGACAATCAATACTCGTCCTTTTCCACATCCGAAATCAACGAGACTGTTATTTGCTTTTTGATCTGAGAGATATTCAAATGCCTTTTCGACCAGATAATAATTACTTGCCTGGTAAATAGATGCGTGAGTCAAATTTTCACTTTCAATATTTTCATTCTGAAGCCTGTCTATTTTTATCGTATCAAGATTGTATTTTTTCTCACCTTTCATTTCATGGAACGCAGTAAAAGCAGCGAGTTTTACATTCCAGTTTTTAGCAATAAAATAAAAGTATTTAAAGTAATAGAGAAACTTCATTTGGTTGAATGTTTAGTTTTCTATATTTTCTGAAAGCCTGAAATCTATTACTTTTAGTTGAAGAGTAGTTTCGCCATTCCATTCATTTTCATCAATGGTGTAAACAAGGTCAATCGGCTTATTCGATTGTAATAAATTGAATTTTTTAGCCAGGTTGAACCCAATTCCCGTTAAAGTGATGCTCTCATTTTTTACCACGAAACGAACATGGTTTTCTTTTACAACTTTTGACCAGGAAGTATTGATTACATTTTTAGTAATAAAAACCGGTCGCAGATTTTCCGGGCCATAAGGTTCCATTTGCTTGACAATATTATAAAAGCCTTTGTTTACATTTTTAAAGGTAATATCTGCGTTAATAATTAATTCGGGGATCAGCAAAAGAGGATCGATAGTTTCTGAAACTACCTGCTCAAACATTTTACTAAAAGATTCTACACTTTCCGGAAACATGGACATTCCGGCTGCTGCAAAATGACCGCCATAGCCGATCAAATGCTCACGGCAAGCATGGATGGCTTCATACAAATTAAAGCCGGGAACGCTTCGGGCGCTGCCACCAACGATGCTTTCTCCCGACGTTAGGACGACCGTTGGCCTGAAATACCTTTCTATTAATCTGCTTGCCACAATACCGACCACTCCTTTGTGCCAATGTGATTGAAAAAGCACAGTGGTTTTTCGGGAAACCATTTCAGGATCGTTTTCAATCATCGCCAAAGCCTCTTCAGTAATGGTTGAATCTGCGTCTTTTCGGTCAGTATTATCGCTGTGCAACATCTCGGCAAATTCCATAGCTTTTTTAAAATCATCTTCAATAAACATTCTTACTGCTTTTGCTGCATCATCCATTCTACCTGCCGCATTTACCCGCGGTGCAATAATAAAAACCACATTATTTATTGAAAATTTTTTTTCAACTTTACTTAATTCTATCAGCGCCTTTATTCCGGGAGACGGATCTGTATTCAGTCTTTGCAATCCAAAAAAAGCAAGAACACGATTTTCCCCGGTAATAGGAACAATATCGGCCCCGATGGCAGTTACTACCAAGTCAAGATAACACAAGTACTCTTTTTCGTTTATACCTAAACGTTGCGAAAGCGCCATGATTAATTTAAATGCCACACCACAACCACAAAGTTCTTTATATGGGTAATTGCAATCGTTTTGTTTTGGATTTAAAATAGCTACGGCAGGTGGTAATTGTTCGTCCGGAAGATGATGATCGCAGACAATAAAATCCAGTCCTAACGTATATGCGTACCCTATAAGTTCTACCGATTTTATACCACAATCAAGTGAAATGATCAAATCAAAGTTATTCTCTTTTGCAAAATCAATTCCTTGTTTACTTATCCCATAACCTTCTTTATAACGATTAGGAATATAAAATTCTATTTTCTCTTCTGCATAATTTTTTTTTAGAAACCGATACATTATGGCAACAGAAGTAGTTCCGTCTACGTCATAATCGCCAAATACAAGAATTTTCTGATTATTATTTACTGCAAACAAAATCCGTTCTACTGCCTTTTCCATATCCTTCATTAAAAAAGGATTGTGTAAATGAGAAAGTTGAGGCCTGAAATAATCTTTTGCTTTTTCGAAAGTATCAATGCCGCGTTGAACAAGGATATTACATAAAGGCGAACTTATGGATAAAGAAGTTTTTAAAGCGGAAACTTTATTTTGATCAACTTCAATTATTTTCCATCTTTTTTCCATGCAGTATTATTTGGAAATTCAATCTTTAGCAATTGGTAAATAAATCCCTTGCTTAAGGATAATCAGTATTTTCTATCTGTTGTATATCGAACCAGTTCTTCTAAACCTTTACGCACATCACTTTCCGGGTATTGAAACAAAACTGCTAATGCTTCATCACGATACTGTATCATTTTTTCAGTAGCATAATTTATACCTCCGGACTCAATCACTTTTTGCAAAACGTAATTTATTTTTTCAGGATCTTTATTTTGATTTTTTACAATGTAAATAATTTTCTTTCTTTCGCTCCTATCGATATTATTTAAGGTATATATTAAAGGTAGCGTTAATTTTTTTTCTTTCAGGTCATTGCCTGTTGGTTTTCCTACATCTTCATTTCCGTAATCAAAAAGATCATCTTTTATTTGAAAAGCAATACCGGTTTTTTCTCCAAAAAGCTTCATACGTCGCGTCAGGTTTTCATCTTTACTTGTACTCCAAGCCCCTACAGCACAAGCGGAAGATAGTAACGAAGCCGTTTTGCTTCTTATAATTTCGAAATAAATATCTTCATCAAGATTAAGATGGCGAGACTTTTCAATCTGTAATAATTCGCCTTCGCTCATTTGTTTCACGGCATCAGATAAAATATCCAGATGTTTAAAATCTCCTGCTCCTGTAGATAGCAGTAAACCTTTTGAGAGCAGATAATCCCCAACCAGAACTGCAATTTTATTTTTCCATAATGCATTTATAGAAAGAAAACCTCTCCTTTCCAAAGATTCATCCACCACATCATCATGTACAAGAGTCGCTGTATGTAATAATTCAACCAGAGCGGCTGCTCTATAAGTAGATTCATTAACAGGCCCATGAAGTTTCGCGCTTAAAAAAACAAACATTGGCCTTAACTGTTTTCCTTTTCTTTTAATAATGTATTTCATTATCCTGTCAAGCAAAGGAGTTTGGCTCTTTACAGATTGAGCAAATTTCTCTTCGAAAGTGGCTAATTCGCCGGAAATAAGATTCTTTGAAAACTGCATTCTATTTTTTAGAAAAAGGCAATATAAGACAGAATGAGAAATAAAAGGATAATTCACCTGAAGTGAAAGAAAAAAATACAATAAGAAAAGATGAATAACGTTTGATATTGTATCTGTACATCAGATATTTATTTAATTTATTCCTTAATAGCTCGTTACCAAAAAACTATCTATTAAATAAACAAGATAAAGTGTAAAAAAAATTTGAACTATGGCACAGGTTTAATACTTTTGCCACATCAAAACCCGTTTATTAGAAATCCTCAACTAAAAAGTTATGCCAAAAATTTGTAAGTTATTGTTTATGGGAATTTTCTCCCTTGTGTCCTTTTGTGCTGTTGCACAGGATACCAGTGTTTATAACGTGTTCGACTCATCTGTAATTTCTGCAAAAGGAAAATCACAACAGAATCAGTTTATGAACAATACATATGATTTTCCCGCTAAACCAAGAAGCCAGACTGAAATTGGAATTTCAGCCGGCATGTTTGCCATTAGCGGCGATGTAGCCTCTGTTTTACCTACCGGCGGGTTTGCTATTCACGTTCGAAAAGCATTAGGCTATGTTTTCTCTTTGAGAGCTCAATATTTATACGGTGTTGGCAAAGGACTCAACTGGAAACCATCCTATGGATATTCTAATAATCCCGTTTGGTCCGGGTTTAATGCCGCGAATCGTGATCCTGTTTATTACAACTATAAAACAACAGTAAATGATCTTTCCTTACAGGGAATCGTTACCTTAAATAACGTACGTTTTCATAAGCAAAAATCGGGAATGGTTATTTATGGCGGATTAGGAGTAGGAGCTACTGTATACAATGCAAAAGTTCGTGTTCCAACCAGTTTCTCCACGATTCAACAAACTACCGATCAGTATTCTAACAGGAAGAAAACGCGCGATGCATTGAAATCGTTGTTAAAAGACGTTTCTTACACGCCGGCACAATCAGAAGATAATACTAAGGCTACTTTAGGCTCTCATCCATTAAGAGCTTCAGGCACAGGTTTAGCAGGTATAGCCTTTAAATTAAGTAACCGCATTAACCTTGCTATTGAAGACAGACTTACTTTTATAAAAGATGACCTGTTGGATGGACAGCAATGGCAGGAACACCCTCTATTGGATCCTGCTCAAACCCGCGACTTTGATAGTTACAACTACCTGTCTGTAGGTCTAAATTTCAATGTAGGGTCTAAAGCGGTTGAGCCTTTATGGTGGGTGAATCCTCTTGATTATGCTTACAGCGAAATCAATAATCCTAAACACATGAAGTTGCCTAAACCAATATTAGACGATACCGATGGTGATGGTGTAACAGACCAACTTGATAAAGAACCAAATACTCCTGCAGGTTGCCCTGTTGATAGTCATGGAGTTTCAAGAGATACAGATGGTGATGGCGTTCCGGATTGCAAAGACAAACAATTGATTACTCCAACTGAATGTCAGCCGGTGGATGCAGATGGTGTTGGTAAATGCCCGGATCCTGAATGTTGTAAAACAATTGCTGCCCAGGCTACCATTTGCAACATTGGAGATCTGCCCAGTATTACATTTAGAAACAGGAGTACTCAGTTAACCAGTGACGCTCAGGCAATGCTGGCTAATGTTGCTTCTAAATTAAAAAACAATCCTTCATGTAATATCACAATCAGTGGATATCCCGTAGCTTCTAAAGCATCACAATCTCTTTCCAATAATAGACTGGATGCTATTAAAACTTATCTTACTGAAAAAGAAGGAATAAGTGCAGACCGTATCACTACTAATGTTGAAGTCGGTGGTGGGGATGTAAATACAGTTGATATAAAAGCAGATTAAATCATAGAATTTTCTTCAAAAACCCTTTCATTATTTGGAAGGGTTTTTTTTATTCCTTATGAAAATATTAACGAGCACGATTTTGTCCACATGAATTTAAAATCCATTTTTGTCTAAATTCACTTAATTTTGCGGCTCTTTATGAAGTTGAAGTCATACTTTTTATTGTTCATACCTTTTTTAATGCTTACCAGTTGTAGCAGCCAGTTTACGAAGGTTCTTAAAAGTACTGATTATGAGTACAAGCTAAAAAAAGCGGATGAATATTTCGCTAATAAAAAGTATCGGAATGCACAGGCATTGTATGAAGAATTATTCCCTGTTTTCAAAGGATCAGAAAAGTTCGAGGACTTGTATTATAAGTATGCGTATTGTGCTTATTATCAAAAGAATTACACTGATGCTGAGAATCTTTTCAAGGGATTTCTTGAAGTATTTCCGAACAGTAGCAAAGCCGAAGAAATCGCTTACATGCATGCTCTTACTTACTATAAACAATCACCAAACGTTCAGTTAGATCAAACAAATACGAACAAAGCGATTGGAATGATGCAAGGATTTATCAATACTTATCCAAACTCATCAAGGGTTGCGGATGCAAATAAAATAATTGAAAAATGTAGAGCCAAACTTGAAGAAAAAGATTATATGGCGGCCAACCTTTATTATAATCTTCAAATGTACCAGGCAGCGGGAATCGCTTTTACCAATCTTTTAAATTCCTATCCTGAGTCGGCAAAAGGAGATACGTATATGCTGATGGCTGTTAAATCTTTTTACCAGTTTGCGAAATTAAGTGTAGCAGACAAGCAGGAAGAAAGATATCAAAAAGTAGATGCAGAATATTTTGATTTTGCTGATCGTTATCCTGATAGTGAGCTTTTAAAAGAAGCTGCAGAATATAAAAACTTAAGTCAAAACAATATTAAAAAAATACAAAATGAGCAAACTAAGACGGCAACAGAATAGCAACACAAGCAATGTTGTAGAAACTCAAAATCTTATTGATATAAAGAACAAAACGGGTAATTTGTATGAGTCTATTACAGTAATTGCAAAAAGGGCAAACCAGATAAATATTGCCATAAAAGAAGAACTGCATAATAAGCTGGAGGAGTTTGCCAGCCATACAGACAGTCTTGAAGAAATTCATGAAAATAAAGAGCAAATAGAAATTTCACGTGCTTATGAAAGAATGCCCAACCCGGCACTATTGGCTACCGCTGAATTCATGGACGATAAGATCTATTACCGCAGAAACGAGGATACTCTTTTTGATTAATTTGGTAGTTCTTTTCAAAGAAATGATAATTTTAATGGTGGATGATTCCACCATTTTTATTTTATAGTATCTTTCCATATAAAAATAAATACTTGCTTAAAGGAAAAAAGATCTTATTAGGAATCACGGGAAGCATTGCCGCATATAAATCCGTGTTTTTTGTTCGTTTACTGGTAAAAGCAGGAGCAGAAGTGAAAGTAATCATGACGAACGGGGCAAAAGATTTTGTAACACCCCTCACCTTCTCCACTCTTTCAAAAAATAAAGTTCTTTCTGATTTAGTTGATGAAGATACATGGGCAAATCATGTAATGCTTGGCCGCTGGGCTGACGCAATGTTGATTTGCCCGGCTTCATGTAATACAATTGCAAAAATGGCACACGGAATATGTGATAATCTTTTGTTGGCAGTTTTTCTTTCCAGCAAAGCGCCCGTTTTAATTGCTCCCGCAATGGATGAAGATATGTGGCAACATCCTGCTACACAAAAAAATATTGATATTTTAAAACAAAATGGAAATAGACTTTTACCGGTTAACAAAGGCGAACTTGCAAGCGGATTAACCGGTGAAGGAAGAATGGCTGAACCGGAAGAAATGATAAAATACCTTGAAGGATTTTTTGAAAAAAAAAAGAATTTAGAAGGTAAAAAAGCTTTGGTAACCGCAGGCCCAACTTATGAAGCAATAGATCCGGTTCGTTTTATAAGCAACCACTCAAGTGGAAAAATGGGGATTGCTATTGCCGAAGAACTTTATAATCGGGGTGCAGATGTACTTTTGGTTTTAGGTCCTTCAGCAATCAAGCCGCTTAGTGGAATAAAATTAGAAAAAGTAACTTCAGCAGAAGAAATGTATAATGCCTGCATGCAAAATTTTTCAACTTACGATATTATAGTGATGGCAGCGGCAGTTGCAGATTATTCTCCAAAATCAACCAGTAATAAAAAGATAAAAAAGAAGTCGGAAGAATTTTCACTTGAATTAAAGAAAACGAAAGATATTCTTTTTGAAGCAGGTAAGAGAAAGGCCGGGAAAACAAACTTTGGCAGGTTTTGCTTTAGAAACTAATAATGAGAAAGAAAATGCATTAAAAAAATTAAGCGAAAAGAATGCTGACCTTATTATTTTAAATTCAATGAATGATAAAGGAGCAGGTTTTGGATTTGAAACAAACAGTATTACAATCTTTGATAAGAATAAAAAAGAATATAAATTTCCTGCTAAAACGAAAAAAGAAGTAGCGGAGGATATTGTTAATACGATCATTAAATATAGAAATGAATAAAATTCTTCTGTTTTTTATAGTAGCTATTTTCACTTCAAAAAGCCAGGCACAGGAGTTACGTGCAAGAGTGAGTGTGATAAGCAATCGGGTAAACAACACGGCTGATAAAAAAGCATTCACAACTTTACAAACTGCTCTGAATGATTTTGTAAATAACAGGAAATGGAGTAGTGACAATTATGCAGCGAATGAAAAAATTGATTGTAGTTTTCTTCTAAACCTTGAATCAACAGGAGAACCGAATGTATATAAAGCCTCATTAACCATTCAATCAGGCAGGCCGGTTTTTAACACTTCTTACGTATCACCTATGATAAACTACCAGGATAATGATGTAACATTCAAGTACGTGGAATTTCAACAACTGGAGTTTAATGAAAACCGCGTTTCAGGAACAGATCCTCTTGTTTCAAACCTTACTGCAGTGTTTGCTTATTGGATCGATATGGTACTTGGATTTGATTATGATTCATTTTCGCCGAGAGGAGGTAATGCTTATTTTGTAAAGGCACAGAATATTGTAAACAATGCTCCGGAAGGAAGAAACATTTCAGGCTGGAAACCTTTTGATGGCACAAGAAACAGGTATTGGTTGGCAGAAAATCTTTTGAACAGCAAATACACGATTTTTCATGATGCTATTTACAATTATTACCGCACAGGAATGGACAAATTGTACGAACAGGAAGCGACTGCCAGATTAAACATTTTAAATGTACTTACAATCCTGAATACATTTAATTCACAAAATCCGGGAACGATGATTCTGCAGTTTTTTTTCCAGGCAAAAACGCAGGAGTTGATTCAAATTTTTTCAAAAGCAAATCCTGCTGATAAAGCTAAAGCATTAGAATTATTAAAACGGCTTGATGTTTCTTCAGCAACAAAATATGAAGACCAGTTAAAATGAGAAACGCTTTAATTTACATATTCGTTTCAGTACTTCTTTTTTCGTGTTATTCTGTTGATAATATTCCTGTGACTGTTATCAAACCAAAAGAAATGAAAAGTATTTTTTGGGACGTTATGAGAGCGCAAACACTTGCCCAGCAAACCTCTTTCAAGGATACCACAGTTACCATGGCGGAGAAAACCAATCTTCTCTCCAAAAAGATATTTAAGATCCACCATACAGATTCAACTCACTTTGTAGAAAGTTACAATTGGTATGTAAAGCATCCGGCAGTATTAAAAGTTATCTTTGATAGCCTTTATATACAAAAGCAAAGAGAAAGTGAGACAAGCTTAAATAAAAAAGAAAATCTCTTACATCAGCCACCTAAACATTCTTCCCAATGAAGAAAGTATATAAAAATGCTGACGAAGCAATATTTGATATCTCAGATGGAAATACACTGATGCTTGGAGGATTTGGATTATGTGGTATTCCTGAAAATTGTATTGCAGCTTTAGTGAAAAAAGACGTAAAAGGCTTAACATGCATTTCAAATAATGCAGGTGTTGATGATTTTGGTATAGGATTATTATTGCAAAAAAAGCAGGTAAAAAAAATGATTGCGTCGTATGTTGGAGAAAATGCAGAGTTTGAGAGGCAATTATTAAATGGCGAACTTGACGTTGAACTCATACCACAGGGAACATTAGCTACCCGATGCATGGCTGCAGGATATGGAATTCCTGCAATTTATACTCCTGCAGGTATAGGAACAGAAGTAGCAGAAGGAAAAGAATCAAGAGTTTTCAAAGGCAAAGAATATTTAATGGAATACGCTTTTGATGCTGATTTTGCTTTGGTAAAAGCCTGGAAAGGAGATACGGCAGGAAATTTAATTTACAAAGAAACTGCACGCAATTTTAATCCACAAATGGCTATGGCCGGGCACGTAACAATAGCCGAAGTTGAAGAACTCGTAGAAGCAGGCCAATTAGATCCTAATCAAATACACACACCAGGAATTTATGTGCATCGGATCTTCCGGGGAAATTCTTATGAAAAAAGAATAGAACAAAGAACCGTACGAAATTTGAAAATTTAAAAATTAGCAAATTAGCAAGGTGGTGATTTTCACCATTTTCACATTTTCACATTAATTATGCTCGATAAAAATCAAATTGCGCAAAGGATTGCCAAAGAATTAAAAGACGGGTTTTACGTAAATCTTGGAATAGGAATTCCAACACTTGTTGCCAATTACATTCCGCAGGGAATGAATGTTACACTCCAATCAGAAAATGGATTGCTTGGAATGGGGCCATTTCCGTTTGAAGGAGAAGAGGATGCAGATCTGATAAATGCAGGAAAGCAAACCATCACAACCTTACCTGGTTCTTCTTTTTTTGACAGCGCTATGAGTTTTGGTATGATACGGGCGGGGAAAGTTGACTTAACAGTATTGGGTGCAATGGAAGTTAGTGAAAACGGAGATATTGCCAGTTGGAAAATTCCGGGCAAATTGGTGAAAGGAATGGGTGGAGCGATGGATCTTGTTGCAAGCGCTAAAAATATCATTGTAGCGATGATGCACACAAATTCCAAAGGAGAATCGAAGTTGTTGAAAAGATGTAAGCTTCCTTTGACGGGAGTTAATTGCGTAAAAAAGATTGTAACGAATTTAGCAGTAATCGAAGTAACAGAAAAGGGATTTCGTTTACTCGAAAAAGCTCCTGGCATTTCTGTTGAAGAAATAAAAAGTAAAACTGAAGGCAACCTGATAATCGATAAGGAAATCCCGGAAATGAATTTCTAATATGCTAACCTTTTAGTCAATAAGTGAATTCTTCATAGCGAAAAATACGAGGCCAACAGAATTCTTTACACCAAATCTTTCCATGAGACGGTCTTTAATAGCTTCTACAGTTCTCGGGCTTATCTCCATTTTTTGTGCAATTTCCTGCGCGGTATATTCCATACAAACTAATGACAAGACTTCTTTTTCTCTTTCACTGATTACAATCTCACTATTCAAATTAGGATTGAATTTCTGTTTTGCATAATTCTTTTTAATAAGGACACGGTTTACGAAATTATTGAGATAAAAACCGGTTTCCATTACACTCATAATAGCTTGTTTAATCTCAGCAGGTTCAGTGCTTTTCAATAAATAACCGTTGGCGCCGCTATCCATCAAATGGCCTACAAATCGTTCATCCTCAAACATGGTCAATATTAAAATTCTTATTTGAGGATAATGTTTATTTAGATATTTGGTCGTTTCAATTCCATCTTTTACCGGCATTTTTAAATCCATCAAGACAATATCCGGTTGTTCTTTTTCTATTCCTTTAATAAGTTCCTCGCCGTTCTCTGCTTCTAAAATAAAATTGATATTATGGTAATTCCTTAAAGAAAGGATTACCCCTTTTCTGAAGATCTTATGATCATCCGCTATAGCTACTTGGATGGTTTCGGGGGTCATATAAATAACTTAGAGGCAAAAGATAATTGAAAAAAATATAAAATACAACAAATTTTATTTATCAAGTTCTCTGGGCACTTCAATTGTTACCTTATAATAAGTGTGTGTATTATCTATTTCAAAGTAAATTTTTCCGTTTAAAACCCTCATCCTGCTTTGAATATTTTTTAATCCTAAACCAGAGGAACCATGTTCCATTTTTTCAAAATCCTGTTGTAAAATTCCTTTGCCATCATGATGAAGACGAAAATATACTGTATTTCCCTGTGCATTTTGTGTTAAATGGATAAATCCTGCACTACTGTGTTTAATAATATTAGTAACTAGTTCCTGGAGAATCCGGAATACTAATAATTCCTGCTCATCACTCAAACGCTGCCGGTTATCATGAAAACGAGCACTTGAATTTATTACGCCTGAGCCATTTATTTTTTCAAAAAGATCTTTAATAGCTGCTTCAAGGCCAAAATTCTTTAATGTTGGAGGCATCAGGCTATGAGAGATATTCCTTATTAGCTGAATGCTGTCATCAATAATTTGTTTAGCGCTAAAAATCGACTGAAGTTGCAGGGCTGGTTCCTGGTGAATAAGGTTTTCATTTAAGTAAAGCCGTGCTGTTGCTAAAAGCGGCCCTGCATCGTCATGGAGATCAGCTGCAATCCGTTGTCGTTCTTCTTCCTGGAATTGTATAGATGCACGTAACAACATTTGTTGCCGCTCCTCCTCCATCTTTTGAATTTGTTTATTAAACCTAATTACCCTACGCTGATGAAAAACTACAATAGAGACCAAAGTGATGGCCATAAAAAACATACCAAGAGTACCGAGTATTAATACACTTGACACGCCTAAAGTAGTTTGTAAAAAAGACATCAGGTCTGGTAGTTAAATTTTTTCACGAAAAAAAAGTTCGTCATCTAATTGAGGAATAACGGTTTTTTGTGGATTTACTGTATTATTTAATTTCATTGTCATTGCAGTACATAGCAACATATTCTTCAAAATATTAAAAGCGATGTTGATGATAAAATATTCATTTCTGAAAGCGATATTGTTTCTCATGCTTTCTGCCAATATGTATAGAAAAAAGGTACCGGCAAAATAAATAAGGAAAGTGATGACTACCCAAAAATTAAAGGTAGAATACATCACTAAACTATTCGATCCCTTTATTTGAGTAAATAAATAATAGATACATAGTAAAATGATGATAATAGATTCAATTCCGATAGCAATCGAATCAAACTCAATTCCTGTATTCATAAAAATCAAATCTACTAAAGCAAATACTATAAAAGTTATCCATAAAAATGGAACAGCTTTTTTTAAAAAACTTTGAGGTAATATTAGGATAAATATAGTAGACAAAAAAAAGTATATTCAACAATAGTAAAAGTATAAAGAAGTATATACAAAATTTTCACTTTGAATACTTTGCAAATAATAACTCATCCCTTCATTGAAAATACAATAAAGAATATAAAATAAAATTACCCTTAGCGATTTCTGTTTGCTTTTTAATTTAAATAGCAAATAAAACACTAAGGGTAGTGTTGTTGAAAAAATTCCTGAGTATATAATAATGTCTTTAAAATAGCAGTTATAATTTATTTCAAATATAACTACATATTTTAAATTTTATTTACATGCTTCAAAAAATAAATACCAATTTAGCTGTTTGCTGGTGGAGGGTTAAGAAGATCCCAGTCAATAATAATCCTATCAGCAACTATACCATCATATTTTTCAATGTCACCAGTATTGGTAACTACAGAAAATTGAAGGATATCTTTGCCTTCAGCATCAACACCTGTATAAACTAAATGTTCTTCGTTGTTGTCTGACAGACATTTGCGGAATCTTATTCCCACACAACCTGGCTGGCTAAGTACCTGGTCGATAATATTGCGGCCAATGAAATAACCTGGTGTAGCGTCAGGATGGGCTTCTCTGAAGTTTTCTACTAATCTTTTGCCTTCTTCTAAGCCGATTTCTTCGCCTACTTCTGCAAGCGTTCTGGTTTCAAGTGCATTTTTTGTCATAATTGTAAGGTTTTTTGTGTTTTAAAAGCTGTTATTTTAGTAATCAGAGAGCTAACTTCCTTGAAATATTTTTCTTGACCAACCGGTAATTTTATGATTCATTTAATGTACTTTCGCTAAAACATCGCGTGGACAAGCATTTCAGCGAAAAATAAACGTAATTTAACGTTTAAAAATTGGGTAATACTACGATGCAAATATAGTAAATTTACTATGATAGTAAATGGGGCTTTTTCGACCGTAGTTGTACTAAGTTTTGAAGACTGAAGAAAAACAGCAATAGATATGTACGTGGTTGCTGGGATTAAAAAGGTTATAAATAAAGTTATAACAGGTGATTTAATCTATTAAGCTGAGGTTCATCATAAAAGCAAGGAACAGAGTAAGAAAGCGTGCTTGTTCACATCTTTTCGTCTTTTTGAAGGCCGCATTAATACGGTGTGAATGCAAAAAACGTACACTGCCATTGGGAATCTACTACAATGTGGAACGTATTTTTACGATAGTAGCTTTTCCACGAAATTTTAAGTTTTAATCGTAAAATAAGTAATATACCTTCAAAATATTCGTTATTGTAACTATATTTACACTATCCCTAGATTTATATTCAATGTCACTATCTACCGTTATCAAAATTGCAATTGCAGACGATCACAAGATTTTCAGAGATGGAATAAAAATGGCACTTAACCCCAAGGAAGACCTAAAGATGATATGGGAAGCAGAAGATGGCAAAGATCTGATGCATAAAATGACTATTCAAAAACCAGATTTGCTATTAATGGACATCCGAATGCCTGAAATTGACGGGATTAATGCCATTGAAATGCTTCGGAAGGAATATGAAGACCTGAAAATCATAGTTCTTTCCATGTATGACGATCAACAAATGATTAGCAAAATGATGGAAATGGGCGCAAATGCATATCTCACTAAAACAACTGATCCTGATGAAATATATGAAGCGATACTCACTTGCATGAATGAAGAATTTTACTTCAACCAATTGGTAAATAAAGCCGTGATGGGCAAATTAATGCAGAAAAAAAATGTTCGAAGGCATTACGGACAGCAAGTTCCGGTAACTTTTAATGAGAAAGAATTAAAAATTCTCCAGCTTTTGGGAGAAGACAAAACAACTGATGAAATTTCCAAGATAGTTTTTTTAAGTCCGCGAACTATTGAAACTATCCGGCAGAATATGAAAAATAAGGTTGGCGCCAAAACAATCGGCGGCCTTATAATGTATGGAATGAGAAATAAGATGATCGAATAAATAACTAATCTTTATTCGTTTTTTGCATTTTATGTTGCAAAAAGTAGTCGCTCATTATACGATATACTTTCTCTCTTAATAATTCATAATTATCACCTTCTTCAGCTTTTACCGGAGGCAAAAAATGAATTTCCATTTTAGCAGGATGAAAATAAAAAGTTTTATCGGCCGGAAGAACCTTTTTAGTATTGAAAATCAGCGTCGGAATAATGGGAGTACACGTTTCTATAGCAAGCCTGAATGCGCCGTCTTTAAATTCCTTTAACGCCTTACCTGTCTTATTCCTTGTTCCTTCAGGATAAATACACATATGCATTCTCAACTCAAGCACTTTTTTCATTTCCTTAAAACTATTCTGCCGGCTTTTTTTATCTTTCCTGTCAACCAGTATAGAACCTCTTTTATATATCAATCCAAATAAGGGGATTTTTGCCAGTTCAGCCTTGGCAATTGTTTTGTTGGCACCGGGAATAAACGGAGTAGCAACAGGTACATCTATCAATGAATTGTGATTGCAGGTTACAATATAATTTTTCCCATCTTCAAAATTCTCTTTTCCTTTGATTTTTAAGCTGCAGCCTGTCAGGAAGAAGAATGTGCGAATCCAGACTTTCGATATTTCTCTAAAATATCGGGTTCTTTGAGGCTCGCTATAAACCCCTATAAACCACATTGGCAGAACAACAAGCAGTAATGTAATGGTAAAAACAAGAAGGGCCCAGGCAGCTAAAATTCTAAAAATAAAATTCTTCAAATTTAATTCGTTTACTGATTTAAATTTTCCAATCGATTGGAGTTTTGTGCTGCTGCATCAGGAGTTCATTCGTTTTCGAAAAATGCTTACAGCCAAAAAAACCATTGTTAGCACTATAAGGAGAAGGATGTGCAGCCTTTAAAACGTAATGTTTTGTTTCGTCAATCAACGATTGCTTTTCCTGTGCAAATTTGCCCCAAAGTAAAAAAACTATTCCTTCCTTTTGTTCCGATATTTTTTTGATAACGTTATCTGTAAACTGCAACCAGCCTGTTTGAGCATGGCTTCCCGGTTCATTTTGCCGCACAGTTAAAGATGCATTTAACAGAAGAAGTCCCTGCTGCGCCCATTTGGTAAGATTTCCACTTTCAGGAATTTCAATTCCCAAATCATTTTTCAACTCTTTAAAAATGTTAACTAAAGATGGAGGTTTAGGTACTCCGTCCGGCACAGAAAAACATAAACCATGTGCCTGTCCTTTATTATGATAAGGATCCTGCCCGAGTAGTACTACTTCAACTTTATCAAAGGGAGTTTGTTTAAAAGCATTAAAAATTAACGGGCCTGGAGGATAAATAATTTTTCCTAATGCTTTTTCAGTTCTCAAAAAAGTGATGATATGCTGAAAATATGTTTTTTCAAATTCCTCTTTTAAAACCTCTTTCCAGCTTTCTTCAATTTGAATATCCATTGTGTTTAATAGAAAAAAATATGAGTTAACTAAGCTTAAGGATAAATAGAAATGAGAGAATATATCAGTGACCCCGGAACGACTCGAACGTTCGACCCACAGCTTAGAAGGCTGTTGCTCTATCCACTGAGCTACGGGGCCGTTTTAATTGATTTTACTTTTTTATATTCCCCTTAAAAAAAGTTTTGCAAATATAACTGAATGATTTTGTCGCTGGCAAAAACAACTATAATTATAGCATAATTAATTAATCAATGCGGTCTCGTGTATGCTTTAGTAAACAAATAAATAAATGGATTTTTTTTTAGAAAAGCAATATTTAATTGAATAATTTATAAATTGAATTTAATTCTGGCTCCAAACGCATAATCGAAGTAAAGCTGTATTATCTCATTTATCTACCAAAATTTATTATTATGAATTAAAAAACTTCTTGCTTGTAGTTATTCTACTTGTTTCTCTACAAACTTTTGCACAATCAAATTTTACTTTTTCTCCTGAAAAACCGCAGGCCGGTGATGCCATCAGCATTAGTTACACCCCTTCCGGAACGATTACCAACACTACGTCTCCTTTAAATGCTGTTGTTTATACCCTTGGAAATAGTGGTGAAAATACACATGACATCGATCTGAAAAAAAATGGGAATGTTTATACAGGTTCTGTAAAAACTGACACTGCAGATAATTTTGTTTTCTTTAGTTTTTCTGCCGATGGCAATTACGATAATAATTCAAACAATGGCTATTGGATTCAACTTTATGATGGTGATAGTTTAAAGAAAGGAGCTAACCTGAATTTGGGTGGTTTTTATTCAGATCTCGGTCGAAATGTAGGTTTGGAACCCGATTATGAGAAAGCACTAAAGGCTATGGAAGATGGAGTATAAAAGATATCCTGAGAAAAAAAATCAAACCTGGTTGGTTATACATGGTTGTACATGCAGGTACATAAAGACAACGCGCCGGAAATGATTCAAAAAGAAATTGAATCAATCATTAAGTCCGGCTTGAAAGATGAGGAAGATTATACCACACTTCAAAATTTATATTCCATTGCCAAACTTCCTGAACAATCAAAACTTATCGAGAACCTGAAAGAAGAAAAATTTCCCCATGGGAAGTGGCAGATCAATGAAGCCGTAAACAACTTTTTGAGAGAAAAAGATCTGAACAAAAAAGAAGCAATGCTGGATAATATTTCAGATAAAATAAAAAACGATTCTTCATGGAAATATCTTGAACCATCTCTATCTTATTTTAAAAGCTCGTTGATCAATTCTTATTATCAAAAACAGGACTGGCAGGGAATGGAAGATGCTATCAAAAAATATGATGTACAAGGAATGGACGCTGGCTTCAATATATAACAACGCTGCATGGGAAATCCAGAAAACCAACAAAAATTTAGATATAGCAGATAAAATGGCTGCGACTGCCGTTGAAATTGCCAAAAAAGAATGGAAAAATCCGACAGGCAAAAAACCGGATTATCTTTCCGAATCGCAATGGGAAAAATCACGCGCCAGTACCTATGCTATGTACGCCGACACATATGGAATGGTGAATTATAAAGAAGGCAATTACAAAAAAGGGCTACCCTATTCTGAAGATGCGGCATTAAAGATTCAAAAAGGGAAAACCGCTGATGGAAACAACACATATGCTTTGCTTGCTGAAAAAGCTTTATCTCCAAAAAAATATGTTCCTCAATTAGAGCAGTTTGTAAAAGATGGAAAAGCCACCTCCTCGATAAAAGATATTTTAAAACGCGCTTATGTAAAAAAACACAAGTCTGATAATGGATATGATAAATATATAGCTGCGCTTCAACAGGATGCTTATCTGAAGATGGTAGCGGATTTAAAAAAAGAAGTGCTTTCTGATAAAGAACCGCAATTCACTCTTGTTGACCTTAAAGGCAATAAAGTGAATATTGCAGATCTCAAAGACAAAGTAGTAGTGGTTGATTTTTGGGCTACCTGGTGCGGCCCGTGCAAGGCTTCATTTCCGGCGATGCAAAAAACAGTTACCAAATTTAAAGATGATCCTGATGTGAAATTTGTTTTCGTTGATACCTGGGAAACCGCCGACAAAAAAGAAAAGAATGCAGAAGATTTTATTGCAGCACACAAGTACGATTTTCATGTGTTGATGGACAATGATTCCAAAGTAGTTGAACAATTCAAAGTAAACGGAATCCCGACGAAATTTGTGATTGATAAAAATGGCGTTATAAGGTTTAAAGCAGTTGGTTTTGATGGAAGCGATGATAAACTGGTAACTGAACTTACGACAATGATCAATATTGCGAAAACCATGTGATAGCTTTATTTTCACAAACATTAATTATAAAGTCTGCTTCTTCCACGGAGCAGATTTTTTTTGGTGTCATCATGTCAGAAAAAAAATGAATGGCACTTGTTTTGTAAAAACAGAGGTAAAAAAATAACTATGCAAAAAGGAAACATAAGAGTTCAGACAGAAAATATTTTCCCGATTATCAAAAAATTCCTTTACAGTGATCATGAGATTTTTATCCGCGAGTTGGTAAGTAACGCAGTAGATGCGACGCAGAAATTAAAAACGTTAGCTTCCAATGGCGAAGTAAAAGGTGATATCGGCAACACGGATATTCACGTGAAGATTGATAAAGATAAAAAGACACTTACGATTTCTGATAAAGGCGTGGGGATGACAGAAGAAGAAGTGGATAAATACATCAACCAGGTTGCCTTCAGCGGTGCCGAAGAATTTTTGGAAAAATACAAAGGCAAAAATGAAGCGAACATCATCGGTCATTTTGGTTTGGGATTTTATTCTTCCTTTATGGTGAGTGACAAAGTAGAGATCGTCACAAAAAGTTATAAAGAAGATGCAGTTCCTGTAAAATGGGAGTGCGACGGAAGCCCAGAATATTCTTTTGAAAAGGCTAAAAAGAAAGATCGCGGAACTGATGTGGTTCTTTACATCAATGAAGAAAGCAAAGAATTTTTAGACCCCGACAGGATTCGTCACATGCTCGAAAAGTTCTGTCGTTTTTTACCGGTTCCTATTTTCTTCGAAGACAAACAAATCAACAATCCAACACCCGCCTGGACCAAAAAACCTGCAGACCTTACCGACAAAGATTACCAGGATTTTTATAAAGAATTATATCCGTTCGGCGAGCCGCCGTTATTCTGGATTCATTTGAATGTCGATTATCCGTTTAACCTTACAGGAATTCTTTATTTCCCTAAAGTAAAAAACAGCTTCGAAGTTCAAAAAGACAAAATCCAATTATACAGCAACCAGGTGTATGTTACTGATGAAGTAAAAGATATTGTTCCTGAATTTTTAATGTTGTTGCATGGTGTGATTGATAGTCCGGATATTCCATTAAATGTGAGCAGAAGTTATTTGCAGGGCGACCCGAATGTGAAAAAGATTGGTTCTTACATTACAAGAAAAGTCGCTGATAAATTAGATGAATTGTTTAAAGAAGATAGGAAATCTTTTGAAGAAAAATGGGACAGCCTTGGCCTTTTTGTAAAATACGGAATGATAACTGATGACAAATTTTTAGACAAAGCCAACAAGTTTAATTTGTTTGAAGATGCGAAGGGCGACAAGTTTTATACGCTTGAAGAATATAGAACCGCTACAGAAAGTTTGCAGAAAAATAAAGAAGGTAAACTGGTGATTTTATACACAACGGATCCGGTTCAGCAAGACACTTTCATAAAAGCCGCCGAGCAAAAAGGATATATTGTTGTGAAGCTGGAAACGCTTGTGGATGCGGCTTTCATCAACAATATGGAAATGAAGTGGACTGATGTTCAGTTTGTGAGAGTAGATGCTGACATCACCGAAAACCTGATCGATAAGAATGAAAATGCCGAAAGTGTTTTAAACAAAGAGGAAGAAGAAAAACTGAAAGAATTATTCAAAGTTGAAATTCCTGAATTGCATACAACTGTTGAAATAAAAGGTTTGTCAAAAGAATCTGCGCCGGTAATTGCCACCCGCCCTGAATTTATGAGAAGAATGAAAGATATGGCAATGAATGGCGGCGGCGGAATGGGAAGTTTTTATGGAAACATGCCCGAAGAAGTAACGCTTACCGTTAACGGCAACCATCCTGTATTTCAAAAAGTATTGGAAGAAAACAACAAAGACCAACAGGAAAAAATGGTAAAAAGTCTTACCGACCTTGCTTTACTCTCACAAGGATTATTGAAAGGAAATGAGCTCACTTCCTTTATCACGCGGAGTGTTGAAATGATGGAAGGCAAACCAACCAGCAAGATTATTACCGGCGTATAATTCCCTAGAAACTAAATATTAAAAAGCCATCTTTCGGAAACGAGATGGCTTTTTTATTTTTACTTCTTTGCAGAAAAGCCAGGAAATGTTGATACTTGAAATTAAAATATTCGACGGAGTTGTAAGAGGTTGGCCTTGAAGCGCATGTTATTAGATTATGCTTTAATTTTATAGTCAGCCTCCACTATAAATATTTTCACCATGAAATTGAAAAATATAGGGTTAATTCAGTTTGCCATTCCAATTTTAATATTGTTACTTGTGCCTGCTGCATCATTCAGCCAGTCACGATTGCTGGCGCTTTCAAAAACAGATCATACTCTTGCGATTGTTGATCCAGTTTCTTTAAAAATATTAGGAAAAGTTCCTGTAGGAATTGATCCCCATGAAGTGATTGCGTCTGCGGATGGGAAGACTGCTTATGTTTCAATCTATGGCGGAGGCAGCTTACACGAACTGGATGTAATAGACCTGGTAACAATGAAATCTTTAAGGAAAATTGACACAAGACCGTTGTTTGGTCCTCATGGGCTTACGTTTGTGGATGGAAAGCTTTGGTTTACAGTGGAGGGTTCCAAAGCGGTTGCACGATATAATCCTGGAACTAAAAAGATCGAATGGTGCATGGGAACAGGCCAGGACAGAACGCACATGATCTACGTAAGTGATAATGCAAGAAGGATTTATACTACGAACGTTGCCTCAGGAACTGTAAGCATTTTAGTGGATACATTAATAAACGATAGCCCCCCGCCACCTCTAATGCAACCTCCCATAAGCGTTAAACCTGGAGAAAGCAGGTCTATGCCACCCGGAGGCATACCACCGGAAAATTGGGAACAAACGATTATCGCAACAGCAAAGGGCGCAGAAGGATTTGATGTATCGCCTGATGGAAGTGAACTTTGGACGGCTTCAAGTGAGAATGGTAAAATATATATCATTAACCTTTCAGCAAAAAAAGTTTCAACAACAATTGATGCAAACGTTCGGGGAGCCAATCGTTTGAAGTTTACTCCGGACGGAAGTAAAGTTTTCATCTCAAGCCTCGGCTCAGGAGAGCTGTCCATTTATGATGCCAAAACATATAAGGAATTAAAAAAGGTGAATATTGGACACGGAGCTGCAGGAATACTTATGGACCCGGATGGATCCCGCGCTTTTGTTGCGTGTACACCTGATAATTATGTTGCAATCATTAATCTTAAAACTTTGGAAGTGGCCGGTCATATTGATGTTGGAAGTGGGCCTGACGGATTAGCATGGGCAATACAACGGTAATGCACAAACGCTTTTTAAACTGGCTTTATAAAAGTTTTGTCAAAAATTCCTTCAGTAAGATTAAATCAATATTATTAAATGAATTAAAAATGAAACATCATAATTTCAAAAACGGATATTCACAAATCAACGACCTTAAATGTATTATGAAATTTATGGTGAAGGCAAGCCGCTGTGTTAATACATGGTGGCGGTTCTACCATACAAAGCACTTTCGGCGATATTATCCCTTTCAAAGCTGCGCCAAATAATTGCAATGGATTTACAGGCACACCGCCGTCCACGAAATAAATTTTAGTAATCCTGCCGCAAACATTTTTAATTATAACGGAAAAGGTTAAACGCAATCCAATCCTATATGTACTATTGCGTTGAATCCATTCCTCGACTCTTCCTGGCTATCCTGATTTTTCCTTTTCAATTTGATTTATCCTTAAAAAATTCTCAATTCAAAAAAAACTAAAGGCAACCCTTTTTCCCAACATTGCGATTAGATAATCAATTAACCGATAAAATTTTATGGGTAACATGATCAGCTTTTTACTTAAATCAAAATTCAAATTATGAAAACAAAATATTTTGCATTCTTTATTGCATGTACTTTATCATTCGCTTTCCTTTCCTGCTCAAAATCTAAAACAGCTACACCGGCCGGTGGCGGTGGTAATAACAATAATCCTAACAATATTTCTATTTCCGGAATGTCTTTCCCTGCAACAACAACGGTTAAAGTGGGAAGCACCGTTAAATGGACCAACAGTGATGCAATGGCGCATACGGTTACCTCAGATGATGGAACAAGTTTCAGCAGCGGCTCAATAGATTATGGTAGCTCTTTTTCCTATACTGCAAATACGGTTGGCACTTTTGCCTATCACTGCAATTTTCATTCGAATATGAAAGCCACACTGGTTGTTACTCAATAGCAGTTTTAGTTTTAGTCAATAGTTATTCAACGTATCCCTCAATCACATGCGATTGGAAAACTGCCGGGTTTCATAGTGAGCCCGGCTTTTAAAAATAAATTTTTCGGTCATGCGAAAGAATATCCTCATAAATATTTTCCTGGTTACGATTATGGCATTTTCAACTGTTGCCCTTATCGGATTTATTATCTGGAATCAACCTCATCAGGATATAAAGGATGCAACCGGGATAAAAACGAACGCTACAACCCTTTACCAGTCTCTTTCCCAGGATAGCTCAACCAGGAAAATGATTTTTCTAAATAAAATTGTAACCGTTTCCGGACGGGTAAAAAAAATTCAAAAAAACCAACAGGGACAACAGGTGATTCTTCTCGAAACCAATATTGCCGGCGCTTCTGTTAATTGTACAATGGAAGGAAATGCAGATGCTATAAAGCCTGGCGACACAACAGAAATAAAAGGAATTTGTATTGGTTATATAAATGGCGATCCTGAGATCGGCTTGCCAGGAGATGTTTTTTTAACAAGGTGCTACGCTTCATTTTAAATTTTTCAAATGAAAAAACAACTTCTGATAACGATTCTCTTTTTCTTCGCATTACAACAGGCGAACAGCCAGGTTTATTATACGAAAAACGGAAGTGTTTCCTTTTTTTCAAAGAGCCTGCTACAGGATATTGAAGCTGATAATAACCAGGTGATCAGCGTACTGAATATCAAAAGCGGCGAGTTGCAATTCTCCTTATTGAATGATGCTTTTCATTTTCCAAAAGCCAAAATGGAAGACGATTTTAATGAGAACTATATGGAAAGTAATCAATATCCACGCTCTTCTTTTAAAGGAATGGTGACGAATATTAGCACCGTCGATTTTAATAAGCAAGCCACTTATCCTGTCATCGTAAAAGGTGATCTGACTATTCATGGCGTTACTAAAAATATAACCACTAACGGCTCAATTATTATCAGTAAAGGAACAATTTCTGCCAATTCTTCTTTTACTGTTTTAGTAAAGGACTACGATATAAAGATCCCGTCAATTGTCTCCAATAAAATTGCAGAACGCATTCAAATTAAAGTGAACTGCAGTTACCAGGAAAAATAAATCATAACTCACAAATTCATAATCATGCGATCAACAAAATTTTTTCTTGCCATCGCAATGGTCGCTTTTTGTTCCGGCGCCATTGCCCAGGATTCTACCAATCTCTTAAGCGAACTCATTCATGAATCGGATAGTAACAAAACTTATTATACCGAAAATACTTTTAAATACACGCGTGTAGTTGACGGGCATTCGATTGTAAATCTTCCCGCTCATGTGCTGGATGTAAGAATTTCTCATCGTTTCGATCCGATCAACAGCGGGTTGTATAATTTCTTCGGACTGGATGCGGCTGTGATGAGATTGGGTTTCGATTATGGAATTACTAATAATGTAATGATTGGCGCGGGACATAGTGTTTATCAAAAAACGTATGATGCTTTTTTAAAAATAAAAATATTGAGACAATCTACCGGCGAAGTAGAAATGCCTGTAAGCGCGTCTTTTGTGCCAACAATTGCTGTCAATACTTTAAAACAATTTGATGCCGGAAAAACAATATTTCCTGACCGTCTTTCCTACGTTTTGCAATTACTCATCGCCAGGAAATTTTCTGAAAATTTTTCATTGCAACTGATGCCAACATTTATTCATGCGGACAAAATTTCTTTCGTGCATGTTGATCAAAATATTGCAGCAATTGGTTTTGCCGCTACACAGCGCGTTTCAAAAAGATTGAATGTAAACGCTGAATATTATTACCGTTTAAATGATTACGGAAGCGGCGCACAAAATGTTTTATCTTTTGGAATTGATCTCGGAACCGGGGGTCATGTTTTTCAGTTGCATTTTACCAATTCAATTGGAATGACGGAAAAGTCTTTTATTACAGAAACAACCAACCGCTGGGAAAATGGAGATGTATTGTTTGGCTTTAATATTTCAAGGGTTTTCCAGTTGAAGAAAAAGCATGATTGACTGGAAGTATAAATTTTAAGATCTGTTATTTGCTTTTCTTCATAAAAGGTTTTGCTTTAATAGTAAATAAAATTCCTGCGCTGTTTAGTTTTACTTTTCCCGCACCAATTCCCGTTAAAGGCAAGTCAATGTAAGGTTGAGCAGCTAAAGAAAATTGCTTGTTCATTAAATATTCATACCCAACTGAAAGATCCAGCACAGAAAAGAAGTGTTGGTTTTGATTGGAAATACTCCAGTCTTTATTGTAAGTCTGCCCGGCGGGCGTTTTATAGAAGTAATCATAACTTTCTTTCTTCATTAAATAGGATGAAAGCCCTGCAGAAATCAACCACATATGTTTTCCTTTTTGATCAAAATAATAATCAACGTTCAACGGAATGTCAATAACGTTACAGTTTGCATTTATCTTTTGAAGATAGTAATAAGAAGTGCCGGCGGGCAAAGTATACTCATCAGGGGTTGCGGAATAAATCTTTTTTGAAATAAACGCACCGGTTCGAACACCAAAATGTTTTGCAAAATGATAACCTGCAATTATTCCAAAATCCAGTGTCAGCTTGCCTTTATTGCTTCCCACAAAACTTTCACCAGGCCCTGCAGAGAAGCTAATACTAAAATTATTTCCAAAACTATTTTCCGTTTTTTCTTTTTGTTTTATACTTTTTTTACCTGGCTTGTTTTCTTTTGTTTCGGCAGTTGCCTGCGAAAGATTCGTTTCTTCTTGTTGCTTTTCCTCAACTTTTGAAGTAGTTATTTCTGCACTCTCTTTATTTGCAGAAACAGAATCTGAAAAATTTGTTACTTTATCTTCAGAATTTTTATCGCTATTCACAGCCTGCTTATATGGCTTTTGTGAAGATATTACAAGCTCCTCATTTTTATTTTCGTTTTTACTAACGGGCCGAATAGACGCTTTTCTATTTTCATGAATAACAAGAGTTTTGTTTTTCAGAATATTATTCCCTGTTGTGGTTGTAGCTTTTACAAGAGATTTGTTCGCTGAGTTTGATAAAGGAACTGCCTTTTCATCCGGCTGTTTTTCTTTTGATTTGTTGGCATTTGCAGAAGTAATTATCGGAACGCGCACTTGTACCAAATCCCCGTTTCCATTATCATAGAAAAAGATAAAGAAGAGAAAACCTGCAAGGATCAAAATAAGTGGAATGAAAAATAAAAACTTCTTCCTGTCCTTCTTTTGTGGAAGGTTTTCGTCGAGCATCTGTTCCATTTTCTGCCATGCATTTTCATCCAAAGCCGGCTGGAAATTTTCTGCTGCTTTCCTTAGTTTTTTATCGTTTTCATCATCCCACATTTTTAGCTATTTGTATCTTGTTTTCGTTTTTTAAAATTTGTTGCAACTGTTGCCGTGCCTTAAAAAGATTTGATTTGGAAGTACCCACGGCAATATCCAATTGCTTTGCAATCTCCTCGTGAGTAAAGCCGTCAATAATATATAAATTCAGCACGGTTCTGTAAGCCGGCGAAAGTTGTTGTATAGCAGCAATGATCTCTTCATACGACATCCTGTCAACTACATTTTCTTCATTGTCTGTCATATAAATAACCGAAGTTTCAAAATCTGCAGTAAAAGAATGTTTGTTATTTTTTCTTGTATGATCAATGGCTGTGTAGATCATAATTTTTCTTATCCATCCTTTAAAGGAATTTACTTCATCTGCATACAAAGGTTTGTAGTGATAGATCTCTTTAAAAATTTTCAGGAAACTGTCATTGTAAATTTCCACTGCATCTTCGTGCCGATTCGTATATCGGAGGCAGACCGACATACCATAACTATAAAAAGAATTGTAGATCTTTTTCTGGCTTTCCCTTTGATTACGGGCGCAACCCATGATATGTTTATTTAACTCCTTTGCTGATAACAATTGATAAAAGCTTTCTGGTTAGGAATCGCAAAAAATCTCGTAATGGTTGCCTTGGTAATAATTTTTTTTAGGACAGGATAGAATAATGTCGTCAGGTAAAGTTAGAACCTTTAATCGGCTGGAAATAAAAATGGCTGGAATTTCTTTGTTTGCTGTATTTTTAAAATTAAACTTCGCTTCAATAATCATTGAATTTTTTATGGCTTTCGATACAAAACTTGCAGATAGAATAAGAGAATTTCTCGCTGAATTTCCTGAGTTGAAAGTGGAAGAAAAGAAAATGTTCCGTGGGCTTACTTTTATGATAAATGATAAAATGTGCATCAGCGTGAGTGGGGAAAACCTGATGTGCCGCTTTGATCCGGAACTTCATGAAGAAGTTGCGGAAAAAGATGGCTTTCAGCCAATGATAATGAAAGGAAAAGAATACAAGGGTTTTTGTTATGTCAATCCGGCAGGATTTAAATCAAAAAAGGACTTTGAATTTTGGATTAACCTGTGTTTAGATTATTATGGAAGAGCCAACCCTTCAAAGAAAAAAAGTAAAAAATGAAAACATCTATTCAGCCCTGGCTTAATGTAAATAACAGTGCTAACGCCGGGTATTTTTATAAGAAAGCATTTGGAGCAACAGAAACTTACCGGATGGAATCGCCAGACGGAGGTTTGGTGTTGAGGCTTGCTGTTGATGGATCAGAATTTTGGGTAAGCGGGCAATCAACCGGTTCAAATGTAACGCAACAGAAGTTTGGAGAATACTTTAAAATTCTTTTGGTAGTTGACAATCCTGATAAGATTTTTGAACAGGCAATTAAAGCAGGAGCGGAAGTTGTTTTTCCTGTCGGTGAAGATTATGGCTGGCGGCTGGGAAGGCTTACCGATCCTTTTGGTTTTGATTGGGAAATTGGCAAGGAATTATAGATAAAATTTGTAAATATTCTTTAGGTTTAGATTTGCGGTAAACAAAAAAATTCCTTTGATTTTTATTTTGCTTTTATCTTCTTTCTTTTTCAACCAGCAACCTTTCACTGGCGACATTGCTTAAAGTTTCAGAAATCCTTTTTCCATAACTCACCAATAATGATTTGTCGAAAGGTTCTATTGCTTTTATTTTAATTTTTGTTCCCAACCGCAAACCTCGCGTATTCAGAAATTTTAAAAAATCAGAGGAGGTATTGATTACTGCTGCAAGTTTCACGGTTTCTCCTGCTTTGCAATCACTGAGTTTATTATAGTCTTTCAATTCTATTTTGCCGTTCCTGTCCGGAATCGGCGAGCCATGCGGATCAAGTTTGGGAAAATCCAAAAGTTCATCCATTTTCTCAAAAAAAACAGGCGATTGAATGTGTTCAATCTGCTCAGCAATATCATGTACATCTTCCCATCCCAATTTCATTTTATCCACCAAAAACATTTCCGTAAGCCTGTGTTTTCTAATGATAAGTCCTGCTTCCTTTTTACCCTTTTTCCGTAAGGCGCGGCGGTTTATAACTTTCATAATGAACCAGCTTTTTATCTGCCAGTTTTTTCATCATGCTGGTAACAGTTGGCATTTTTATTTCCAATGTTTTCGAGAGTTCAGCCACGTTTACCTCGCCCGCCGTATTGGCAATATTAAATAAAGCCTTCAGGTAATTTTCTTCTGTTAATGAATTGGCCATGTGGTTTATCTGCTGAATGGTATTGTTATTGCTTTAGCAATTTAAGCCAAAGCTAATAATAATAACGTAATGAAAAAATAATGTTATTGGTTATTAAAAATATTGTTAGATTTGTCTAACTTTTTACTTTTAATTATAAAATTAATGGGAACCTGACAATATATAGGTTAAAATAAAAAGAGCAGGAATTATGACGAAAAGCGATTTACATTCTTTACACGAAGTACATTCTTCGGTAGTAACTCAAAAAAAAGGTTGGCGTGGCATAATGGCCTTTCTCGGGCCGGCCTACCTTGTAAGCGTGGGATATATGGATCCTGGAAATTGGGCTACTGACATAGCAGGTGGCTCAGCCTTTGGATACAAACTGATTTGGGTGTTGCTGATGTCAAATCTTATTGCGGTGCTCTTACAATCGCTTAGCGCAAGGCTCGGAATCGTAAGAGGATTGGATCTTGCACAGGTTTCAAAAAACACCTATCCCAAATGGGCAAACATCCCTTTGTATATTCTTGCAGAAATAGCCATAGCAGCATGCGACCTGGCCGAAATTGTTGGAATGGCCATCGGGCTTAATTTATTATTCGGGCTTCCGCTGATCTGGGGAATTTGTGTAACTGCCCTTGACACCTTGTTGTTGCTTCTTTTGCTGCACCAAGGCATGCGGGTATTGGAAGCGTTCATTATAACGTTGGTGGGTATTATCGGTTTTTCTTTTTTAATCGAAATGTTTATTGTTTCACCGGTTTACAGCGATGTAATGACCGGCTTTGTCCCTTCAAAACTTAGCGGGCCCTCATTATATATTGCTATCGGGATAATCGGTGCGACTGTGATGCCGCATAATTTGTACCTGCATTCATCGCTGGTGCAAACGAGAAAATTTGAAAGGTCACCTTCAGGGATGAAAAAAGCTATTAAGTTTAACCTGTTAGATACCACTATCGCATTAAACCTGGCTTTTTTTGTAAATGCCGCCATTTTGGTGTTGGCGGCTGCAGCTTTTTATGTAAACGGCTATTTCCATATCGCAGAGATACAGGATGCATCTGTTTTATTGAAAAAATTGTTTGGAACAGCCGCCCCGACTTTTTTTGCCATTGCATTAATCGCTTCGGGCCAAAGCTCAACGATCACCGGCACTTTAGCAGGACAAATCGTAATGGAAGGCCATTTAAATATTCGCATCAGGCCCTGGCTGCGCCGGCTTATTACCCGTTTGCTGGCAATTATTCCGGCACTGTTTACCATCCTCTATTTCGGCTCAGAAGCATTGGGCAGCTTACTGGTGTTGAGCCAGGTTGTGCTCAGCCTGCAACTTGGATTTGCGGTAATTCCCTTAATTCACTTTACTTCAGAAAGAAGATTTATGAAGGAATTTACCATTAAACTTTGGGTAAAAATTCTTGCGTGGTTAAGTGCCGCTATCATTGTTTACCTCAATATACAATTGGTAGTGCAACAGATCAATGAATGGATCAACGGTGCCGGTTCTGATAAGTTTTGGATTTATGTTATTGTAATTCCTCTTTCAATTGCCTGCCTGGCTCTACTTTTTTATGTTTTTATTCATCCTTTTCTTTCGAAAGAAATGGGAGAAAAAACGCAGCTACCTCACGGTTATGCGGCGCAGCTACTGGAAAATGCGTCTGTAAAATACCAACACATTGGCATTGCTATTGACTTTAGCGGTAAAGACGAAAAAATCATTCAAAATGCCATAATGATTGGAGGCAAAACGGCTTCTTACACATTTATACACGTGGTGGAAAGCGCCGCTGCACGCTACCTGGGAATGAATGCACAGGACTACGAAACTGAACTTGATAAGACAAACCTGGCGCAATACAGGCAGCTACTTCAAAAAATGGATTACAAAGCCGCCACTCAAATAGGCTTTGGCAATCCCGCAGCAGAAATGGCAAAGATCATCACGAAAAATGATATTGACCTGCTGGTAATGGGCGCTCACGGGCACAAACGTTTCAAAGACCTGCTTTACGGAAGCACGATCGACACATTAAGACATAAAATCAAAATCCCCGTAATGGTGATTAATTAGACGATGACAAAGTTTGTATTTACTCTTTATTCCAACAGTTATCATTTAATTATTTGGCTTCAGCTACAGGGAAATTCATTCCGCTGAAATAAAAATTCCCTTCCTTTCTTCGTTTACTGCAAAGCAAATAATAAGTTTACGTTCGGATCAATAATAATTTTCTTTGGTGCAAAAGACAAGGGAAGATTTTTCTCCATTATTTTATCTTTTAGATTAATCGTTTTCATTACCGTTTTGTTTCCGTTTGTAAAGCTTACCTGCAAAGGAAATTTAAAGAGATTCGTTTGCGTTTGTTCTATTTTCAACGCAACTGATTTACCAGGAGAATTAAATTTCCAGTCAACTTTTAGCATCGGCTGGCCGGCTGTGAAAAGCCATTGTTTAAAAAAAGTTTGTAAATTTTGCCCACTTATTTTTTCAAAAACTTTTTCGAGATCCGTTGTATTAGCATTCTGCCCTGAATAGGTTTTATAGTAAGCGCGAATTCCTTTCCAAAATAAACTATCACCGAGTTTTCTTCGAAGCATATGCAAAACCCACGCGCCTTTCTGGTAGCTGTTGTCATTCAGCAAATTCATCAAATGTTTGCTTTCTGAAGTATCTACCACCGGCGTTTTATGATTTACAGAGTAACTTATAACCTGCTGCCGTTGTCTTATTAAAAGGTTTTTTAAAGAATCTTTTCCATATTTATTTTCCAGGTAAAGATCCGCCATGTAAGTAGCAAAACCTTCACTCAGCCAAAGATGCGGCCAGTCTTTTTCAGTTACGTTATCGCCAAACCATTGGTGCGCAATTTCATGCGCCATCAAACTTTCAATATCATTTGCATTTACAGATTTTTCATAATAAAAAATACAACCGGCATTTTCCATTCCGCCAAAAATGGTTGTAGATTGAACATTGGCGAGTTTTTCAAAAGCATAAGGGCCGATATGTTGAATGTACCATTGTAAAATATTTTTCGCAATAGCATAATGTGCAAAACCGCTGTCACGATCGGGAGGATATACCCAGCTTGAAACAGGAATACAATCTACATTTCCTAAATTGTTCACGGCAAAATCCGTTACGCCGATTACCATAATCTTCGTCGCCAAAGGCACTTTTTCCTGCCAATATGTTAGTTTTAAATGATCTGGAAAATTGGTTTCTTCAATTTTTTTTCCATTGGAAACTACCTGGTAATGATCAGGTGCGGTAACGATAAAATCGACTGTGGCTTTATCAGAAAGATGATCATTGCATGGAATCCAATTGTGAGCGCGGTTCGGCCAGTTATCACCGAAAAAAGTACGGGCGCCAAATTTATTATTGCTGATTATTAAGCCATCTGCAGGTATCCCTTCATAACTGATTAAGTAAGTATTTTCTTTTTCCGGATTTCCTTTGTCTTCAACTATAAGATGTTGCGAATCCTGCTCAAACTTCACTGCAATTCCATTTTTAGAAACTTCTGTTACTGTCATCCCTTTCCCTTCCTGGTTTTTATTTACAAGATCGAGAATCACTTCATTTTCCGGTTTTAAAAAAGCGATAGTAATTTCTGCTTTTCCTTGAATTATATTAGTCGTATCGTTAAGCGCAATTTTAAAAGTATAATGCTTTACATCCAATCCATTGGTTGGCATTTGTGCAAAAAGAGCAGATGCAATAAATATGGCAATAAAAGTGGCAACAATTTTTTTAGTTAAAATCAAAAGGAACAGATCCTTTTTCATAGCGGCTTTTGGCCACAAGATAATTAAAACAAAAATGTTTTTGTTGCGTTGCTGTTGAAAAAAAATATGCTGAAAACAAAAGTGCTGATGACTTTTTTACATGGAGAAAAAAGTTGTTGATGAAGCCTCATCAAGTTCGATTCTAAAACAAAATAGGAATTGACGAATTTTGTTTGTTTACTGCTATCAAATCTGTAAACATCCATGTAATCAGTGGCAAAGAAAGAAAATAAAAATCGTGTTTATTTATCCCTTTTACTGTATCAATTATTTTTAGCTGCCAATTGCGCTTTCAAGGCAGTTGCTTTTTGCCATTCAGTTCTTCCCAATCCCGGAATTACATGCCTGTCACTGTGATAAGAAGAGCGAACCAAGGGGCCGCTTTCTACATAATCAAATCCGATCTGGTAGCCTATTTCACGTAACTCTGCAAATTCTGATGGATGAACGAAACGATCTACAGGAAGGTGTTTTGGAGTAGGTTGTAAATATTGGCCAATAGTAACTACATCCACGTTGCTGTCCCTGAGATCCTGCATGGTTTGAATTACCTCTTCTTTTGTTTCACCCAAACCCAACATAATTCCGCTTTTGGTACGCATGCCACCTTGTTTCAAGAAACGCAATGTTTCCATGCTACGCCAGTATTTAGCCTGGATCCTTACATGACGGGTTAACCGCTCAACTGTTTCAATGTTGTGACTCACCACATCGGGAGTCGCATCAATAATACGTTGAATGTTTTCTTCCTCCGCTTTAAAATCAGGAATGAGTGTTTCCAAAGTAGTTTCAGGACTTAATTGCCGAACCGCGTTAATCGTTTGCTGCCAGATGATAGATCCACCATCTTTCAGTTCATCACGGTCCACAGAAGTGATAACCGCATGTTTTACTTTCATCAGCAAAATTGCTTCAGCCACACGTTTCGGCTCCTGCAAATCTGCCGGTAAAGGACGACCTGTAGCTACCGCGCAAAAACCACAACTTCTTGTACAAATATTTCCAAGTATCATGAATGTCGCTGTTCCTTCGCCCCAACATTCACCCATATTAGGACAATTGCCACTCTCGCAAATGGTATGTAATTTATGAGTATCTACAATTTGCCTTACCTGCCTGTACTCCTCGCCTATCGGTAGTTTCACGCGAAGCCAATTTGGTTTGCGGGGTTTTTCTGCCGTAGTCAAAGTCAATTCTTCACTCATTTATTGTGCTGTTTATTTTAAAGTAAAAAGGGAATCTATTTTCTCTTCCCGAAGATGATGGCCACATAACCGCTGAAAAAGAATTGCTTCTCTTTGTTGTAAACCATTTGAGGGATTTTTTTAGTATAATATTCCGCGCTAAGGCCCACTTCAATCGCTGAAATCACTTCATTATAACTGCCATAATCAAAACGTACAGCAGTTTTTGCATAAACACCAGGAGTAACAGTAAGTTCATTCCAGCCTTTTCCCAAATCAGGGCCTCCGAAAATATTGCCTGAAAGAAACAGTGCACTATCCGGTGAATTGTATTTTATATAACTAATGCCATTAGCATCTTGTGCCTGTACATAGTAAGGGCGAAGAAGGCCTGCCGTAATACCACCACCATAGTTGCCGGTAACAGCAACGCCATTTTTGTTGGATTTATTTCCCAGCAAAATCTGTTGTTGCACTCCAAATTTTACAGGGTAAAAAAAGTTTTCTTTTCCATAAATGAATGGAACTGTATTGGAATACGCAGTGGTTTGTTTTTCTTCCTTTAAATGCTTGCGCTCGCTGATCTCAAGTTGGTATAACAAGGCTTTTTTTACTGAGCTGGCACGCCCAAGTTCAAAGAACACTCCATAACCATCCGTAATAAGTTTGGCGCCGAAAGCAAAACTTTTTTTATAGGTAATGACACCTTCCTCCTCCTGCTTTACCATTTCGTTTATTCGCGTTCTTTTTTCCTCCTTTCGCGTCTTTTTGGTTTCCTGTCCAAATGAATGGAATGAAATAAGAATAGATATGAAAATAATTATACTCTTTTGCATTTGTTGATGATCTCTTAGTGGTGTAAATTTATACAAAAATAAGACAATGACTGCATCAATTAGCTACCAGGGAAATTTGCGATGTGAAGCTATTCACCTGCAAAGTTAATCTCAAATTGAAACAGACGCACCTACTGATAATTGCGGCAAAGGCGAGCGTTTCTCTCCCACCGATTTGCTGTGTGTTTCGCTTGCAACATGCATGCTTACAACAATGGGCATCAAATCGAATGATATGAATGTGGATCTTACCAATTCAAAAGCTGACGTTACAAAGCACATGGCAAGCAACCCAAGGCGGGTGGCAAAAATTGAAGTGACCGTTTCTCTACCTCAAAATATAAAAGAAAAAGAAAGGTTAATTTTAGAAAACACCGGCAACAACTGTCCCGTTGCGAAAAGTATCCATCCGGACATTGAATTGGTTTTGAAATATGATTGGGTTAATTAATTAGGTAATGTGAAAATTTAGCAAATGTGAAAATTTAGACACCCTCATTTTCATATTTTCACATTCTTCAATAAAGAATTCCCTATCACACATTCAAGGCAAAGTTTATTATTGCAGTAATGATTTTTTAGTTGGATGAAAGCCTGCGAATCAAAAGCACTTTTATTGGAATAGCCAAGATTTTCGAAACCTTTTGTGATCACATTTTTTTCCGGGGTGATTTCCTCCAGCCATTTGATCGCTTTCTCTTTATAATATTCATCGGCGTAATGAAGGCCATAACAAAAAACGATTGGCACAACCGTATTGATGAGAATGTTTTCAATCATCTGCTTTCCCAATCTCTTTATTTTTAAATCGCTTTCTTCATCAAAAATGTAGTGATAGTGCCAGTAATCATTAGCTTCAATTGTAAACATAGCCTTCAAACCTTTTGCTGAATCGGTTTCTTTTATTTTAGAAAACAAATGCTCGCTATTGTGTATGAGCATGGCAAGTTGTGCCAAACGAATGGTTGGAAAATTTGCGGGCCTCATCCTCAGGAAATGTAAGCCCCCTTCTACCGGTTCAAGTTTGTACTTTTTCCTGTAAAACTCATATTCCTTTTTCAACATGCGGGGATACTTTTCTTCAAAGTCATTTCGGAGCAGGCCTGCCTGTCCGAATAGCAGTGCTTCAATCTGAATGATATTCTTTTTGTGTTTTGCCAAAACATTTAATGGTAAAGACTGAGCGATTTTTTTAAAACTTTCACTGTTCACTTTCAAACCAAAATTAGCGGCTATCAACCACCAGAAAGTTTCTTCCCAATGGAAATTGGTTTCTTTTAAAATCCTGAAAATTGTATTTGATTTCAATAACAACCTTTCCGCTACAAGCCTTTGTTTCCAGGCCGTTAAAGAAAGGCCCTTTACATTTATTGGAAGTTTTTCGCATGGAATAAACCGTGCTGTTTCCATCAATTGCCGGTATTTTTCCAACAATAATTTTGAAACCCTGCTTTGTAATTCGAGCGTAGGTAAATTATGTCCATTTGCATCTTTTATTTCTGTATCATGGTTCCATACCACGTGAAGAATAATATTGTTGTAATTGTCATCCATTGAATGTTTATGCAGGTTCCATTGGGAAGAATTTATATGTAGTTCCACATTGCCTGCCCATAGAGTATCGTTAATTTTAATTCTTGCTTCAGAAAAATCGGGTCCCTGGTTATGATTATGCATACCGGGATGGATAACGGAAATACTATCGCCGTTGGTGGATAGCATATCTTTATTATTATAATATTGAAATTTCCAAATGTATTGAAGAATATCTTCTCTCATAGCAATGCGTTGGAAAATGAAAATGGATATTAAAAATAATGAAATAAAAATAAAAGCATTTTTCAATTTATCAGGTATGATCCTACAGATCATTCCCCGTTGTCTTCTCACTTACTAAATACTTCTATCAAAATCTCTTTATCTTTTTTAATGTCCACGGTATAATCTCTTTTGTCACCGGGATGCTGGTGGGCATATACCCGTTGATTGTAAATACTGGGAGACAGGTCGCGGTGGCGGAGGTATTCGCCCCACTCTTTCCGGTCAGCATCGGTAAGCGTACCGTTGCGCTGTTTGTCCATCATACTGATCATAAAAGGCTCACGTGAATTACTTATCCAGCGGGTAGCATCCTGTCTTACTTCTACGCGGTAAGAGCCTTCTACGGGGCCCTGGTTTTTTGGGACCAGAAACCTGCCAAGCTCACCTGTTCCTGTATTATTAATATATACGGTCACGGGAGGTGCATCCTTATCGGTCAGCGGTGTAAGGATCACCATACCTTTTACGAGCGGCGCCCCATCTAATTTTACCACACCCGATAAAGCAATCTGAGGTTTGGCTGTAAGAAACCCGCCTACGGCAAGCCAGTTATGCAACAAATGCGGCCATTCCCCCAACACAGGATCTCCCAAAGCAAAACCGGTTCCGTGTATGCCATTTCGGAAAAAATGTGCTTCAACCGGAACATGGGCACGATATAAACGGCTGTACATGTCTATCATGCCGCCCTGGCTGCTTCTGTCTTCCACCGTGCCATACATGAATGTAGGCGGAAAGCCTTCCCTGATGGCAGAATCTGCCATATCAGCAATGCGCATAGATCCATATCCCAGGATGATAAAATCAGGTTTTGATGACACACGGTCGAGCGGATCGGGTGCATTGGGTTGCCCGGTTAAAGCATTCACTGTCATATCCGGGATCAGGTTAGCTCCTGCGGAAAAGCCAACCGCACCGACACGGTCAGTGGAAATATGGTATTCCGGGGCATGCGCCCTGATGAATTGCATGGCACGTTGCCCATCCCTGACCCAGTTGTTGCGGCCATAAATGGGTCTCAACCTATATCGCAATAAAAATGCGGTAATGCCATGCTCTTTGAGCCATTGCGCCACCAACACACCTTCATGGTCCACGGCACGGATAGTGAACCCCCCACCTGGTACTACGAGTATCGCCGCACCATTACGTTGGGACGCATCAGGTACAAAAGGTATCACAGCGGGTTTGTCTTCGTCACTGATACCGGTAGCGCCAGGTGCGCCGTCAGGCCACAGTAAAATAGGGGCGGCCAGTTTTTGACCGATAGCAGTCGATGTCAATGCTGTAAAAGCAAGGTTGAAAAACAGGCAAGTCAGTTTCATCGTTGTAATTATATAATGCTGATGTAGTGAAAAAATTTTATGAGTTTGAAGATAAATAAAATTACCGGAGGTTGGTAAAGCTATTTTATAAATAGCTTTCTATGCTATGCAAGAATCCGGGTTTGCGAAGACGCAAAAGTTTAGCATCTGATAATAATTTATTAAATCAAACCTGTTTTGCCCACTGGGATTTCAAAAATTAGTAAACAAACCTGACATCGCCTATAATGCGCTTAATGGAAAGCATCAGTCATTTGCCCAAGTCTCAATTTCAATTTTTCCCTAATATATATCATTATCTCTTTATCTTTACGATAGCTGTCCTCTGTAGAGGCAGGAAGATCAAATCTTTATTAAGCCATTTTAAAAAACAGAAATGCAAAAAAAATATTTAGCCAGAATTGCAGTTTTGCTGGCCGTTTCACTATCAGCAGCTATTATAGGTTGGGGTAACAAAAAGACTGGTTCAGTAAAAGTGACCCCTATCCATTCTGCTACTTTTACTGAATCTGTTCATGGAAACACCATGAACACCGATATCCTGAAAACAGGAAAATGGATTGATAGCTGGGCTGCCTCTTTCCTGTCAACGACGGTAATGGGGGCTATTCAAAGGGCTCCTTCCTTTGACAACCAAACCTTACGGCTCAATGTGTACACAAAACTTGGTGGCAGCAAGGTGCGGGTAAAGCTGACCAACAAATTTGCTACAAATACACTCACTGTGGGAGCCGCGCATATTGCGTTGCAGTCTGAGAAAAATTCAATAGTAGCAGCAAGCGACAGGGCATTAACCTTTAACGGGCAACCAGGTATTACTCTCAAGCCGGGTGCAGAAATATGGAGTGATCCTGTTGTACTCACGGTTAAGCAACATGTAACGGTTGCGATCAGCGTTTATATTCCGGATAATTTTCTGCCTACCACTTTTCATCCGACAGGGCTGCATACAAGTTATATATCTGATAAAGGCAACTTCGTTTCCACGCCAACACTTCCCTTGGCAAGTTCCGGCAATACTACAAGAGAAGTTGTAATCGTTTGCGGACTTCAGGTTTGGGCGCCAAAAAAGACAAAGGTGGCCATCTGCTTTGGCAACTCTATTACCGATGGAGCCACTTCCATGAACGATGTGAACGGCACCTGGCCTGATATACTTTCTAATCGTATACCGGCGCTGCCTTCAGGCGTTCCGTTTTCCGTAATTAATATGGGCATTGGTTCAAACCGGATTGTATCTTCGGATCTCGCGGGGCCATCGGGTGTACACCGGTTTGCGGAAGACGTTCTCAGCAGGCCAAATATCGCTTACCTTTTGGTGCTTGAAGGTATCAATGATATTTCTTACGAACACGCTACCGCTGCCGATATCACCGGCGCTTACGCCACAATAGTTGCGCAGGCTCATGCGAAAGGAATCAAAGTATATGGCGCTACGTTGCTTCCCATTGGTAACTCCCGGAAGTACACGATAGAAAATGAAGCCACCCGGCAGGCAATCAATACATGGATCCGCACGCCAGGAAACTTTGATGCCGTGCTTGATTTTGAAGAGGTGGTAAAAGATCCGGCAACAAACCCTTTGCGTATCAAAAGTAACTGGACATTCGACTATGTGCATCCAAATACGGTCGGGTATGCAGCCATCGGAAATTCTATTCCTTTAAGCCTTTTTAAATAGAAGGGATGCCAAATCAATATTTGACAAACCTATTTGGAGGGAATAAAATAATAACTCTGTCATTTACTGAATAACAACAGCAAAGCTGAGTGAGGCAAAGCAATGCATGTTGCTTTATTTTTCAGATATGATTTTCGGTTATTCAATTTTATAATTGTATATTGGCAATATTTTTTAAAAATAAATATTTACTGACTAATAAAAACATGCTTGTTATGAAAAAATTTTCTTTCCCCATTTTGTTTTTCGTACTGTCTTTCACATTTCTATCCTGTAATCAAAAAGACCCGAATCCTGTGCTGAACATTGAAGGCGGACAGGTGCAAGGCGTAGAAACTCCAACCAAAGGAATTATCGCTTACAAGGGCATTCCATTTGCTGCGCCTCCGGTTGGTAATCTTCGCTGGAAGGAGCCACAGCCCGTAGTTCCATGGGAAGGTGTTAAAATAGCAGATAAGTATGGCGATGCGGCTTCACAGGTTACCTGGGATCCCAATAGTTTTTATGGTAAAGAGTGGCGCGCAAGTGGTTCTGTTCCATTTAGCGAGAATTGCCTCTATCTGAATGTATGGACTCCGGCGGCCGGGCAAACGGACAAAAAGCTTCCGGTGGCAATGTGGATACATGGCGGCGGCTATCGGGAAGGATTTGCTTTTGAACCGGAAATGGACGGCGGCGAAGATTGGGCTTCCAATGGTGTTATTCTGGTATCAGTAACGTATCGTCTCGGTGTATTTGGTTTCTTCTCGCATCCTCTTTTATCTGCTGAAAGCCCCCACGGTGTTTCCGGCAATTATGGTTTAATGGACCAGGCAGCAGCGCTGAAATGGATACACAACAATATCGGCCAGTTTGGAGGCGATCCCAACAACATCACCATCTTTGGCCAGAGCGCCGGCGCAGGTAGTGTGCAGTCCCTATGTGCCTCTCCCATTACAAAAACACTCGTTAGTAAAGCTATTAGTATGAGTGGAGGCGGTTTAGGATCAAGACCAGGCACTATGCTTGATTCGGCTGAACAGAAAAACAAAGCTATGATGGATTTCTTCGGAAAGACTACCCTGGATCAAATGCGTTCTCTTTCTTTTGATGAATTAACCAAAATGGCTCAAACCTATGCAGACAGTACGAAAACACGTATTGGATGGGGCCCTGTAATCGACGGATATTTTTTAAAAGGAACATTTAGCGATGCAGCCCGTGCTGACCAATTGGCCGACATTCCTTACATGATTGGATGTACAGCCAACGACCTGGCGGACATGATAAAACCGGTAAGTGATTTCTGTGCCTTGCGTGCATCACAAAGCAAACAACCTGCTTATGCTTATTTTTTCCAGCGCCAGCTTCCCGGCGACTCCAGCGGCGCTTTCCATTCTTCCGATCTATGGTATGTGTTTCATTCGATGAAACATAGCTGGCGGCCTTTTACCGAAGGTGATAAAGATTTGAGTAACAAGATGGTGGATTTCTATACCAATTTTTCCAAATTTGGAAATCCAAACGGAAAGGACGGAGGCGTGTGGAAGGCTTATACACCAGAACATCCCGAATTTATGCTGTTGGATGTGAATGGTGACAAGGCAGCCTTAACAATGAGTGCTACTCCTAAATATAAAGGCAGTGCATTTACATTTGGAAGAAGATAGCCTGCAGACATTTGAAAGGTAAGGAAGTAAAAGGCCAGCGTCTTGCAGGAAGAGTAGTGTTTATATGCTAACAAAATCTGATACTATTTCTTTAGTTTTTAATCCACCTCTAAACAGGAACGTCCACTTTGGCTTCTCTTTTATATAAAATCATTGACAAGTGAGAGGTTGCCGGTAAAGAGGAATCGTCTGTTGAACTGGCATTTATAAAGTAATGGTTTAACTAATACGCAGAGCACTATCGTGAGACGCTGACAACAAAGAATACACTAACCTTTCAGCATTAACAAATCTAAAGGCAAGTAAAAAAAGATCCATTTACAGTAAACAAACTTATATGAAATATTTTTATTTTTATCAGGGTTCGTGAATTATTTTGTACCGTTGGCAAGGAACTCAGGTTCAGGATTGAAATTTCCGGTACCGCGCTTTTCAGCAAAGTAAGCGGTAAAAGTACTGCCCTTTCCGGGCTGGCTTTCTACGAGGATCTTTCCACCGGCGGCATTAAGGATCTTTCTTACAAGGTATAAACCTATTCCCTGTCCTTCTATATCATCGTTTAGCCTTCCATACATGCTGAAAATGGTTTCAAATTCACCTTCCTGCATTCCCATTCCATTGTCTTTTACTTTAATGACGGAATAACCATTTGCTGATTTGGCACTTATCCATATTTTAGAAGGACGATCAGGATTTCTGAATTTAATAGCATTGGTAATAAGGTTATAAATAATACTTCTCAGGTTCTTTTTTGAAAAATAAATTTGCATAGTCCCTACATCTTTTTTGATTTTAGTTCCTGATGCATTTATCCTGTTTTCAATACTTAATTCAATATCGGTGATCAATTCATCAAGATTGACGGGTTCCATTTCCCCCATGCCGCTTTCTACTTTGCCTATCGTTCCCAGTTCGGCTACCAGCCTGCGGAATCTTGTAAATGAAGTATCGATTATCTTCATCACTTTTTGCAACTTTGGATCGTCTGATATTTGCAAATCCGCCAATACACTTATACAAAGTTCAATATTGCTGAGTGGTCCCATCAAATCGTGAGAAGCTGCATGCACGAAATTGTCGAGGTCGGCATTAATCACCAATAAGTTTTTGTTGATTTTGTCAAGTTCTAATTCGGTTTCTTTTAATTCCGAAATGTCATTAAAAGTAATCATGGCGCCGTTTCGTTTGTGATCCGCGTTTATATAAGGCATCGTCATAATTTGATACCATTTACCATCATCAGTTTCAATTTCCTTGGTAATTGTAATTCCTTCGGCGATCACCTTTTTAATATCTTCTGCAATGGTTTCAAATTTTATATTGGTAGAAATATTGCTGAGCGGCCTGCCAATATCCGATTCGCGAAGATTGATCTGCTTGATGGTGCCGGGTGAAAATTTCATTAGCAGAAGATCATTATTCACAAATAATTGCCCATTGGCATTGCTTCTGAAATAATTATTAAGGTCATCATTGGTTTCGGTCAGTTCTTTATTTTTTACGAGGTAGTCGCTGTTAATGGTGTGAAGTTCTTCATTTACCGATTGCATTTCCTCATTGGTACTTTGCATTTCTTCATTGGCTGCCAGTAGTTCTTCATTAAAAGATTGCATATTGTCATTGGAACGGTCAAGCTGCTCATAAGTAGATTGAAGCTTGCTTTTTAATTCTTTTAATTCATCTTCTAAATTTAAAGTATAGAGATCCAGGTAGATCTTTTTATCAAAGACAACTTCCTGGCTCACGCCTGTCCGGCCTTTATCCTCTTTGAAAGTTACCATCAAAATTTTGTTCTCACCTTTTTTAGCCGGTAATAAACTTACCGAAATATTTACGCTGATGGTTTTTCCATTTTCTTTTATTCTTATGCCTTTAGTGGTAGCTTTTTTATTGGTTTTTAAAACCTCACTGCTTAGTATTTTAAATGCCACGTCGAGCGGATGTGGCAAAAGATCGGGCAGATTAGTATTAAAATTCTTTTGAAGAAGAATTCTGCCGGTATCGCCATAAGTTTTTATTACCCCCCCCCTTTACATCTACGCACACTACCAGGCAATCAGTTTCCTTTACCAGGTTCAGGTTCACGGCCTCCGGCAAAGATTGATTTTCCTTTTGAATAAATTTTTCTTTTAGTAAATGCTTCTCTTTTATGTCAATCATCTGCGGCATAGAAAAGCCATCAAAGTGGACCGTGCGATGCGTTTGAAGGTTTTTATAGATCTTCCAATGTTTATTAACTACCTGTAAATTTTGGATGATAGGCATTGGGGTTTCACTGGAACCTAAAAATAAATATCCATCTACTCTAAGGCCAAAGAGCAGCATGTAAAAAACTTTTTTCTGCAAGGCTGGCGTCATGTAAATCAGCAGGTTGCGGCAACTGATAAAGTGCATGTTGCAATAGGGCGGATTCTTTACCAGGTCGTGCCGCGCAAAGATGAGCATGCTGCGTATCTGGTTATTTACCTTGTAATGGTTTCCTTCTTTTGTAAAATATTTCTTAAGCCTCTCCGGCGAAACATCCTTCTCAATTGTATCAGAGTAAACGCCCTTGCCTGCATGAATCAAGGCAACAGAATCTATATCAGTAGCAAATATTTTTACCACGGTATCATGCAGGGCACCGGTCATTTGCTCGGCAATCAATATCGCCAGTGAATAGGCTTCTTCACCTGTAGCACACGCGGCCACCCATATTTTTAGTTCATCATGAGGATCATGTTTACTTAATATCGCAGGCAGAATATCTTTTTCTACAATTTCAAAAGCCTCTTTATTTCTAAAAAACGAAGTAACACTTATGAGAAAATCTTTGCTTAATGCTTCTACTTCTTCAGGCGTCACTTTTAGAAATTCAATGTATTTTTCAAGATTCGTGAAATTCTTATAGCCGGCTCTTCTCTTAATTCTCCTGATGATAGTCGTCTGCTTATAATCTGAAAAATCAAGCGGTGATCCATCTTTAATTATATTGAGGATAGTAGAGACACTTTTTTCATCATTTCCTGTTTCAGATAATTGTCCGCCTTCTTTCACATACTTTTCAATTATTCCCGGCATTAATAAAGGTTCCAGAATAAAATCTACTACGCCTGTAGCGATGGCGTGAGAAGGCATGCTGCTAAATTTTGACGTCTCAGGATTTCGGGCTATCACCATTCCGCCTTTTCTTTTAATGGATTTTATTCCTTCTGAGCCATCAGAGCCAAGGCCCGAAAGAACCACAGCCACCGCCTTCTTTCCTATGTCTTCAGCCAACGAATTAAAAAATATATTTATGGTGAGATGAGGCCCGTGTGCTTTTTCTTTTGGCGTTAAATATAATTTTCCATCCTTAATAGTCATGAACTTATCATTGGGGATGAGATACACTTTATTGGCATCTACAGCCATTCTATTTTTGGCTTCCTTCACCAATAGTTGGCTATGCTTGGCCAATAGTTCAACCATACGACTTTTAAAATCGGGGGATAAATGTTGCACAATTATATATGAAACGCCATCGCATGGCGTGCGGTCAAAAAAAGAATTAATTTCTTCCATTCCGCCTGCAGAGGCGCCAATAGCAATAATATAATTGGGCTGAGTGAAATGTTGCATGCTTGTGTTTTTTCAGGATGGATTCGTGTCAGGGAAGAAAAAAAATCTCAAAGATGGCAGCGATAATATTACAAGGTAAACTATTTAAATCAATTCTCTGTTTAATTGCTTTTAATTCCTGCCAACGTCTCCGTCGTTAACATCAAGAGGTAGACGTAGGTTTCTTTAATCCTGAATTAAAACCTCACGACAATAAACAGGCAATACTTCGAAAATTCCGACTATCATGTATTACAAAAGTTTGCATAACAATTTAATATATAGGGCCACCCTTTTTCTGAACTCATAGCCGCCAAATATTCCTTATAACCTTCCCCATGATTTTTAAAATCTGAATGTTGCAGCTTCATCTTTGTTTCCCCATCAGAAAGTCTGCTGAAAGTAACTTTTACTATACTTGCCCTTGCGGGATCAGGCACAGGCAAGCGGGTGGGACTTATTTGCCATCTAAAGGCCAGGGATTCACCTTCCTCAATTTCTATTACCGTTCCCCAATCGCATCTGAAATCATTAGGGCCTGTTTCTATGCAGTGGCCTTTTACTCTTGTTTCTATTCTCATATCTTTCAGTTTATCCTGCGACCATGTATACTCTCTTGGCCACCATTTGAATATGTCATCAACAAACTTTGCAAAAGCTTGTTGTGGGGGCAGATTTACTTTTATTTCTTTTGATAAAGTTTCCATTCAATTAAGATTAAAGCGGCATTTTTTTACGTCAAAAATAATTCCGAAAATATCCAAACATTTTTACTACTCATCGTGTCCTCACCGCTCATAAGCGATTAAAAAAATAACCTCAATTTAGTTAACGTTTCACACATGCCTGCAACAGCCACAGTGAAAATTGTATTCAAAAACACTGTCAATAAATGAAAGCCGGTATTAACCCCTTTACCCGCTTAATTTCAATTCTTTAACCATGACGTAAACAACCTCTTATTTGTCGCTTTTACACTCTACTTCTTTCTTTGCAAGCAGTAGTTTTGGATAATAACAAATCAATTATGAACAACACTGTAAGTATCAGGATAGAAGACAAAGGCGAAAGCCAGCAGAAAAGGAGCAAAGCCGAGTCGGTACAGAGATTTACTAAACATCTTCAGATTTCGGGAAGCAAACAAAATGAAATAAAAATCAACATAAAAAGTAAAAGCTATGGCACTTATCAATCCTTACATTAACTTCAACGGAAATGCCGAAGAAGCATTCAATTTTTACAAATCAGTTTTTGGCGGAGAGTTCGCAACGATTATGCGTTTTAAAGATTTGTCAAGCCCGGAATTCCCCGCAGCAGGGCATGAGGCAAATAAAATAATGCACATCGCTTTGCCTATAGGAAAAAATATTTTAATGGGCAATGATGTTCCGGAAAGTATGGGTCACGTAAATGAAAATGAAAACAGATCGAAAATATCTGTTAGCGCCGAAAGCCGCGAAGAAGCTGACAAGTTATTTAGCGGGCTTTCAGCAGGAGGAAATATTGAAGTACCTATTGGCGAAAGCCCCTGGGGTTCATATTTTGGGATGTTTAGAGACAAATACGGTATTGAATGGATGGTGGATTTTGACCCAGGATATAAGGGGAAAGCATAAGAATAGCGGCGCTTAATGCAAAAATATTATTGATTACCGTGATTGCTTTTTACGGAATCTTCTGAAACCTTTGCCACTGCTTCTTCTCCATACATTTGAGCTTTATATTTTAAGGAAGGTGAAGGAATAAATTCTCCCAAACCAAGTTCCAGCCATTTTTTATCAACAGATTCAATTGTTTTATCATCAGCAATAATAATGTTTGGCCAGTCGCGGTAAAAATCGTCAAATTCTTTTGTCTTCAAAGTTCCGTCAAAACCAATGCAGGCCACATACTGGTTAGGATTTTCTTTTATTTGTTTCTTTACTATGAAATGATCCCGTTTTGGATCAAGGTTATTACAAAAACGCCACAAAGCAACCGGAAGATCATTTGGATCAACTGTATGTTCCACATACAGTATCATTTTAATTCCATCAACAATTCCTGTTTCAAAAATTAACTGATGTAATTGTTTTACATGCTCCTTTTTATTTTTTTGAATCGCAATAAGTAAACATGGAATTTCCTTTTGAAGCAATGAAGAATTGATCTCTTTTATTTCAGGGAAATGTTTTAATAATTCTTTTTTTGATTCTTCAGTAAAACGGGGAAGCATAGACGAAAATTGATCATCCTTTTCTTCTTCATATTTAAACGTTCCGTCGACGCACATTTTTCCTCCAAAACCAAGCTTACTGCAACTGTGATCCAGAACATCCATCGGCCCTTGTGAAAAATAAATATCGGTAGACGGATTTAAATTTTTGAAAACATCTTTTGCCAAATTAGAATAATCTGAAAGGCTAAAGCTTTCCTGTTCTCCTCCCTTGAAGGAATTAGAGGAGGCTGTAACCACCAAAATTTTATTAAACATCATTTGCCCTGCGCCCCACATCGCATTCATTACTTTTTGCGCCTGCCCTGCATAATCCTTTTGAATTTTGGCAATTACCAAATTATGAAATACGCCTTCAACCGGCATTTCCATATCAAGTATTTCAGGAACCAGCGTCATTTTTATCGGCGCTAAAAAAATCCTTTCGGTTGCTTTTCCCAACCATGCATCTTCCTGTGGGGGAATACCGACAATAGTTGCAGGATAAACCGGATTTTTTTTATGCGTGATTGCAGTGATGTGAAATCTTGGATACCAATCAGGTAATGAATAATAACCGGTATGATCACCAAAAGGCCCTTCCCAAATCAGTTCATCATCCGGGTCTACATAACCTTCAATGATAAAATCAGCATCTGCCGGCACTTCAATTTCAGGTTGGGAAATACATTTTACCAGTTCTACTTTTTTCTTCCTTAGAAAACCCGCAAGCATGTATTCATCCACGTTTTCAGGCAAAGGCGCGGTAGCAGAATAAGCGTAAACAGGATCGCCACCCAATGCAACGGCAACGGGCATACGCTTATTTAATTTCTTGTATTCATTAAAATGTTTTGCTGAAACTTTATGTTTGTGCCAATGCATTCCTGTAAGTGTTGGGCCAAAAACCTGCATTCTGTACATACCCACATTTCTTGAATGATTGCTGGGATCTTTTGTATGAATAACAGGAAGCGTTACAAAAGGGCCACCATCTTTTGGCCAGCAGGTTATTACAGGAAGTTTGGTAATGTCCGGTTCTTTCATGATTATTTGCTGGCACTCTCCTCTCCCACTAATCACCTTAGGCATCCAACTGGCAAACTGACCAAGTTTTGGGAGTAATTTTAATTTGTCAATTATATTTTCTTTGGGCGAAGAAAGCAAATGAAATAGATTTTCAATCTCCTTTGCCGTGTCATTCAAATGATGAACGCCGAGTGCAAGGCACATTCTTTTTTCGCTTCCATAGGCATTCATTAATACAGGAAAATCATAACCGGTATTTTCAAATAGTAAAGCTTTTCCGCCATCTTTGCTTTTGCTTACCCTGTCTGTTATCTCAGCGATTTCCAGGTGTGGATCCACATATTCTTTTATGCGTACCAGTTCATTTTCTTTATCAAGAACATCAATAAATTCCTGTAAATTTTTGTAAGCCATTTTGCAAAGATAATCGAAGCGATTTGCAAAAGATTAACGGTTCAGTGGTTAACAGTAAACAGACAAATTATTGTAGTTTTTATTTTCCGGTAATATTTTTTGATTATAAAAGCTTATTCTTCCTTATTATATTTACAATTTATAACGCTTAAAAATAAATGGTTTCAAATGAACAGTAAAAGACTTTTAATATTACTCTTACCTTTTGTTTTCACTTTTTACTCTTCGTTTGTTTCGGCCCAATATAATGCAAAGGCAGATCAAAGTTCCTACTCGCAACAAAGTGACGCGCGCCCTTACCTGAAACCTTCCGGGCTTATCGTTCCGGGCACATTACTAATCTATGGCGGATTAAAACCTGTTATCAACGGCATTCCAAAACTGGATGATAGAATTTGGAATCATATGCACAATTATTATCCGGACTTTCATACCAATGCAGCCGATTACCTGATGTGGGTTCCTTCAGCCTCTGTTTATGCGATGGACGCTTTTCATGTAAAGACACAACACACTTTTAAAGAACATTTAATTCTTGATGTTGGTTCTGTTCTGGTTACCGGCGCACTCGGATTTGGAATGAGAAAAATTTCTGAACATATTTCCGTTTATAATACTCACGATACTCGTTTTCCTTCCGGCCATGCTGCCAATGCTTTTCGCGGAGCAGAAATTGTGCACCAGGAATTAAAATACAGTCATCCTGTTTTGAGTTATTCAGGATATGTTGTTGCAACAGGTGTCGGTTTACTGAGGCTATATAACAAAAATCATTTGTTATCAGAAGTAGTTGCAGGCGCTGGTCTGGGCATTCTTTCCACGAAGCTCACTTATTGGATTTTTGGTCATGTAAAAGAAAAAATGAATTAGTCTTGCTCGCTCTTGCTTCAAACGGGATTGGGTTTGCAGTAATTAATTGCGCAGTGCATTTACCTTTTGCCGAAGCGTATTAAAAAAACGGTTTCTTTCTTTTTCTGCTGATTGACTAATAAGAGTAGAGCGGCTTAGAAGGTTATGAAAAGAATCCAAAACACTGGCAGAAAATGTCGGATTTCTTGTAAACAGATAATGTAAAACACTGTAGGTTACCATTGTAAGATTTTTGCCATTAAGATTAATTACCATAGTATTATTACCGAGTATGAGTTCATTTACATAAAATTGAATGGGAGCTTTATAAGAAACGTCCGTTGCCCCCGGCATGAATTTAAATCCCTTTTCTGTTTCGAGTTGAAGGTGATTGATCATCTTATGAAGTGACTCAAGCACCAGCAAAAAGTCCGGGTCGGTTTTAAAATTACCTGCGTCCTTATAATACGATATCTGGTTAATCGTGCTGTGCATACTTTCAAGATTCCATAACTCAACGCTTGGTATTTGGTTATACTCCTGCAAAATCTGTTGTCCTATTTTAAAACATTCGATAAAGGGAAATTCTTCATAAGAAAAGATTTTGTCGTGAAGATCGGGATGCTGATTTATAGTCTTCGACCAAAAGAATGTCTTAAATGCTGCTAACTCCGGAAAAAGATAAAAATTCCACAATGTAGAATCCTTGCACAGGTAATTCATTTCTTTTTTTTCGAAGGAATTGAAGTACTTAAATTGCTTCAACATATCTTTAAGGTAATCGACAAACTCACCCGAAATTCCATTCATTCCCGGCGCTTTGAACAATACGGAATCCTCGTTTAAGTCTAACAAATGATCCAGGGAAAGTTGGTAGTGAATGCAAATCTCCTTAAGCTCATTTATAGAAAGTTCCTTTTCTCCTCTTATCCTGCGATATACGCTGTCAGGGCTAAGATTTAACAGGTCGCCCAATTCGTCAACCATTGAAAGATGTACCGGCATCACTTCTTTTAAGTGAGTAAAAAGCCGAAGTTGAAAATTATCACTTTTCATTGCAAATGAAATTTACGGAAAACCAATAATATAAAATTATTTTTTATGTGTTTTCGCAACAAAAACTACTGCAGGTTTTTAGTGGTTGCGCAAATAAATAATCTATCAAAGGGACGCACCCTTTATTGCAGATTTTCATTGAAATGAAATCCATGAAGCATAATTCAATTTGAAACCGGCAAAGTATCAATTTAGGTTTGTATTGTGGAAGATAGAAAAGTGATATGGTTTTTCATCAAATACTTAAAAGCAAAAATGAGATGAAATATATACTTACAATTGCAGCTTTTGTCTGCATTATTCTATCCGCTACAGCACAACAAAGCACTTACGTTACAGCATCTGTTTATAACACTCAAAGTGCAATGCCTTTTGGAAAATTCTCCGGCCTGTTTGACGGTGTAGTGCATCCGGGAATGGAATTGGGTTACGGCAAAGAAGTATGGCAAAGGTCAAAGCAGTTTTGGTTTCTCGAACTCAAATTCGGTTTATTTTATCACAGGTACGTACAATATGGCATTCCCATCTATCTTGATTTTGGATATAACCATCAAATAGCCGGCGGTGTTTCTATTAAAACATCAGTGGGCGCGGGATATATGCACTCCATACCTGCAGCTGAAAAATTCAAACTCAACAGCAACGGAGAATATAAAAACAATAAAGGCATAGGACGCATGCAGGCAATAGCCGCATTTGGAATTGGATTAGAGTACCGTATAAAAACCACGCCTTCAGGTCCGCTTGTACTATTCACCAATTATCAGCAGCGCATACAATTTCCTTTTATAAAATCTTACGTGCCACTGCTTCCATACAACAGCTTTATGTTAGGCATGCAGTTTCCGATTAAAAAAATCTAAAAAAATCCACAACATGAAATCATATTTTTTACTCCTTTCTGTAATGTTACTCTTTGGCCTGGGGTGTAAAAAGTCGCAAATATTAGAAACAACAAGTATTGGAGTTGATGTGCCGTGGGCTGACTCAAGTAGCAAACATCCAAAAGATGCTGCTTTCAAAGCGCTTATCGAAAAGTATAAAAAACTAGGCTTGCCGGGAATTTCTCTTTTGGTAAACGATAACCACGGCACGTGGATAGGAGCTACAGGTAAAGCTGACATCGGGAATGATATTGATTTTGTACCGGGAACGGTTTCCAAAGTGGCGAGTATTACTAAGTTATTTATGGGAACGCTTGTGTTTAAAATGATGGAAGATTCTGCAAGCACAGGCATGGGATATACTGCTCTTTACAAAAAAGTGAATCAATGGCTTCCTTCAAGAATCACCAATAAACTACCAAATGGAAATGAGATTACCCTCGGCCAATGTTTGGATCATGAAACCGGGTTGCCCGACCTCATTGAAGAAAATAAATTCTATCTCGCTGTTCTTAATGATCCGAACAAAAAATGGAAACCTGAAGAATTGCTGGAATTTATTTATAACAAAAAACCTGATTTTGCTCCCGGCGATACGGCCGTTTATTCTAATACAAATTTCATAATCGTAACCATGATATTAGAAGCACAGACGGGTAAAAAGCATGCTGATCTCCTGAAAAAATATATTCTAAATCCTCTCGGGTTGACAAACACTTATTACCAGCCTTATGATGAACTGCCAAATAGTGTAGCGCAAGGGTATTTTGACCTTTATAATAATAACACGATCGTGAATGTGTCCAACCTGGTTACAGGTAGTGGTAATGGGTATGGCGGAATTTATAGCAACCTTTTTGATCTCATGAAATTCGGGAATGCATTGTTCGTGCAAAAAACATTATTGAGTCCAAAATCTCTTGCCATAATGCAGACTTACGGTAAAAAAGATGACACCAATTTTTACGGATATGGATTGCAGAAATCATATATACAGCCCGATGGCGAATATGGAATTGGCCACAAAGGCCGCGATCTCGGATACTCGGCTAACCTGTTTTATTTCCCTCAAAAAGGTGTAACACATATTTTTTTCGTCAACTACGGAACGGATGCCGACAGCAAACTCAAGAGCGTGTTCAGGGATTTTGTAGATGAGCTTATCGCGCTGACTTTACAATAAAATGTTTAAATCTTTTTAACCAACAAATAAAAATAAATCAAAATGAAATTACATTCCTTTACCCTGGTATCAATAATTCTCTTGGTATCAGCAGCCTCAAAGGCTCAAACAAACGTCGGATTTACGATCGGCGGAACTTATTCATCAGTAACGGCGAAACTAAGCGGAATCTCTATCTCCCCGAAATATAAAGCCGGTATTACCGCAGGATTAGTTCTGGACGCTTCGTTAAGTAGCAATTTGAGCTTTCAACCAGAATTAAATTATGTGCAGAAAGGTTTGAAATCAGATCAGGACGGCGTTAAAGACGTAGTTACCTACAGTTACCTTGAGCTTCCTTTGAACGTTGTGTATAGAGTTCAAAAAGAGCAGGGATTTTTTATCGGCGCAGGTCCGTCGATTGCTTATGGACTTTCGGGAAAAGAAAAATATAGTGATTCCCAAGGTTCAGAAAATACCACAGTTAAGTTTGGCGCAGGGGACGATGAAGTAAAACCGGCTGACTTCGGAGTAAATGTCCTGGCTGGTTATAAATTCGGGAGCGGTTTCCTGCTTGCAGCCAATTACAATTTGGGCTTAAGCAATATCCAAAACGGCAACAGTAGCGATGTAGGGACTGTTAAAAACAAATATTTTGGTTTCAAAATCGGGTATTTTTTTCATAACGGCAAGCATAAATGATATTTGCGAACTATGTTAATTATTGAATATTGTAACTAGCTTTATGAAATATTCTGCCTGGTTCTTAAAATTAAAATCATCTTAAATGAAAAAGATATTCGCGTTAATTTATATCGCTTGCGGACTCGTTTCATGCGTAACTTCTTTATACCCGATCACAGAAGATCCTAAAGAAATTGTTTTTAAAAACGAATTATTAGGAACCTGGAAAGATGTCAATGGCAGTGCTGTATATGTTGTCAATAAAGTCAATTCTGAAAATGACAAAAGATATAAACTCATGATATTGGACTACCAACCCGACAAGCAAGTAACCGATACCAGCAACTTTTTAGTGAGCCTGGTGAACATAAAGGGTCATTATTTTTTTGATTGCATGCCCGATACAAGTCTGCCTGCTTACGCAAATATGAGCGATTTGACTAAAGAGGTAATGATCCCTTGCCATTATATTATGAAAGTGTACAGCATCGATGAAAAGTATGTAAGTTTATCAGCAATGGACAAAGACGCCGTAAATCGATTATTGACCAATAAAAAATTGGCAATGAAGCACGAGGAATTGACAGACGATAATATTTTACTAACAGAAAAGCCAGAGATACTAAAAAAGAAGCTGGTGTATTTAGAAAATTCTGACGTGTATAAGAGAGATAGTATAGCAAAAGTAAAATAAGTAAGTTGCCGGCAACATAGTTGGTGAAGTGGCGCTAAACTGTTCTCTGCTTCATCGCTTCATATAAAATCATGCCTGCTGCAACAGAAACATTTAATGATTCAAAATCTGTTTGCATGGGAATTTTGAAACTCTTGTCACAGAGTTTATACAACGATGGATGAATTCCTTTGTCCTCGCTTCCCATAATAATCGCACAAGGTTCTTTAAAATCTACATTGAAAATATTTTCTTCAGCTTTCATTTCACTGGCAAAAACTTTTATTCCATTCAGATGCAAATCGTCGACCGCACTGTGCAACGTTTTGACACGGCAGACCGCCATATTTTCAAGAGCGCCGGCGGAAGTATTGATCGCATCTTCGTTCAAAGCACCAACTCCCTTTTCAGGAATTACAATCGCCTGAACACCGCAGCAGTAAGCAGTCCTGGCCAAAGCACCAATATTTCTTATGTCAGTAATTCCGTCAAGAAGAAGCAATAAAGGCGTATCTCCATTTTCAACAGTAAATGAAATTACATCCTGAAGATTTTGATATTTTATTTTTGATTTTATCGCGATGCAACCTTTCGGATTCTCCAAATTAAAATTTCTTATTTTTTCAAAAGGCACTTTATTGACAGGCACTTCAAACTCGGTTGCAACGCGTTTTAATTCCTCGGCTTCATCTCCCGAAATATTGTTTTGCAAATAAATTCGTTCCAGCTGAATACCACTTTTCATCGCGTCAATAACATGAGGAATACTTCCGATTAAAAGATTTTTTTTAGGACGATGTTGTTGGGTAAAGGTTTTATGTGGTCTCACTTTAAGTTTTTCTTTTTTATTGACAAAAGTGTTAGTCAACATTAAATAATTGTCTAATTTTTTTCAGAAACTTCGTCATAGAATGATGAAGGCAAACTTCCGATTGTCTTTTTGATTATCTTATCTGAAACGGTTAAAAGGCGATGTAACTTTATAACCGAGGAAACTTTTAAGCCCGTTTTATCAAAACCGGCTGCGTCATTGTTTAGTACAATGTCTGTTGATTCGGTTGCATTGTTAATGTTACTTGTTATTGGAGCTATGATGACATGTCCATGTTTTGAAATTGGATTGGTTAAACAAATTGCAGGTCGCAATTTTGTATTGGAAAAATCGTCAAAAGGGAAATTAATTAATACAATTTCATATTTCATCATCAGCACTTTTATAAGGCACTCCATCCTCCATTGAATACATATCTTCTTAAAGGATCTGCAAGAAAATCGTAGCTACCACCTTTCGCTGCAACATTTAGCCATTCATTCTCACTGACTTCATCGTCCTTTATGAGCACTACCACTTTGGCTTCTTTTCTTGAAAAATTTTTACCCAACTTTAAAGTGATATTTCCTTCTTCATCAAAGTGCACTATTTTTTCAAAAGCTTCCATTTCTTTTTATTTTAAAGATACGAAAATCAAAAAACGATAAACTAAAGATGCTTATCGTTTCAAAGAAGAAATGATTCTTCTAATTTTATTTTATCCCAAAAGCTTTTTTCACCTTCGGTACATAATCTAATTTTTCCCAGGTAAACAATTCAACTTTTACCGTTTTCGGTGAGCCGTTTGGTAAATTAAATGTTTTGGTCACTACTTCATTTTTTCTTCCCATGTGGCCATAAGAAGCAGTTTCCTGGTAAATGGGATTGCGCAGTTTCAATCTTTTTTCGATAAAGAACGGACGCATGTCAAAAATCACTTCTACCTTTTTGGCTATTGCGCCATCATTCAAATCTACTTTCGCAGTTCCGTAAGTATTTACATTTATGCTTGTTGGTTGTGCTACTCCAATTGCGTAAGAAACCTGCACCAACACTTCGTCGCAAACGCCTGCAGCAACAAGATTTTTGGCGATGTGCCTTGCTGCATAAGCCGCACTTCTGTCTACTTTACTTGGATCTTTTCCACTGAATGCTCCACCACCATGAGCGCCTTTGCCGCCATAAGTATCAACAATGATTTTCCTTCCTGTAAGCCCTGTATCTCCATGTGGGCCGCCAATCACAAACTTACCGGTCGGGTTAATATGGTATTTTATTTTATTGTTGAAGAAATGCGCATAAGTAGGATATTTCTTCTGCATTCTTGGAATCAATATCTTTTTAATATCGTCGGATATTTTCTTCAGCATTTTTTCTTCTTTATCAAAATCATCGTGCTGGGTAGAAATAACAATCGCATCAATTCTTATCGGTTTATTATCATCGTTATATTCAAGAGTAACCTGGCTCTTGGCATCGGGACGCAAATAAGTCATTTCTTTATTTTCCCTTCTCAAAGCAGCCAGTTCTATCAAAAGACTATTCGCAATATCTAGCGACAGCGGCATAAAATTTTCAGTTTCGTTTGTAGCATAACCAAACATCATTCCCTGGTCGCCCGCGCCCTGCTCTTCTTTTTTCTTCCTGTCAACTCCCTGGTTAATGTCTGCAGACTGCTCATGAATTGCCGAAAAAATACCACATGAATTCGCTTCGAACATATACTCGCTTTTGGTATATCCAATTTTCCTAATTACTCCTCTTGCAATTTCCTGGACATCTAAATAAGCTTTTGATTTTACTTCACCGGCAAGTACCACTTGTCCTGTTGTTACCAATGTTTCGCACGCTACTTTACTTTGAGGATCGAAGGCTAAAAAATTATCAATCAATGCGTCGCTTATCTGGTCGGCAACTTTATCAGGATGACCTTCACTCACGGATTCAGAAGTAAATAAATATGGCATTTTAAAATGTTTTTTGAGTCGCAAAATTATGTTTTCGCCCTGATAGGGCAAAATGGATTTTATATGAAAAATTTTAAAATAAAAAAAGCTGGTTTTTGTTTGTTTACTACTCAATTTTCCTGAGCAGGAAAACAATAAAAACCGGTAAACAGCAGTTTGATTAACAAGGAAATTTTTAATCCGGACAAGATATAAAACCAATGGTCAAACAAATCGGCACGATAAGTAATTCTGAACTAATTTTGAGCCCATTTTAACCAGTACTCAATAATCGCTGAAAACAAAACTATCAAAGTGTAACCCTCAACCCAACCATTTCCTTAAAAAAGGATACTCTTTGGGTAATAGCATAAAGTCCAATTTATGCCACATGCCCTTTTATGAAAATATGGTTGCTTCTCAATTCAAATTTGTTTTTCTGTTAGTTACTTTATTTATTTTTTCATTTACCGCTAATTCACAATCATACACTATCTCAGGAAAGGTAATTAATGCAACGACCAACGAACCAATAAATAATGTGACGGTTCATTTGATCAACTTGCCTTCGATGACACTCTCCAAAGAAGACGGTTCTTTTTCTATCACCACTTCCAGATGGGAAGACACTTTGGAATTGACGAGCGTTGGTTTTGAAAGGCTCGCATTTCCACTGCAAAAAAATCATACAAAAGCATTGGTTCTGAAAATGAAAACTGCCGCAGAATCGTTAGATGCAGTCGTTATTATGGGAGCAGAAAGAGATAAAGAGCCGGGAAAACGCTACATGAAAAAAGTGATTGCGAACAAAGATTTGAACAATCCCGACAGGTTTAAAAATTATAGTTACAGGCAATATTTAAGGCATGAAGTTGACATTGATAATATCGATTCGTCCGCGCGTGGCAAAGGATTAAAATCGCTGGTACTTAAAATTTACAGAGGCGCAGGCGAGGAAAATGCCGGAAGCAAATTGCTGCCGGTTTATTTTTCGGAAACAGTGTCGGACAAGTATCACAGCGTCTCTCCTCTTGTCGATAAAGAAAATATTCTGGCAAAAAAAACACTGGGTTTGGAAACCGATAAGTTCTTATGGCAGTTGGATAAATTCAATTTCAGTTATAATATTTATAGTAACTGGTTTACTATTTTTAATCAAACTTTTGCAAGCCCTCTAAGTAACACAGCTTTCAATTATTACAATTTTTATTTTAACGACAGCAGCATCGTTGATGGTAAAAAAGTTTACACCATTCGTTTTAAACCTAAACAAAAATATGAGAATGCTTTTTCGGGTTCTTTGTGGATTAACGACAGTACTTTTTCTGTGAAGAAAGTTGAAATGCATTTGGATAAAACTGCCAATCTTGATTTTATAAACAATGTGCGTTACAGTGAAGAATACAAATTAAGCGTAGATTCTGCTACGCAAAAGTTGGTTTATATGCCATACAAATTTGTTTCACAAGTTCAGTTTGAAACAGGGATTGAACTTTTAGGAATACCGGTTTCCGAAAATTCCAAAAGGGTGCGGCTTGAAGTAATGAATACCACGGTGATTGGAGACATTAAGACTAATTCAGGAATAGGAAATGAGTTTGTAAAGAAGATGAAAAAAGAAACAACTGCCGATCTTGAAAAGCCGCTTGCATATTGGAACCAGAACCGGCTTGGAGATTCATTATCGAAACATGAAAAAAGTATTTATGTGATGGTTGATTCTTTAAAACATAATCCCAAATTTGTTTTCGGTTCAAAAGTGATTAATCTCGTCGGAACCGGTTATTGGGATTTTGACAACAAGATCCGCCTCGGCCCTTATTATTCATTCCTCAGCACAAACAGTGTGGAAGGATGGCGTTTCCGATCTGGACTGTGGACGCTCCAGGGTTTTAATAAAAAAATAAATCTTAATGGTTATATCGCTTATGGAACCAAAGACGAGGCTGTAAAAGGAGGATTTGGAATTAAGTATTTATGGAATGCTGCCAAGTGGACGAAAACTTCAATCTATGCAAGCAGCGATTATGATTACATGACAGAGGAAGACCAGGAACTGGATGAAGACAATTTAATCAACTCCTACTTCAGAAAAAATATCCCAACGACAAGAATTTATTTAAAGCAAATTCAATTGAAACATGAGCAATATGTTTCTAAAAAATTCAGCATAAACGGATCTTTTATTTATAAAGAACTTACTCCCGTTTTTGATTTTTCTTATCATCCGCTGAGTAAAGAAACTGAATTGCCGATTGATAGTATAACGTCGAAAACATTACCCGTTGCAGAAGCCTCTGTTGGTTTGCGCTTTGTAGCAAAGGAGAGAACGGTTATCTGGAATTTCGACCAGGTTCGGGCTGATACTTATGATCCGATTCTGACAGCCAGTTTTACGCAAGGATTTAAGACCGGAAATAGCGGCTTCAGTTATCAAAAGGTAACTGTTGGCATAGAACAACAACTTCGCCTGCCGCCCAAATCTCTTTTTTATTATAATATTCACGCAGGTAAAACTTTTGGCACTGCGCCCTATTTGTTGCTCAACATTCCTGCAGGAAATGAATATTATGTGGCAAGCCGTTATTTGTTTAATACCATGTTGCCTTATGAATTTGCTACGGATGAATATGTGAGTTTGTATTCAAGGCTTTATTTGGGAGGTATAATTTTTAATAAAATTCCTTTCTTAAGAAGGCTTGGCTGGCGGACGCGTTTTTCATTTAATGCCTACCAGGGTAATATGTCGGAGAAAAATAAAACCTACAATAAAGATGCTTTTTTCAAAGTGCCCGACTCACATCCTTTTATGGAAACAGGCGTTGGCATTGAAAATATTTTTCACGTTTTTTCTGTCGATTATTATAAAAGGCTTTCCGCTTTAAATAATTCCAAACAAAACAATGGTTCCGTTTTTCTTGGCGTAAATATTACTTTTTAAATAATTATTTTTATCCCTTTTACGAATTCCATCACAGTAGGCCAACAAATAAGAACGATTTTTATTTTCCTTTTACCTGGCAATTTTAACCCATCAAATCTTTCATTCTGCTGCAATTGATTTAATTTTAGGGTGTCCGCGTACATCCATTCACTTCAAATTGTTTGCTATGAAATTTGAATCAAAAATTCCAAGAAGAAAATTTCTAAAAGTTTCTGCAGTTTCCGGAGCATGTCTTGCTCTTGGTTATATTTCAATATTTGGCGAAGAACCAAAAATTGTAAATCTCAATATTGAAAAGGAAAATCCCGGCATCGGGCTTAATCCTTTTATTTTTATTGATAACAGCGGAAAAATAATTTTATACAATCACCGCCCGGAAATGGGCCAGGGAACATTTGAAGCTATACCGATGATTATAGCGGAAGAATTGGAAGCGGACATTAATAACATTACGATAACGCCTTCGCCTGCTGACAGGAAAATTTATGGCGATCAGATGGTCGTGGGAAGCAGGAGTATAAGTGGCAATTACGATCTGATGAGAAAAGTGGGCGCTTCTGCAAAAGAAATGCTGATCGCTGCCGCTGCCGATAAATGGAATGTTCCGGCTGATCAATGCTATGCAAAAAATGCAGTCGTGATCAACCGCAACAATGGCGCTAAATTATCTTATGGTGAGCTCGTTGCAGAAGCATCGAAAAGACCGGTGCCCTCCAATCCAAAATTAAAAGATCCAAAAGACTTTATTATTATAGGAAAATCATTTCCGCGCCAGGATATTCCTCTAAAAGTGAACGGGCAGGCACAATACGGCATTGACGTAGAAGTGCCGGGAATGTTGTATGCTTCTATTGAGCGCTCTCCTGTTTTGCTCGGCAAATTGATGAGCTTTAATGCTGATAAAGCAAAAGCGGTGAAAGGTGTAAAATATGTTTTAGAAACATCAAGGGAAGTGTTCGGGCAAAAGCGTGCAGGCGTGGCCGTTATAGCTGATAATTACTGGGCGGCTTTACAGGGAAGAAAGTTGCTGGAGATAAAATGGAATAATGCCGATCTTGAAAACTGGACGACACAAAAGATAAAAGATGATTTTAAAAATGCTGCAACCCTGGAAGCGGTCGTTTTTCACGACAAAGGTGATTTTGAAAAAGCGTTCAAAGAAGGCCCGGTCAAAATAGAAGCTTCTTATGAAACCCCTTACCAATCGCATGCTCCAATGGAACCAATGAATGCAGTTGTAAGCGTAAAAAAAGATCAAATCGATTTCTGGGGATCAACACAAAACCCAAATGGAATGAGAGATTTTCTTTCAGAAAAATACAATCTTCCAGGTGAAAAAGTGAACATTCATTATACTTTTCTGGGTGGAGGATTCGGAAGAAGATCGCTGACGGATGTGGTAGAAGAAGCCGCCGATCTTTCCAGCCAGGTAAATGCACCCGTAAAGGTTATCTGGACAAGAGAAGATGATGTAAGCCAGGGGCCTTTCAGAGCTTGTTCGTTAAATGTTTGCCGGGGATCAGTTGATGAAAATGGAAATCGCACTTTCCTTAGAACATAAAGTTATCTGCCAGGATATCAGAAATCAATACAGGAACAGTAACAAAGCTACGGGAGGAATTTCCGGTGGAATCAATACCGAATATGCCATTCCTTCCATGCGTATCAATGGCATTTTACGTAATCTTTATTTGCCTGTCTCCTATTGGCGCTCCGTGTATCATTCTACCAATTGTTTTGCGCATGAATCTTTTATAGATGAGATGGCATATGCTGCAAAAAAAGATCCGCTACATTTCAGGCTTGAGCTCCTTAAGAATAATGAACGATACAGCCGGGCATTGAAAACCGTAGCTGAAAAATCACACTGGGACAACATAGCAAAGGATACGGGCAAAGGAATAGCGGTTATGGAAAGATCGGGAGCCGTAGTCGCAATGGTAACAGAAATAAAAAAAATAAACGGCAAATTAGTTCCTGTAAAAATTACCACTGCCATTGATTGCGGAACGGCTGTAAGTCCTGATATCATCAAACAACAAACGGAGGGTTGCATTGTGATGGGCTTAACAGCAGCTTACAAAAGCGGTCTCAACATAGATAAAGGAAAAGTGACAGACGCTAACTTCGACAAATATCAAATGATGCGCATCAATGAAGTGCCGAAGATGGTAATCTTTGTTATCAATACTTCAGCCCATCCCGAAGGTGCGGGGGAAGGAGCGCTTCCGGCGGTAGCACCATCACTTACCAATGCCATTTTTAATCTTACCGGCAAACGAATTCGCTCCCTTCCTTTTGATTTGAATGAAGTTTGAAACTACCCCGTTGCTATTTGCATACTCAACAGTTTTCTTGCATTACAGTTGACAGACTTTTCTCAAGGCAACAGACCTCAAGACGCCTTTGAAATAAAGGCGAGTTTGAATGGAATTTCTTGAAACCGCGGCTTAGTAAAAAAAATATTTCACTTACTTTTAAGTAATGAACCAAATACGTTTCCAATGGACAACAAAAATCATAAAGTGGATTTCTTTTTTGATAACCCTTCGAAGTGGCAAAAAGAATATGGGTTATTGAGACAGATTGTTCTTGACTGTGGGTTAAATGAAGAATTGAAGTGGGGCCAGCCGTGCTATACATTTGATAAAAAAAATATTGTTGTGATACATGGATTTAAAGAATACTGCGCGTACTTATTTTTTAAAGGTGCACTGTTAAAGGATGACAAGCAAATACTTATACAGCAAACTGAAAATGTACAATCGGCGCGTCAGGTGCGTTTCACAAATATGAAGGAAATCGAAAAAATAGAAAAAACGTTGAAAGCCTATATTTATGAAGCAATTGAAGTGGAAAAAGCAGGTTTGAAAGTGAAATTAAAAAAGACCTCAGCCTATCCCATTCCAAAAGAGTTTCAAAATAAACTGGATAAAAACAAAGGATTGAAAACCGCTTTTAATGCATTAACTCCGGGGCGACAAAGAGGTTATCTTTTTTACTTTTCGCAAGCCAAACAATCTAAAACCCGGGAATCAAGAATTGAAAAATATATCCCTGAAATTCTTCAAGGAAAAGGCCTGAATGATTAACGAATTAGTAATTAACATTGATTATGAAAAACAGCAACAGCAATGAAAAGAAGTTGTCGCAAGAACAATTTGAAGAACTGCTGAACAGGTTAAAGACCCGTTTTGAAAAAAACTCCAACCGGCATAAAAATATGGAATGGTCTAATGTACTTATAAATCTGCGGGCAAATCCTGAGAAACTTTGGTCGCTCAACGAAATGGAAAAAACCGGTGGCGAGCCCGACGTTGTGGATTATGATAAAAAAACGGGCCAATACACTTATTACGATTGTTCTGCAGAAAGCCCCAAAGGCCGTAGGAGCCTTTGCTACGACCGGGATGCACTTAACTCAAGAAAAGAATATAAGCCAAAAGATAGCGCTATTGACATGGCTGCTGCAATGGGCATAGAATTTTTAAACGAAGAACAATACCGCAAGTTGCAGCAAGTTGGAGAATTTGATTTAAAAACTTCAAGTTGGATTAAGACACCTGAAAAAATACGAAAACTTGGTGGGGCAGTCTTTTGCGACCGAAGATATGATACTGTTTTTGTTTATCATAATGGTGCAGAATCTTACTATGCCGCACGAGGATTTCGTGGCTGTTTACACATCTAAATTTATTTTTTTAGTACATCAATTTGGATAGTTTACTGTTGTTTCTATCCTTTTCAATCTTTTTAAAAAAGGTTTTACTTTCATAATTGTCAACAAAATCCTACACTGTTTTAAGATAAATTTTTAAAAGACAATTACTTTAAAAAAAAATTTGAATAAAAATGAAACAATCAGAAAAGAATAGCCGGCGTAGTTTTTTAAAAAAGGCAGTTGTTGCAGGAAGCGCATCTTTATTCGTTCCCGCCATTTTTTCAAAAGCGGTTGCTAATAAAACAAACAAAGATACAAATGTCAGTTTATCATCTTTAAAGGATAAAGAAAATATAACCCTTCTTTTCCAGGGGGATTCCATAACTGACGGCGGTCGTTCGCACGATATGGATTGGAATCATTTGATGGGATCGGGATATGTGTATTTGCTTTCCAGTAGCCTTTGGTATCGTTTTCCTGAAAAACATTTTCATTTTATTAACCGTGGTGTAAGTGGTAACAAGATCACCGACCTGGCTATAAGATGGCAAAAAGATGCACTGGATTTAAAACCAGATGTAATAAATATATTGGTTGGTGTAAATGATGTAAACAGTGTAATAAATAAAAGTGAAGACATGGTAGATGCAACAAAATTTGAAAATGAATACAGGAAATTATTACAGGTTACCAAAGAAAAATTACCGGCTGTGGAACTTATCCTCTGCGAGCCTTTTATTCTGCCACTGGGGCGTACAAAAGACAAGTATCACATATGGTTAGACGAAATTCAAAAGCGCCAGGCTATTGTGCTGCGGCTTTCCAAAGAGTTTGATACCTTATACGTTAATTTTCAGGATATTTTTAATAAAGCATTGGAAAGGGCGCCAGCCGATTACTGGATATGGGATGGAATACATCCAATGCCAGCCGGGCACCAGATGATGGCCAACTACTGGACAGAAAAGGTGCATAAGAAATTGTCCTTTATTCAATAAAAAGTATCTGGTTTTTAAAAATATTTTCAATGACACACTCAGCTTATTACATGAAGTAGAGACAGATAGATAGATAAATTTTTAGCCCTAAGGCAAACCTTAATATTTTCAAACCGCTACCGGAGATTAAAAGTACCTTCTTCACACCCACTTCAAATCGCGCTATACGAAGAAGCAGATGCGGGGTTCACCTTATATTAGTTTAAAGGCAACAGCAAGATTCATCAAACTTTGCCCAAACTTATGAAATGGCACCGTAATTCTCAATGGGATTTTAAAGCGTGAAGGCACCCCACTCTCTCCATGCAGTTTGAAGTTGTATTTCTTAAAATAGTTGTCATCAAAATAATCTTAACTCTACTTCTCTACGTTAAAAATGAAGCTACTGCTTCCTGCATGGCCATTAGCGGAAATTCCTTGAATGTTTACTATGTATTTTCCAGGCACATCACCGGTGTAAAATGAAAAATGGCCTTTGCCCTGGGCATCAGTGTTTACATCCGGCGACCAATAAAGCACATCCCTAAAATCCGGTAAACGGCTTTCCTTTTCCTTTTGAGTAGAATATTGAGGCGAATAAAATATTCTTTGTTTTTGAAGGCCGTCATAATCAAGTATTACATCATAAGGATTGAGTGAAAAACCGGGTAGATCTCCTTTGTAGGTTGTGTAACTTACAATTCCATCTGCCCGGATTGGGCCCCAGAGATAGATTGCCGCCACCACTTCCAGTTTCTGCACTTTCAAAGGATCGTAAGCAATAATTTTATCAATGTCAAAAACGGGAACACCATCCAGAATAACTAAAGGATCTTTTGTCATTACTTTTTCAGAAGGCTGTAAATCCTGCAATGAAAATCCCTCGTCATTAAAAGTATTGAAGTGATAGTGTTTATCTCTCTTTATAACATTCACTTCCAGCACATATTCACGCATCACTTCTTCCATCGTCGTAAACCGTGTGTAGTTATCCAGTAAATAGGTTTTATACGGCTTTTGATAAAAAGGCAGTGAGTCGATGTTCATGAGAGCAACCTTTTGCAAATCATTTGCATGATACGAATTGCTAATTTCCATATGCAGATTTTCAGCCTGAAGGCTTTCCCTGTTATTTTCAGAAACAGTTAAAGTAGGAACAACTGCATTTGAATACTGTTCAGAAAAAGGGGTAAAGATTTGCAAATGGTAAATGCTGTCTGTAGTAGTATTCGTTTGCAAAACGATCTGGCTTGCGCCATAAAAGTCTTTCATGTCAAAATGGATAAGGCCATCAGCATCACTTTTACAGCCATATAACTGCACACGCCTGCCGGGAACAGAAAGATAAACAAGCACATTTGCAGCAGCTTTGCCGGTTGCTTCGTTCGTAACTTTTCCGGTAATTATATGGCCGAGGTTTTCAGGAACATAAGTAAAGGAAGAAGCATTACCGGAAATATTATTCCAGTCAAATGTGCGCCAGCCTTGAGTTAGCAACAAATTATCCAATGCTTCATTTGCTTCTGCATTATCGTTTTTAAAATAATATTCAGGGTCCTCGATATATCCTTTTAAATCTGACGATAGCCACAAGTAGGTAAAGATGTTTTCCTGTTGCGAATGATGAAGTTCATCGAGCCTGTAAACAGAAACCGATAGATTTCCTGCCAACAATCTTCCGGATTCATCAGACGTGGAAAGATCAATGGAAACAGGATTACGTTTGTTATAATCTTGCTTGTCTGCTTTTGCGTTAATCAATAATTTGCTCGAAGGCCTTTTAAAATAAAGCCTTTCACAGAGAGGCTCGCGATTTTCATTGAAAACAGTAATTTCTGCAACACCCTCTTTCAGATCATTCTTATTGATAGAAAAAACCGAGTTTCCGTTATTTAATCTTGATGCCTGTGAAAAATCAATTGTTTTGTTTGTTTCAGCAATTAAATAAATATTTGAAGACGTTTGCTCTGAAGAATTAACAGTAATCTTTACCGTATTATCTTCATCTGAAAGGTGCATTACCAAACCTTTCTGGTAAGCAGCAGGTAAAGTTTTTGTTAGTTTACTGCTGTCTTTTAAAGTGATAAAAGCAGAATAATTTTTTCCTGCTTCAGGCATTAAATAAAAGTTTCCCATTCCGAAATGCGTACTTTTAAAATGAGTAACAGTATCACCTGATTGATCAACTATCACGCCTTCTGCATCCACTCCTTTTCCGGAATTATCATTAACCTTAAATGCTACAAGGCTTTTTAATCCATTTACCAAATTTCCTCCCTCGGGAAAAAATTGTGCGTAATATTTAGGCGTATTGGCCACTAAAGACGGGTCAAGATTTTTAGTTGTATTCACAACCTTTATTATCTTTCTGAAAAAATAATAAGCTGAATCATTCTTCATCCAGTTGGTATAGGCCCTTAGCTCGTAATTGCCGGAAGCAAGAGAAAGAGGAAGCATAAAAGAGCCGCTGCCATTACCATTTTTTATATCAATTTTTGCCTGCAATACCGGCTCATCCGATGAATTCAAAAGTTCTGCATACACTACTTTACTAACGGAAAGAGGTTCGTTATTTTTTGCATTTTCGACATAAGTTTTAAACCATAATATCTCTCCACACAAATAATAAGAACGATCAGTATGCAGGTACACTTTCTCCTGCAGATGATTACTGTTATAAGTAGCAATATTGCTTACCATCTTATCAAAGTTTGTTTGCGCAAAAGAAGTAGTGCACCAGAGTAAACAAACAAAAAAGGCGAAAAAATAATTTAATCTTTTGTATAAACTCGTACGATTCATCTTATCATTATTTAAGGCCAAAAACTTGGTTTATCAGGGCTTCCGCTTAATGTACAATCTACACATGTAGAGGTAGCCGAAAAATATCCGATAGGAAATGGAGAACCCAGTCCATAATCTGGTAAATAAGGGATATATTGATTAGCGCCAAAATAGAAGTCAAGGCTGTCAGGGATATTGGGAACGTCTTTTTCCTGACAACTTTTCTTCAGGGTCCAGTCGGAAGGCATGTCCGAATTACTAATAAATATTCTTTCGTGCTGACTACTACCGGCGCCAATGTAACCAATTACCTGTTCAGACGGATTGCTAACGCAATGAATATTACCTGTTGTTTGATTTGGCTGTGAATCAAATATTGAACCTACATTTTCTGTATTGCTTTTCATGGCATTCCAGTAATTGTAAGCAGCAGAGTCTAATCCATATTGAGTTACCATGATGCTGTATAAAACATCTATTCTTTTGTCATGATTAGGAATTAAAACCAAAGGAGCTTGATATATCACATCTTCCTTCAACTTAGCAGACGAACCTAAAAGTATATTAGTTGAATTTTGAGTGTCGTAACAAATGTAAACAGGAACTGTTCTGTCATCTACTTTCTTTGTGGCCCGATTGTAAACTACAGTGGAGTAATACTGGGAATGAAATTCCCAGGTTTCAGTATAATTCCAACGATAAAAAGTGGTGTTATTACCGGGATCATGCGTATTCGCAAATATTTGTACATTGCCATCTTTAAATTTCCAGCCTATAGTATCAATCGGCGGAGATTTCTTGCATACCACAAAGTCGGAAAGATATTCCTTTTGATCTTTTGTGATAATGTGAAGCCTGTATTCATTAGAAGTATTAAGATTGTATTCTGCAGAATAATTTCCATTTCCTGTTTCATACAACGGATATTCATTATTTTGGTCGTCTTCAATTACAACGTGGGCACCGGTTTCAGTAATATATGAAGCAGTATCGTGCGAGGTAATATTTCTTGTGCGTGTTAATTTAATATAGGTAGGTACCTCGTTTGAGTTGATAAAACCTTCTACTACCAGATAGTGGTCTCGTGAAGAATTTACCGGTGGGTCATATGGAACTTTACACCCGGCAAAAAACAATAAAACCAAATAGCCGGCCAGGAGGTGGATGTTGACATCTAAAAATCTTTTTTTCATTTTCAATTTATTATAAAAGAACTTTTTTAAGACAGAAAAGAATTTCAATAAAGAATTTAAAACCTGATGTTATACGTTATGAATGGAATAGCGGTTCCAAAAATCGACAATTTATACCCCTTTATACGACCATTTTGTGAAATAAAGTAAACGGAATAAGCATTCTTTCTTCCAGTAAGATTATACACTCCAAATGTCCATGAATTATGAGTTAATTGATGGATCTTATGATTTCCATCCAGATTCATTGAAAAATCCGTTCTAAAATAACCAGGGATACGATAGGCATTCCTTTCTGAATACAAAACCCTTTCTGAACCAGCATAATCATATTCAGCAATGGGCAAAGTAATAGGACGGCCAGTACTGTAAGTAGCATTCAAAGAAACACTGAAACGATGTGTAAATTTGTAATTGGCCGCTAAACTTACATTATGAGGCTGATCAAAATTACTGGGATACTGGTCACCGTTATTGATTTTTTCAGCAGCATAAGGATCATTCTGTTGCAAAAGCGACCTTGAATAACTATAGGTAAACCATCCATTTAATTTACCTGTTGCTTTTTTCAACAGGAATTCAACACCATACGCGGTTCCTTTTGTGTTGATAACGTCGGTTTCAATATGGTGATTCATTATCAGCACTGCACCGCTTTTATAATCAAGATAATGGCTGAACCATTTGTAATAAAATTCTACGGACGTTTCTATCGTATTATTTTTAAAATTTTTGTATAAACCAAGCGCTACCTGAGTTCCTAACTGGGGCTTAATATTTGGATCACTGAGCTTCCATACATCAGTGGGAGAAATAGTGGTGGTGTTGGTAAGCATGTGAATATACTGCCGCAAAGTATTTGCGGACGCTTTTACAGAAGTGTTATCTGACAAAGAATACCTGATTGAAAATCTAAACTCCGGCCCCATGTAAGTCTTAATTATTTTTCCGGAAGGATAATAAGTGGTTGTCAAAACATTATTCAAATCAAGAGGTAACCCGGGCGCATAGCTATTCACATGTTTTGCTCCTAAATAATCAAACCTTGAAAATCTTACCCCACCATCAAGTGACAAATTATTTGATACATTGAAATGATCTGACAAATACAGCGCACTTTCCAATGCATGTTCGCCCTCAAGTGTATCAGGCACGATTAAAGAGTTTTTTGACTGTGGAGTAACAGATCCTGAATGAACATCATATAGAAGAGTGTTCAGACCAAAACTTAAAGTATGTTTATTACTTAAGAAGTAACTGAAGTCTGCATTGAATTTATATTGGTTTATATTAAACGCAAGTTTATATGCATTTACTGAATCACCGTTAAAAGCTACCTGGTAATCATAATGATCAATACCGGCAGTAAATACCCCATAGAACTGGTTATTAAAAATATGTTTCCAGTTGATGTTACCGTTTTTATTGTGATATTCGTAAGTAGTATCACTGTTCAGGTTAAATTTATCGCCACTGATATATCCATTTATAAACACATTGTTTTTGCTGTTGATTTTTTGATTAAGATGGATGGTCCCATCGCGAAAGGAAGCATGGCTTTTGCTATAATCTTTGGGTAAGAGTTTGAAAAGCCAGTCTGAGTAAGTAGTTCTGCCGCCTAAAATAAAAGTTGTTTTGTTTTTAACTATCGGGCCTTCGATTGTAAACTTACTCGTTAAGGGACCAATGCCGGCTGAACCTGATATTTTTTTATCGTTACCGTCAAGAGAAGTGATATCAAGTACTGACGAAATCCTTCCCCCATATTTTGCCGGAATACTGCTTTTGTACAAAGTCACATCTTTTATTACATCAGGATCAAAAGCCGAAAAGAAACCAAAAAGATGTGATGGATTATAAATATTAGCCCCATTAAAAAGTATAAGGTTTTGATCAGTGGCACCCCCACGCACATTCAATCCTGTACTGGCCTCGCCTACAGATTTTACACCTGGTAAAGTAAGTACTGCTCTTAATACATCTACCTCTCCCATTACCGCCGGAATTTGCTTTATGGCTGTCATTGATAATTTATCCATGCCCATTGTGGTACCACGGACATTCTTTTCTTTGCCTGCTTCTACCAACACTTCTTTTAGCTTAAATACTTTCTCATCCAATTCAATATCAAAATTCCCGTCTGAATAAAGCATGACCTGCCTCTTTGTATCAAACATGCCCGGAGCAATAATATTTAAAATATGACGGCCGGCAGGAAGAATAATGGAATAATAACCAAACTGGTCGGTTCTTACCTGCACCGAAGGATGATCAAGGTATATCAGCGCTCCTGAAATAGCCTCGCCCGTTTGTGCATCGCGAACATAGCCGGCGATATTTACTTTTCCCTTCGGCGTTCCATTTCTTTTTATACCAATGTCAAACAATTTGTTTTCTACAGATATTTCCTGCTTCACTGTTTTTTTTTGGTTAACATAACCGGCAGCCGCGGCTTCACGTTTTGTTTCAACAATCGTTGTATCTGTTTCTCCATTAAAAAAACCATAAGGAAGATTGGCTGCCAGTGAAAACCCCCGTGTAATAAAAACATTGTTGTCTTTATCAATTGTGTAATGCCATTCTGTGTTGCCGAAAACCTTGTCTAATATTGATGGAAGATGAACGCTTTTTACAGAAATTGTGATAGTAGTACTATCAAATTGTGAAGGTTCATAATAAAAATGGAAATTAGTTTGCGCTTCTACCTTTTCAACAAATTGACTGAACGTTACATTTTGGAAATTTCCTGTAATAAGGTTATCGTCTTGTTGAGCAAAACTTTTGATTGATAACAGCAATAAAACAAACGAAAAAAATAAAGCAATTCCGCGATTCATATTAATGGGTTAGTTGATCATAAAATTGAGTTACTTTTAGTACAGCTGTTTCAAAATTTCTCTTCTTTAATTTTAAATGGTTGCGGCGCATCATCTTTTTCAGTTCCCGTTCCTTATCTGCAAATACATGGAATACATCTTTTTTGTTACTTACCAAATAATACAAACCGTCCTTATGAATATAAAAATGATTTCTTGTATTAAAAACAATTATAACGTTGAAATCCTCAATTGTAGGAACCTTGTCTTTCGTGTGTCTTTCCAACAACTGCACATTGCTTCCTTTATATAAAAGATCATAAAACCCTGTGTTGTAAAGGTTCTGCCTGTGATCTTCCTGAAGGGAAATAAATTTATGTCCTTGTAAAGAAAAGCTGTCAATAAACTGGTTAAGCATTATAATACCATAAATCTTACTTGGACCCAAAACCACTACGTCGTTTCTTTCCACATCATATATCAGCAAAAGCGAATCATATTTTCTTCCATCATACGTTACCCAGCCATTTGAAAAATCACCGGTTTCAAAATAAGGATTACCTCGCATTTTAAAAGTATAATAAAGGTATTGCTGCCCGTTATAAACCGGCACATTGTCTGCATTGTAACGGTTATAAATATCTATCGCATTTTTAACTTCACGGGAAACGGAATCTTTGCTTATACTTTGTGAAAAAGAGGGTTTCAGAAAAAACAACGTTGAAACAAGGAAAAGAAAAACTTTCATAAGGTTAGTTTTACAATCTTGTGTAATTAAAACTAATTTGAAACCCAAGGGTTCCAGTCAGGATAATTGATAAATAATTTTCGTTGCATACAAATTCCCTTTTTATGGAATGGTAACAAGTTGTCGCGAAAGTGATTTTTTTAATGCTGTTTAAGTGCTTTCCCGATTCCATTTACAACTAATGGTTCCATTATATGGTAACCTTCCAATGTAGGATGGACGCCATCCTTAGATAAATTAGCCGGAAGTCCTTTTCGAGAATCAACCATTGCATCATAATAATCTACATACACAAAATTATTTTTTGCAGCATAATTTTTCATCCATTTATTTAGCTCAATAACGCTTTGAACAGGATCAATTCCGGGATGCCATGGAAAGGCAGCAGCGGGAAGTACCGAACAAAGCACTACTTTAATCCCGTTTGCTTTTGCCAATTGCGCCATCGACATTAAATTGTTTTCAATCATCTGCAAACTTGACGGGCCGGTATTTTCTGCAATGTCATTTATCCCGGCAAGTATGGCCACTACTTTTGGTTTAAGGTCTATCACGTCCTGCCTGAAGCGTACCAGCATTTGCGGTGTTGTTTGTCCGCTAATACCGCGATCAAGATATGGGTTACTTTGAAAAAAAGAAGGATCTACTCTTATCCATGCGTCGGTAATAGAGTTGCCCATAAATACTACACGATTTTCATTCGCAGAAGGTAACCCGGCTTTTATATTTGCATCTCTGTAGCGGCGCAACTGTGGCCAATCATTGTTTTTGTTTAATCTTTCAGTCACAGAATCTTTTTGCGCTTTTAATGAAGGTGCCAAAAATAAAAGTAACGCGATGGAGATCAATTGAAGATATTTCATTGCAAATTGGTTTTGAATCATTGTTTTAAAAGATGAAAATAACAATAAAGATCTATATAAATTAGATTTCAAATAAAATATCTATAAATACAAATAAAAAACTGAACTTTTATTTTCTACCAAAACAATAAAAACGAAAATATAAGAAAAGAATCGAGAGTGGCTTCGTCTTTGGTTCCATAAGCGATATAACCATTGAGATTTATTTTTTTATTAAAACCCTGGAGCGTCCATAGTCCAGATCGGAAACGCCATCCTTCCACACTGTTTACCAGCAGCTTTTGAAAAAATACCGGGAACCAATAAAGAAGTGCTTCCGGCTAAAGGATAGAGAAAATATTATTCTTATATGTAGTAATACTGCTCAGTATCTTATCAAAAGTTGTTTGGGCAAAAGAAGTATTACACGACAGTAAACAAACAAAAAAGGCGAAAAAATAATTTAATCTTTTGTATAAACTCATACGATTCATCTTATCATTATTTAAGGCCAAAAACTTGGTTTATCAGAGCTTCCGCTTAATGTACAATCGACACATGTAGACGTAGCCGCAAAATATCCAATAGGAGCTTGAGAAAATGGAGGATCTGAGGAATAAGGAATATATAAATTGCCGCCAAAATAAAAGTCAAGGCTGTCAGGGTGAACGGTAACGTATTTTTCTTCACAACTTTTCCTCTGAGTCCAGCCAGCAGGCATGTCCAGATTACTAATAAATATTCTTTCGTGCTGGCTACTACCAGCGCCAATGTAACCAATTACCTGTTCAGACGAATTGGTAACGCAATGAATATTACCTGTTGTTTGATTTGGCTGAGAATCAAATATAGAACCCACATTTTCTGTGTTGCCTTTCATCGCATTCCAGTAGTTATAACCAGCAGAATCTAATGCATATTGAGTTACCATGATGCTGTATAAAACATCTATTCTTTTATCATGATTAGGAATTAAAACCAAAGGAGCTTGATATATCACATCTTCCTTCAACTTAGCAGACGAACCTAAAAGTATATTAGTTGAATTTTGAGTATCGTAACAAACGTAAACAGGAACAGTTCTGATATTTACTTTTTTTGTAGCCGCATTGTAAATTAGAGTGGAGTAATACTGGGAATGAAATTCCCAGGTTTCAGTATAATTCCAACGATAAAAAGTGGTGTTATTAGCGGGATCATGGGTATTCGCAAATATTTGTATATTGCTATCTTTAAATTTCCAGCCTATAGTATCAATTGGCGGAGATTCCTTGCATGGTACAAAGTCGGAAAGATATTCCGTTTGATCTTTTGTGATAATGTGAAGCCTGTATTTATTAGAAGTATTAAGATTGTATTCTGCAGAATAATTTCCATTTCCTGTTTCATACAACGGATATTCATTATTTTGGTTGTCTTCAATTACAACATGCGCACCGGTTTCCGTAATATATGAAGCAGTATTCCGCGAGGTGATATTTCTTGTGCGGGTTAATTTAATATTGGTGGGGACTCCATTTGAGTTAATAAAACCCTCCACTACAAGATAGTGTGTTCCTGAAGAATTTACCGGTGGATCATATGGAACTTTACAGCCGGCAAAAAACAATAAAACCAAATAGCCGGCCAGGAGGTGGATGTTGACATCTAAAAATCTTTTTTTCATTTTCAATTTATTATAAAAGAATTTTTTTAAGACAGAACAATAAAGATCTATATAAATTAGATTTCAAATAAAATATCTATAAATACAAATAAAAAACTGAATTTTTATTTTCTACCAAAACAATAAAAACGATAATATAAGAAAAGAATTGAGCGGGGTGAATCCTTATCTTTGTTAAGACGATTGCTAATTATGATTTTCTTTTAAAACACATTTATGAAATAGAGATGCTTTATTTGCGTGTTTTATATTTTCTCATTGTTTCTTGTTGCTTAACCTTTCAAACGTACGCGCAAAAGAATGCCGGTTCACAACTTAAAAGCAAAAATTCTTATGATACTGCAAAAGTTCGTGACCCTTATTGAAACAGCAAAGACTTATGAAAATACCCTGCCTGATTCAGCGACATATTATTTTGGAAAAGCAAAAGTGCTGGCGCTAAAAATAAAAGATGAAAAAGGCTTAAGTAATTACTTTTCCCAATACATCCGCTTTCTCAATCATAAAGGCGAATTTGAGGAAGGCCTTTCGCAGGCAAAGGAACATATTGACCTCGGCCGCCAGACGCGAGATAGTAATGTTGTGATGCTTGCCTACAATGAGGTAGCAAATGAAGAAGAATATTTAAGCGATTTTCAATCTGCCACCAGCTACTACCTTAAAGCGTTGAAACTTTCTGTCAGCCTGCATAAAGAAAGAATGCAGCGACTTATTAATAACAATCTCTCTTCAGTTTTTATATCACTTAAAGATTATAAAACAGCTTACCACTATTCTGAAAAGGCATTTTATTTAGCAAAAGAGGCCAATGATACTACTGTGATGGGCGATTGCCTTATTAATATGGGAGTTTCCGAAATCCACCAACAGAAATACCAACAGGCACTTCATCATTTTGATGAGGCGGAAAGGATAGGTTATGAAGAACCGGACATGAGTTTGGTAGCGGATGCATTATCAGATAAAGGCCTTGTGTATTACGATCTTCATCAACTGCCGGCCTCGGAAAAGCAATACCTGCAACAGGAAAATATTGCAGTGAAATATGATATGCCTTATGAACAATTGTATGCTTTGTTTGAACTGGCAGTGGTGAAAAAAGAGAAAGGAGATTGGGTAACTGCAGAAAAATATGCATTACGCGCGATAGCGATTGGAGAACGGTTGAACACGAATGATGAGCTGACTGAAATGTATGATACGATGGCAGTGATCAAAACAAAATTGGGAAAGTTTTTAGAAGCAATAGCGTATAAAAATAAATTTGAGGCGATGAAGGACACGCTGATGAATGCACAGATACAAACAAACATTCATCACCTTGAACTTCAATACAGATCTGCACAAAAAGATAAAGAGATTGCACAACAGGCTTTAAAAATTGAAAGCACGAATTCAGCGCTGCAAAGAAAAAATACATTGATTTGGGTAATTCTTGCAGGCCTCATAGCGCTAATAACGATCCTGGTTCTTTCTTTCCACAGTTACCGTCACAGGCAAAAATTAAATCAGCAACAATTACTCACGCTGCAAAAAGAACACGAGGTAAATACATTAAAGGCTAAGATGCAGGCACGTGAGGATGAACGTGATCGTATAGGGCGTGAAATGCACGACGATATCGGATCAGCACTTACAACAATTCTTTACAACAGTGAAGAATTGAAAAATAACGAAGCAGAAAAAAACAGCAAGGCACTTAAAAATATAACCGATACAGCTACCTCGATAATGGACAAAATGAATGAGATTATCTGGAGTATGAACAGGGATTACGACACCGTGGATGATTTGATTGCTTACACACGTCTGCACACGGTTGAGTTTTTGCAAAACCACGACTTGCAATATGAATTTGAAATTCCTGCAGAGATTCCTCCTGCACGATTAACCGGCGAGCAGCGCCGAAACATTTACCTGGTGGTAAAAGAAGCGCTTCATAATGTGGTAAAACATGCGTGTGCTTCCAAAGTTTGTATCTCGTTTAGGTTAAATGGCCATCTTTCAATCAGGATACATGATAACGGCAAAGGTGTTAATGAAGAAACAACAAGACGATTTGGAAATGGATTAAAAAACATGCGACAACGGATGGAAAGTATTGGAGGAAATTTTCGGATCATGAATAACGATGGAACGACAATAGACATAAATTGCCCTTTGGAAAAACAGGGAACGCAACAACAAAAAGTATAACAAAGGTTATATTGAAATGATATTTCAGAGGACTTAAATTTGTTACGCCGCAAATTGAAAAGCAGTAAGATGAATAAAATGATTGCTGTAAGTATTGTAGAAGATATAGATGAGATAAGGACAAGGTTGAAAAATATCCTTGATCAATCTGACGAATTTGTATGTATGGGCGTTTACAGCAAAGCAGAAGATGCTTTAAATGAACTGCGGTCAGCTCCGCCTGATATTGTATTGATGGATATTAATCTCCCGGGAATGAGCGGTATTGAATGTATGCGAAGAGTAAAGGCAGTAGCTCATAATATTCTATTCATGATGTTTACAATTTACGAAGACAGTGAGCAGGTTTTTGAAGCATTGGCTGCAGGCGCCAGCGGGTATCTTCTTAAAAAAACGCCTCACGATCAAATAACAACGGCATTGAAAGAATTGTATGAAGGTGGTTCACCAATGAGCACACAGATTGCCCGCAAAGTGGTTGCTTATTTTCAGAAAAAAGACAGCAGTGAGAACGGAGAAGACAACATTTTATCTCCACGCGAAAAAGAAGTGCTTGAACTTTTGTCAAAAGGTTATTTATATAAAGAGATTGCTGATAAACTTTCCATTTCCACAGGAACTGTTCGCCAGCACATTCATAAAATATACGAAAAACTGCACGTGCAAAATCGCACCGAAGCGCTGAATAAATTCTACGGCCATCGCTAAACCGGCCTATTCTCACTAAATAAAAATTCCTGTTTAAACTTCGTTTACTATAACTTTTGTTCTATTGACTTGCTTATACCAGCCAACTAACTTTGAGATGAAATAAAAGCAATCTTTTTCATCACTTTAAAAACATAAAAACAATGTCTAACCAGGATTTTTTTATTGATTGTTGGCGCGAAGAATTACCGATAACTGTAAGATGCCTTCGCCGGGTTCCCGAAGATAAATGGGACTGGCAACCCCATGCAAAAACACGTTCTGCAAAGGAATTGGTAGATCACATTGTTAGTCGTCCTGAAGACCTGGCGGAGGGAGTTGAAACAGGTGTTATTCATCACCGCCTGATGACGACATATTCATCAATTGATGAGGCCGTAATGGAATTTGAAAAACATTCTGCAAGGCTTATGGAGTTGGTTGCCGCAACAAGTGACGAGGATTGGAATAACCAAATGGTGCCGCTGCAGGTTAATGGCCATACAGCGCTTGAACTAAGTATGCGGGATATGTGCTGGCGATTGTTTTTTGATATGATTCATCACCGCGGGCAACTATCTGTTTATTACAGACCAATGGGTGTTTCAAATCCTTCTATTTATGGCCCTACGGCAGAAATTATGGAAGCCAGGCTGGCCGAACTGGAAGGGGAAAAATCAGAACCAAAAGCTGTATAAATAGTTCTCTTTTTTATTAATCATTCAAACATTACCAGGATGAAAAACAAATTTCTTTTGCCGGTGATCACAATGACATCAATGTTTTTATTTGCAGCCTGCAATCAGCAGAGTAGTAACCAAAATGCAGCCGCTACCGATACAACCGCAGCGGCAAACACCACTTCACAGGCGTACGATTCTTCCGGAAACGGACAATATGGAGGCTTTACGAGTCAGGTAGCATGGGGCGGCCATTTGGTTACCATCGGCGGGTGTAATGATTGCCACACCCCTAAAAAGATGACGCCGCAAGGCCCCATCCCTGATGAGTCTCTTTTATTATCAGGCCATCCTTCAAACAGGCCAGCACCCGATGTAAACCGAAAGGAGATGGAATCCAAAGGGCTCGCGGTAACCAACGATTTGACCGCGTGGGTTGGTCCTTGGGGAATTAGTTATGCTGCCAATCTTACACCTGACGGAACCGGAATCGGCAACTGGAGCTATCAGCAATTTGAGCGGGCAGTTCGTGAAGGTAAATTTATGGGTTCAGAGAATGGCCGGCAATTGCTTCCACCGATGCCCTGGCAGGAAATAGGCCAGATGTCTGATGGAGAACTAAAAGCTGTTTTTGCGTATTTGAAATCAATAAAGCCGATTCATAATTTGGTTCCTGCAGCACAACCTCCGGTTTCTGCAACTCATCCTTAAAATAAAGCCTGTTTTTTTCTTAAGAATAATCAGAAAAAGCAAAGTTGTTTAGGAATTCCAATTTTGGTTAAAAATTTATAAACGCAAATAAATTCTAAACGAGGGTTTTATTATCCAAATGATGTATACCTTTCAAAAAGGTATCCGATGGCAAAAGTTTAACCTCCGGTCAATATTTTGAAGATTAAATCCTTCTAAATAAAAATCGTAAAGTCTTATAATGCTTTATATTAGGGTAAGACCAAAGCATTTTGAAATCATAATTGGAGATAAAACCGGTAAATTCTTTAAAAAACAATTTTGCAGGTGAGGAGAATGATAAAAATCTGGCATGCAAATTATTAATCTCCACACTTCTGAATCAAATATTTATTTGTAGAAACTTGTCAACAAATAAAAAAAGTTCAATAAAAAAATTTATAAAAAAAGATAGAAAAGATGCGTATATTTTTGACAATCAAGAAGTTGCAATCTATTTATTCACAATAGCTGGTCATCCATTAATCAGGAATAATTTTTTCTTGTTTATAATTATTTAAACTTTAAAAACAAAATAATTATGGCAGACTACAATCGAAGCGACCGTTATCGTGATGATAATCGTTCTTCATCTAACGAAAGAAATTATGATATGAATTGGGATAGAAACTATCAAACCGGTGATGAATACCGGGGCTATAACAATGGAAACAGAAACGTTTATTCAAGCGACAGGGAAAGAGATTATTGGAACAACAATAACGACAGAAATTACAACGATTATAATGATATAAACCGCGATAGCTACGCAAACAGGTACGATCGCAATTATAACTCCGGTGGATACCCTGATTACAGGAATCAACGTTACAACGACTACAATCGCAATTACACAAACGATTATAATAATCGCAACGATTTCTATAGAAATGATCGCTATAACAGGTACAGTGAAAATGATCGCTACAACCGGTATAATGATATGAATGATAATTACATGGGCCGTCCTTACAGTTATGCTGAACCCTACAGTTATAATAACAACCGTAATAATTATTACAATAAAGATTACAACGACAGGTATAGAAATGAAGACTGGCGCGGCAATAACAGGAATGATGATCGTGGCTGGTGGGATAAAACAAAAGATGAAGTGGCCTCATGGTTTGGGGATGATGATGCAGAACGACGCCGCCGCCGTGACGAAATGAGAAACGGTGAACATCGTGGAAAAGGTCCTAAAAATTATACACGCTCAGAAGAAAGAATCAGGGAAGATGTTTCAGATAAATTAACCGATGATTCATTTTTGGATGCTTCGGATATTGAAGTGAGCGTTAAGAACGGAGACGTAACATTGAATGGCCATGTAGATTCCCGTTATTCAAAACACAGAGCAGAAGACCTCGCTGAAGACGTAACCGGCGTAAAAAATGTACAAAATAATTTACGTGTTCAGGAAGATACAGATAACACAATAGACAAATCAGCCATGAACAACGGTAATAAAAATATAACTTCTAACACAAACTACAATACAACAAAAAACAAAAAAGAACCTACAAACGCGTAATGGTTTTTTAAATCTGAATAGACGAGTTAAATTGAACGCAGCGGAAAGTTTCCGTTGCGTTTTTTTTGAATAGTAAACAAACAATTAGTCACACTTTTTATTTTGAAAACTATTCAAATAGTTCCGCCTGTGCTGAAGGCTTCTCAGGATGCACCCATTCCATTTGATCTGATTTTGAGTAATCAGTAAGTTTATTTCCGATTGCGCGCCAACCCATTACATCAACCACTTTATGCAACTTAATTTTTGCCTTTCTTACCTGCGAGCCTCTTCCTGTCTGCATTTGAAGAACGGGTTCTTCTGCAGTACTCACTTTTATCAGACGGTTGCCATTGCCTTCTTTTATGAACAGAAACTTATTGTTTAAAGTGTTGGTTTCAATTTTAAAACGCTTCACATTGTACTGCAACTTTTCATTATCAAGATAAACGGCTGTAATAATTTTTTCAGGATCAAATTTCTCTATCAGTTCAATTGCGTCTACGTCGAACCGTTGTGTGGTTTCCTGTCCGGAAATTTCATAATTTCCGTCTTTATAGATCACTAATATCTTATCGTCGCCCTCAAAATTTCCCAATAATTGCCCTTTCTCATCCGTATTCAATCTACCGAAAGTTTCATCAAACCAAAGTTGTCGTTTATCAAGAGTTGACTTTCCCTTTTCAGACATTTTTATTGACTTGATTGGGTATTTGGTAACCTGGTTTCCAATGCTGCCTCGACTTCGTATTTCAAGGGTTTCAAAATAGAAATCCAAATCTTTATTCCTGGCTTTACAACCTGGCGTCAGCAAGATATGAACGACTTCCGCCTCTCCATTTGGATTCACACTAAAATATTGAACTTTACTTTTTTCATCTCCCTTCGTAAGATCATAATCTTTATCACGGGTAACCGAAGTAACATTAAAACGCTTTGCATAACTTATTCCTTTTTTACCATCCGTGTAAATCATATTATAAGTTGTGCGGTCATCATTTTTTGTAAATACTGCCGCATGAATAATATCTTTCCCGATAAAAACTTTATCGGCAACTTTTACCACTTTCATTTTACCTGTCTTTGTAAAAACAATGATATCATCAAGATCACTACATTCGCCGATCAATTCATCTTTCTTCAAGCTGGTACCAATAAAGCCTTCAGAGCGATTTACATAAATTTTTGTGTTAGCAATGGCAACAGTTTTTGCCTCGATGGTATCAAATAACCTGATCTCTGTTTTACGCTCGCGGCCCTGCCCGAATTTTTTCAACAAGTCTTCGTAATATGAAATTGCATACTCGGTAAGAAATTCAAGGTGATGCCTCACCTCATCAATCTGATTTTCCAAAGATTTAATTTGATTGATCAAATCTTCAATATCCAGCTTATAAATTCTGCGTACAGGCTTCTCCGTTAGTTTAAGAATATCTTCTCTAGTAATTTCCCGTTGCAATAATTTTTTAAACGGAACAAATGCTTTATCAATCGCTGCAATAACCTTCTCCCAGGTTTCATGCTTTTTTTCTAGCTCTTTATAAATCTTTTCCTCAAAAAATATTTTTTCGAGAGAGGTATAGTGCCACTTATCCTGCAGTTCACGAAGTTTAATTTCCAGTTCCTGTTTCAGAAGGCTACGGGTATGATCAGCCGAAAACTTCAATAATTCCGTTGCGCCCAAAAAGCGAGGCTTTTGCCCTTCAATTACGCATGCATTTGGAGAAATAGAAATCTGGCAATCAGTGAATGCATATAAAGCATCAATAGTGATATCGGGAGAAATACCCGGCGCCAAATCAACTACAATTTCCACTTCCGCGGCTGTATTGTCGGTAACTTTTTTAATTTTGATTTTTCCGTTATCATTAGCCTTTATAATACTATCTATCAGTTGTGTAGTTGTAGTTCCATAAGGCACATCCTTAATAACAATCGTTTTTTTATCCAACTCCTCTATCCTCGCCCGCACCCTCACTTTTCCACCTCTCGCACCGTCGTTGTAATTAGAAACGTCTATCATTCCTCCGGTGGAAAAATCCGGAAATAACTCAAACTTTTTCCCTTTATAATACCTGATGGTTGCTTCAATAAGTTCGCAAAAATTATGAGGAAGAATTTTCGTTGCCAACCCAACAGCAATACCTTCAGCACCTTGCGCCAGCAACAAAGGAAATTTCATTGGCAAAGTGATCGGCTCATTTTTTCTTCCGTCATAACTCAATTGCCAATTAGTAGTTTTATTATTATAAGCCACTTCCAATGCGAACTTACTTGGTCGTGCTTCAATATATCTTGGTGCAGCAGCTTCATCTCCTGTGCGTACATCACCCCAGTTTCCCTGAGTTTCTATCAACAAATCTTTTTGACCAAGATTGACAATAGCATCACCGATACTTGCATCGCCATGAGGATGATATTGCATGCTTTGACCAATGATGTTGGCTACTTTATTGAAGCGTCCATCATCCATTTCTTTCATCGCATGAAGAATACGCCGTTGCACGGGTTTCAAACCATCTTCAATAGCCGGAACGGCACGTTCCAATATTACATAACTCGCATAATCCAGAAACCATGTTTTATATTGCCCGGAAAGCCCGGAGTCACTGTGTTTATATTCCTGTTTATTTGCTTTTGCCATCTTTATTTTCGTTTCACTTCAGTTCTTTATATTTCATACAATTCCAATGGTTGTCCATTAGGATCATAGAAAAAACAAAATCTTTTATTTGTCAATTCATCCGCTCTTATTCCCTGTACATTAACTTTCTTCGATATTAGTTCGTTTACTGCTGCTTCAATATCATCAACCGCAAACGCAAGGTGGCGCAAGCCTTTTGCTTCGGGAAATGACTGTCGCTCTTTAAACTCAGGAAAAGAAAATAATTCTATTTGATAATGTCCATTGATTGCAAGGTCCAGCTTATATGATTTTCTTTCTTCCCTGTAAGTTTCTTTCAAAACTGTAAAGCCCAAAATTTCAGTATAAAATTTTTTACTCTTTTCAAAGTCGTCTGTTAGGATTGCCACATGATGGATTGCTTTTATTTTCATTAAGATTCAGTTTTACCCACTTTTTGCTTCACCTCAAAATCTTTCATATTTTTTATTTCACCCTGCGCATCAATTTTATCCTGTGCAATCAATTCTTTGAGTCTCCAAAGCAGGTATGCATCACCGGTAGTTTGTTCTGCTTTATGTAAAACATGCAGAATTACTTTATGAGCCTTTTGCCAGTCTGCTGTTACAAAGCCCAGTAGATATTTGTCAAAAAAGTCAGCATCATGTTGCGACAACTTTTTTGCGCCTTCAAGAATACGAACCATTTTATTTTCATTACAAATTTTCGTCCACTCATCAGGATCAACTTCAAATTCAGATAAAGTGATCTCGCGCGCCAGCTTCTTGGCTTTTATAAATTCCCGTGGAGGAATTTCAAATAAATTTTCCGGATAAAAAATATGTCCTTTATCATTTATGAAAGGAAGGTTGTTTAAAGACAATACATAAATTCTTCCTGCAAATTCCTGCAACTGCACCATCAGCCAGTAATAGCCACTAACGTCATGTTTATTCGGCGCAACCCAAATCCATAATGTTTCCTCCTGATTGGATCTTAATTGCTCTTTAATTTCTGCGACCGTTTTTGGATCATTTACTGCCCCTGTATCCACGTCACCATCATAATCTCCACCGGCTAAAACCTTACGCCACCATTCTTTTCTTTCTTCAATTCCCTCTTGTGTATAAATATCTTTTAACGGACCTACAGCAAAATCATCTTTTATTTCATAAACTTCTCCGTTTAAAGTATCATCTAATTCAAAGCTTTTTTTAAGCGTTTTTACATCCTCTTGCTGAAAAACAACGTGCTGCATTTAATTACCAAATTTTAATTTATCCAATTTCTAATCTAACTAAACTTCTGCCAAATCCACTTCCACTTTCAGGTTATCAATGATAAAATCCTGTCGTGACGGAGAATTTTTTCCCATGTAATATTCAAGCAATTGCTGGATGTGAATTTCAGGCAAAAGCATTACAGGCTGAAGACGGATATCATCACCAATAAATTTTCCAAATTCGTCTGGTGAAATTTCTCCCAATCCTTTAAATCTTGTTATTTCCGGCTTGCCGCCTATTTTTAAAATCGCTCTCTCCTTTTCCTCTTCATTATAACAATAAATGGTTTCCTGCTTTTCTTTGTTTTTTCCAGGCATAGTTCTTACACGAAACAAAGGCGTTTCCAAAATATAAACATGGCCGTTTTTCACAAGATCAGGAAAAAACTGGAGGAAAAAAGTCATCAGTAAAAGCCGAATATGCATTCCGTCAACATCAGCATCAGTAGCGATTACAATGTTGTTATACCGGAGGTCTTCATAACCAGCTTCGATATTTAAAGCATGTTGCAATAAATTAAATTCTTCATTTTCGTAAACGATCTTTTTCGTTAATCCAAAACTATTCAACGGCTTTCCACGAAGGCTGAAAACCGCCTGTGTTTCTACGTTTCGTGATTTGGTAATCGAACCGCTTGCACTGTCACCTTCTGTAATGAAAAGCGTTGTTTCCATTCGCTTTGCATTGATCTCGTCTTTATTTTTCCCTTCTGCTTCATCATTAAAATGATAGCGGCAGTCGCGTAGTTTTTTATTATGAAGATTCGCTTTTTTCGCGCGTTCATTGGCCAGCTTTTTTATTCCCGCCATATCTTTCCGCTCTCTTTCATTTTGTTCAATTCTCTTCTTCAACTCATCGGCAACTGCAGGGTTTTTATGAAGAAAATTATTCAATTCTTTACCCAAAAAATCTGTTATGAAAGTTTTTACAGCCGGCCCTTTTTCATACATCAACGTTGAGCCAAGTTTTGTTTTTGTCTGGCTTTCAAAAACCGGCTCCTGCACACGAATACTGATTGCTGCGCAAATGCTTCCGCGGATATCAGCAGCGTCGTAATCTTTTTTATAAAAATCTCGTATCGTTTTTACATAACCTTCTCTAAAACCGGCAAGATGCGTTCCTCCCTGGGTGGTAAACTGGCCATTTACAAAACTGTAATATTCTTCGCCATACTGATTGTTATGAGTGATGGCCACTTCAATATCTTCTCCCTTCAAGTGAATAATGGGGTAACGGAGCTCATCCGCATTGGTTTTGCGCTCAAGCAGATCAAGCAAACCATTTTTGCTTACATATCTTTTCCCATTGTAATTGATAACCAACCCGGCATTTAAGAAACAATAATTCCAAAATTGATTGTCAATAAATTCACGGATGTAATGATAATTTTTAAAGATTTTTTCATCAGGAATAAAGGTTACTTCAGTGCCATTTTCTTCTGTAGTTTTTACTTCCTTATTGTCATTTATTAATTTACCTCTTTCAAATTCAGCCGTTTTTTGTTTCCCTTCCCGTATTGAAGTTACTTTGAAATATTCGCTCAAAGCGTTTACAGCCTTGGTTCCTACACCATTAAGGCCTACACTTTTTTGGAAAGCTTTGCTGTCATATTTGGCGCCCGTATTTATTTTACTCACTACATCCACTACTTTTCCGAGTGGAATTCCACGGCCGTAATCACGCACACTCACTGTTTTATTGTCAATTGTCACATCCACATGTTTCCCAAAACCCATTGTGTGTTCATCAATACAATTGTCGATCACTTCTTTCATGAGAACATAAATTCCATCATCCGGACTGCTGCCATCGCCTAACTTTCCGATGTACATTCCCGGGCGAAGACGTATATGCTCTTTCCAGTCTAAACTTTTAATCGACTCTTCGTTATAATCAAATAAATTTTTATCAGCCATTTAATTTTTATAAAATTTTTTGCAAGAAAAGAAATTTTAAAGACTTTACTTTTACAATCAGTAGAAATTTATGAACAGCAGCGTTTTGCTGCTTTCTGCTCAAATCTTCCAAATATACTTAAAGGGAAAAGTAAACCGAAGGGAATGTTGTAAACAGGATGTGAAAAAATAATTTTTTGATTACCAAATCTTTTGACAGATAAAATAAAAATCTTTCAAATTTGTAGGTTCACTGATTTTTGTGCTTCAATAATCTTACTCTTTTATGAGACAGAACTTGATTATTATCTATCTTATGGATGTATCTTCAGTTTAAGTTTTTGATTTTTTTACATCCTATTTCCCGTAAGATATTTGAGGTATCAGGTAACCGATAAAATAATAAATCAATGGCAAATGCGCTCATAAAGGAAAGTTCGCCTTACCTCTTGCAACATGCACACAATCCCGTCGACTGGTATGCGTGGAACCCAAAAACTTTGCAGAAAGCACAAGATGAAAATAAAATGTTGCTAATCAGTATTGGTTACGCCGCTTGTCACTGGTGCCATGTAATGGAACATCAAAGTTTTGAAGATGAAAACGTAGCACGCGTAATGAACGCAAATTTCATTTGTGTAAAAGTAGATCGGGAAGAACGTCCTGATATAGATCAGGTTTACATGAACGCTGCCTATTTAATTAACGGAAATGGTGGCTGGCCGCTAAATGCATTGGCTCTGCCTGATGGAAAACCTTTTTTTGCCGGCACTTATTTTCCAAAGGAAAACTGGGTGAGATTGCTTGAATATTTTGCAGGTATTTATAAAAATGAAAGAACAAAATTAGAAGAACAGTCAGAAAATGTTTCGAAAGGCATCAGGGAAATAGAGCATATTCCCATCAACAATAATGAACTTTCATTTAACAAGAATGACTTGGATGAAATGTTTTCAAATTTTGAAAACAGGATTGATTGGGAACGCGGAGGCACTAAAGCTTCCATGAAATTCCCGATGCCTTCCACCTGGGAATTTTTATTACAATACTATTATTTTTCCGGAAATAAAAAAGCATTAAAAGCTGTTGAAGTTACTTTAGATAATATTGCCAAGGGGGGAATTTACGACCAAATTGGTGGTGGCTTTTCACGATATGCAACCGATTCTAGATGGCATGCGCCTCATTTTGAAAAGATGCTTTATGATAACGGTCAACTGGTAAGCCTTTATTCACACGCTTTCCAGGCAACTAAAAATCCTTTATACAAAAATGTTGTTTATGAAACTTTGGATTTTGTAAAAAGAGAACTGACCTCACCCGAAGGTGGATTTTATTCTTCTTTAGATGCAGACAGTGAAGGTGTAGAAGGGAAATTTTATGTTTGGAGTGAGAAAGAGATAAAAGAAATATTAAAAGAAGATGCGCAACTTTTTATAGATTATTATGGCATTAGGGAAGAAGGAAATTGGGAAGAAGGCAAAAACATTCCGGACATGAATTATGGAAAAAATGAGCTGACAGTAGACAAAGAAATAAATGAAAAAATTATTTTGCTCAATAAAAAATTATTTGCTGAAAGAGAAAAAAGGGTACGGCCAGGAACTGACGATAAGATTTTAACTTCATGGAATGTCTTAATGGCAAAGGGTTACATTGATGCTTACCGTGCATTTGGAGAAAAATCCTTTGTGGATACAGCAAAACAAAATCTTGATTTCTTATTAAAAAACCTTTGTGGTAAAAAAAATAACGTATTTAGAAATTATAAGAACGGAAAAGCAACTATTCATGCTTTTTTAGATGATTACGCTTTCCTCATTAGCGCTTTGATTGGATTTTACGAGGTAAGTTTTGAAGAAAGCTATTTGCATAAAGCAAAAGCTTTTACGGAATATGTCGAAAAACATTTTTTTGATGAAAACACTGGTATGTTTTTATATACAGATTATGAATACAGTGAACTGATAGCAAGAAAAATGGAAGTTACCGATAATGTAATACCTTCTTCTAATAGTGAAATGGCGAAAAATTTATTTGTTTTGAGTTTGTATTTTGATGAAGGAAAATATGAAAACCAGGCTTTACAACTTATAAAAAATGTATTTGAAGAGGTAAAGAAAAATGTAGGTTATTATAGTAATTGGGCTCTTGCTGCTAACCGACAAATTTTTACCGCAATTGAAATAGCTATTGTTGGAAAAAGCTCACAAAAAAAATTATCCGAATTGCAAAAAACTTTTTTACCCGATGTGATTTATTCAGGATGCGAGAGCAAAAGCAATCTTCCCTTACTTCAAAATAAAAATGTAGAGGGAAAGACGATGATTTATGTATGCAAAAATAAAAGTTGCTCCTTACCTGTAGAAACTGTGGAAGATGCAATGAAAGAATTAGGACGCGAAAGCAACTTACCGGAATCGGCACCTTAATTGTAGTTCAATAATTTATATTTTGTATTCACCTTAAAAATAATAAATTATGAAAGCAGTTGGTTGGGTTTTAATCGCTATTGGAATTGTAATGATAATAATAAAAGGCGTTTCAATTCCCGAAAAGAAAAACATCATCGATGCCGGCCCTATTCAGGTAAGTAAGACAGAACACCATTGGTATGGCTGGCCTACTTATGTTGGAGGTATTCTTGCTATTGTCGGAGTGGTAATGGTAGTAAGCGCTAAAAAAACATAAGAGACTTTAAAATTCCAAAAAAAATGCCCGTCTGGAAAACGAGCATTTTTTTTTACTGATTCATTCAAACTATTATAATAAAAGAATCAGAAGCAAAATGATAATAATAATGGCACCTATAGAAAGATAAATACCTGCATGACGCGCTTCTTTCTTAAGGCCTTTCACTTCTTTTCTTAAATCTTTCTTCTCAGCTTTGGATAAATTGCTTTTATCCATATCCCGAATTTCAATAAGCCGGTGTTCAATTTGTTGAGCCCGCACTTCTTTAGGCACTTCTGTTTTTGCAGGAGTTACTCTTGCAGCAAATGTTGGCGTAACGAAAGAAATACAGAAGGCCATCAATAAGACTGGAATAATTTTTTTTGTACTCATAATAAATGATTTTTTTTAAATGAAAGAATTACTAATTTGTTAATAACTGTTATACAACAATCATTCCTGTTTTTAGTTATAATTTTTATAATAATAAAAAACCACCGGCAATACCGATGGTTAGTAACGCTTTTTCGCGTTTCAGATTATTTTCCAGGATACCTTTTCTAATTAAAATTTAGAACAAGGCATCCATGATCTGTCTTTAGATAGCATGAATACCTCCTTTTTTTTGGTGAGCCATAAATATAGTAATAAAACGGAAATCCGAAAGTAAAAAGTAAGTTATATAACCAATTCCCTTTTCAAATCATACTGAAGATCCGGATGCAGTGAAGCTAAGGTCTTATCAATTTTCTTCAATTGATTTTCATATATATTATTAAGTTGCCTGCTTTCTTTAATTGGGATTGAATATTTAATAATGCAGTTACAAAATTGGATTAAGAGTTCCGCTTCCACGTGCCTTGACATTGAAATCCTGATTTGTTTATTGATGTTGCGTAAAATTTTCCGCACACTCTTTTTTATAAAATAAATATTTGATTTATTCATTTGCAAAAATTGCTCTTCAATTTGACTTTTTGCTTCCTTTATATAAGTAGAAATTTCTTCTGCCTCAAAAAGTAAATACTGGAGCAGTTCCTTATTTTCCTTTTTAAACTTAGCTAAGCGAAGGCAATATTCAAGAAGATCCCTGGAGTTATGAGTTGATAACTCCTTTTTAATATCATTTAAAGAAGCCGTTTTCATAAATCGATAAAATAAAGTTCCGGCAATTTAATTTATTAATAGAATGAATGAGTGAGATAAAAAAAGGGAAATCAAAAAAATGATTCCCCTTTCCGGTTTATGCGTGTGTAATATTATTGCTTAACGACTTTGCCATTAAATAGAATTGCACCGTTATTGTTTGCAATTGAAAGGATATACATTCCATGCTGCAATCCACTTACGTTACTGAATTGTTTTTTATTAGTACCATTTTCCAACGACCATCTTTCAACAGCTATTTGTTTTCCGGTAATATCAACCAATCTTGCAGTAACCATTTGGGAAGTTGAGCTTACAAAATTTACTGAAAGTGAATTATAGAAAGGATTGGCAAGAACTGAAACCGCCATTTTCTGTAAATCCATTTTTACAGCAACCGTATTAGAATATGTGAATTTTCCGTCATTATCAACTTGCCTTAATCGATAATAGTTAACACCTGAAAGTGGAGTTGCATCATAAGAATTATAATTGCGTACCACCTGGCTGTTTCCTGCTCCTGTTACAGTTGCAATAACTGCCCAATCTGTATTTCCGTCACCTCTTCTTTCAACCTGGAAATAATTATTATTAAGTTCCTGTGATGTAGACCAGTCAATACTTACTCCATTACCTTTGTGACGGGCACTGAAACTGGTTAAGGTAACAGGTGCGGGACCTGCTTCAGGGCAAAGAGAGAAATTAATATCATCTATTGCAAAATCATTGCCACAGCCTCCAATAGTACCATCTGCCAAGGTAATTCTAATCTGAGTTGGGAAGAAAGCCCCAGTGGGCTCCAATGTAAAATGAGAGCCAATATTTACCCAGGTTGGTGAAGATGTTTGCTGTGTTGATGAGGCTGTATAGGGCGAGCCTGAAAGTGGAACCCATGTATTATTATCAGAAAGATATTCTACAGAAAAAGTAATTACGGGCAATAATGCATTGGGTCCGCAAATTCCGGCAGTATCTACGTTCATAATGAATAAACTTACAGTATAATCACCTGAAGTAAATCCATGGGTATCAGTAATCGTATGTTGGTAAAAAGTTTCTGCTTCACCATTTACCACAAGCATTCTTCCATCGGTATTTCCCGTATGATCAGAGGAGACTTGCCATTCAGGCTTTTGCTGGGTATTGTCGGCTACCCTGTAGCTACTTTCGCTTGTCAAACTTCCCGATGGGATATAAGTTAATGAGGGAAGAACATCAGGATTGGTGGTAATCGCAGTACCTGTACCAAAATCTTCTGACCATACAGTAGTAGCATTGTTACAGGTAATCTGAGCAGTAACAGATGATGCAGTAAGCATGAGCAATGAGAATAAAAACAGTGAACCAAATAAGACTTTTGAGGGCGTAAAATTCTTTTTCATATCTAAGTTTTAGAGATAAATAATAAGGAAAACTGGAGAATGAATCAGGTCTTTACGCAAATTGCAATTGCAATAAAAGGATTTTGGTAAACGGTTTAAAAAGGAAGGAAAAACTTAGTTTTCTGAGGATGAGGAAATACAAAACTAATAATATTATTCTATTATCAAAACAAATTCGATTTTTTTATTTAAGACAACGCAAATTTATTATACCTAATTTCTTATACCTAAAAAAACTGTTAAGCATTGGATCAAGCCAATTATGGCACATTTTATGGGCTTTCTATTATAAATTTATTTATTATGAAAAGCAAAATAATTACCTCTTTTTTTATTATAGTTTTTACAGTTTTAGCAACATCTTCAGCCTTTTCCCAGGATACTTCACAAAATCAAAAATTGACAGAAGAACATACTTATCCTATAAAGTCAAAAAAATATTACAAGACTCCTGCTAAACCTCAAATTTATCGTGATACAAGGCTTGGAGGAAGTTCTCCAGGTCACAGAACCTATAAGACAAATGATTATGGAGCAGGGGCGATTACTACCGATCCTCACAAAGGAAGTGGCAGCGCGAAATATCCCGATGTTCATTTTGATTCTAGCAAACTTACAAGTAATATTTACAGGGATACCCGGCTCGGAGGAAGTTCTCCGGGGCATAGAACTTATAAAACAAATGATTATGGCGCCGGGGCGATTACAACCAATCCGAATAAAGGTAATAGTAGTGGGGGTTCAACTCCTGTTGTAGTTTATCCCGCTGCTGATTCGACAGGAAAATAATCTGCCAAAAAACTTGATTTACTGCAAACGCATTTCAAAAAGGTTTGGCCAGTCTTTACCGGTTATGTACAACTTTTTTGAAGTGCTGTCGTAAGCGATGCCGTTAAGTACGGCATTTTCATTTACCTGGGCTCCCGGCTCATATTGGTGGAGTAAACCCGGCCAGGTTCATCTTTCCTGTAACATATCCTGTAGCTGTATCAATTTTTACAATATCATCTGTCATCCACCTGTTTGCAAAAACATATCCATTTATCAATTCCAGTTCGTTCAAACTATCAACTTCTCCCAAATTATCAGCAACGGTAAGTATTTTATTAATTTTCAACTCCTTCCTTTTCTCATCAGGTTGTACAAAAAATAAATGAGATGAACCGTCACTGATAATAATATTCCTTCCATCATTGGTTGCCCCCCAACCTTCCCTGCTCCAGCTTAAAGTATCTATAGGATGATTAAAATCGCCTGGATTATACACAAAAACCTTATGGCTTTTCCAGGTTAGCTGATATATTTTATTTTTAAAAATTGTAATGCCCTCTCCAAAAATGGATTTGTCGGGAATTAAAAAATTTTTTTCAATCTTCCCTGTTTTTATATCATCTATCCGAAGATTTGAGCGGTTATACTCCCCGGTTCCTTCATACAATTTTCCCTTATGATATTCCAAACCCTGTGTAAACGCATTAGAATCATGCGGGTAAACAGTATCTACTTTAAACATTAGCGGCTCAGGAGGCGGGATATTATTTACTTTCGCAACGGGTAAGGAATTGTCATAATCCGGAGAAGAAGAATTGTTGCAGGAAATCAAAAGGAGAAGACAAGAGACGGGTAAGATTTTATAAATCATGATTGTATTTAAAAAATGTAAAAATAATGAACTGAAAATTTTAAACACCATTTCCGAAAAAATAAAGCCTTAAAAATTTTAAACTTCAAAAAATATTGTCTTTATTTGTGTCCTGAACCTCTGCTGACCTTTAATAACACTGTCCTCCTTCTTGTTATTTATCGTCAAAGTCTAAGGTTTTTCTCAAATATCCCTTGTAAATTATCCACCCCAAAGCCTATGTAATCCCATATTGTTAATACACTCATACTTTTGAGTTTTACAGCGGGAATACATGAAAATTATTTTTACGATTTTTTCTTTTACTCTTTTCCTTTATGGTAATGCACAAAGGTGTTTTACTCCACAATATTTGCAAAAACATTCTGTAAATAATTCCATCGCAAAAAGGAATATGGCTGTAAAATCTGCCAACCGTGACACGCTCACTAATGAAGTAATTTCGATACCGGTGGTCGTGCATGTGCTTTATAATAACAGCTCACAGAACATCAGTGACGCACAGGTTATTTCTCAAATAGTTTCATTAAATAATGATTTCAGAAGAAGGAACGCCGACACTGTTAACACTCCTGCTCCTTTTAAGGCTATTGCTGCTGACACAAGAATTCAGTTTTGTCTCGCTAAAGTAGATCCGAATGGAAAATATACTACCGGCATAATTCATAAATACACAACCCAAACCCAGTTTCTTGCAGATGATGCAATGAAGTTTTCGGCACAAGGTGGTGATGATGCGTGGGATGCTTCAAAGTACCTTAATATCTGGGTTTGCAATCTTTTTGGCCGCACTTTAGGCTACGCCGTTTTGCCAGGAAGTCCTCCTGAAAAAGATGGATTAGTAATTCAATATGACGCATTTGGAACAATAGGAAAGGTAACTGCTCCTTTCAATAAAGGACGCACAACGACACATGAAATTGGCCATTGGCTGGGTTTAAAACATTTATGGGCCGACACTGCTTGCGGAGATGATGGCATTGCCGATACTCCTCCACAGGAAGGAAGTAATTCCGGATGCCCTTCTTTTCCACATTTGTCGTCATGCTCAATTAATCCTTATGGTGATATGTTCATGGATTATATGGATTTTACCAATGATGCCTGTATGAACATGTTTACACAAGGACAAAAAAATGAAATGAGAAGCCAGTTTGCTGAAGGCGGATATAGAAATTCATTCCTCAATTCTATCGCCTGCGATAGTACTAATGCCGAAGGAGGTCCGTTACCAAAAGATACAGGTAAATTAAAAATCACACTTTATCCAAATCCTTTTAATTCCATAATTAATATTTCTTCAAACAAGGATACCGAAGTAGTTGGCCATCTTTTAAACCTATATGACGCGAGCGGAAAATTATGCCTTACTCAAATCATTCAATCTCAAAACACCGTATTAAATGTAAGCTATCTCGCATCAGGAATATACATTTTGAAAATTGAAGGAGAAACCGGTCCTCATGTATATAAGGTAATGAAAATAGGAAACGGCCGTTGACGTTTTGCTTTTCTTAAAAAGACTGAAGGAGATATTTAGTTTATAAAACCTTCAGTAACTTTATTACGTACTTAAAAGCAAAAACGGTTATGAAAAAAATACTTTATTTCATTGGTATTACAGTTTGCTCTTTCCTGACCAATTGTACTCAGTCACAAACTCCCGAAAAACAGAAATATCCCGATCCAGAGATCGTTACTTCCTACAAAAATTTCCCGGTGAAATACACAGATGCGCAATGGCGACAAAAACTAACTCCTGAAGAATATTTTATTCTACGGCAAAGAGGAACCGAACGCGCTTTTTCGGGCAAATACAATCATTTTTACAAAAAGGGAACGTATTATTCGGCAGCTTCTTTGCAACCCGTTTTCAGTTCAGAAACAAAATTTAATTCCGGAACAGGATGGCCAAGTTTTTATGCACCCATAAATAAAGATGCGATAAAACTTGTGCCCGATAATAGTGATGGAATGCAAAGATTAGAAGTGGTAGATTCTAAAACCGGTTCACATCTCGGCCATGTTTTCGATGATGGCCCGGCTCCTACAGGGAAAAGATATTGCTTAGATTCTGACGCATTAATTTTTGTACCTGAAGGCGGCAAACCTCCTACCAGCGCAAAATAGCAAAATCAGTAAACAAACAAACAACGGTAATTTTTATTTTGCGTTGCAGGTAAGTTACCACTCTATTGATTCAATGATTTTCTTTGTGCTTTCAAAATCGGTATGGTGAAAAGCCTGGATACCGATTTTTCGTGCCGCTTCAACCAACATGATACGATCATCGAAATAAATACATTCTTCAGGTTTTGCCTGTGCTATTCCAAGTCCGAGAAGATAAATGCCCGGATCAGGTTTGCGCATTCCCACTTCACAGGAAGATACAAACGCGTCAAAAAAATCGTGAAGCCGAAATTTTTTTATCCTGTATTGATTTAATTCGCGCGGTTCATTATTCATCGAGATTATCTTAATATTCTGATGCTTTCTTTTCCAATCAATGATCCAGGGAAGAATGTCCGGAAGTTGTTGCGACTGGGCAAACATAAATTGTTTAAATTCTTCTTTTGTAAAATCCCGGTCCTTATTAAAAACAACTGTATTCAGATAATCATCGAGTGTAATTCTGCCAATTTCATAAACATTAAAAATAAAATCATGAAGAATATTCATTTCATCATAATCCATATTAAATTTTTCAGCCGCTGCCATTCTTGATTGATGAGGCCATCCGTTTGTAAGCAACACGCCTCCGATATCAGAGAATAAAATTTTAATTTTTTTAGCCATAGTTTACAAATTCCGAAGTTTATAAAGGATTTTTTTGTTCCAAATCTTTTACTTTTTGCAACCGTCTTTCATGCCTTTCTGCACCGATATATTTTGCATTTAAAAAAGCCATTATTAGTTCTTCTGCTGCCGCAAATCCGGTAACTCTTCCACCCAGGCAAATTAAATTCATATCATCATCTTCAACGCCCTGGTGAGCTGAAAAATGGTCATGAATAAGCCCCGCTCTCACGCCCGCAATCTTATTGGCTGCAATTGAAGCTCCTACTCCACTTCCACAAATTGCAATGCCACGATCCACCTCTTTTTTTACAACTGCTTTTGCAAGTGGAATCACAAAATCAGGATAATCGTCAGTGGTGTCTAATTCCATTGCACCAAAATCTTTTACATCATATCCTTTTTGCTGCAAAAATAATTTTATCGTATTCTTCAATTCAAATCCGCCGTGGTCGGCAGCTACACCAATTTTCATATTTATAATTTTTGAGTTACTCTTGTTCGAATTGTTTCCACAAAATCATTCCACCTTTTATCCCTTCCCTGTTATCCGCGACAGTGATATTATCATCAAGTTTAAAATCAATGAGTTTAGCACTTCCTCCACTAATGTATAAATGATCGTAATTAAAAACCACTTTTAAAATCTCAATTACTTTCTTCATTCTTTTATTCCACTTTTTCTTTCCTGCTTTTTCCAATGCCGCTTCACCTACATAATCATTGTAATTTTTCTTTTTTGTTATTGGGTGCTGTGACATTTCGAGGTGAGGAATTAAAAGTCCGTCTCTCATAACCGCTGAGCCAAATCCCGTCCCTAATGTGATGAGCATTTCAACGCCTTTTCCTTCCGCCAAGCTTAATCCCTGTAAATCTGCATCGTTAATTACCAAAGCAGGCCTTCGCAAATGCGTTTGTAATTCTTTTTTCAGATCAAAATCTTTCCACATCTCGTTTCCCAATTTGGGCGCTGTTTTTACAACACCCTCTTTCACATAACCAGGGAAGCCCGCAGTTACTTTATCGTATTTCGGAAACCGGCTTGCAATTTCAAGGATTAATTTTACCACTTTTTCAGGAGAAGGAGGAGAAGGAGTTTCTTCCCTTTCATATTTCTGCAAAAAATCTCCTTCGTAATTTATAATGGTAGCTTTTATATGCGAACCACCAATATCAATACAAAGGATTCTTTCATCTTGTTCGTTCATTTATAATTTTTTAATCCTGTTAAATGTAACTTGTTTCATTCAAAAATAACACCAGCAATAAATCAGTAACTAAAGAAGCACATAAAAAAGGGCAATTGAAGATAGAGGAATTTTCTTTGTTAGCTTTACAAACGTCATTACTTTTTTTTGATTAAACATGTAAAATTATGTGGTGGATATTTGCTTTGTTATCGGCGCTTTTTGCAGCTCTCACAGCCATCTTTGCCAAAATTGGAATTAAAGGAGTTGATACGGATCTCGCAACAGCGATACGCACAGTTGTGATTTTGATTCTGGCCTGGGGAATTGCTTTTTTCAGGGGCGGTACTTCCACTATGAATACGTTAACCAAACAAAATATCATTTTCCTTTGTTTATCCGGAATTGCTACCGGCCTTTCCTGGATATTTTATTTTAAGGCGCTCCAGTTAGGAGAAGTTTCACAGGTAGCACCGGTAGATAAAATGAGTGTCGCCTTTGCAATTATAATGGCAGTAATTTTTTTAGGCGAACCTCTCACTTTAAAAACAGCAATCGGCGCATTACTGATTATTGGAGGAAGCCTCGTTCTGATTTTGTAGAAATTTGGAAGGCGCTTTTTTTAAGACTTAACAGAAAATTAAATGAAACCACCACCGGAAGTTTCGATGAATGAACGCTTTTCAGCGTTAAGCAATCTTCCCCGTTTTTTTAAACTGGTTTGGAAAACAAGCCCCAAGCTTACACTTTCCAACGCCCTTTTGCGAATCGCCAGGTCAGCAATTCCCGTGGCTATTTTGTATGTTGGTAAATTGATTATAGACCAGGTCGTTCATTTTTCTCAAACTCCACAAACCAATCATGCTTATTTATGGAAGTTAGTTGTGATTGAATTTTTATTAGCCATACTTGCTGATGCATTGAGCCGTGCAACAACTCTTGTGGATAGTTTACTCGGTGATTTATTTTCAAATTATACTTCCATTCAAATAATGGAACACGCGGCGATTCTTGATCTTGACCAGTTTGAAGATTCTACTTTTTATGACAAGCTGGAAAGAGCGCGCCAACAAACAGTTGGCAGAACCGTTTTGCTTTCGCAGGTGCTGAGCCAATTGCAGGATCTAATAACAATGGGTTTTCTTGCGGCCGGTTTAGTCGTTTTCAATCCGTGGCTCATTTTGCTTTTAGTGATTGCCGTTATTCCCGCTTTTTTGGGCGAATCTTATTTCAATGACAAAAATTATTCACTTAGCCGCAGGCAAACTCCTGAAAGAAGGGAATTGGATTATCTGCGCTACATCGGCGCCAGCGATGAAACGGCCAAGGAAGTTAAGATATTTGATCTTTCTGATTTTCTTTCAGATCGGTTCCGCTTTTTATCCAATAAATTTTATGAGCAAAATAAACGAATTGCGGTAAAGCGTTCCGTTTGGGGAAGTTTATTTTCTGTTCTTGGTACCCTCGGTTATTATGGTGCTTATGTTTTTATTATTGCAAAAACCATCGCCGGCGTTTTAACTCTTGGCGACCTTACCTTTTTAGCAGGTTCTTTTCGCCAGTTACGAACTTTGCTTGAAGGAGTTCTTTCACGATTTACAGCCGTTTCGCAAGGTGCCATTTATCTAAAAGATTTCTTTGATTTTTTTGATATTCAACCCAAAATCAAAGTGTCAGAAAAAGCCCGGCCTTTTCCAAAACCAATTAAATATGGTTTCACTTTTGAAGATGTCGGTTTCAAATATGTCAATTCAAAACAGTGGGCAAACCGTCATTTGAGTTTTACACTGAAAGCAGGAGAAAAACTGGCTTTGGTTGGTGAGAATGGCGCCGGCAAAACCACTCTTGTAAAACTTCTAGCCCGCCTTTACGATCCTACAGAAGGAAGAATTTTGTTGGATGGTCACGATTTAAAAGAATATGACCTCGAAGAAGTGAGAACGCAAATAGGCGTCATTTTCCAGGATTACCTTCGGTATCAAATGACTGTTTCTCACAACATTGCCGTCGGCAATATTAATCAAAAGGAAAATAAAGAATTAATTGTCAACTCAGCAAAGCAAAGCCTCGCAGATGCATTGGTTCAAAAATTGCCGGATAAATATGAGCAGGCGTTAGGGAAACGATTCAACCAGGGAGTGGAACTTTCCGGCGGTGAATGGCAAAAAATTGCGCTCGCGAGGGCATATATGAAAGATGCGCAATTGCTGATACTTGATGAACCGACTTCTGCATTAGATGCCCGTGCGGAATATGAAGTATTTGAAAGATTCGCGGAACTTACAAAAGACAAAACCGCCGTCCTGATTTCCCATCGCTTTTCAACTGTACGAATGGCTGACAGAATTTTAGTTCTTAATAAAGGAGAAATTTTGGAAGAAGGAAGCCATGAAGAGTTATTGGAAAAAAAAGGCCGTTATGCAGAGCTGTTTCAGTTGCAGGCAAAAGGTTACCGTTAATTTTTTTGAAAAATAAGAATTATGCATTTTTGTTTATTTACTATAGTATAGCCGGATTTTTCAACCCTTGAAAAGATCTTCAGCTAAAATTTATTTCTTTAATTTTAAGAACAATTTTTTAAGATGAAAAAAATAGTGACCGCCTTAGCTCCTATTGATACACCATGGCCGGCAATGCGGATTTCTATACAGTTTGCCCGCAATCATTCAGTAGAAATTCACCTTGTTTTTTTGACATTACCGGACGCTGACCTCGATTATATGTATCCTTATCCAAACGATCTGCCTCTATCGGAAGACTTTTCTGATGGCAAAATGATTTCTGAAAGTAACCAGGAATTAATTAAGGATAAATTGAACCTTTTTAAGCAGGAATGTGAATCTGCGGCAATCAACCTGAGTTTCGAAAGAAATATATCGGTAGAAAAACTGATAAAAGAAAGCACAAATGCGGATCTTCTAATAGCAGATGGAGGAGCCAATTTCTTATCTAAAATTTTGCCTCATCTTCATTGCCCGGCATTTATTGCCGGCGATGATCATATCCCGGAAAAGGTGGTACTAATGTTTAATGACAGTGATAGCAGTAAATTTGCAATTGAAAAATATGGACAACTCCTGCCTGAATTTAAAGATCTTCCAACCTTTCTTTTATCAATAAATCCCAAAGATGAAAATGAAATTCAAAATTATGTGCAAAAGAATCTGAATGATACTTACACCAATATTTCAACGAAATCGCTGACAGGAAAGGTGGAGAAAGAAATGGAGAATTTTCTTTCTGAATTGACAGGACACATCCTGGTCGTTATTGGTGCCTTCGGAAGAAGTGAAATCTCGCGCTTTTTTCATGAAAGCCTTGCAAATATTGTAATGAGAGATAAAAAAGTTTCTTTGTTTATCGCTCATAAATAGCAACAAAAGCTTTCTACTCTTTCCAAACGTTATATTTGGCGGCTGATATGTTTAGTCGCTATTTACCGGCCGGGCCAGGTTATTTATTATTGATAATACACGAAAAGATACTGTGTGCAATTGGTTTTGATGATTTATCATATAAATTAGCAGTGATTTAACAAGCAGAAAACTTCTGCGATCAAAATTTTGCCGTAAAAAAGCTAGTCAACTTTTGCCGGTTGGCAAGAGAAAAAAGATAAAAATTTATTAAAACTTCAATAACAACAAAATTTTACCAATCGAACGAAAAGCAAATTATTTGTGCTTTTCTTTGTGTATTGTTTTCTACACAGCTAAAACCAATGCACACCCAAAATTTTAAAAATATATGTCTGGTTGTAATATAAATATTCCATTTACTGATTCAGTTTCAGCAGAGATTGCAAAAGCTAAAGCAGCAATAGAAAATCAAAATGGAACTTTCCATGGTGATGACAATTCCGGTGAATTTGAAGTAACAGTTCTTGCAAATACAATAAAGGGAAGCTATTCAGTAACAGGAAAAATATTAAATATTATTATATCAAATAAGCCGTTTTTTTTACCCTGCAGTACCATTGAAGGCCTGCTGCTTAAAGAGATCTCTTAAGAGAAAAGGCTTTAGGTATTTACATGTTTGACAGATAAAACGTCTCTTATTTTACGCACCATATCATTTACTTCAAATGGTTTTGCAATAAATTCATCTGCACCAAATTCTTCAATCGCAGTTGCTGCAATATTAGGATATGAAGAAAACATGATAACCGGAATATGTCGTGTTGAAGAAGTAGATTTTAATTTTTTGCAAACGTCCATTCCATCCATTCCTTTTAAAAATACATCCAAAAGAATCAGATGAGGTTTATTTCTCTTTATATTCTCCCACGCCTTATTCCAGTCAGCAAAAGCCCAAACCTCGAAACCTTTTTTCCTAAGCAAAGATTTAACTATGCTTAAAAGGTCTATATCATCATCGAGAATTAGAATTTTTGACATACAATATAAACTGCAAAAAACGTGCGACGATTAATAATTTGCTACCAGTTTTATTTTTTTATTTTCTTCTGAAGTTCGCTGATGTCAGGCAGTTGCAGCAGTAACCCTACTTTTATCATTTAAAAGTTTTGGTTCAACCTTTTTTTCTCTTATTTTTGCACTCCTTTTGAAAAAGGGACTAGCGAAAGATGGGTTTCTGGAAGCAGATTTGATTGAGAAAGATGAGATAAAATGAAAGGATTTTTGATTCGTCAGCTCTCCCGATAGCTATCGGGATGGTTAATGAGACATTCTCGAAAAATATTTTGATTCGGTAGCTCAGTTGGTAGAGCACAACACTTTTAATGTTGGGGTCCTGGGTTCGAGCCCCAGCCGGATCACACAGCCTCTGGAAACAGGGGCTTTTTTTATGCCTTATACTTATATTTTATATTCCGAAAAACTGAACAAATATTATGTCGGTGCCTGTATTAATATGGAGAGAAGATTGTATGAACATAATATTGGTCATTCCAAATTTACTTCAACGGGAATTCCGTGGATTGTAAAATACACCGAGACATTTGAAACTTTGCAGCAAGCAAAAAAGAGAGAATTAGCTATCAAAAAAATGAAGTCAAGAAAATATATTGAAAATCTTTTTCGGTAGCTCTCCCGATAGCGATTGGGAGGGTAGAGCATCCCGATTTTAATCGGGAGGGTCCTGGGTTCGAGCCCCAGCCGGATCACCTCTTGGGACAAGTCAGAAATAGAATGACTTGTCCCTTTTTTTATGCCTTTTAATTTATTGTCTATCAATGAGATAAGATTAATTGCTTCATTGACACGTTGAGTTCGATATTGAAATCCGTCAAACGTCAATTTTTCAGGGAACATTGAACTCACCACTTTTCTTTTTTGTATTACAGTGCCTTTTTCATACAGTACATCTAATTGGGACATCGTGCTTATCGCTTTATCCCATAAAGGGGCAATATGAGAAGTATCGGTGGCAGTCGCGGTAAGTTTTACTTCCAGTCGGTTAATAGTCTTTTCACTTTCTGATTTAATTATACGATAGTCATCTGCATCTAAATCACCTGTTAGCAGTAGTTCCCTCGCTTTTGATAACTTATTATTTGTTGCATCAATTTGGATGCGCAGTTGTTTCATATCGTTCCAGTGTAATCGTGTTTTAGCTTCATAAACTGTAAGAATTACCTCCTTATACAGTTGCAGTTTAGGAAGTGGTCTAACATATTTTCTTATTTCACCAACAATATCGCTGTTTACTCTATTCGCATTGAACCGTATTCCACAAGAAGAGCTGCAATGATAGTAGTGATAATATTTGCCCATTTTTCCTTTGGAAGCACTTCCTGTTAATACTCTTCCACATTTGGGGCATATTAAAAAGCCACGTAATGGAATGTTATCATCCACAGCTAATTGTGCTCGCTGTATCTTTTTGCGTCCATTTAATACATCTTGAACGTCATAAAACAACGCTTCGGAAATTAAAGGTTCATGTTGCCCTTGAACTATCTGAGTTTCCTCATCCTTATATTTAGGAATTACTATCTTTCCACAATACAATGGATTTCTGATAGCTACCCAAAAGTTATTCTTGCTTCCTCTACTTAATCCCTTTTCTCGTGCCAGTTTCCATACTTGTTCTGTATTCAACTTGCCTAATGCTAATTCCTCAAACACCCATTTAAGGATGTCAGCCTCTTGTTCCTTTGGAGCTATATATTTCTTTCCGCTTTCACTTATTTTGTTAACATAACCTAATGGGGCAGTTCCCATATAACGACCTTCCTTTTTTGCTCGTCTCATTCCATGAAATACATTCAATGCCCTTCTATCATTTTCCACTTCCGGAGCAGCCAGATAAAAAGCAAGCATCATTTTATTTTCAGGAATAGATAAATCAAGTGGCTGTTCAACTGCCTGCGGTTCTACACCTAATCGCCGCAAAGTGCTTATCATTTGATAAGCGTCTCCTGCATTTCGGCTAAACCTGTCCCATTTAGTGAATAAGACAAGGTCTGAATGGCCTCGATGTTTGCGCAAGTCATTTAACAATTTTGTCCACGCTGGCCGGTTAAATGTTTTTGCTGAATGGTCTTCATATATTGCTTTCCTTACCTGTATAGCATTTATTTCGCAATATTTGCGCAGCCTTTCTTCCTGGTCTCTCTGTGAATAACCTTTGTCTGCTTGTTCATCCGTGCTAACCCGAATATATAAATCTGCGATCTTCATATCATTAAAATATTATGAGTAAACTGGTAAAATTGATAATGTAAATTTACTAAATTAATTCGGGGTTACTGAGATATTGATCAACAACGATTTCCGCCATCTGGTACATAAATTCAAGTATAACCTTCGCTTGTTCGATGGTAACTTCGACACCATCATCTCTTAAAAGTTCTATTGCTTTTTCAGGAGAAATTCTTTTTACTTCAGCACCTTCCATCTCACACCTCCTTTTTAATAGCAAAGCCCACCAGCGGCTTGTACTAAAATTTTAAAATCAGTTTTTATTCATAATCACTCCTTTCGATAAAATAAATCTTGCTTCCTTTCGTGCGGTTAAATGACGGTTCATATCTTATGTAACCGTATTCGCTTAATTGTCTCACGCATTTATGGTAGGTAATAGCAGATGATAATTTGGCGATACTCATGATTTCGTGGCTAAAGACCTGAATGGGATTAGTAAAGCCACTTTGCATACGATATTGTAGTAATGCAGAATAAATACCGATATGAGTTATACTGATACGGCCATCTGAACTTATTGCTTCAAAGAAATCCGTCAAATATGCTTATCTTATCCATCTTCCACTGTTCTTTATCAACTTATGCGCATACCATTTTTTTTCGCCTGACTCTGCTCATTTCGTTCGTTGACCTTCTGCGTTAGCTTAACTGCTTCGAAAGTTTTATTACCCAATGCAGTATTGAGGGTTATCTTTCTGACATGCTCATCATAGATATTTACCGATTTGAATTGTGGGTTTGCTTCAATGTGATACCGCTGTTCATTGCCATTCTTAATAAAGCTAACAGCTAACCGATTACCGTTCTTTAATGCATCATGCAGCTTATTCGCTTCGCTTTCATTAAGCAACTCTTTTAAAGGAAGCTGTTGCAAAACCTTTTGAAGGTTGTAACCATAACCCGAATGAAATTCCTTCATTCGGAAATTACCGTTGGCATCTTTATCATTGAAGTCAAGCTGCACCCAGGTTCCATTCTTTTTAATTGCACGACAGGATAAAAGATTATATGCTTCGGTTGCATTAATCTCATAGCCATTTTTCCGATTGAAATATTGTTGCCGTTGCTCGTTCGGTTTGGATTCATTATACAGGTTGGTTTTATATCCTTCAAAATGGTAAGTGCCTGACTGGTCTTTTATGAATGACAACTGATGATCTAATCTTTCTTTATCATTAATATAGTAGGAAACCGGAAGAGAGAATTGTTGCTGTCCCTGTTTAATTTGCTCGTCAATTTTTGCGGCAAGATTAATAAAGCCAGCACGCTGCACCTGTTGGTGCAGCGACTGACTGTTTTGTTCTGTTTTCCTGTTATTCTGCCTTATTACAGTCTGTTCCTTAACAGGCGCAACCAATAGCCTGCGTAACAACCGAATCACAGGATTCGGATAAAGCAGCTTCTCAATTTTGCTGCGTTCCTGCTGTAACATTCTAAGCACAAACCGTTCGTCCAGATCTTGTGTACCTTTATATTTTGCAGCAATATGATCATAGTATTGCAGCTTTTCTTTAAGTAGCGCTTTGTTGGATGAAAGGCTGAAAGAAAACAATTTACTGAAGCGCTCTTCCCTTGAACGCCATTGATTCAGTTCTGTTTCCACTCTATTTATGGGAAGTTGATTGTTCATAGCAAACCCCTTTTTACTTAGTCATCAATTAAATCGAGCTACCTAACTTTTAGCTGATGCTTTGTCTCTTTTTTCTTTTCTTAGATGCCTTCGGCATTTCAGGGCCATCATCTTCAGCAGGTGTCTGTTTTTCCTTTTTATTGTCTTGTTTGACTGATTGATTTTCGCCTTCAGATTGCCGTTCTTTCTTCGATTGCCGGTTATCCACTCTTTGCATGCTGCTATCATAAATATTGATTGTCTTGAATTGAGGATTGGCTTCGATGTATTGTTTCTGTTCTGTTCCGCTATCTTGAAAAGTGGCTGATTGCAGATTTCCTTTTTTGAGGGAATCCATTAGGCTGCCTTTAAAATCAGCATTACCTAATTCTTTAATAGGATGCTTTGATAACACTGCTTCCAGATCATAGCCGTAATTCTGATGATAGTGTTTTATCTTGAAGTTGCCATTATTATCACTTTGTTTAAAGTCCATCTGTATCCAGGCATTATAAACCTGTCCTTCCTTATTGGTCAGGTCTTTATTTACTGACCTGCCTTCCATCAGGTTGTAGGCTTCTTTCAAAGTGATGTTACCCGCTTTGTTAATATAGAATGTTTGATCCATCGTTTCCGGACTGTTTTCTTTTTGCAAACTAACCTGATAGGAATTGAAAAAGTACATATCGCTTTGTTTCGATTGACTGAAGTTCAATGTTGCAGTTATGGAATCATTGCCATATTGCGTTTGATGCTGCAACTTAAATTCCGGCTTTCCGTCTTCCATTTTCTGCTTAAGGTCGTTTTCTAACCCTTCACCAAATCCAGTGTACTTTACCTGGTCGCGCAGGTATTCAAAATTTTTCTGGTTCATAATATTTGTTTTTTGAGTGAATAAATTTGTTTTGTTTAATGATGATGCTACGGCAGTTTCAGCTTTTAAAAACTCATAAGCTTCTATTGTAGTTAAAGCCTTATTGTCATTTACTGAAAACACATGTCTGTGCTCATGCACCTTTTGCATTTCTGGATAATCCTGAAAAGACTTTGCATATTCGCTTTCAGGAAAGTATTTGTACATCAACAGCTTTGCAACTTCTCTTCCTTCTTCTACTCCAGCGAGCTTATATAAAACATTATTCGCAGCTTTTATAAAATCGGAAGCTTGTTCATATTCTTGCTTTGACATGCTGTCTTCCATATCGTTCTGATAGTATTTATCATATAAAGTGTCCGCTACGTTCAGCCTCTTGGCTAACTCTTTGGTATTTATACCCTGAATATTCACGTCAGGGATATTTATGTGTTTATACGTTAACTCATATTCTTTAAGCTGGTATTCATTCTCTGAACGTTTAATAAAACGCAAATCAAACATCAGCTCATCTTCTTTAATTTGATTGGAGTAGTAGATATGAAAAGCTTCGCGGTTTCCTTTCATGTAACAGCTTGCTTCTTCCAAAATCCTAAGAGGAAATCCAAGTGCTTGTAACTGGTTCTTTAGATATGCAAGATTGTTTTTGTCCATACTTGAAACCTTTAATAATGACTTTTCCATTTCAATAGATTTGTTGAGTTGTTGATTTTAGAAAGTAGATGCTAAAGCAATTTTGCCTTAATGATTGTTTTATTACGGACTTTGATTTTTAAATGCCGCCCACCATTCTTTTCCATCAGTTCAATAACCAAATATTTTTTATCCGGGATAGTGAACTTAGGAACGGCATACACAAAAACCCTTTCCGTTTGACCAACAATAACCGCAGTATCGCCTTTTACATAAAGCGGATTTATTTCGATCTCCTGCGTGGCTGTACGTTTTGCTTTTTTTTGATCTCTGATGTAGAAGCGTAGCTGGTCAATATCGTAATTGATATTGGTCTCATTTGCAATACTTATACGGAGATACATAATGTTATCGTGAATAAATAAGCCGTTTAACTTTACACGAATACCAAACCTTTTATCCTTGACACTACTGATTTTTTCCTTCGATACCGAAGCAAGATTTGCATATTTCTGTACTTCTGCCTCATTAAAGGTTCCTGACAAGATGCAGTTTGAATTTTTCTTTTCTTCGATGGCAAATGAAAGGTTTAGTACCGCGGGTTGTTCTGCATAATCAACCAGAAAAGAAGTGAGCGTTCCGTCACCGGTTATGACACTGATATTGGTTTGAGAAAAATTTTCTTTTGCAGCTTTTATCTGCAAAATATTTTCCGCTCCCTTTGCTTTTTGTGCCAAGACATCCCGGCTTCCAATATCTACGCTGATAATTGAATAGGGAAAGATAATGTTGGTTGTTTTAGAGAATGCAACTGCCACAGGATACGGTTCTATTGCTTTTATTTGCCAGGTTGTGTTTGTTTGTGCCTCTGCTCTAAAAATTGTAATAAGCAGGAAAATTCCCATTACCATTATTGCACTAATCTTTTTCATCTTTAGAATTTTAAGTGATTGAAATATTTAATTGGATTGCTTTTGCTTTTCGTCACGTAGTAGCACCTTATAACCTGCCTTCACGGTTATTTTAACCAGCTTAACTTTTCGGCTGACCAATGTCTTTGCGGCTTCAATACCCGCACCGGCGGCCTGTGCTTGCCATGAAGGGTCAAGTGAAGTCAAGCCGATAGTTTGCATGGAACGATCTGCGGATTGCTTTGCAACATCCCTTGTTATAGCACCGGGTATGTAAATGCCGTTCAGCCCATCCATATCGTAAACCGATAGTTCTACCGGAAACAACGAGTTATTATACCGTACACTATTAATCTTGATACTCAATCTTTCACCACGAAGCGAAGCAATCCCATACAGAAAATTATCTTTTGGAATATGAACACCATTGATGAATACATCATTTGACAATCGCAATTTGACAGTGGAACCATCCACAATAGTTTGCGTCTCATGAATAACCGCTTGTATGGCATTCTGCGAATCTTCTATGGCTGTCGTTCCGATAAGCGAATAGAATTCATTGACTGTGCCACCTATTAAATGTTCGGTATCAAGGTGAGTAATGCTGTTATCTTTCTTAAACGATACGGCAAACACTTGCCCTCTGGCGGCTTCGGAAGTTTGTTTTAATTTTTCGTGTACACGTTCGGGAGATTGCACCTCCAGTATCTTATCTAACATTCCATTCAGTCGTTTTAATTCTGGATCTTCGCCAGCGGGCTGATTCACCATGTTCATCATTTGTTCCAGTCTGTCCACATCCGAAGAATTAACGGTCGTGCTGTTGCTGCTTTTGCCCTTTGTACCTTGATATATATGGTTATACTCATCTTCCGATGGTATTGGCTTATTCATCTCTTTGTTCAGCTCTGCCAGCTTACGATAAATCTTATCAGTATTAGGGTCGTTATGTCCCTGGCTATCATAAAGGGAAATATTGAGTCCTCTTTTATCAGCAGCAGTTTGAAAAATTTCTTTTTCACCTGACAAGTCTTTATCAGTATTTGTTACCCCAATATTTTTGTAGTTAGGATCATTTTTTACCAGTTCAAGAAATTTGATTGAATCCAGTTGTGCCTGTTCATAGTAACTCATCTTATCCATTGGCTTGTCATTCTTGAGATTGACGTCCGGCAGGTTAATATTAAATCCTTTTTTTACTGCTGCCTGAGCTTCCTTTTCTACTTTACCACCGCCCAGCGCCCAAAAAATCATGGTAATGAAAGGCAATGCAAGCAGTGGTAATACCAATAAAAACTTACGCTGCCTAATCATTTTCGGAGTTTTTAAATGCTTTTCCATTTCTATTTTTGTTTTAATTGTTGATAATAGTTTTCAATTAATTGCAAGCTGTCCATCAAACCCGGACGATGGCTGTTTATGCTGTCATACAGGGTTTTTCCCGAAGGGCTTCGTGCCAAACTATCCATGTACACCCTGAATCTTTTGATGCGCCTGTATTCCGCTTCCGATACTTCGGCAGCTTCTTTATCGGTTTCTCCTGTTTCAGTTGTGTACCTGGGTTTTTTAATGGGCGTAACGGTGATTAGAATCCCATCTTTTTCCATAATGGCACCTACAGCCAGATAAACGCTGTATGTGCTGGTGGATAACACAAAGAGAAAAAGCAGCACAATCCATGTACGACGCGAGAATTTTTCCGTTCGCTTCATCATCCATTTTGACCAACATCCCTGCAAGTGTTTGTAGCCTGCCTGCATCCCTTTGGATATGGCATTTGGCTTAAGTTCCAAATTGCTTTTTTTAATTTTAGAAAATAGTTTCATGATCTTAATTTTTATGGACGCCTGTTGACTGTTTTTAAATCGCTGTTTTCAATGATGTTCCACCGCTCGATAAGAAATCCATGTGAATTATTATCACTACGTGATACATTACGTAATGAGCCTTCGGTAATTAAGCTGCGGGTAGTGATGCTGGTCGGCCGAACAATATTTTGGGTAGCATAACAACGAAACCGATAAGGATACTCATTGATATCAATTGCTACGCTATCTACTGAAATCGTCTGGTTTACATTGCCTGAAATAAGTCCGGCATAATATCCATTCTCTTTTAAGTCGTCATATACGCGTTTAGCACTTCCATCCGCCAGGTACAAGGCTTTGGTGATAGTTGCTTGTATGGCTTTGTCGTCTGGGTCAAGAGTGAAAAACAACCTGTGGAAAACCTTCACATGATCTCTTGCCTCAACAGGTATATTATCCTTTCGCTCGGAAGCATAAGCTTCCAGTGCTTTTCCATTGGCAAGAATGTAGATCTTGCTCTGCATCTCCGCTACCAGGCTGTAACTTTTATATAGTGTAAAACAGCAAATAACTACGCATCCCACGATTACCAGCATGGTAAAGCCCCTCACATGCCGGAATGCGGTATCAATATTTTTCATCTTTTTGAACATATTTCCTCGATTAGATTATTACGAATTACCTTTTAACTTGTCGCTCATATAGCCCGATGCGGTACTATTGCTATCATTGAAATAAGGATTGGAAGAACCGTTGCTGGCCATGCTTTGTGATATGCGGCTGGCAGCATTGCCCATTGCATCCACTGCCATACCTGCACCGGTAGTTGCAGTATTTACCACACTTCTGGAAGAACTGCCAAACATGCTCGTAACTTTATGTCCGAATGCGCCGCCACCGCCAGCATGTACGATATAATTAGCTACCGATGGAACGGTGAAATATCCTACAATGCCGATGATCATAAAAACCAGGTAAGCTATATCCGTCCTGCTAAAGAAAGTGTCTCCATAGTCCTGCACCTGGGATATATCCAGCGCCAGCATTTTCTCCTGTATTTTGCCGATAATGCTCCCGAAAATGTTGGCAACGGGAAGCCATAAAAAGATATTGATATAGCGAGCCAACCAAACAGTAAGTGTGTGCTGAAAACCATCAAAGACGGCAATGCCGAAAACCAACGGCCCTAATATGGCGAGTACAATTAATTGGAACGTTCGTAATGTATCAATACATAATGCAGCCGCTTCAAACAATACCTGAAGCACTTCGCTCATCCATTCCTTTACCGAGTTACGAAAATTGTAGGAGGCTTTGGACATCGCAAATTTGATGTCATTACCAATGCTCTCGAAAAAGCCTTCATCCGATGGATCGGCATTATCATGCGTGTACTTATACCAGCGATCTCTATCGCCACTACCACTCTCTCCAACATACATCTGCCAGACGTTGGATTGTTTAATAGCCTCTTCTTTCTTTTCGAGCAACACTGCAATAGCTTTATCAGAACCTTCTACCATTGCGGCGGTAGCCGTTACCGTTGGTTTCATAACCCCATTGATCAATCCTAATATGGAAGGGAATATCAGCACGCAAAAACCAATCACGAACGGACGAAAGAGCGGATAAAAGTCTATTGGCTCGGCATTGGCCAGATGTCTCCATACTCTTGCAGCTATATACCACATTGCTGCAAACCCGGCCAGTCCCTGACCTACACCGATTAACTGACTGCAAAGCGGCATCATCTCATCATACAACTGCTCGAGTACACTATGCATTCCCTTCATATCATCTGCCACTGCCTGCGCATGGCTCAAAAAAGGCATTATCAATCCCACTACCGCCATACAGACGGCCTTTCTACACGTTGCCATATTGTTTTATTTAATTGTTTATTCCATAAATTTTCTGAATGGTCTCTGCATCGTTTCGCTCTTTCGCTCGCTGCACAGCCAATATCGTTGTGTTGTTATTGAAGTGCCGTAGGAACATCAGTTTGTCCTGCATGTCGGCATAAATTCTGTCAATCGCCTGTAGCCGTTCATCATCACTCATGCGAGTTTTGCCTGCCGTGATCACCGTAAGAAGTTCATCCAGGTTGCGCAAACTCTCCTTGAAGATATTATCATACACACGACCTAAATACGACAGCTCGTCTGCATTGAAATTGTTATCGCGTTTGAACCGGTCATAAGCATTCCTGTATTCCTTGACCAATACGACTTGATAATTTATAATATCCACTACCCGATGGTAATTGCGTACTGTTGGACTTACTTCCATTAAACCATCAAGGAAAGCTTTATGCAGATTGAAATTTCCTTCGGAAATATTTTTGATGGTATTATAGCCACCTTCCAATATCTGGTAGCCTTTCTTCATGTCGTTCAGGATTTGTTTGAATTGCGCCAGCTTTTCTACATTAAGTAGCAATTGCTGTATTTCATCAGCTTGCGCCGATACTTTATGCGCGGGTAATAAGCTGCAAAAAACAACACTGAATATTATTACTAACTTTTTCATAACTATTTATTTTTAATACCCTGCAAGGCACGGCTTGTTTTTACCTCCGTTTGCTCTTTTATTCGGGACACAGCCAGCAATTTCGCATCATTGCTGAATGAATTGCAGAAAGTTAATTTGTCCTGCATATCCACGTATAGTTTGTCTATCCTTGCTATGCGTTCATCATCTTTCATTTCCAATTTGCCATCGGTGGTTACAGCGATAAGTTCATCCAATGTTTTTTCACAGTCATCGAGCAGGTTGCTAAATGCGCTACGGATGTAGTTTAATTCATCGTTTGAAAAAGCATCAGTGCTCTGAAGCTTCCGATAAGTGCTATTATAGTTCTGTACAATTTTTACCTGTAAACCAATTATTTCAGCAACCTTCGCATAATGCTTGATTTCCGGGTTGACTACTTTTAAAGAATTGAAGTAGTCAGCATGAAGATTAAATTCACCCCTGGTAAAACCACCGATTGTAGTAAGTCCTTCTTTCGCTATTTGATAACCCTTTTGCGCATAACCGATATAAATTTGCAAGGCGGCGATTTGCTGAAGCAGATATTTCTTTTGTGTTTTTTTCTGCTGAAACCATTCCGCAAAAGTTTGTGCCTGTAGGCTACCTGCAATGCCGACGCTAAAATCAGCAGAAACAAAAGTATCTTTTTCATACTAATTGATTTAAGGAAGTCCATATAATTTTTTTATTGTCTCTACCTCAGTAGGCTGTTTTTGCTCGTTGCAGGCTCAGTAACACATTTTGATGATTAAAGCGCATCAAGTCATCATAGTTAGTATCTACCTGGTCTGCCGCTTTATTAATAAGTTCCAACCTGGCAGCATCACTCATTGTAGTAGCAAAGGATTTTACAAGAAGCGTAATTTGGTCAATGTTTTTTAAGCTCTCTTCCAGTATGCCGGAATATACTTTTGCCATATAGTCCAACTCATGAGGGGCAAAGTGCTTATCCTGCCGGATTAACTGCCATGACCTGTTATATTCATTCACCAACCGTACTTGTTTTTGGGTAATATCCCGAATGCGCTGGTAATAAGATATAATCGCTTTTACTTTCGTCAATTCCTCATAATACTTCCGGTATTGTTCTTTTTGCTTTTCTGTCCAGTTAGCAATCTCATCCAGTTTTAACTTGGATAATGCGTTTTCTAATGTTTTCTGAGCGTTTTGTAACCATATTGTTTTATTCTGTAAACGCTGAATTTTAAGGTCAACCGCTTTAATTACTTTTTTTATTCCCTCTTTAATTATTTCTGCAATGGCGGTTTGTGCCTGCACTTGTTGCACTGGCAAAGCCATAAAGGAAATACAAAAGGTGAGTAATATTATTCTGATATACTTTCTCATAACTCTAATAACTTTTAGTAAATAATTCAATCGTCGTCTTTCCGGTCTCCGTGAGTTCTTCGAGATACAGTGACTTTGCTACCGTATCAAAAATGCAGTAACGATCTCCGCCTATCTCGATGAGATGCCCATTGGAATGCCAGCCATAGGTAGCCAGCCATGTTTCCTCGTTATCGGCTATGTTGCTGATATAGTCTGTACGGGTGACCTGATAGAAGCTGCCGCAGGGCTTGATCTTCAACATTGTATCCATTCCTGCAATGAAATCATTGTGCGATGGTTGTTTTGCGTAGATGCCCGGCATCATAGAAATGGTAGCGTGATGCTCTCTGCAGAAACGCAGTAGTACCTTAGTTGCGCAATACAAATCCTTTATAAGTTTTTTCATGTTTATTAGATGTTTTTAGCTTTTATTCCTTATGTCTTCTGCCATTGCTGATATGCCTTTGCGTATATCGCCTCCGAACTTTTCCGCATATTCCATCAGTTTGACTTTTTCTGTTTGCTCCGTTGTGTAGGCTAAATACTCTTCAAGGCTTACCTCTGTTCGATAGACTTTGCTGAGCATACCGCCAAGGCTGATGAATACTTCTTTATATTTCTTAGTGGGGTCATTGGATTTATTAACAGACAGTACCAATGCTTTTTCTTTTTCTGTCAGCCCCAATAATTCCTGTATCTGATCAAACTTGTTCTGGTATTTACTTTGGTCAAGTAGTATCTTACAGTCGCTATTATTAATGATAGCCTGTTTTACTACCGGCGAGGAAATAATATCTTCTACTTCCTGCGTTACTACTATGGCTTCACCAAAGAATTTTCGAACTGTTTTAAAGAGATATTTAATGTATTCAGCAAATCCTTCTTTCATTAGGGCCTTCCACGCTTCTTCAATTAATATCATTTTACGAATGCCTTTCATCTTCCGCATTTTATTGATGAAAACTTCCATGATAATGATGGTTACCACAGGGAAAAGAATGGGATGGTCTTTAATGTTGTCCAGCTCAAATACAATAAACCGTTCCTGTAATAAATTCAGGTTTTCAGTAGCGTTTAGCAGGTAGTCAAATTCGCCACCTTCGTAATACGGACAGAGTACATACAGAAAGTTGTCTATGTCGAAATCTTTTTCCTTCACCCGGTCGCCTTCCAGCACTTGGGTGTACTGATCCCGCAGGAAAGCATAAAAGCTATTGAAGCAGGGAAAGCATGTTTCATGCTTTTTCAGATAATCATAATATCCTCCGATAGCATTTGATAGGGCGACATATTCGCTGCGTTTAAATGCTTCATCATCTTTTTTCCAAAGAGCCAGAAGCAATGTTTTGATGCTTTCTTTCTTTTCTGTATCAAGGCTGTCGCCTTCACTGATATAAAAAGGGTTAAAGCGGATGGGATTGTCTTCGCTGTAGGTGAAGTAGTATCCCTTCACCATATCGCACAAACCTTTGTAGCTATGCCCCACATCCACCAGCACGATATGTGTGCCTTGCTCATAATAGCTGCGGACCATATGATTGGTGAAGAACGATTTTCCGCTACCGGACGGACCAAGGATAAACTTGTTTCGGTTGGTACAGATACCCATTTTCATGGGTTCATCACTTATGTCCACGTGAACCGGTTTACCTGTTAACCGGTCTCCCAGGCGTATGCCGACAGGGCTTAAGGAAGAACGGTAACCCGTTTCCAGGTTGAGAAAGCAGGTCGCCTGTTCGGCGAATGTATCAAAGGTATCATTCATTGGAAAGTCGGCTGCATTGCCTGGAATACCCGCCCAAAATATTTGTGGAGCGCCAATCGTTTCCTGTTTGGCTACTGCATCCATCTGCGCCAACGCAGAAGATACCATGTTCTTCAGGTCTTTCAATTCGTCCTTATTGTCTGTCCATACCAGTACATTGAAATGCGCTTTAACGGGCAAACGTTGTTGGCTGATGGCTTCATTCAGGAAATCATTCGTTGCATCCCTCGCAATCATATTCTCTCTGCTGTACGCCGAAAGGGATTGCAGCCTTAGTCTTTTGCTCTCCAGCTTTTGGATAGTCTTCTGTGCATCTTCTATGAAAATGTATTGATTGTAAATATGATTACAGGGCAATAGCTGTCCTAAAGTAGAAGCAAATCCAACGCTGAATTTTGTTTTATCAGTGCTGTATTTATCGTAATTGATACGGCTACCACACAGGGCAGGAAGATCAACCGCATCACCCAATGTATAGAGCTGGCAATACTTATCACCTACACGCATCCCTTCATCAAAATTGATGTCTGCAATTATGAAGCTATCACTTCGCTCCGACAGGTAGCAATACTGTTCTATCAATCCCATCTTCCGGCTATGACTGCGCAGTTCCTTTTCCCTTAGCCTTGTCAGTTTCATGAAACCACTGTCTTCCATAATGCGTTTAAACTGTCCGGTACTATCCAGGAAGTCCTGTAACAATTGTGGTTTCAATGTTTCTTCGGGTACTAATGGACTTACGCAGCAGGCTTGAAAACATAGAACTCGCAGCTTTCCTTCCCTCCGGCTTTTTGGTCAGCAGGATGTAGCAGCTATGAGCAAGGAAAGGACGCTCATTAAAAAACCGTTCGCTGCTGCGGCTTAAGAAACTGGTGTCCTCTTTGGTAAAATCAGCTTTGTAGCTGCTTTGTAAAAACCAATCCTGTTTATGAAGAATACTGTATTTAGGTAGTAATTTGATTGCCTTTATCCATGCCTGATGAAAGGCTTCATATTCCTGGTCGGAAAGAGTAAAAATTTCCGGCAGGTCTGCTTTAAAGACGACAGTTATATCGCCTTGCTTGCTCAGGATGCAATCATGCTCCACATCCAATATTGGTAAAATATCATCCAACACTTTTTCCATCTCACACTCTATTTGCTTATTAAAAAATCATTGATTCTATTTTATAAAAACTTTCCTGCTTCTCGATTTTATCACTTTTGGAACCTGTTTCCGGGCAAGGGTTTTCATCAAGCCATGCTCACCATATTTATTGCTCATGCCGTAAATCTTCATGACGAGGATTGTTCCAGCCGCCAGGATGATACCAATACACAGATAGGTAGGTAGGCCAATGATGTACATCAGGGCAAAGACAATAAGCAATGCAACAACACCTCCGCCCAAGTACCAGATGTATTGTGCTTTCAAGCCTTTGAACTCAATACTCTGGTTAATTCCTTTGTTGATTTGATAAACACTATTTGCCATAACTTTTCATTTTTATTGTTTTATAATCGCATCCTGCTTCGCGGACGTTCCGACACTTGAGTTGATACAAGTACTACTTCCTTCGCAGCAGAATGTCCATTCATCTTTTCTGCCAATTGGATAACAGGTGCTTCAGCAACTTCTTCCGATTTGCTTTCTCCTACCTGTTGTTGTTTCAGTTGGTTTTCCTGTATCTTAATTGCTATCTGCCTTTCCAGGTTAGCGAGTTCATTTTTCATTTGCTGCAATTCCGGCTCCTTTAAAAAGGGCTTCGTGGTAAGCTGTTCCAGCTTAGGTATTGCTGTATTGAGGTCAGATAATGTATGCTCATACTTTCCTCTGAGGCTTTCTACACGGTCAATGGCGTTAAGAAGATGTCTTGCAGCCAGTTTAGGATTGTCTGTATTAGGAAGACCATTATTGTACGTGTACTTAATACCATCGTCGCCCCGTTGCGCATAAAAGGTATTGGAATACCGGTATTCAAAAACGCCGTTTTCCTCGTAGGCTTCCTGCTGCCTGCGGATATACAGATTAAATCCGTACAGCGTACCGATTTTCTCCTTTTGTTCGCTTGCAATGGTTGGCTTCCAGTCGTGATATAGCTTGATAATATGTTGGCCAATTGCTTGACTGTCTGAAGTGCTGACGTTCGCCAACCTGATCGGATTAACCTTGATACCATCCTTATCGAGTTGAAGACTGGTTTTGTAAACTTTTTCATCTGCCGTCAGCTTGTCCAACGTTTTAATGGTAGATGCCCGTTCGTTTTGCAGGCTTTCCAACTGGTACTTGTTACGGGCTATTTCCCTGAAGTGCGATACTTTCAGGCTTTCCATTACTGCTATCTTTTTTTCCAGCTTTGACTTTTCGAGAAGTGTTGTATCTCCTGAAAGAATAGCAATGTATTCAGAGAAATTCATCCCACTCTTTTCGTCAATAGCCCCTTCATCAATAGTGCGTACATTCAGCTCACAGTTTTTCATTTGTGAAATGAACGTCTGCTTATTTTTCAGCAGGTTAAATTTGTAATTATCGAGCGATTGCTCTACCGCATATACATAAGTTCTGTACCTTGTTGTTGTAATGCTCTTTTGCTAAAACATTACCCTGCCTTGCTCCACGGCCATTGCGCTGTTCTAACTCTGAAGGTTTCCAGGGAATATCCAGATGATGCATCGCTACCACTCGTTGCTGCACGTTTAAGCCGGTACCTGCTTTTTCAGTACTACCTAATAGGATGCGGATTTCACCTTCGTTCATCTTTCTAAACAGTTCCGGCTTCTTCCTATCTGTCCAGTCATGAATGAAAGTGATTTCGGTTGAAGGAATATTAAAATCTCTAATCAGCTTCTCTTTAAGCGCATCGTAAATATTAAATTCATTCGGCTTAGGTGTGCCGATGTCGGAAAAGACGATTTGTGTTCCTTTGTGCGAAGCACTGTCTCGATAGATTTCTGCAATCTTCCGGGCTGATACATTTACTTTGTTATCAGGGTGGTCACTGTATTTCCATTCATTAATCAGCCGCATGTCGGCTGCCATCTTTTTGGCATAATTGGTGGCAATCAGCATACGGCCCTTGTCTTCTTCCGGTGTTAGCTTGCCACGCCCGATTAGTTCGCCATCGCCCGTTTTAGCGAATTGCATCAGATTTTTGATGAACGTACTTTGCTCGGGATTAGGCTTGATATTGACAAGCGTTTCGTTTAGTTCGGGTTTATCCAGCCGGATATGTTTAGCGGTTTTATAATCAGTAATCTCATTATAGAATAAAGCGAGCTCCGGCACTTTAATGAAATGACGGAAACGTTCCTTAGCGATGATTTCATTGGTTACTGAAAATTCAAAATCTGTTGTTTTGCGGGCAAAGACTGCAGCCCAACCATCAAAGTTTTCGATGTGCTGCCGTTCCATTTCTTTCGGACGCAGGTATTTAAAGAGCAGGTACATTTCAGTCAGGCTATTGGATATAGGCGTTCCCGAAAGGAAGGTTACACACAGGTCGGCATTAAACCGATTTTGCAACTCACGGACGGCAAACAGCATATTGAGCGCCTTCTGACTACCTTCCATATTGCCCAAGCCTGCCACACGATTATGACGGGTAGTAAATGTGAGGTTCTTATACTTGTGCGATTCATCAACAAACAGATGGTCAATGTTCATATCTCTGAAGTTGATACCTGAATCTTTCTTTTCTTCTATGTCTTTCAGAACTGCCTTCAGTTTTCCTTCCAGGTTGTTCTTTCGTATTTCCAATCCTTTAAGCATCTTTTTGGAGATGCCACTGCCGAGGTCTTTTACCGTTTCCAAATCCCTTTCTACATTATCCAGTTCCGTTTGGAATATTTGCTTTTTGTATCTCTGGTGATTGTGGTATTTTACCAAACTGGTCATGCGTAAGAATGATACAGTCCCAATTGTTGTTTTTTATTTCATGGAATAGCCGCAGTCTTTGCGCGGGTGCAAAATCATTTTGTCCGGGAAATAAAATGCGGGCTTTGGGATACGCTTTTTTATAGGTTTCCGCAATCTGATTTACGTTTGCCTTCAATGCGACAATCATCGGTTTATGAACGATACCCAGCCTTTTCATTTCCTGTGCGGAAATAATCATGGTAAGGGTTTTACCCAGGCCCACTTCGTGGTCAATCAAAGCCCCGCGGTTTTGAATGATACGCCAGGCAGCATTCTTTTGGCTGCTGTATAAATCCTCAATGCCCAACGCCTTTTTATCCAAACCGGGAAAATTCAAATGGCTGCCGTCAAATTCCCGCAGCACATAACAATTGAATGTATCATTATATAGACTCTCAATATTCTTTTTCTCTGAATCCGGCAAATCTTTCAGCCATGTTACAAAGCCGTTACGCATTTGCTCAATCTTTTGATGGGCTAATTGTATGGCTTCATTATCCGGCAGGCGTATGGTTTTGCCATCCCCGACAGAAACTTCATAAGTAAAAAAAGGATTTGTGTTTTCCAGTGCATGTTCCAGCAAAGTATAGCCATAAGTTGTCCTGCCGCTTTTAGGTGTTACCGCAAACTCCCTGGCTACTTTCATATTCATGCCGGTGCTTACCTTAAAGGCATCCAACGATGGGAAATAATTGATGGTGGTATCCTGCTCAAATAAAGTAGTTGCAAATCGCTCATAGTAAGAGGTAGGTATCCAGCGTTCGCCTAAATTGAAATCCAGTAGTTCAAAAGGAATGCGCTCTGGTTGTACCTTTGCTATGGCTTCAGCACTTCGTTTGTATTGGGGATTATCCGGAAACTGATTCGTAAGGCGGTCAGCTTGCCTTAACTTTTCAACTACGTTCCCACTCAGATACTGGTCTGCAGTTTCCCATTCGCTGCTGGAAGGGTTTAAATACACATGATTACCAAGACGAGTAATTACTTCACTTTCTTCTAACTCCATTGCTGCACTGATAAATCCCAAGTCAACTTTGCCAGTATCATTCAGGCTATGAGCAAGCGCTTCAACAGGATTATCGGTTACAAAACGTTCCTTTACCTGATGGATGGAATGGGTAAGTATATCTGCCTTTACAAAATGTTCGCCGTCCCGGCGTTCAAGTGACGACAGCGTAATGATACCAAAGGCGGTGTCTTCCAGAATACGCCTGCGGTTGTCCGGACTGTTCAAAAGTCCATATAGCGAAACAAAATCTTCGTAGGCGTTATTAAGCTGTTCCCTGCTGGCTTCGCTGATGGTTTCCCCGGCTACTTCTTTAGTTGATAATTCAAGATAGGTGTCACGAAGCGAGGTGTAATTTTCGTAAAAGTTGATATTTCCCTGAAGTCCGAGTGGTTGAAACACCGCCTGTTTGTATTCAGGATCGGGATTGCCAATCGTGCCGACATTTCCCATGTGTACCACTAAAGTGCCTTCCTGGTAATAAGGCTTTAAGCCGATAAAGGGAAGCGGTGTTTTCTGCTCGAACCGGAAAAATCCTTCCAGTGTCTGATCGCCCTCATATCTAAAGCTGTGGTCAAATTGTTTGAGATAATTGGATATGCCTGTTAACTCATGTCCTAATAAACGGGCATCCATCCAGTTGGCAGACAGATGATTTATCTCTTTAACATTGGAATATAGCTTGTATAGATAGCGGTTACTTTTATGCTGTTTTGCCGTAAGCAATACTACGTTTTCATGGCTTGGCTTATCCGTTGTTCGTATCGTGCCAATGATACGGGCCGTAGGTTTTTGTATAACTGTTTCGTCAAGTGGATTTATATAAGCCATTGCCCGGTTGATTTGTTCTGCCGGTGCTGTATCGAATAATCCCAATTGAACCGATACGGTTTCTGTTTTGTTTTCGGGCATCGGCAGATAAGTCAGTTTTTTACCTTCATTTTCGGGAGCCGGTAATGCAACTGTTTGTGCTTTTCTGTATAATTCAGCATTAAACCGGTTCTGGAATTGATGGCTTAGGCTGGCATGAAGACTATCCCTGATCTGGTTTATATCACCATCCTGCCATACGGTTTCATGTGCCTGGCCATATTGATTTTTACCGGGTATTATCTTATTACCAATAATGACTTCTTTATGATTAAAGAGATATAGGTTTTGGTGGTAGCTGCCAAACTGGTTTTTAAGCTCTACTGTGTCAATCAATAGCTGCTCACTATTGGAAAGCTGCTCTTTGGCTGTATTCTTCTGTACGATCAACAAATGACTGGGCGCTTCCGTATTGCCGGTATCTTTCATCAGGTTGTCCGGCATCACTGTCAGGCTTACAAAATCGGCACGTTCAAAAAGATATTGCCTTGCAGTATGATTGGAAGGACTGTTTAAAAAAGCATCGGTAGTAATAAAAGCCATTAAACCACCTTCAGCCAGCTTATCAAGCCCTTTAGCGAAAAAGTAGTTGTGTATTTTGCCGGATAATTCTTTGTCGGGAAAAGCTTCATCATAAACGGAGAAATTACCAAAGGGTATATTGCTCACCACCAGGTCATAGCTTCCGTTATCTTTTACCGGAGCTTCTTCAAATCCAGTAATGTGTGTATCCGTTTTAATAGAAAGAGAACTATTGATAGCAGATAGAACCAATCCGGTAAGTCTATCCTTTTCCACTGCCGTAATTTGCTTTATTTCAGGAAAGCGTTGTAACTGCTTCGCTAATGAACACGCCGGAACCGGCTGAGGGTTCATACAGTCTTTTCGGCTGAATGCCTTGTGTCGCCAGAACATTGTACAATGTTTGCGGTACTACTTCCGGTGTATAAAATGCGGTTAGTACGCTATTGCGCAATGAAGCAATGATTTCTTTATAGGCTGTCTCGGAAAAGTTTTCTTTGAGCAGATCATGCAGTTGCATTATTTCCCCGTGGTGCTTCAAATCTTCTTTGGTAGCGCCGTTAGCCTGCCATTCGTCCTGAGAGCCGTAAGGATAGAGTACGGCTTTGATACCGCCAAAGCCTGCATATTTTTTCAGGCTGGCGACATCTTCCGCTGTAATCAGTCCACCGTTCTGATAATCTAATGCTATGCGGATAGCCCGGAGATTATCATCCAACTTTTGGGAAATATTATAAGCCATAATTACACTTTTTCTTTCTTCACTTTTCTTTTTTGCTTAGGCGAGATAGTCGTGAACCTGCCCAATAATGGCATATCTTAAATGCCTGTTTGCTTCGTTTTCGCTGTTAAATTCAAAACCACTAAAGATGCTTTTACACGTTTCAATTAAGTTTACCACCTCATAGGTGAGTGTTCCATTTTCCTTCATCCGCTCGTAATCCGCATTAAATTCTTCTTCGATAATTGAGCGGATATACTGATAGCGGGATGGTTTTAACTCTTCCGTGATGGCATTAAAGCATAATTCTTCAATGATATATTGCGGTCTTCCTTCATCAAGAAGCTGCGCTACCATCGGCATGACCGTATTTACTTTTTCTTCCAGATACCGGGTAACTGAACAACTCTCCTGTAAGCTGAGCATCAGTTCAGGATTGTTGTGGACGATATACGTCCACAACTTTTGCATCAATACATTTTGCATACTTTCCTGATTTTTTTAAACACCAAAGAAGGATTGAATAACAGTAGCTACCACTACGAGAAAAATACAACTGCCAAACCAGGCGGCGGCAACCTTGCCTGTGTCCTGGTCACCTGCGTTCCATTTCTGGTACACCTTTACAGCGCCTATCAATCCCAACAATGCGCCTACGGCATACATGAGATTGGTACCTGCCGAAAAGTAGCTGCGAACTTTGGTATTCGCTTCATTGATACCCTCAATACCGTCCTGTGCAAACGCACCATAATGAACAAGAGTTAGTGCCACTACGACACCGAGCATGATTAACTTTCTACGGTTAAAGTTTTTAGTTTTCCAACTGCACATTTTCATAATACACGTTTATTAAAGTTTAAAATAAAAAGAGAGACGATAAAAAAGCGGAGCGGCTTCGCCACCTCATTACCCACTATTCCTGTCACACTTTGCCCTTACGCACGGGGACGGGCGGGAAAGCACACTCCGCTGAAGACTGTTACATTTAATCCTTCCACACCAAATCCACTTCATCCTCTGTTAGTGTAACAGCCCCATATTTTTCACATTCCGATACTATAAGTTCATTTACTGATGCCCGGAGAGAGGAATTTTTTACTGATGGATATTCTTTCAACACAAGGCTCAGGTATTGCTTAAATTCCTGCTGAATCATCTTTCTATGAGAAGCATCTGCAATTAATGCTTTAAGACGTTCGATAAGATGTTCTACGTCTGTAAACTCTTTATCTGTTGTTTCTTCAAACGAAGCCTCTGATGGATGGCTATTTCCCCCGTTGGTTGAAGGATATTCACCTTTTGAGTTATAGCTTAAGGCTGTTCTCAGGTTTAATTTCCGCTTCCCGGATAACAGGTCTTTGATGTCCCCGGAAAAATATCTTATTCCCACGAGGAGATAGTAAATTGCCAACAATATGGTCACTGTAATGAAGTATTCCGTCCATGAGATGTTTGTAAACATGTGCTTCTTATTTAATCGTGTTTCACTAATCAATCTTTGCTGTTAATGCGTTTCCGATTGTTTTAATTTCTACACAAAAGAACACCTACATGAAAGCGTGTACAAGTCCAACTTTTTTTATTTTTATTTTGTACCCTTGTACCTCTTGACTATCAACGAAGAAATTTTTTTATTCTAATTTTGAAATTTATTAAAGCAGTAAACGCATAAATAATTGCTTTTTCTATTTTCAAAAAACCCTTTAAAAAAAGGAAACTCTTCAAGTAAATCGATGTGTAAATGCCATAATGATTCATAGAATTTAACTGTATGTGGACGTGGTCGTAGTGGCCACCGGTGGCGTCGTGGATGTTGTAGATGCCGCCGCCGTCGTAGGGGATTCCCCAGTTGCCGGGGGTGTCGGGGTGTGGTGGGTGACCAGAAGCGGGTCTCGCCAGATCAGGTAGCTGATGTGCAGGGCGGTGGCGTGGGCGCGGAGCCAAGTGGCGATGCGCCAGCCGTTGGTGAGGTCGGTGCCGGTGGGAAAGGTCCCGGCGCGGGTGGGGAACAGGTCGCAGGCGCGACCACGGGAGTGGTCGCTGGTGGGGTTCCAGGCATGGGGGTCCCAGCAGCTCAGCGCTCGGATCGGCTGGCCGGGCCCGGCGGGGCCGAATACGGCGAGGATTTGGTCGTAGCGCGTGACGTATGACGGGTGTCAGACAGCCGTGGCCGCTGGGGTCGGGCTCTTTGATGCATCCGCCGCCGGCCGTGTCCGGTGTAGGGCGTCGGGTCGGGCAAGTCGCCGATCGCGACGGGTCCTTGAGGTTGGGTGATGTGGTCGAGGACGGCGTGACCGAGGTGATGTAGCTGTGCACCGTCGCGGCGCAGGCGTCATCGCATCCGGCATCGCCGGGACGGGGGATGCCGGTGGGGGAGTCGAGGACCCGGCGGCAGCCGGCGACGTGGCAGACGAGCAGCGCGTCGAGCGGGCTGACGGGTTTCCGGTCGCGGCCAGATGTGTGGTGACGGTGTGGAGGTTGCCGCAGATCCAGGGGATCGCCCGCTGCAGGTGGGGTCCGGGTTGGAAGACCGGCGCGTCGGGTGGTGGCGGGGTGCTGGGCCACGGCGGACCGCCTGCGGCGGTCCAGGCGGGTTCGGTGAGCTGGTAGAGCCCGGCCGCGTGTCCGGTCGCGTTGTAGGCGGCGGGGTTCCAGCTGGACTCGACCTGCGGGATGGCCACCGCCCAGGCCAGCGGTAGGTGCGGGCATTCGCGCGCCAGCAGCCCTTGCAGGTCGGGCAGGAGCTCTCGTGCCAGCGGGGGCAGCGCATCGACGTTGATCGCTGCGGGCGCGCACCGAGGGCTGCGGTGTGGTGGTGATGGTGAGGAGGAGCCCGACGAGCAGCAGGGCGCCGCGAGGACCGCGCCCGGCGCCGCCCAGGAGCGTCGTCCGGCCGGTCATGGCGGGGTGGTGGTGGGCAGGGTCAGTAACGGCCGGTGGGTGTGAGGGCTGCCGCGGTGGCGTTCGGTGTGGGCGCAGTCGGCGAAGGGCCCGTTGGGGCTGAGCAGGACTTGTAGGCAGGGGTCGAGATGGTCACGGATCCAGATCGACAGCGCGGCGCCGGGTTCGGGGGCAAGTTCGGTCCAGGCGCCGTGGAGGGCTTCGAACCGGAACACGGCTTCGGGGTGTTCCCACCACAGCGGGCACCAGGCGAACTCGCCGCGCAACGGGCGGGCGGTGATGGCGGCGACGGTATCGTGCACCCACTCGACGAGCGCGTAGCCGCCGATCGTGGGTGACGCGGGTCGAGGGTCGAGAGCGTCTCCGCCGAGATCAGCCCCGTCGATTTCAGGTTCGTCGAGATCGTCGTTCGAGTCGGGGTCGTCGCGGTCGGGGTTGGGATGGCTATTGAGGTGTTCGTCGAGGAGGTCGCTCTGATGGGCTCGCCACGCGTCGAGAGCATCGACGCGGGCGTGCAGGTGGGCGAGCACGCGGGCCAGGTCGTCGATGGTGTCGTCGACGTTGCCGGGTGGTTTGCTCACGGTGCTCTCCTCGGGTCGTGAGGTGGGTGGAGGCGGCGGCGTCGCGGAGCGCGGCCAGAGCGGCGGCGGAGCGGCGGGTGATGTCGGCGGCGTCGGGCTCGCGGTACCAGGGGCACAGGTCGACGAGCCCGGCCGGGCGTCCGGTGGTGAGTAGGACAGCGTGGGTCTTACGCAGGGCGCGGAGGTCGGAGACGGCGAGGATGGGGCGGCGGTGGGTGGAGTACTGACGTGAGGGGCCTTGTCCGCGGGCGTGGGTGATGGCGAGCTGGTCGACGTCGTGGTCGCCGATCAGGCCGGACAGGCGGGCGAGGAAGGGTTGGTCGTCGACGCCGGCGCCGACGAGTTTGACGGTGGCGGCCGACCAGAGGGCGTCCATGCCTTGGTGGCCCCAGACGCCGACGCCTTGTTGGTAGCTCTGCAGCATGGTGAGGACTTGGATGCCGCGGGAGCCGTAGTGGGAGTACAGCTGCGGCAGTTCGCGGATCGGGCAGATGTTCGCGGCCTCGTCGAGCACGGCGACCACGGGCGGGTCGAGCCGTCCACCCTCTGATTGGGCGGTGCGTTCGGCGGTGTCGAGGAGGCGGTCGACGATCGCGGCCACGATGGGGGCGGCGGTGCCCGCACCTTCTTTGGACAGCAGATACAGGGTTGAGGGTGTGTGGTCGAGGACGGTCCAGGGGTCGAGCTCGGGCAGGTCTGGGCCGGGTGCGCGCCACGCGTGGGGTGGGGTGACCCAGCGCAGGATCCGCTGCGAGGTCACGCTTTGGTCGCGGTGCGCGCGGTTTGGAAGATGCCTTTGGCGGTGACGTCGGCGCCGGACAGGGCGGCGTGCAGGTCGGCGGCTTCGGTGTCGGCGCCTGCGGTGTCGAGGGCGATGATGGCGTCGCGGCGGCCGTGTTGCAGCCATTCCACGACTTCGCGCAGGGTGGCGGTGGGGTCGAGGGCGGCGGCGAGCAGGGTGCCGGTGAGGACCTGTTCCCCGGCGGCGTGGAAGAACGGGTCGCGTCGGGTGCCGCCGATGGTGGCCATGAAGTGCCCGGCCAGCCGGGTCGCGGCCTCGACACGGTGCGGGTCGGGGACCTCCCGGATCGCCCGCAACGGATCCCACCACCACTGCTGCGGGTGGTAGGCGATGTCTTGCGGGTCGAACACCCAGACCGGGCCCAACTCGGCGCGGGAGCCGCTGGTCAACGCCCACAGGTCGGCCTTGTTGGAGGTCGCGACCGCGAGGCCGGGGGCGGTGCGGACGGCGGGCACGGCGAGGGCGCTGGTCTTGTTCGACCGCGGGCCCATGATGATCAGGGCGACGTCTTCCAGGACATGTGCACGTCGTGCCCGTCGAGGCGGCCGACCCGGATCCCCACCTGATCGCGCGCGACGGCTGTGCGGTGGTGAGGGAGGGCCGCAGCCCGCGCGCCTTGGTCTGGGCGGCATGGCCGGTGAGGTCGCCGAGCTGATGCCCGCGCAGCAATGACCGGGCGGTCGGGCTGCGGCGTGGCCGAGCCCGTCGCCAGCTCAGGGTGATGGCGGCAACGGCGGCAGCGACGAGCGTGGCCAGCGCGACGAAGAAGCCGACGGTGGAGGCAGTGGGGCCGACCAGGGCGGGGACGCCGTCGGTGAGCAGGCGGGGCAGCAGGGCCAGGCTCCACGCTGGGGTGGTCCAGCTGCCGGTGCCGAGGAGCGTCGCGATTCCGGCGGCGACCCAGACGGCGCTCGTGGCGAGCACGGCGGCGGCGATGGCGGCGAGGAGCAGCAGCGGTGCCGCGGCGTCGCGTGCGAGCCCGGCTGCTGGTGGTGGGCTGGGTCATGGCCGGTTCCGGAAGGCGGTGTCGGTGTCGTAGAGGCGGGCCTCGGTCGGGGTGAGCAGCATGGCGACGGGTAGGCCGATGCGTTGCCCGGACTTGATCAGGTAGCGGCCGCGGCCGGGGTGGGTGTGGCCGGGATGCCAGGTCGGCGGGGCGGCCCAGGACCGACCAGCTCCCGTTCGGGATCGGTGAGGGCGACGATCCCGGTGAGGCGGTCGATGTCTTGGGGGGCCATGCCACCCAGGATGAGGATCGCGTTGCGGGCGGCCATTCCCCGCGCTTTGGCCCGGTCGACGTCGGTGGGCAGCGCGTCGAGGTCATCGAGGCTGTGGGTGACCTGGATCGACACGATCCCGCGGTGACGGCCCAGGCGGGTGATCCGGTCAGAGTGTTCGACCAGGCCGGGGGCGGCGCGCAGGGCCCGCCACAGCTCGTCTTGGACTTGGACGGTGTTGCGATGATCGCCTGCGGTGTCGGCGAGGGTGGCCGACCACGCCCAGGAGCAGAGCATCGCGGCGGCGACGACGTCGTCGGCGTCGTTGTCCAGCGCGGACAGGTCCAGCGATATGGCGGGGGTGGTGGGGTCGGCGGTGATGGTGGAGGGCGGGTCGAACAGCCCGCGCAGGCTCCCGTCACATAACAGCCCGAGGGTGTTCACCAGCCCCCGCACCGCGCGGGCGTAGCCGCGCTCGTTATCGGTGGCGACGATCTGCGGCAGCGGGTCGGCGCCGAGGGTGAGGGCGTCCAGGAGGTCGGGGATGGTCGGCTCGATGCGGGCGGCGGTGGTCTGGTCCAGCGCGGCGGCCAGCAGCCGCCGCCCCGTCGCCGACAGCTGCACGACCGCTGGTGATGGCCAGCAGGGCTTCGAGCAGGGCGAGGGTGCGGGTGCGCAGGTTCTCGGTGAGTTGTTCGCGCCGGTGCCGACGGCGGCGGCCAGGGCGGGGGCGGCGAGGCCGGGGTCGAGCGGGTTGAGGGTGTGGTGTCCGCGGCCCAGCCGCCACACGGTGCCGCCGAGTGCCTCGACGAGGGGGGTGTATTCGCCTTTGATGTCGCCGGGGATCAGGGCGCGCATGCCGAACCCGACCAGGCCGGTGATGAGGCGTTTGGTGATCGAGGACTTCCCGATCCCGGGTTGGCCCTGCACCCACACCCCGGTGTTGCTGATCAGCCCGGGCGCAGCCAGTGGGCGGGGTCGAGCCCGACCGGTTCGGCGGTGTGCAGGCTGCGACCCAACGGCACCCCGGTCAGGGTGGCGCCCGAGGCCACCGCGAACGGGAACAAGCCGCAGAGCTGGCTGGTGGTGCCCGCATAGCGGGTGCCCGCGGCGACGTTCGCTGCGCGCCCGCCACCGGGGATGGCCCAGCCCATCGTCGTCAGCTTCATCGTCGGGAGGTTCATCGGCGGGTTGCGAGGGTGAGTAGGTCGTCGGGATCGACGCCCAGACCGAGGGCGGCGGCGAACCCGGCCGCTTGTGCTCCGCGTACCTCGGAGGCGCAGTCGGGCTTGGCCTGCGCGTTGTTCGACGTCGGCGACCGCGGCGGCGAGCTCGGTGTCGTCGGTGACGGTCGTGGTGGTGTAGAGGGTGAACCGGCCGACTCCGGCGCCGCGGCTTCTTCGCGGGCGGCTTGCAGGGCGCGGTCGCGGTCGTCGCGGTCGCGTTGGGTTTCGTCGCGCCGCGTGCGGGCGGCCCAGGCGCGGCGGATCTGTCCGGCGGTGACTTGGGCTTCGACCTTCGTCGCCGCGTGTTCGGCCGGGTAGGGCTGATACAGCCAGCACACCCGCCGCGCATACGGGCCGGGCGCCACCAGCGGGGCCAGGACGGCGGCGTCGACGGCCTGGCGGGGTGCCTCCCGCAACGCCCAGCTGACCGAGACGCCGCTGTCGTGGCGGTAGTGGTCCCACTCTTCGCGGGCGGCGACCGGGACCGCGTCCGCCCACTCCAGCGAAGCCGCTGGCCAGGTCGGGCCGGGCGGCCGGATCGAACGCGGCCCGCACCGCGGCGGTCAGCCACGCAAGGGTGGCACGCCCGTGGACGGCGACACCGCATCCGGCCAGCTGGGTCTCGAGCCCGGGCAGCCAGCGACCGACCTCGACGCAGGCGGCGAGCAGATCCGTGGGTTTCGGGGTGGCCCGGTTTGGGTCAGGAGCACCGACAGCCACACCTGCACCGCCGCGGTGCGGGCCGTGGTGTCGGCGACCAGTTCGGACAGGACCTGCCGCGCGAGCCGCGGGGCCCGCGGGTCCAGCTGGGTGGTGACGTGGGCGGTGAGACCGCTGCCGCCGGTGGGGGCGGTGTCGATGGTGACCGCGAGGTGTCGGACGAGGGGTTGATACCCGAGGTCGGCGAGGAACCCACCCCACGCGGCCACCCACTGATCAGCTCTGGTCGGGGTCGGCGAGATCCAGCCCGATCGGGGCGCAGCGCAGCAGCGCGGTCAACGTGCCGGTGCGCCGGTTGTGCAGCAGGACGTGACGGCGACCGCGGCCATCGTCGATATCCAGGGGGCGCAGCGGGGCCAGCACGCCGGGCAGATCGCGCGGCGCGGGTGTCGTCGGCGAGCACGCCGGCGGACAGCCGGGTCCAGCCGCGGTCGTCGCGCCCGCCAGAACCGCAGCCGCACGCCGAGCACGTCGGCGGCCGAGCGGCCTCCGATCCGCATCACGATCGCGGCCACCACGCCGGCACCCGCCACCGTGAGCGGCAGCACGGTCACGGGTGCGGTCGACACGGCCAGCAGCGGGGCCAGCACGGCCAGGAACACGATGATGGTGGCCGTGCTCGACAGGCGGCCGATGCCCCAGCCGCGTTCGGCTCGCCAGTTCCCGTACAGCCGCGGCTGCCCCGTGTCGGCGGGATGCGACCGCATCGGGATGCTCACGGCCGGCCACCACCTGGGCGTGGTGCGCCGGTGAACTGGTTGACCGCGCCGCGCCCGGCCGCCGCTGCCGCACCGGCCGCCGCGACCGTGGCACCCGCCGGGCCGGCCGCGGCGGTGAGGGCGGCGCCGCGGTCGATCGGCCGGGCCGCGCCCGGCCCGGGCCAGCGCGACCGCTCCCGCGGCGGCGAGCGTCCCGGAGCCGCTGCCGCCCGAGCCGCCGATCTGGGTGCCCGACCAGGAG
>CAWEQV010000007.1:0-38734 GCA_963811285.1 uncultured Chitinophagaceae bacterium | reverse complement strand
CTCCGTGCCTGTAGTATTCAATTTCGATTGTTGAATCGAGCCGCGCGATTACATTAAATTTTATTTCTGATCGATCCTCTCTTTTTGCAGTTACCTCTATTTCTTTCGAAGGTTTTATATCATTTGCAATGCCTGTAATAGTAAACGTTTCATTTCCTGTAAGGCCTAAACTTGCTGCATTTTCAGCATCTTTATATTGGAGTGGCAACACGCCCATTCCAACTAAATTGCTTCTGTGAATGCGTTCATAACTTTCAGCAATTACCGCTTTTATTCCCAACAAAAAAGTTCCTTTCGCTGCCCAATCTCTTGATGATCCGCTGCCATATTCTTTTCCTGCCAAAACCACCAAAGGTGTTTTGTTTTCTTTATATTTCATGGCAGCATCGAAGACGGTCATTTGTTCTCCTGTAGGTAAATATTTTGTAAAGCCACCTTCTGCTTCAACCAAAAAATTTCTGATGCGTACGTTGGCAAAAGTACCGCGAACCATCACTTCATCATTTCCCCTTCTGGATCCGTAAGAATTAAAATCCTTTTTTTCAACGGCGAGATTTATCAAAAAATTTCCTGCCGGAGAATGTTCATTGAAAGATCCTGCGGGAGAAATATGATCGGTTGTCACGCTATCGCCCAGCATTAATAAAACTCTTGCTCCGTTGATGTCTTTTGTTTCCTCGGCTTTATCAGAGATGTTATAAAAGAAGGGAACTTCCTTAACGTAAGTTGACGTTTTATCCCAAACATATAATTTTTCTTCCGGCACTTTTAATTTTTGCCAACTTTCATTTCCTTCAAAAATGTGACTATAGTTGGTTTCAAAATCATGAGGTGATAACACTTTGCTCATAATTTCATTTATTTCATCATCAGAAGGCCATATGTCTTTTAAATAAACAGGCCGAAGATTAGGATCGTAACTAATAGGATCGGTCGTGAGATCAATATCAATTCGTCCGGCGATGGCATAAGCAACCACAAGCATTGGCGACATTAAAAAATTCATTCTTACCTGCGGATGAATGCGCGCTTCAAAATTCCTGTTGCCGGAAAGAACAGAGGCAACTACCAGGTCATGTTCTTCAACTGCTTTTGCAATGTACGGCGGCAAAGGTCCGGAGTTTCCAATACAAGAAGTACAACCGTAACCTACCAAGTGAAAATCAAGCGCTTCTAAGTCGTCTAACAAATCAGCTTTTTCCAGGTAATCGGTTACAACTTTTGATCCTGGCGCCAATGAAGTTTTTACCCACGGCTTTTTATCCAAGCCTTGTTCGCGTGCTTTTCTTGCCACCAAACCCGCGCCAATCATTACAAAGGGATTGGAAGTATTAGTGCAGGAAGTGATTGCGGCTATCGCAACATGCCCATCCCTTAATTCAAATTTTTGCTCTCCAAGAGTAATCCACACACTTTTAATTCCGTTGATTTCCTTCTCTTCAATTTCAGTTTCTGTAGGCATTTCTGCAGGAGCCGGATCAATTGGTTGTCCGCCCCCTTCAGCAAACCAGCGTGATAATTCCTGGACAGGTTTCACATATTGACGGCCATAGGTTTTATCCATTAATTCATAGAACTTACTTTTAAGATCCTTTAATAGAATTTTATCCTGCGGGCGTTTTGGGCCTGCAACACTTGGTTGTATTGCTGAAAGATCGAGCTCAATAACCTTCGTGTAAGTAATATTTTCATCGCCGTTTCTCCAAAGCAGGTTTGTTTTGCAATAATCTTCAACGAGTTTCACCTGTTCTTCCGAACGATTGCTCTTACGCATATACTCGAGCGTTTTATGGTCAATCGGGAAGTACGTAATGGTACAGCCGAACTCAGGTGACATATTTCCAATTGTTGCCCGATCCGGCACTGAAAGAGTATTTAAACCATCTCCAAAAACTTCTACAAATTTGCCAACCACCCCGGTCTTTCTTAAAAGTTCGGCAATGTTCAAAACAAGGTCAGTTGCTGTCGATCCTACATTCAATTGCCCGGTTAACTTCAGGCCAATTACTTCGGGCATAATAAAATAAACCGGCTGACCAAGAATAGCTGCTTCCGCCTCAATTCCGCCTACGCCCCACGCTACAACGCCAATTCCATTTACCATTGGGGTGTGGCTGTCTGTTCCCACTAATGTGTCAGGGAAAACTTCACCGTTTCTTTCAATAACTCCTTTCGATAAAAATTCAAGATTTACCTGGTGGCAAATTCCCATGCCGGGAGGAACTACGCTGAAATTATTAAAAGATTTTTGTGCCCATTTCAAAAAAGAATACCGCTCATGGTTGCGCTTGTATTCCTCTTCCATGTTTCTTTTATAAGAATATTCTGTTCCGAAATAATCTACCTGCACCGAATGATCAATAACCAGATCAACAGGAATTAAGGGATTTATTTCATCAGGATTTTTTCCTTTGCGCGCAATTTCAGCGCGCAATGAAGCAATATCCACAACAGCCGGAACGCCGGTAAAATCCTGCATCAACACCCGGGCGGGTTTGAAAGGAATATCTTTATCGGAGCCGGTTGGTTTCCAGTTTAAAAGTGTTTCAATATTTTCTTTAGTAACGGCAAAATCGTCAAAATTCCTCAATACGTTTTCCAATAAAATACGGATAGAAAAAGGTAATTTACTGATATTGTATCCCTGTTTTTCTAACTCAGGAAGGCTGTAATAAGTAAAATTTCCGTTTTTTGTATTGAGAAGCTTTTTAATATTGTAGGGATCTTTTGACATGATTTGAATGTTTTAGTTCAAACAAAATATAATCTTTTTCCGCAAGTTTTCAATCGGCGGTAAACGAACTTTTTCTGAGGATTTTTATTTTAGAATTCCTCTGTAACAATTTTATCATCCTTCACTCCAAGATCCAAAAGGTCTTTATGAATATCTTCGACCATTGCATCAGGTCCGCAGATATAAAAGTATTGATTGAGATCAGTCACTTTTCTTTTGAGATAAGACTTATCGATCTTTTCATTATCATACTTTTCTGTTTTTTCATTGGTGATGGTATTGATAAAATTATCACCCAGCATCTGTTCAAATTCGTCTTTTAAAATAATATCCTTTGTTGTTCTGTTGGAAAATATGAGTTTGTTGTTCCCGATTTTGTGTTGGTGAAAAAGATTTCTAAAAATAGCGATAAACGGTGTAACTCCTGCTCCTCCTGCAATAAATACACCTTCTCCTTTGTAATGAATAGCCCCCCAAACATCATGAATGATCAACTGATCACCCGCTTTAAGTTTGCCCAATTCATTGGTAACGCCATTATGGTCATCATATATTTTTATAGTAAACTCAAGTGTATCCCATTCATTCAACGAAGTAAATGTGAAAGGTCTTCGTTCCGTTTTCCAAGCCGGCTGATCAATTACCACATCCGTTGCCTGCCCCGGAGTAAATTCATAAGTGCCGGGTTTGCTCAGCGTGAACCGTTTTACATTGTGGGTTACATTTTCAATCTTTAGAATTTTTACTTCATGTTCTTCGGTTGAATAATCTTCCATTTTATTTTTTCTAAAATTATTTTTCTTCTTTTTCGCTTACGGGGATTATAAATAAAGGAACTTTACTGTGTCGCAAAACTTTTTCGGCCACACTTCCCATTAAAATTTTATCAAGACCCCGGCGGCTATGGCTTCCCAGCACAATTATATCCACTTCCAAATTTTTTGCCGCTTCAATAATTGCATCTCCGGTATCGCCGTCTTTTACTAATGTTTTTATTGAAGAATCTCCTAAGTGAACTTTAGATTTTTCAAGATATTCATTAGCTGCATTTTCCAATTCGAGAACGGTGTTCGTTTGAACTACTCCCAGGTTGCTGAAAGTATCAAAGCCCATGATAGGTGAATAATCAAGCGATGAATAATAAGTATAATCGGCCACCACGTGCAACAAAATTATTTCGGCATTCATTGACTTTGCCAGCTCATAGCCTGTTTCAGCTACTTTTTGTGCACTTGGATTATAATCCAGGGCAATTAATAATTTTTTCATTTTTTCTTATTTTTTTTACAAAACATTTATTGCACCAGTGCTTTTGCTTTAGCCACTACATTATCTATTGTGAATCCATATTCTGAAAGTATTTCTTCTCCGGGAGCGGATTCACCAAATTTTGTAATACCAAGAACATCTCCGTCATCGGTTACAAACTGGCACCATCCCAGAGGTGATCCCGCTTCTACTGCAAGGCGTGCACGCACTTTTTTCGGCAACACTTTTTCTTTGTATTCATTACTTTGTGCTTCAAACAATTCCCAGCTTGGGAAGCTGACAACCCTTGCATTTATTGACTGTTCTTTTAGTTTTTCCTGTGCCTGCAAAATAAGGTTCACTTCGCTTCCGCTCGCCATTAAAATTACCTGTGGCTCACCTTCACAATCGGATAAAATGTAAGCGCCTTGGTCAAGGTTATCCGCTTTGGTATATTTATCCTGATCAATAATCGGAACGTTTTGCCTTGTAAGGATGAGGGCAACAGGGCCTCCTTTGTGTTCAATAATTGTGCGCCATGCCTGTACAGTTTCATTAGGATCTGCAGGCCGAATTACTGTAAGTCCCGGAACAGAACGAAGGCCTATCAATTGCTCGATAGGTTGATGAGTAGTTCCATCTTCGCCCAAGCCAATACTATCGTGAGTATAAATAAAAACAGGTTTAATTTTCATGATTGCTGCAAGCCTAACCGGCGGGCGCATGTAATCAGAAAAGATGAGGAAAGTAGCGCCGAAAGGAATAAATCCTTGTGTAAGCGCCATGCCATTCAAGATCGAACCCATAGCGTGTTCACGTATTCCAAAATGGAAATTTCTGCCTCCATGATTTTCATCGGAAAAAGATTCAAAGCCATCTAATTCGGTATCCGTTGAAGGCGAAAGATCAGCAGAACCGCCCATAAGTAAAGGCAACTTATCTGCAATTGCATTTAAAGCTTTTCCGGAAGCTTTTCTTGTAGCAAGTCCTTTTGCATCAGGTTTAAATACCGGTAGTTTATCTTTCCAACCGTCAGGTAATTTTCCTGAGCTTAGCAATTCATATTCGGCCGCTTCAGAAGGATATTTTTCTTTGTAATTTTTGTAAAGCGCTTTCCAATCTTCTTCCTTTTTAACTCCTGCATTTCCTTTCTTTCTGTAAAAGTCCAGCACTTCATCAGAAACGACAAAACTTTTGTCAGGATCAAATCCAAAATTTTCTTTCACCAGCCGCACTTCATCTTTTCCTAAAGGCGCTCCATGAGCTCCGGCGGTGTCAACTTTATTGGGACTACCAAATCCAATATGGGTTCTTACTTTTATTAATGAAGGCCTCTTGGTATCATTTTGTGCATTGAGGATTGCTTCATGAATTGCTTCAAGATCGTTTCCATCATCTACAGATTGAACATGCCAGCCATAAGCACGAAAGCGTTCCCCAACATCTTCATTAAAAGTAAGTGACGTATCACCTTCGATAGTAATCTTGTTGTCGTCGTACAAATAAATAAGATTACCTAATTTCAGGTGACCTGCCAATGAAGCCGCCTCAGCACTCACACCTTCCATTATGTCACCATCACTGCAGATTGCATAAATTTTATAATCGAACAAATCGAAGCCGGGTTTATTATAGCGTGATGCGAGGTATTGTTGTGCAATTGCCATTCCAACGCCATTAGCAAAACCTTGTCCCAATGGGCCGGTGGTTACTTCTATTCCCGGTAATAAACCATATTCGGGATGTCCGGCAGTTTTGCTGTGCAGTTGACGAAAATTTTTCAAATCATCAAGGCTTACATCATATCCTGTCAAATACAAATAGCAATACTGCAACATACATGCATGGCCGGCTGATAAAACGAAACGGTCACGATTGGGCCAAAGGGGATCATTTGGATTATAATTCATCACTTTTGTCCACAATACATCTCCTACAGGCGCAAGCGCCATTGGTGTGCCGGGGTGACCTGAATTGGCCTTTTGTACTGCATCTGCAGATAGTACGCGAACTGTATTAATTCCTCTTTGTTCAATTGATTCCATTGTTTTTTGTTTAAGGTTTTAATTATTGCTTTTGTTGCAAAGCATATGCCGTTAAAAAATTTGATTTTGGGCAAAAGTAACAAGAAAGAAAGTTTTGATGAAAATTACCTGTATGTAAGGCGCTTCTAATTTTAAAATTCTTTTTATTTATTAAAATTCCCGTAATTCAGGAGCAATTTTTGTAGCAAAAAGATTTAATTACAAATCAAAAAAAACTCTTTTCTATGGAAGTAAAATATAATAAATCAACAGAATTAAGACCGGAAGGTACACGGTTGATGGATGCACCGGTGGTACCAATTGATATCCCTGATTTTTTGAGACAAATAAAAAATGAACCGGCCTGGGAAAACAGTGACCGCAATGCCATAACGGTTTATAAAACAGATGGTATGCGTATTGTTTTAATTGCACTGCATAAGGGAACTGTTATGGAAAAACATACTACAAATGGAGTTGTGAGTGTGCATGTATTGGAAGGTGAAATCAACTTCAATACTGAAGAGGAGTCTTACAATCTAAAAAAAGGTAAACTGATAGCATTACATACAAATGTTGCTCACAGCGTATCTGCGGTTGAAGAATCCGTTTTTTTATTAACTGTTGCAGATTTTAAAGGTTGATTCAAAATTATGGAAGGATGCGCCAGTGAACCAATAAATAAAGTTGATTTTTCTTTTACAACCGGATTAGCCACATCTGATTAAGAATCACTTTTATGCTTCGCTTTTTCCATGGCAATGTTTGTATTTTTTACCACTCCCGCATGGGCAAGGATCGTTTCTGCCAACCTTGGGACCAACTCTTATAGGTTCCTGCTTCACGTTTTCTGAAGGATCAATGTAATCATTCTCCTGGGAAAGGTATTCAGGCCCGGCTTCTGCACCGGCAAATTCTGCTTTACGTTGACGCATTTTGCTCATGTCAGTTCTTCTTCTTCTCTCTTCCGTGATCCTCGTTTCGTGGTTTTGTTCTGCAGGAATATGACAATGAGCAAGGAAACTGACAATATCTTTATTTACCTGGTCGTCCATTTGTTTGAAAGCGTTAAACGCTTCTATCTTGTAAATTACCAGCGGGTCTTTTTGCTCATAACCTGCAGTCTGAACACTTTGTCGCAGATCGTCCATTGCACGAAGATGTTCTTTCCATGCATCATCAATCAAGGCTAAGGTAATATTGCGCTCTAAAGCATTAGTAAGTTCAGCGCCATTTGTTTCAATAGTTTGATCGAGGTTGGCAATTGCCTGCATGGCTTTTTTACCATCAGTAAATGGTACGGCAACATTGACAATATGGGCACCTTGTTCTTTCCGGATATTTTTAAGCACAGGGAGCGTTTGTTCGCTCATTGCCTTGTTTTTGCCATTGTAATGATCTTTGGCTTCGTAATATAATTTGTTAGCCAATTCATTCAAGTCTTCCTTTTCAAGTTCTTCCTGGGTAATAGTAGTATCAATTCCGAAGTTCATGATTACGGCGAGTTTAAACTCTTCATGATCGTTTATTTCTTTAAAAGAATTGATGATGCCTTCAGCTACAGAATAAAAAGCGTTATCAAGGTCGAGAGCCAATCTTTCTCCAAACAATGCGTGATTGCGTTTTCCATAAATAACTGTCCGTTGTTTGTTCATTACATCATCATATTCCAGTAATCTTTTTCTGATACCAAAGTTGTTTTCTTCCACTTTCTTTTGGGCGCGTTCAATACTGTTGGAAATCATTTTGTGCTGGATCACTTCGCCTTCTTTATATCCCATTCTATCCATTAGAGCAGCGATCTTTTCACTCCCGAACATGCGCATTAAATCATCTTCCAGTGAAACGAAAAATTTAGAAGAACCCGGATCACCTTGTCTTCCGGCACGTCCACGTAATTGTCGGTCTACACGTCGGCTTTCATGTCTTTCTGTTCCAAGTATCGCCAGCCCTCCGGCTTCTTTTACGCCAGGCCCAAGTTTAATATCCGTTCCACGGCCGGCCATATTGGTAGCTATAGTTACTGCTCCGGGCAACCCTGCTTCTGCAACTACCTGCGCCTCTTTGGCATGTTGTTTCGCATTCAGGACATTGTGAGCGATTCCTTTTTGTTTCATCATCCTGCTGAGCAATTCACTTACCTCAACAGATGTTGTTCCCACGAGGATCGGTCTTCCCGCATCGGTCATTTTTTCTACTTCTTCTATAACCGCTTTATACTTTTCCCGTTTGGTTTTGAATACCAAGTCTTGTTCATCTTCTCTTACTACCGGAACATTCGTAGGAATAGAAACTACATCGAGCTTGTAAATATCCCAGAATTCTGCAGCTTCTGTTTCTGCTGTACCCGTCATCCCGGCAAGCTTATGATACATCCTGAAATAATTCTGCAAAGTAATCGTCGCATAAGTTTGCGTAGCACTTTCGATCTTTACATTTTCCTTCGCCTCAATTGCCTGATGCAATCCGTCTGAATAACGACGGCCTTCCATAATACGGCCTGTTTGTTCATCTACAATTTTTACCTGCCCCTCAATCACAACGTATTCCACATCATTTTCAAAAAGTGTATAAGCTTTTAGCAATTGCTGAATCGTATGGATTCTTTCAGCTTTTACCGAATAATCATTGAGTAAGGTTTCTTTCTGCTCGAGTTTTTGTTCCGGAGTTGCATCACTCTTTTCTATGTCAGCGAGTTTTACACCAATATCCGGTAAGATGAAGAATTCGGGATCCTCCCCGGATTTGGTAATCAGTGAAATACCTTTGTCAGTAAGTTGCACCTGGTTATTTTTTTCGTCAATAACGAAATACAATTCCTCATCAACAATGTGCATATTTTTTTCCTGGTCTGACAGGTAATAATTTTCAGATTTTTGAAGTTTTACCTTCATGCCGGGCTCACTAAGGTATTTGATGAGCGCATTATTTTTTGGAAGTCCGCGATGGGCACGGAACAAAGCCAACCCTCCATCTTTTGGATCGTCATTTCCTTCGGCAATCTTTTTCTTTGCTTCAACCAGGAAAGTGCTTGTTACTTTTCTTTGAGCTTCAACTATTTTTTCAACCCTGGGCTTTAGCTGATCATATTCCTGTTGATCACCACGCGGAATAGGCCCTGAAATGATTAAAGGGGTTCTTGCATCATCGATCAAAACGCTGTCTACCTCGTCCACCATGGCAAAATGATGTTTTCCCTGTACCATTTCTTCCGGAGTGTGAACCATGTTATCACGTAGATAATCAAAACCAAATTCATTATTAGTTCCATAAACTACATCGCTCGCGTAAGCTTTTCTTCTTTCTTCGCTGTTTGGCTGGTGTTTGTCTATACAATCGACAGTTAATCCAAGCCATTCCAATAAAGTTCCGTTCCATTCACTATCACGACGAGCGAGATAGTCATTCACTGTTACGATGTGAACACCCAAACCGGCAAGTGCATTAAGGTAAGCAGGTAAAACAGAAACCAGCGTTTTACCTTCACCTGTTGCCATTTCAGCAATTTTTCCCTGGTGTAAAACGATAGCGCCGATCAACTGAACATCATAAGGAACCATGTTCCAGACAATCTCGTTTCCACCGGCTGTCCAGGTATTTTTATAAATCGCTTTTTCGCCTTCAATAGTGATGTAATTTTTGGTTTCAGCGAATTTTTTATCTAATTCTGTGGCGGTTGTTTCCAGTTCAGGATTTTCTTTAAAACGCCGTGCGGTTTCTTTAACTACCGCAAAAGCTTCAGGCAAAATCTCCAAAAGAATTTCTTCCAATTTTTCATCGCGGTCTTTGCGCATTTCATCTATCTGGCGGTAGATGGCATCGCGGCCAGCTATGTCTGCTGAATCTAATTTTTCTGCTTCAGCTTTTTGACTTTCTATCTGGTCATCAATATCTTTCAGGTATTCTTTAATCCGTCCACGAAAATCAACGCTTTTACCACGTAATTCATTATTAGATAAAGATTGGTATTGTTCGAAAAAAGTATTGATTTTTTCAACCAATGGTTTTATTGCCTTTACATCTTTTTCACTTTTATTACCACCAAATAATAAGGAGAGTAGGCCTGCCATATATGTGTAAATTATTTATTTAAAAAAGGTAAATGTCTAATGTCAATTTTAGTGCAGGAAATGTTTCGAAGCCAAAATGACAGCTTGCAAAGTTACTAAATTGTGCCTTTTATTTTTCTATAACCGGATATTTATCATTATTCTAACTTGATAAATATTCCTGCTTCAGTTTCTTTCATCCGGTAAATTTTCACAAAATATCCTTCGCCATCTTTATCTCTGCCCGTATTTAATGAAAAACGATAATTATGAACCGGGCAAATAATGTTCTCCTTTTTATCCAGGAAACCTTCGGCAAGATCGCCACCCGCATGAGGACAGTTGGCAGAACAGGCTTTTAAACCATCGCTGGTTTTTACAAGGCAAATTGATTTTTCTGCAATTTGAATTTTGGCAATGTGGTTATCCTGGAAAGAAATTTCGTTGATATTTCCGGCAATTTTTATCCAGTTTTCTGTCTCATCCATCAATAAAAAAATTCTGCTTTATAAGGATATTTCCTTTGGTATAATTCTCTTACCTGGTTCAAAACTACCTGCCTCAATTCTTTGATGTTGGTTTTTTCGGTTGCAGAAATGAATACGCAATTACCATTTGTTTGTGCCTGCCATCTTTCTTTTAATTCCGCCAGCAATTGCTCTTTCACTTCTTCCGGAAGCCATTGATCAAAAGTGTTTTTTTCGTATTGATCCATTTTGTTAAACACAATAATGATTGGCTTTTCAAAACTTTTTAATTCCTGCAACGTTTTATTAACCACCGAAATTTGCTCTTCATATTTTGGATGTGAAATATCAACAACGTGTAATAAAATATCCGCTTCCCGAACTTCATCCAGCGTGCTTTTAAAACTTTCAATAAGATGATGTGGAAGTTTACGAATGAATCCAACCGTATCGCTCAAAAGAAAAGGTGTATGGCCCAAAACCACTTTTCGCGTTGTAGTGTCAAGCGTCGCGAACAATTTATTTTCAGCAAAGACATCACTTTTGCTTAACAGGTTCATTATCGTTGATTTCCCTACGTTGGTATAACCGACCAGCGCCACTCTTATGAATTCTCCGCGATCTTTTCTTTGGGTAAAAGATTGCTTGTCTATTTCTGCGAGCCTTTTTCGCAGCAGGCTTATTTTGTCTTTTACGATACGCCGATCAGTTTCTATTTCTGTTTCGCCCGGTCCGCGGCTTCCGATTCCAGCTCCCTGCCTTTCGAGATGTTTCCACATGCCTTTCAGTCGTGGTAAAATATATTGATATTGCGCCAGTTCTACCTGAACTTTTGCCTGCGCAGTTTGTGCACGGGAAGCAAAAATATCGAGAATGAGGTCGCTTCTGTCGATAGTGGTAATCTTTAATTCTTTTTCAATATTGGAGATTTGAGAACCCGTAAGTTCATCGTCGAATATTAGCAAATCCACCCATTTTCTTTGAGTAAAATCTTTTATTTCCTGTAGTTTTCCCTTTCCTACAAAAGTGCGGCTGTCAGGATGATCCAGTTTTTGTGTAAAAGTTTTAATGGTAACGCCGCCTGCAGTTTCGGCTAAAAATTTCAGTTCATCCAGGTATTCTCTCACCTCTGATTCAAGTTGGCCTTTTTGAATCACGGCAATCAGAATGACATTAATAGTATTATTATAATTTATTTTTTTTTCAATCAATAGAAAATTGTTTAGAGGACAAAATTAAGTATCAGTTTCTTTAAAAGATGATTAAAAAAAGCCATGCAGAGATTGTACCAATAAAATAAAAATCCAGCTTATTTATTGGTTTACTGCAAAAAGAAGTTTTTTTGCATAACTAACTGCTGAATCAAAAATTATAACCCGCTTAGTGTAAGCCCGATCTGGTATAATTTAAGGTTAGGACCGGCACCATCTTTTAATAGCCTGTTTAATTGGTAAGAGCCAAAGAGCGAGAAAATCCCATATCCGATTCTGGCTGTTGCCATAAAATCGGTAGAATTAAAAAAATGTTTACTGTTTTCTTTTACAAGATAACTGTTAAGAGTTGTTCCCGCTGGACTCTGTAAAGTTTTTCCCTTGTTATGAACGTTTACAAGTGTTCCTACTTTTATACCCACGGCCGCTTTAAAACTTTTGTTGGGATTGTTTGGTTTTGAAGTAAACCGAAATTCCAAAGGAACCTGAAGGTAACTGGTAGCTAATTTATATTTTTTAAAATGATCAGCAGAATCTTCTGCGATGAACGGCAACAAGCCCGATGCCGCTTTTACGTTCACTTCCATTTTTTTAAAAAATATATTGCTTGTGCTGATACCAATACCAATCCCGAGGCTTATTTTTGGAGAGTTTTTAAAAGGTTTATTAAGCATCACATAAGCATTAAAACCTCTTGAAAAACCTTGTTGATGGCTGCTGATGCTATCGGGCACACCAGCCCAATGATCAGAAGAAAGCTGTAACATGAAGTGATCTCCTGAACGACTGGTAAAATTCACCTTATTGTTATCTGTAGCTGAAGACGTGGTTTCCTGCGAAAACGCCATTGAAAAAAACAAACAACTGGTAACTACAAAAACAATCTTTTTCATACGCATTATTAAGTTGGCAAATGTATTTGTTACATGGTTAAAGAAAGGTTAAATACAAATGTGCATTCAAATGCAATAGTAGTAAATTTGCAGCCAATTATGGAAGAATCAAACATAAAAATCAATGTTGAACTGGATGCTGAAAAAGTTCCTCAAAAGATAAACTGGAGTGCATCGGGAAGTACAGCCGAAGAAGTTCAAAATGCCAAAGCGATGTTTTTAGCGTTTTGGGATGGTGCGGATAAAACCGCTTTAAGAATTGATCTTTGGACAAAAGATATGATGATGGATGAAATGGCCGATTTTTTTTACCAGGTTTTTTTTACCATGGGCGATACTTTTCAGCGGGCAACGAGGCGTAAAGATCTTTCGGAAGAGATAAAGAAATTTGCAAACGAGTTTCATAAAAAATTTGTGGAAAAAGAAAGAGCGGATCAGTAAACGAAGTTTTTTTGCTCATTTTTTATTTTCACTTTTTTCAATTGATAAATCATTAATTAATTTTCAATTATGTCTTTAGAAGAAAAAGTAATGGCTGAACTAAAAACCGCTATGCTGGCCAAAGATGAAAAAGCTTTGCGTGGATTGCGGGCTATCAAATCATCAATTATTAATGCAAAAACAGCAGAAGGAGCAGGTGGAAAAATTAAAGAGGAAGATGAGGTCAAACTATTGCAGAAACTGGTAAAACAGCGTAAAGATTCTTTGGAAATTTATGAAAAGCAAAACCGCGAAGATCTGGCTTCTAAAGAAAGAGAGGAAATTGACGTGATTGAAAAGTTTTTGCCAAAACAAATGGACGAAGCCGAATTAAAAAGTGTTATTTCAAAAATAATTGAAGAAACGGGCGCTTCTTCGCCGGCTGATATGGGAAAAGTGATGGGAATTGCCAATAAACAACTTGCCGGAAAAGCCGATGGAAAAACAATCGCCGGAATCGTAAAGCAAATGCTGAATAAAGCGTAAAAGCAGAAGGCAGAAAGCAGGAGGCAGAAAGCTGAAGGCAGAAGGCAAGAGGCAAAAGGCAGAAGGCACGGCAGAAGGCAAGCAGGCAGAAGGCAAGAGGCAAAAGGCAGAAGGCACGGCAGAAGGCAAGAGGCAGAAGGCACTTGCCTTTAGCATTAAGCATTAAGCGTTAAGCCTTTAGCATTAAGCATCTTTAGCATTAAGCATTAACCGTTAAGCATTAAAGCGTCCTTTAGAAATGATAATAGATATTGCATTTTTATTAGTAATGATCATTGCTGTTTTTAAAGGATTTTCAAAAGGTTTTGTAGTTGGTATTTTTTCTTTCATTGCTTTTATAATAGGGCTGGCAGCTGCTTTAAAGCTTTCGGCTGTAGTTGCCCAACATCTTCAAACTGCTTCCGGGGTTTCGGGTAAATGGATGCCGTTCTTAGCCTTTTCTTTGGTGTTTATCGTGGTCGTTTTATTAGTGAATATTGGGGCTAAGATCATCCGGAAAACTATAAGTATGGCAATGCTTGGGGGGCTGGACAGACTGGCGGGCATTTTGCTTTATATAATTATTTACACTATTATTTTCAGTGTTCTTTTATTTTTTGCAGAAAAAATGGCGCTTTTGAAACCTGAAACTATAGAGGCTTCGAAAGTTTATGGTTTTGTAGCTCCCTGGGGGCCAGCGGTAATTAACAATCTTGGAAAGATAATTCCGGTGTTTAAAGATTTATTCATGGAGCTTCAGGCTTTTTTTCAAAGTTTAGGTAATAAATTAGCAACCTGAAAATGAGTATAAATATTATTTAGCTAATTTTTTCAGCAGAAACATTTATTTTAGCAATAATTAACGGGCATCAAAATTTGCATCAAAAAATTCATGGAATATCAATTAAAACAAGACGGGAAGTTTAAGTTTATAGAAGAGGGAGAAGGAGAACCGTTGCTATTATTGCATGGCCTGTTTGGTGCATTAAGTAATTTTTCTCACCTGGTTGAATATTTCAGGAAGACGCATAAGGTAATAGTTCCTTTGCTTCCACTCTTTGAGCTTGATTTGTTGCATACAACAGTTGGAGGGTTGCAAAAATTTGTAAAAAGATTTGTGGAACAAAGAGATTATGATCAAATCCATTTATTGGGGAACTCTCTTGGTGGACATGTTGCGCTTGTGTATGTATTGAAAAATCCTGAAAGAGTAAAATCGCTGATACTTACCGGAAGTTCCGGCCTTTTTGAAAACGGAATGGGCGACAGTTACCCAAAGCGCGGAGACAAGGAATATATCCGTAAGAAAACTCAGCTTACCTTTTATGATCCGGCAATGGCAACCGACGAATTGGTTGACGAATGTTTTGAAATAACCAACAACCGGCTTAAAGTTATTAAGATCATTTCTCTCGCAAAATCTGCCATTCGTAATAATCTTGGTGATGAATTAAATCAAATAAAACAGCCAACCTGCCTTATCTGGGGCAACAACGATACCATCACTCCACCTTTTGTTGCCAGGGAGTTTAATAAACTGATCCCAAACAGTGAATTGCATTTCATTGATAAATGTGGTCATGCTCCTATGATGGAAGTTCCTGATGAATTTAATCAGATTCTTGGTGCTTTTCTTTCAAAATTAAAAATACCTGCTGCAACGATTCTTTGATTTATTTTGTCTTTTATAGCAGAACCATTGCAGTAAAAACTTAAATTTAAGAAAATGACAACCCTGCAACTTGCTGATAATTTATACCCCTTATTGAAACTGAAGGATTCGGTAGAGACCGTACTTCAATTGATGAATGATCATAAAACCTCACACCTTCCGGTAGTTTCAGATGGAGAATATTTAGGACTGATAAGTGAAGAAGATTTGGCAGATGAGCAAAATAAAGAAACAACACTTGATGTTTATCAAACTAACTTTATTGCAGCAGCAGTAAATGCTAAATTTTATTTTTTAAAAGCCGCCACTATTTATAATTTATACCACACCAATGTTATTCCTGTTATTAATGATAAAAATGAATTACAGGGGACAATTTCTTCAAAAGCTTTAATAACAGAGATGGGAAATTTTTGTGGTTCATCAGAATTTGGCGCAATAGTAGTGCTGGAAATGGAACGTACCCGTTTTTCCATTTCCGAAATCAACAGCATTATCGAAAGTGATGGCGCCACCATACTTCATCTTAATGTGAAACCCCATGCAGTTGCTGATCTGTTAGAAGTGACTCTGCAAATCAATAAGAAAGAGATAGCAACCATCATCGCCACTTTTGAGCGGTATGATTATTCTATTTCTTATTATTCAGGTGAAGAGCTATTTGAAAATGAAATCAATGTCAACTATAATAACCTGATGAATTACCTTGATATCTAATCAATTATTCGCTCCTTCCTCTATCTCCGGTAATCAACAAAAAATCTTATTTTTTATTTTAGCCGTCTGGGTCATTTTCACGAACATTCTATCGCTAATTAATTAAAACCAATTATTTTTACACACTATGGAAAACCGGACGCGATAAATAAATTCAATCAAAATCATTATGCGCATAGCGATCTATAGTCGTGGATTAGAGTCGGAACAATTGGAAGGATTGAAAGTTTTGCTTGCTGAATTTTCTGATTATAATATTGAGCCTGTTATTTACCAGGATTTTTTTAACCTGTTTTACAGTTCCATAAATATTAAGGATAAATTTTCAACTTTTAACTGTTCTGAAGATCTTGATGAAATAGATTTTATTATCAGTCTTGGCGGCGATGGTACTTTATTGGATGCTGTGACGTTTGTAGGCGATAAAGGTATTCCGATTCTGGGAATTAATTATGGAAGGCTCGGTTTTCTGGCAAGTATTGGTAGAGATGAAATACGTTCAGCGCTCGAAGCGCTTATTAAGAGAACTTTTGTTTTGGATAAGAGGTCATTAGTGCATTTAGATGCTAACATGCCTTTGTTCAAAGGTTTAAGTTATGCGCTTAATGAATTTACTATTCACAAGAGGGATACTTCACCAATGATTAAAATCCATACCTATCTTAACGGTGAATTTTTAAATACTTATTGGGCCGACGGGCTGATTGTAGCAACACCAACAGGTTCTACCGGTTATTCATTAAGCTGTAACGGGCCTGTGGTTTTTCCTGATTCTGCCAGTCTGGTCATCACTCCGGTCTCTCCTCACAATTTAAATATCCGGCCTTTGGTAGTTCCTGATGATTCAATTATTTCTTTTGAAATTGAAGGAAGAACAGATGGCTTTTTATGCACACTTGACAGTCGCAGGGAAATAGCCTCAAAGGAAGTCTTGCTTGCTATAAGGAAGGAAGTTTTCGGTATTAATCTTGTAAGATTGAATGAAAATAATTTTCTTCAAACCCTCCGAAACAAATTATCCTGGGGTCTTGATAAACGGAATTGATAAATTTTAACGTTATAAGTTGATTAATGTCGCTTATTTCTTACTTTTAAAGTACTTATTTTGTCCGGAAATATGAAAAAGCTTACCCTATTTGTTATAATAACGCTTGCCTTTACTTTTCGAAGCCATGCTCAAATGAATGATTATGTTCAGGAAGGAGAGTTTGGTATTACCGCCGGACTTGCACATTACTTTGGTGATTTAAATAACCGGGCGCGAATTAACAGGCCTAAAATGGACATTGGTGGTTTTGTAAGAAAACAATTTGGTAATTATACGTCAGTTAGGCTTTCTGCTCATTTTGCTAAATTAGGTTATAGCGATATTTATAGTACTAATGAATACGATCAACGAAGAAACCTTAGTTTTAATACCAATATTTTTGAAATTGCATTGCAAGGAGATTTTAATTTTTTTAAATTCATTCCTACCGATCCGGCTCATTCATTTACGCCTTACGCCACACTTGGCATAGGTTTTTTTACCTATGATCCATATGCGTATTATCATAATCAAAAGGTATATTTAAGACCTTTACATACCGAAGGCGAAACTTTTTATAAAGGACGAAAAGAATATGGAAGCATGGCATTATGCTTCCCTCTTGGATTCGGTGTGAAATATGCCATTAATGATAATATTAATCTTTCGTTTGAAATCGCTCATCGTTTTACCACTACTGATTATATTGATGATGTGAGCACAACTTATATAGGAGCTGATAAATTTCCCTCAACTGCGGGAGGTAAATCTATTGCCGGTATTATGCAGGATCGTTCTTTTGAAGTTGGTCCACCTATCGGTATCGAGGGACGTCAACGAGGTTTTAGCAAGCAGAAGGACCAATATACGATTGCAGAATTTGGAATTTCTTTTAATATTACTTCTTATCGTTGCCCGACCGTAAATCCTTAAAATATTTACCAAGTTCTGTTTTACAATTTTCTTACTTTTGTTACGTCAGGCTACTGAATGCCTGACTTCCTTTTTTTAACAACCATGAGTTTAAAAGATAAATTGATAGCCGAAAAACTTCCACGGCACATTGCTATCATTATGGATGGCAACGGAAGATGGGCGAAAGAAAAAGGCAAAAACCGGCTCTTTGGCCATTACAATGGTGTTGAAAGTGTAAGGAATATAGTAGAAGGTTGCGCTGAATTAGGAATTGGTTATCTTACTCTTTATGCTTTTAGTACAGAAAACTGGGACAGGCCGAAAAATGAAGTAACAGGATTGATGGAACTCCTGGTAAAAACGATACGTAGCGAAGTAGCCACACTGAACAAGAATAATATAAGATTGCATGTAATCGGAAATATTGATTTGCTTCCCGCTGACGCGCATAAAGAATTAAATGAAGCGTGTGAGGAAACAAAAATGAATACAGGTCTAAATTTAATAATGGCTTTAAGCTACAGCAGCAGGTGGGAAATTTTATATGCAGTTAAGAATATCGCAAAGGAAGCACGTGACGGTAAAATTGATCCTGCTCAAATTACAGACGAAGTGTTTCAGCAGCATCTGTGTACTGCCAGTTTCCCTGATCCTGAATTGATGATACGAACCAGCGGGGAATACCGGATCAGCAACTTTTTATTATATCAACTCGCTTATTCAGAATTATATTTTACCGATACACTCTGGCCCGATTTCAGGAAAGAAAATTTGTATGAAGCTCTTTTGAGTTATCAAATGCGTGAGAGAAGATTTGGCAAAACAAGCGAACAGGTTTAAGCCCTAAGCCTTCAGCATTAAACCCTCTACCTGATTTAACAAAAACTTTTAATAATTGAAATTATCTTGCCGCCCTATTAAAATCGATTTAATGCACACTATCTACAAGATACTTTTCTTGATAGCAATCTCTTTTACTGCCAGAACTGTTGCCTCAGCCCAGATTGTGAAAGATTCAGTATCGCAGGATAATGTAAATACTGATACGATACCTTCAATTCCTGAAACTAAAGACACAGTTCCGAGTTCTGTAAATGTGGAACTTGAAAATATTTTTAATGCTAAAACTCCCAAAAAATATACTATTTCTCAGATCACAGTTACAGGAACAACCTTTGATCCAAACCTGATTATTTCAATTTCAGGACTTGCCGTAGGCGATAAGATTGTCCTTCCCGGTGGCGATGATTTTGCCAAGGCTATTACTAATTTATGGAAGCAAAACCTTGTATCTGATGTTGAAATTTATCTTACCCAATTAAAAGGTGATGATCTTTCTGTTGAAATTCATGTAACTGACAGGCCTGTACTTTCCAATTTCAAATTTAAGGGCATCAGTAAAACAGAGGCTGATGACATCAGCAAGAAACTTGATTTAAAAAAGGGACGGGTAACAAGGGTTACAGAAGGTTTTAAGGTTTCTGCAGTTTCTACTATTAAGAAATTTTTTATTGATAAAGGTTATAGGAATGTTGATGTGGTCATCAGTGAAAGCAAGGATACCAAGGCGACTAACGCAGTTAATATCCTTTTTATCGTTAATAAAAATGGTAAAGTAAAGATCAACAATATTTATTTTGCAGGCAATCATAAAGTGCCGGATCTGAAACTCAAAAAGCAGATGAAGGGTACGAAGGAAAAAAGCAGGCTCACCTTATTCCCTTCTGAAGATTATAATGTGTATGATTCTACAAAAACAAATTACCTCACCTTTAATAAATACATTAAAGAAAATGGATTTCTGCTGCCTTCCAAAACCAAGGAATTTCTTGACCCTTATTTACGTATAAAATTCTTAAGCACCTCAAAGTTTAATGAAAAGAAATACGAGGAGGATAAGGGTAAATTATTGGACTACTATAATTCACTTGGTTTTCGCGATGCCACCATTGTTGCCGATACTACTTATAATGACAATGGCAATTTGGACGTTGCGATAAAACTTACCGAAGGGCCACGTTATTATTTTGGAAATATTACCTGGAAGGGAAATACAAAATATTCTGATTCTTTATTGAATGCAATCTTGGGAATTAAGAAAGGAGATGTATATAACGCTGAAATATTAAATAAAAAGTTAGGCGTTATTCCTTCGCAGGAAGGAGGCGATATATCCAGTTTGTATGAAGATGATGGCTACTTGTTTTTTCATGTTGTACCTGTTGAAACAGCAGTGTATAATGATACTATCGATCATGAAATTCGTATTGTAGAAGGGCCACAGGCAACGATAGGAAAAGTTGGGATCAGCGGAAACGACAAAACGAAAGAATATGTGATACGTCGTGAATTGCGCACCATTCCGGGCGAAAAATTCAGTCGCGAAAAAATCATTAGAACGCAAAGAGAGCTTTCCCAATTAGGTTATTTTGATGCGGAAAAAATTTCACCGGGAATAGTTCCTCATATTGAAAACGGAACGGTAGATATTACGTGGAATGTGGTAGAAAAATCTTCTGATCAGTTAGAACTTTCTGCAGGATTTGGCGGTGGCATCGGCCTGACAGGAACATTAGGAGTCACTTTTAATAATTTCTCGATCTATAATATTTTTAATAAGAAAGCGTGGGATCCTTTACCGGTTGGCGATGGTCAAAAATTGAGCTTAAGGGCTCAAAGTAATGGTAAGCAGTTCAGATCCTATAACTTTTCCTTTACCGAGCCCTGGCTTGGTGGCAAAAGGAGAGATCCTTTTACCATTGGTTATTATGATACCAAATATGCAAATGCTTTTGATCCTTATACAGGCTATTATAACCGTAATTATGCAGATTCTTCCTACATTAAAAATACAGGAATAAGCATTTCACTTGGAAAGCAACTAAAATGGCCTGATGATTACTTTTCGCTTGTGTACCAGTTGAATTACCAAAGGTATAAACTGAGGAATTATAACATCTTCCCTGGCCTATTAAATGGGGTTTCTAATAATATCAGTTTTAAGGTCACACTTGCAAGAAGTTCAGCCGGTCCTAACCCTATCTTCCCGACAATGGGGTCTAACTTTATTTTAAGCACAGAATTAACTCCTCCTTATTCATTGTTCAGGAATGGGCAACAATTAAGTGTAGCAGATCAATACAAATGGGTTGAATACCACAAAGAGCGGTTTACGGCTCAATGGTATGTGCCGATTGGCCAGGGACGTGGTGAAAATAAGGACAAACAATTTATATTATATGCGGCTGCAAAATATGGTTTCCTCGGCAGGTATAATACAAGCGCACCTTTGTCTCCTTTTGGCCGCTTTCAACTTGGCGATGCGGGCTTAAGTAATAACTATGGTTTACTTGGCTATGATATTATTGCCCACAGAGGCTACCCGGTTTATGATAATTCTAATCCAAAAATTAACCCTGACCTTAGCCAGGCAAGCAACTTTTTTACTATCTTCAATAAATATACATTGGAAATGAGGTATCCGTTCAGTACGAGTGCAAGCAGCACTATATACGGATTAGCATTTTTTGAGGCAGCCAATGGCTGGTATAGTTTTAAAGATTATAATCCTTTCAAACTGCGCCGTTCAGTTGGTTTGGGTATGCGCTTCTTCCTTCCGATGTTTGGGCTTCTTGGCTTCGATTATGGAATAGGGCTCGACAGGATTGGTCCTAACACAGGCTTAAAAGGAGCTGCTAAATTTACCTTTATGCTTGGCCAGGAACCTGAATAAATAAAGCGGATATGATGACTGAAATAAGATTTGCTACTATTTATTGCTTTACTGTTTCCTCTTAAATCCAGTTATTTGTAAAAAATTTAGAATGAAAAAACTATTTTTTATTTTCCTTTTCAGTTTCGCATTAGCCACCAGCGGATTGGCGCAGCGGTATGCGGTTATTGATTCGAAATACATCTTAAGTAAGATGCCTGAATATACTGAGGCACAACAAAAATTAGATCAATTTAGTAAAATGTGGCAGCAGGAAATCGATCAGAAATCGGCTGAACTTGATAAAATGTACAAAGATTATGATGCCGAAAAAGTAATGCTGAGCGATGATTTGAAGAAAAAACGCGAAGATCAGATTTACAATATGCAAAAGGACCTCAACGATCTTCAGCGCCAAAGGTTTGGATACCAGGGTGATCTTTTTAAAAAACGTGAGGAATTGATAAAACCGATACAGGATAAGGTTTATAATGCCATACAAAAATTGGCAGCCGCCAAATTATATGATTTTATTTTGGATAAAAGTGATGGAATTACCGTTATATTTGCCGACCCAAAACTTGATAAGAGTGATGATGTGTTAAAAGAACTGGGTGTTAAATAATTGCAAAACACAAAATAACGTGCATCTTAAACTGAATTTTTAAACACTTTATAAAAACAAACCATAAAAACAAAAATGAAACAATTTCTAACCATCCTTTTTATTTCTGCCGGAATATTTGGATTTTCAACGACAAACGCTCAAAAGATTGGATATATAAGTGCAGACGAAATTATTCAGTTAATGCCGGAAGCTGCAACTGTACAACAACAGTTGGATCAATACCAGCAATCACTTTATCAAAATGCACAGGAAAAGCAGAATGCTTTAAATGATGCCATTCAAAAATTTATAAAGGATTCTGCTACTTTGTCTCCTAGTATGAAAGAAGTAAGAAGGAACGATCTTCAAAAGCAACAACAGGAGCTTTCAGGTGAAAGCCAAAGAATTCAGGATGAGTTTGCACAAAAAAGACAGGAACTCTCCGCTCCTATTCAAAAAAAGTTACAGGATGCGATAGAAGCAGTAGCGAAAGAACATGGTTATACTTATATCATGCCTAAAGAAGCACTCATAGTAATGCCGCCGGCTGATGACATTGGCCCGTTGGTAATCAAAAAACTGGGTTTAAAACAACCTTCAACAACCACTTCACCAGTAAAGCCATAAATAATTAATATTTTTATTTTACGAAGCCACCCAATAAACCGGGTGGCTTTGTTATTTTTGATAAATGATGACAGCTCCAATCGGCGTTTTTGATTCAGGTTATGGCGGACTTACGGTTTTAAAAGAAATAAAAAACCGGCTTCCGGAATATGATTTTATTTATTTGGGAGATAATGCCCGGACGCCTTATGGATCACGCTCTTTTGAAACGGTTTATGAATATACTTTGGAAGCAGTAAAATGGCTTTTCTCCAAAGGTTGCCCGCTTATTATTCTTGCCTGCAATACCGCTTCTGCAAAAGCTTTAAGAACTATTCAGCAAAAATATCTTCCTCAATTTGATGCGGAAAAAAGAGTGTTAGGTGTAATAAGGCCCACGGCAGAAGTTATTGGCAATTATTCTTCATCAAAAAAATTAGGAATTCTGGGAACTAAAGGAACTATAAAATCAGATTCTTACCCGATTGAAATTAAAAAGTTTTTTCCTAAAGCAGAAGTTTTCCAGCATTCCTGCCCGATGTGGGTTCCATTGGTTGAAAACAATGAATACAATTCTGAAGGTGCTGATTATTTTATCAAAAAGGATTTGGAAGTGCTGCTAAATATGAATTCTGATATTGATACCATTTTACTTGCCTGCACGCATTATCCTCTTTTGATAGGAAAAATAAAAGAATTTTTGCCTGGAAACGTAGAGGTAATATCCCAGGGAAAGATAGTTGCAGAAAGCCTTGCCGGATATCTCGACCGCCATCCGGAAATTAAAGATAAATGCAGTAAAAACAGTCAACTGCGAATTTTATACTACAGATTCAACAACAGATTTTGACCAACATTCCCAAATATTTTTTGGGACAAAGGTGAATTCGAAGCATGTGGATTTGTAGAATTCTCTTCAACCTCAAAACAACCTCCCCTGCTCTCCCGGCCTTCTGAAATCGGTAGTATTCAATTTCCACCTGTCTTCGTTCATGTGATAGAGTCTTCCCGTATTTTTTATATTGCTGATTGACTAAGATCAGCAATATTTCCTTCGCCTCTCATACGTACGCCCCAGCGGGTATCATTTACTTTTCCGTTATGGCTTGCTTCTATTAAATGCCATACTTTATCAGCCCGGTCAGGAAAATTTTTATAAAGCCAATCATGAAATAAAAATTTGATAGCGCCATTTAATCGTATAAAAGTATAGGCAGTAAATTTTGCGCCGGCTTCGCTTGCTTCTTTCATGATTCGTTGCATTTCATGTTCATTCAATCCCGGAATCATGGGTCCCATCATCACACCCATACGAATGCCGGCATTGCTTAATTCTTCTATTACTTTCAAACGTTGGTGTGCTGTCGCCGTTCTTGGCTCCATTACTCTGCGCAAATCTTCATTGAAAGATGTTATAGAAACCATTGCCGTTACCAAGATTTTTATCAGCCATTTCCTTCAAAATGTCTTTGTCTTTTATAATCCATGAATTTTTGGTGAGAATTCCTACGGGTTGATTGAACTTATTGCACACCTCAAGCATTCCTCTTGTTAATCTATATTTTTGTTCGGCCGGTTGGTAACAATCTGTGTTGCCGCTTAACATGATCGGATGTGATTCCCACTTTCCATTCATGAAAGTTTTTTGAAGCATTTGCGGCGCATTTATTTTTACTATGATTTTTCTTTCAAAGTCCAGTCCGGCGCTGTAGCCCCAGTATTCATGAACATTGCGCGCATAACAATAAATGCATCCGTGCTCGCAACCTGCATAAGGATTCATGCTATACATCATTCCAAGATCAGGGCTTTCTACTTTGTTTACAATACTTTTTACCTGCTGCTCTATATATTGTGTAGCTACGTTTTCATTATCCCATTCATCGATTGCCTCAATTTCTTCTTTTACTTCCTGGTTTTTAAGAAAGCGGTTTGCAGTATTAAATTGTGCGCCCCGGCCTTCTACATATTCTTTTCCTTCTTCTTGTTTTTGCCGTGACACTTTGAAATGATCTTGCTTTAGTTGTTTTTTCATTTTGATTGTTTTCGATAGTTTTTTTCATAAGCCGGTTAGCTAAATAATTCACCTTGTTTTGTAGTAACCGGCAGATTCATAAATTTAAATTGCGTCACCTTTTGATATTTGCCTGGTATTATCTTCCCGTCTGAACTAACGGCCAGAGGCCTTCTCAAAAGCGACATACTTTCTGCAATAAAATTTCCGGTAAAATGTTTATGACGGTATTCAATCCAGCTTTGCTCATATTGCCACGGCAATAAACTTCGGGCAATAGTAAGATGCGGATTATCCATAAAATGAGGCTTTTTCTCTTTGTTTAAAGTCATTAGCTGGCGCGCTGGCGCCAATTCCCTAACGAGATTTCGCACCTGCTGTTTGGATTCAATATTGATAAATATCGTATGGCTTGGGAAACTTCCATAATCTTTTAAGCTTACTGTAAACTGGTGATAACCCATTGCTATTGTATTCAAACGGTTTACCAGCCGGTTTTCCATCATTTTAAATTGTAAAAAGTTGACCAATGTAATATGCGGGTAAGAATATTTTGCAGAGAGAATTTTAAACTTTTTGGAAAATTCTTCTTTCACCTGCAAAATCTTTTCATTCACATTGGTATTCGGTTTTATTACCAACAGGTATTCGTGGTAGGGACACTTATATATGGTTGTCTCCTGAAAAGAATTGTTCATGTAATTAAATTTTTCTATTAAAATATTTAGCATAAATTTACTAAAAATTTTAGTACAACAAACAAATATTTTTATGTCATCTGATAATTTATATTATTCCGCTTATAGCGGCACAAAAGAGTTTTCCCGGAAAGACATTCACAGCGCGAATGCAACCGGTTTTAGTGCAGCCACTGATGATTATATGGAACGTGGCATTGATCTGAATGAAGAACTGATCAGGAACAAACCTGCAACGTTTTTCATGCGGGTAAATAGTGATGCTATGAGAGAAGCGGGAATTTATAAAGAAGATGTAGTGGTGGTTGATCGTTCATTAAAAGCGGTCACCGGCAAAGTAATTATTGCAATACTTAATGGAGATCTGCTAATCCGGCGTTTTGAAAAAAACAATAATAAGATCAGGCTGCTACACGGATTCTAATAAGTTGGCGCCCATAAATATTGATGACAATTGCGAAGATTTTTCAATCTGGGGAGTAGTTACTTATGTTATTCATAAACCATAAAAACAAGGTTTAAATAAAAGAGAATGAAAGCGATTGTTGACTGTAACAGTTTTTATTGCTCCTGCGAAAGAGTTTTCCGGCCTGATCTTTTTAAAAAACCGGTAGTGGTTTTAAGCAATAACGATGGCTGCATTATTTCCAGGAGCGATGAAGCTAAAAAGCTAGGCGTGAAAATGGCCGGTCCTTTTTTTATGGCCAGGGATTTAATTGAAAAACACCAGGTGGCTACCTTTTCATCCAATTATAATTTATACGGGGATATGAGCCAACGGGTAATGGAAACTTTAAAAACCCTTTGTGGAGAAAAAAACGTAGAAGTGTATTCGGTGGATGAAGCCTTTTTAGATATGAGTATGATTGATAAAAATCTTCTTGATGAATATGCTTTAAAAGTAAGAAAAACAGTAGAGCAGTGGACAGGCGTTTCCGTTTCTGTAGGGATTGCTCCTACAAAAACGCTTGCAAAAATTGCCAATCATCTTGCTAAAAAAGATAAAGCCGGCACCAATTGTATTTATACTCTTGATAGCGACAGCATGATAAAAAATGTGTTGAAAGCAACGAGTGTAAATGAACTATGGGGAGTGGGAAGAGCGTATGCGCAAAAACTTGAAAAGTGGGGAATAACTGATGCGTGGCAATTGAGTAAGATGACAGAAGAATGGGCTCGTACACACATGGGCGGAGTGGTAGGAATAAGACTTATCAAAGAATTAAAAGGAATACCATGCCTCGAAATGGATAAAGAACGGGTAACAAAAAAAATGATAGCTACCACACGGATGTTTGGCAAAAATGTCACAAAGCTTTCAGATATACAAGAAGCCGTTTCTACTTATACTTCCAGGGCTGCGGAAAAACTTAGAAGACAAAATTGTGTTGCTTCAGGGATACAGGTATTTATGGTAGCGAAGGAGGAAAGTAATTCTGTAAATTTTAGTCATGGCGTTACAATAAGCGCGTATGCTAACTTACCTATAGCCACCTCTGTTACTGATGAATTAATTATTCCTGCATTGGAAATGGTTACTAAACTTTATGAACCCGGCCGCATTTATAAAAAAGCAGGTGTAATGCTCAGTGGCCTTGTACCGGAAACTTGTATCCAAAGTAATTTATTTCAAGCAGCCGGCTTCTGCAAACAAACGATCCCTCATGAATGTTTTGGATAATATCAACTCCAGTATGCGCGACGACAAGGTCAAATTCGCTTCATCAGGAATTGATACTGACTGGAAAATGCGGCGCGAGTTTCGTTCACCGCGGTATACTTGCCGTTGGAAAGAACTTCCAAAAGTAAATTGAATGGTAAAGTAAAATATTTGAGAATTTATGGGTTTACTGTCGGGGCGCATTCTATTAGTGATACTCATAATCTCTTAATTTTTGTTTTAATCCAAATCCTACTTTACGTAATTGTTATTAAACGAGGCTTTTGAGCTTATAAAAGATATTGAATTTGTTGTTGGGCATCATATCTCATTTTTTGATAAACCTACTGTAGAAAAGGCTTTTCAAGCATAAATTTTTCTTTTTAAGATGCTAAAAAGCGTTCTAAGTTGGTTTGTAATATGTTTTTAGGGCTATTACTTTTACACTGCATTTAAAAATGAAGTATTCCTTAACCCTTAAAAATTATAATTATGAAAACTACAATGAATGCAAAAAAAATGGTGACAATCGCTATGTTAGCATTGTGCACAATCGGATCTATAAACACTGCCACAGCAGCTAAAGATCCTAATGAGCCTATAGAATTGAAATATATGGGCAAAACCGAAAATCAACCGGTTTTTCAGTTAGACCTGAACAACGCCGCATCATCAGAGTACTACATCAGTATTAAAGATGAAAACGGAGCAGTGCTTTATTCTGAAAAAGTGAATGGAGAAAACATAACCCGTAACTATCGGTTCGATATCCGCGGCTTTGATTTATCATCTTCTGATTTTGGGATAACTGTAGAGGTAACAACCACAAAAACTCACAAAACCGAAGTTTTTCACGTTAAATCAACAGCACACGTGGTGGAAGATTATGAAGTGGCTAAATTATAACTGCCACACTCCGCACCCAATGAATACAAAAATGCTTGCCGCCTTTGCGGCAAGTATTTTTGTTTTAAGAAGCTATAAGAAATGATCAATTGTAGAATTAGATCAAAAACGGAAATTAAAAAGTATTTTTAAACTTAAAAAATAAAGTCCTCCTGTAGAAACAGGAGGACTCTTTAACGTATTGCTTGATATGAGACTCTTAAATTAATTTTGCGCTGACAAACAGCTTGAAGAAAGAAACAGTGATTTTTTGTCACCGCTTAAAACAAGTAATTTTTTTATTAACTCATTTCTAAAACAAACTTACGCCGATACAATTTTTAAACATAATTAAATTACATTCAATTATATTATCGCTGAAGATGACTTCTTTTTTAAAACCCTTTACCAGAAGGCATCTCAGGCAAAAATTTTAATGATGCCCAATCTTTTTTCTGATACATTATTTCAATTAGTACATTCCCTTGAGAAAGCGGAGAAGCGGCATTTTAAGCTTTATATTAAAAGGAGTTCAGCCAAGCAAGATCTCAAAATAATCCGTTTGTTTGATGCAGTGGATAAACTTGCCGAATATGACGAGAAAGCGCTTTTGAAAACATTAAAAGATATTTCAAAACCACAATTAGCCAATTTAAAAACTCATTTATACAAACAATTGCTGGCGAGTCTTCGTTTACTTAAAACAAATGAAAATATTGATCTTAAGCTCAGTGAACAACTGGATAACGCCCGCCTGCTCTACAATAAAGGATTAAAAATTCAAAGCCTTCATATCCTGGAAAAAGCAAAAGAATTGGCACGAGCCAATCAAAAGATGAATTTTCTTGTGCAGGTTATTTCGCTTGAGAAAAAAATTGAAACGCTTCATATTACGCGAAGTTCTTTGGAAAAAACAGAATTATTAGCTGAAGAAGCGCTTAATATCAGCGGGCATATTGATCGCGTTACAAAGCTTTCGAACCTCGCATTACTTCTTTACCGCTGGTATGTAAATTATGGCCATGCCCGTAATTTGGAAGATGAAAAAGATATCAGGAACTTTTTTAAAAATTCTTTGCCAAAAGACGGTGATGCGATAAATGGTTTTTACGAAAAGTTATATTTATACCAAAGCTATTGCTGGTACGGCTTTATAAGACAGGATTTTTTAATGTATTACCGGTATAGCCAAAAATGGATCGATTTATTTTATGAAAATGAGGTAATGATGTCTGTAGAAACAGGACACTATATCAAAGGAATGCATAATTTATTGAATGCTCATTTTGATCTCAGAAATTTCAAAGCTTTTCAAAAAACCCTCGACCAGTTTGAAGCTTTTGCTCAAACACCGGTTGCCAATCAGCACGACAATTTCAGAACGCATACTTTCATTTACATCAATAGTGCTAAAATCAACCAGTTTCTGATGAAGGGTGATTTCAGGGAAGGCATAACGATTGTGCCGGAAGTGGAAGCTAAACTTAAAGAGTATTCCCTTTTTGTAGATTCGCATCGCATACTTGTTTTTAATTACAAGTTTGCTTCGCTTTATTTTGGCGCCGGTGATTATAATAAAGCGATTGATTATTTGCATAAGATCATTAACGATAACCAGCACGGGCTTCGAAATGATCTTCAATGTTATGCAAGACTTATGCATTTGCTTTGTCATTATGAAATTGGAAATGAAGAAATCCTGGAATCGCTTATTAAATCAGTGTATCGTTTCTTTGCGCGGATGAAAAACCTAACGATTGTGGAAGAAGCCATTTTCACCTTTTTACGCCATTCTTTTAACGTAAAAGCGAAACTGCTAAAACCAGAGTTGGAGCAGTTTCTAAAAAAGATTAAGCACCTGGAAAAGAACCGTTTTGAAACACGCTCTTTTGCTTACCTCGATGTAATCTCCTGGGTGGAAAGCAAAGTGTATGAAAAGCCAATGGAAGAAGTTATTCATCAAAAATATCTTAAAAGCCGCCACAGAAGGTGATCTTGAGTAAAAGTTCCGGTGGTTGCAAAGGGAAATGATAAAATTGTAAAAATTTGTGTAAACTGAACTTTAAAAATTGAAATCTTTTCTTACTTTTGCAGCCCTTTCACAAGCAGCAGGGATGGTGCCCGGCTGACAGGACGGAAACAATTTTAAAAAAAAGGAAAATTATTAATCATGCCAGGAAAAAAACGTACTTACCAGCCGCATAAGCGCCGTCGTAAAAGTGTTCATGGTTTTAGAGAACGGATGTCTACTGTTAATGGCCGTAAAGTTTTGGCAAGCCGTAGAAAAAAAGGGCGCCATAAACTTACCGTTTCTGATGAACACGGAAGTAAAAAATAACAATTCAGCTTATCATATTTTCAAATAGCCTCTCTGTAACGAGGCTATTTTTTATTTTATCTTTATTTTATTTTTCATCTTTCAATAATTACTTTATCACTCCAAAATTTACCTTAAAAAGGAAGGAAAGATTAAAAAGCATGAAGACCATTCAACAGCTTTTTAAAGAGGGTAAATCTTTTTCTCATTTTCCTATAAGAGTGGTTTATATGCAAAACGGGCAACAGGATTCGCCTCTACAGGCAGGCTTTAGTGTGAGTACCCGGCATTTTAAGCGCGCAGTTGATCGCAACCGCGTAAAAAGATTAATGCGTGAATCGTACCGGCTGCAAAAAGATAAACTTTTAACTGAAGCAATAAAAAATCAGAAAAAAATAGCCCTTTTTTTTATTTACACTTCTCCTGAATTACCGTCATTTACTAATTTATATGAAAAAGTAGGGAATGTACTTGAGAGAATTGGAAATAACCTTTCTGAAATTTAAAAAAGCAAGCAATTTTTTATTGAAATTTTCTTCAATCTTGCAAAATAAAAAATTCCGCGAATTTGTTGATTTACTACAACTTCAATCACTATTTGCTGGATTAATCTTTTGATTCTTACTTTCAGTTTCCTTCAAATTATTTACGAGATGTGGATGTTCGGGCCTGCTCATAACAATGATCAGCACAATAATTATTAGCGATAGTGGTAAAAGCGGCAGCAAATGAGAACCATGATATTCCAGCCATCCGGTGATAACCGCCGTAGCTCCATAAGCGAAAAAAACGATGAGCTGCAATTCAAATCTTTGGTACAAATTCCGGGGCACTGGCAATTCAGAAATGTCTTTTTTGGTTTTTCCCCGGAATCCTTTTTTGATACCATTGATTGTACTCATTCCTATACTGGTAATGGTACCTGTAAGAAAAGTGGTTACCACTCCCGGGATGTTTAAATGCCATATAGTGACACTTTGAATTCCCATTGCAACAGCAGCTAAAAGTATCGAGATATAAAGGACAAAGTTGCTGAGCACTTCCGGTTCTTCAAACCATATAAGAACCAAAACGAAAATAATAATGGTTTCAATCGTTACACTAAGCGTAACATAATGCGACCAGCTCTTTTTGGTATTTTCAATGATAGAAGCGCCTGTTAAAGCTCCTGCAAAAAATCCACCTAAAGCTGCCAACGAATGAAGAGAGGAAGCCACTTTTCCCTGTCCGATTGCCAGGCCTAATAGAATAGTATTGCCCGTCATATTTGCCGTAAAAACATGTCCCAGCCTGAAATAACTCATCACATCCACACTTCCGGCTACACATGCAAGTAATACCAGCATTATATCAAACCAGAGTGCGCTGTTGTTACCGTTTTTTTTCATAGCCTAAAATTTTATTCCATTATTTTACCTGGCAAGTTTTAATGCTTTTTGTTTTGCTCTTTTAGACGTTCTCTTAAAAGCAGGAATAAAGGAAAAAAGGGTTATAATTCCTGCCACACCTTCCAATAAAACAGTAAAAGGAGCACTGGTTAAATGCGCCAACAGCCCTACGACCAAACTTCCAAGAGGCAGCATTCCACCAAATGCCATTACATAATAGCTGATAACACGCCCTCGCATTTTTTCATCCACATTCGTTTGTAAATAGGTGTTTGCGCTTGCAATAAAAGTGAGCAGGCCAGCTTCACCGAGCAAGATTAAAAACAATGAGAGAGGTAAGTAAGTAGTGTAAGAAAAAAGGATAAGGCTTACTGAAATTAACAATCCCGCGACAATCATTACCTTCAATAAATTCTTTTCGGTATGCAGCCTGGCTACATAAATTGCACCCATTAATGCGCCCAGACCTGAAATAACATTCAGCCATCCAAAAGTTGTTACATCGCCTTTAAACACTGTCTTTGCATATATCGGTAAGAGTGTGGTGTAGGGCATAATTATAAAGCTGAGCATCGCCATCAGAATGATTGCATTTCTTAATCCGGGATTTCTTTTTAGATAAGTGAAACCTTGTCTTAAGTTTTGCCAGATATGTTCAGTGTGTTTTACTTTCGGTGGCACTTTTATTTTCATCATCAGCAACGTTGTAATTACGGCAATGAAACTCAAAAAATTAATCAGGAAGCAAATCCCTTCACCAACTGTGCTTAACAGAATTCCTGCAACTGCGGGGCCAATCAAACGGGCAAGTGTTACCATTGTCGAATTGAGTGCGATCGCATTAGGTAAATCGTTTTTATTTTGAACAAGCACGATCATTAAAGACTGGCGCGAAGGCGCATCAAATGCATTGATGACGCCGAGCATGATACTCAATAAAATAATAATGACAATGTTGTATTGATTAGTAAGAACAACCAATGCAAGCAAACCTGCCTGCAGCATGGAGGCAAATTGTGTAACCAATAATGTTCTGTAGCGGCTGTGCCTGTCAACATAAGCGCCGGCATAGGGAGATAAAAACATCATAGGGATACGGCTTGCAAAAGCTACCAACCCAAGCATAAAAGCTGAATGGGTCATTTCATAAACGAGCCAGCTCACTGCCATTCTTTGCATCCATGTTCCGATTAGAGAAATGGACTGTCCACTCATAAACAACTGGAAATTCCGGTAATATAAAGCCCTGAGTGAAGAAGGTAATTTCATGAATAGAAGTTAATAAGAAACTTTCAGAAACTGTATTAAACAAATTTCTGAAGCTGAAAAGAAAGGAAAAGATATTCTAAAAATCCGTTTATGGATGCCCTTCTTTTCTTGCCAATTCACCTTCATCGAGATCAGGATGATCACCGAGATTCATATCCGGATCTTTTTCTATATCATCTTCTGCTTCTTCAAAAGCTTCCTGGTTCTTCTTGTGTTCTTCGGGATTTTTTATCACCGGATCTTTCTTGTTTTGTTGTACATCTTTTTCTGGCATATTACTTTTCGTTTAGTAGTTGAATAATAAAACCATTAAATATTGTGCCAGTCTTGGCTAACTAAAACCCAATGAAAGTTGGGTAGAAACGAGTCTTTTATTTGGCTTTATTTCAGCAACATGCTCAAATGCTTCTGTCGAACGAATATGAAAAACTTCCGTTTCGCAAAAGCGCGACGCTATAGTTATTTTCACATTTCCTGCATGCGGATCGAATATTCGCTGCACCAGTTCAGGAGAATTATTATTTTTTGACAGATGAGCCAAAAGCAAATGGCTCATGAATTTTGACCTGTGAGTAATGAAAAGTTGCAGTGCTTCTTTATTGCTTAAATGCCCTAATCCACCGGAGATTCTTTTTTTAAGATGAAAAGGATAATTCCCATTTTGCAACATTTCTTCATCATAATTGGCTTCAAGGAATGCAGCGTGACAGCGTTTAAAATATTGAATTACATTTTTACATGGTTTGCCGATGTCGGTAAAAACCCCTACGTAAATTTTATTGCAACTGATTACAAAACTGTAGGGATCGCTTGCGTCATGAAATTTTGGAAAAGCGGTGACTGATAAATTGCCAATGGTTACTTCTTCGTGAGCATTAAAAAGATTGATTAAACTTATTTCAAATTCCAATCTTCCGTTTCGTCGTGTAGCATCGGTAATGTAAACTGGCAGCCGATATTTTTTTACCAATCCTGTCAATCCTTTTATATGATCAGAATGCTCGTGAGAAATAAAAACCGCCTTTACTTTTTTCATCAATAAGCCGAGCCGCTTTATTCTTTTTTCAATTTCCCTGCAGGAGATTCCTGCATCTACCAGGATCGCTTCGGTTTCATTTCCTACATAATAGCAATTACCGTTGCTGCCGGAGTTAAGAGAAGTAATAAATAATGACATCATGGCAAAGGAAAGAATTTTGCAGTTTAAAAAGAGAAAGTAATTAATGAAAGTGGATATCTTTTCCCAGAGCCGATTTTTTGCATCATGTGTACTTTTTGAAAAATATTTCTCATCTTTAATAAAACTACCAAATGAGCCTTTTATTAAACAGAGCCACCTTCGGAGATCCTGCCAACAAAGGAAAAACAATTTCTAAAGAAAAAGCTTATTCACTGCTGAACGAATGGGTTTTGAATGATAAATTGCAACTGCACATGCTACAGGTGGCATATCTTATGAAAAGCTGGGCTGAAGAAAAAGAGAGCCTGGATGAAGAAGGCCAATGGCGCTGGGAATTAGCAGGATTGCTTCATGACGCCGACTGGGATCAATGGCCTGACCAACATTGCAAAAAAATAATTGAAGAACTGGAACAACAAAATGTTGATCCGGAAATTATTCATGCGATCGCTTCGCACGGGCCGGAACATTTTGGCGTTCAGCCTGAAACGAAGATGGATAAAATGTTGTATGCTTTTGATGAACTATCAGGGTTGATACATGCTTATTCATTGATGAGGCCGAATGCCTATGAAGGAATGGAAGTGAAAGGAGTGAAAAAGAGGCTGAAAGAAAAATCTTTTGCAGCCAATGTATCAAGAGAAGAAATTATTGACGCCTGTTTTTGTGCGGGGATTGAACCTGAAGATATTATTCGGTTTATTATTCATCACCAGGCGCACGTTCAATTAAAATAAATTATTTGAAAACCGGGTTTTAAGAATTAAATTGACCTCGGTTCAATTCTCAAATTGTATTGCTTAACCAAATCTTTCATTTTTAATGTTCAATTTGTGGTAGAAAAATCAGATAATTCCTGCAGGAAATTTATTAAACAATTAGTAGCTCAAGCCGCCTTTCCTTTGTTAGCAGGCGCTGGAAGTCTCAGAAAAAAACAAGTGTTGCAACTCAAAAAGCATATTAGTCCTGATAGTAAAAGCAGAGCTTCACAAGCCGTTTCAGGAAAAGTAGGATCATATAAATCTAAGCGTCCGCTTTTGATCAATAATTTCTTTGTGTACTAAAATCACGTATTGTAAATATTTTAAAACATTCACTAAACATGTTAAATACTGTAGCAAAAAAGCGTTGGATTCGTTTAATCCCTATTGTTTTTATTACATACAGCCTTGCCTATTTAGACCGTGCGAATTTTGGATTCGCAGCGGCGGGAGGAATGGCTGAAGATCTTCACATTACAGCAGCAATGTCCTCATTGCTTGGTTCATTGTTCTTTCTTGGATATTTCTTTTTCCAGATTCCCGGTGCAATTTATGCTGCCAATAAAAGCGCGAAAAAACTTATTTTTTGGTCTTTGATTCTTTGGGGAGTACTGGCGATGGCTACTGGTATTGTAACTAATTTAAAATTTCTGATCGTTATCCGCTTTATGCTTGGAGTTGTGGAAAGCGCAGTTTTCCCTTCTATGCTGCTCTTCCTGAGCAGGTGGTTTACTAAATCTGAACGTTCGAGGGCCAACACATTTTTAATTCTTGGTAACCCGGTAACCATACTTTGGATGTCTATTTTATCCGGCTACCTTGTCGGTTCTGTTGGATGGCGATGGATGTTTATTTGTGAAGGTTTGCCTGCAATCATCTGGGCATTTTTTTGGTACCGAAAGGTAAATGATAGGCCAAAAGATGCTGATTGGTTAACCGAAAATGAAAAGGAAGATTTAGAGAAACAATTGCAATCTGAACAGGAAACAATTAAACCTGTAAAAAATTATGGAGCCGCATTCAGGTCCCGGATAGTTATCCTGCTTTCTCTTCAATATGCTTTATGGAGTATTGGTGTTTATGGATTTGTAATATGGTTGCCTTCCATCATTAATGCAGCGCCTGATGCCAATATAGTTACTACCGGTTGGCTGGCTGCAGCGCCTTATCTACTTGCAATAATCACAATGATTAGTGCTTCGCATTTTTCTGATAAATCTTTACGAAGAAAACCATTTGTTTGGCCATTCCTTTTAATTGGCGCTGTCGCATTTTACCTCTCTTACTTAGTTGGGCCAAATAATTTTTGGCTGTCGTTTGTCCTGTTAATTATTGCCGGAGGAGCAATGTATGCGCCTTATGGCCCTTTCTTTGCCATCATTACCGAAGTTTTGCCAAAGAATGTTTCCGGCGGTGCGATTGCATTAATAAACAGTTTCGGTGCATTGGGTTCATTTGCCGGCGCTTACCTTGTAGGTTATTTAAACGGAACTACCGGCAGCTTCGATGCCTCCTACATTTTTATGTCCGGATCTTTATTTCTTTCAGCCCTTGTTACTATTATAGCAGTGAAAGAACCAGGAAAAAAGAGCAAATTAAAATTAGAAAAAGCAGAACCGATTTCACTTCAAATAGAATGAAAAATTGATTCGGCTTCATCAATAAGCTGCATTGGAATAAAGGCTTTTACTGTACCAACCCTTTGTTACATCAACTCAAAATCCCATTAGTTTTATGGTGAACGAATAAATAAGAAACTTTTTTCTTTTCATCCATTGATTGTAGAAATCGATCGTGTGAACTAAACTGTTCCAATCCTTCAAGTTATTTTTAAATCAGATAGAGGTTTTTTCATTATGGGTTCTTCTAATATTCATAAGCATTAATCCTAAAAACAAGATGGCCGCTGCGGCCAAAAGTGCTTCATTAATGTATGGAATAGAAGTATAACTTAAATCGCCAACTCCCTGGAGCAGGAGAAAAACTTCGTTAATAATAATGCCGGCTACGAAAATAATAACGCCGGTTTTCCTGGTTTTGCTAATAGAATAAAAGCCTGTGCCGATGCAATAGCTGGTAATAAAAAGAGAAACTACGCCAAGCAAAACAAGATGCAAATATCCAATTACGATTGGCCGGAAACCATAAGTCAAATAACTTAAGGAAGGAATAGCGGAAGATGCTTGCAGCAAGAGTTTCAGCGTATAAGCGATGGCGCAAAGGAAAAATAAAGTGCGCGTAAACTTATTAAGTTGTTGTTTAATAATTTCTATTTTTTGCCGAATTGCCTGTACAATTAAAATCCATCCTACCAATTGTGCAATTCCTGCAAGCGCTACTAATATATAGACCCAGAATGGCATTGGAATCCAGAGGGCTGATAGTAAATAAGCAGGAAAGCAAGCGGACACAAAAAGATAAAATGCGGTTCTTAATTTTTGTTGCGATACACTGTATTTTGTTAATTGATAACAAAGCAATCCCATGCAGGAAAATAAAAACCATCCATTGTATTGAAAGTGGAGAAAGAAATAAATAGAGCATATATACAAATCCTGGAAGGAACTTTTGGTCGCCATAAGGAAAGCAACGGTGAACGTGCCTAAGGACGATAAAACATTAAAAAAGAGTGCCGCTTTAAAAAATAAATTTTCAACCGAACGCGGAATTTTATTCAATTCTCTCCAAAAAACGAAAGCAAAAGCATATCCGGTAAGAACCGAAGCGGTAGAGAAAATAATAGAACCGGTCGCATATCCTTCAAAGGGGAAAGTGAACAACATTCCATAAGCGGAAATTAGGTTGGCCCATAAGATCCATCTGAATTTGTTGAAGGCATTGGTTTGGGTTTTATCTGAAAGAAATTTTACCAAAAGCGCCATTAAAGCTTGCGTAACCCAACCTGAAAAGGCAAAGTGAGAATGCGCGTGCAGCACATATTTCTGATCTATGAAAGGTAGAGAGTAGGCAATTTTATAACGCAAAACCGAGCCCAGGAACGAGACGACCAGCAGGTTAAAAAAAGAAATTGACAACCATTTATGTAACGAACGATCCATTTTTGCGGCAAAGTAACAATAGAATTATAATTCCTTCTATGAGTGGAATCATAATGGTAAATATGGTTTAGATAGTTTAGAGGGTGTAGATTGGTTTAGAAGCAGGCTCCTAACAATTTAATAAAAAACTTTTCCCCGGTTAATCTGTAATCTTCCTATTCCCTGAAGGTGGCGAATGCTACGGATGACGGTTTCGACCCTGAGGCCGGTCATGTCGGCAATTTGTTGACGGGTAAGTTGAACGAGATTGCAGGTGCTACAGAAATATTTTTTGTGTTCTTTAAAATAAGTCAGCAAACTGCAAATTTTGTCTTCGGGTTTATTGCCGGCTAAATCTTTTGATAACATAAAGCGGAAGCGCAATCGTTCGACTAACAATTTGGTAAAGGCAAAGTGCAAATCCGGATCGTTCTTTAATAATTGCTGAAAGTCTTCTTTTGGCAACCGGATCACTTCGCATTCATTGGTGGCAAAAGCTGAGGCGGCATAAGGCTTTTCGTCAAATAAGGGGAATTCGCCAAAACATTCTCCCACTTCAATCATATCATGCACGAATTCTTTTCCTTCTTCATTTACCTGCGACCAACGAACAGAACCCGAAACCAATTGATAATAAAAGTGGCATTCAGTTCCTTCTTCAAAAATAAGTTCCTGCGACTGATATTTTTTTACGTTG
>CAWEQV010000006.1:0-258847 GCA_963811285.1 uncultured Chitinophagaceae bacterium | reverse complement strand
CATAAAGATTTTTTTGACATACCCGAATTTTTCTAAATGCTTCACAATATTTCAAAAAACCTCATACTATTACTTTCGGTATTTCATTCAAAGGCGCTGGCATCGTTTCATAAAAGTAAGAGCCATCATCATTAGTAACTATTGAGTCTTTAAATATCTTCACTACATCGTCATCGGTTGGCTCGCCGGGTGGGCCTTTAAATAAATAAAAAGTGAATTCAATATTTTTTGCCTGACCGGAATTAATAATGGTTAAAGGAAACACGTAATGAATCTGTTCACCTGCTTTTACCAAATGCTGAGCTTCACCATCTGATGAAAAAATATTCTTTCCGTTTTCACCATCTTCTTTTCCGGTGGCAAGCGCTGCAAACCTTCCTGCTGACAGTGACTTCAAGTTCAACGTGAATTTCCTTTGGGTTTTCGGCGGTTGGCACAAACCACCAACGTTTTATCCGGATATCGTTGAACATAGATTTACGCCGTTCCATTTTGGCATTGTATTTTTTGATGGAATTATTTTTACCAATCTTATCGAATAGAAAAAGGCCAATACCAAGCATCACGAGCGAAAAAATTGCCGAATAAAAGTGAATTTTTAATAATGTAAAATGATGGGAGTAGACGACTGCCAAAGTGCTAAGCGGAATGTGAATCCCGATGAAAATCAGGTAAGACCAGATAAACAGTCCCCTGAAATCAAGAGATATCCAATTGCCCCCACCGCTTTTTAGCGTATTACTATCTGCCAAATAAACCGGGATGGCTAAAAGCACCAGGATGGAACAAATAATTATATGATTACGCAGCATTATAATGTAATATAGATATTATAAATTCGGGATAGTAATAATATTTTAATAGCTTGAGTAACAGGAGCGGGAGACTGGCAAAAATAGAAAAGAACCGTAGCAGTAAACCAACAAAAAACAATAATTCTTGTTTTGCTTTAACGGTTAGTAAAAGATAATTTTACAGCATGCCAACGACACATTTAGAGATATTTTGAAAGGGAAGAATCGCGGACGCCACTCCGTAGTCGTAACTTTTTTTAATTAAAGATCAGATAAGAAGATCGGCTCTCTTCAAGGCTTAGGAGATTTTGGTTATACAATATAGCATCCCTTTTTGCGTTTCAAAAATATTAGAATTTTCAATAATTAATACTTTAGAACATGAAAAAGCTATTTCTGGCTGCCCTGACTATCCTGATGACAGCACCATATTTAAAAGCCCAAAGCGATAGCACGAATTCACCAAAGAATACGCATCTTGCAACGACCCCTAAAAACCAAATTGAAATCAATTTATTTGCGTTGCCGTTGAAAAATTTTTCAATAGACTATCAAAGAAAAATTACACGGAAAACAAGTGTAGGATTAAACGTGCGGCTAATGCCTGAGGGACGTGATCCCTTTTGAAAATACAATTAAAAGCAACATCAGTGATTCAACCACAAAAAGCCAGCTAGATAATTTTAGGGTTGGTAATTTTGCTATTATGCCTGAAATCAGGTTTTACTTTAGCCGCAAAGGAGCTTACCACGGATTTTATATAGCGCCTTTTGCAAGTTATGCTCATTATACGGGTAGTCTTCCTTATAATTACACTGACAATAATGTTGATAAATCTTTTCAAATGTCAGGGAGCATCAACAGCTTTACCGGTGGCCTCCTGTTTGGTGCGCAATGGAACCTGGGAAAGATGGTATTCATCGATCTGCACTTTCTTGGGCCAAATTACGGATCATGTAACGGAAGTATCAGCGGAAAAGGTTCACTATCAAGCGATGAACAATCCTCTCTGAAATCGAGCCTGGATGAACTGGATGTTCCATTAGCTAAAACCAGCAATACGGTTGATGCGAATGGTGCGACATTAAATTTTTCCGGTCCCTGGGCCGGCATCAGGAGCGGCCTTTGTATTGGGGTAAAATTCTAAAGTCCTGTAGCAGTAAACCAACAAAAAAAAATATCGCTTTTTTACTTTAATGAAAGTAAAGTGAAGTTTACAGGTAGGCAGTATCCTCTTCAAAAGATAAAGCTGGTGCAAAGATTTTTCTTTTATTGTTTTGAGTACCGGAGTGCTACGCATCGCGACTTTAAAACCGTTGACTCCACCAATTTTAATTGTAGTTTCTCTTGCAGGTTGATACCTTCAAACAAACGCGTACCTTCTCCTATAACTATTGGATGAACGACAAAATGATATTCATCAATAAGGTCCAGCGCTGCAAGTTGTGCAGGAATATTTACCCCACCGGTTAAAATATTTTTGCCTTCTTGCTGTTTCAATTTTTGTATTTCATCGCGCAGGCCTGTATGCACTAATCTCGTTTTGTTTCCTTCAGTACTTTCTAAAGATTTTGAGAAAACTACAATTTTATCGACGGCGTCAAATGCGCGCGCAAATTCAATATCAACTTTTCTGTCATTGTTTCCTGGATTTTTTACTACATCAGGCCAATAAGGAACCATTAATTGATAAGTTTTACGACCGTAGAGAAATGTGTCGGCCTCTTGCGTGAGGCGTATAAAATAGGCCATCGTTTCTTCATCAGGATAGAATTGGGTATGGTCACAGATGCCATCTATGCTCATGTTGATTGCGAAGATTAACTTTCTCATACAATCGATTTAATGTTAGGTTTTCAATGTGTTTTGCAATCTAAACATAAAAAATAAAATACTATCAATTGTTCGGAGGGGCTTTTGGTAATGCTTTACGAAGAGTGCGCTCTTCCCGGTAAACCAACAAATTCAGCATATGTTTATTTTAAGCTGCGGTTATAACAGTAATGCATAAACGAAATTCAGTTTTTTGTGGCTGGAATCAACAATTAGCTAAAGCTCCAAAAGATAAAAAGCCTTCTTTATAAGTTTGTTTGGGTCCTCCATATTAAATTTATTATCATATTAATTTAATTTTGGTATATTCACTGAAATTGAAATACCCTTCCTGCGACTATTCTGTATCCTTCTCTCATTTATTCACTAAAAAAATGTAAACATGAAAAAATTGATTTTTGTTTCACTCATCGCTTTCATTGCCATTTCGTGCAATCAGAAAAGCGAAACTACAGAGGATACCGAAACGCCTGCTGAAACTCCGGTGGCACTGGCGCTACAACCGACTTATTCTTCGTCTTTTGAAATGGGTAAACCGGAATACGCCGCCATGATTGTGCAGGGAAGCTGGAAAGATTGGCAGGATAATACAATGGATAGCATGCAAAATTGGGTGGCCGATACTGTGGTTGCTTTACAAAGCGACAATAGTATGGTGCGTGGCGTAGACAGCCTGAAAGCTGTTTGGCAAAGGGGCCGTGATAAATACGCTGCTATCACAGATTCCATTAATGCGGTGTCCTCTTTATACAGTACCGATAAAAAGCAAAACTGGGTGCTGGTGTGGGCGACAGAGTACAATACTAAAAAAGACGGCACGATAGATACGGCAGCCGTAATGGAAACATGGCGTATTAATAAAGATGGCAAAGCCGATTTATTGTTACAATTTGACCGTCACTCACGCAAGCAATAAAAATTCGCGATACAGGATTTTTCATATCCTCTAATCATTTAAATGCTGAAAAATCTTCATTCAGACAAATGAATTGTTTGAAGAGGAGAGGGGATTGTATTGTCGGAATAAATAATTGTCGGAATCAGGATTCACAGGATGGTATTCCAAACAACGGAAGGTCTTTATTCGTGTTGAGCGAAGGAAAAGTGTAGTTGCTTCAGTCATAGAACAAAGGAATAATCATTCCATAAAAACATCGGGTTTGCATAATAAACACTCAAAAACGATGGAGAAAAATGCAAAGGCTATTTCGGGTGATTTTTTAAAGCGGTATAAAAATCACTCTTTTTTATTTGTTCACTGTAACGTTATGCTCCTCTGCTTTATATTTGGCAACTACATCATCCAGCATGTTTTCGAATTTATCAACATCTGAATCGTAACCATATCCTTCAGGCTCAAGGCGGTTTTCATTTGCATCCAAAAAGAAATAATAAGGTTGTGTGTTGGCATTGTATTTTGACACCTGCATATCAGCGTTTTTGGCACCAAGCGTGGTTACTTTCTGGTTCAAAGCTTTTGAATAATATTGATCAGACGGTTGGAGGTCAACATTGTTCACGTCAACGTATAAAGAAACGATGACAAAATTATTTTTCAGCCGCTTCATTACTTCCGGATCGCTCCACACTTCCCCTTCCATTTTGCGGCAATTCACACAATTAATTCCTGTAAAATCGAGCATTAACGGACGATGATATTTTCTTGCTACGTTCAACGCTTCATTGTAATCAAAATATGTGGTCATCCCATACCTGGTAACTACATCCGGTTCGTACATTTTCATCCGGTCATAATATTTTACAGGAGTTGGCAATTGAGCAGTTGAAGAATCTGTTGTAATTGAATGTTCATTTTGAGCAACTGAAGCCGAAGTAAAATCCTGCGTACCCATCGGAGGAAGAAAAGCGCTGATAGCTTTCAACGGCGCACCCCATAATCCGGGAATCATATAAACTACAAACGAAAAAGAGGCAATGGCGAAGAACAAACGGGTTACGCTTAAATAAGGAACATCGAAATCATTTTTAGGCAATTCATCATCATGGCTGAATTTTATTTTACCCAATAAATAAACACCCAGCAATGCAAAGATCACTACCCACAAGCTGATGAACACTTCACGATCCAGGATCCTCCAACCTTTTGAAAGATCAGCGTTTGATAAGAATTTCAAGGCAAGTGCAAGTTCGAGAAAACCAAGAGTAACTTTTACTGCGTTCAACCAGCCTCCGGCTTTTCCCAGTACATTTAATTTTCCCGGAAAAAAAGCGAACAGGGCAAAAGGCAAAGCAAGCGCTAACGAAAAACCAAACATACCAATGAGTGGCCCCCAGTAACTTCCTCTTGCTGCTATCACTAATAAATTTCCGATGATAGGACCCGTACACGAAAATGAAACAACTACCAAAGTGAGCGCCATAAAAAAGATGCCCAGGAAACTTCCCGTGCTGGCTTTGCTGTCGGCTTTATTTCCCCACGAACTGGGCAAAGCGATTTCAAATGCACCCAAAAAAGAAATACCGAACAATAAAAATATCGCGAAGAAAATAAGGTTGGCAATCCAGTTAGTAGCCAGGTTATTTAAAGCCGTCGGGCCGAAAATAACGGTGATCAAAAATCCAAGTAAGGTGAAAATAAAAACGATAGAAGCGGAATAATAAAAAGCGTTTTTAATCCCTTCTGTTTTGTTTTTACTTCTCTTGGTGAAGAAACTTACCGTAACCGGAATCATGGAATAAACACATGGTGTAATCAATGCGAGTAGCCCTCCCGCAAAAGCAGTAAAAAATATCCATGTAAGAGATCTTGTTGCCACAGAACCGGCTGTTGGAGCCGCTTTTAATTGAGGCGAATCTGAAACATCAGCGCGGTTTTCCGGTAAAATAAAAGTTTTAAATGCGCTTTCTCCCGGAAGATAATCTGCTCCTTTTTGATACATATAACTCACCGTTCCTTTCAACAAAAAACTATCGGATAATGAGGCTGCCACTTTTTGTTTCCATACCACAGAATCTGTATAATAATGTACTTCTCCATTGAGTGATGGATCCATTGCTTTTTGCTCGTCACCACTATGAAAAACAGAATCCTCTAATTTATTTTTTTGGGAAGAATCAAAATGTATGGAAGAATATAAAATGTCATTTGGAGAATGTTGCAAAGCGAAAAGCTTAATGCCCGGCTTAATTTTCGCAGCCATATTAAAAACAACTTCGCTGTCATTAAGCCGCTGATAAGTATAATTTAATTTTACTGCAGAAGAATCCTGGGAAACTGATTTGTCACGTGAAGTGCAACTCGTGCAGTCGAATAGAAGTAGACAAAGCAATAAAGCCGAAAGGCCGGTGAAAAACCTGTTCATTAAAAACTTTTTTATTTAAGCTCTTTATCAGAGGGCAACTGAAAATTTCCTGGTAGATGGAGGCAAACATTGTTTATCGTTGCACACCATAAATTCTACCGCCACATTCATTGATGTTTTTACAGGCGCTTTTAATTTTACCAACTGAACGAAATCTACTTTATTTGAAAACTGTTTTACATCTACACCAAAAAGTGGCTCATGATGTTTTTCCAGTTTGCCGACTTCTTTTGCTTTGCCTTCCACAATCACCAATGGATTTTTGGTGAAAGTAATGCTTGTCGGAATCGGGCCACCATCAGGTGTTGTCTGTGAATAAATATGCCAGCCATTATCAATGGTAGCAGTTATATGTACTTCGTAAGTTTTGTCACTAATTTTTTTGGAAGTCGCGCTCCACTCAACGGGATTTTGAATTTGAGCGAAAAGAAGATTTGAAAAAAAGAGTAAAAATGATATCGTAATAATTCTTTTCATGTTGTCTTTTTAAAACGGATAGTTATTTATTTATATTGCAAATTAAAGTAAAAAGCGCTCACAAAATGTTACAAACATTACAATAATCTCAACTGAAGGTTAATCTAAAAACGTAAGCGGTTTGTTATTGTAGTGTAATTATACGTCATAAAGGTTTGCCTGGAATCAGGCTTTAAGAAAACCCTAACAATTACCACACTATTTCCGGCTTTCAAATTCACTTTTTTATGAATTTCTTTTAACATCCACTGGTAGTAAGAATACGTACATTTGGTAAACAGGAAAATATGAAATCGCTATTCTCATTATTTTTTGTCGCTGCGATGACAACCGGATTTGTTTCATGCGGACAACAATCGGCCCCGGAGAATATATCCGGCAAATCAAAAGAAGATCTTTCAAAGTACAGCGAAGCCGTTTTTGCTGCCGGATGTTTCTGGCATGAAGAAGCTTTGTTTGAAAGTATTAAGGGTGTGAAGGAAGCAGTTTCCGGTTATGCGGGTGGTACCGTAAAGAATCCGAATTATGAAATGGTGGAAACCGGCAATACAGGCGATGCCGAAAGCGTGATGGTGTATTATGATCCATCAGTGGTTTCTTATAGCACTTTATTAAAAGTATATTTTGCAGGACAAGATCCGACTGCCCCAAACGGGCAGGCCCCCGATTTTGGAAGTCAGTACCGTTCTATTGCTTTTTACACTAACAATTCTGAAAAACAACAAATAGAAAGTTACATCCAACAATTAAAGGCCTCTGGAAAATACCAAGCGCCAATCGCTGTACATGTAATGCCTTTGAGAAAATTCTGGCCTGCAGAAGATTATCACCAGGATTATATAGCAAAAAATCCGAACAGCAGTTATGTTCAAAATGTTTCTATCCCTGAAATAAAACATTTCCAAAAAGAATATCCGCAATTGGTAAAGCCCGGCCATTTTTTTTAATCTTCGTTTAAGCATCGCAGAAGTGTGGAAGCCAAAATAGAAATCCGTGAAGAAGATTCGTTCACTACAGACTTATCCTTCTTTACCCTTATTTTTGCCAAAACATTATATTATGCAAACCCTGCTTGTTTTACACAATTTATTTCGCTGGCTTATTTTAATCTTTGGTTTTTGGACATTGCTAAGCGCTATCAGCGGACTTACATCAAGCCGTATTTATTCTGCCAATGACGGACGCGCCAATTTGTTCTTCATGATCAGCATGGATATTCAATTGCTGCTTGGCCTTGCACTTTATTTTATGAACGGATGGTATACCGGTTTAAGCCACATGGGTGAAAGTATGAAAGAGCCGATGGTTCGTTTCTTTACTGTTGAACATTCTTTTATGATGATCATCGCCTGGATTTTGGTACATGTCGGAAGAGTGTCTGTAAAAAAGGCTTTTAACTCAAGCGGAAAGTTCAAAAAGACTTTGATATTTTTTGGAATTGCTCTGCTGCTCATACTAATTGCCATTCCCTGGCCGTTTAGAGAAGCAATAAGCAGGCCGTGGTTTAGGTGGTTTTGATTTAGTAATTATTCAATTATTGTATTATTAAATTATTAAGAAGTGCTGAACACTTCTAAACTTCCTAAGCTCTCCGGTGTGTAGCTAAAAAATTGATTTTAAAATTTGTAAAAAATAAATGCCAGATATAAAAAAAGAAAGGCCCGTAATATTAGTAACTAATGATGATGGAATAACGGCGCCGGGTATACGAAGTTTGGTGAATGCGGTAAAAGATTTGGGAGATGTAGTGGTAGTAGCCCCTGACAAACCACAAAGCGGAATGGGACACGCGATAACGATTGGTGTTCCGCTGCGATTGGATAAAGTAAAGGGTTTTTTTGATGGCGCTGAAGCCTGGCAAACCAACGGAACTCCTGTTGATTGCGTAAAGCTGGCTGTCGATAAAATTCTTCACCGAAAGCCTCATATTTGTTTAAGCGGAATTAATCACGGAGCGAATCATTCTATCAATGTGATTTATTCAGGAACGATGAGTGCCGCGATGGAAGCGTCTATTGAAAGTATCCCTTCGATTGGTTTTTCTTTGCTCGATTACAGCATTGAAGCCGATTTTACTGCCGCTGAATTTTATGTTCATAAAATCGTGGAAAGCGTAATGAAACAGGATTTGGAAAAACATTTTCTTCTTAATGTAAATATACCCGAAGGCCCGCTGGAAGTAATGAACGGCATTAAAGTTTGCCGGCAGGCATATGCGAAATATGATGAAGATTTTGATGAAAGGTTAGATCCGCATGGGAGAAAATATTTTTGGCTTACGGGCGAGTTTAAAAATTTTGATCCGGGAGAAGACACAGACGTGTGGGCGCTTGAACACAATTATGTAAGCGTGGTTCCTGTGCAATTTGACCTGACTAACTATAAGCTTAAAAAAGAACTTGAAAATAACTGGGACGTTTTATGATCTTCAAAAAAGACAATTTTACTTTCGGCCTTGCGCTCGGTTTTATTGCGCCAATGATTGGTTTCCTCCTTTATAAATTGGTAAAATTTAAAGCGCTGTCCATTTCAGAAATGTTCCAATGGATGAAAATGAATCCAGGTTTAATTACAGTTGCTATCAGTGTGTCGCTCGTCGCTAATGCCGCGTTATTCACAGTCTATGTAAATGGTCACAGGGATAATACTGCCAAAGGTATTTTCGTGATGACAATGATTTATGCAGCAATAGCTTTGACTTTTAAATTTTGGTAACAGCAAACAAACTTTCCCCCCTTTTTTTTATTTCACGAATTGTTCATTATAATATAATGAAGCCGCGCCAAGGATTCCGGAATTTTCCAAATCAGAAACTTCCAAAATAAATTTCTCCAGTGTATTTGAATAAACATAAGTATGAATGCGCTGCCACATTTTCTCTTGAAAAAGCGGGTATGCTTTACGGATAGAACCGCCAAGAATAATCAGTTCCGGGCAATAAGTATATAATATCATCCTGATAGCATTTCCCAAATGAGTTCCCAGTTCTTCAAAGATCATAATGGAAAGCGGATCGCCATCCAGCGCTTTTTTATAAACTACTTCACCATTGGTTTGGTAGCAATTTTCAAAAAACTGGCCGCTTGCATAATATTCAAAATATTGATCGAGATACTCTACATTTCCAAATTCGCCGGCGCCACAGTTAACACCCGGATACAATTTATCATTGATTATAATTCCTGCTCCCAATCCTGTTCCTATCGTCAGCCCAATCATTGAAGGAAACTTTTTGCCTTTGCCAAAATATTTTTCACCCAGCGCAAAACAGTTTGCATCGTTATTTACCAATACCGGGAGTTGATATCTTTCTTCCATTAATTTTTTCAATTCCACCTTTTTCCAGGAAGGAATATTTTGAACATCATATACAATTCCGTTTTCAATATCTACCACGCTTGGCACGCCAATTCCAATGGCTCTCACTTGTTTATTAACCAATGGATCGAGCAGTTCATACATTACATTCAGCACTTCTTCCACACTTCCTGAAGAAGGAATTCTTGCCGAAACAATTTGCGCCAAACGTCCTGCTGATACTACTCCCGCGCGAACATGCGTTCCGCCAAGATCAATTCCAATTATGTTTATTTCATTCATTGTTCTTTATTTTTAAATAAAAGTTTAGAAGGGACAAGAAGCTAAACCATTTCAACTCTCAACACCTAAACTTCCGGAATAATTTCCTTTCTTGAATCCTGTATTGTTTTATTTTTTATAATCGGATTGGCCCAAAAACCAATGCTTAAAATATAGCCGAGTGTGATGTATAAGAAAAACATTCCTGTGCGCAAACCAAATTGATCACCTATCGCACCAATAATCAAAGGAATAACTGCGCCGCCGATAATTCCTGTAAGCAAAATTCCTGAGAAAGCGCCATGATGTTCTTCAAGCGAATTTAAAGCGAGGGAAAAAATGATCGGGTACATTACAGAAGCAAAAAATCCTACACATGGAAACGCATACAGGGCTACGCGGTCGCTTCCGGAAAACAATCCGATTGATAGAGAAATGATTGCAAGAATCGTAAAACCAATCAGGACTTTACTGCTGTCCATTACTTTTAATAAAAACAAACCAAGCACGCCGCCGGCTGTCATCATTCCCCAGAAATAAGCTACATCATTAGCTCCTGAAGTTTTGGGATCGTACTTGTGATATTCAAAAAGGAATTGCGAAATCCAGTTGGCTACACCTTGTTCTGTACCTACATAGCAAAACATCCCGATAAAAAAAAGAATAACCGTTGGCTTTTTCAATAGATTCAAATGAACTTTTAAAGCGCCCGCTTTTTCATCTTTACTAAGAATTACTTTCGGAAAATGGGAGATAAGAATGACTACGAACATGATTAAGCTTACAACGGCGAATACCCAATACAATGAGATCCATGGAAGATTTTCCGGAACGATAGACGTAAATATTCTTTGTACCGGATCGATCTCACCCTTGTTTGCCAGTTTAACGGCAAGATAGGAATAGACAAGTGGGCTAACGAAAGAAGCTGCTCCAAAAATCAATTGCGCTAACACAGAATTAAAAGCATAATTTTCTTCTCCGCCGGAAGTGCGTAGCAACGGATTGATAACAACCTGCAACATTGCCATTCCACATCCAATTAAAAATAAGGAGATGATATAACTGGAATAATTGGGAAATAAAACCAATAGTAACGAACCAATAAATGATACTACAAATGCAGCAACCATTATCTTCTTTTCTTTATACTTTTCATTTAGAATACCTGCGGGAATTGACATCACCCCATAAGCAATAAAAAAGGCAAAGGGCAAAATAGCAACTTTGGTTAAGCTAAGATGAAAACCTGTTTTAATATCAGGGATCAAAGCTCCGATAATGTTAGTCAGAAAAGAGATCACAAAGAATGTAAGCATTATCAGGAATACAATGTAATAATTTCTCTTGCCGGAAGCGGTTGCTGTTGTCATGGATTTTTTTGTGAAGATGAAAAATAATGTATGTTTTATCTAAAAAATAGAATGACAGTCGGTATTCTTTATTTGAGCAGCCAGTAAACCAAGTAATTACTTTAATTTTTATTTTCGTTTAACCGGCAACGTTATACAATAAAAGAAACAAAATCAATCATCCATTTCCAGCAATCCTGCTAAAAGCGTCATGTTGTACTTTTCAGCAATTTGAATCAGTCTATCTTAGCTTTCAATTGTGAACTACAAACTACCAATTACCAACTCATCAATATTCCATCCTCCCACTTTCACTACCGGTTTTTGTCCATCCAGATCATTAGAATGAACCCAAACAGAAACGGTTCTTTCTTCACCAGGCAGAAGAGTAAAATAGTTGCTGTCCCAGAAAACAGGAACTACTGATTCACCGCTATTTCCTTTTTTTAAATCAAGGTAAACCATGAAAGCCAGGTGCGATGTAGGGTTTTTCACTTTTATAGTCACCATGGTTTTTCGGTTATCCGTTGTGGTACTTTGGATTGTTTGTAATTTCACTTTTGGTAATTGCTGCAGCATTGTTAAATCCGCATAATGCGATTGCGGTGTCATATACCAATTACTGTTCTTTACATCAAGCAAATCTTGTTCAGTAGAAAGCACATAGAAATTATTGCTTACATTTTTGTGTTCCTTGTCTAACAATTTCAGATCCAGGAAATAGGTTTTAGTAAGATCAAGGCCGGTAGGCAAATTGAACACGGGTTTTGTTTCTTTTGATAAAAGTTCAGGAACAGAAACCTTTTTTTTCAAAACTGATTTTGATCCAAAATCAAGCACATTTATTTCTGCTGTCAATTCGCTTTCCTTTTTGCCTGTATTGTTCATTACCTCCACAACGTTATCTCCATAATTATACGAAATATGTAGAGGTTCATTCGCTTTTCTCGCTCCATAAAAAGCGCCGGTAGGCATGAGGTAATAATCATACAATTGCCACCAAAGCTTCGGCCATGAAGCGTTGAACATCCATTGGATAATACCTGTTGCTTCAAAACGGTTTGATTCAAATGCTTCAAACATCGCGCGCATTCCTTCATAGTTCAGGTATTGAGCCTTTCTTTCATAATCCACAAGCGATGACGGTTTTCCCAGCCTTTGATCCATTGCGTTATTGTAGCGCGTGAGATTGTGGAACTTTCCCCGGGCAGCATGATACAACCACGAACTGCCTATCGGCCATAACGAATCTTTTGGAATCATTTTCTTCAAACTTTCCAGCACCGGCACTTGTGGGCCCGGACCTGTTTCGGTATTAAAACCAAATGCCCCACCATAGGTTGTATCAATATACCAATAATCCGGAGGCACATAATCATAAGGGCCACGCATTTTCATGCCGGTATAACCGGTAAGTTCACTTGTCCATTCATGCGCCGATTGAACCGATGGGCGGGTGGGATCGTAATTGGCCAAAACATTTAAATAATTTTTTTCAAGCTCTGGCCTTGGCCATTTATCGCTTCCATATAACCAAAGAAAAACGCTGGGATGGTTTCTTAACCAGGTAACTTGATCGCGCCACGATTGGGTAGCAATATCAATCTGGTCAGGGGTAGAAATAACTCCGTATTTATCATCTGTTGCTGTCTGCATAAGGCTTTTCCATTCCCACTGGCAGCTAAAACCTACCATCAATAAAATTCCTTTTTCATCGCACAAATCATAAAGATGTTGATTTTCTCCCCAGAAACCTTCCATTCTCAAGGCGTTAAAATTCATATGAACCGCATAATCAATTCCAGCCTCTTCATAAGCCGGAGAAGCTTTTAATAACATGGGATCTGTCCAACCTCCACCTTTTATTAAAATCTTTTTGCCATTCAGCCGATAAGCACGAAACCCTCTGTCGGTCCTATAGTCTGAAACTGAACGTATACCGATTTTCATTTTTTTGGAATCAGAAATTTTATTTCCTGTTTCAAAATTCATTTCAAGCGCATATAGATTTGGTTTACCCAAATCGTGTGTCCACCACAATTTTGGGTGATCTATGCTTAATGCTGTATAGTCGTGAGGGGTAAGAACAATCTCTTTTGATTGGTAGGCATCCAAAGAAACTTCTTTTGAAATATGAATATCGTTTCCAAGGGTAGTTTTTAAAACGCCACTTACATTTTTAGCCGAATGATTGTCAAGTTTTACTTTAATAGTAACATCCGCATGATCAAGGGTGGTTGTGTCAACATCAGTAATTACAAAGGGTTGATCCAAAGAAACAGGGCCGGTTTCAAGCAATTGAACTGTACGCCAGATTCCCATGTGGTTATCGGCAGGTTCCGGATTCCAATCTACAAAACCAATGTTCAAGTCACCGGGGCCAGCTTGCGCTACTTTTAAAGCGAGAACGTTCTGACCTTTTTTAAGGTACGTAGTTATATCAAAAATGAACCGGCGGAAACTTCCTTTCAATGTATCGGCGGAAGCGATTTTTTTCCCATTTAGCCAAATGTCAGCGCTATAACTGATTCCATTAAGTCGTAACCGGTAAAATTGTTCGTCATTTACATTATTTATTGTAAAAGTGCGTCTATACCACCACGGTGTTGTAAATAAACTATCAGGAATTTTTTCAAGGTTGCGGTTAAAATAAATATTTTTAAAAACTCCATCATCCACTAACGTTCCTAACGTGCTGTTTGGAACGGTTGCCGCGTACCAATTAGCAGGTTTGAAGTTTGAAGTTGAAATTTTTTGACCCTCAGCAGAAACTTTGACTGAAGATTGGATTTGCCAGTGATCCTTCAACTCTTCATTATTTACGTGCCATGAATTGCTTTGGGAAAACACAGTCTGGGGAAGTAACAGTATAATCAAAAGCGCAAAAAAATTAGCATCAATTTTTTTCATATGAAAAGATCATTTGATGATTTTTAAAAAAGAAAAACCACATTAAATATCAGCAACACATTTGAATTGAAGAAAATTCTTTTAATCTAATATTTTCTTTTATACTATTAAACAGGGTGTGGTTATAAATTTAGGCCCCCGCCAATTTCAATTCTCTGGCCGGTTATCCAACGCGCGTCTTCACTACAGAGAAAAGCTGCTACTCCTCCAATATCTTCAGGAAGGCCTACTCTTCCAAGCGCTGCACGTGATGCAAGCAATTTTTTCCTTTCAGGGAAATCCCGGTTTCCACCGTTATTAAAATCAGTTTCAACCGGGCCAGGAGCAATCACATTTACTGTGATTCCTCTTGGGCCAACTTCTTTTGCAAGATAATGCGTAAAAACTTCAACAGCAGCCTTTGGAGGTGCATACAAAAAATAGGTTGGGATCACATATTTAGTCGAGCCGGAAGAAACGTTAATAATCCTTCCATTATCATTTATAAACGTAAATAGCTTTTGTGTGAGGAAATAAACACTTTTATAATGCACGTTCATAAAAAGATCAAATTCTTCTTCCGTTGATTTTTGAAAAGGAATACTCGCGCCTCTGCCAGCATTATTAATTAAAAAATCAAATTTGCCGGTGTTCCATTTTGATGAAAGAAGTTTCTTAAATTCCTCGCTAAAGCTGCTTATAGCAGGAATATCATTTGCATCATATTTTAATAATGCAGCCTTTCTTCCCATGCCTTCAATATCTTTTACCACCTGCTCTGCCGCTTCCTTTTTCGAAACGTACGTAATAATAATATCGCTTCCCTTGTCGGCCAAACGAAAGGCCATTTCTTTTCCCAAGCCTCTGCTTCCGCCTGTGACCAGTGCTATTTTATTTTCCATAGAGTTTAATTTTATGCCTTTAGCAAATGTAATTATTTTGAAAGCTTTTATTTGACCAAATGCACTAAATCAGCCCTGGCACATTTCATAAAAAAAATGAAATCATTTGTCCTCTATATATAATAACCACGGATAAACGAAAATTATATGTATCGAAAAGCTTTTTTATTTTAGAGGAAATATTATTTTTATATAACATTAAATAAATACAAGATACCGATTGCTTTATTGATTTTAATAATATCTCTTATTGGAGGCCATTATTTTATTATTCAGCATTTAGTTTCAGGTCTTTTAAAAGGCCTCGCGATTGAAAATCTTCTTATCGTTATTATCAAAAAGCCGATTAAAGAAAAAGCAAAAGTAGATCCCTTTTTTAACTTCAGATCCAATAGCCTTTTTTAAAACTTTTCTATCTTTACAAGATTAAAATCGATTTATTATTTTTCTGAAATGCTTGAAAACAAAGAAATATCGGCTCTTTTCCACCTGATTGATGATCCTGATGATGAAGTTTTCAGCACTGTTACCGAACGTATTATTTCCCACGGCAGAGCTATCATTCCCAACCTGGAAAACTTATGGGAAAATTCTCCTGATGAAAATGTGCAGACCCGTATTGAACTCATAATTCACAAATTGCATTTCCGCGATTTGGTAGAAGAATTTACCGAATGGAAAAACGGAACCTGTGAACTTTTACATGGATCTTTACTGGTAGCAAAATATTGTTACCCAGAAATGATCGCTACTTCAGCTTTACAGGAAATTGAAAAAATAAGAAGAAATATCTGGCTTGAACTCAATAGTTATCTTACTCCATTGGAACAGGTAAATGTTATCTCCGGAATTTTATACAGCTATTATAAATTAAAAGGTAACGAGGTTAATTATGAGATCAAAGAAGATTTTTTGATCACTAAACTCATGGAAAATAAAAGAGGAAACTCTATTACCAACGGAATACTTTACCTGATTCTTTGTGAGTTGCTGGATATTCCCGCCAAAGCGATCAACATTCCAAAACAGTTTATCCTCGCTTATTTTGATATAGATTACCAGTTTCCAAACCCCGCAAAACAACAATCTGAAAAAATTAATTTTTATATCGATCCTCTTAACGGGCAGGTGTATTCGCAAAAAGACGTCGAAAGTTATTTTAAAAGAATTTCTGTTCCTCCTGTACCTTCCTATTTCAAACCTCTTAGTGACAAAAGGATCATTCAACATCTTCTTGAAGAATTCAGCAAATGCTTTACCAATCCGGAACAATTGTATAAAAAGAATGAACTTCTTTTTCTTGCTAAATTGTTAGAGGAATAGATGCTAAAATAAAAATCTTCTATATTTATTTCTTCACTGTAAATGCTTTTCACACAGCCATTTTAGCAGCTATCAGATTTATTTGCGAAATTGGCTGACTAATTGTGGCTTTTAAGTCATTGTTCAATCATTAAATCACCTTTTTATGAATCGTTTTAATTTTTTCACTACAAAAATTGTTTTCCCTTTGACATTTTTTTCATTTATGATTTTAATTGGTTGTAATAATAAAAACAATAATTCAATTACTTCCGCCAACAGTAATCATCAAACAGATAGCGTTCTTTTTAATAAATACAAACTGGATAAGATACAATTGCCAGCAGGCTTTAAGATAAGCGTATATGCCGAAGTTCCTGATTCGAGGAGCCTTTGCGTTTCTCCGGACGGAACTGTTTTTGTAGGAACACGCAGCGACAAAGTATATGCAATTCCTGATAAAAATAATGATGGCTACGCGGATAGTGTTTACGAAATAGCGAGCGGATTAAATTCTGCGAACGGCGTAGCTTTTAAAGATGGAAGTTTATTTATCGGCGCAAGTTCTACCATTTACAGGATGGACAATATTGAATCAAATCTTGAAAATCCACCTAAACCTGCTGTTGTGTATGATCAATTCCCTTCAGATGCGCATCACGGATTAAGATATATTTCTTTTGGCCCGGATAATAAATTATACGTAGGAGTGGGAGCTCCATGCAATGTTTGTATTCCCTCAAAGCCTTACTACGGAACCATTTGTCGAATCAACGCTGATGGATCAGGTTTTGAAATTTATGGATCAGGCGTTAGGAATTCTGTTGGTTTTGACTGGAACCCAAAAACAAATGAAATGTGGTTTACCGATAATGGCCGTGATAATTTAGGGGATTCAATTCCCAGCGACGAATTGAACAAAGCGCCGCAAGCTGGAATGAATTTCGGATTTCCGTATTGTCACCAGGGAAATATTCCGGATCCTGAATTTGGAAAACAAAAAAGTTGTTCCGATTTTACACCTCCAGTAAAATTATTAGGGGCTCATGTTGCATCATTGGGAATGAGATTTAACAAAGAGAATAAGTTCCCTTCAGAATATGAAAATGCGATTTTTATTGCAGAGCATGGAAGTTGGAACAGGACAATTCCTATTGGTTACAGAGTAGTAGTTTTGAAAATGGATGCTAACGGAAATTATGCGGATCCTGTACCTTTTGCCTACGGCTGGTTGCAGAATGAAAAAGAAGTGAACGGAAGGCCTGTGGATGTACAGTTTTTAAAAGACGGTTCATTATTAGTGAGCGACGATTACAATGGCGTGGTTTATAAAATTTCTTATAAAAGCTAAAAGCAGAAGGGGAGAGGAGAGGCTGAAGGATTGATTATTGATTATTAATTATTAATTATTAATTATTAATTATTAATTATTAATTGGAACGCCTTTATTTACTGTCGCTTTAAACGGTCTAAACCATTTAACCCAAATAAACTTATTTACTAATAAACCAATAACGAATAAAACCCCATCATGCACGATCATCACCACCACACAGAAGAACATTTGGAAAGTTCAGATTTTTTAACCGATGTCGTTATTGGGATGAGTGATGGGCTTACCGTTCCGTTTGCTTTGGCTGCAGGCCTTACCGGGGCAGTTTCAAACAGCTCGATTATAGTGATAGCGGGTATAGCCGAAATTGTCGCAGGAAGTATTGCAATGGGATTGGGGGGATATCTTGCGGGGAAAACTGAAAAGGATCATTACAACAGTGAATTGAAAAGAGAATATGATGAGGTAGAAAGAATTCCGGAAATGGAAAAAAAAGAAGTTCGCGATTTTTTTGAAAACCTTGGATTGAGTGAAGATATACAGGTAAAAGCCACAGAAGAAATTGCAAAAGACAAGAAACAATGGGTTGATTTTATGATGAAGTTTGAACTTGGGCTTGAAAAGCCTGATCCGCGCCGCGCTACCAAAAGTGCTTTGAATATAGGGTTGTCTTATGCTGTCGGTGGAATTATACCATTAAGTCCGTATTTCTTTATTGCCGATTCAAAAGAAGCACTAAAATTTTCAGTAGTTGCTACACTTATTTGCCTTTTTGTTTTTGGTTATTTTAAAAGTAAGGTCACCGGTGTTCCTGTTTTATCGGGCGCTTTAAAAGTGACAATGATAGGTGCACTTGCTGCAGCCGCTGCATTTAGCGTTGCTCTTCTTTTTAAATAAAAGCAGATCGTAGATTTTAGAAAAACGCCGCGTATTTTTTCTGTCCTTTTTACGATACAAAAGGCAACTTTACTCTATTTTCCTACCCTGTAAAATATTTGAGCGCAACTATCGTTTTAGAACCATAACCCGTTGCTAACCTTTATTTTATAATTACAAATGCCACTATTCAGCTTAACTGAATCCATTTACAACTTACATAATGAATTGAACTGTTAGATCTTTAATCAAGGATGGATTAAAGGCTGCTGCTTTTTAATCCTAAAATCGATAAAAGTCTTGATGGATAATCAGTTTTTGAATTTTGGAGTCCCTTCATTTCTATGAAGGGATGTTTTTTTATAATCCCGACTTTTTGTGCTATTCTGTATGAATATCGTGCCGCGCGTCGTGAGAAATATTGGCAATCGTCCAGGTAATTCTTTTTTCGAAAAAATGTTGACGTACCATACAATTTTGTTTCGAACATATATTGCAGGAAAAATCATAACAGCCATCACAGTGTACAAATAATTCAACCGCTTCTCCAAATTCATTTTTTATCAATTCTCCAAGCAATTCTATTTCGGTATGTGCTTCGTTTACATTCAAATACCACGGGACTGTAAGATGGCAATCGCAATGAAGCGTGCTTCCATATTTGATGATTCGCATGTTGTGAAGGTCTATCCAGTTTTCTTTTCGGTTATTATTAAGCAGTTCAACAACATCTTTTAATAATTGTTCATCTGCTTCGTCCATTATACCGGCAACGGATATACGCACAATTTTATAACCTGTGTAAATAATAATAACGGCAACGATAAACGCAATTACGCGATCAATAAAATTATATCCTGTAAAATAAATAATCGCGAGCCCGGCAAGAATAGCAGCGGTAGAATAGGTGTCGGTAACCAGGTGTTTGCCTCCTGCGATCAATTGCATGGAGTTATTTTTTTTGCCGGTATTAATACAGATTTTCCCAACTATAAAATTGATAACTGCAGTCGCCCCAATCAGAATAATTCCAACGTTTAGTTTTTGAATAATATGCGGATAAAAAAAACTTTCAATTGCTTTATAAATAATGTAAAAACCGGCAATAATTACAAGGCTTCCTTCTACTCCCGCTGAAAGGAATTCCACTTTTCCGTGGCCATAAGGATGATCGGCATCTTTTGGTTTTGAAGATAAATTCAAACTGTATAATCCCAAAAAGGCGGCAACAATATTTACAATACTTTCAAGCGCATCAGTCAGGATTGCCAGTGAACTGGTGAGAAACCATGCAATCAATTTTACAACGAACAGCGTTATCGCAACGAGCACCAGGATTTTCTGAAGCCTGAGGTTTTCTTTTACAGCTATCAAAAGTTATAATTTAAAATTGCAAAGTACCGAAATGAAATTGTAATACTTATCGTAAGAATGATTCGGAAAATAAAATTTTACTTAATTTGTTTATTTACTGAAATTCGTTGTGGGCTATCAAAAAAATCATAAGCAAAAAAAGAACTATAAATCAAAATTTTAACCTCCTGATTTATAGTTCTCAATTATTTCTAAAGTATCTGAACGAACCTAAAAGCTTGAAACTATTCTTACATTAAATATCCGTAGCCTCTCCGTAAGCCACTGCTGTAGCTTCTTTCACAGCTTCACTGATAGTTGGATGGGGGTGAATGGCATTTAATATTTCATGTCCTGTTGTTTCCAATTTACGCGCAACAACTATTTCAGCGATTATTTCAGTAACATTATAACCGATCATATGGCAACCTAATAATTCGCCATATTTAGCATCATAAATTATTTTTACAAATCCTGTTGTAGCACCGGCCGCGGTTGCTTTTCCGCTCGCGCTAAAAGGGAATTTCCCGATTTTCAAATCATAACCTGCATCCTTAGCCGCTGTTTCTGTATAACCAACTGAAGCAATTTCAGGTGAGCAATAAGTACAACCGGGAACATTATTATAATCTATTGGTTCAGGATTTTTACCAGCCAAATGTTCTGCTGCATTTATGCCTTCTTTTGTCGCTTTATGAGCTAAAGCCTGGTGAGGCGTACAGTCGCCGATTGCATATAAACCGGGAATATTTGTTTGCTGGAATTTGTCAACAACGATTCTTCCTTTTTCAGTTTTAACACCTAATTCTTCTAAACCGATATTTTCAATATTAGCTGTAATTCCTATGGCGCTCAGAACTACATCGGCTTCCAGCGTTACTTCTCCATCTTTCGTTTTCACTTTTGCTTTCACGCCGTCCCCGCTTGTATCCACACCGGTTACTTCACTACTCGTCATGATGGTAATTCCCTGTTTCTTGAAACTTTTTTCTAATTCTTTAGAAACTTCTTCGTCTTCAACCGGAACTATTCTTGGTAAAAATTCAACGATGGTAACCTTTGTTCCGATACTGTTATAAAAATAAGCGAACTCAGTTCCGATGGCCCCTGAGCCAACAACAATCAAAGATTTTGGTTTGTTTTCAAGACTCATTGCTTTGCGGTATTCAATAATTTTTTTACCATCAAATTTTAGCGAAGGCAATTCCCTGGCCCTGGCCCCGGTAGCTATAATTATGTTTTTGGCTTCAAGCGTTTGCTTTTTGCCATCAGCACCGGTTACTTCAAGTTTGGTAGGAGAAATTAATTTTCCGTTTCCCATCACCACATCAATCTTATTTTTCTTCATTAAAAAAGTAACGCCTTTGTTCATTTTATCGGCCACGCCACGGCTACGTTTTATTACATTTCCAAAGTTGGTCTGCGGATCTTTCAATTCAATTCCATAATCTTCTGAGTGATTTGCATATTCCATTACCTGAGCGCTTTTCAATAAGGCTTTTGTAGGAATACAACCCCAGTTGAGGCAGATACCACCAAGACTCTCACGTTCTACGATTGCCACTTTTTTTCCTAATTGAGAAGCTCTTATCGCTGCCGGATAACCGCCCGGGCCGCTGCCTAAAACTATTACGTCGTATGCCATATTTCGTATGAATTTGTTTGTGAAATTGAATTTATAAACGCTGCAAAATTACTTTAGAATGTGCAAAGCGCAAAAACTCTGATGTTGAGTTATTAGAAAGAGTTATAGTTGTGGGGTTCTATATTTTTTTAGCACAAATGCCCTGGTAAAAACAGGGCATTTGTGTAACTATTACCAAAAAAACTAAAAAATAAAATTATGAACTTGCTGTATTTGAAGTAGTTGAGATTGGGCTTGCGGTTGGCGTTACTGTAGGAGCAGTAGTAGCCGCATTATTAAGTGCTTCTTTTTGCTTCTCTTCATCTTTATCTTTCATTCCCGCTTCAATTTCACTTTTCACGTGTTCTTTTGCATCATTGAATTCTCTTACTCCACGCCCGATTCCTCGCATAAGATCAGGAATTTTTTTACCACCAAAAAATAATAGAATAACTAACAGGATTAACAACCATTCAGATTCTCCGGGCATTGAAAGTAGTAGGAATGGTTTCAGATAAATGCTTAACATGAGTTAAAAATTAGGATTTAATAAAAAATTTCTTCAAAGGTACTTGAAACCCTGTTAGAGTAATGTAAATTTTCCTTGATAATTCAATGAAAGTGAAGAAAATTTATTTGTAATTTATAAAATACTGTATATTAAAATTCCCGGTAATTGTAATACCGGGAAGTTGATATTTTTCAGAGTATTCAACAGATTGCTACAAAAAAAATTCGTCCAATTTAATCTGCTTTCTTTTCCCTTGTTCCTGCTTCAATTTCATTTTTCATATGCTCTTTAGCGTCATTAAATTCTCTCATACCTTTACCTATGCCGCGCATCAGGTCAGGTATTTTTTTACCTCCAAAAAAAAGTAAGACAACTAAAAGAATTAATACCCATTCAGAGCCGCCAGGCATCGAAAGTAACAGAACTGGTTTTAGGAAAACACTTAGCATGATTTTATTTTTTTAATTTGAATAAATTTTGACTTTGATTTTAATTTTCAAAGTTAACCGTATTAGCTGAACAATTGAGCATAAAATTCATTATTCTTTTTGCTGTTGACTTGCATAGTTCTCAGACATAAACAGAGAATGAAAAATCCTATAATTTATATTATGTTAAGTAAGTCAAGAAAGAATATATTAAATAAGCAAATGCCCAAATTCCGGTTCTCTCCTACAAGAACAGTAAACAAATAAGAAACTGAAATATTAATATGAGTAAATAAAAAACCCCGGAAATTTTCCGGGGTTTAAAAAAAAATATTTTTAAAATTAGCTGTTAACAAACTTCTCGTCTGCAGCATTATATTTATCCTGGTATTCTTTTAATTTATCTTTATTACCCAAGCTTTGATAAATATTTTCTAATAGATTTACAGCAGATTGATATCTTGATTTTTGGGTTTTCTTATAGCCTTCTTCAAAACTGCTAACTGCTTTCTCAGCATAAGGCACAGCTTTTTGTAACAAGTCTTTTCCCTTGTCAGTAAGATCGGATTTGTTCGTTTTTTGTTCTGCGGTTAAAGTGGCTCCTTTAATTTTGGCGGCAGAGTCCAAAGCGTAAATCCCTTTATTGTAATAATATTGGGCGTACAAAAGATTGGCATTCCCATTATTAGGTTCTAAAGAAACGGCTTTATCTAACTGGTTTTGCAAAGTTGTTAGCAATTGATCCCTGTTAGGAGTTTGTGTTCCTTCATCACTTCCAAAAATGTAGCTGAATATTTCAGTAGCATAATTTAAGTGATATCGAAGACTGTCAGGGTTTTTGCTTGTTAATGCATCGTATTCTTTAAAAAGGTCTGCATGATCCCGGTTTTCCCTGTAATAATCCATCTCTACAAAATCGTAATAGTCGTCGTGAGGATAAAGTTCTTTACCAATCGTTGCATATTTAACCATGTTTGCAGAATCTCCAGCCTGTTTATAGTCCAGCGTGAGCCACTGGTAAGGAAGTTCGAAACCCGGATCAGGTGCATCGCTCTTCAAACCACTAATATGTGCATCAGCTATTTCCTGGAAATACTTTCTCGCTGAATCTATTTTCTTGGCATTTAAAGCAGCTTTGGCAATATTAAGAACTAAAGTAGTATCAACTGTTCCAATGTTAGCCCATTTATTTTCACCTATATATTGGCCGACCTTGTTTGCTTTTATAAACAGGTTCATAGCTTTTGCAAAATCTGCTGTATCCGGTTTATTGCTTGAGTTAGCTGCAGCGTTAAAAGCATTTGCTGCTTCCTGGTAATATCCTGAATAAATTTTAAATATAGGAGTATAATTATCTTTTATCACCATCAGAGTTACGGCATTGTTACCGGAATCTGCCATTGCCTTTTTAAAATCCTCAAAAGCTTCATCATATGGATCTCCTGTGAATGAATTTTTGAAGGCTGAACTATCGGCCATTAGAGTATACAATTTACTTTTTAAATAAAGCGCCTCAGAATTCGTGGGATCTTTTGCAAGAATTCCGTCTATTTCTGTCCTGGCCTTTTCATAATCTTTGTCATTTACATAATTCGTTGCCTTTTTTATGTTTTGTCCAAAGGTGAAGGCAACAAGAAGCGTAAACAGGACTGGTAAAACTATTTTTTTCATGTGTATTTTGTATTTTAGTTATTGATTTTCAATGTTTTGTTCACGGTCATTTGAATTTTCATTATCACTGTCTTCACTCTCAGCACTTGTGTTTTTAACAGAATTTTCGTTACTTAATTCTGAAGATATCTCACCTGTTTCTTCAGCGGAAATTCCTGCTTCGTTTTCTTCTTCATCCGTTTCATGTTCATCTAAACTTGTGATTGCTGCGATTTCATCTCCTTCATCGAGTCTGATCAATTTAACGCCTTGTGTGGCTCTGCCTGCCTCTCTTATAGATGCAATTGAAGTGCGAATAGTTACACCCGATTTGCAGGTAATCATCAAATCTTGCGTTTCGTTAACATTTAGCAGACCGATCAGTTCACCGGTCTTATCTGTAACGTTGATGGTTTTTACACCCTTGCCTCCCCGGTTGGTAATGCGATATTCTTCGACGGCGGTTCGTTTTCCATATCCCTTTGCACTTACCACTAATATGCTTGTCTCCGGATCATTAATATTTACACAAATCATACCAACGACTTCATCATTATCCGTGTCAACTGAAATCCCAAAAACACCAATCGCTCCTCTCCCCGTCGGCCTTACTTTTCCTTCGGGAAACCTTATAGCACGGCCACTTTTCACTGCCATCATTATTTGCTGATTTCCATCAGTGAGGCAAGCATCAAGTAACTGATCTCCTTCATTGATAGTGATCGCGTTGATACCATTTTGCCTTGGCCTTGAAAAATCCGCAACTTTAGTTTTTTTGATGATTCCTTTTCGGGTACAAAGTACGATATAATGATTATTTATATACTCTTCATCTTGAAGATCTTTTATAGTAATGATGGTTCTTACTGTATCATCAGGCGGAATTTGCATTAAATTTTGGATAGCGCGTCCTTTGCTTTGTTTATCACCTTCCGTTATTTCATACACTTTCAGCCAGAAGCACCTTCCTTTTTCAGTAAAAAATAAAAGGGTGTGATGTGTGGAAGCAACAAATAACTGCTCGATATAATCTTCTTCGCGCGTTTTGCTTCCCCTTGCTCCCCTGCCGCCTCTGCGTTGCTGGCGGTATTCTGTTGCCGAAGTCCTTTTAATGTAACCTAATTTAGAAATAGTCACTACCACATCTTCTTCTTCGATAAGGTCTTCGATGCTAATCTCATCGGCCATGTAAGTGATTTCGGATTTACGTGCATCTCCATATTTTTCTTTTATTTCGATTAGTTCATCCTTAATTATCTGGAATCTTTTTCCTTCATCTCCAAGAATTTCTTTAAGATTAGCAATGATCTGCATTATCTGTGTATGCTCTTCGCGTATCTTATCTCTTTCCATCCCGGTAAGACGTTGTAACCTGAGTTCCAATACTGCTTTCGCCTGAATTTCACTCATCTCAAATGTTGACATCAAACCTTCCCTGGCAGTATCCGGAGTAGCTGCAGCCCTTATCAGCTTAATCACTTCGTCCAAATGATCGAGGGCGATTAAAAATCCTTCTAAAATATGCGCTCTTTCTTCGGCTTTTTTTAATTCAAATTCAGTTCTGCGGATAACGACCTCATGCCTGAAATCAACAAATTCTCGTATAAGGTCTTTTATATTCAATATCTGTGGCCTTCCTTTTATCAAAGCCACATTATTAATTCCAAAGGAAGTCTGCAATTCTGTGTGCTTATACAAATGATTAACAACCACTTGTGAAATGGCATCTTTTTTCAGGTCAACGACAATCCTTGTTCCTTCCTTATTGTTACTTTCATTGTTTACATCCGAAACTCCTTCGATCACTTTTTCATTGATGAGGTATCCGATTTTTTCGGTCAATGAATCCCTGTTGACCTGGTAAGGAACTTCAGTTATTATAATTTTTTCTTTGCCTGTTTTGGTGGTTTCAACATTCACTTTTCCGCGAAGTACCAGTCTTCCTCGCCCGGTATGCATGGCTTGTTTTACGCCTTCATAACCATAAATAATTCCACCTGTCGGAAAATCCGGAGCTTTTACAATTTTAATGAGATCATCAATTTCTATTTCCCTGTTATCAACAAACGCAATACAAGCATCAACCACTTCTGTAAGGTTATGAGGAAGCATATTGGTAGCCATTCCTACAGCAATTCCACTGGCGCCATTTAACAACAATTGAGGAATCCTGGTTGGTAACACTGTTGGCTCCTTGTCAGAATCATCGTAATTCAATTGCCAATCAATGGTATCTTTTTCAATATCCAGCAACATTGTCTCAGCAATCCTTTCCAATCTTACCTCTGTATAACGCATGGCTGCCGGAAAATCTCCATCCTGGCTACCAAAATTTCCATGACCATCAACCAACACGTATCTCATGCTCCAATCCTGGGCCATCCTCACCAACGTTCCATAAATTGAGGAGTCGCCGTGGGGATGATATTTACCCATTACGTCACCGACGATACGGGCTGATTTTTTATGAGGTTTGTTGTAAGTATTTCCCATTTCATACATGCCGTATAAAATGCGGCGGTGAACGGGTTTAAGGCCATCACGGGCATCTGGAAGCGCCCGCCCGACAATCACACTCATCGAATAATCGATGTAAGCAGATTTCATTTGTTCTTCAATATTTACCGGGATAATTCTTCCACGAGGTGAGCCGTTTTCCGGCAATTCTTCATCTATTGTTTCCATAATTTTTTACTATTGGCAAATATACTTTTTTAGGCGTGTTTTTCCTTAAAAACCTTATTTTTTACCATATATTTTTCACCAATTTTTAAGGCCTAATGTGGATATTTAATTTAATTTGTTGTAAAAGTATGTTTTGATGGTTTAAAAATTTTTTTATAAAAAAAGAGTAAGAAAACTTCGATTCATATTTATAATTCTTAATTCATAATCAATAGCTTTGTTGCATGAAAAGCATTTTAGTATTTGGTGCAGGAAAATCAACTACCTCATTGATTGATTACCTCGGAAAAAGCTGCGATGAGAAAAATTGGAAACTTTACCTCTGCGATGAAGATCTTTCTTTGGCCCGGTCCAAAATCAAATCTTTTTCCAACGCAGAAGCCGTTTCACTTAATGTAAATGATGCAGCAAAAAGACAACAATTTATTTCCAAGGCAGACATTGTAATTTCTATGCTTCCACCAGTATTACATTTTTTAATTGCAAAAGATTGCCTGGCGTTTTCCAAAAACCTGTTGACAGCTTCTTATATTGACACAAACTTGCGGTCGCTTTCCGATGAAATTGCGGAAAAAGGATTGCTTTTTATTGGTGAAATGGGATTAGATCCGGGTATCGATCATATGAGTGCGATGAAAATAATTAATGAGATCAAGAACAAAGGTGGCGTGATTACTTCTTTTAAATCACATTGCGGTGGTTTAATGGCGCCGGAATCTGATGATAATCCATGGCATTATAAAATTACCTGGAACCCGATAAACGTCGTTGCAGCGGGAAGTTCGGGAGGTTTTTATAAAAAAAATGGTGAAATAGTTGAAGTTCTTTATTCAAAGGTTTTTGCTGATGAAGATCAGGTTGTGGAGGTACCAGGTATTGGTTCTCTTGCCTGGTATCCAAACAGGGATTCTCTTTCATATATTGATACTTATAACCTTCACGGAATCAATACTTTTATCAGAACTACCTTACGCTACCCTTCTTTTTGTCGCGGATGGAATAAAATTGTTCATCTTGATTTGACCAATAAAAATGATCATGAAGAGATTAAGAACTGTAAAACGTTTGCTGATTGGTTTGAATTAAAAAAGGATAAATTAATCCAAAATGAAGATGATTTTACGGAGAAGGATTTTTTTGACAATGAATTTTTAGAACAGATTAATTTTATTGGTTTACAAAGCACGAATTATCTTCCGGATCCTGTTTCCAATTCCGCTTCTTTACTTCAATATCTTTTGGAAAAGAACCTGGCCATGAAAGCTGCTGACAAAGACATGGTTGTTATGCTTCATGAAATACAATTTTCTGTCGATGGGAAAAATAAACAAACAAGAAGTTGCCTCACTGTAAAAGGTCATGATAAAACGCATACCGCAATGGCAAAAACGGTGGGATTGCCATTAGGAATAGCTGTTACACTTATATTAGAAAATAAAATTAACGTCACCGGCTTGCACATTCCGGTAATTCAGGAAATCTATACACCTGTTTTGAACGAACTGGAACTACACGGCATAAAATTTAATGAAAAAACCACCGATATCTAACGGTGAACATAAATGCACAAAGAATTAAGATTTTTATTTGAAACCTTCCATATTAGCAACCCGGAAGGTATTATTATCATTGATTATTTGCCTGTTTTTCTGCCTCGGCTTTCATCTGATCGTTTGCTGTAATCAAAAATTCCACTCTCCTGTTTTGCGCCATTCCTTCTGGCGTATCGTTTGAATATGCTGGCGCAGTTTCGCCATAACCTTTTACTGTCATCCTGGAAGGATCAATTCCTTGTGAGATCAAATAATCCCTTACTGAATTTGCACGTCTTAAAGACAGGCCCATGTTGTATTCCTCAGTTCCGCGACTGTCCGTATGTCCCTGTATTTCAATATTCGTATTTGGATTATTTTTCAATATAGTCGCTAAATTATCAAGGTTCTTTTTTGCAGAATCACTAAGGTCAGATTTTGAAAAAGCAAATAATATTTTTTCATTAAACTCCACCTTTATTCCTTCCCCTACTCTTTCAACTTTTGCACCGGGAATCTGTGTTTTAATTTGTTCTGCCTGTTTATCCATATCATGACCGATAATTGCCCCGGCAGTACCTCCAACAGCCGCCCCGATAATGGTTCCAAGCGTTTTATTTCCTGCTGCTTTTCCGATTATTGTACCTCCAACAGCCCCTGCCGCTCCGCCAATAACTGCACCTTTCTGTGTCTTGGTAGCGTTGCAGCCCATTATCAAAAAAGCAATAACCGGTATCGCCACAATTATTTTTCTAAAAGCTGTCATTATTATTTATTTAGTTCAATCTCTTGTTTCAAACATTGTACCAACAAAAGCTTTGAAGCATTTTAAATTTTCCATCGAATTCGTGTAAACGTTCCCGGGCATACAGGATCAATCGGTTCGGGGGCGGATTGTAATTTTATTCGGTAATAACAATTCAGTTGGTTCAATCACTTTTTAAAAAAAATTACCAGAAAATATTGACTATGCTTTTCTCGACTTTTTATAAATGTTTATAGCAGCAAATAGCAATAGTGAAAAAACGACCAACACTCCTACTCCCCAAACAAGGCTTAGCAATTGTTTTACCACAGCCAGCATTACAATTGCCACTAAAAAAACTGTTGCCACTTCATTCCATATTCTTAACTGGTAAGAAGTCCATTTAAAATTTTCTTTTTGTTGCTGTTTAAAAATAACATGTAAGATGATGTGGTAAACAAACAGACCAACTACAAAAATAAGTTTCACCAAAAGCCAGGTGGGCATAGCATTATACAACAATCCCATCCATGTTCCGAAAATCAAAGTAAGTATTGCCGATGGCCATGTAATGCCATACCATAAACGCTTTTGCATAAGGCCAAACTGTTTCAACAGGATTGACCTTTCCGGTTCAGGTTTTTCATTTACTTCTGCACTGTAAACGAATAGTCTTACCATGTAAAACAGTCCGGCAAACCAGGTGATTACAAAAATGATGTGCAGTGCTTTGACGTAGAAATACATATAGTGAATTATGAATGGTGAATAGTGAATATTAGAATGTAAATTAACCGGAATTTTTCTTAAAAATCAGGCCTGATAATAATTTAAATGTATCGATCATCGATTCTCCAAATGCGACCAAATTTTTATTTTCCAAATAGCCCAATTCTAAAGCGATATCCATTGCAGAATCAATTTCGACAATAGAACCTCGCGAAATCTCAAAAAATCTGTTTCTTTCAATTTCGGATTTCCTGGAAGCACCTTCCGCGAGATTCAGATGGACCGATATCGCTGGTCTTCTAATTTGACTTATCATCCCAAACTTTTCGCTGTCAGGTAATTGGCTGGTTATTTTGTAACACTCAACTACAAATCTCTTTGAAGAAGCATAAGCAACCAGGTTTTGATGATTCAATTTAAGAAACATAATGAATGTTTTAAACTAAAGTAATCAGAAAAAACAAATCGACCAACGCCCATTCACTCTTTAACCATCCCGACTCACGATTCACAATTCACTATTCACTCTTAAAATATTTCTCAACCGCGTCTACCCATAACGGATGAGTATTCAGGCATGGAATCATTGTAAAAGATTCGCCACCAGCCAACATAAAAATTTCTTTTCCTCTCATCGCAATTTCTTCTAAAGTTTCAAGGCAATCACTCACAAAAGCCGGACACAAGATGAGTAAATTTTTTATTCCTTCGTTTGGCATTTCGGCTAACCGGAAGTCTGTAAAGGGTTCCAGCCAGCCTTTCCCTAAGCGTGATTGAAAAGAAATGCTGTATTTATTTGTCGGTATTCCCAGTTTTTCTGTAACCAGTTTCGTCGTTGTTTTTACCTGGTGCCGATAACAAAATTCATGAGCAGGAGAAGCGACTTCGCAACAATTTTCGCTTTGAAGACAATGACAGCCGGTAACGTCACTTTTTCGTATATGCCTACCCGGTATACCGTGATAGCTGAACAAAATATGATCGTATTTTTTTTCCACATAAGGACGAATATTTTCCGCCAATGCATTCAGGTAATTCTCTTCATTATAAAATGGCGGAATGAATGAAAGTTTAAAAGAATACTTTTTATTATTGTAAACTTCCTTCATATATTCAACGCCGGTTTCATAACTCGACATAGCATAATGAGGATAAAGTGGAAGCACGATCACTTCGTCGAGACCCGGTTGTTTTTTTAGTAACGCTTCATACGCAGCCTCTGGTGTGGGATTTCCATAACGCATCGCAATTTCAACAGGTTCATCAATTCTCGCCTGTAAGGCCTGTTGCAAATGTTTTGTATGAACAATTAAAGGAGAACCTTCATTAGTCCAGATTTTTTCATAAGCTTCAGCAGATTTTGGGGCGCGAAAGGGAACAATAATCCCTTTTACAAGCAATGCCCTGAACAACCATGGTTTATCAATCACTCTTTCATCCATCAAAAATTCGTCTAAATATTTTCTTACATGCGGAACTTTAGTTGAATCAGGAGAACCGAGGTTTATTAATATAATTCCCTTCTTTGAATTTGAAGCCATAATTTAAAATATTTGCAAATGTAAGGGCTCAGTTATGAAATAATTCACAGATTTTGTTTAAAATGACGCATCTGTTGAAGATAAATTAAAAAAAAGGACTAGTAATGACTATCTAATGACGATTAAAAATGTTTTTAAAAATATTTTTGCAACCATTGAAATGAATACTATAAAAACATCATATAATAATTCACTGAATAGTTTTTGCATCGTCGGAATTAATTATCGCAAAAGCGATATGGATATCCGAAGTAAATTTTCGCTTTCCGCTGATCAGACGCTAAATATATTAAAGCAATCTTCGGCCAAAAAAATTTCCGGATGCCTGGCTTTATCTACATGCAACCGAACCGAAATTTATGGAATTTGCAATGATCCGAATGTCTTTGCACAACTGCTTTGTGATAATACAGCAACCAATATCGACGATTTTAAAACGCACGGATATAGTTTCCATGGTTTAAAAGCCATCGAGCATTTATTCAATGTCGCTTCAGGATTGGATTCTCAAATTGTTGGCGATTATGAAATTTTATCTCAGTTGAAACAAGCGGCGAAAGTGGCCAAAGAAAACGGTTGTATCAACAACTTTATGGAGAGAGCAGTTAACTATGCCTTGCAGGTTTCAAAAGAAATTAAAACGAAAACGCAATTAAGCTCAGGCACTGTTTCTGTGTCTTATGCCGCTATTGAGATCATAAAAGAAAAGATTAAAAATCTACCTGACAAAAAAATATTATTGGCAGGTACCGGAAAATTCGGGAATCATATTGCTAAAAATTTAAAAGACTATCTGTCCGATTGCGATATTTCGTTTACCAACAGAACTGAGGAAAAAGCAAATGAACTTGCAAGAATTTATAAAGCCGGGTTTGTACCTTATAAAAATTTGCACACTGGATGTAATGATGCTGACATCATCATTGTAAGTTCAGCTTCAGAATCGTATTCAGTTATTCCTTCTTTTTTTACTACAGATAAAGAACGCCTTATTTTAGACCTTTCTGTTCCTCAAAATGTCGATCCTTTGGTTAAAGATATTTCGGGAGTAACTGTTTTAAACGTAGATGAAGTTTCAACGATTCTGGATAAAACAATTTCCCGGCGACATGCAGAAATTCCAAAAGCAAAAAAGATAATCAGCGAAACCTTAAAAAGCCTTGAGGAATGGCATCGGCTGCAATTCAATAATCCTTTGCTCCGGATGGTAAAATCACAGCTTTTTCAACTGAATTCCGCATTTTTAGAAGGTAAAAAGAACGACGAAAAAATCCATAAAACCGTATCTTCACTTGCCATTGAATTAAAAGTAAAAAAAGACAAAGGTTGTCAATGTATTAATGCATTAAGCAACTATCTGCATGAAACAAATAATTAGAATAGGTACGCGAGAGAGTCAATTGGCGGTATGGCAGGCATCTCTGGTACAAAATCTCCTAAAAGAAAAAGGCTTCGATTCAGAATTAATTTATATCAAAAGCGAAGGTGATATTGATATTGTAACGCCCTTATATGAACTGGGCGTACAGGGAATTTTCACCAAAACACTTGACGCCGCTCTTTTAAATAACCGCGTCGATATTGCGGTACATTCAATGAAAGATGTGCCGACGCAACTGGCAACGGGAATTAAACTTGCTGCCATTTTAAAACGTGCTTCTTATAAAGATGTTCTCATTTTTAAAGGAGAAAGAAAAAGAATTGAAGACCATTTAAGCGGAATAAAAACATCCGATAATTCTTCGTTTACTGTTGCCACAAGCAGTATTCGTAGAAAAGCTCAATGGCTGAACAAGTTCCCTTCCGACAACATCGGAAATCTGCGTGGAAATGTAAATACCCGATTAAGAAAGATAGACGAAAACGAATGGGATGGCGCCATTTTCGCTGCCGCAGGAGTTGAAAGAATTAATCTGCGACCCGAAAATTCAATTGATTTAGATTGGATGTTGCCCGCTCCGGCGCAAGGTGCAATTGCTATTGCCTGCCGCAATGAAGACAACTTTGCCTTTGATGCCTCCCAGCTTCTGAATGATGAACCGACTACAATTTGCACCAAAACTGAACGTGATTTTTTACGTACATTGTCTGGAGGATGCTCAACACCCATAAGCGCATTGGCTGTCATTAATGATAATAAAATTATCTTCAAAGGAAATCTTTGCAGCGTAGACGGGAAGCAAAAATTTGAAATTGAAAAAGAAGCTTCCACTAAAGACGCGAATGATTTAGGAATAAAAGCAGGCAAACAAATTCTGGAAAATGAGCAGGCCCGGAAAATAATTTCCGAAATAAAGAATGGCAAATAGAAAAACTTTTATACTAAGTACGAGACCTGTCGGGGAAGCTGTGCGGGTAAAGGCTTTGAGCCATGATATTACTATTGACGAAGTTTCTTTTATAAAAACAGAAGAAACGATTAGACACAACTCAACTGAAAAAAAAATCAAAGAATTAGCTTCTCAAAATATACCAGTTGTTTTTACAAGTATGAATGCCGTAGAAGCAGTTGGTAAACTTATTTCTGAAAAAACAAACTGGAAGATTTTTTGCATTGGAAACACAACAAAAAAGTTAGTGAAAGAAATTTTTGGCGAAAAGAATATTGCCGGTACTGCCGATAATGCGTCTTCTCTCGCCGATTCCATTATTGAATCTTCATCAAAAAATATTGTTTTCTTTTCGGGTGATCAACGCCGCGATGAGCTACCGGAAAAATTAAAAAAGAATAATATGGACATTGAAGAAATAGTGGTGTATAAAACGATAGAGACTCCGGAATTACTTACAAAATTTTATGATGCTATTTTATTTTTCAGTCCGAGTGCTGTTAAAAGTTTTTTTTCAAAAAATACAATCAGCGATTCGACTCAAATTTTTGCGATTGGCTCTACAACAGCCAATGCAGCCAAGTCTTTACGCAACAATCCAATTATCATTGCTGAAAAACCAGGCAAAGAAAACCTGGTAAATCTTGCTATAAAACATTACAGTACAAGCCCAATTTTATAAATGCAACAATTAAAGAACGACCTTTTATTAAGAGCCCTGCGACAGGAAAAAGTAGAACGCCCGCCGGTTTGGATGATGCGCCAGGCAGGAAGATATTTGCCGGACTATATCAAACTTAGGAATAAATATGATTTTTTTACAAGAGTTCAAACACCGGAACTAGCCACAGAAATAACTTTGCAGCCGGTAGAACAGGTAGGCGTAGACGCAGCAATTATTTTTTCTGACATCCTGGTGATACCGCAGGCAATGGGTGTAGAAGTATTGATGGAAGAAGGTAAGGGGCCTTCATTACCGAAAGTAATGAAAACAGAAAAGGACATTAATTCTTTGTTTACTGATGCTGTAGACTGAAAAGTTAGATTATGTGATGAAAGCTTTGTCGCTAACAAAACAGGAATTAAACGGTCGCGTTCCATTAATTGGTTTTGCAGGCGCTCCCTGGACAATCCTCTGTTATATGGTAGAAGGAAAGGGCAGTAAAACATGGGAAAAAGCAAAAGAATTTTGTTATGTGCAACCGAAACTCGCTCACAAATTGTTGCAAAAGATAACCGACACAACAATTAATTATTTAAAAGCGCAGGCAAAAGCCGGAGCAGACGTTTTGCAGGTTTTCGATAGCTGGAGCGGATGTTTAAGTCCGGAAGATTTTGCAGCGTTTGCCCAACCATATTTAATAAAAATTGCGGATGCTGTAAAAGAAGAAGCACCTGTAATTTTATTCCCAAAAGGAAGCTGGTATGCTTTGCCTGAACTAAGTGAAAGCAGCGCTTCGGGTATTGGGATTGACTGGACGATTTCACCAAAAATGGCAAGAGAGATGACAGGGAACAGGATCACGTTGCAAGGAAATTTTGATCCTGCAAAATTACTATTGCCCATTCCTGAAATTAAAAAAGCGGTTCACAAAATGATTGATGAATTTGGCGCACAAAAATATATTGCCAATTTAGGCCATGGCATTACTCCGAATATTCCAGTTGCTAATGCAAAGGCATTTGTAGATGCAGTGAAAGAATATGAAAGTCAATAGTGAATGGTCAATAGTGAATTAAAAACAATCAAGAGAAATTCTGTTTCAATGAGTATTAAAGAAGATTGGATTTCATTTATCGAAGACCTTCAAAACCGCATCTGTAAAGCATTAGAGGAATCGGATGGCAAAGCAAAGTTTGTCGAAGAACAATGGGAAAGGCCCGAAGGTGGCGGAGGAAAAACGCGTGTCATAAATAACGGAAATGTTTTTGAAAAAGGCGGCGTAAATACTTCAGTTGTTTTTGGCGATGTTACTGAATCCAATGAAAAAACAATTAAAAATTGACGGAGCAAAATGGTTTGCCTGCGGTTTAAGTTTGGTACTTCATCCTGTTAATCCTTTTGTTCCAACTGTTCATTGCAATTACCGGATGTTTGAATTGTACAATGAAAAAGAGGAAGTAATTGACAGATGGTTTGGTGGCGGCACGGACCTTACGCCTTATTATCTATTTGAAGAAGACGCGAAACATTTTCACCAGGTTTATAAAAATGTTTGCGATGAATTTGATGTCAGTTTTTATCCAACATTTAAGAAAGAATGTGATAATTATTTTGTGAATAGTCATAGAAATAATGAACGCAGGGGCATCGGTGGTATTTTTTATGATTACCAGCGACCAGATGAAAAGCACGATGTAAATTTTTGGGTTAATTTCGGCAAAGCCTGCGGTAATGCATTTATTCCATCTTATATTCCTATAGTAGAAAAACGCAAAAATTATTCGTTTACTGCCGAAAACAAATATTGGCAGGAAATAAGAAGAGGAAGATATGTTGAATTTAATTTGATTCATGACCGCGGCACTTTATTCGGTTTAAAAACCAATGGCAGAACGGAAAGTATTTTAATGAGTCTTCCTCCTACCGTGCGGTTTGAATATAATTACCAACCTTTGCCTGGAAGCGAAGAAGAGAAATTGCAGCAAGTGTGTTTAGAACCGAAAGAATGGGTCGAAAATTAGCTTGCGCAAAGACGCCCCATAAGTTGTACCTACAAAAAAATCAGGTAAATTTGTAAAAAATAATTACCATGGTTATTACAGACAAAAAATTGGTATTAAAAGAAATTATCGAAAATGCTGATGAAAAACTGGTAAGCTTAATGATCGCGTTGGCGGATGAATATAATGATACTGAACAAGAATATTCTAAAGAAGAAATTGAAGAATTTAATAGAATCAAAGATGAAATGTTAGCGCATCCTGAAAACACTTTCACTGCTGACGAAGCGCATCAAAAGATTAGATACAAAAATCGATGAGATATATCCTAAAAATCTCTCACACTGCTTATCAGGAAACGGATGCTGCTTTTACATATTATGAGGAACAATCTCCTGGTTTGGGAGAGAAATTTTTAAAATCGCTTGAAGATGCCTATTACAAATTGTCGAAAAAACCACAATATTATAGTTATATTCAGCATGATAAAAATATTCGTGATTTAAAAATTAAAACATTTCCCTTTGTTATCGTTTTTCAAATAATAGAAGACACAGTGTTTGTATTAAGAGTATTTAATACAAACAGAAATCCAGAATCTTTAAAAAACTTGTAAGAATGTACCAACAAAAAAGATTTAGAATTCTCAGAAGCAATCCCGCCATTAGAAGCATGGTGGCAGAAACCACGCTTACACCGTCAGACTTTATCCTGCCAATTTTTGTGGATGAAGGAAAAAATGTAGAATACGAAATCCCTTCCATGCAAGGTTATTACCGGCGTTCATTGGACGGAACGATAAAAGAAGTGAAAGAATGCTGGGACATGGGAATTAAAAGCGTTTTAATTTTCATCAAAGCTCCTGATGAATTAAAAGACAATACAGGAAAAGAATCCTGGAATCCTGATGGATTGATGCAAAGGAGCATTAAAGCGATAAAAGACGCAATTCCTGAAATGATAGTGATGACAGATGTTGCTTTAGACCCCTACTCTTCTTACGGACACGACGGCATTGTTGAAAACGGGGAAATCGTAAATGACCCGACGGTAGAAGCTTTGGTTAAAATGAGTTTAAGCCATGCAGAAGCAGGCGCCAATTTTGTGGCACCCAGTGATATGATGGACGGCCGTATCGGCGCTATTCGCAAAGCGTTTCGAAGACAACAATTTTACAAAAACTGGTATCATGGCATACAGTGCCAAATACGCTTCCTGCTTCTATGGGCCTTTCAGGGATGCACTGGATTCAGCACCTGGATTTGGAGATAAAAAAACTTACCAGATGGATTATGCCAATCGTACTGAAGCAGTAAAAGAGGCTTTAATGGATGAACAGGAAGGCGCCGATATTGTAATGGTAAAACCGGCGATGGCCTATCTTGATATTATTCGTGAAGTGAAAAATAGTGTACGTATTCCGGTTAGTGCCTATCATGTAAGTGGCGAATATGCATTAATTAAAGGTGCAGCAAAAATGGGCTGGATAAATGAAGAAAAAGCCATTCTTGAAAGCCTTACTTCTATTAAAAGAGCAGGAGCCGATTTGATTGCCACTTATTTTGCAAAAGATGCGGTGAAGCTTTTAAATTTGTGAGGATAGCATAATAAAATTTATTTTTGAAGATGTCTCAAAACGAAATTGATATATTAGTTAGTGAAATTGTTGAGGGGTATCATCCTGAAAAAATTTATTTGTTTGGCTCTTATTCAAAAGGGCAACAGAATACGAACAGTGACATTGATCTCTTCATTGTAAAAGATACCGTCAAGAGAAAATTAGAAAGAAACCGGGAGGTTCGCAGGTGTATAAAATCGTATCCAAAGATGGGATTAGACATTTTTGTTTTTACTCCCTTAGAATTGCAAGAAAGTTTAACTGAGACAGTGAATATAGGCAAAGAGGCAGTCACAACAGGAAAACTTGTTTATGAAAGAATTTGAAAAATGGTTTAAAAAAGCAGAGAGCGACCTGTTAGTTATAAAAAATAATCTCGCCGCAAATGAAATACCTTTTGACGCCTGTTGCTTTCATTCTCAACAGGCTGCAGAAAAATATCTAAAAGCTTATCTCGTTTCAAAGCAGATTAATTTCCCCAAAACGCACGATTTACTATCCTTGCTTAATATTTGTATTGAAATTAATTCTTCATTTAATGAAATCATCGAACCGGCAATAAGACTTGCTGATTATGCAATTGCACCACGGTATCCGGATGCTTTTGATGATCTCTCAATTGGGGATGCTTTAAATGCTCAGAAAGACTGTATTGAAATAAAAGAATTTATTTTGCAGAATTTTTTTACGTAAATAGGGTCTTTATATTATTAATAACTCATTATTCATACAAAATATGAACATATCAAAAAGTAAAGAATTATTTCAACGTGCACAAGGCTCAATACCCGGAGGTGTTAACTCTCCTGTTCGGGCCTTCAGAAGCGTGGGCGGAACACCTGTATTTATTAAATCTGCAAAAGGTGCTTACCTGGATGATGAAGACGGCAACAGTTATATCGATTACATCAATTCATGGGGACCTATGATTCTGGGTCACGCGTATGAGCCGGTAGTAAAAGCTATACAGGAAAAAGCAGCCGATTCAACATCATTTGGTGCACCGACAGAATTGGAAGTTGAAATGGCTGAGTTGATTAAAAGTATGGCGCCAAATGTGGACTTAATTCGTATGGTAAGTAGCGGCACAGAAGCGTGCATGAGCGCAATTCGCTTGGCACGTGGCTATACTGGCAAGAATAAATTTATCAAATTTGAAGGTTGTTATCACGGCCATGCAGATGCGTTTTTAGTAAAAGCAGGCAGCGGCGTAGCCACCTTAAATATCCAGACTGTGCCCGGCGTGACGGCAGGAGTAGCACAGGATACTCTTACTGCTCCTTACAATAATTTACCGGCAGTTGAAAAACTCATAGAAGAAAACAAAGGAGAAATAGCTGCAATCATTGTTGAACCAGTAGTAGGTAACATGGGCTGTGTTCCGCCACAGCAAGGGTTTTTAGAAGGATTAAGAAAAATATGCGATGAGGAAAATATCGTATTCATTTTTGATGAAGTGATGACAGGATTTCGTTTGGCACCAGGCGGAGCGCAGGAAAAATTAAACATCAATGCAGACCTTGTAACTTATGGTAAAGTAATCGGAGGCGGATTACCTGTAGGCGCTTTTGGAGGCAAAAAAGAAATTATGGAACACATTGCGCCAATCGGTAACGTTTACCAGGCCGGCACTTTAAGCGGTAACCCGATTGCAATGATCGCCGGTTATACGATGTTGAATGAATTAAAAAACAATCCATCCATTTATACAGAACTTGATCAAAAAACAGCAAGGCTTGAAAAAAGCCTGAATGATATTTTGGCAAATAAAAACATTGTGCATCGAATTAACCGTGTTGGAAGTATGATGAGTATTTTTTTTACAAATGATGAAGTAATTGATTTTGATTCCGCATCCAAAACTGATATTAGCGTTTTTAATAAATTTTTCCATCACATGCTTGACAGCGGAATTTATCTTCCTCCTTCCGCATTTGAGAGCTGGTTCATAAGCAATGCTTTAAGTTCAGAAGATATCCAAAAAACGCTGGAAGCTGTTGAAAACTTTTAAGAAAAAATAATTTCAATTCAACTATTTGGTATGGCAAAATAAAACCGAAATCAGTACATTACCATACCCAAAAATTAAATCCATTGATTCGTTCAGGGAATAAGTGTTATACAGAAATTGTATCGTAAACTACTATCCTACTCCACAAATGAGAACATTCTTCAATAAATTTTAAATGCACAGGATCGGTTTGATAAACATCCTGGTCTTCTGCTGTTTCAAACAAAAGCAACCAGGAAGCAGAATAGGTGCTGTCAATCACATTGCGACTCGTACTGGCGGGTTTGCCAATGTGAAAATCCTTAATGGTTGGCGCTTTTGAAAGCTTTTGCAATCCTGTAATAAGTCGTTCAAGGTCTTCCTTACTTTCAGGATTTTTTAACCAAAAAAATACATGATGAATAAAGCCACTCTTTTCAATGATCATAATTAATATGTTATTCAGATAATATGTTATTCAGATAAACTAATGGTTCTCCAAACTTATGCAAATATCTTTTTTATAGGTAAAAAAAGTTTAAGAAGTAATTTCCAATCCCTATTTAATTGTTTTGTTAAAGGATGATTTAACCCGCATCTTTGAAGGCAACTTCCACCGTTCAATTGTTGAATGTATTACCTTTATACACCTTAAACAATCTATTTAAATCCGCCAATCCGGCGCCATACACTCTAAAAAATTAATTATGGCAAGCGCAGAGCAAATAAAAAATAGCTACATCGATTACGTTCTTACGAATGGTGAGCAACCAAAATCCGTTTATACTTTTGCAAAAAAATTAAAAATTACGGAACGTGATTTTTATAAAATTTACGGCTCTTTTGATGCGATAGAAAAAGCAGTTTGGGAAGACCTCACTTTAGAGGCCATTATAACTATAAAAGAGCAGGAAGTTTGGGCACAATATACTTCGCGTGAAAAAATGCTTTCTTTTTTTTACAGTTATATAGAACTGCTAAAAACAAAACGGAGCTTCATTATTTACACCTTAAAAAAGAATCCCAAAAAAATAACTACTCCCCTGTTTTTATCGGGCGCACGATTTGCATTTGAAAGTTTTGCTGAAGATGTTGTTAATGAAGGTTTGGATAGTGGCGAGTTGGCCGACAGGAAATTTTTAAGCAAAAAATATAAGGATGCTTTATGGATTCAGTTTGTTTTCATCATCAAATTTTGGATGGACGATGACAGTGCCGGTTTTGAAAAAACAGATGAAGCAATAGAAAAAGGAATCAATGTCACTTTCGACCTGTTTCAAAGATCGCCTATCGACAATCTTTTTGAATATGGAAAATTTTTAACCCGTCATGGAAAGTTTAAAGAAAAAATGGGATTTTAAAATCATATGAAAACGCAGGAATCAATGCCCACCACGAAAGTGGAACGTTCAGCAAAATTTGTAAAAACCGGATTCAGAATCGGTGGTAACTATGTAAAACATTACTCTAAAAAACTATTCAATCCTGAGCTTTCGCGGGATGAATTAAATGAAGATAATGCTACTGACATTTATGATTCTTTAAGCCAGCTTAAAGGTTCTGCTTTAAAAATCGCTCAGATGCTGAGCATGGATAAAAACATGCTTCCAAAAGCTTATGTAAATAAATTTTCACAATCGCAATACAATGCCCCGCCGCTTTCCGGGCCACTCATCATTAAAACTTTCACGAAAAGTTTTGGCAAATCTCCTGACAAAATATTCGATTCTTTTAATTTGAATTCGGTTCAGGCCGCTTCTATCGGACAAGTACATGAAGCGACTTTGAACGGTAAAAAACTTGCAATTAAAGTTCAATATCCGGGTGTTGGAGACAGCATTTCATCGGACTTAAAACTCGTTAAACCGATTGCTTTCCGGCTAATAGGAATGAACGAAAAGGAACTGAGTATCTACATAAAAGAAGTAGAAGAACGATTGTTGGAAGAAACCGATTACGAACTCGAAGTGCAACGATCTATCAAATTTTCAAAAGCCTGTGGCAAATTGAATAATGTTGTTTTTCCAACTTATTATCCCAAACTTTCTTCTGCAAAAATTATTACGATGGATTGGATGGAAGGGTTGCATTTAAAAGAATTTTTGGCAACCAATCCTTCACAGGAATTAAAAAATAAGATCGGTCAGGCGCTTTGGGATTTTTATAATTTTCAGCAACACGAATTAAAAGCCGTACACGCAGATCCTCATCCGGGAAATTTTTTGATCACACCTGATGAAAAGCTGGCGGTTATCGACTTTGGCTGCATTAAAGAACTGCCGAAAGATTTTTATGATCCATTTTTCGGATTGATATTTCCGGATCTTATGAGTGATAAAGCCGCTACAATACAAGCTTTCAGAGAACTCGAAATGATCCAGACAAATGATGATAAAAAACAAATCGAATTTTATTATAAGGCATATAAAGAAATGATCTCGCTTTTTGCGCTTCCCTATACGAGCAAAACTTTTGATTTCAGTAAACCTGAATTTTTTGAGCAGTTGTATGCATGGGGTGAAAAAATCGGCAAAATGCCGGAGTTTAAACAACCACGTGGCGTAAAACATTTTATTTATGTAAACAGAACCAATTTTGGTTTATACACCTTATTGAACGAACTGAGTGCAACGGTTCGCACAGATACTTTTCAACCGCATATCAAATAGATCAACAACCCGAAAGTGAAATCATTATTATTTCTTCGTTTACTTCAACTTTTTTACCATAAGAACTTACTTTTATGTTTTCTTTGTTTCAGTCTGATTTAAGGCTGAATTTCAAAAGAGATCAGCAAAACTCTCCTGGACGATTACTCTGGCAGGAACAAATTAAAACGATCTTGTTTTACTATTGATGGCAAATTTTAAAACATACAAATTGATTATTTTGACTCCGGTTTCAATCTTACTTTGTCTTATTATTTTTCTTTGTCCGAATGTAAGCGCACAGAAGCCTTTTCTTCCAAAGGCTGTGGTACTTCCAAACGGCTGGTCACTCTCGCCCGCTGGAACCGCTATTAATCTTAGTAGCGACCTGCCTTTAAATATGGCTATTTCTCCAAACGGAAAATATCTTGCAATAACTGATAACGGCGATGGCAAAGAAGGAATTGATCTCATCAATCTGAAGAAAAAAAAGTTGTTGTCTTTTAATCAAATGCATGCGGCATGGGTTGGACTACAATTTAGCAACAAGGGAAAATATTTGTATGCTTCTACCGGGCAAATGAATAAAATTATTCGCTTTAAAGTAGAAAAAGATAAACTGGCTGTAAAAGATTCAATCATTTTGGGAAAACCATGGCCAAACAAAATCGGGATTACCGGGCTTGCAGTGGATGATGATCATTCACGCCTTTATGTGGTTACGAAAGAAAACAACTCACTCTACGTTTGTGATACTAAAACAAATAAAATCATAAAACAAATTCCGTTAAATGCGGAAGCTTACACTTGTCTTTTAAATCCACAGAAAAATGAATTGTACATTTCATTATGGGGAGGTGAAAAAGTGGATGTTTATGATTTAAGCAAAGAGATGATTACGGATTCCATTCAAACAGAAAGCCACCCGAACGATATGGCGCTCACCAAAAACGGCCAATTTCTTTTTGTAGCCAATGCTAACAGCAATAGCGTTTCAGTCATTGATATGGATAAACACAAATCTGTTGAAACCCTTTCTGTCACTTTGTATCCTGATGCCCCGGCAGGTAGCACTCCTAATAGTGTGGCTCTTTCTGCCGACGACAAGACTTTATATATTGCGAATGCAGATAACAATTGCCTGTCGGTTTTTGATGTTTCAGAGCCGGGCTCTTCAGTATCAGCAGGATTTATACCGACAGGCTGGTATCCTACCTGTGTGCGTGTAATTGGCAATGACATATTGGTTTCAAATGGAAAGGGATTTGAATCGATGGCTAATCCTTATGGGCCTCAACCAATAAATAAAAAAGAAATTATCGCCTTACCAAAAAGGAATCAATGTGAACGGAAATCCTCCCACACAGTACATTGGAAGCCTTTTCAAAGGAACGCTTTCCTTTATTTCTGTTCCGGATGCGAAGGAACTTGCAAAGTATTCGACAACCGTTTATCAAAACACGCCTTATAATAAAAACAGAGAGGCATTAGCACAAGGTGAATATGGCAATCCTGTTCCTGAAAAAACAGGCGCCCCCTCTCCTATTAAATATGTGTTTTATGTGATCAAAGAAAACCGTACTTACGACCAGGTTTTAGGCGACATGAAAGAAGGAAACGGTGATAGCTCGCTTTGTCTTTTTACAGAAAAGATCACTCCTAATTTTCATGCGCTGGCCAGGGATTTTGTTTTGTTTGACAATTTTTATGTGGATGCGGAAGTTAGCGCTGATGGCCACAACTGGAGCACGGCGGCTTATGCTAACGATTATGTGGAAAAAACATGGCCTGCCAATTACAGCAGCCGCGGAGGCAATTACGATTATGAAGGCACAAGAAAAATCGCCTATCCTGAAAAAGGATTTATTTGGGATTATTGTAAACGCGCCGGTATCAGTTATCGGAATTATGGAGAATTTGTTCATAATGGTAAAGAGCCGATCCTGCCGGCAATTGAAGGCCATTATTGCGCCGGATTTCCTGATTTTGATTTAAGCATTCACGATGAGTACCGCGAAAAAATTTGGGAACATGATTTTGATTCGTTGGTAGCCATTAATGCTTTGCCTTCGTTTTCCACTTTACGTTTTCCTGACGATCATACAAGCGGATTGCGAAAAGGCGCTTACACACCTTTGGCTGCTCTCGCAGATAACGACCAGGCTATTGGCCGCTTTATCGATCATATTTCGCACAGTCCGATATGGAAAGAGTGCGCCATTTTTATCCTTGAAGATGATGCCCAAAACGGACCTGATCATGTGGATGCGCATCGTTCACCTGTATTCGTCATCAGCCCTTACATTAAAAAGCACTATGTTGATCATACTATGTATTCGACTTCAGGGTTGCTTCGTACTATTGAATTAATTCTCGGCCTTCCACCTATGAGCCAGCATGATGCTGCGGCCATGCCTTTTTTCAGGTCTTTTACTTCTACACCTGATTTAACTCCTTATTCTGCCAAACCCGCAAATATAGATATCAATGAAAGAAACACAGCGGTGAACAAACTGGCAATTGAATCTGCAAAGTATAACCTGGCTGTGGAAGATGCAGCACCAGATATTCCTTTTAATGAAATCATCTGGAAAGCGGTAAAAGGAGAAAACAGCGTAATGCCTGCTCCGCGTCACAGTGCTTTTATTAAAGTAGTCGAAAAAGAAAAAGAAAAAGATAATGATTAGAATGTAAGATGGTTAGTAAACGAATAAAAAAAAGAAATTTTTATTTTAAAGGTATAATACTCAAAAATAGTTGGTAAAATCCTCTGTAATTATATGCAGACAAGGGTTTGAAAGAAGTTTAGTGAAATCGGTTTCACTAAACTTTTTTTGTATATGAAAAAGTTTAAAAAAAGCGCTGTTGGGCTTGCAGTTTTACTGACGTAATCAGAGACATGTTGGGCAACAACCTGCACATTGGAGACAGATTGCGCTGCAAACTTCCTGAGCAATAAAAGATAGAATGAAACTGAAGTCTATTAATTGTAAAATGAAAATCATAGAAATTTATTCGTGCACTGTAATAAATATTTTTCGTACAAGCCTCTCTGTTATAATTACTTCACCTCCCAATCATCTGTTCTAAAAGGTGACGCTGGTAAGCCGGCTTTGTTGAATAAATTTGGAATAGATGTATTTGTAAATCCCATTCTTACGGCGATTGGATGCTGAACTTGTGGGCTGGAAACTACTACAGTGCTATCTTGTACACTTGCTGTTGCCGGTACAAATTGATGATCTTCACCGGCGATCATAAAATCTGTTAGCTTATCTCCTTTTTTCATTAAGCCATCTTTTGCAAAATCAAAATGAATGATTGCCTTATTCCCTTTTACTTCCATGGAGCGGTAAAGAGGCCCGGAATATTGAAGATTTTTTTTCCCGTAAGTATTGACAAGCGCCCAGTCAGCAAGCCTTTTGCCTACATCAATTTTATTGATTGGGTGAATATTGTTCGTATCTCCAGTGATATCTGTTATTACTACCATTCCGGTTTTTGGCACATCCCGGTAAGTTTTCAATTGTTGTTCTCTTACCAAAGCGCCTTTGTCTCCTTCGCCGTAATTGAATGGTGCAATTTGCACAAAATAAAAAGGAAAATTCTCTTTCCACAATTCGCGCCATGAATGAATCATCGCGCTAAAAGTTTCTTCGTAGGTATCCGGGTTAGTTGTATTCGCTTCTCCCTGGTACCAGATGCCGCCCTTTATCGGGAAGCCTGTGATTGGCGCTATCATTGCATTGTATGTTACTGCCGGCCGAATCGGGCACCATGGAACCGGCGTTAATTTTGCAGCAGAAACAGCCAGCTTTTCACTCAGTTTAAATACTTCTATTGGTGTCCACGCTTCTACCGGCGTGCCGCCCCAGCATGATTCTATCAATCCCACAGGTTGATGAATATTTTCATTAATGGTTCTACCAAAAAAATAACCTGCCGCACTGAAAGTATGCATGGTTTCGGGAGTGCACACTTCCCATTTTCCCCGTACTTCCTGCTGTGGGTAATTAGCTGAAAGTTTCTGAATATGGAAAAAACGGATGTCAGGATGATTGGCGTTGGCTACTTCATTTTTGTAGTAATTCTTGTGCCAGTCGGCGCTGAATTCCATATTCGATTGGCCGGTACAAATCCAGTTATCACCGATAAGTACATTTTGAATGGTAATTGTGCTATCACCTATAACCCTTATCTGGTAAGGGCCCCCGGCTTTTGGTGTTAACAGGTCAACAGTCCACTGAGCATCTGATAAAGTGGAAGTTTTTAAAGTATCGCCATTCCAGCTTGCTATCACACTTATCTTTTCAGTGGGATCAGCCCAACCAGAGAAATGAATGATTGTCTGTTGTTGTAACACCATATTATCTGAAAAAATATCAGGTAGCCTCAAGTAGGCGTTGGCGGAGAAATAAAAAAACGAAAAAGTACAGGATACAAGTAATACGTAAATTTTTTTCATTATTAGAAGATTATATTTTTGGATAACCGAAAGTAATAAATTGTGAGCGAAGAACTTCTATATCTCTTGCAACACAGAAGGTATTATAGAATACGTTACTTAAAGATGTGGAAGCAAATGTCAAAAAAGTTGCCAGGCTTTTACTGGTAGTAAACCAACAATTAAGAGGCAATTTTATTTTAAAAAGAGTCACTTAACCTTACTCCTCTTCATGAGAAGAAGACGACAACCGGAATAAGTGAAGTACTTGCGGAAAGAGCGCATCCATACTTTCCGATGCCCCTTTTTTTGAACCTGGGAATGTTAGAACAAGTGTTTTTTTAATAAACCCCGCCACTCCTCTTGATAACATGGCATATGGCATTCGTTGCTGGCCATAATTGCGCGCCTGTTCCATAATTCCTGAAATTTCTTTTTCAATCAAAGGGGAAATAGCGTCAGGTGTTACATCACGTGAAGATAAACCCGTGCCACCGGTAAAGATGACGATATCAAATTCTTTATTCACAAAATGTTTTGCCATATTTTGGATCTCCTCAAAATCATCAGGAATGATTTTGTATTCGGTTTGAGTAATTCCAAAAGTTTGTAACTTTTCAAGAATCGCTTTACCGGATGTATCTTCCTTCTCTCCTTTTGAAACACGATCAGAACAAACAATAACCACACATTTTAAATTTGTGTGATTATCTTTTTCAAAATCACTTTTGCCACCTTTTTTACTCTGTAATTTGATTGCAGATATTTCCACATTTTTATCAATTGGCTTCAGCATGTCATACATCACCAAAGCAGTTACTGCCGCCCCATGCATGGCTTCCACTTCTACTCCTGTTTTGTAAATTGTATGAACTTCAACTAAAATTTTTACAGATAAATCTTCGATTTCATAGGTGATAGAAGCGAATTCAACAGGTAAAGGATGACAATCAGGAATTACATCGCTTGTCTTTTTTATTCCCAGCAAACCTGCTGCTCTTGCAAATTCAAACACATCACCTTTCGGAACTTTTCGTTCTTTAATTGCGTTTATGGTTTCCCGTCTGGAAACTTTTACCACCGCGCTGGCCACCGCCTGCCGCAATGAATTTTGTTTATGTGTGATGTTTACCATTATTTATTTTCTTTCCATTGATAACCTTCAGTTTCAAAAACTTCTTTTCCCCAAACAGGTAGTTCTTTTTTTATCTTTTCTACCACCTCACTGCAAGCCTCAATCGCTGCTTTCCGATGAGCAGAAGAAGCAAAAACAAAAAGACTTATTTCTCCTGCTTTCACTTTTCCCAAACTATGATGAACATGCAAACAAGTAAGTTCATATTTAGAAAAAATCTCTTCACGTATTTCACTCATTTTTTCCAAAGCCATTTCTTCATAAGTGGTATATTCAATTGCAGCAACGGTTTTACCGTCTATTTCATCTGCCCGAACCTGTCCTAAAAAAATACTGTGTGCACCAATATCTTTTTTTGAAGCATGCTTTTGAATACTTTCACTTATCAATGAAGGAGCAATCGCACCGTGCTGAAAAATATTTTTTGCTTTCTTTTTTTCCATACAAATTACTTGTGCAAACTTAAAACGCCACCTTTTAAACTGTATATTTTTTTTGATTCACCAAATCGCTCTGCCAGCATCCTGGCTGCATCAACACTTCTTTTCCCCGTTTGGCAAAAACATACAATTTTTTGCGAGTCTATATTTTCAATTTGTTTTTTAAAATGTGAAAGTGGAATTCTTTCATGTTTGAAATCCACTTCAGGTTTTTCTTCAATCTCACGAACATCAATAAAAAGTGTTTCTTTTTCGCAAAGCATTGTCTGCAGTTGTGTTGCATCAATTTCTTCAATATCTGTGACTCCACATAACCAATCATAATCCATTTGCCTGAATTTATCCTCATTTGAAGGCAATTGGTATGCTTCCGGGTTTTCTGTAATTTCTAATGTGTAAGATTGATTATTAAGCGTATTAAAAATCAACAAATGATTAATCAAAGGTTCACCAATTCCTGTGAGCAATTTAATCACTTCATTTGCCTGCAGGGTTCCAATGATACCGGTTGTAACACCCAGCACGCCTTCTTCAGCGCAATTCAATATTTTTTCATCCGGCGCCTGAGGAAACAAATCGCGGTAATTGCATTTTACATTTTTTTTATCTGCAACATTGAAAACAGCAACCTGCCCTTCAAACTTTGAAACGGAACCATAAACCAAGGGTTTGCCTAATAAAACACAAGCATCGTTTATCAAATATTTGGAAGGAAAATTATCTGTTCCATCAATTACGATATCATATTCTTTAATGATATCCAACGCATTTTTATTTGTTAGTCTTTCAGCATAAGAGATGACTTCTGCTTCAGGGTTCATCTCATTTATTTTCTCTTTGGCAACCTTCACTTTTGATTTGCCAACATCATTTGTTGAAAATAAAACCTGCCGTTGAAGATTATTCAGTGAAATAAAATCATCATCTGCAATTCCGATACAACCTGCGCCGGCAGCGGCCAGATACAACAAAGCAGGACAACCAAGTCCTCCCACTCCAACAATTAAAATTTTTGCTGACGCTAACTTTTTTTGCCCCTTTTCACCAAATTCTTTAAGTGAAAGCTGGCGAATATATCGTTCATTTTCATTCATAATTTAACCTCCCGAAAATGGTGGCAATAAAGCAATCTCCGCATTCTCTAATAAAGAAATATTTTTATGAATTATTTTTTTGTTTACTGCGACCACAAAAGTTTTATCTGCTAATGCCGGGAATGCATCGAGCAAACGTTTTTTTAATTCCTCCACGTCTGCTGCATTTTCTACAGAGATATTTTCCTTCTTAAATACGTCTGTTAACTGTCCGAAAACTTTAATAATCATTTTTAAATAATTTAAACAGGTAATAAATGCACTTCAACCTCATCACCTGTTTTCACAGATTCTTTTTCTTCACCGATTACAATTAAACAATTCGCTGTTGCAAAAGAACGTAATTGAAAAGAAGCCTGTGAGGCCAGTATCTCAACTTTTTCATTTTCATAAAAACCTTTTAGAAAGTGCGTCATCCCTGCTTTCTTTGAAATAATCATTTTGCAAAGTTGCTTTTATTTTTTTTACCGAATTTTTCTTTCCCATCATTTTTGCAATGGCAGGCGAAACATATTCATAAAAACAAGAAAGAACGGAAGCTGGATTTCCAGGCAAACCGAAAACCACTTTATTGTCTTTAGTTCCGAAATACAAAGGCTTTCCCGGTTTCTGTTTTATTTTATGAAATTGTTTTTCAATTCCACAATTCTCTGTAGCCTGTAAAACAAAATCATACTCACCAACGCTTATGCCTCCTGTTAACAAAATCAAATCAGTTTCTTCCAAAGCTTTTTTCAAGGTTGATTCAACAACTTCAGGTTTATCTTCTGCATATAAAATTTGGATTTCTTCAACTCCCAATGCTTTTAAAGCCGCGGATAATGAAAATGAATTGGATTCATAAACATGGCCAAATAAAAGTTCATTCCCCGGCTGTTGCAACTCATTTCCTGTAATGATAATACTTACATGCAGAGAAGGATAAACAGCAACTTCCGCAATACCAATGGCAGCCAAAAATCCAATAGCAGCAGGCGTTACAAGCGTTTTAGCTTTCAGGGCAATATCGCCGGCTTTTATTTCTGTACCCTTATTTCTAACATAATCTCCTTGTTGTAAAGCCTCATCTTTTATCAATATTTTTCCATCTTCAACAACTACTTTTTCCTGCATCACAACCGTGTCGGCATTAGCTGGTAATGGCGCTCCGGTAAAAATTCGTGCCGATTGCTTTTTAGTTATCGTATAAGATTTGGAATCACCCGCAGCAATTTTACCTTGAACAGAAAGTGGAAAATTTTTATCTTCAAACCTGATTGCATAACCGTCCATAGAAGATTGGGCAAATGAAGGAATATCAAATTTTGCATAAACATTCTCTGCAAGTGTTAAACCGAGAATCTTTTGCAAAGGCAACACCTTTGGTTGCAGTAAAGCAACATTTCCTTCAATTTTTTCTTTTGCTTCTTTAACTGAAATCATTGCTTAGTTATTAACCGCCAATAGTGATCATGCTTCTGTTGTGAATGAGCTCTGCTTCTACTTTTTGCAAATTGCTTGTAAACTGCCCGCCAAGTTCTTTCGCTTTGCTTTTGATATTTTGATGAATCAATGGCAAAATATCTTCTCCATTTCTGAATGGTGTAAGCAGGTCGGTCTCACCATTTGAAAAAAGGCAATTTTTTAATTTGCCGTCAGCCGTCAAACGCATCCTGTTGCAGCCTTCGCAAAACGGTTTTGTCATTGTGCTGATAATGCCGAAACTACCTTTATGATCCGAAATAATATATTTTTTTTCAGTATCATTTTTCTCGCCTTTCTGCGGAGAAAATTCAAAGTTGCTTTCAATTTTTTGTAATATCTCATCCATTGAAACCACTTTGTTGCTCGTCCAGCGATTGCCCGCAAATGGCATAAACTCAATAAAACGAACATGCACAGGAACATTTTTAGTCCAACCGATAAAATCGATTATTTCATCTTCATTAAAATCTTTCATCACCACCACATTGATTTTGACTGTAAAATCCTTTATCGATAAAACTGTCAATGTTTTTCTTTACCAAATCAAACCTGTCACGCCTTGTAATAAATTTATATTTCTGCCTGTCCAACGTATCGAGGCTGATATTTATGGAATGAATCTGGGAGGCTTCCAACACCTCTTCAAATTTATGAATCCGTGTACCGTTGGTAGTTACAGCAAGCCGAACACCAAGAGAAGAAAGCGATTTGATAATTCGGCCCGCATCCTTTCTCACAAATGGTTCACCACCGGTAAGCCTTATTTTTTTCACACCATTTTCTACAAATATCTTTGCTATCTGAAAAATTTCATCCTCTTGCATTAATCGTGAGGCCGGCGCAAAATCATATTCTTCTTCAGGCATACAATAGAAGCAACGCAGATTGCACATATCGGTCAGCGAAATCCTCAAATAATCATGCACACGACTGAATTCATCAATAATCATTTTATACTTTTATCTTTTTACAATTTACGCAAAAAAGCCGGTGCTCCTTTAAAAGAAACTTCTATTTCGTCGCCCTTTTGCAAATTCTTAGCATCCTGTTCGCTGCAGTTTATTTTAATCACCTGCTCGTCGGTGAGAATCAAAGCTTCGTAATTAATTCCGCTTTTTTGAGCTGATAAAAAAATACCTTTTAAAGAATTGGTTTCAGCAAATTTATTTAGAAAAATTTCATGCGGCGGTGCATATTGTTGTATCGTTCCATTTTTCAAATGAATGGTTTTAGAACTAAGTTTCACGATCTCATTAATATCATGACTTACAATAATAGCCGTCACTTTATAATGCGAATGAATGGAAAGTAAAGTCTGTTGAAGATTTGAACGCATCTCATTATCAATCGCAGATAAAGGCTCATCCAGCAACAACAATTTCGGTTTTCGGGCAAGTGCTCTTGCCAAAGCAACTCTTTGCTGCTGGCCTCCGGATAACTTTTGAATTTTTTTATTCCGCAAACCTGTGAGAGCCGTTAATTCCAATAATTCTTCAATAATGCTTTTTGAATCATTCTTTCCCAAAGCATACATAATATTTTCTTCAACATTCATATTGGGAAAGAGAGCGTAATCCTGGAAAACAAACCCTACCACCCTTTTTTGTGAAACAAGGTCTATTTTATTTTTACTGTCGAACCAAACTTCATCATTTACTTTTATAAATCCTTCATCCGGTCGCATGAAACCGGCAAGCATTCTAAGCAAAGAAGTTTTTCCGGCGCCGGAAGGCCCGTATAAACTGATGAAAGCACCTTCTTCAATTTCACAATTGACATCAAGTGTAAGCGCACCATCAGCAGCATGCAATTTCTTTTGTAAGGAAAAATGCGTCATAAGATTTTAACTTCCTGCAACTTACGATTTGAAAAATAAAGCAAAAACAAAATAGTTACAGAAATGCCAACGAGAACAGCCGCATACACGTTTGCATTGTGATAATTTAAAGCTTCTACTTCATCATAAACAGCGATGGAAGCTACATTTGTTTTACCAGGAATATTTCCGCCAATCATCAATACGACGCCAAATTCACCAATCGTATGCGCGAAAGTGAGAACAATTCCTGTAAGTAAGGAGGGTTTTATATTCGGCAACAAAACATTAATCAAGGTTTGCGTTTTTGATTTACCTAAAGAAAAGGAAGCTTCTTCAAGGCTTGAAGGCAAAGAAGTTAAACCTGATAAAATGGGATGAACCATAAAAGGCAAACTGTAAATTAGAGAACCAATCAACAAACCTCCAAAGGAAAAAGCAAGACGAATATCAAAATAGTTTTCTAAAAATTTACCAAAAGAATTTGATGGACTGAAAGCAAGCAATAAATAAAATCCGATAACCGTTGGCGGTAATACCAAAGGCAAACTCACAACAACTTCTGCGATTGTTTTTAAAATATTTTTGCGATGCGATATCCAGCGGGCAAGCGGTATAGAAAGGAAAAACAAAATAATGGTAGTGAGAAAAGCCAGTTCTAAAGTCAAAAATATCGGGGCTGTTTCGATCATCTGATTTAATTTATGTAACCATATTTTTTATAAATATCCTTCGCATTTTTAGAAAATAAAAATTCATAAAATTTCCTTGAAGCAATAGAATGATTTTTTGTTCCGTATTTTAAAAGAACGGCTGACTGAAAAATAGGAGGATAATCTTCGCTATTCAATTCAAGCCATTTGCCTTTACCCTTCATCTGCTCAGAAAGTACAACCGCTTTGGCAGTAAAACCTATGTCCGCATTTCCGGTTGCAATGAACTGGCTTGTTTGAGAAATACTTTCACCATAAACCAATTTGTTTTTTAGTTTCTCAAAAAGTGCAAACTTTTTTAAAAGTGATATGGCAGCAGTTCCGTAAGGAGCAATTTTTGGATTGGCAATAGCAATATTTTTTATGTTATCCGACAATAAAAACCGCAGATTGGATTTTAACTGCAATCCCTCTTTTGTTGTCCATAAAACCAAAGCGCCTCTTGCATAAATTTTGGGCTTCTCTGCTGCAAAGCCTTGGGAGTAAATGTTTTCAGGATATTTTGTGTCAGCGGAAATAAAAACATCAAAAGGCGCTCCCTGCATTATTTGTCTTGTTAAATTCCCGGACGCGCCAATGACAGCATCAACTTGAATATGGTATGTTTTTTCAAATTCATTCTTTAATTCTTTGAAAGCATATTGCATATTAGCAGCCACTGCAACAGTTATTTTCTGTTGCTGCGCAAATGACGAAGCTGTATGAAAAAAAAGAAAAGGAATTAAAAAGTTAACCAGTCTTCGTTTCATAAATCTTTGTTCTTTAAAAGTTGCTGGTAATCATTTTTTGTATCTATATCAAATCTGCCCTTTTCAAAATCTACAATTGCAACATCATGATGGTATTTTTGTAAAATGTTTTTTGCACCATGATCTCCTTCCAGTTGCAAAAGTTCCTCGAAATATTTTTTGTCAAATAAACATGGAGTACCCAAAGTATCGGCATAAGAACAAGCGACAATATTTTTACCGGATTGCTTTTTTTCGTCTACCAGTTCCTGGAATAAAATGGAAGAAATATAGGGTTGATCACAAACGGCAAGAATACAATTTTCCATTTCATGGAAATTGGTAAGAGCCTTTTGCAGTCCGGCTTTTATGGACGAGGACATACCACTCTCCCACTCTTCATTGATCACAACTTCTTCTTCCATTTTATTAATTTTCCCCTTGATTTCTGTCGCATTCGCTCCAAGCACTACTATAACCGGCATTAAAGATTTTTGTGCTTCTTTAATTGTATGCGCCAACAAAGTTTCACTTTGGTAAGGCAACAATTGCTTCGGTTGCTTCATGCGGGTTGAAGCACCGGCGGCTAAAATAATAATTATATTTTCATTCATATTTAAAAGGTAAAAAAAATAAATGATTAAGTAACTGTAGGAAAATAAAAATCTGAAATATTTATAGTTCATTTTTAATTTACGAAAAGAATTAATTTGGAAAAAAGAATTGGCAGAATCACATTTAATGCTGTTGCTTTTCAAATTAAAACCAGTAAGCGAACTTTTATTCAAGGTTTTTATTTTCTTCTTTATCATACTTTAAAGTATAACTAAACTCTTTTTCGTTATTTTGTACCAAATAAAATAAGACAAATTTATGTGTGGAATAGTTGGATATATCGGGCCAAGAGACGCGTACCCTATTATCATTACAGGCCTCAAAAGACAGGAATACCGTGGCTACGATAGTACCGGCGTAGCTTTGATTAACGATAGTGGCCTTCATGTTTTTAAGAAGAAAGGCAAAGTGGCAGAACTTGAACAATCATTGATTGGCAAACCGGTTAACGGCAATATTGGTATTGGCCATACCCGCTGGGCTACTCACGGAGAACCGAGCGATGTGAACGCGCATCCGCATACAAGCAACAACGGCAAACTCGCAATGATCCATAATGGCATCATTGAAAATTATGCACAGTTAAAATCAGAACTTACCAAAAAAGGATACACTTTTAAAAGTGAAACTGATACCGAAGTTCTGTTGAATTTTATAGAAGATATTCAGAAAAACACACAATCGCCGCTGGAAGAAGCTGTGCGAATTGCATTAAAGAGAGTTTCCGGGGCTTATGTTATCTTACTGCTCGATGCAGATAATCCTGATACAATTATTGCTGCCCGAAAAGGAAGTCCACTGGTGATTGGAATAGGAAAGGATGAACATTTCCTTGGTTCAGATGCTACACCGATGCTTGAATATACTAAGGAAGTGGTTTATGTAAACGACTACGAAATAGCTATCATAAAAGCCGGAGAATTAATTCTTAAAAACCTGGGAAACGAAAAGCAAATGCCTTATATCTCCAGCCTCGATATTGAACTGGCAGCGATCGAAAAAGGCGGATATGATCACTTCATGCTGAAAGAAATTTACGAGCAACCGACCACGATTTATGATTGCTTACGGGGACGGTTGGACGCAGAAAAAGGAACAATTACCATGAAGGGTATCCAGGATAATATTGAAGCCCTTATTAATGCCCCCCGTTACATTATTATTGCCTGTGGAACCAGTTGGCACGCTGCTCTGGAAGCAGAATACATTATTGAAGAACTTTGCCGCATTCCGGTAGAAGTGGAATACGCTTCTGAGTTCAGATACAGAAACCCGATAGTAAATAAGGGAGATGTAATCATCGCTATTTCCCAAAGTGGGGAAACTGCAGACACTTTGGTGGCGATTGAAAAAGCTAAAGAACAGGGTGCTTTTATTTTCGGAATTGTGAATGTAGTTGGCTCTTCCATTTCACGGGCTTCTCACGCCGGCGCTTATACCCATGCAGGTCCTGAGATTGGCGTCGCTTCTACAAAAGCCTTCACAGCACAATTAGCGGTGTTAATGATGATTGCTTTAAAGATTGCTAAAGAAAAAGGAACTATCGAATCCTCACGATACACAGAACTGTTGGTAGAACTCGAAAATATTCCTGAAAAAGTGGATGCTATTTTAAAAGACGGCGAGCTGATAAAGCCAATTGCAAAAAGATACAAAGATGCCAACAATGCATTGTACCTTGGAAGAGGTTATAATTTCCCCATCGCTTTGGAAGGCGCTTTAAAACTGAAAGAAATTTCTTATATCCATGCAGAAGGTTATCCTGCCGCAGAAATGAAACACGGGCCAATCGCTTTAGTGGATAAAGATCTGCCGGTGGTTTTTGTAGCCACAAAAGATGAATACCACGGAAAGATCGTAAGTAACATCCAGGAGATAAAAGCGCGTAAAGGAAAAGTAATCGCTATCGTCACAGAAGGTGATGATATTATTCCTGAAATGGCGGATGATGTATTTTTTGTCCCGCCTGCAAATGAAGTAGTAGCACCACTTTTAAGCGTTATTCCATTACAGTTACTTTCTTATTACATCGGAGTTTTAAAAGGTTGTGACGTAGATAAACCGAGAAATTTAGCGAAATCAGTTACGGTTGAGTAAATTAAAGAATGAAATGGCTAAAACAGTAATCGAAAAAAATAAACCTTACTTTTTTCTTATCATCTTATATCTACACAAGATTTAAAACTTAAAACTTATAACTTAACACTTATAACTTAGAACTTCTTCTCCCATGAACATAATCACAAAACATCCGATTGATAATCTTGGCTATAATTTTATTGATCGAAAATATATACCGGAAGGAGAAGATGAATATTACCTGAGGAATCAGCAAAACAATAACGGTATTCATTATCGCCGCTTGTCAGGTTCTGAAATAGAAATTCTTATCCGCAATGGAAACACTTCTGATGACTGGGCAAAGATATTTGTATCGAAAGAATTTGACCCGGCGCTGGTAAAAAACTCGAAATTTCACGGACTAATACGAATTGGAAAACTTGAAGCTTTTTATCTTGAGTTTCACAATTTGCGCATGCCCGTAGGAATTTATAACAGCCACGTAATCAGTTGTGATTTTGGAGATAATATCTGTATTGATAACGCCGGTTATTTAAGCCATTACGTTATTGGTAACGAAGTAATGATTACCAATGTAAATGAACTGGCGACTACTGATTACTCTAAATTCGGAAATGGAATTTTAAAAGACGGAGAAAAGGAAGCAGGAAGGGTTTGGATAGAAGTTCGCAATGAAAACGGTGGCAGGCGCATCGCTCCTTTTGACGGGATGCTTGCAGGAGACGCTTATATCTGGAGCAACAATCCTGAAGATGCGCAACTTCAACAAAGGTTTATAGAACTCACACAAAAAGAGTTTGATTCTAAAAGAGGATATTATGGAACCATCGGCGACCGTTGTGTAATTAAAGATTGTGACATTCTAAAAGATGTAAGGATTGGCACGGATGCTTATATAAAGGGAGCGAATAAATTAAAAAACCTCACCATCAACAGTGATGCAGAAAGAACCTCTCAAATTGGAGAAGGTTGCGAACTGGTGAATGGAATTATTGGTTATGGTTGCAGGATTTTTTATGGCGTAAAAGCGGTAAGATTTGTTTTGGCAGCGCATTCCCAACTAAAATATGGCGCAAGGCTCATCAACTCTTACCTTGGAAACAATTCTACTATTTCATGTTGCGAAGTGTTGAACGCACTAATTTTTCCAAATCATGAGCAGCATCATAATAATTCATTTTTGTGTGCCGCCCTGTTAATGGGGCAAAGTAATATTGCAGCAGGAGCTACTATAGGAAGTAATCATAACAGCCGTGCCGCAGATGGCGAAATCATTGCGGGGCGTGGGTTTTGGCCTGGATTATGTGTGAGCCTGAAGCATAATTCAAAGTTTGCCTCTTTTTGTATTTTGGCAAAAGGCGATTATCCTTTTGAGATGAACATCACCCTTCCTTTTTGCCTGGTTAGCAATGATGTTACACACGACAAGCTGGTTTTGATGCCGGGATATTGGTTCCTCTATAACATGTATGCGTTGGAACGAAATGCCTGGAAATTTGACGACCGTGATAAACGAATCGAAAAAATTCAAAAAATCGAATACGGCTATTTAGCTCCGGATACCATAAATGAACTTTTTACCGCAATTGATATTTTATCCAAATTAAAAGTGGATGAAAATGGAAATGCAGAAATGGAAGGAGTGGAAAACAGCTCGCGCAAAACGCAAGTAGTGAAGGTGAATCAATCATTGAACTTATTTAAAGAACTTATTGCTTATTATGGAACGATTCAATTAATCAACCATATTCAACAGCATAATTTTTCCTCTTTTGAAGAATTTAAAAAAAGTATCCCTTCTAAAATTTCACGTAATGAATGGAGAAATATTGGTGGCCAGCTAATACCTGCTACTGATGTGGAAAAGCTAAAACAAAAGATCAAAAACAACAAGATCAATTCCTGGACAGAAGTGCATGATTTTTACCGGCAGGCCGGCGAAGAGTATGAAAAGAACAAGCTGATTCATGCATATACTTCATTGCTGGAAATAGAAAGAATTACTTCTAAACAATTTACTGTTAGCTATTTTAAAGAATTACTTAAACGATCTGTAGAAACCAAAACCCGGGCCAGCAAAGCTATCTACGAATCACGCGCCAAAGATTATTCAAACCCTTTCCGTAAAATGATCTATGAAAACAAAGAGGAGATGAATACAATTATGGGCAGGCTTGAAGATAACCAGTTTATACAGGACCAGTTTAAAGATTTGGAAAGCTATAAAAAAGTGGTGAAAAAGCTTCTGAAAGAATTTGGAGATTAAGATTTCTACAAATTAAAATTGACTAAAGCCGAAAGATAATCAGCAAACAAACAAATAAATGTGTTTTTAATTCAAGCTTCAGTTGATGCTACCATTTTAAGAGTCAGTGTGAAAAAAACAGGTTCTTAATTTGATATTGACAATGAATATGACCTACCAGGGGATTGCGCCATCTTACATTGTGGCTTTTTCCAGGAATCCGGACTTGTATACAAAATTAAGAATATCTGTTTTAATCTTCGAAAATCTCAAAAAATGATCCGTCAACACCTTTGGTATTTTTTATAATTGAACTTTCGTTATTTAAAAAACATGAGAAAAGTATTTTTGTTTTAAATAAAGCATTAGAATATGAAGACACTGATAGTTCCTGTAGACTTTACGTCCTCCTCTGAAAATGCTGTAAATTTCGCTACCGATTGGGCCAAAAAATATTTGTATGAACGCATCATTTTATTACGATCATTCTACAGTTCGATGTATGAAAACATGATTATGTCGGCAGATTTTTCTAATGTAAACCAGGAGTACCTCAACAGGAAAAGATTTAATGAAAAAGAGATTTTGAATGAATTGTGTAAAGAAGTTGATGCAAAAACAGGCGAAAAAATCCGGGTACAAACAGCCGTGAGCGAGCTTCCATTGGTAAGAAGTATCCTTGAACTTATAAAAGATGAAAAACCGGAAATGATATTATTAGGCGGTGATTCCCAGAATTCAACCAACGAAGCATTTGTTGCAGGAAATGTAATACAAATAGCAAGAATAAGCCCGGTAAGAGTTTTAATCGTTCCTGAAGGTTATCACTATACACCTGTTGAAAAAGCGTTGGTTCCGGTTGACTTTAAAACTGTTAATTCACTAAATAAGATCAACCGGCTTCGCTCCTCGCCTACATGGCATGATGTAGAGATTTTAGTGCTTAATGTAGATGCTGCACAACGCAATCTCAATCCCGATGAAACTTTTAAAGAAGTGGAGAATAATCTACATAATTATCTCAAAAACTTTAAACACGAGATTTATTATGAAGCTGACAAAAATGTCATCAATGGGATTTTGCATTTTAAAAAATTGAATGAAGTGCAATTGATGATTGCGCTGCCTGGTGTTCACAGTTTTTTATATTCACTTACTCACAAAAGTGTTTCAGAAGCACTTTATAAAAAATGCCCATTGCCGGTGATGATATTAAAGTAACGGTTACCAGTAAACGAAGAAATAAGCCGGATTTTTATTGCGACATATCCCAAACTTTTAATGACTTAATTAACGTTTCACCACCAAAAGAGAAAGTGCTTAAGCCGTCAGAGTTTTTAGCCGGATAAATATAAGTCGTCAAAACTTTTTCACCATCATTCACAAAAACTTCCAAAGAAGATTTATCAAAAAGTATTTCGAATTTTATTTTTCCATTTGTTGAATTTACTTTCATTGACTGCGTCAGGTTTTTCCGATTGATATTTTCGTTTCCCGTACGGCTTCTATCCACATATACTTCGTTTTTTGATGGATCATATCCCACGATAGTTTGAGCGATTACATTTCCGTTTCTATCTTTCGCTTCAGCGATGTTAAACCCAGCCATCGTATTTTCAGGTACCTGCAATTCTGCTTCCAGCCAATAAGAATTTCCCGTAATGTTTTGTCCCTTTAAAATATCCTGGTTCGCTCCTACCACTTTTACATTTTCAAGATGAACCATTTTCTTTGAAAAATCAGGAAGGTGATCTTTGATCACTTTGGCCGGATTTTGAAACAATCTTATTCCATCTTTTGTTTCTTTTAAACTCAAATCTCTTGGGATCGACATTTGACCTTTCCATGGCCAGGTTTCCTGTTTTGCAGGAGGTACCATCCAGCCAATATAAGTATGTTGTCCGTCGGGTAAATTGTTCCATGGAATAGCCGCGTACAAAGCATCTCCGTTATCAACTAATAAAACTTTTTCAGCAGGATTATCATTGGTAAAAGTAGTACCATCAAAATTCCCCACATAATATTCTTCATACTCGTTCTTGCTGCTATCCTGGAATGAATTTACCAAAAGCCACTTCGATTTTTCCGCACTTCCTTCTACTGGAAGTTTGATAAAAAACGGACATTCCCAAATGCCGCCTTTCAATCCTGCATGTCCGAAAGTGCTGAGCAAATCCCAGTTTTTTAAATCAGCCGAGGAATAAAATTGTACTTCATTTTCCGGGGGAAGAGAAACAACCATCAACCATTTGTTTAATTCCTCATCCCACTGCACATTCGGATCGCGAAAATCTTTTTTGTGCAAACCAATTACAGGATTGTCTTGATAATTAATAAAATGCATTCCACTATCGTTGCTATAAGCAATGTATTGTGATTCTATGTGTTGTTGCCGAAGATCAGCTGTGTAAATGGCCACGATGCAACCACCATTTTTACAAAGGCCACTCGTGTTATTTTTATCCCAAACTGCAGAACCTGAAAACCGCATGATAGTATCGCCTCCGGATATTTGCTGCGGCATTGCAAGCCCGTAATGCTTCCAATGAATCAAATCTGTGCTCGTGGCATGCCCCCAACTCATATTGCCCCAATTAATTCCATAAGGATTTTGCTGGTTATACAATTCATAAACGCCATTTAAATAAAGCAAACCGTTGGGATCATTGGTCCAGTTTTTTTCCGGGGTAAAATGATAAACGGGCCGCCATTGCGGAGTTGGAATTTCATTTTGCGCAAATAAACCTGTTGATAAAATCAAGGATACAATGCCGATCAAAAATCTTTTCATCTATTATTTATTTAATCGCAAAAGTGATTTAAAATTTATTTGCGGCTTTCTTATTTTCCATTAAAGCAACAACATCTTTTATTTCGTATTCGGGGCACGCTCCGGAACGTGAGGCAACAAAAGCGCCAAGAGCGCTGGCAAAATCAAGAGCTTCTTCCGCGGAAGTTCCATCCATTAATTTTGAAATGATGGCCGCAAGAAAAGAATCGCCGCTACCAATTGTATCTGCTACTTTGACTGAATAGCCGGGATGATAATAAAATTCATGGTGCATAAAAAGCATAGCGCCATCGCCGCCTCTGGTAACAATTACAATTTGAAGATCAAATTTCTTTTTCAAAAGTTTTACCATTTCTTCGTCGCTTTTCAAATTATCATACCAGGCAGAAATAAGATGCAATTCCGAAAGGTTCAATTTTAGAATATCTACATGATGAAGCAAAGTTTCCAAAATCTCTTTTGAATAATGGGGTGGCCGCAAATTGATGTCAAGCACTTTAATTTTTGCCGACTTAAGATAGTGAAGCAATGAATTTCTCGTTTTTTCATTTCGCGATGCGAGGCTGCCGAAAACAAAATAATCTGCTTCCGCTACCATCTTTTCCACCTCATCATTGTATTCAATAAAATCCCATGCTACCGGTTGAACAATTTCGTATTCGACCTCATTGTCTTCTTTTAAAGTCGCAAAAACTTTTCCTGTAGGATGCTCATAATCTACCTGAAAAAATCGGGTGTCAATATTTTTTGATTCATAAACAGCTTTCAATTCTTTACCAAGTTCATCATCTCCTATCCGCGTTATTACAGCGGGGTTTTTACCCAATTGTTTCAAATGATAAGCTACATTTACCGGCGCGCCACCGGGCAATTTTCCTTCTGGCAAAAAGTCCCAAAGGGTTTCACCAAAGCATACCACCGGGAAGTCTGCATTTTCTGCCATAACAAGTTTTTGTGTTTAATATAAGCAAATTTTTCAGCAAATCATTTTACAAATCCTATCTTACAATCGTTGTTACTTTAAGAGTGCAAAAAATAAATTTAGTTGAATTTTTTGGAATACCTGTGCGATATGTATGGAAGCTCCATTTTATATGGAAGACATATGTAGTCTCTAACCTTCACTCTCTAATCCAGAAGTATGTGCAAAAGCAGGAACGCCAACAAATGCAGTGAGGTAATCAGTGAAATCACTGTAATCCGTAGCAAAAAGAATGGACAGACGTCTAAAAATTTGTGGTAGTCAATACGGTTTCCCCCTGCGGGTAAGAAATATTGCCATCATTTTCGGCAGTAATAAAAATTTTTGTAGGGTAATGAGGAGTAACGGTACTGATGGAACCTGTGAGCGCATTTGAAAACAATTTCTTCGACGATTTTATTTGTCCAATGTTTTTAATGTTGTTTTCATCGGTTTGCATCCAAACAACATAGGCAGACCGGGAGGGAGTAAGATCACCGGGCTCCGCTAAATTGGAAATGCTGATATTAACATTATAATTCTTATTCTTGTCTTTTTTAATTTTCACAGTTCCTTCCGCCCCCGGAACGATGGATGACTTGGCAAAACTTATTTTTTTTGCACAACCATTTGCTCCAATCATAAAAATGGCTAAAATAGCCAATGCTATCAATTGCGAAAAGGTTTTATTATTTCGTTTCATAATTTTTATTTTTAAAATATGTCTGCCAACAAATATTATTTATTCTTAAAGTTAGTTCTTTTTAGCGAGGCTTTTTTATGACATTCATCATGTTTGGGGGTCAATTGGCCTATTGGACTGGCAAGGCTGGTTCAGGGTCTATTTTCGAACAGCCATTTCCGTTAGCTTCCCGGCGTCCACACCTACAGTCTCTGTCTTAACTATTGTTGCAGGGGCGCAAACAATAGCAGGAGCCTGTACAAATCCGTGCAATCCGTGACAAAAAATCGTCTATCTATCACCGATAAAAAATATACCAACAGTGAACCAACAAAAAACAATAATTTTTATTCTACCATTTCCAGTTTCTCACTTCAGGCAGGTCACGGCCGTTTTTGCGGATATAATTTTTATGCTCTACCAGTTTGTCTTCCATTTCCTGTTTTAAATAAGCGCCTCTGTCTTTTAACTGAGGCAACCGATCGAGCGTATCAATTACTAATGTAAAACGATCCATCTGGTTGAGTACGGTCATATCAAAAGGCGTTGTAATCGTTCCTTCTTCTTTATATCCGCGTACATGAATATTATGGTGATTGGTTCTTCGATACGTAAGCCGGTGAATAAGCCATGGATAACCATGGAAAGCAAAAATGACCGGTTTATCCTTCGTAAATAATGTATCAAAATCAGCATCACTCAAACCATGCGGATGTTCAGACTTCGGTTGCAGTTTCATTAGGTCAACTACATTCACTACCCGTACTTTAAGCAGAGGTAATTCTTCATGCAAAATAGTAACAGCCGCTAATATCTCAAGTGTGGGTACATCGCCCGCGCAAGCCATAACCACATCAGGTTCTTCACCTTTATCAGTGCTGGCCCATTTCCAGATTCCGATTCCTTCCGTGCAATGCACCACCGCCTCATCCATTGAAAGCCATTGCGGTGCCGGATGCTTGCCAGCCACAACTACATTTACGTACTCACGGCTTCTCAAACAATGATCCATCACTGATAAAAGGCAATTGGCATCAGGCGGCAAATATATTCGCACTACTTCTGATTTCTTATTTAATACAACATCCAGAAAGCCCGGATCCTGGTGAGTAAAACCATTATGATCCTGTCGCCATACGTGAGAAGTTAGCAGAATATTCAGGGAAGCAATGTTTCTTCGCCAGGGAATATGTGAAGCTACTTTAAGCCATTTTGCATGTTGGTTAAACATCGAATCGATGATGTGAATGAAAGCTTCATAACAATTGAACAAGCCATGCCTTCCTGTAAGAAGATATCCTTCAAGCCAGCCTTCACATTGATGTTCACTCAACATTTCCATCACCCTTCCTTCTTTTTTAAGAAATTCATCCGTGTCAATTACAGCCGCTTCCCACTGGCGATTGGTTGTTTCAAAAACCGCGTTCAGTTTATTGGAAAGGGTTTCATCAGGTCCAAACAGCCTGAAATTTTTTTGGTCTTTATTCATTTTGATGACGTCGCGGATAAATCTTCCCAAAACTAATGTATCTCCGGGGCCGGCGATTCCTTTGAATTTTACATCAATGCCATGTTCCCTGAAATCAGGCATTTTAAGATCGCGTAGCAACAAACCTCCGTTTGCATGGGGATTAGCACTCATGCGATATTCGCCTTCGGGAGCCAGTTCGGCTAGTTCAGGCAACAACCGGCCTTTCTTATCAAAAAGTTCTTCGGGTTTGTAACTCTTCAGCCATTGTTCGAGTTGCTTTAAATGTTCGGGGTTTTCTTTCGGATCGGTAATAGGAACCTGGTGAGCACGGAATGTTCCCTCTACCGGCAATCCATTCACAAACTTAGGGCCGGTCCATCCTTTTGGCGTTTTTAAGATGATCATCGGCCAGCGCGGCATGGAAAGATTATTATTTTTAGCGGAACTTTCTTTTATCGCTTTTATTTCCGCGTATACTTGATCAAGCAGGTTCGCCATTTTTTGATGCATTTCCATTGGGTCGTCTCCTTCAATTAAATGCGGATTCCAGCCGTAGCCTTCAAAAAGTTTGAGCAGATCTGCATTACCAATGCGCGCCAGTACGGTTGGATTTGAAATTTTGTAACCGTTAAGATGCAAAATCGGAAGCACTACCCCATCTCTCACCGGGTTTAAAAATTTATTGCTGTGCCATGAAGTGGCCAAAGGGCCGGTTTCGGCTTCACCATCCCCTACAACGCAGGAAACAATGAGATCGGGATTATCAAAAGCGGCACCGAAAGCATGGCTCAGTGAATAACCCAGCTCACCACCTTCATGAATAGAACCGGGGCATTCAGGGGAAACATGACTGGGAATTCCGCCGGGAAATGAAAACTGCGTAAATAATTTTTTCAATCCTTCTTCATCACGGCTGATATTTGGATAGACTTCAGAATAAGTTCCTTCAAGATACACATTACTTACAATTGCAGGTGCACCATGACCCGGGCCTGAAATGTAGATCATGTTTAACTTATGTTTTTTTATAAGCCGGTTGAGATGCACATAAATAAAACTCTGGCCGGGAGTGGTTCCCCAGTGGCCAAGTAACATGTGCTTGATATCTCCAGGTTTCAAAGGCTCACGAAGAAGCGGATTATCGCACAAATAGATTTGGCCTACAGCCAAATAATTCGCTGCACGCCAATAAGCATTTATTTTGTTTAAAAGCTCTTTGGGTAAAACTTTCGTTTCTTTTTCCATTGTTTGAGTTTCCATGATAGTTTGATTTTACAAATCCATTTATAAATATTTTTTGAGGTCACCGTTGCCAGCAAATCAATCTGTTTTCCAATGGAACTGAAATTTCCAGGTAATGAGAAATCACGCGTACCGTATAATCATTGGATGAACGCTCTGTCGTAACTTCAGCAGAATAAACAATTCCTTCTTCATTTTTCTTTGTGTCATGTTCCATCTTTATTATTTCTGGAGGTTCATCTTTAATTCCATCTGCGTAAAGTTGTACCTCTACATTTTCCGGATCAATTTGATTTAGAAAAACCGGCACTTTATATCCGAAGCCATTTTCTTTCGAAATTATTTCTGTGCTACCAAATTTGATTGCCGGCCATTTTACAGAAAGGTCTTTTGTTATATCAACTATTTGTTTCCCAATCACCGATTCACCAGCCGATCTTTTTACATAACCTGATGCTGCCGGCACGTAATATTTTTGGGTGTATTCGCGCACAGTACGGTTTGCTGAAAAACGGGGCGTCAGTTTGCCCATGCTGTTCCTCATTCTTTCTATCCATTTTTCGGGTATTCCTTTTTCATTCCTGTTGTAGAAATCGGGGATTATCTCTTTTTCAAGAATATCATAAAGATTCTGCGCCTCCGTCCGATCCCATTCAGGATCATTTCCATGTTGTTGCATATCGCCTAAAGCCCAGCCTACTTCCGGGGAATAGGCTTCTGCCCACCAACCGTCAAGTTCTGATAAATTAATTCCCCCGTTCACCAATACTTTCATTCCACTTGTGCCGCAGGCTTCCCAGGGACGGCGTGGTGTATTTATCCACACATCCGATCCCTGAACCATATTTTCTGTAAGAAACATATCATAATCACTTAAAAAAATTACATGTTTATGCAAATCGTTTTGCTCAATAAATTTGATCCATTCCCTGATTAATGCCTTTCCTGATTCATCATAAGGTGGCGCTTTTCCTGCTATTAACAACTGCACGGGAAATTGAGGGTTTCTAAGAATATTGATAAATCTTGCAGGATCGGATAGCAAAAGATTCGGCCTTTTATAAGGAACAAAACGCCGCGCAAAACCAAGCATGAGTGTATTCGGATTCAAAATATTTTTTGCCATTTTTAGTTCGTCTGCTGATCCTGCGGCAACCCGTGTTTGCCTTTCAAAGCGTTTGCGTGCAAAATCAACCAGCTCTTTTCGCTGAACACATCTCATCTCCCAAAGATCAGCATCAGATAAAGTAGAAATATCGCGTTCAAGGGATTCCAGATCGCCTCGCCAGCGGTCCTTGCCGGCAGCTTCTGTCCACAATTTGTCAGCAATTTCAGAGTCCCAACTCGGCATGTGAACGCCATTGGTTACATGACCGATTGGAATTTCATCGACAGGCCAGCGTGGAAAAAGATTTTTAAAAATATCTTTGCTCACCTTTTCATGAAGACGACTAACTGCGTTAACGGCTCCGCTGCAACGGAGCGCCAGGAAAGCCATGTTGAAACTCTCCGAAGAATCATACGGATTTTGCCGGCCAAGCGCCATAAAATCTTTCATGAGTAGCTGCAGGTCATCTTTTACATAATTGCCAAAAAACTGTTCCATTATTGCAGGGCTGAAATGATCAAAACTGGCTGGAACTGCCGTATGTGTAGTAAATAAATTTCCTTTTCTTGTGACAGATAAAGCCTCTTCAAATGAAACGTCGTTTTCCTTCATGTAATCATTCGCTCTTTCCAACACCAGAAAAGCTGAATGCCCTTCATTCATATGGCACACTTCCGGCTTAATCCCGAGCGCTTTCAGTAAACGCCAGCCGCCCATACCTAATAAAATTTCCTGCTGAATACGCATCGTTGGTCCCCCACCATAGAGTTCATTGGTAATACCGCGATATACCGGCAGGTTAGCTGCATCATTACTGTCCAAAAGATAAAGTTTTAATCGGCCCACCTGCACCTGCCAGGTTCGAAGCCACACAGGAGAACCCGGAAAGTCTAACTTTTATCCGCAACCACTCACCATCTTCGAGGCGTAAAGGCGTGACAGGCAATTGACCAGGATCGTTGTAAGGAAAAACTGCCAGTTGGTTATCCGAACTGTCAATTACCTGGTGAAAATATCCCTGTTGAAACAGTAAGCCGACTGCCACAACAGGAACACCGAGATCACTTGCTGATTTTAACTGGTCGCCGGCTACATTTCCCAAACCTCCGGAATAGATTGGCAAGGCTTCACTCAACATGAATTCCATACTGAAATAAGCAATATGTGTAAGCGCCGAATCAGGATGGTTTTGTTGAAACCATGCTTCCCTGGTAGTGGAATTCTCTTTCAGTTTCATCAACTCATCGATCTTATCTCTGAAAGAAGGAAGTGCCATTTTCTTTTCGAGCTCTTGATGAGAAATCGTTTGCAAAACAATCCACGGATTATGGGTAAGATTCCATAAAGCAGGATCCAATTCTTTCCACAATTCATCAGCTGAGTGATTCCATGACCACCGCATATTCAGCGCCAACTCCATCAACGAATCTATTCCCTCAATATCCGCAGGCCACAACCCGTAAATTGCATTTTCATTAATCGTGTCCATTCTTTTATATTTATTACTGTTCATTTTTTAATGCTTCAAATCCTGAAACCACATCAAATAATTCTTCATCAATTGTTTCCTGTCTTAAGCGGTGAAAAGTATGGTTGAGATCCTCCAGCATTTCATCAATATTTTTTTTAGCTCTCTCCATTGCTGCGAGCCTGCTGGCGTTTTCGCTTGCAAGAGATTCAGCACAGGCTTTGTAAAGTGAAACAAAAAGATATTCGCTTATCAGCGCTTCCAGGGTTGACTTTCGGTCTCCGGCTACTTCCGGAAGATTTTTTCCCGGCCATTTATATTGATTTAAATTTTGACGCCAGTTTTCATCTAACGGCAATAATTGTTGAAACACCGGTTCATAACCTGCGGGAGCCACGGGCTTATTATGAAAAATATAAATCGCCTGAAGATTGCCTTCTTCAATACTTTGCTGGCTTTTTATTAAAAGCTGCCCAACGAGTGTGGTGATAACATCAACAGAATTAGGAACTGAAAAATATGTTGGTGTATTTAATCCATTCCCCGATAACAAAAGCTGAATTCGCTCACCCACAGGCCACACTTCCTTTTTGCCCGGCAAATCATTTAGAATACGCATTGCAAATGAAGTGAGCGAATCATTGAACTGGCCTACCAAACCAAGATCGGAGCCAAAAACGATAGCGCTTACTGCTCTCTCTCCTTTCGCTCGGTTTCTTTTCTCCTCCCCGATTTTACCAATCTTTTCGTCCCTGAAATAAGCAATCAAACCCAAAACAATTGTCCGGTAATAATCCTGTAATGAACTTACTGCCGTTTCGTACTGGCCGATATTTGCCGCCGCCATCGTCTTCATAGTTCTTACCACAGACCGGATCTCACCTGCGCCATTTATCTTTTTCCTTAAACTTTCCAGCGTTTCCATTATTCTGAATTTTTATTTTCCTTTTCCTGAACCTGAAAGGAAGTGAGCGTTTTATTAGTGAGCGCAATGACCGATGCAACTATATCTTCGCTTAATTCTTTATCTGCAAACAACTCTTTGCTCAATTGCTCAGAAATCTCCTTACTATTTTCCAATAACGCCGCTTCCGCTTCCTGCATCTTCTCCAAACGTACAGAATCAAAAACATGATTTGTAAGCGCGATCAATAAGATCATCTGTTCAGGAACAGGCAAAGGATGAAGTTCCTGCTGCTGAAGCCATGCACGAATACGCTTTCCGTGAGTAATTATTTTTTGTGTATGTTCATCAAGCCGCGTACCAAAACGCGCATAGCTTTCCAGTTCTTCAAATTGCGAATAAGCAAGTTTAAGATTTCCGGCAATCTTTCGATAAGCTTTTAACTGCGCTTTTCCGCCTACCCTCGAAACAGATTTTCCTACATCCACTGCTGGTAAAATGCCCAGCTCAAAAAGTTCGGGAGAAAGATAAATTTGTCCATCTGTGATGGAAATGAGATTGGTAGGAATATAATCGGAAATATTTTGAGCCTCGGTTTCAATAACCGGTAAGGCAGTAAGTGATCCACCTCCCAATTCCTTATTCAAGTGGGTAGCTCGCTCCAATAATCTTGAATGGATATAAAAAATATCACCGGGGAAAGCTTCCCTTCCGGGAGGCCTTCTTAATAAAAGTGACAACTCACGATAAGCCATTGCGTGATGCGTAAGATCGTCGTAAACAATCAGCACATCATTTCCTTTCTCCATAAAATATTCCGCTATACTGGTGGCCGCATACGGAGCAATGTATTTCAACCCGGGAGAACTATTGCCTTCGGTTACCACAACAACCGTGTATTCCATCGCTGCTTTTTCGCGGAGGTTAGCGATTACTTTGGCAACTGCTGACGTACGCTGCCCAATTGCACAATAAATGCAAATCACATTTTTACCGCGCTGATTAATAATTGAATCAAGCGCAATAGCCGTTTTACCTGTTTGCCGGTCGCCCAATATAAGCTCACGTTGTCCCCGGCCGATTGGTATTAATGCATCAATCGCTTTCAATCCCGTTTGCAAAGGAATATTTACGGGCAGCCTGTCCATAATCGCCGGCGCCGGCCGTTCAATAGGAAAACGCGTATCAAAATTAACCGGCCCTTTATCATCCAAAGGTTCTCCCAAAGGATTTACCACTCTTCCCAGCAATGCATTTCCGACCGGCACATCCATTACCCGTCCCGTTCTTTCCACTTCATCACCAGCAGAAAGTTTAGAATAATCACCCAAAAGAATCGCTCCAATTTCGTTCGCGTCAATATTATAAGCTATGCCATGTAAACCGCCGGGAAATTTGAGCAATTCTTCATATCCTGCACCTGGCAATCCGGAAATTCTTACAATTCCCGAAGAAACGCTTTTTACATAACCTACCTCCCGCGGTGCAATTAAATAATTATATTCCTGCCGTGCTTTACTTATTCCGTCGAATGTATTTTTTATTACCGTATGTAATGTTTCTTCTTCCATTAACTACTTATTGCGTCTTTCGTTTTTTCGTGTAAGGTTTCCGATATATTCTGTTGGAGCAAATCCAGGTATTCTGAAATACTCCATGCCACTTTATATCCATTGAATGAAAGTTCAATACCGCTGATGATTTGCGGCGATATTTCAAATCGAAATGAAACTTCTTTTTGACTCATATTATTGATGGTGCTTTTAATGTCTTCTTTCTGTTTTTCAGAAAGTTCAAAAGCGCTTTTTATCGTAATGGCTGTTTTACCTGAATTAAAAATTGGAAGAATTTGTTGCTTTACTGTGCCGTCCGGTTCATTTAGTTTTGAAATAAAAGTTTTAACCACCTGCTCCTCAAGTTCGGTTCCTGCAAGATCTTTAAGCGTCTTCCTGGAAATATTAAAAACTTCCTTTTGTGTTTTTTGAGCTATTTCTTTTTCAAGGCTCACTTCTTTTTCTCTCACAGCATTTTCCAATTGCATGCGCAAAGTTTGCGCGTCATTTCTCGCCTGTTCAAGCAACTTTTGCTTTTCTTCTTTAGTTTGAGCCACCGCTTCATCCATCATCTGTTTCTTATTCTGATCAAACTCTTCATTTTTTTGTTGATACTGATTCAACTTTTCATTGGCTTCATCCATTTTTAACGCAGCATCAGAAAGCTGGCCGTCAACTTTTTTTTCACGTTCTTCAATCGCGTTCAGGATCGGTTTATACAAAAATTTCTTTAACAACCACACGAGAATGAGGAAGTTAATAACCTGCGCAATTACTGTGAACCAATCAATTTTCATGGCGCTTTATTTTGCAATGATGTGATTCCAGAAAGGGTTGGCAAAAATGAGGATCATCGATACTACGAAACAATAAATTGCTGTTGATTCGATCATTGCCAATCCTACAAATAAAGTTCTCGTAATGGTTGACGAAGCGTCCGGTTGCTGTGCAATAGAGTCCAGGGCGGATTGTACCGCTTTACCTTCACTAAAGGCGGGCAACATACATCCGATACCGGTTGTGAGCCCGGCTGTGATGATGGAAACTATTGCAATGATTGTGATATTATCCATTTGTTTTTATTTTAATTGTTTTTGTTTTTTGATGATTCAACTGCCGCAGCGATATAGACAGTTGCCAACACACTGAAAATATACGCCTGCACCATGCCCGTAAGCAGCCCCAGCACTTTCATTACCATCGGAAATATGAAAGGCGATATGCCAAGCAGAATTGCAACAATCAAACCGCCGCTCATGATGTTTCCAAAAAGCCGGATTGCCAAAGCAAGTGTTCTTGATATTTCACTGATAAGATTAAAAGGTAACATGATTACGGTGGGTTGCAGGTAAGAGCGCATATAACCTGTAACGCCACTTTTTTGTATGCCGAAAAACGGAACCGCCAGGAACACACTGATAGCAAGGGCTGCAGTGGTCGAAAGCGAACCGGTGGGCGGTTCATAAAAAGGAAAAATAATACAGATGTTTGAAAGGGTGATAAAAAGAAATAAAGTGCCGATAAAACTGATGTATTGCCGGCTTTGCTTTAATCCTATGTCTTTTATCTGGCTTTGCATGCCAATCACTATCATTTCAAGAACGCTTTGCCAGCGCGAAATACGAATGGTTGTTTTCAATTTCCTTGTTACCAGGGCTGAAGCAACAACGAGGATGAGCATCAAAGCCCATGTAGTTACAATAGTCAGGTTCAAATTAAAAAAACCGTGTTTCCAGAAGATTATTTCATCAGGGCTAAGTCTCACGAGCTACCTCCTTTTCTAATTTGAAAGTTTTTAACGCTTTGTTTTTTGTAAAATGTAAAACAATAAATCTTCCTGCTATAAATCCAATAAGGCAAATGAGAAGTCGTTGCCAATTACCTGCGCCGACAAAATAAAATCCAACTAACGTGATGCCTACACGAAGAAAAAAACTTGAAATAAGCCAGAGCGCCGGCGATTTAGAATGGACCATTTTTTTAACCGTTAGCCAAAGTCCTCCAAAAAAAACTATTGCCAATGCAATGCCCGCAATAAGAACCGATGCGGTAATTAAAATTTCATTCATCATTTTCATTATCATTTTGATGCATTTCTTTATTTTCTTTTGCAACCCAATACCATGCTATCAGGCAGCCGGTAAATAAACCGATAACAAGGAGGCTTAAAGTCCATGAAAAGGATTGATGATAAACCTTGTCTAACCATAAACCACAAAGCGCACCAAGCAACGCCGGCACTGCTACAGACCAACCGACCATCCCAAACATTCCAAGCCCAAACCAAACGCTACGCTTGTTTTCGTGAAGCGCCTTTAGCTTCCGTTTTTCTTCTTTACCTACCTGGTTACTAAAATGGCCGTCCTTATTTTTATTATCAGCCTTCATCTTATTTTTTTCTGAATTTTTCCAGGTTATAAATGAAAGAACTTTCCAACTTTGCCATAGCCGCCTTTACCTTTTTTTCTCTTTCACTTAGCTCTTTAAAATCCTTTTCTACCGATTCCCGCAACTTTCCCAGGTCAGCTCCTCCGATTGCATTCCGCACCGACACCATAACTTCAAATCCGGCTTTCACCAACACGCCTTCTTCCAATGCCAGATAATGAACTTGCCCCGAATCACTTTCATAAGTAAAAATGCCGGGAGCCAGCGCCACCACACAATCAAGCCTTTGTGGCCAGATGCCAAAAGAGCCTTTATAAGTCTGCATCACTATCCGCGTCACTTTCTTTTTTTCAGCAAAGATTTTATGAGGAAGAAGGATCTTTAAATTCATAAATAGTGATTCCATTTTATTCCTTTTTTGTTTGTTTACTGTCTGCTACTTTTTCTTTCACCACATTTTTCTTCACTTCATCTACTGTTCCGATCATATAAAAAGCGTCTTCAGGTACGTCTTTAAATTCATCCGCCAGTATGCGTTCACATCCGCTCAGCGCATCTTCAAGGCTCACTTCTTTTCCTTTAATGCCACTGAATTGCTCTGTTGTAAAAAAAGGTTGTGTAAAAAATCTTTCCAGCCGCCTTGCACGGTTTACAAGGTTCCGGTCTTCGGTCGTTAACTGTTCCATGCCCAACATCGCAATAATGTCCCTGAGCTCTTCATACTCTGAAAGTGTATGCCTGATCTTTTGTGTAAGTTCGTAATGCCTTTTACCGATAATTCCCTGTGTTGCCATTTTTGAATTCGATTGTAACAAATCTATCGCCGGGTAAAGTCCCTCGGCAGCTCTTTTTCTTGAAAGAACTATAGAAGCAGAAAGATGGGAAAAAGTATGTACTGCTGCCGGATCTGTTAAATCATCTGCCGGAACGTACACTGCCTGTATCGAAGTGATGGCGCCGGTTTCAGTATTAGCAATCCGTTCTTCCAATTGTGATAATTCCGTTCCCATCGTAGGCTGATAACCCAAACGTGAAGGCATTTGCCCCATCATGCCCGACACTTCCATACCTGCCTGAATAAAACGAAAAATATTATCAATAAGCAGCAGCACATCCCTGTTTTCTTCATCCCTGAAAAACTCAGCCATGGTGAGCGCCGCATGGCCTACACGAAAACGCGCACCCGGCGGTTCATTCATTTGCCCGAAAACCATTACCATATTATCCAGTACTCCCGCTTCTTTCATATCATGGTATAATTCGTTTCCTTCACGGCAACGCTCGCCAATGCCACAAAACATGCTAACGCCTTTGTTATTGGCTACCATGTTGTGAATCATTTCTGTAAGCAAAACTGTTTTGCCGACACCCGCGCCTCCAAACAAACCCGCTTTACCACCGCGTTCCAGGGGAATCAAAACATCTATCGCTTTAATGCCGGTTAAAAATATTTCTGATTGGGTAGATCTTTTTTCTAAAGCCGGTGGTGGCTGGTGAATGCTGCGCCTTTTCATTGGCGGAAGTGGTTCGCCTTTGTCGATCGTATTTCCAAATACATCAAACATGCGTCCCATAATCCGGGGGCCGACAGGAACCGTCAATTCACCTCCCGACCGGAAAGCCGGCATTCCACGTGATAATCCTTCCGTTGGATTTAGCGCGATTCCTCTTATGGTATTCGCATTCTGCTGGGCAAGTACTTCTACAGATATCTGCTTTTTTGTACCTACAAAAAGAAGCGAGAATATTGGAGGTAAATTATTGGCAAACCAAATATCCACAACACTTCCCCTGACGGAAATTATTTTCCCGTCATTTAACCCCTCATTATTTTTTACATTTACCGGCATTTTTTCTTTTTAAAAAATAGCCTTTTGATCAAAACACTTCTATCCTTTTGCTGAAATAGTAAATTGACTTTTTGGGCAGATTTCTATTCTTCTTCAACTGAAAAAATTAAATGCATTCTTATAAAATATCAAATAATTTAATTATAAACGCATTCAATTTCAACCGCCTAAATTTCCCGGTTAAATGTCACAGAAATAATGCCGCCTATCATTTCAAAAAATGATTTGCATCAGTAGAAATTAATATATGCGCGTAAAGGCATGTGCACGAATAATTGCGGTGGCTCCTCGTACGGACTTATTGCAAATGATATTCTTTTTTTACAAATGCCAGTAGTGCATTCAATATACCTTGTCCGATATTTGATATTAAAAACCCATTTTCGTACTTAATATCATACGAATAGAAAGCCGCGTCTCCTGCAGAAGGACGCGGCTTAGACGAAGTTAGTATTAACAATACTTTATACATTTGGAATCTAAAATACGATCAGTTCCACCACACTTATTTTTTCATTGGGGATTGTTCCTGTGGTTTCATTTACCCCGCATTTGCATCATTTCCTTTACAACTTCCTGGTCCTCCGTGAATCCCCAATGTTCAACCATTTTGTTTTCATCATTTAATTTTATCACATCCACGCCTTTTTGATCGATATTCATTCCGGGCATTCCCATAGTAGAATCTGCGGTTGTTCCGGTCATGTGAATCAAAGTAAAAATGTAATCACCATTTGCAGCACTGGAAATCACATCCAATTTCAGATTGTTAAAATGGTTATGTATATCACTCAACATATGTATTATACTGTCTTTGCCCTTGATTTCCGTACCCTGGGGACCGTCATGATCAACCGCGTCATTAGCAATGAGCGTATCAATCGGGGAAGTGTCACCGGTTTCAATGGCCGGGTATACTTTTTTGTTATTGGCAATGTTTTTTTCTTGTTGTGAATTGTCGTTACTGTTACTTGCAGTTGTTGAAGAAGGATTGTTACATGAAAAAACAACGGCCATGATTGCTGTGCAGAGAATAAATTTTTTCATTTTTAAAATTTTTTGATGATAAAATATTTTCCTGTATTCTCATCTGCTAGCGGGTGTTTCCCTGGGAGGATAAAATGAGCATTAAAGCTAATAATTTTTTTTAAATGTATTTCCAAATTGTTTTTTAGTTTGCACGTATAACTCCAACGACAAATCAGAAGACTTCGATTCAGGGGTTTTGAAAAACACTTATCATAACATATAGTAGCTGTAGCACAATTATTTAATCACCTCCATTGATGCTAATTGTTTGGGTAGCTACAATATCACGGGATGATTTACCAAGCATTAGTTTGTATACACCCGGCTCAACTATCCACTTGCTGTTGTCCTCGTCATAATACGCAAGGTCTTTAGCTGGCACATTTAATGTTACTGTCACTTCTTTTCCTACAGGAACCATTACTTTTTTAAAAGCTTTTAATTCTTTTTCCGCCCTTTCCACCTTTGAACCTTCCTTTCCAACGTACAACTGTACCGTTTCTTTACCCGAAACTCTCCCGGTGTTTTTAACCTTAATAGTAACGGTTATGGTCTCGTTGGTTTTGTACGTTTTTTTGTCAGTATGTAACCCGGAATAATCAAAACCAGTATAAGATAAACCATAACCAAACGGATAGAGAGGCGTAATGTTTTTGGTGTCGTACCAACGGTAACCTACTAAAATACCTTCTTTGTAAATAGCTGTCAGGTTGTCGCCGGGAAAAGTGTGAAGATAATGTGCCGGCGACTCGTCAAGAGCAACGGGAAAGGTAAAAGGCAATTTGCCTGAAGGATTTACTTTACCGGTCAATACATCCGCCAAAGCGTGGCCCCCTTCTGAACCATTAAACCATGACCAAACAATAGTATGATTGTCTTTTTTTATTTTATTAATATCATACGGCCCTCCACCAATTACTACAACAATCGTATTTGGATTGGCAGCAGTTACGGCATCTACAAGAGCTTGTTCTCCGAAAGGCAGACTCAAATCTATCCTGTCACGGCCTTCACTCTCATAATCACGGTTGCCGCCGATAAATAATATGGCCATATCACTGCTCTTTGCAGTATTCACAGCTTCCTCTATAAGTGCCGGGTCAGGTTGGTTCACATCAACATCTTCTTTTTTCTTTTGGGATGCATTTATTACCCGTGCACGATATCCTTGTGCAAACTTAATCTGCACTTTTTTACCCAATGCATTTTGCAAACCTTCCAGCGGATTGATCTCGTATTTTGCTTTTACACCCGCACCAAAACCGCCCAAATGATTCGTGTGAGTAGCATTATCACCAATAACAGCAATGGATTTAATCCCTGCGGTATTTAAGGGCAATAAGTGTTTTTCATTTTTCAGGAGCACTATCGACTCTGAGGCAATATCATAAACCGTCTTACTGTGAGCAGGCGTATTGAGAGATCCTTTAGGCAAGTTTTTGCTTAAAGAAGTTTTGTAAAGAACCCACAATATCCGGTGTACTTTATCATCAATTGTTTTTTCACTCACCTTACCGGCTTTAACAGCATCAAGAAGTGGTTTGGCAAAATAATAATTTTCATAAGGCGGCTGCGATCCCATTTCAACATCGAGGCCGTTATTAGCCGCATCCACTGTACTGTGCGTTCCTCCCCAGTCAGAAATTACAATTCCCTTGAAATTCCACTCCCCTTTGAGTATTGTATTTAGCAGATACGGATTTTCAGAACAATACACTCCACGCACTTTATTATAGGCAGACATAATACTCCATGCATTCCCTTTTTCTATTGCAGCTTTAAAAGCAGGAAGGTATATTTCCCTTAAGGCACGTTCACTCACTTCCACATTCACAGTCCCGCGATTGGTTTCCTGGTTATTTAAAACATAATGTTTGACACAGGCGGACACATGCCGGCTTTGAATTCCTTCTACTGCATTTACAGCCAACTGTGAATTTAAATACGGATCTTCAGAATAATATTCATAAGTGCGGCCGTTAACCGGTGTGCGTGCAATATTAAAAGCAGGCGCGAGTATAACATTTTTATCACGTGCGCGCGCTTCTTCTCCTAATGCAATCCCATAGCGGTAAGCAAGAGAAGGATTCCATGTGGCTGCAATTGCGGAACCATTTGGAAAAAAAGTTGCGGAATCCGTGGTAAGATTGGCGGGTGCCCATCCTCCATTCGAACTCAATTCTTCCCTCACTCCCAACGGGCCGTCGTCCATTGACAACCCGGGAATGCCAAGACGCGGGACACCGGCGGTTTTAAAAATTGAATTAGCATGCAGCATGGAAATTTTCTCTTCAAGCGTCAGCTTTTTTATCAACTGGTTGATTTTTGCTTCTGTGGCTGCATCATTATTCTGCGCAAATGCAAGATTTATAATCATTAGTAAGGCAACAAAAGTTGCGATTAACCTGGTAAAAGTTTTTCTCATAATTGTGTAAGTAATTTATTGAATTGAATTCTCATATCGATGAAGCATTGCACTTATACAGCTATTTTTAAAACCGGTTGTATCCACGAAATAAGTTTTCAGGGAATGAAGATAAGTAATGCACCCGAACAAAAAGCAAACAGTAGTATTATCAAAATAAAAATCTATAATAAAAGCTTGTTTACCCGGTGGAGAAATCCAAACGATTCTGGCAACTGAGTGGCGATTAAAATACACATTGCTTAAGATGTGGGGAATTAATTTTGCACAATGCAAATCAAAAAAATCGGTGGATATGTTCCGTGCAATCAACTTTCACAAAAAAAACTGTAACCATTTGCTCCTGCTACGTTTTCAAATCTTGTGAGTGTGCAAAAACAGGTTGCGGCCCAATAGTAAGTTGGCATAAAATTATTTATGATTTAAAGCAATCGACCGTACATTTTTAAATTTCGTTTTATGAAAAGTACCTTTAATACGATCTGGATCGTGGCAGTTACTTTATTTTTTTGCTCATGTTCTGAAGTTCACCAGGTTTACACGAATACCTCGGGCGAAGTAGGATTTAACCAGTTTAAAACTTATGCATGGCTTCCGGTGATTGACACATCCCCACGTTCTCTTTTCTATTATCAAAACTTGCAGTTCAATATTATGCAACGGGTGAACTACGAAATGCATGAACGCGGCTATCGTATAGACACTATCAATCCGGATCTTCTTGTTTTACTTCATCTTCGTTTACGTAAAGATGACAAACAGACGGTTCGTATAGCTCCTCTTTCAAACAAGTACAGTTACTATTATAAAGGCTTTACCCCTTCTTATTGGAACCCTGACTTTTACTTGTATTATAATACTGTAAAAGCAATACGCCCAACAGATGTAACGGCCATTCCGTACACGACTGGCACGTTAGTTATCGACGTTATTCAAAATGAAAAGGACAAACTCATCTGGCGGGGCTGGTCGATGACACCTGTCAAAAGCGATTTTACAAAACGGGATTTTATTCAAATTGTAGATGACCTGTTTCAACGGTATCCTGTTGATAAAAGGAATCGCATTGCCATCAGGTAAAATCAAAGGTCTCATTCTTGTGAGGATGAGGTCGCTTTAGTAAAGAATAGAGAGTTGCACTATTCTTAATGCAACTGAGAAACCATTAAAGGACCCGTTCAATAAGAGGTTACTTTTTATCTTTCCCAATGTTATACAACATCTCGTAGTTCAAACCTAAAAATTGGGTTGCCATATTTCCTTTCTTGTAACCAATTCACAATCTCTATTTTTGCAGTATGCAAAAACCGGTATTGGTAATAAAATTAGGTTCGGCGGTAATTTCAGATGAGCATGGAATTAATCATGGAGTAATAAAAAAAGTAGCATCTGAAATTGCGTCGCTTTCCTCCAAATATAATGTAGTGCTTGTTTCCAGCGGTGCCGTGGGAAGTGGAAAAAAATTATTGAGTCATTATAAAGGCTCATTAACCGAACGTAAAGCTGCTGCGGCGGTTGGTAACCCAATATTAATTATGCTGTATCAAAAATATTTTGAAGCCTATAGTATCCCCGTAGCGCAGGCATTATGCGAGCGGCATCATTTTTCTAATCGTCTGCAGTTCGTTCAATTAAAAGATACGTTCGATACCCTTTGGAAAAACAATATTGTACCCATCGTGAATGAAAATGATCTTGTGAGTAACATTGAGTTGAAATTTTCTGATAATGATGAACTGGCTACATTGATAGCCGTGGGCTTTAATGCAGAAGCAATGATCATCTGTACTTCTGTTGGCGGTTTAATGAATCATGAAAAGGAAATAATTCCCTTGGTTGAAAAGGTCGATAATAAAATTTTAAATTTAGTAACAACTGATAAAACCAATGTTGGCCTGGGTGGAATGATTTCCAAACTTACCTTTACAAGGCTTGCTATCTCGCTCGGAATAAAAGTGATCATTTGCGGTCTTCAATCCGATTCACCATTTTGGGGAGCTTTGGGCGGAACAAACGGAACTACTTTTAATGCGCAAGCTTCCAACCTGAAAGCACGCCAAAAATGGCTGGCAAGCGGTAGCATCATGCTGGGCAGCATTCTGATGGATAAAGGCGCGGTGAAGGCTTTGTATCAAAGAAAAAGTTTACTTACTGTCGGCATAAAAAACGTTTATGGTAAATTTGAACCGGGTGAAGTGCTGCAATTGATGGATGAAAATGAACAAATAATTGGCGTAGCCAAAGCAAAATTAGCAGCCAAAGCCATACGGGACAATATTTCTATAAAAAATGTGGTGGCCGCTCACGCAGATGACATTGTTTTATTTTAAAAAAAAGAAAATGAATTCTATTTTACCTCTTATCGTAAAAACACACAAAGCCTCTATACAACTGCGCAGGATAAATGATGCCCAGATTCAAAATATGCTGCTATCACTCGCGGAGGCGCTTGAAAAAAACAAGTCGCGTATCCTGGAAGCCAACGCTAAAGATCTTTCGAAACAAGACCCGGACAATCCTCGTAACGATCGGCTTATGCTGAATAAACAAAGGATAATCAATATCGCGAATGCGATTCGGAATGTGAGTCAATTACCTGATCCCTGCGGAAAGGTTTTGGAAAAAAGAACCTTGCACAATGGTTTGCAACTGGAAAAAATTGCTGTGCCGCTTGGCGTGGTAGGCGCTATTTATGAATCACGGCCCAATGTAACTTTTGACATCGCTGCCTTGTGCCTGCGCAGTCATAATGCATGTGTGTTGAAAGGAAGTATTGACGCGTTTGAAACAAATATAGTAGCTGTTGATATTATTAAGCAGGTACTAAAAGAAAATAACATGGACGAAGACCTGGTGACGCTATTGCCACCGGAAAGAGAAGTGGTACAGGAATTATTTACGGCAACGAGATATGTGGATGTATTGATTCCACGCGGTTCCGACGGACTGATTCAATATGTAAGAAAAAATAGTTTGGTTCCGGTAATTGAAACCGGTGCAGGCGTGTGTCATGTGTACGTGGAGAAAGAAGCCAATTTAAAAAAGGCAGTAGATATTGTAGTAAATGCAAAGGTTTCCCGCCCATCAGTATGTAATGCCGCAGATGCTATCCTCGTGGACAGACCGGTCGCAAAAGATTTTTTGAAGGAACTGCAGCCTGCTTTTATTAAATACAATGTAGAAATTTTTGCAGATGAATCTGCTTATGATTTGCTGAAAGATTATCCTCATTTACTAAAAGCGTCGCCCGAAGATTTTGGTCGTGAATTTTTAAGTTTGAAATGTGCCATTAAAGTAGTGGACGGTATCGACGAAGCTTTGGAGCATATTTCAGAATACTCCACCAGGCACTCGGAAGCGATCGTTTCTGAAAACAAAGAACATTGTGAAAGATTTTTGCAGGAGGTAGATGCAGCAGCCGTTTATTCCAACGCATCAACGAGATTTACCGATGGCGAAGAATTTGGCCTTGGTGCCGAAATTGGTATCTCTACTCAAAAACTTCATGCACGAGGGCCATTCGCATTAGAAAAATTAGTCACCGAAAAATGGGTGATAAGGGGACAGGGACAAGTGAGATAAATCAGCGTCTTTGTCTTCCATTGTAAATTCTAGAAAGCAAAAAACAAAGAAACAAACTGGCGCAGGTCTCCTGACCTGTGACTACTCGTTACTTTATACCTTTACCGTAACAGCACCTTTAACCACCGAAACTCTTCAGTCCCTTCGCTTACTTCACTCAATCATTCCATTACCCTTTTTTCCTGGTAATTGGCTCCGCCTTGTTCTTCTCACGGCCTGTCAGGATATTTTCCAACCGGGTTCGTTTTACATAATTTTCAAAACGAAATGATTGGGCAAGGGCTATTAACTGATCATCAGACAACCCTTTAAACAGGTTGCAATACTCCGGTAACAGTGCTTCGGAAATAAGTATATGCCTCATCAGCAGAGCAATTTCAGCTTTCTGCCCGTGCGGATAGGGATCATAAGTGGGAAATTCTTTATTCATAAAATCTTCCATCGGCCCGATCACATTCCTGATATTTTTATCTGTACTTCCCCATGCATCTGCACCCAAAGAATCCTTGCGCGCCAGGAATGGTGATACCAGTTTCATATAGGGTGTATTTGGATTCTGATGCATTATGGCCTGCAGGCCCATGTCCTTATACAACCAGATGCACCAGCTTACTTTGTATTTATTATAATAAGCCAATTGGTCTTTTAATACCTGGTACCTCATTTCATCTTTGCTTGAGTCACCGGTATAAACAGGCCCGAACTCACCTACCCACAGCGGTGCATGATGAGAAAACATGAATTCACTTTTTTGCAGAAAATCTTTTTCAAGAGTGTCCTTGTCATAATACCGGCCGCGTGTAATGCCGGGATAATCGCCGCCATAGATGAAACCGGGCACTGCATAATCATGATTGGTGTAAACCACGTTGTCCCATATCTCTGTGAATTTGTCAAAATTAGTAGCATACTTATCGCCTTCTAAAAAAAGTATATGCTTAGTATCTATTTTCCTGATGGCATCACGCAATCTCTTATAATAAGGAAAAAGTTTTTCCCCCGTAGGCTCAGCAGGTTCATTCATTACGTCGTAGCCAGCTACCCATGGATTGTCTTTATAATGTTCAGCAATCGCTTGCCAAAGTTGTACCCCCCTGTCCTGAAAATTTTTATATAACCAGAATCTTGCTACATGAGTGGGATTATCGCTGTGCCAGTTCTGATTCTGCGCTCCGGGAAAAGCGTGCAAATCAATAACGGTATAGATATGATGCCTTGCGCACAGGTTGATCACGGTATCAAGGTAGGCAAATGAAGCTTCTTTAATTACACCCGGATTCATATCATCTTCAAAAAGATGGTAATTGATGGGAATGCGCACCAGGTTCAATCCAAGGCTTTGAATGTACGCAGCATCAGGTTCGGTGAAATAGCTTTTGAGAAAAGTATCAAAATACAGATCGTATTTCTTTTCTCCCAACACATTTTTGAGGCCTTCCCGCATGGCTTCTTCATTGCCGGTATAACCATCAATAAAATTTTCCATATGGAGCATTCCTCCCAATCCAAATCCACGCAGAAGGACTGTATCACCTTTTTGGTTAACGATCTGGTCTCCGGAAGTATGTAACCAGTTTTCATTTGCTGAAGTGGCGTTACTTGTATTATTTTTTTCAGAACACGCTGATAATAAAAAAAGAAAAGCGATTAATGGCAATAATAAATTTCTACGTTTCAATGTGTGAGAGTTTAAAAATGATAAATGGAAGTTGTTTAAGCAATAGTTATTCTATTAATAAATAAAGTTACAGATTTTTTTTTGCAGCAACGCACGCTAATGGATGTTGTTTATACAGGACAGTTATATAGTTACCTCCGGAGACCAAGCCAGTTAAGGAATATCTATTGATAGTTTTGACTAATTATTTCCAAAAATTTCCACCAATTTATCGTTCAATCTGCCTAGTGATTGATTTTCCATGGCACCATAACGGCCAACTATAAACCCCTTCTTATCAATAAGAATCTCAACTGGTATTGGCTTCAAATCAAACTGCTTTCTTAGCTCGCCTTTAAAGCTCGCCTCTTTATCATCTTCTTTGTTTTTTAAAAAACTCATATCACTTTCTGAAAATGAAAGAATATTTACTAAGGAGTCCATACCATCATTACGTATGGCATTTTGCCAAGCTTCATATTTTAAATCACATGAAACTGCAATAATAATTAGTCCCTCTGAATGGTATTTTGCATAAAGAGATTTAATGTGCGGAGTTAGCTCCCGGCAGGGAACGCACCAACTTGCCCAAAAATCGAGTAAAACATACTTTCCTTTAAATGATGATAATTTCACAGCTTTCCCATTCTCATCTTTTCGAGTAAAATCACTTATCTGGTGCCCTATCGAAGATGTTATCGTGGCTATAAAGCTGGATTTCAAAACTTTTGTGAAGTTATACATCTGAACAGAAGCGTTGAGGGAATTAAGCAAAGCCAAACTTGAATCAGCACTAATTTCTTTAAACCAGGAGAATCTTTGTACAGCCTTTACTGCAATAAAAGAATTTCGGTGGTTATGAATAAACGTTAATAAGATATCTTTTTCCTTTTTATTATAATAGGTAATGGAATCTGCAACCGATTTTTGCGGGAGGCCGTTTGCTTTTGCCTTGTTTACAAAACCAGATATTTTGTTTAGAACGGGACTTAAAAAATGATTTAGAGTTTGATAATCATTATTTGATTGACTACCTGTCAGCCTGGCTTTTGAGAAGTCATTATTTGATAAAGAAACATTCATCTTTGATGGCTCGATATAAAAATCTGAATAAAGATTTTTATATCTCGGTGCGGGTATTTTGGTATTATCAGATAGTTCAGCAATTGTTGGTTCATCAAGTAACCCGGAGAAAGTAAATTTTCCATTCCTGACTTGTGTAGAATCGGTTATCGTTTTATTATTTTCTCTATACCGCAAATAAATCTCTCCTGACGACTTTCCAGATACTGAGCCACTAAGTAAGAAACTCTTTTTGATTTGCGCCTTCAACGGTAAAAAAAATGAAGTTTGCAGCACGATCAGTAAGACGATAATATTTTTCATTTTCATTATTGTCCTTTTATCCACCATTGAATTTTGATAAAATAAAAATACCAAATAAAAATTAGTTTACTGGTTTTAGCATGTAACAGACTACTTAAGCAAGTGTTTGAAGTAGTAAAGGATGCCTCATTTTATCAGCCAAAATCATTGCTTCGTAAACCGGTAAAAATTGTGGAAAAGTGATTTTTTGTTGAAATACTTTAGGTTAAGCAACGCATAGTCACAGGTCATGACCTGCGGCAGTTGGGACTTATGCTAAATTTTAATAGTTCGCCGAGGGAAACTCCAGGGGAATCAGGTAATCTAATGAATCAGTGGTTCAGACTTTTTCTTCAGTTGTCAGCACCTCAGATTTACCTGATTTACCGAAGGCCCTGAAAGGAGCGCTGTCAGAATACAGACTTGTTCTAAATTCCTTTTTACTCAGCAACCGCCTTTACGGGGGACACGTTTAAAAATTACTTTACTATCTCGTTCTACATATTCGCCCCATACTATTGGATATGAATACTTGGGCGCGTGCGATATAGTATGGCCTTTTATAATTATTTTGTCGTTAACTCTCAGGCTATGCAATTGCTCAAGTTGAGACTTTTCCGGCTCAAATTTTACAATATAATCGTCACCATTAATCCTGACCATCACTCCGAAACCTAATCTTGAGCCTGGCGGAAGAGAAAGAGAGGTTACAACTCCCTCCATATTGGTATAATCTTTAATCTGCTTCCTTATTTTAGCTTCAGCGGTATACACTTTTTTACCTGCGGGAGACGCTTCCCATTTTTTGTACATTATACCACCAGGGGTAGCCTCCCATTTTTCCCTTTCGGCTTTCCTTTCAGCAGCAGAGAGAGGCTTTGGGGTTGATTTTTTAGAAGTTTCATTTTTGATTTCGCGATTAGCAAATACCAGTCCGCTTACCACAATCAGCGGTAAGATCAGTGCATAAATAACTTTTTTCATATTTGTGTAGGTTTAATTGCCATAGATCTATCTCCTGATAAATCAGATCCGTTTAAGGAATTTCTTTTATTTTTCATATCCTTTTAAAGTTGGTGCAACAAAAATACTTTGATATTTTTCGGCTTGAGAGTTTGGATTGTAAATAAAGGTGTAACTTTTGTAAATAAATCGTAAATAGTATATGCCTGAAAGCCAAAAACTCCTCTCCGGGAAACAGAAGTACCTGTACGGTTTGATTTTACTCTCGTTTGTCTCTGTGATCTGTGTGGCTTTCAGCATCACAGGCAGTGACGATTTTGATATCGCAAGAAGGGAAGTTTTACTCCGCCGAATCGGACATGAAATATTATTACAGTCGGGCGATAGTACGTCACGGGTACTTCCGGTAAAAAAGATCGCCGAAAATGAATACCAGATCAGGTTTGAGAATGCGTTTACTTTTCAACCCGAATCCCTGGTGAATACTATCCAGCGTTTATTAGCCAAAGACCCGCTGGCACGTGATTATGTTGTTAACGTACTGAACTGTGCCGATGCCAGTGTAGCGTATGGGTATGCTATATCAAAAAATAAGAAAGATGATATTGTAGCCTGTAAAGGAAGAAGGCAACCCATAGCATGTTACATGATCAATATTAAATTCAAACCGGCAGGAATAATTACAGCAAAGAATGGGTATCTTCTGGGCAGCCTGTCGGTTTTAGCATTTGTTGGTTTTATTTTTATGAGATCTGTTAAGCCGCGAAAAACTTTACCTGGCGGTCAGGATACCGGTATGTTCACTTTGGGCTCGGTGTTGTTCGATCGCGAAGGCCCGGAAGCTCATGATAAACGGAAAAACAATAGACCTGACCGGAACGGAAACCCGTGTGCTGCGCATTTTTGCGTTGTCTCCTAACGAGGCTATAGAGCGAAGCCGGTTACAAAAAGAGATATGGGAAGATGAAGGCGTTATAGTAAGCCGCAGCCTCGATATGTTCATATCAAAACTTAGAAAAAAACTGGAACCGGATCCCAATACCAACATCGTTGTTATACGTGGCAAAGGATATAAGCTTGAAATTAGCGCTTAAGGAAATCTTCCTGATGCGAATCTATAACCGGGCTTACCTTTTTTGCGGTAAAATAATCTTACTGCAAATGTAATCATGATTGATACAGTTACAGTAAACTAAGAAAATAAAGGAATTTATGTTTTGCACGTAGTTACAGACGTACGGGCAGGCGGACTGTGACATGCAAAATATTACACGATCTTGAGCCGTCCTCGTTGCAAACGAGGACTAGTTGAGGGATTGGAAAGTGGAAAGAAATTTTTGAATTCGCTGGAAATGCTTACGCTTACTTCCAACCTTGGCGATACACGCAGCATTGCTTCTCATCCAGCTTCCACCACGCATGCAAAGTTATCAGACGAAGAAAAAGAAGCAGTTGGAATTACGACGGGCCTCATCAGAATTTCTGTGGGTCTTGAAAATATTGAGGATATAAAAGCTGATATTTTACAGGCCTTGGAAAAATGTTAATGCATCCTACAAGATTAGAATAAAAAACCCGTTTATTTGTTGATTTGCTACTACTCCGTATTTAGAGAAATCGATAAAAATGTCGGCTGAGGAATTTAGTTGAATTCAATTTGTTTAATCGAAAAAATTTTTTAAATCAAATTTAAGAAGCGTACAATGAATAAACTTTTCAGGGGATTAATAGCTGCCAAAGGAGCAAAGAAATTAGGGGGTGGATGTATAGTACTGTCATCCTGTTTATGTGATCTATATTGCTTTGGGACATGTATATTGTTGATGAAACTTAAAAATTTATGAGACTTCAAAAATTTATTCCCTCAAATTCATAGTTCGCAAACTGCTATAATCTTATGCTAATTTTTTCGCTCAATACTCCTTCCTTATTGGATTTATTCATGCCCGATAATTGATAAAAATATAGCCTGCCTTTTGAAACATCTTTATCTGTAAATTCTTCTGCAGCGGCGTCAATAGTTCCAATTACTTTTGCTTCCTGTCCCGGTTCAGACCTGTAAATGCGTACCGAAGAAATATCATCTCCTTCTATTTGCCCCCAGTTAATTACTATATCACTTCCGCTGGCGCTTGCTGTTATTCCTGAAGGAGCAGCAGGAAGATTTTCATTTACATTGACATCTATTATACTTAGCGGACTTTCGTTTCCAAAATAATCAATGGCGCTTACACCATATTCATATTGATTCCCCGGTTTAATTGTCGAATCTGTAAAAAAGTTTTTCTCTGACTTCAAACTATCATTTGCAATACGTGTGAAATTATTTTCAGAGTTTAGCTTCCTATAAATTTTGTAACCAAGAAGATCATTATCAATTCTCCGCATATCATCCCAAATCAATGAAATATTGCCATTTTCTGATCTATAACGTAAATGCATAGGTGAAGAAAGTTTTACTTTTATCCCGGGATTAGCGCTTACAGTATCAGAAGAATTACTCATCAAGTTGTTATCGTTTACAGTACGTACTATGTATTGATATATCTCACCAGCCTGAAGGTTTTTTGAAGTATCAGTAAAAGAATAAACAGATGCGCCGGTAGGAATTAACCCTGAAACCTGCAAAAATCCCTCTTCCTGATTTTCTTTACGATATACATAAAATCCTGAAGCGTAAGGCGTTTCGCTTTTCCAATACACCATTACACCATTGTTAATTGTTTGAGCATCAATTTCTGTAGGCGGCTCAGGTTTTTCTGATTTGCCTGAATACAGAGCAGCTACTTTGGCGGTTGCAACCGGATCACTTTGGCCGCTATAAAGTATAAGGTAATAATAATAATTTTCACCTCCCGTTGGAACTATATCCGTATAAGTTGTATCTGAAGGGGGAACGGTGGCAATTTTGTTGTAACCAGAATCAAATATCATACTTCTCATTATCGTAATTCCATTGAGATACTTTTTATTTTTGTATCTCCAGCTAAGCCTTACCTGGTGGTCTTTTTGAGAACCTCTTGCCATCAAATCTGTAACAGGGGGTGCATAATAATCCGAGAGGCTTCCTCCTGTGCAATACCCTTGCAGTTTTCCGGCATTTCCATAAATATCCACCGGTTCAAGCATATATTCATACCAGGAAGGTTGTTTACCAATAGTGTCTATTACCAACAACATCAGTGAATCGTTTTTGGAAAAAATGCCTTTCTCAATATTTATTCTTTTGTACGCATTTTTCCCAAATATTGTCCTGTAAATATTAAAATGTGACAGTTCCATAGGGTCTTTTACACTCCATTGAATTTCCAGTTTCCCATCCGCATATTTTGAGTGAGAAAAATATACTTCAGGCAGCCTGGCATTGGCGGGCATGGAAACAGCAGGAGTTTCCTCTGCACCTTTTTTATTGACTTCATCACCGGATAAAGTAACTCTATAAATATATGATTTACCGGTTTCTGCAGTAGTATCAAGGAAAGCAGTACCTGCAATCAAGTGCATCAAAGGAAGATCGGGTGTAATAAGGCTGTCGGTAGTTAAGTTTTTTTGAAGATAGGCCCACATCTTTGTGATCTCATTTGGTTGGAGTAAATCCAATTTTTCAAAATAAGGATACCATTTTTGCTGTAATATTTCTATTTCCTGTAATGATTTAGGCATTTCAGTTTTACCCAATACTTCATAACGGCCTTTGTCTACCTGTTTTCTTTCAATTTGGTATTGCGAATTTTTAGGCAACTTATTACCGAGATAAATCCAAATACCGTGTGAGGTAGCTTTTGCAACAGGTTTGGTGCCTTGTGCATTGTTATCAATGTTTTGAGCTATTACCGGTAGCAACATTGATGTAAAAAACAGAAAGCTTAGAATTTTTTTTATCATAATAGATGATTAGAATTATTTCTTTAAAAGCCTACCAATTACTGGTCATTGTTGATTGTCCACTGCAATTGCCGAATCCAAACGACATATTTGTATCTCCCTTAGAATCTAAAAGCAAATCAATTTTGATCCCCGCACTTTTGGCAATTCCTGCACAGAACTTACAACAAATGCCACTTAGGCAAGGAGTAGGAACACATTGTTGTACACTGCCGCTGATAGTAAAGCTGCCACAGCCGTTTAATGTAAAGGCTCCGTCTGAACTATTGTACATTCCCTTTAATCCCAATTCAGCTCTTGCATCGGCCCCAAACTCAGTACAAGTTATTGACGCGCCTTTCAGGTATGCGTGCGCGAAAATCATGGCTCCAATTCCGTATTCATTTCCACTGTTATTAAAACTCATCCACAATCTTCCATCCAAACCTGTCTGGGCACCAAATGATGCACTTATAACACCAAGGTTAATACTGTAATCCGGGATGTTTATTACAGGAAGATCCTTCATTCCAGTAAAAAAGAATCCGGAAATACCATTTTTAAAGCTTGGTGGTACATGTTTGTCATAAGCATATTGCATGAGTTTTTGCGATACTTCGCCGGGCATTTTGTTATAATCTCCAATTAAAAGCCCTGCAGACATTTCGCCTAATCCCGGAGTTTGCAAAAGCCCTCCGGCTAAAAAGTACCATCCATCAGCATCCACCAGAAGATTTGCAGTTCCTGCTATTTTCAGGGGACCTATTTGTTTATCAAGCTGCAGGTCACCAATAAATCTTGAGTGGGCAATATCATAAGTAATGCCGATGTTGCCGAAACCAGAAGGAATATTTTTAACTTCGATCTTTTCATTATCTGCGGTAATGGCCCCGTAAACAGTAAAGGTTTTCCTTGTATCTCCCTGCATACCCTTAAAGCCCTGCATATCTCCCGAGAAGGTGAAATTTTTCCATTCATTTGAAGCCATATCGGCATCCATTTTCCCGTCTATATCTGCAAGTGAAGTCTGGCTGCCACCTAAAGACAATTTTTGATTTTTAGGATTTACTTCTATCCACGCTGCATTATTGGTTCTATTTAAATTACCTTTTAAAACAATTCCTTCTTTATCGCTAATTGTTCCGAGAGCGGTAAATTTACCGGTTGACAGTTGTTGAGGGTGATCATTGTATTGCACGTTGGCAACAAAGTTCACACCTCCGGGTCCGGTCAATGAAACATTCAAGGGGAACAATTCAAATTTTACCACATTAGCAGGTTTGGAAAATTGAATTACTCCTGATGTTTCCTTCAATTGAGGAATACCGAGATCAATACCACAATCCATATCAACATATTTATCACCACCGGTAAAGGAAATGGGCTTTACTTTCATGATATCATAAAAGGTAATTACCTGGGCCTGGTTGCCGGGATTTATGGTTTGATCTCCATTGCTGATGAGTGAAAAATTCTGAAATTTCATGACCTCCCCCGCTTTCATTCCGGGCAGTGAATTAATGGTTACACCAGGTTCGCCATTATCACCAATAATTCGTAATTCCCAATGCGCTTTTTGGTCAGTACCTACACTTGAATTGTAACCAAAAACAGGATTTTTTGTAACAACATTTACGGGGATTATACCTGAAAGAGTGAGATTATTAATATCAAAGCCGCCTATGTTAAGATCATTGGGTCTTATGGAAATGTTATGCACCGGTACATCTATAACACCTGTTTTAATGACACCATTAGGAATATTTATGCCAGAGCTGTTTTGATTCATTTGCCAGTTGCTGCCGGTAAATTCCCATTTTTCAAGTTTGAATTTGATCGGATTACTGTTTTTAAGTGGATCAAATTTATCAGGATGGATTACAAGTTCCCCGGCATCTATCTCTAATTTGGAAGGGTTGATTCCTGGTATGTTTTCAACGTTGAGTATTGTATAGAGACGAATATTTTTCCCTTCGAAAGACGATTTGGCGGCATCTGCCTTTGCATGAAAACCAAGTAAAGTGTAAGTGAGTTGTTTGCCCTTTAAATCTGCTATACCAAATTTCTTTTCACTTTGTTCGCCCACTTGCAATGAAACAATATCTGTATTAAATGAACCGGGCTTTTCTGTAAGTAACATTGCCAAATCAGGGTCAGCATTGAATGAGAGGTAATTTTGAGAAAACTGAAAAGATGATTTTTGAACGGCTATTTTTCCTCTTATATTTCCATTGCTGTTTGTTTCTCCAATAACCAGTTGGTCTCCGGATGCAGGCTTCTGTATAACGCCAAAGGCAGACTGAGCCACTAATTTAAGATTTGCGAGGTCTGAGAGAAATTTATTATCAACAGGTATTCCTATTGGAATCCCATTAGTGGTTTCGCCACTTTTTTTAATCTTCAGGTCGTGGAAAGGAATGGATTCTTTTGAATCCTGCAGCGTGAAATTATCATTTGAAGGAAGGTTTATTAAACTTCCGCTTACCAGCCATGTACCGTCAGATTGTTTTTCTTTAGATTTAATATCAACATCAAATCCAAAAATATTTTTAATGACCAGGTCATTATCACTAATAAGGTTAAAGTCCAATTCGTTGGTTTGTTTAAGGGTAATTTTTTTAGACTGACTAATAACATTGGGAACTGCACCTGGTTTTGAAGCCCATATGGTTCTTTCTGCAGGAGATGTTGGTACTCCCTTTAAATTGTATTTACCTGAATTATCTGTTTTTGTTTCAATTTTTTTACCATTGCCCAAATCTATATAGACCGTAGAGGCTGCCAATGGTTTCTTATCAGGTCCAATGGTAACTATTCCCGAGATACTGGCCGCTTTATTTAGCCATGCATCTTTATACGTTTTGATTTTTGTTGAATTTTTAACTCCGGAAAGAGTATAATGTCCTTCTTCGTAATCACTATTTACAGGGGGAGTAATAGAAAAATTAAAATTTTCGGAACTGTTGTCAAAAATAAAGGTTACATATCCATCCTGTCCACTGGTTTCGGTAAGCGTATGCCCGGGAATATCAAGTTTTACTACTGCTCCCGCAATTACTTTTGGATTTGCCTCCCGAAGGTTTAACCTCGTTGAAGGAGGCTTTTCGATTATTCTGAAGCGAACCCGTTTCTGCTCTTTATAGACAATGAATTTGATGAGAGGTGGCTCTTTTGATCCGGCTTTAGGAATAATAATGCTTGTATCAAGAATGCTGTATCCTTTGTCAGTAGGTTCAATTTTTATTTTTCTGTTATTGCCCGAGGGTGCTTCCATTTTAAACACCTGTCTTGAACCTGAAGGCACTTTTGCAAAAACATTGTTTCCTGAAGGCTTTGCATCGCTTTTAGCATTATTGCCATAAGTAAATTCCAGTTCGGTTGTTGTTTTGGAAAGACCTTCTACTTCAATATCTGATTCAATAGCATTTCCGTTCTCGTCTTCCACATATCCTGCAATTACTCCGTCGGGATCAAGGAAAAAGTCCTGGTTCAAAATTTGTTGCCCCCATTTCAAAGGCGGGTATGGTGGTTTGGCAGGAAGTGTCCCGGACTTGTATCCTGATGGTTTGGTTATTATAGTACGGGTTGGACCCGCAATGGTACTTACTTGTCCTGGCGTAAAACCTTCGGTTTCCACATCAAGGTTATTGAACTCATATCTCCCCTCTGAATCGGTTTTTGTTACTGTAAAAAGTTTATTCGGGTCGCTGGCATTTTTATATCCATTAACGATCACCACTTTTACATCGCTCAAAGGTTTTGCTTCTACATTTTTGGCATCCTCCACCTTGCCTGCAATTCTCGGCCTGTCAGGATATAATGAAATACTATCGATGTAGGTTTTTATTTGCAGTTCACTGTTCCAGGTAATATCTTCGCCAAAGGAAACAGGCATCTGAAATCCACCTCCGGTAGATAAATACTGGCCTGATGAATTAAAAGGAAAATCGTTCTTGTCTTTGTTATAAAGTGGATAATAACTTTCTTCTCTTGTTTTGAAAACGAAATCTCCTTTATTTTTATCCGGAGTACATTTTATATAATATCTGTCCAACTGGTTATCGGGATTATGCTGCACCAGATGGTAAAAGGTTACATACCCATTTCCTTCACTTTCTTTTTGATCAACTGTTTTTTGAACAGATATAATTTGCCTGGTTGAAGAATTATTATTTTCGCCTTCGTTATCGGGCACATCATCTACTTTCGTTTTTCGGGTAAGCATAGTCGTTATCCCCGACAAAGGAGATCCCTGTCCTTTGGCCATATCCCAAAATTTTCCATTGGTAGATTCTACTTTAACTTTGAGGGTATAACTCTTTACATAGGAAACCAATGCACCCAGGTCAATGCCTTTCCAGGGATCTATTTTAATATTTTCATCGGGACTGCAGTAATATTTATTTTCTACACGAAGACGCAAAACTTTATATAGTTTACCACTGGCATTGTCGCCAATTTCCCCGGAATGGTTATAAGTGTAATTGCCATCTACTAAACCCAATTCTTTCTGAACATTCATGAAATTGAATGTAAAACTTCCATCTGGCCCGGTTTCAGTAGTCGCCAGCACCTTGCCCATATCTTTAGAAAATGATTGTTGCTGGCTGAAACTCTTTTCATTTAAAGGATCAGCAGAATAATTTTTACCATTTATAGTTCCGGTAAATACATAAGCAAGTACCAGGCTTACCTTCACTTTAGCAAGAGGTTTGGCATCTGATAAACTAATAAACTCTTTATTATAAGTAAGGCCATCACCTCCACCATTTCCCATCGCGCTGCCAAGCTTTATATCAGGTTTCTCTTGGGTTTGGTTATTTACATTTTTATTATTATCAGCGTCTTTAAATTTATAATACAATTTTCCTTTTACCTGGCTGTAAGGAACAGGGTCCGTGTTAGTAATACTAAAACCTGTGCCGCCCGATTTCTTTTTTTCTATAGGTTTTATGATAACATTCTGTATCACTGTTTTTTTACCATAAAGGAAAGTTACTACCTCACTTCTTCCGTTATTTTGAAAAGCTACCTGCCTGCTTAAGTCCCTTGCCACTACCTGAACAGCATAAGTAGCCCCTGTATCTAACTTCAAATCAAAAGGTTGGGTTACATATTGGTTACCGGAAAGATTCGTTTTAATAAGTGGATTATTCGCCTTGTAATTTATTGCGGCATTCATAGCTTCATTCGGATTTTGACCTGCAAGCACTTTTACAACATAGAGATCATAAACTACTTGCGCTCCAATAGTATTGCCAACAGGAGGCGTCCAGGAAAAAACCGTATTAGGCTGAAGGGGATTCAAAACCTGCCCGTCATATGGGGAAGTAATTATTGGCGCACTGGCATTGCTAATACTAAATGAAAAACACGCACTGCCAATCTGGTTGCCTATTTGTCCATTGGAACTTACCAAGTAAACCTGTATGCATAGTTGCCATTGGCCTTCAGGAAGCTGGTCTGTTTGCAATATGTTTGCCCATCTTTCTTCAGAAATAGCCGAATGGTCCACATTGTTTCTTCCTAAAAATTGCATAGACTGCATATCGTTGATCAAGACCTTTGTCTCACCGGCTCCTAATTGAAAACTTCCTCCCATATAACCCTGCCTTGTTTGAATGCGCAGATCAGTTTGGTTATTCGTTAGTGTACCATAAATTATAGCTCTTATAGGCTCAGCACCTCCAACTATTGTAATAATAGCATGATTGGCGAGGTTCTCGTAAATGCTATATTTTGAGGAGTAAGGAGGTTTCACCACCAGGTTAACAGCAGCAATATTCTGGGCAAATAAATTTCCTGAAAGCAATATCACCAGCAATCCAATAAATCCTAACCTTGGTAAGGTTATTTTCAGCGATTCTGTAAATTTATTTTTCATACCGCCATTTTTAAAAGTTTAAACCGTATATAAACTGAACAGTCATTTCATTAAAGTTTTGTATTACTGCCGTATTTTTTGATTGGTTGTTCAAATAATTCCCCAGCAATTGAAAATTATGATGAATTCCTATCGGCACTGTAACTCCAAGTGTTCCTCTTATCGTGTATCCGTTAGATTGGCTTTTAAAGGTATTGTTCAGATAAGTTGCCGAAGCATTTATCATTACTTTCTTTTTCGCCAAAGGCACCATTCCTCCAAGAGAACCGCCATAAGAACCAATATCCCCCTGTGCAGTTTTTGAATTGATGTAATTCAATGAACCATTTGCATTAGTTCCTTTTTGTATCCAGGTATAGTTGTAAGTTGTGGTAAAGGAATAAGTATTCAAATCGGGAACAGCACCCAAGCTGCTTTGCGGTGTGCTTAACGATTGGTAAGTTCCAACAATATTCAGGTTCTTAATTGTTTTTTCATTTATCCATGTGAAGAATGGCATCAACATAAAACTGTTGTTTACCTGTTTAAATAATTCATTGCCCGGAGACAATTGCAATGGATTATTGGTGATGCCATAATTGTTGTAATTAAAACTTATTCCAAATTTAGTAGTGGGAGTGTAATTGATATTGGCGCTGCCAATAAATCTTTTTGAAGTAGAGGTTTTTTGTTTTTTTAGATTATCACCTTGAAAACCTATGCTGGTATTGATATTCAATTTTCCGCTATCAAGTCTGAAGTTATTGGCCAGGCTTATTTCCTGCAAATCATTCTGAAAAAAATAAGCTCCCATTGATTGATAACCGGGATCTATTCTTTTATATAATAGTTGGGCGCCCCATTTAGGAAGTTGGTATCCCAATCTTGTTTCACCCGCAAAATAATAACTTGTGGAAATTTTGTCCGTCACAAAAGCCTTCATGATATTACCCACCCAATTTTTTGTAATACCTGAAGTACCTTTTCCATCATCTCTGTTTATAGTGTATGCACTTAAACCCACATCCGCCTTCCAGTAAAAATTTTTAGCAAAAGTTATTTTTGAAGATATTCCTATGGTTGTATTTTCTGCAGGTTGTATAGAATCTTTTAATTTGGCGGATAATGATTTTTCTTTATCCCATCCTTTAAAATAAATGAGGTCTACATAATTTTTAGAAGTGCCATAGCCAAGTTTTGCGGCGAGCCCGATTCGCTTATAAGTAGGCACAGGTCTTATATACAGAGGATTAGCATTCATGCTGGAATCGATAGAAGTTGATCTTCTTAATTGCCCATACATAAAACCAATACGAAATTTTTTGGGTGTCAGGTCAAAGCCTGCACCCAGCATACGGTGGCCAGCCAGCGTATAAGGCGAGTAAGTAATATTCTGGTATCCTAAATGTAACTTCACCCATTTATAATATGGGCTGATGCCAAACTGATTGAAGGGCTGATAAAACTTGTTTTCGAAATTAGAAAGTACAAATGAAAAAGGAATCTGAACGCCTAAAACTGTAAGTACAGGATTGCCATTTATCAGCCAGCTAAATTCTTTCTCTCTCGGGCTAATGCCGCTGGCTTTGTAATATTGAAACTGAACATTCATGTTCCCATGAAATTGCACCGGTTTTTTCAGATTGATATTACTCACATCCTGTGCACTGGCGATAGAAATTGTTAGGACAGTAGCTGCAATCAGAAAAAGCCTGCTTGAAATACAGTTTGCTCTCTTTGATTTTAGAAAAGTGAAATTTACTAAAGCCATTTATTATAGATAATTTTTTGTAACCTTTTTCTATAATTGCCTTTGCAATTTTTCTTACCCGAATTGTATTTTTAGCGTCTAAAATCATTAAAAGAAAGGCCAAGTCATTAAATTTCCTTATCAAAATTATTAATGCACTACCTATTCTTCAGGTACACAAGAATATAAAATGTACCTCTGCAGTTTCTGTATGTACTTTTCTTTTGAGGATTTCTTTGGTCTACAATATTATTTCAAATATAATGTTATTTAAAGTTTTTTGCAAGTATCCTTTATGCCCACGCCATGGTTCGTGTCTACGAACCACCCTTAAGCCTCAATTTCGATTGTTGCAATTAGTATGCACGAGCGAGACGCGTACGCTAGTTAGAATCTTTGTACAGCCTTTACTGCAATAAAAGAATTTCGGTGGTTATGAATAAACGTTAATAAGATATCTTTTTCCTTTTTATTATAATAGGTAATGGAATCTGCAACCGATTTTTGCGGGAGGCCGTTTGCTTTTGCCTGTTTTCAAAACCAGATATTTTGTTTAGAACGGGACTTAAAAAATGATTTAGAGTTTGATAATCATTATTTGATTTACTACCTGTCAGCCTGGCTTTTGAGAAGTCATTATTTGATAAAGAAACATTCATCTTTGATGGCTCGATATAAAAATCTGAATAAAGATTTTTATATTTCGGTGCGGGTATTTTGATATTATCAGATAGTTCTGCAATTGTTGGTTCATCAAGTAAACCGGAGAAAGTAAATTTTCCATTCCTGACTTGTGTAGAATCGGTTATCGTTTTATTATTTGCTCTATACCGCAAATAAATTTCTCCTGAAGACTTTCCAGATACTGAGCCACTAAGTAAGAAACTCTTTTTGATTTGCGCCTTCAACGGTAAAAAAAAATGAAGTTTGCAGCACGATCAGTAAGACGATAATATTTTTCATTTTCATTATTGTCCTTTTATCCACCATTGAATTTTGATAAAATAAAAATACCAAATAAAAATTAGTTTACTGGTTTTAGTATGTAACAGACTGCTTAAGCAAGTGTTTGAAGTAGTAAAGGACACCTCATTTTATCAGCCAAAATCATTGCTTCGTAAAACTATAAAAATTGTGGAAAAGTGATTTTTTGTTGAAATACTTTAGGTTAAGCAACGCATAGTCACAGGTCATGACCTGCGGCAGTTGGGACTTATGCTAAATTTTAATAGTTCGCCGAGGGAAACTCCAGGGGAATCAGGTAATCTGCCCAATCAGTGGTTCAGACTTTTTCTTCAGGTGTCAGCAATCGTTATTTCTATTTTTTTGTGAGTTTATATCTTAAATGAGTTGTCAGGTTTGACGGTATTACTTCTTCAATTTCTATGTCGTATTTATCTTTGTCAATACCATCAAAAAGCCGGATACCGCTTCTTAAAAAAACGGGTGAAATGTGAATAAAAAATTCGTCCACAAGTCCTGCATTTAGAAATTGTTGAATAGTGTTTGCACCACCTTGTATTCTTATGTCTTTTCCTTTTGCCGATTGTCTTGCTTTATCCAAGGCACTTTCTATTCCGTCATTTATAAAGTAAAAAGTTGTCGTTCCTTCCTGAACCCACGGTTCTCGCTTTTCGTGTGTTAATACATATACGTCTGCTTTGTAAAGGTCATTTGGCCAACTGGCTTCGCCTTCCTCAAACATGCGTTTTCCCATAATGAAAGCACCTGTTCGTTCAATTGTCTCTCTAATAAATTTCCCATCAGGTCCATCTTCTTTGCCTCCTTCGAATCCTAAGTATTCCCAGAAAGCCTTTTGATTAAACATCCACGAGTGAATTTGTCCTGAAACTCCACCCATAGGATTTTGAGGACTTCTGTTATCTCCTGCAAAAAAGCCATCAAGAGATATTCCACTATCGAAAATTATTTTACTCATATTTTAGTCTTACTGTTTTATTGTCTGAACTGTCGTTTTACAATCCTCGCTAACGTTTGTCTTTACGCTAATATACCAATCTGATTTTACATTGGAATTTATTCTATCTCTTTTTAAACAACTGTTTATTAAAAACTGCGCCTTTTCCGGAGTAGCGCAAATGCCTCTTAGGTTAGCATTTGAAAAGAATAATTCCAATTATTTGTTGATTTACTACCGCTCCGCTTTCTTCCAAATGGCCTTCATTTATAACCGTTGCAAGTGAGGACTATTTCAGGGAAATTAAAAAACAAATAAAACTTTGTTTACTACATCCTTTAATGCTTTAGCCGCTGCTTAGGAGACCGGAGCGGATCGACTTTCAAATGGATTCAAGAAAGCGAACACCGACAGAGGCTAAAATTGGTTTATTTAATAGTAATTGGCAATGATGCAGAAGCTAAGCCATCGGATGTGGCTGTTATTGTTACTATGCCCGGTTTATTTTTAGCGCCAATAATTGCCAGGGCCAAACCATTGAACGCTTTACGATGATCTGCTTTGAACGATTCGTGGCTGGTTTGGCTTCCATTATCAACACCTGCCAGGAAGCTATCGGCTCCTGATAGTTTGAATTTGACATCATTATCAGCATTAGGCACCATTACGCCATTCTTATCTACAATTTTAACGGTGATAAAAGAAAGATCATTGTCGTTCGAACGTATGACGCTCCTGTCGGCACTTAATTCTATCCTGGCTGGCGCGCCCGCGGTTTTAACTTCGGTAGTTTTCACAACTTTGCCATTTTTGCGCGATACGGCCTTTAAGGTACCCGGCTCATAGTTTACTTTCCAGGCAACGTGCAGGCTGTCGCCCTGTTTTGATTTTGTACCTAATGATTTGCCGTTCAAAAACAGTTCAACCTCATCGGCATTACTGTAATAGACCCAAACATCAACTACTTTACCAGCTTCCCAGTTCCAGTGTGGTAATATGTGGAGCACTGTTTTATTGGTCCATTCGCTCTGGTACAAATAATAAACATCCTTAGGGAAGCCAGCCAGATCTACTATCCCGAAGTATGAACTGCGGGATGGCCATTGGTAAGGCCATGGTTCGCCAATATAATCAAACCCGGTCCAGACGAACTGGCCGGATAGAAAAGCATATTTTTTATATATTTTCAACGTTTCCTCGTGGGTAAAACCCCAGGGTGCCGAAATATTATCATAAGCGTTAACGGTATTATCGGCATTCATGGGCCTTCTCACCCTTTTGCCATTAACGACCATGCCTCCCGGCCACCGCTGAATGGTATCGGGCGAAGTATTGTAAACACCGCGGCTTTCCAGCGCCGAAACAGTTTCGGTACCAATGAATTTTTTACCGGGATAGTCCTTCTGGAAATTGGCAAGTTCATTATTATGGTAATTGTAACCTATCAGGTCAACAGCGCCCGATTCAACAATTTTATTGCCAGGGCCGGGTTCGCTATTGGCTGTAGTGATCGGCCTTGTGGTATCCAGTTCATGGATGATGCCGCTAAGCTCGAGGGCTATACGTGCCGCGCTGGTATCTCTTTGCTCGGGTATTTCATTACCGATGCTCCATATCATCACCGAAGGGTGGTTCCTGTCGCGCAGTACCTGATCTGTCAGATCGCGTTTGTGCCATTCATTAAAGAAAAGATGAGAGTCAAACTTAGGCCTTTTATGAATCTGCCATACATCGAATGCTTCGTCCATAATAATAAAGCCCATGCGGTCTGCAAGGTCTAAAAACTCTGGTGCAGGTGGGTTGTGCGAGGTGCGAATAGCATTTACGCCCATTTCCTTTAATATTTTAAACTCCCTTTCCAGCGCGTGCACATTAAATGCCGTGCCCAGCGCGCCAAGATCATGGTGTAGGCAAACGCCGTTTATTTTCATGTAAACACCGTTCAGGCTGAAGCCTTTATCCGCATCAAAATTGAAATAACGGATACCCAGCGGTGTTTCATACTGATCAACCACCACATTATTCACCAATATTTTAGTTTGTACTTTATAAAGAAATGGTTTGTTAACTGACCATAATACCGGGTGGTTAACGTCAAAATTTTGGCTCACAGTAGTTACCGTATCCTTTAAACTAACGCCTTTAAGAGTTTTGCTTGCTACTACTTTACCATTGGCATAAATGCTGCTGACAACAGTGGCCAATTTAGTATTGCCCGCCGCATTTTTTATGCTTACGCCCAGGTTAACATCGGCATGGCTGGCGCTTACATTTGATGTGGTTACAAAAGTACCCCACTGGTTAACGGCAATTTTGTTGGTGCTTATTAGCCAAACATTGCGGTAAATGCCCGAACCGGAATACCAGCGTGAATTTGGCTGTAAAGAATTATCAACCTTTACAGCTATCACATTTTTTTTACCGCCATAATTTAAATACGGCGTAAGTTCATATCTGAAACTGATATATCCGTTTGGCCTATAACCTAAATGATGGCCGTTTATCCACACATCGCTTTTTTGATAAACACCATCAAAAGCAATATAGATCAATTTGCCTTTATCAGTTTGCGGAATGGTAAAGGTTTTACGGTACCAGCCTATACCTGCTGGCAAAGCGCCGCCTTCCACAGTGGCCGGGTTATCCTTGCTGAATTTACCTTCAATGCTCCAGTCATGAGGTAAATTTAATTTTCGCCAGCGGGCATCATTAAAATCAGTGTTTTGGCCGTTTGTTACGTCGCCCAGGTTAAAGGTCCAGTTTTGATCAAAATCCAAAACCGACCGCCCACTTTGCGCATGCACCACAACTGATAAACTTATCAGGATAAACAAGTAAAATAATTTTTTCATTTTTGATCTTTATAATAATTGGTTTTAAGATATTTAGGCTTTAGTCTTAATCAAAATTAAACTTTCGTTAAACCAAAAACTTTACAGAAAAAGACTATTTTTTGCACTAAACGCGACTAATGTTCATAATTGGTTATTTAATCGGAGTACGAACTGGTTATACGATGTTTGTAAGCGCTTGGCGAAAGTCCGGTAACTTTTTTGAATGTTCTCGAAAAGTTTGATAAACTTTTAAAACCGGTTAATTCAGCTATCGATTCATAAGGGAGCCTGCTTGCTCCTATCATATGCTGAGCACGCTCAACTCTTTTTTGTGTAATGTAGGCAAGTGGCCGGGTTCCGGTATGTGCCTCGAACGTCCTCGAAAAGTATTCGGCATTTTGATTTGCCCTTTCTGCTAATGATGTAACCGTTAAAGGTAAATGCAGATTAGCTTGTACAAATCGCATTGCATCCAGAATTTTTTCAGGAATAAACTGTTGACCTTTTTTTTCAAATATTTCAGGTAATGTGAATCGCGATAGAAATTGCAATAGAATTCCCTGCGTTTCCAGGAAAACAGATAAACTTTGATGATTATTTAATTGCTGATATTCGTTATAATAAATGTGCTTTTCATATACCTGAGGGTTATCGGAGCGGTTAATCCCTCTGCCGGGATTTATTTCGATTAATCGCCTAAAATTGATAACATCAACTTCATTTGCTTTCACTTTTAATATGGATGGGTTTGCGGGAAACAAGGATTCTCCATCGAGTGATTCTTCAAAAAACTGGACAAAGTATTGACTTAAAAAATTGGTACACATTAAATCACATAATGTGTAACTTGGGATAATGTAAAGATATCCCGCTTCTAATTTGAATTTTTTTTCCGAATCAGACAATTCTCCTTCTCCATCGTCAATGTAATATATGCGATGATAAGGACTGATCACGCTTCGATAATTCCAATTACTATTTAGTTTTACATAGTCAACGTTCAAAAGTGAGAAGCTATGCCTTAAAACTCTCCGGACTAACATGGGGCAAATTCTATTAATATCATTTTATGAATATTAGTTCGACCTCTCATCATAGTAAGCTACGCCGTACAATAGCTTGCTGGCACTGAATTGTTGTGCTGATGCCGGCTTAATGTTAAAGACTGTAAATAAATACAAGCAAATAATTTATAGTTACTCATTAGCTTTAATTGTGACGAAGGTATAATATACAATCCATTTCAAGAGTTACTAAGTTGTTAGAAAAGAGTAACGGTATATGAGATTAAAATTGACCCATACTCAGCTCTATTTCTTATTCAGTAATCAGTTGTGTTGAAAGCGATGTAATAATTTAAAGAAGAAGAAGTCCAATCTTTTTTTAAACAAATGTTTATGAAAAAAACGCCCCTTTTCCGAAGTAGCGCAAATACACACTAGGTTAGCATTTTGAAAATACGAGTTTGAGGGAAATTAAAATATCAAATAAACCTTTGTTTACTACATCCTTTAATGCTTTATGCCATTGGTCAGTAGACCAAGAGGGCGGATCCACTTTCAAATGGATAACGTCAAATAAAGGTACACCCACAGAGGCTAAATTTCCAGACGGTAATATTAAACCCGAAGTATGTATCTCACTGTTCTTATTTAGTTGAACTTTCCAGGTTCTTTTTATTTTTCTTTGAGTTTTTGTATTCATTGCTTCTTTATTTAAAACTAAAGATTTCTTTAGAGGAATTATAACTACTGACATTTCTAATAGCTACATATTTATTGCTATAAATAAATGACACTACAAGGATACCCAGAAATATTATTGGCATTATGGCGACTGATAAAGGGTCACCGCTGGAGGTGTGAGCTATAAATGCTGAAATAAATGTAATTGCAAACCCTACATAAGCCGCATCTTTTATCCGCTTCGGAATAAAAGGAATCAGCAAAGCCAATGTGCCAATAAACTTTGCAGTAGCCAGTTCTATTCTGAAGTAAGCCGGGAACCCAAGATGCACAAAACCAGCCTTCATTTCTTCAATCGTTAAATAACCGTAGGCACTAAAAAGCATCATAGCTCCAAGGATACCTGTTGACGTCCAGTAGATAATTTTATTCTTTTTCATTTTGCTTATTTTTAGTTGTTTTAGAATTATAGTTTTATAAAATTTTGAAGTGCTAAAGCACCTTTTGCCTGTTGTAGTTTACCGGCAGATAAAGAACCGAGGTCAACGGGTGCAAAACCAATGTTTTTAATCATTTCACTAACCTGTTCTTTGGCTTCATTGTCATCTCCCGAAATAAAAAGCACACGATGCCCATTTGCTTCAACCGGATTTCCGGCTAATATTTTAAAGTAAAGCGTGTTGAAAGCTTTTACCACACGTGAGCCCGGAAGATGCTCCTGTGTAATTTCGCTTGAAGCACGGTTTCCCAAATCTGCCATTTGAAAATCCGGACTTATGTAATGATTGGAAGCGTCAATTACAATTTTGTTTTTCCAATCGGTAAGGTTGGTTAATGTTTTAGCCTGAAGCCAGGGAATGGCTAAAATTACAATGTCTGCTTTGGCGGCTTCAGCAGCAGTAACCGCTGTTGCTCCTTTTCCTAATAGCGCAACCGTTTCCTTTAATGACTCAGGCAGTTTGCTGTTACTGATGTTAACAGCGTAGCCGTTTTTCAGCAAGTGTGCAGCAATTGTTTTACCTATATTGCCTGCTCCGATAATTCCTATTGTCTTTTTCATTTTGTATTATTTAATTTAATTATTGTTATTTATTCTTAGTCACTTCCTTACTTTTTTAAGTTGTAATTCACTCCTTCAAGTTTCCAATTGCGGATTCTATACTTCTACCGGCACATTGATTTCCTGTCTTATAAATTGTACCTCGCTTTGGATCCTTACCTCTTCTCCGAGCATTAATCCGCCGGTTTCCAGTGCGACATTTAGGTTGATTCCCCAATCGCTGCGTTTAATTTTTCCGCTTACCACAAAACCTGCTTTTTCTTGTCCGTATGGATCCTTCATTATTCCATTAAACTCCATAGTGAGCTTTACCGGTTTTGTAACGTCTTTCATCGTTAGATTTCCATACAGGTTGAACGATTCGTCGTCTGTTTGCTCAATTCCTGTGGATGTAAACTTCATCTGAGGGAATTTTTCCACTTCAAAAAAATCTGAATTGCGCAAGTGGGCATCCCGTTGTTCATTATTGGTAGAAATAGAATTCATTTCGGCTGTGAGATTAATATTCGCCTTACTGAAATCCGTTCCTTCTGTTTCCACCTTTGCGCTAAAATCCTTGAATGCCCCGGAAACGTTGCTGATCATAAGATGTTTAATTTTGAAAGTCAATTCACTGTGTGCGGGGTCGAGTAACCATTTTGTTGTTTTCATTTTTTTATTGTTTTATGATTATTTAATGATGCAAAGATGGAGGCATGAAGTACCCTTCTCCAATGACATTTGAAGGAAAAAACCCTTGACATTTGTCAAGAGTAATCAATAAAAATCCAATTATTTTTTTGTGGATTGGCTTCTTACCCTGCTTAAAGTTTCAGTAGATAAACCGAGGTAAGATGCAATCATGTGCAGCGGCACACGATTGCTGATGGAAGGATATTTTGAAATAAAGTCGCTATATTTTTCTTCAGCAGATAGAGATATGTTGACATGGATACGCTCCTGCAAAACCACAGCATTTTTTTTAAGTGATTCATTTACAAAATCATTGAAGACGGCGAACTAGTTTTGCAAACCGATTCAATCAACTCAGAGTCTTGGTTGGCAGTTGTAAACGGATAAAATAGCTATGTTTAGTTGTAAATAGTTCTATCCGTTAATCTAGCGAGTTTTGGGCATTTTAAAATCCGCGTACTAAAACAGGTTCTCCTGATATTTTTATGAAGTGGGACATTCTAAACTTCAACGGAAGGTTATAGAAATTGTCATTGAGACGAAGCTGGGCAAAATATCCAAATCGAGTAGGAAGGTAGTCATTAACTGACTACCTGTCCTCTCACACCACCGTACGTACCGTTCGGTATACGGCGGTTTGTTAGAAAAGTTTCCTCTGATGTTCCGTTTTCCAATAGTAATAGTTAGTAAACCCGATGTACTTTAACCGTGTAAAGTATTCGTTGTTCAGAGCACGACTGAGTACCGGACTATGAGCTACTCTGCAAAGTCCTTTGCGGCTGTTGCTCCACTCGTAAGCCTTCTGTTTTGGAATGCCCAATTTTATTAACTGTATCCGTTTTGTCTTGGACTTTTTCCATTGTTTCCATATACCTATTCTTAGTCTTGTCCGTACTAATTTGTCCAGTTCTTCCATCTTACTTTTGGCTTTGGCTATCGCAAAATAATTTACCCAACCCCTGATTATTGCTTCCATTTTCTTTATCTTTTCTTCCGCTGATGATGGGTCGCTACGCTTGGTTTTCTCCTTCATCTTTTCCTTTATTCTTACTAATCACCTGGGAGAAATGCGTGTCTCCCATCTGTTCTCCTTTTTGTAAAATGAAAATCCTAACAGCGAACTTTCTGTCGGTTTGCTTACTTTGCTTTTTGTACGATTTACTTTCAGTTTTAATTTGCCTTCTATGAACTTTATGATTGTCTCCATAACCCGTCGCGCCGATTTCTCACTCTTTACATAGATACTGCAATCATCGGCATACCGTACAAATCGATGGCTTCTTGCCAGTAGCTCTTTGTCCAGTTCGTCTAAAACAATGTTTGATAACAACGGGCTCAGCGCTGCCCTGTGGTGTGCCTTCCGTGCGGGCGCTTGTCGCACCGCCTTCCATGATACCGCTGCTGAGATAACTGCGTATAAGCTTTAACGTTCGCTTATCTGTTATCTTCTTTGCCAGCGTACTCATCAGCCGGTCGTGATGTACCTTGTCGAAAAACTTTTCCAAATCCAGTTCTATCACCCATTCATATCCTTCGTTTAAATTTGATTGCGCCTGCAGCACCGCCTGATGTGCATTGCGACCTTCTCTAAACCCATAACTGTATTGGGAAAATTCTTCTTCATACTTCTGGCTTAACCATTGGGCAATGGCTTGTTGCAACAACCTGTCAACTACTGTGGGTATTCCTAACATTCTTGACCCGCCCTGTGCTTTTGGTATCTCTACCTTGCGCACAGCCTGCGGCTTGTAATTGCCTTCTAAGATATCCTTCCTTAGCGTTTGCCAGTTAGCGTTCAGGTAGTCTCGAAGTTCATCGGTCTGCATACCATCTATACCTCCGGCTCCCTTGTTGGCAGTTACCTGCTTCAAGGCTTTGGTAACGTTTCGGATGTCTAATATTTCTTCAAGCATATTACTAAAAAAAAACTTCCTACCGGGGGTAGTCCTTATCGGATGCATGACTTAGCTCAACTCCTCTCACGTTTTACTTTTAGCTTCCGGCTTATCCTCGCGTGAGTAGTTCTCTAAAGTGTTTCGGTTGCTCAAAGCTTTTGCCATAAACCTTCTAATTTCTCCCTCCTTTCTAACATTCAGCCCTTCGTCCTTGCGTGAGACCTCCGCAGTTGCCCATTCAGGGGTGCAGCTCGTTTCCGGATTACTATGACCTCTGCTGACTTCCCGATTTTATCGGACCTCTCAGGGTAAGTATATCCGCTTTCCATTCATGTAGCCTCTGCATTTACATGGTACTGTTCTGTACAGTATTGGGCTTTTGTTTGTTTAGCAGCATCACCCACAGTACCCTGCCTTATATGCAATTTCTGTTCGTAGGCCCAAATGTTTGCCGCCAGCTTCCTTCAGATTCCACCTCGCAGTGGACACCCTTGCTCTTGGCTAATACTCCCTACTGTAAAGCGTATTCGGGACTTGCACCCTATAGCTGATATACATGCCTGACGCACTAAAAAGGGCCGCCTCATTTTAAATATGGACGACCCTCTCCTGCTTCTTACCTAAAACTATAAACTATATTTCAATTCTACCTGCAGACCTGCATTCATGTTGTAAGTGTTTGCTCTGCCGGCAGTAAACCCCGGATAATCTTTATTCTCGGCATTGGTAAAGTCATAGTCAAAATACAATCCGGTTTGTAAATAGATGTCCTGACTGAGTTTAAACTGAACTCCGGCAATTGACATTCCGCCGAAGACCACGTCTTCGAACTTGTCTTTATTTTTAGTAAAGTTATCATTTTTGCCGACTTTTATTTTCGCATTGGTCAGGAAACTGATCTGGGGGCCTATCTTCCCATAGAAAGAAACAACTTTCGAAGCATCGGTATTATAGGAAAAATACACCGGTATCTTTAAATACTCAAGCTCTTGGTTGCTTTCCAATCCTGCGACTTCGGTTTTCTGTCCTTGAAGAGCATATAATACGTCCAGGCCGATTCCATCATTTTCCGAAAAATTGTAGCTGGTGCCTAAGCCGAAATTGGCATTGAAGGTTGCCTTCTTTTTAACAGCACTGTTATTGTTATCATTGCTGTTCTGTAAAAAACTAAACAGGGGAGTTGCTTTTAAATTCAAACTGAACCCTTCCTGAGCCATCACTTTGGATGTCGCTCCTGCCATCAGGGAAATCGCAATGGCACTCATTAAAATCTTTTTCATTTTTTTGATTTTACTTGTTAAAATAATTGTTTTAAAAAATTAATTTTTTGATTTTTTAATGGTGCAAAGATGCAGGCATGAAGCACCCTTCTCCAATGACAATTGAAGGAAAAAACTCATGACATTTGTCAAGAGTAGTTAATAGAAATCAAATTACTTTTTTGTAGATTGGCTTCTTACCCTGCTTAAAGTTTCAGCAGATAAACCAAGGTAGGATGCAATCATGTGCAGCGGTACACGATTGCTGATGGAAGGATATTTTGAAATAAAGTTGCTGTATTTTTCTTCAGCAGATAGAGATATGTTGACATGGATACGCTCCTGCAAAACCACAGCATTTTTTTTTAGTGATTCATTTACAAAATCATTGAAGGCTGGAATAGTTTTGCGAATCATTTCAAAATCTTCTTTCTTTAACAACAGGATTTCGCTTTCTTCAATGGCATCGATATCATATTTTGAAGGCAATCCGTAGTTCATACTTTCGAAGTCGCCGGTCCAATAATTTTCGGGCGCAAACTGTATTATGTGTTCCTGGCCCTTTTCGTCCACATAATAATATCGCAGAAAACCTTTGCATACAAAAGCATGAAAGCGGGAAATATCTCCCGCCTGTAAAAGGTATTGCCGTTTTCGCAATTTTTTAAATAACGAAACCGATTCAATCAACTCATAATCTTCGTTCGTTAAAGTAATTTTATCTTCTAAATATTTTCGGAAAATGTCAAACATGAATAATAATAGATTGAAAGAATTAACTATTCGGTCAGCAAAGTTATGAATGTTTAAATATGTGTAAAATGTCGTTTAGGGTGACTTACAACGTTTGTATTTATGCTAATATACGCTACCCGATTTTACATTGCAATTTATTTTATCTCTTTTTAAAAAACTGATTATGAAAAAAAGCGCGTCTTTTCCGGAGTAGCGCAAATACATGTTAGGGTAGCATTTGAAAATAATAATACCAATTATTTGTTGATTTACTACCAACCGCTTTCTTCCAAATGGCCTTCGTTTATAACGATAACTCCCATTCAATTTTCTAACCCACTCATGGCATGATAAATACTAAACGATTTGGAGCCGTCCTCGTTGCAAACGAGGACTAGTTGGAAAAACAAGAGGTATGCTATGGTTTTTTATAGAAATGCAGTGATGCGGCAACCAACTTCCATTCACCATCAATTTTTTCAACCATCCACATTTCATAGGAATAAGTTTTTGTTCCGTCTTTAGCAGTTGATATCTCATCAAAGCTTGCCCAGCCATTATCACCGTATATGCCCATCCTGTAATTCGTAGCTATAGCAAAACCTCCCTGGCCCATAGATGAAGATGGTTGTGCGAGTGCCTGTGCAGGTCTGGATAATGCTTTGCCATCTGCAGAGGAAACGAGCATAACACTATAGGGTTGTACATGCCAGCAATCTGCATACGCTTTTGCATCGCCTGACCTGAAAGTAACTGCTGCCTTGTCTAAAAGTTTTACAATGGCGACTGAATCGTTGTTGGTTTGGCTGTAACTAAATACAGATATTAAAAGCAGGCAAAGAGTAAGTATAAGTTTCATGTTTTGTTTTGTTTTGTTTGATTATGGAAATGTAATATAGTTATTTTTATTATATAGTTCCGTATTCTTCTGTTTCGTGGTTTGCAAATTTAATTCTGAATACTGCAACTACTTCAAAGCTTTCAAACACTTTGATTTTGATGTTTTAACCGATGCTCCTGCTCTATCTTTTCAAATAGCTCTTTGTCAACTGTGACTGCTATCGTTTTGAAAGGGCTTTTACCAATGCACTTCGTTTTTTGTCTCAGCCGGGTCTCTCGCAGAGGACCCGGCGTATGTGAACTATTCTATTAATGTGCGCCGAGTCCCTTTCAGGAGACTCGGCTGGGACTGCGAAAAAATTCTTGCGAAGGGAAATTAAAATATCCAAATAAAAGTTTGTTTACTACATCCTTTAATGCTTTAAACGAGGACTGGTTGAGGGGATATGTAATGATTCAGACCTATAAGGTTTTCGAAATCCTTATAGGTCTTTGGTCCATTGGCAGAAAAACCTAATTTTAGCGCTGAAGAAAACCTTTAGGGTAAGCGGCAAATTAAAAGTTGTTCTGCTTCATTTTTTAAATCTTTACTACCTGAAATGAAAATATTAAAATTGGTTTTATTAGTTTCCATTGGATTAATTTCTTCAGAATACGCATTGTCACAAATCAGAATTGTCATATCATCTGACTTTCCACCCCTGGATGTTTGCATGAGTAATTGTGCACCAGACCATACAAGCGATCCTGATGACATACAATCAATGATTCGTTTTCTTTTATACACCAATGATTTCAAGGTGGAAGAGTTAATAGCTTCCTCAGGCACTTTTGCCAATGTAGCCAATAAGCAAAATATTCTTGACATTATAGATTTGTATGATCAAGTGGATGAAAACCTAAGAAAACATGATGCAAATTATCCCACTGCGGATTATTTACGATCTGTAACTTTTCAAGGTATGTCGGGTACATGGGGGAAGTCAGTAAGCAATAACATTGGTGAAGGGAAAGACAATGAAGCTTCAGAGAGGATTATTAAAATAGTTGATAACCCGGATGTAAGACCAATATGGTTTTGTGTTTGGGGTGATTGCAGTAACATTGCGCAAGCTATATGGAAAGTGCAGCATACTCGTAGTCCTGAAGAACTAAAACTTTTTTTGAGTAAGATGCGAATTTATCAGATTGCGCATCAGGATAGCACTATTGATTGGCTTATGGATAATTTTCCAAATTTGTTCATTATTTATTCAAAAACCACTTTTATGGGTATGTTTGGCGGACCGAAAGATACACTTGGAAATCAAGTATGGCTCGATAAAAATATTCGTTTAAATCATGGGCCATTGGGTTCAGTTTATCCTCCGGCAGCAATAGGTATTAAAGGACTGAAGGAGGGCGACTCTCCTTCCTTTATGTACCTTGTGAGTGCAGTATACGGAATGAACAATCCCGAAGATCCTACCGAAGAAAGTTGGGGAGGTAAATTTATTCGTTTAAATACAACTAACCATTGGGTTGATGGGATTGGAGCCTCTTCCATCTCCAAGTGGAAAGTAGAATATCAGAATGATTTTGCAAAACGAGCCAATTGGATGCTACCATATTCTATTGAATGAAGAGGCTGTAAAATAAACTGTGTCAAAGTTACAAAAATTAAGAACTTTTTCTCAGCAACGTCTCACTATAGTGTACGTAGCGTGCTGTGATTACTCTTCAATGATATCAATTTCATAGCCTTCTCCCAACTGGCCTTCGTTTATAACGGTTGCAAACGAGGACGAGTTGAGGGGCAAGCTTGTGCCTAAACGGGTTATAGTTCCATCTCTTTAGCCATTTGTCAATTAAATATATTACAAGCACACTTGATAGAATTATCCCAATTCTTACATAGTTATTTCAAACTGGCGCAGGTCTCCCACCCTGTGACTGCTCGTCACTTGTATTTCCTTACCATAACCTCTTTAAACTATCCTTACCAAGTCTGGTTGTCGTATGTGAATTGTTCTATTAATGTACGCCGAGCCCTTACAGGAGACTCGGCTGGGACTGAAAAAATGATTTTTTGTCACTTTAGTTTTATGCTTCAGCGCAGAGTGTGTCAATGAACAGCCTCATGAAACTGGCATGATTCTTAATACATACCTTACAAATAAAACTTAAATTTAAAATGAAGAACATTATAAAAGCATTTGTAGCGGGACTTACATTAGGAATATTGTTTGCACCACAAAGCGGAGAAAAAACAAGAAAGCGTTTAGGTAAAGTTTTTAAAGACTATAAGGATGACGCAAAGGATTATGTTGCGGACGCTGTAGGCTCGGCGGAATCGAAAATGCATAAAATGAAAAAAACAGTAGAGCAACTGTAGATGTTGTAAGATGCTTCCGGTTATCCCTCCATTTAGTGTCTCATAACTGGTCCTCGTTTGTAAACGAGGACTATCATTCATTTAGCAGGCAAATTCAATATTTACCAGCCCCTTTTTTCCCTGGTAATCCCTGGCGCTACTGTAAACATAATCCCAGGCCTCATCTGCTAAACCATTTCTAACCGGATTATCATGTATATAATTCAACCGTTCTTTTATACCAACTATTTTTCCATCTATTGTTATCGCATGATTATCATCTTTCCACAGTTTATAATAGGTAGCTCTTCCTATTCTTTTTGCTTCTTTGCTCATTGCATTCAATAAGCATTCTCTTCTGCTTTCCGGAATTTCTTGATTGCTTTTGAATCTCTTTTGAAGTGAATTTTTTAAAATCCCTTATGATTGCTGATATATTTCCTTCTTTAGTTTTTGTTGTTATAATAAGATAATGTGATTACTCATAATTATCAAACTGGCGCAGGTCTCCCGACCTGTGACTGCCCGTCATTTGTATTTCCTTACCATAAACTCTTTAATCTATCCTTACCAACTCTGTTTGTCTCAGCCGAGTCTCTCGCAGAGGACTCGGCGTATGTGAACTGTTCTATTAATGAACGAGGCCGTCTCAAAATAAAAATCGAGGCGGCCTTTTTTTATAATCTACTTTTCAAAATTTTTATCCCATTAGGTTTTTTTGATTCAAGATTTTACTCTTTTGTTGTTTTTAGGAAGATAGATAGGATCGATAAGTCTAAAAAATGGAAGCTGGATTGACCTTTTCAGGCAATCTTTTTCCTCAGATTGTGCGCCAGGGCAAGCAATCCGGCTTCTACCTCAACTTTTGGTTTGCTGCGAAGCATAAAGCGTTTGAAGTGATGATTATTTTTAAGATTGCCAAAAACAGGTTCCACATCACAAGGCCGTTTTTTGCGGTGATAAATTCCTTGTTCGCTGGTAAGGTTTTCTTTCACCTGCTGCTTGTATTTTTTTAGTGCATGGTTGATCTCTATTACCCTGTTGCTTTTTGATTGGTGACAAGCGCCTCTTAACGGGCAACCATTGCAGTTAGCTGCCCGGTATTTTGTTACTGTTTGGATAAATCCCGTTTTTGTTTTTTGCTGATAAGAACCAATGTTTTTCATCCTTTGTCCCATCGGACACACATAAAAATCTTCACGGCTGTTGTAAAAAAGATTGTCTGCTTTGAAGGGATATTTTTCATCAGGCTTTTTGCGCTGTTCTTTATCAAAATAATTGTACTTCACATAATTGTCAATATGGTTCTGTTGCAGGTATTGGTAATTTTCTTCCGATCCATAACCCGCATCAGCTGTGATGGTTTGTGGCAGGTGGTGGTATTGTTGTTTGTAAATTTGGGTGTGTTCCTGTAAGGTAGTAGTATCAGCTGTTGTAGCATGCAATGAGTAGTTTACAATATATTGATTGTTGGTGGATATTTGAAAATTATAGGCAGCCTTCAACTGACCATTGAGCATGTGGTCTTCCTTCATCGCATAAAACTTGCATCCGTATCTGTTTTGCTGTAACTGTTTCTGCCATTTAATATCTTTTCCTGTTCAGCATATTTTTTTAAGTTGTTGGGCCAGTTCTTTTTGGCGTAATTTAATTTTTGCTTTATTTGTTTGTTTACTGGTTTATCGCGCAATAGCCTCATCTATTTTTCGGATCGTTTGTTCTACTTTTTCAGCATCTATTTTATCAAAATCTGTAGGATCTCTGTCAGGTAATTCCGAGGCGGCAACATTCTGTGCATATTGCCATAACTCATCCAGTTGCTTTTTGATTCTTTCTTTTGAAGTCCTGATGGCTTTGCCCCATACAAAAGTGTACCGGTTGGCATTGGCCTCTATTTTAGTGCCGTCTGTATAAAGGATTTTGATATTCAACAACCCTTCTTCTGCCAGCAAAAGCACTACTTGCGTAAATACCTGCCGCAGTACTTCTTTCAAACGCTCACTTCTAAAACGGTTAATGGTATTATGATCGGGCGTGTTCATCCCGCTCAGCCACATGTAATGAATGTTTTCTTTTAGTGCCGCTTCAATCTTGCGACTGCTATAAGTATTATTAATATAGGCATAGACCAATACTTTGAGAAGCATGCGGGGATGAAAGCTGCTTGCACCGCCTCCTTTGTACTTTTTAATCAGCGGATCAATGTCAATTTTATCCAACACCCGGCTCACCACTCTTACCGGATGTGAAGGGCCGATCAGTTCGTCAAGCGAGGGCGGAAGAAGCATGGCCTGATTTTGTGAATACGCTTTGAAAGCTACTGATAGTTTACGTTTGCTCATATTAACAAGACAACTTTACCCTTCAAATCATTGCCTCGCCATAGCATAAAATTTATCTACATCAATATGTGAATAAACTCGCCCTTTTATTTTGAAAATAAAAAAAGAGACCGTCCTTTTGAGACAGCCTCTGGGACTGAGCTTTGAATAATTATGGTTTTCATTTCTTTTTTCTCCAACTAATTAATACTCTTACTCCGTCGGCTACAGGGAATTCTTGAACGTAATACAATCTATTTTTCCAAATGGTTTTCGCTCCATGGTCTTCGTTTGCCGGAAGTGCTTTCCCCTTTTTATTGAAAAATTTAGAAATTATGATTTTGTTTTTTTCTGTTAAAGTGTCAGAAAAGTTTAATGAGTAAGTTGTGTCCCGCCACCAATATTCAATTAGCCTTAAAGTACTGTCATCAATTGAGAAATAGTATGAAGTTTCCAAAAAATAACTTCCAATTGATTTTCTAAAAACAATAGGTTGTGCTATTCTAAATTTTTTTCTTTTTGGAAAATAGTTTTGTGCAACACCTATCGTATAATCATAGATAAACTTTTTGCTATTTTGATTTAATTCTACAGAGTCAATTTTATCTAACCGTATTCGTTTGAATTGGAATAATTGTCCAGCAGCAAATGAAGGGATTGAGAGGATTAAAAAATAAACAAATAATGTCTTCATAAGTATTTTAGAAATTTAAGTTCTGAGGGTTAAGCAGTGTCATTTGATGATGTTCCAGGTTTGGAAGATGGTGTCTTTGGGCATAACATACAACGTCCACGCATTGGCTGGGCATTCAATGAATTTTCAGCCGGAACAAAAGTACAGTAAACGAACAAAAAGATGATATTTTGATTCATAGCTCACCAAAGAATTTTCAGCCCGGAACTACAGCGCAATAGCAAATAAAAAGTTGATGAAATGCACGTCAGCCCCAGCTATTGCCAATACGATGTAAGGCGCAGTTTAGGGGGCTTTGAATCTGTTGTCCTGATGCAGATGCATGAGTTCTGGATTTTCGGCTATGTTCTGAATTATTTTCCATTTAGTTTTAAAATTTTTAGGAGTCTTAACCTTTGAACGTAAATATAGAATTAAGCTGTCGTTACTTTGCCTATACAAAAAAGGCTCAAGACCATTGAAGATGTAATAATCTTCAGTCTCTTTTTTGTCAAAATCAATATCATTAGTTGGTGATATAATAGTTATTTGATTGTCACCAGTTAACCCCCAATTTTTTGTCTTGATAAATAGCACTTCATCAACTTGATTAGATTTTATCTCGGTAGTTGTAAATGTTTGGTTGGAGTTAATACCACAACCAAGTATTTGAAATATAAATAAAAAAGATACCGGTTTCAGATGTGCAGTTAGATTTCTCATAGAGTTTATTGCGCCTTACGGCAGGTATTGCCGATGGCAGGTTATTCAATGAACGTCTGCCCGGAACTACCGATGATTATATAATTTAGAGATGAAGTTACTTACAAAAGCTGATAAGAATTCCTTCTGCCTGAACGCAAGATGAACAAAGAATTAAAAGCTGATGAAATGCAGGTCAGACCTGCTATTGGCAATACCCTTGTTGGTGGCAGGTGTTGTCTGATTTGGGGTAGTTTCTAGCTTTGTACTGCACGTCTCCTTAGGACAAAGCCAAACTCTGTTTTCTGTCTTTTGTTCCCATGATCAATAGCCATAGACAAATTCCAATCTCCCCAATGCTTGCTGGCAAAGTAACATAATTGGCAATGGCCATTTCGTTGAAATGAGAAACGAGAAAATTTCCAACAAAATCTGTCAGATAACCAAGACAGCCAGCCATCAGGAAAATGCCTAAAATTTTCGGCAGGAATCCAGATTTAAAAACTAAATATCCAAAGGGGAATAACCAAAGCCCCCAAAATATTTCTCCGAGAAAATTTCCGTTATCATAGAAGTCCAAATATTTCAAAACCTGTGATTGAATGTCTTCCATCCTAACTAAGCCTGGGTGATCAACTTTACTAAGAAGATTCAGTACAGCGAATTTGTTAGTCAAATTGACAAAGCCAATAGAAACGCTAACTACAACAAATAGCACCATTAACAGAGTATGGATTTTATTGACCTCCTTTAGCAGACTATACAAAACAACCGCCAATATTAGGAAAAATATACCGCAGATTATTTCGCTCAAAATACTGAACCGAAATAACTGTTGAGAGGCAATAATATTCTTAAATGTAGCTGACCCATCACCATACACAATGAGTTTAGAGGGAGCATACCTCAAATAAATTATGCCGAATATTACAATAATTAAATATAGCAAACCTGCCAATCTTGCAATTTGTTTATTTGATTTCATCCTTTTTGATATTGGTAATACGGGTGTAACGGCTACCCTGGCAAAATGTTACAAAATAGAAAATTGTCCGCCTGTTGAGTTGGTCATTACACTTGCCACCAACGTTTGAGGCTTGGCGATGGGCTGGAATTCAATGTACTTTTCGCCCGAACGTCAGCCGATTGAAAAACTACAGCCGAAGGTAAATACAAAAAGCCGATATTTGTTCGTCTGCTGGAACTATTGCTGATAGCGAACTACAGCCGATTGTTATTCCTTCAGCCAGCCTATTGCCAAACCTTTTGTTGTGCGTTTGTACATCTGTTTAGTTGGAAATATTATTAAGGTTAACTCTTTCACGAAATAATTTAAACCCAATTAAAATAGTCCAGAACGGAAGAGTAAGTACTCCTAATAACGAACCAATGTCAAGTAAATAATGCAAATAGCTGTTTGCCGAAGTAATTGGAATTTTAGATGCTTCTTCTACGGATGCTGCTGGTATGCGAAGTGGAATTGTACTAACAAGAATTATATATCCGACGAAAAAAAATCCCACCAATGTAAGCCCAAGTCCAACAATCATTCCGAATCTTCTAAGTCCTTTTGAAAGAATCTCCTTCATGCGAAAGCAAATAAAAATAAGCCATACACCGAATATTCCTTGAGGAAGCATATATAAAATCTCTGACACGATTTTAGGTAAAATCAGCAATAGACAAAGTACAACCAAACAAATCGTTACTATGCCTGTCGTGAGGCTCGTTTGAGTTATACCTGACAACCGTTGTTGTGACATCTTATGAAATGCAAGGACAACCGGAATCAAAAGTAGAAATTGGATACTAACTCCCACATCATGGAATGTATTCATGAGAATACCGTCACTCGTATTGGAAGTGCGCAAAATCAGGTACCCAATCAAAGATGCGATGGCAAGGATACCAATTGTACCACTGGCTATTGCTGCCCAACCAGAAGCACGAAAAGATGATTTCATGGTGGTCAACGTTTTTGTTTGCATTGCAGTTAGTTTAGCTGTTTTAAAAAGTAAAAAGCATAGAGAGCAAATTATTTAGTCAACCTTAAATTTTTAGAGAGAGTCCAAATTGTATAACACACAATGTTTGTATTTACGCTAATATACGCTACCCGATTTTACATTGCAATTTATTTTATCTCTTTTTAAACAACTGTTTATGAAAAAAAAATGCCCTTTTCCAGAGTAGCGCAAATACAAGTTAGGTTAGCGTTTGAAAATAATAATTCCAATTATTTGTTGATTTACTGCCGCCCCGCTTTCTGACTTCCATTCGATTTCCTAACCCACTCCGCATGCTAAAAATTCCAAAAATTTTAAGTATAATGTTGAATAAGCTTCTTGGAGTCATATTTTATTTTTTGCTTTTTAATTTCTTCCCCTTCCCCCCAAACATCCCACTCGTATACTTATCATACAACTCAAACAAAAATTCAATCCGCTTTGTTTCATTAATAAAAGGTTGCGGGCGGTAGCAAAGATCAACGGCTTTATCCAAGTGCCTGGTGGGCTTTTACTAATTCCGGTGGCATGGTGTTTGGGTCGTACAAATCAGCGAGGCTGCTTTCAGGAAATTTTGCTCTTACATCCAAAACATGCTGTGCTGCATCTTCTACTGTTTGCTTTTGTTTTTCAGTTGGATTTTCAGGCCAGGGGAAATTGTTGTAAACGATAGCGTTTGAATATCTATAATCGACTTTCTAATCTTCCACAAACATATTTTATCCATGCCATATGCATTTCTGATGTAAGAATTCCAAAATGATAAAGAGTTGCATTTGGAATAATTAACAAGTTTATTACTTGCAATAGTATTCTTTATCCATAAATCCTATTGGAATATATTTTCTTCTTTCCGAAGAACTTCTAGGAATTAGCTACATAATCTGAGTCTGTTGTCCGTTTCTCTGAAACAGACATGGAATTTTTGCCGATTTACTGTTGCTCTTTCTGTACTTTTCTAATCTAAATTTCTTACTTTTTCTAATTCTCTTCTAAAACTTTGGGCATTTTTTTAATTCAGAGGGATTTGATTCAACTAGCCATAAACAAAATCTTTCATATTATTAATAAACTCTCTTCCACTAATAAATTTTTTTATGAATTTTTACTTGTGGCTCTTATTTAGTAAATTCTTTTTTCTTCCTCTGATAAGTAAAAGATTTCCTCCATCAGTTGGTTGATTCCCTTGATAATTTTGGAACATCACAAATTGGTTCATTTCTTGTTTATAATAAATATCTTTCCCTTCAACTAAATATGGATTAATATTTTTAACTTTTATTTCATGAGGTTCACCTTTAATATCTTCATATTCAAAAATCTTTTCTCATTTAATCAAAATTTGAAAATCCTATAATCACCACATGTACAGCCGCATTACCTTTTGCTTCATTGCCCCATTTAAATGTTCTATGTGCAAAATGAATTTTGATTTTATATTTATTAAATAATTCATTCCAAAAATACCAACTTGTTCTCCTTGGGAAATTGAATTAGTACTTACAAATGCGCACGTGTATTTATATTCATTTATATGACCGCTTCCATCTAAAATGCTCTTTTTGCATATATTGTGCTGCCTTATATATACCACGCAGCTACATAATCCAATACTCCTGCTCCTTTCACTCCATCGAAAATTATTTCCATATCTTTTTTCTGTTCCGCATTTTGCCAAGTCTTCCCCACAAACGGCGGATTCCCAAAAATATAATTAAACTTTTGTTCTCCTTTTTCCCAGGGCATAGGTTCTATCAGGCTTTGCCAGTCAATGCGTAAAGCGTTTCCATGTTTTATCACCGCACTTTTTCGCAATGGCAGGCGCACATAATATTCACCAAAGGTTTCGCTGGCTTTCATGTTCATCTGGTGGTCTATCAGCCACATGGCTACCTGTGCTATCTGCGCCGGAAACTCTTCATATTCTATTCCGTAAAACCTGTCAACATCCAGCAAAAAATAATGATCAATACTGGTAACGGTTTGGTTTTTCAGCAGCAGTTTTATGATCTCCATTTCCAGCATACGCAGCTCGCGGTAAGCAATGATCAAAAAGTTGCCACAGCCACAGGCAGGATCAAGAAAACGAAGGTTGCTTATTTTTTCATGAAGCTTTTTAAGTTTGTTGCTATTGCTTTTTACGCTTTCAAATTCTTTCCACAGCTCGTCGAGAAACAAAGGCTTTATCACCTTCATAATATTTTTCTCGCTGGTATAATGAGCGCCAAGGTTTCTTCTTTCTTCGGGGTTCATCACACTCTGAAACAACGAACCAAAAATAGCGGGAGAAATTTTACCCCAATCCAAAGCGCAACAATCCAGCAACAGTTTTCGCATTTCGCCGTCGAAACTGGCAATGGGCAAATGCTCTTCAAACAATTTTCCATTTACATAAGGAAAGGCGGCGAGGCTTTCATCCAAATTGGTAAAACGCTTGTCCGGCGGCGTGTTGAGCACTTCAAACAATTGGGCAATATGGTTGGCAAGGTCGCTGCCGTCAACGTTGGTGCGCTGATCAATATAATCGTATAGAATGCCGCGTTCAAAAATATTGGAATCATCTGCGAAAAGGCAAAACAACAAACGCACGAGATACAATTCCAACGGCATGGCCTTTGTAACCGATGGATTCCAGTTTGTCGTGCAACTTGCCCATCAAGGCGGCCGCTTCAATATTCACCGGGTCCTGTTCACGAAAAGTTCTTTTTTCATAACCGGCTATAAAACCAAACAGCCCGATATGATCTACCAGTTTATCAAGTGTAAATTCATGAATGTCGTTACTATCGGTATCGTATAAACGAAAACGGGCAAAGTCAGAAACAAGAATATATTGCGGCAGTTGTTTATCGTCGATGCCATGAAAATAATCCAGCACCTGGTTGTGGGCTTTGTCAAGGCTTTTGCCTTTGCTCTTATGTTCAACTATAACGTTCCCGGCCAGAAAAGATCGATAAAACCGTCTTTATTGTTGAGCTGTTTTACATGATGTTCAAAAGTAGCTACCCTCCGGCGGCGGATGCCGAAGACATTAAAAAAATCATCCCAAAAGGATTTAGCTTCTGCATCCTCGCTTACTTCATCTTTCCATTCGTTGGTAAAAGCAATAGCGCGGGTTTTTATTTCATTCCAGCTTAAAGGCATGGCAATTAGTTATTGCACAAAATAAGAAATTTATTGAAAGAGGGGGAAGAAATAAAACTGCGGGAGAAAAAAATCTTTTGAAGGAAAATAAAAATATCCAGATAAAACTTTGTTTACTACATCATTTAATGCTTTATGCCGTGGGCAGGAGACCAGACGGCGGATCCACTTTCAAATGGATAACGTCAAATAAAGGAACACACACAGGGGCTAAGAATTATTCCAGTTACTTAAAAATTCAAAACATGATGCAAAGAAAAATAAAGGGATAGCAAATAAGTAAATATTCAAAACATCTTTTAAACTGGATTTGTCTATATGGTATTTAAATAATTTTCGACCTTTATTTAGGTTATAAGTTTTAATACCAAGTGCAAGCCCTGAGCCTATCGTCAATGAATATGGTATGAATTGTAAAATAAGTACAATGATATAATATAAAGCCGATTTGATTTTCTTGAATCTACTTTGATGTAACCCGTCAACAGAAACGATTCCGCCAATCCAGCCTTGATATGCTGAAGTGAAGAATGGGAAAATCACTCCAAGTCCCATAAATGTTTGCGGTATTGCGCTAATAAACAGATTCCCGCTAAAATCAATGATTGCAGCTTTAAACTTATTGCCTTTATTATAGTTTATTGACGCATTATCGTTAGTGATAGCATTGCCAACTATCTTGTCGCGGTAAGATAATGCAAATTTATTTCCGGCATGTGTCATAATAATTCCTGTCAAACAAGAAATACAATAAATACTAAAAATCGTAAGAATCCATTTTTTGCAATGTCTTATTGCCAATAAAACAGATTTAAAAGGATTCGTCATTTATGAGATTTTATCTCCTTCCACACAACGTTTAAGGCTCGGATGGGCTGGTATTCAATGTTCTTTCTAAGTCCGCATTTGTAAAATCCTACTTTAAATAAAAAGATTTAATTCCATCCACACAGTTAGTTTCTTCTTACGGAGAAATCTCAAAAGCATTTCAAGGTAATTATATTTTACTATATATAAAAGAAATTTTTGCTGCCTTGTAATCTATAGGCATCCTTTTGTCTCGCCATTTGTACCTACCTTCACCGAAGCCAATACAAGGCGTTTGATCATTATAAAATGATAACAGCTACAACCAACAAATCCAACCGGGCAATTGCTTTGGGGATTCCTTTTTTAATTTTTATCAGTTGCTTATTAATTACGTTTTCAGCAAAGTTCAAAGCAAACAGCGAACTGTTATCCAATGGAATATTATGCGACCTTTTAATTACAGCCCCTTTAATTTATTTTCTTTCAATTAGAAAAAGCAATGTTTCCAGGCTCACGGTGATAAGGGTTTTTGTAGTGGGTGTTCTGTTTGCCGGTGTCATTTTACGGTCTCAATCCAACCCCGTTTTACAATTCATCAAAACGTGGGTCTCTCCTTTAATTGAGCTGTCGGTGATCTTTATTATTTCCCGCAAATTTTATGCAGCCAACAAAAAAGCCAGGGTTGCCAATGAAAATAAAATTGATTTTTTATTGCACTGCCAAAGCGTGATGTGGCAGGTGTTGGGAAACGAAAAACTGGCCAATATGATTTCATCGGAAGTGTCGGTAATGTATTACGCTTTTTTTAGTGTAAAAGAAAGATCGCCGGACTACAAAACAAAATTCACCTCCTACAAGGAAAACGGGTTGCTGTTAATATTGGGCGTCATCCTGTCCATCTTCCTGGTTGAAACAACCGGCGTTCATTTTCTCTTAACGGTATGGAGCAAAACAATTGCCTGGGTAATAACAGGATTAAGTTTATACACTTGCCTGCAATTATTTGCGCACATGAGGGCCATAAAAGCAAGGCCAATTGTTATTAACGCCCATTCTTTTGAAGTGCACAACGGGCTTGCAGGAGATGCCTTTATTCAATTGGATAATATTGAGAAAATAGAACGCTCCAACAAAAAACCCGTCGGCAGGGAATCAATTAAGATTTCATTGTTGAAAGGATTAGAAAATCACAACGTGGTTGTGTATTTAAAAAAACCTGTTGAGGTAACAAAGATATTTGGCATCAAAAGGGAAACCGATACTGTTTTGTTTTTCGTTGATAAACCGAAAGCTTTTACGGATATTATTACCAATCTGTTGGCGAATAAAGGGGACGAACAATCCGGCATGCTCAAACATTAATTTGTTCAGGGGACTGGAAACGTTTTTTATGAGAAGTGACACCTTTTGAAAAGGTGTCACTTTTGTCTCAGCCGAGTCTCTCGCAGAGGACTCGGCGTAGGTGAACTGTTCTATTAATGTACGCCGAGTCCCTTTCAGGAGACTCGGCTGGGACTGAAAGACAGAGAAATTTTTTGAACTTCAGAAGCTACTCACAATTCTTAGCAGGGCTGAAATAAACTAATTAATTTTAGGGCACGTAATAAGAATTCGGGATGATTAAATACATTTATCTTTTCTTGACTCAACTCACAGTAATCTTTCATATATTATTCATTCTGTTTGTTATAGCAGGTGGTTTTTTCATACATAAAAAAAGCTGGGTTAGAATTCTACATTTGGGCTCGCTTGCATGGGCTATATACGCAGAACTATCGCCTGGCGTAATATGTCCACTTACCACTCTTGAAAACTATTTCGGGCAACACGCCGGCCTGTCTACTTATAAAGAAGATTTTATTACCCGGTACCTTATCCCGGTTATTTATCAGGAGGGCATTACTTATAACTTTCAAATCGTCCTGGTTGTAATAGTAATTTGTATTAATGTAATTGCTTACAAAATAAGATGGAAACAAAAAAATTGGAATCCTTAATTCAGCCTCGGAGAGTGTTCTGTTTCTTAAAGAAAAACAGTAACCCAACTTTATTTCACAATTTTTATTTTGCTCTGAGCGATTGTAATCATTGTTATTGTTTAAAAAATAAGAACTGAAAAACTAAAGATTGAATGGTTTGAAAAGAATAAGAATTTGGTTTTTTTGTTTGTTTACTTTTGGTATATATTCTTATATATTGAACACAGCATTTACAAAAGATGCTGAAGAACTCCATTATCTTAAATTAAATAAAAAGGATGGTAACATCAATAAGGAAAAGTGTAGAATATTTTGGAAGATTAAATTAACAGTTGATTAAAAAAACTTTTTCCCTTATTTTAATAGCTTAAACTCAAGGCAGTACTTTTTTAAACCTCGTTAAGACTTATCTTTTTAAAACAAATATATTTTAAGCAGATAACTACATTTATCACACTCATTTTATTTTTGAAGATGTTTTTGAAGGAAATCGCATTGAGCTTTGCTGACCTTGTCAAATAACTCACCAGGATAATAAAGAAGTCCAAAGTGGCCACCATCGATTTCAACTAATTCTTTTTGAGAGGTTATTTCATCATAAACCATACGCGAAACTGTAGAATTTGCAGCAGGCATCTCATCAACTTCTGCAATCATCATCAACACTGCTGCTTTTATATGCTTTGCACATAAGGCAGGATGAAAGACGGTGACTGCATTTGGATTAACATAAGTTGCTGTGTTTTTCCATAACGTATTGTATCTCCCGCCATATTCAATAAACCAACGAAATGCAGTTAGCGGAAGCAACAGGGAAGGAGTACCAATTTGGTCGCTTGAAACAACTGGCGTAGGAGCAGAAGTTATTTCCGGCTTTCCTTTAATATCTCCATTCTTGAAATATTCAAGCATGGATTTACATAATTTGCCTCCTTTATCAGCAGGTGGAGGGCTATCACCACAGGCGGGAACCTGCACCACAACAGCTTTCACCCTGCTTTCAGCAGCGCTTACTAAAAGCACTTCTGCCCCGCTCATACTGTCTCCCCACAGCGCAATGTTATTTTTGTCAACATCAGCCAGGCTGCATACATAATTTAAAGCATCAACATAACCACGAGCCTGAAGCCATTTATTTATTTCCTGCCTTGGTAAACCATTACTAATTCCAAAATTCAGATGGTCATATAACAATACGGCAAAACCACTCTTGCAAAATTCTTCCGCGTATTTGTCTGCAATCATGCCATTAATAGTGGCAGTAAAGCCATGAGCCATTACAACAATGCGGAATGGTGGTGGCGTATTTTCAGGAAGATAAAGCCTTCCAGAAATAACTGAACCTTCTGATGGAAATTCAACTATCTTATAATTCAAGTTCCCAGTTGCCATAGTATTTAAATAAAAAATAATTCCAAAAGAGAGAAAAAATATCATTTTCATAAAGAAGTGTATTAATGGAAAGTACAGTATTCTTTAAATTAAATCTATCGAAGCAGCTTCAACTGTTGGTTTAATATTTTGATTCACCCTGAAAAAGTTGTCGGGATCGTATTTGTTTTTTACCCTTACTAACTTTTCATAATTAGAGCCATAGGCTGCCTTCACCCTATTCTCTCCTTCATCCATCATAAAATTAGAGTAAGCACCACCTGCAGAGTAAGGATGTAATGCTTCCCAGTAATCTTTGCACCATTGGGTAATCTTGTCGGCGTTGGCAGGTTCCGGATCAACGCCAACTATCACGCCGGCATACTTTGCATCCCTGTAAGCCCAGGCTGTGGCATCTTTCGGCACTCTTCCGGCAGCACCACTTATTGGATACAAGTGCATTTGAGAAAGAGGTGTTGGTATATGTGACCCAAACTTCAAATGTTCACTCCTCGCAGCAGCTCCAATATCATTAAAGAAATCGGCACGCCAATACCATTGTAAACCCGGTGGTAGCATACCATCGAACAAAGTCTGAATAGCCGGATAAGGCATTTCACCCACATGTTCAAAAACGGGATTGAGAGCGCGAACCGGCTCAAATAGTTCTTCCGCTTTTTCCATGTCACCTACATAACACCAAACAATTCCACAGAATTGCTTTCCATGCAATTGTGGGGGGAAGGGCGGGCCTGGAATAGTTAACGTTGCAACAAAACCATTCAGTTCGTCAGGCGCATTATTAATGAAAGCATCATACCATTTCATTATTTCTTCTGTTTGCTCAATTGGCCATAACGTTGGTCCTCCAACTACGGTTTTCACAGGATGAGCCTGGAATTGAAAAGAAGTAACCACTCCGAAATTGCCGCCACCTCCGCGAACAGCCCAAAACAAATCCTGGTGCTGATCCTTATTGGCAGTTACAAATGAGCCGTCGGCCAATACCATATCCACCTCCAGCAAGTTGTCAATAGTGAGTCCATATTTGCGCGATAAGTAGCCTACTCCGCCACCAAGAGTCAATCCTCCAACACCGGTGGTTGAAATGATTCCGGCAGGAATAGCAAGCCCAAAAGGATGAGTCGCATGATCTACCTCCCCCCAAACGTTTCCGGCGCCAACGCGAACGGTATTATCTTCAGTATTTACGTGAACAAATTTAATTCCTGATAAATCAATCACCACCCCGTCATCGCAAAGGCCCAGGCCACCGGCGTTGTGGCCACCCGATTTTATGGAAACTAACAAATTGTTTTTTCTACAAAACTTGACTGTATGAATCACATCCGCCACATCAACGCATTTCACAAACATTGCCGGATGCTTGTGAATCATCGCATTGTAGATATCGCACGCTTCATTGTATCCAGCATCGCCCTTACGAATTATTTTTCCGCGGATTCCGGCAGCAAATTCATCAATTAAGGATGGATCTAAATCTTTGACATTTTGTAACATAACGGTTTGTATTAAGATGATGAGAAAATTTATTTTGCAATGATCATATCCTTTAATGACCATAAAATAGAGAGTACTTCACTCTTCGAAGCTTCATCAACCTGGTGCTTATCAAGTACCTGGAAGATATCGTCAACAGCATACATGTATTCAGCATGACTGATGTTCATTCCTCGATGAGTTGTCGTCATATCGCGTCCGGTATAAATGGCATTTCCCCCGCTGCCGGCATTAAAAAAATCAACGGTATGCCGTTTTATTTCCGCTAATTTTTCGGGAGTTTCCAGGTAAGGAAGAAAACGCACTTTAATTGAGGGATTATTCATATGCGCATCAACAACGTCATCAACAATCCTGGAAATTCCTTCGCTACCGCCGAGTCGTTCAAAAAGAGTGTGATCCATAATAGATTCATTTTAAGTTAAACTGTGATATGAATTTCAGCAATACGAAAATGCAGACCGGTATTGTATTGATTGCTTATGTATAAAAAGGGTTACATGAACACAGGATCAAAGGTATGGCAGAGTTGAGGGCTTAGCCTAACACTTTTGGTTCAAATAAAAGCAATTTTGGGTCTTCTTATCTTTAATTTGAAGAAAGAATATACTCAGATATTTTGGAGGTATTCTGATGGCAGTATAGCATATCTTTTATAAAAGCATTTGGCAAAATAGGATGGACTATTGAAGCCGGCTTCGTAAGCTACTTCTGAAACATTACCGCTCAGGTCTTTGATTAAGTCAAGAGCCTTGTTTAAGCGGTAATACTTAATGAAATTATTTGGAGATGATGCAACGAGGGATATCATCTTGCGATAGAGTTGTGATTTGCTGTAGCCCATATTCTTCCCGATATCATCAACCTGCAGGTTCGGATTCTGCCAGTTTTGTTCCATGTAATTCATTAGGTCGTTTAAGAACTTTTCATCAGAAGGGGTTAATGTTAAGAACAAATTGCTGTCAAAAGAAGCTGCCGGATTCTCATTGGTAAAAAGTTTTTTCACTTCATGCGAAACCACAATTTTTGAATTTGAAATATAGAAAAATCTTTTAGTCGTTTGGACAGAATCTTCAAAAAAGGATTTGTTTCCCGAAAAGGGAACTCCCTGGCTAATGCCTGTTTTTAAGTTGATTTGGCCGCAATCATCTGCATCAATCCATTCTGAAGATTGGTTGTGTATTTCCACCGCACATCCGATAGCTTGCGATACTGACTTAAAAGAAACGAGAAAGTCGTTTTGATGCTGGCTTACTATCCGGCCATCAAAGCGGTCAAAAACAGCTGCAAGAGATTTGAGGCAAGAAGCTAAAGTAACAGACGTATCAGTTTTATATCCTTTTTCTTTTTTAAAAGAGAAGTCATCAAACCCGGTCATCATAATAACGCGAAAAGCAGGTTCATCAATTATATTCAACCCTGACTGTTGTTCAAACCTGGGATCTTCAATACGGCCGAGAAACGATTCGACGATTCCGATATCCACTTTAATGATTTGATTGGGAACCTGGCCATGAGCGTGCTTGTGCATTTCGAAAAGCGCTTTCTCATCAGGCGCTTCAACTAAACAGAAGGCTGTTTTTCTTTTTCCATCAAACCAGTAGGTTAATCCTCTGCATCCAAACTGGTCCTGTATTTTCAAATCCTGTTGATGTAACTGTGCTACATTTTCTGCAGTAACAGTTTCAGAAACATCGTGACGGTCCATGTAAATTGGCATCTGATTCAATTTTACGTTTAGTTTTCCGTTTACAGAACTGCTGTTCTCCCGCTATTGACCCAAAAACTCTTATGAAGGTATGCAGAAAAACCGAATTATGAGCGTTGACTAAGGAGTTTTGAGTGCGTGTTTCAGTAAACAAACTTTTGTTTTTTATTTCTATTTTGGTTAACGAACTTGATTTTCTTCTGCAGGAACAATCATTTTCAGCCTCGGTGAGTGTTCTGTTTCTTAAAGAAAAACAGTAACCCAACTTTTATTTGGTATTTTATTTTGCTATAAGAGATAGGTAAAGAGTTACCGGCCGGGTTAAGGTTTGTATAGGCGAACAACTGTTGGTGTCATTACAATAAACACCATTACTTACAAAATACATGATGAAAAAAGTTGCAATAATTACCGGAAGTTCAAGAAATGAGGGAGACACTTCCAAACTTGTTTTGTGTTTTTTGTTGTAACTGTGTTTCTATTGAAGAAATGACAATAATTAAACTACTTTTTTTATAAAAAAAAATTAGATTTGTTTCCACTACCACTGCCACATTAAGACTTTATAAAACTAATGCTGCAGTAAAATTTAGTTTTAAATGCAGTTGATCAGAAACCGACAACTGGCGGGCATAAAGATATTCATGAAAACAGGCTTAAAATTATTTCATTTAATGAAACCGCGTTGGTTGTTCATGACCGGAGTGTTCACCTTTGCAGTGATGCTTTGTGGCTGCCATTCCTCTCAACCTTATAAACCCCTGTCCTGGCATAAAGAAACAAACTATCGCTGGGCAGAAATTACCCCGGGATCGGATGGCTCTACAGGATTTGAGCAACTATCCACGGGTAACACCAATATCACGTTCGAAAATACGGTAAGCGATTCGGAGATTGCACATAACCGCCATCTTTTAAACGGTTCGGGTGTAGCTGCCGGAGATTATGATGGAGATGGCCTTATTGATTTGTATTTCTGCAGCCTGGATGGAGACAACAAACTTTATAAAAATCTGGGTGGGATGAAGTTTCGTGATGTGACTGAAGAAGCAGGCGTTGCTCACTCCGGATATCAATCCACCGGTGCGGTCTTTGCCGATGTAAATGGTGACGGCAAACCAGATTTGCTGGTTTCCTCCCTGGATAAGAACAATACGCTTTATATCAATAATGGTGATCGCACCTTTACATTAGATAAAAACAGCGGCATCGGAACCGCTGATGGCGGTATGACCATGACCCTTGCTGATATTGACAATGACGGAGACCTTGACTTATATATTGCCAATTATAAGTCGAAATCTGATAAAGATATCTATCCTTCCGGGCAATTGAGTCAAAATAAACTTCTCATAACAAATAAAACAGCTAATGGAGATACTTTCAGTATCATTCCTCAATTTAAAAATGATTTCCAGATTTTATATACCAAAGACCATAAGTTGGTTGGAGTAGCAGAAGCAGGTGTCAAAGACGAAATATACCTCAATGATGGCAACGGAACTTTTAAAAAAGTAACTAACACGGATTCGGTATTCCTCGATGAAAACGGGCAACCTCTGGGGTTACAGCGGGATTGGGGTCTCAGTGCGAAATTCCAGGATTTAAATAATGATGGGCTCCCCGACCTCTATGTATGTAATGATTTCTATTCTCCCGACCGCATCTGGATAAACCAGGGCAACGGCACATTTAAAGCTAAAGCCTGGAATTCCATACGGGATGCCAGCTTCTCTTCTATGACAGTTGACTTTTCCGACATCAACCGGGATGGGAAGATGGATATTTTTACGACGGAGATGCTTAGCCCTGAACACGAAAGCCGCCTTCGTCAGGTGGGCTATGATAATCCATTCCCTGACCAGACCGATGATATGAAGTCTTGTCCACAGTATAACCGCAATTCCCTGTATTTGCAGCAAAGTGACGGAACGTTCGCTCAAATATCCTATCTGAGCGGATTGGAAGCAACCAACTGGTCCTGGGCCGCCAAATTTATGGATATCGATCTGGATGGATATGAAGATTTGATTATTAATACCGGCTACTTACACGATATCCTGGATATCGACACACAGCTAAAACTTATACATGAGAATCTCGACATGGATGATCAGTTCGGCACGTATATCAAAATGACACCGCCGCTGGAACTTCCCAATAAGATGTTTAAAAACAACGGCAATCTTATGTTTACTGATAAAAGCGCTGATTGGGGTTTTAAAGAATCAGACGTTTCACAGGGGATGGCTGTAGCAGATCTGGATAATGATGGCGATCTCGATTTTGTTAGTAACAGAATGAATAAAACGGCCACTGTTTTTGAAAACAGGACGAACGCACCACGAATTCTCGTAAAGCTAAAAGGTAGCAAGCCCAATACAGAAGGCATCGGCGCTAATATCCGCCTGGAAGGCGGTAAGGTTCCCCAGGAAAAGCAGATCAGTGCGGGTGGAGATTATTTATCTGGTTCTTCCCCTTCTGCTATGTTTGCTGCTAACGGGAAAAAGGATGGACTATATCGCATCATAGTGGCCTGGCCCAACCACAGGCATAGTATCGTGGATAGTGTGAAAGCCAATCGTATTTATGAGGTATATGAATCGGGTTCTGAGAAAATTGAGAAGGATACTCTTGTAAAAACCCAAAAGGCTGTTTTTAAAGATGTCTCCGATCGTATCCCCTATGTTCATCATGAGAATAATTACGAGGACTATAATCTTCAGCCTTTGCTGCCGGCTCAACTAAGCCGCCTCGGGCCCGGAGTTTCCTGGATTGATTATAATGATGATGGCAATGATGACCTTTTTATTGCGTCAGGTACAGACGGAGAAATGGGGATTTTTCAAAACAACGGCAAAGGCGATTTCCGGCAAATCCAAATGGGACAATTGACCGGAAAAGCACCCGGGGACCAAACGACTATTCTCGGCTGGAAAGCGAATAACAAAACGCATATCATGCTCGGCAGTGCCAACTATGAACAGGGCAAAATCAGTGCTCCGTCGGCGTATCAATACACTATTGAAGGAAATCATGCAGTAGTAAACGACAGTATCCAGGGAATCTTATCGACAACAGGGCCCCTGGCTATGGGAGATTATGATAATGACGGCGACCTCGATTTATTTGTTGGAGGAAACTTTTTGCCGGCGCACTATCCTGCCAATGCAACTTCCCGGCTCTTTAAAAATGAAAACGGGCGTTTTATACCCGACCAAAGCAATTCCAAATTGCTCGAAAATTTGGGACTGGTTACCGGGGCTGTCTTCACCGATTATGATGGAGACGGGAAAGTAGATCTGCTGGTCAGTACGGAATGGGGTACGCTGCACCTTTTTAAAAATGACGGTGGAGTTTTTCATGAGGTAACGCAAGCCGTTGGTCTCGGGAACTATGAAGGCTGGTGGAAAGGCGTTGCCATAGGTGATTTTAATAATGATGGCCGTCCGGATATTATTGCAACCAATATAGGCCGGAACAGTTCTTACCAATTGGCTTATGGGAAACCCATCCGGATGTATTTTGGAGATTTCAATCACGATATGATTACCGATATCTTTGAGGCCGAATCGGATGGCCAGGGCCAATATGTGCCCAGGAGACGACTTTATAATTATGAGTCCTTCCCAATGATAGCGAATAACATATCAAGTTATAAGCAATTTGCCGGGGCTAACTTGAGCGATATTTTCGGGAATAATCTGTCAGAGCTTCCATACAAAGAAATTAACACGCTGCAGACGATGCTTTTTATAAATACACCTGATGGATTTAAAGCCTATCCGCTTCCGATTGATGCTCAATTTACAGCAGCCTTTAGCGCCAATGTAGCCGATTTTAATAATGATGGGAATGAGGATGTGTTTCTAAGCCAAAACTTCTTCGACTTCCCCCGCCAGGTTTCCCGGCTCGATGCCGGTAAGGGTCTTCTTCTTCTGGGTAATGGACAAGGAAATTTTTCTGCTGTTCCTGCAGAACAATCAGGTATTGAAATCTATGGGGAGCAACGTGGGGCTGCAGTTGCAGATTTTAACGGTGATGGTAAAACCGACCTGGCTGTTTCGCAAAACAATGAGCCACTTAAACTTTACCTGAATGAGACGCCAAATCCGGGTATCCGGGTTCGCTTACAAGGACCGCCACAAAATGCTTTTGCCATTGGATCTTCCGTGCGGCTGGTGTATGCAGATGGTACAAAAGGACCAATCAGGGAAATACAGGCCGGATCGGGTTATTGGTCGCAAAATAGCTGCACCCAGGTTTTGGGCAAAGCAAAGTCTGTCAAAAGCATTGAAGTGACATGGTTTGATGGCAATCATCAAACAGTTCCTTTGAAAGACGATACCAGGATAATATCCATTACGTATGCTGCAGGTAAATAAATGATGCTGAGGTTTTTTATATTCTTTTTTAGCCTTTGTGGGTGTTCAACTAACCGTAGTTAACCAACTTTTAAGTACCCTTTTTATTTTGAATAAAAATGATTTTAGGATCACTTAAATTCCATTCCCAAATTATACATCACAAAACTCCAGATATCCGCTTCTTCATCAATTTGTTTATCGGTGGGTTTTCCCGCGCCATGGCCTGCTTTGGTTTCTATGCGGATTAAGGTAGGATTGGTTCCATCATTATCCGCTTGTAAAGTTGCGGCAAATTTAAAACTATGCGCCGGCACTACCCTGTCGTCGTGATCTGCAGTAGTGATTAAAGTTGCAGGATATTTTACACCCGCTTTTAAATTTTGTAAGGGAGAATATTTGATGAGATTTTCGAAATCTTCTTTCTTATCACTTCTTCCGTATTCTGTAGCCCAGGCCCAGCCAATGGTAAAGAGATGATAACGCAACATATCCAAAACGCCTACCTGCGGAATGGCTACTTTGAAAAGGTCAGGCCTTTGTGTCATCACAGCCCCGATAAGTAATCCTCCGTTACTTCCACCGCGCATCGCCAATTTGGAAGAATTGGTATATTTTTTATCAATTAAGAATTGCGCTGCCGCGATAAAATCATCAAACACATTTTGTTTGTTTTGCAACATTCCTTCTTTGTGCCATTCTTCACCATATTCACTTCCCCCGCGAAGGTTTACTTCTACAAACACGCCGCCATGCTCCATAAAAAATGAATTAGAAATGGAGAAGCCGGGCGTCAAAGCGACATTAAATCCACCATATGCATACATCAAAACCGGGTTGTTTCCATCGAGTTTAATTCCTTTCTTGTAAGTAATAAACATCGGCACTTTCGTACCGTCTTTACTGATGCAGAATGATTGAACCGTTTGATAATTATCCGCATTTACTTTGGCTTCGCTTTTCCGAAAAAGTTTGGAAGTTCCTGTTTCAATATCGTATCTGTAAATCGAAGCCGGATGATCAAAAGAAGTGTAAGAATAAAAAAGCTCTTTATCCTTTTTATGTGCATTAAAACCCCCGGCAGAACCAATTCCTGGAAGTACTATTTGTTTGGCATGATAACCTTTATAATCCGTTTGATACACACGGCTTGAAGCATCCTGTAAATAAGACAGAAATAATTTTCCACCCGCGGTTCCTACAGATTCAAGCAATTCTTTTCTTTCAGGAATCACAGTTTCCCAGTTTTCTCTTGCCGGATTTTTTGGATCTATTAAAACAACTTTATAATTAGGCGCGTCAGCATTAGTCCGAACCAAAACTTTATCACCATCATTATCTACCACACTTGATTCTGTATCGAATCCTTTCACCAATAATGTAAAGTCATTTTTAGGAGAAGTTGACTTCATATCTTTTACCCAGATTTCAGAACCGCTTGTCCCTTCGCTTTTAGTTACAATTAAAAAGTGCTCATCTTCTGTAAGCCACGCTCCTATTACCCTCAGCGGATGTTCTTTATCTTCATAAATTAATACATCCTCACTTTGAGGTGTACCGATTTTATGAAAATAAACTTTATGATTTTGATTTTGAAGTGTTAGTTTTTCTTTATCATCTGTTTGGGGATAGCGGCTGTAATAAAATCCTTCATCGCCTTTCCATGAAGTGCCACTGAATTTTATAAATTTCAATTCATCTTTTAATAAACTCTTATCTGCCACGTTCATTCACGTGTGCCACTTCCCAATCGCTGCCAGACTGTGCTTCCAGGTAAACCGCGTACTTGTTGCTTTTGCTAAAAGAAGGCACGCTAATAGAAGCCGTACCGTCTTTACTCATTTTATTGGGATCGATAAAGACTTCAGGCGATGCATCAAGTCCTTTTTGCCTGTACAAAACCGCCTGGTTTTGCAACCCGTCATTTTTATAAAAATAATAGTAATCACCTTCCTTAAAGGGAGAACCATAACGTGTATAATTCCACATCGATTTCAGTTCATCTTTCACTTTTTGACGAAAAGGAATTTGAGACAAATAATTTTCTGTTACCGCATTTTCTTCCTTCACCCACGCCTTAGTTTCTTCGCTGTTGTCATCTTCCAGCCAGCGATACGGATCTTTTACAATAGTTCCAAAGTAATTATCTTCCTGCTTTACTTTTTTTGTATCAGGGTATTTTATCTGGGAAAAAGACTGTGTAGATAAGGTCATAAGTAGAATAAAAAAATTGATCTTCATTTCAATTTTAATTTAATAAATGAAGATAGGAGAAATTAAAATTATTGGATTAGAAAATATAATACTTTTTATATAAATAGTAAAGCAACAAACAAAGCGATTTTTTATTTTAGAATGAAAAGGAAAAGCAACTTGCATTTTAATGGACAATCCTTGTCGTTTTCTCAAGGAAATCGGTGCTTGACGCATTTCTCAAAGTCCTAATAATTCTTCTGGAGTTATTTTGTAAGATTCACTGAAGTTGACACGAGATTTCTTGTCAAGCAAACCAATCTTTCTTTTACTATTTTTCTTTGAATCTTTTGGAACGAGAAAGGCTATAATCTCTTTCCCTTTTTTGTGGCAAATTCCAATTTCTTCGCCAAGCATTACTCGTTTTAATGCTTCGGAAAAATGATCTTTAAATTCCTCTACTTTCATCGTTTCCATATTGATTCGATTTTGATAAAGTAATTTTTTCTGGCAAAGATTCTAAAAACTGAACAAATCGATACAAATGAGAATTATGTTCTAACCTATTCCATCTACCTGCACTTCCCTGTTTATTTTACCAATCAATCCCTGCAAAACTTTTCCCGGCCCGCATTCTGTAAAATGTGTAGCGCCATCAACAATCATTTGCTCAACTGTTTGAGTCCATCTAACAGGGCCGGTTAACTGGGCAATAAGATTGGTTTTTATTTCTGCCGGATCGGTAACTGCCTTTGCAACCACGTTTTGATAAACCGGGCAAAATGGTTTTTCGAAATGAGTATTTTCTATTGCGTCAGCCAATTCATCTTTTGCCGGCTGCATCAGTGGCGAATGAAAAGCTCCACCAACAGGAAGTACCAAAGCTCTCTTGGCTCCTGCTTCTTTTAGTAAAATGCACGCTTCTTCAATTCCTTTCATGGAGCCGGAAATAACAATTTGTCCGGGGCAATTATAATTGGCAGGAACGACTACTTCATTGATAATATCGGCACAAATTTCTTCAACCTTTTTGTCGTCCAAACCAAGAATGGCCGCCATCGTGGATGGATTAATCTCACAGGCTTTTTGCATCGCTTTTGCCCTTACTCTAACAAGGTTTAGCGCATCGGTAAAACTTAAACAACCATTGGCAACCAGAGCTGAAAATTCTCCAAGCGAATGACCGGCGACCATATCAGGTTGTGTGTTTGTTTCGGTTTTAAAAGCAATTACAGAATGCAAAAAAACGGCAGGCTGTGTCACATTCGTTTGTTTTAATTCATCAGCAGTGCCAAAAAACATCACGTCTGAGATTGGAAAACCAAGTACTTCGTTGGCTTCATCAAAAAGCAACCTGGCCTGTTCATTCTCATCAAATAATTCTTTTCCCATCCCGATAAATTGAGAACCTTGTCCGGGAAAAATAAATGCGTGTGCCATAGTCTTAATTTAATTTCTTCTTATCAGGTCTGCTTTTATCAAACTTATAAATTCATTTCTGGTCGTTTGTTTTTCAAACTCGCCATAAAAAGCGGAAGTGGTTGTAACAGAATTTTGTTTTTGAACGCCGCGCATCATCATACACAAATGTTCCGCTTCTATTACAACTGCAACTCCCAACGGATCGAGGGAATCTTTGATCGCATCAAGAATCTGTGTTGTCAGCCTTTCCTGCACCTGCAACCTTTTCGAAAAAACATCTACTACCCGCGCTATTTTGCTCAAACCTGTTATCCAACCGTTAGGAATATACGCAATATGCGCCTTACCAAAAAAAGGTAACATGTGATGTTCACACATACTGTACAATTCAATATTTTTTACCACGATCATCTCACTTACATCTTCATGAAATTTGGCAGAATTTAATATAGCGCTGGCATCCTGGTAGTAACCCTGAGTAGCATATTGCATTGCTTTGGCAATTCGTTCAGGTGTTTTCAACAAGCCTTCCCTGTCAGGGTCTTCGCCGATCAGCCTGATTGTTTCACGATAGTTTTTCATTATCTCTTTCGTCACATCTTCATCATAATGTTCCACTTTTTTATAAGCCATAATTCAGTTTGTTTTAATTAAAAAATAATAATCTCATGATGCAGGATACTCCACAAAATTTCTCGGTGTTTCGTAGAGGCGTACCTGTAAATCCAGTTTCTTATCAATTTTATTGCGCAAAATATGGTAAACAACAATTGCGATATTTTCTGCCGTAGGATTTAGATCATTAAATTCCGGCACATCAAGATTTAGGTTTTTATGGTCCAGTTTTTCAATCACTACTTCCTTTATGAAATCACTTAAGTATTTCAGATCAATTACGAAGCCTGTATCTACTGCTGGTTCGCCCGTAACTTTCACAATCAGTTCATAGTTGTGCCCATGATAATTAGGGTTGTTACACTTACCAAAAACAGCGTAATTTTTTTCTTCACTCCACAACGGATTGTTAAGCCTGTGTGCCGCGCAAAAATGCTCTTTTCTAAAAACAGATACTTTATTGTTCATCATTAAATATAAATAAAATCCAATCGTTAGTCCCCGAAGTATTCTACAAAAATCTTCTGGGTTTCATAAAGTTTAACGGAATGCAACTTGACTCCTTCCGGCAAATGAGGAAGTAATTGTTGCCAAATGGCAATCGCCAGGTTTTCTGCCGAACACAATTTTCCTTTCATAAATTGCACATCAAGGTTCAGGTTTTTATGATCCAGTTCTTCTACAATAAATTGTTTTATCAATTTCCCCAATCTTTGTGCATTGATCACGAAACCTGTATCACCACTCACTTTTCCTTTTACTGTTACATGCAACTCATAGTTATGCCCGTGCCAGTTTTCGTTTGCACATTTCCCAAAAACCTCTTCATTTTTCTCCTTACTCCACTGCGGATTGAAAAGTTTATGAGCTGCGTTAAAATGTTCTATGCGTGTTAAAAATACCATTGAACTACAAAAATTTTTGCAAAGGTAAACCGATGAATTCATAATATGATTGTAAATGCGAAATTTGCAGAATGAAGTTATTGATTGTCGCTGCTACCTATTTTGAAATTGAACCGTTTATAAATCAAAAAAACGAGGTTGATATTTTAATTACCGGAGTTGGAATTCCGGCAACGGTTTATTATCTGAGTAAAAAACTGGTAACAGAAAAATATGACCACGTGATTCAAGCCGGAATCGCAGGAACCTTTTCAGATGAATTAAATTCAGGAGATGTTGTAGCGATAAAAGAAGATGCTTTCGCTGATATTGGCATTGAAGAAAATGGCAAAATGAAAACGCTTTTTGAAATGGGCTTTTCAGAGAAAAATGAATTTCCTTTCACCAAAGGTTGGCTTGTAAACGCAGATGCAAATTTTGGAAAAACATCCTTGCCCTGGGTGAGGGCAATCACTGTAAACAAAGTGAGTAATAACTCCATTCAAAATAAATTTGCAGTTGAAAAATTTGGTGCCGATGTTGAAAGCATGGAAGGCGCTGCGTTTCATTATGTTTGTCTTCAGCAGAAAATAAATTTTTTACAACTCAGAAGCGTCTCAAATTTTGTTGGAGAAAGAGATAAATCAAAATGGAAAATGCAGCCAGCGATTGAAAACCTGAACAAAGAATTATTAAAAATAGTTGACAACTTATAAAAAGCCTTATGAATTTTACTCTAGGATTTTCTCCTTGCCCGAATGATACTTTTATTTTTGACGGGCTTGTAAATAAAAAAATAGACACCGGCGATTTCACATTTACCGTTCAGTTGGAAGATGTAGAAACATTGAATGAAATGGCAAAAAATGAAGTGCTCGATTTCACAAAGATTAGCTATGGGGTTTTACCTCTCGTTGCTGAAAAATATAAAGTGCTTAATAGCGGAAGCGCTTTGGGCAAAGGGGTCGGGCCACTTTTAATTTCGAAAAAACCAGTGGATTTTAAGGATGTTGAAAAATATACCATTGCGATTCCGGGAGAAAATACAACCGCTCATCTTTTATTTTCACTTGCCTTTCCAAATGCAAAAAACAAAGTCTTTAAAAGATATGACGAAATAGAAAATTCAGTTCTTAATTCAGAAGATATTTTGGGAGTTATCATTCATGAAAACAGGTTTACTTACATGGAGAAAGGGTTACATAAAATTGTAGACCTCGGAAATTTTTGGGAAGAAAAAACTTCGCTGCCGATACCGCTTGGCGGCATTGTTGGCAAAAGAACATTGGATGAGAAAATATTGATGCAGGTAGATTCGCTCATCAAAAAAAGTATTCAATATTCGTACAGCAATTATCCTTTAATTACCGATTATATAAAACAGCATTCACAGGAGATGGAAGAAGAAGTGATGAAAAAACATATTGATTTGTATGTAAACAATTACTCCCTGGATTTAGGAAAAGATGGAAAAAATGCTATTGAAAAGTTTATTGAAATTTATAAAAGAATTTCAGTCCGCAAGATTGGAGAAGTGAATTCTAGATATTTGTTTGTGTAAGCAGGATTTATTTTACATAATGCCCTTTTAATGAATAAACTTTTATTTTATTTTCATCAATTTCATAAACTAAACGATCTTTTTCGGTAATTCTTCTTGACCATTTTCCCGCCAGATCAAATCTTAGAGGTTCTGGTTTTCCAATACCTGTAAAAGGCGATACCTGAATTTCTTCAATCAATTTTCGGATTCGCTTTAATACCTGGACTTTCCCCGCTTGCTTCCACTCTTTCAAATCATTTAAAGATTTACCGATGAAAATTACTTCCATATATCATCCAATTTCATTTTTTTCCCTTTCCCTTTCTTAAAATCTTTATCCGCCTTTTTAACCATTGCCACAAATTTAGGGTCATAAGGGCTTTCTTCTTTTATTTCGAAAGGAACCTTTAAAACCTTCGCCATTTCTTCAAAAATCTTTATCTGCTCTTTTGATTTCGTATGTATTAATATGGTCTCCATTTTTATAATTTTATCAAAGATATTAATTAATAGGCCAGATATGAAGAGAAGAAGATAATAAAAACACTAAAGATTCACTTTTATAAGCTTGAAAATTTCTTTCACTTTTTGATTTTCATAAGTTTTATTTCGAAATTGTTTAACCCATTTTATTATCTGAATAGAATTTGTAAGAAAAAGTTCGTCTGCTGATAAAAGTTCTTCAACAGAAAGCGGCTTTTCTTCGATGCCAAAATTTTCAATTAATCTACGGCGCATAACTCCCGCCACACACCCTTCTGAAAGTGGCGGCGTAATTATCTTTCCATCTTTTATGATAAAAACATTGGCGATAGAAGACTCACAAATTCTTCCTAATGTGTTTAAAATAATAGCCTCATCCAAATTATTTTTCTTCGCAAACCGAGCCGCCATAACGGAAGTAAGATAATTGTTCGATTTTAGGTTTGCAAATTTATCACAACTTTTTGCAGCGCCGGGAAATACATCGACGATCAAACCTTCTTCATTTAATTCTATTTTATCAGAAAGCGGGAATGTTTCAAGAACGTAGTTAGCAGAATTACTTTCTATTTCAAAAAGTCCTTCATCGCCACCAAAAACCATTAAACGGATTCTCGCATTTTGCGAAATAAAATTCTTTGATAAAAGTTGGTTTACTGTATCAATAAAATAACCAGGAGAAAAAAATTGTGGAACTTTAAGCCCGATCAAGTGCATTCCTGCCAGCAACCTTTGAAAATGAAAATCGTAATTGATGATTTTCCCCTTGTACAAACGCATTGTTTCAAAAAGCCCATCACCATATCGAAAAGAACGATTTTGTACCGTTATAACAGGAACGCCTGCACGAAAAATATCGCCGTTGTAAATAAAAAAATGCTCATTCATATGTAAGAAAATGAATGAGCAAAAATAAATAGTTGGTTTGGGTAATCACGATTAATTTTCCTGGTCGAGCAGGTTGTTTTTAACCGCAAACATAATCAACCCTGCAGTACTTTTGGTGCCGGTCTTTACTTTTAGTTTATCCCGAATTGCTTCTATCGTACGCGGGCTAAGTTCCACTGCTTCCGCAATTTCCCGTGTGCTTTTTTCTTCACACATCAACCTTAAAATAGTAATTTCTTTATCGGTAAGGGTTGCTTCTTCATTTCCACTCTTAAAAGGAGAAGCCACATTTTTTTGACGAAGATTATTTAAAAGGGCTTTATTGGTTAAAGAATTAAAATAAAATTCCTGTTGATAACACGTTTTAATCGCTTCATAAATTACTTCCGCATCGGACGTTTTTACGAGGTAACTATTTGCGCCCAGTTCCATTAATTTAGTAATAACACTTTGATCATCCAATAGAGTCAGCATAATCACCTTGATACCCGGATAAAGTTTTTTAATTTCAGGAAGCGCTGTAATTCCATCCATTATTGGCATTTGTATATCCAATAATATTACATCCGGCTGAATACCTTTGAGCATATTAAGAAGGTGAGCGCCATTATCTGCCTCAGCAATTATCTTAATATCCTTTTTTGAGGAAAGAGCCGTTTTCACACCTGCCCTGTAAAGAACGTGATCATCAACAATCATCACATTGATCACATCATCATTTTCTTCTTTCATAGTAAAATTGAATTTTCATTGTAAACGACCCTACAAAATTCTACTTTATTAATGTTAAATCAAACCGAATAAATACCAATTTTATAGAATCGTAATTATACGTATTAAAAACGTAAAACAACCTACAATATTTTATAAATGTAATCGAACAATTTCAGATTTCACTAATATTAACTATCTTTTTATCCTATAGTTCTTCACATAAAAAAACACCGCTTAAAACGGTGCTAGCTGCTATTTGCAATTTTATTTTATTTCTTCTTCTGACTTTTAGGGGCAAAGATGGCAAACATTCTCTTGCCTTCCAATTTTGGCATGCTTTCCAAAGTGCCAACATCTACAAGCCTTTCAGCGAATTTCAACAAAAGCAATTCGCCTCTTTCTTTAAACATGATGGCGCGGCCTTTAAACTGCACGTAAGCTTTTACTTTATTACCATCTTTCAAAAAATTTTCAGCGTGCTTTGATTTAAAATCAAAATCATGATCGTCAGTGTTTGGCGTAAAGCGTATTTCTTTTACTTCAGAAACTTTGCTTTTTGCTTTCATATCTTTTTCACGTTTCTTTTTTTCATAAAGAAACTTGTTATAATCTATTACCTTACAAACGGGTGGATCAGCATTGGGAGAAATCTCAACAAGATCAAGGCCTTGTTCCTTTGCAATCCTTTGAGCTTCGGGGGTGTTATAAATACCGACTTCAACATTTTCGCCCACTAATCTTACCTGGGGTACTCTTATCATGTGATTGGTGCGGTGTTCCTGTTGTTGTTCTTTTTTAAAACGGGGATTAAAACCTCTGGGTCTTGGTGAAAATGCCATTAATTGATTTTAGGTTAAAAATTTATTAGTATTCTGATTTTTCTGTTTGATATGATGTTTTATTTTCGACTTCCTGTTTTATATTTTCAATCACTTCATCTAAAGTTTTTGTGCCTTCATCACCTTTACCCTGGCGACGTACAGAAACCTTTTGTTCATTCACCTCTTTTTCACCAATAATAAGCATTATTGGCACTTTAGCTAACTCTGTGTCCCTGATTTTTTTACCTATCTTTTCACTTCTGTCATCAATTTCAGCACGAATATCATTATTTTTTAATTGACTTAAAACATTTTCAGCATAAGATATAAATTTATCACTTATCGGCAAAATTTTTACCTGAACAGGAACCAACCACATAGGGAATTTACCTGCACAATGTTCAATAAGCACGGCAACAAATCTTTCAAGACTTCCGAAAGGCGCACGATGAATCATTACCGGACGGTGTTTCGCATTGTCTTCGCCGATGTAAGTAAGATCAAATCTTTCGGGCAAATTGTAATCAACCTGTATGGTTCCCAACTGCCACTTTCTGCCAATCGCATCCCTTACCATAAAATCCAGTTTCGGTCCATAAAAAGCCGCTTCGCCATATTCAATCACGACGTTTGGCAAACCCTTTTCTTCTACGGCTTCGATGATCGATCTCTCAGATATTTCCCAGTTTTCCTCGCTGCCAATATACTTCGAACGATCTTCCTTATCGCGCAAAGATATTTGTGCAGTATAATCTGTAAAACCTAATGAATTAAAAACATACAAAACAAGATCAATTACTTTTTTAAATTCATCTTTTACCTGTGACGGCATGCAAAATAAATGCGCATCGTCTTGTGTAAATCCACGCACTCTGGTGAGCCCATGTAATTCGCCGGATTGTTCATAACGATATACGGTTCCAAACTCTGCAAGGCGCAATGGCAGATCTTTATAGCTTCTTGGTTCTGCTTTATAAATTTCACAATGATGAGGGCAGTTCATTGGTTTGAGAAAAAACTCCTCTCCTTCTACCGGCGTCTTAATCGGTTGAAAACTATCCGCACCATATTTTTCATAATGGCCACTGGTAACATACAAATTCTTTGAGCCGATGTGCGGTGTAATCACCGGAACATAACCGGCTTCTATCTGTGCTTTTTGTAAAAATTGCTGCAATCTTTCGCGAAGCATTGCACCTTTTGGCAACCACAAAGGAAGTCCCGCTCCTACTTTTTCAGAAAAAGTAAATAATCCCAGTTCTTTTCCCAATTTTCTGTGATCGCGTTTTTTGGCCTCTTCTACAAAACGGATGTATTCATCCAATTCTTTCTGATTAGGAAATGTAACGCCATAAATGCGTGTAAGCATTTTGTTTTTTTCATCTCCTTTCCAATAAGCGCCTGCAATTCCGGTTAATTTTATTCCTTTGATAAAACCGGTGGAAGGAATATGCGGCCCCCGGCACAAATCGGTAAAGTTACCTTGTGTATAAAAAGTAATGTTGCCGTCATTAAGATTTGACAGCAAATCCAGTTTATATTCGTCACCTTTTTCTTCGAAATATTTTATCGCATCTGCCTTGGAAATCTCTTTTCTCATGTATGGATTATTTTCTTTAGAAAGCTGGTTCATCTTCTTTTCCAACTTCTCAAGGTCTGACTCTGTAATCACATTTTCACCAAGGTCGATATCATAATAAAATCCTTTTTCTACCGGAGGACCTACCCAAAACTTTACTCCCGGAAAAGTATCTTCAACTGCTTCTGCCATCAAATGAGCAGATGAATGCCAGAAAGTTGATTTTCCTTTTTCGTCTTCCCAGGTTAAAAATTTTATGGAAGCATCCTGGTTTACTGGTCTTGAAAGATCCCAAACTTCACCGTTTACTTCTGCGGCTAAAATTTTTCTTGCTAATCCTTCACTGATCGATTTTGCAATATCCATTGATGTAACCCCTTGATCATATTGCCTCACAGCACCATCAGGAAAAGTAATATTAATCATTCTGTTCTTTAAAACTTTGGTTTTTATTTAATTTTTGAACCGCAAATTTAACGAAGTATTAGACAAAGATCATATTCCTTTGAAGGGATATGATTTTAATAACAATTAATTTTGAATGAATCAATAATCAGGCATGATGAAAAGATTTTTTACCCTGTTACTCTTGATGTTTATTAGTTTTCATTTGTTTGCGCAGCATTCTTATGCGCAAAATTTCAATTCTCATAATAAGGCATCTCATAATAATAAAGTTGACTTTAACGGCCAATGGAAAGGCGGTTTTGATGAAGGCGGTTTTGGAATCCCCGGCTATAATGACGACATAAAATATGTTTTGGAATTAAATACAGAAGGTTCCCGTGTTTCCGGTTATTCATACACCTATTTTCATGAAGGAGTAAAAAGATATTATACCATTTGCCGGCTCACCGGAACTTTGAATCGTGAAACAAATGATCTGGTGGTAACTGAAGTTGAAAGAACCAAATACAATACACCTCCTGATTTTCAAAATTGTTTTCAAACTCACATGCTGCATTATGAAAGAGATTCAGGAATGGAAATCTTAAAAGGCACATGGATTCCGGCGCCTAACCAGGGAAGAGGCTGTGGAAAGGGCACAACCGTTCTTTCAAGAAGAGTGGTAGATCCTTTACCGATTGGTTATATGCCGCATACAAAAACTCCGGCCACGAAGCCTGTAGCTAAAGCGCCTGTAAAAAAACCAGTGCATAAAAATGCAATAGCAGCCGCACCTAAAAAAACAAAACCGCCGGTTATAAAAAGAGCCAATCCGCCGCAAAAACCAACCATGCAGAAAACAGAAGGAGTTGAAAGTCTGGTTACCAAAAAAGATTTTTCAAACTCAAATGTTGGAAGGCCGGAAACAATTTCACCAACCGTAAAAGGATTTGAAAGCCGCAGGAAAGACATTATAAAAACCCTTACTATCACTCAACCCACTTTTAAACTGGATTTTTACGATAACGGAGTAATTGATGGTGACTCTATTACCGTTTTCTATAACGGAAAAGTGGTTTTATCTCATCAAAGATTATCTGACAAACCTATCTCGCTCACACTTTCAGTTGACAAGAATGCACCTGAAAATATTGTGACCATGTATGCCGACAACCTTGGTACGATTCCTCCAAACACAGCATTGATGGTAGTTACAGACGGAACTAAAAGATATGAAGTAAGAGTTGAATCAGATACAGAAAAAAGCGGAAGTGTAATCTTCAATGCCGCAAAATAAAAAATCTGCAGATTTTTGTTTATTTACTGCAATCAGTTAATCCGTAATTCATACAGATAACCGAATATAGATTATAATTATAAGCGCATCAATCTTTCGCGCCGGACCAGGTTGTTTGTTCTGTCATAATCGTGAATGTCACCATCTTTTAATCCATCTGAAGCCATTTTTGAAAAAGAAAAAAGTAAATTTGCATTTTTAAAATATTGATGTGGCACTGATAAAAAGTATTTCCGGAATTAGAGGAACTATAGGAGGAAATCCCGGAAAAAATCTGACTCCTTTAGACATTGTAAAGTTTACTGCGGCGTATGCAACTTCACTCAATGAAAATTCAGGTAATAAAAAAATTGTGATTGGCCGTGATGGAAGAATCAGCGGAAGCATGGTAAGCGATCTTTGCGCTAACACGTTGCTGGCATGTGGTTTTAATGTAATTGATCTTGGACTTACCACAACGCCAACGGTTGAAATTGCCGTGAAAGAAGAATCTGCTGATGGCGGAATTATTTTAACGGCAAGCCACAATCCTGAGGAATGGAATGCACTCAAATTGCTGAATAACCAGGGAGAATTTTTAGATGCCGAAGCAGGTGAAAAAGTGCTTTCCATTGCTGAAAACGAAAAATTTAATTTTGTTCCCGTGCAGAAAATCGGGAAGTATCATTCAGATCATTCTTACCTGCAGAAACATATTGATGCAGTAATTAATTATGATCTTGTAGATGTAGAAGCGATAAAAAAAGCAAAATTTAAAATTGTTGTTGATCCCGTCAACAGTTCCGGAGCGATATATATTCCTGCTTTATTGAAAGCGCTGGGTGTAAAAGACATTGTTCTGATTAATGATGAAGTAAATGGCAAATTTGAACACAATCCCGAACCACTTCCACAAAATCTTATCGGCTTAAGTAATGAAGTTGTAAAGCAAAAAGCTTCGTTAGGAATTGCTGTAGATCCGGATGTGGACAGGCTTTGCTTTGTTTGCGAAGATGGAAGTATGTTTGGTGAGGAATATACTTTGGTGGCGGTTGCTGATTATATTTTGGGTAAAAGAAAAGGAAATACCGTAAGCAATATGTCTTCAACAAAATCACTGAAAGAAATTACCCACAAGCATGGGGGCGAATATTTTCCATCAGCGGTTGGGGAAGTAAACGTGGTGCAAAAAATGAAAGAAGTAAATGCGGTCATTGGCGGCGAAGGCAATGGAGGCATTATCGTTCCTGATTTTCATTATGGCCGCGACGCGCTCATTGGAATCGGTTTATTTCTTTCGCATCTTGCGCATTCCAAAAAAAGTATCAAACAGTTGAGAGGAATATATCCTGATTATTTTATTTCTAAAAATAAAATAACGCTTGAAAATAATGTGGATGTAAAGGATATTTTTAAAAAGATAAAAGATAAATACAAGAACAACCCGATCAATAGCGAAGATGGTTTGAAAATAGAATTTGGAAACGATTGGGTGCATTTAAGAACCAGCAATACAGAGCCGATCCTGCGTATTTATTCTGAAAGTAACTTCGAGACCACTGCTGAAAATATCGCGCGCAAAATCATGAAAGATATTCATGAAGTAATGCAAACTGATTAGCTAACTATTAGCTATTAATATGCAAAGGATTTATTTTGATAACGCCGCTACTACGCCTTTGGATCCGGAAGTTTTCAAAGCGATGATGCCTTTTTTTACAGAAAAATTTGGTAACCCTTCCTCTATTTATTCTTATGGAAGAGAAACAAGAATGGCGATCGAAAACGCAAGAAAAACCGTTGCTAAGATTTTGAATGCGCATCCATCAGAAATTTTTTTTACGAGCGGTGGAACAGAAAGTACCAACACCGCTATTAATGCAGCGGTGAATGATTTAGGCTGTAAACATATTATCACCTCTCCACTGGAACATCATGCAACACTGCACTCTGTTGAATATTTGGCAAAAACAGGAAAGGTAAAATTATCTTACGTAAACATTTTATCAAATGGAGTAATTGATTATGATGACCTGGAAAAACTTTTGAAAGAAAGTAATGAAAAATCTTTGGTTACCTTAATGCACGCCAATAACGAAATCGGCAACATAACAGATATTGAAAGAGTGGCTGAATTGTGTGAAAAATATGATGCGATATTAAATGTAGATACAGTACAAACTGTTGGTCATTTCCCAATCGATCTGCAAAAATTACACGTTCATTTTATTAATGCTGCGGCGCATAAATTTCATGGACCGAAAGGAGTTGGAATGCTTTACATTAATAGAAATATCAAAATCCATCCTCTGATAAACGGTGGCGGGCAGGAAAGAAATATGCGAGCCGGCACTGAAAATATTTATGGGATTGTGGGTTTCGCGAAAGCGCTGGAAATAGCGGTCGAAAATATGGAAGAAGAAAGCCGTTATATAAAAGAAATAAAAAAATACATGAAAGAAACGCTGGAAAAAAATATTCCCGGCGTTCAATTCAATGGTGATCCTGAAGGCGATTGCCTTTACACTGTTTTAAGTGTAGCTTTCCCTAAAACCGAAAAATCTGACATGCTGCTTTTCAATCTCGACATCAATAATATCTGCGCCAGTGGCGGAAGCGCATGTACTTCCGGTACAGAAGCTGTGAGCCATGTTATCAGCGCCATTTCCAAAAATCCGGATCAGGCTACCGTTCGTTTTTCTTTCAGCAAATACAACACAAAAGAAGAAGTAGATGTTGTTGTAGAGAAATTAAAAGAGATTGTTTAAAAATGTGCAAGCAGGAAATCAACAAATTTTTAGAATTCCTGTTACCATTTCCCTTTGGCTTTTTATTTGCTTCTATCAGAAAAACTATTTGAAGCACAACCGTGAATATGAATAAAGATGAAAACTCCGAATTTTTATCCCTTGGGCATAACAAGCAAATACCGCGGGTGATAAAACAACAGGTATTAAAGTCGTTGTCGTTTTATCCTGAACTAAAGAATACTGTCATCCGGTTTAATTTTAAAAAGAACATCAGGACTTCACTAATGCAGGCTCAGCCTGTCTTTTCTACTTTATTGTACAAGCGGAAAAACAGGCGCTATCGTATTAATATCAGCTCACATTTTAAGCTCAGCAGTTACGATTTGCCGATTACTGAAATTCCGGAAGAAGTGATGGTTGGGTGGATTGTTCATGAGTTAGGACACATAATGGATTATGAACACCGGAGCAATGCCGCGATCGTCCTCTTTGGTACCCGCTACCTTTTTTCTCCTAAGTATGTAAAAGAAGCAGAACGTGTTGCCGACACGTATGCGGTAGAACACGGATCAGGCAAGTTTATACTCGCCACAAAACGATTTATTTTAGACCATGCAGAAATTCCCCAGGAGTACAAAAATAAAATCACAAGGCTATATTTATCTCCTGATGTAATTGTAGAATTGGTAAAAAAACTGGAGAAAAAAAAGCAAAAAGTATCGCTGTTAGATTAGTGCAAGGCGGGAAAATTATTACCCATTTGAGTCTGCATAAACAAGACGGCCAGCTTCCTGATTCATTAATATTTTGAATGACGGTTATACTTGTTTCAATTTGCGCAAATACGCTCTGAATTCATTAAAAGCATCTTCTTTCATCACACGTGGAATTTTCGCCTGGCCGCCGAGTTTTTTATATTCCTTACTCCAACTGTAAAAATCTTCAGGGCTCACCACTCCTACTTCTACTCCCTTTAAAGCTTTTGTGCGCGCCACTTTGTAATTCTTATTGTTGTTTTGCAATTCCTCATCCACTACTTGTGCCGCTTTATCAGCATTAATTTCTTTATCGGTTCCAATCACAAACTTTAAAATATATTCTTCATTCTCAAAAACAGTTGCGGCCGTAAATTCTTTTATTTCTAAATCAAATGACTGCTCCAGTTTTTGAATGGCCTTATTCATTTTCTGTATAGAAAGTTGTTCACCTACCACGTTCAGATAGTGTTTGGTACGCCCACTGATCCTGATTTCTGACCTTTTTTTATCTGTAATGATAACTGTGTCGCCAATCATATATCTCCATGCGCCGGAAACCGTGGAAATAAGCAATACATACTCTTTGTTTTCTTCCGCCTGCTCTAATGTGAGCACCGGTGCGTTTTGCTTCACAGCCCCATCTTCATCTATATTTTCCTCATGGAAGGGCACAAATTCAAAGAAGATACCATTGTCTACAATCAACGCCATAGCATTTGTGCCCGGCCTTTTTTGCGTTGCCAAATAGCCTTCTGAAGCGAGGTAAGTATCAATATAGATCAACGGTCTTGACAGCAACTTTTCAATACTGACGCGATAAGGCTCAAAAGCCACGCCTCCGGAAGTAAATACCTGCAGGTCAGGCCATATATCATGAATTGTTTTAAGATTATTGTGGCTGATAATTTCTTTCAGCATCAGCTCTACCCACGACGGAATGCCGGAAATACTTCCCACATCCCATCCGGGCGCTTCTTCTGCAATCCGTTTTACTTTTTCATCCCAATCGGCAATAGAAGCAATCTCCGGCCCCGGCTTATAAAAGTTGCTAAACCATCCCGGAATGTTCGCGGCGCTTATCCCGCTGATCTCACCTTCTTCATGGTCTTCGGCTTTAATGAGAGAGGTACTGCTGCCCAGCATCAAAATATCCTTTTCAAAAAAGTTGGCCGGCAAATCAAAATTGGTAAGGCTCGCTACCTGTTCCATCCCTGCTTTTTTAATTGCATCAATCATGTCCGGTGTTACGGGAATATATTTTTTATTGCTCGTGGTGCCGCTACTCAATGCAAAATATTGCTGCCCACCAGGCCACGTAACATTTTGGTGTCCTTCCAGCAGGTAATGCCACCATTGCCCGTACAACTTATCATAATCATATACTGGTACATTTTGTTGAAAGGCAGCGATCGGGTCTTCGCTGTTAAGAATTTCACCAAACTTATATTGTAAGCCAAAAGCAGTGAGCTTTGCCTTTTTCAATAGTTTCAAAAGCACGTCTCGCTGTGCTTTGGCGGGTTCGGGGTCACTGCTTATAAATGCATTAATATCAATTGCTTTTTTTATCACTTTACCAAGAATCGCCATACTCTCAATTTTAATTTTTCTATGCAAAAGCAATATCTATACCTGAATACAAATCAGGTTGTAAATAACAGTTATAATTGAATTTACGGCCGAATTGTTAGTAGCATTTACAGTGAACCAGGAAATTACAAGAATTTTTATTTTAAATGTTGCAGAAAAAATTCTTTCTCTTTTGAAAGATCGATAAACGGATAAGCAGTTCCAAGCTTCGCGATATTTTGAATTTGGGAAGAAATAAATTTTTGATGCGCCTCACTTTCTTTATTAAAAGGTTTGTGTTTCATTGCGGAAATTATTTTCTCTATCTCTTTCGTTAGGTCTTTTGTTCTATCATCAAAAAAAGAACGGGAAAATTTTTCAAATACAAAATTAATTGCAGTTTCATTTGGATGCACAAGATCCGCTTTATAAAAACGGTAATCACGTAATACGTCATTCACTAATTCATAAGCCGGAAAGTAAAACACATTTTCTTTTTCATCTGAAATAAGATGCGCTGCTTCCAGCAGCCGCGCCTTGCTCCGGTTGTTTTCTACCACTCCGTCTTTTATGTGTTTTACCGGACTAACGGTAAAAATAATTTTCAAGGCAGGATTGAAAGTTTGAAGCGCCGTAATCGCACTCAACAAATCTGCTTTTATTTGTTCTGCAGGTAACAGCGTTTTTATAAAAAGATTTCCAGGGGCTTTATGACAATTCGTTACATTTTTAAAACCTTCTTTTAATTGATAATTGAATGCGGTTCCAAAAGTGATGATAAGAATTTTGGCCTGTTTTAAAAAAGTATGCGCTTCTTTTATTGAATCATTTATATCTTTCAAAACCTTCTTTTTGCTCACTCCTGAAAACACAGAATGATGTTTCCAACTGTGCCACAAACCGTTTAATTCAAAAAGATTTTTTTCATCAAAAGTTTCGTTTTCAATATAAGAAAACAACGCGTCACTAATACTAATCGGGTCGTATAAAATACCATTTGGATTTTGTAAAATATCAAATTTCAGATCGGACATTTTATTTCCTATTTCCTCAGAAAAGCATGAACCTATAAACAACACTTTATCCGCGTAAGAAATTTTAAAAGGAAATGATTTTATCTGAAATGGTAAAAAGAATTCCATTTATGCAAAAATTTTTGAAGCAATTTCCTTGGCTTTTTTTAAAGCGGGCAGGTCAATGTTTTTGAGCAGGTCAAGTTTTTCAAAATACGGGATCAATAATTCAGAGTCCATATTGCCCACTAATTCATCTTCTGCCATCGGGCAACCTCCTACTCCTTTTAATGCGCCATCAAAACGAAGACAACCGCTATGCAAAGCTGCATCAATTTTTTCTTTCCAGTTGAGAGTTGTTGAATGAAGATGAACGCCTGTTTCAATGCCGGGAAATGTTAAAATTACTTTTTTTACAAGAGATGCAATTTGTGGAGGCCTGGCAAGCCCAACCGTATCAGCCAAAGAAATAATTCCGATTCCCTCTTCCACTAATTTTGTTATCCATTCCACAACAATATCTTCATTATAATTATCACCATAAGAATTTCCAAAAGCCATAGAAATATAAATGACCGGCTCCATATTATTGTTGTCACAAATCGCCTTAATTTCTTTTACCGTTTGCAACGAATCTTCTATTGTACTATTTGCATTTCTTTTTTGAAAAGTTGGGGAAATTGAAAACGGATAACCGAGGTAAGTAATTTGATGAAAGTCGGATGCTTCGCGGGCGCCACGCGTGTTGGCAACAATCGCAAGCAATTGCGTCCTGCTATTTTCTAATTCAAGTTTTTCAATCACTTGTTTTGTATCGGCCATTTGCGGAATCGCTTTTGGAGAAACAAAACTTCCGAAATCCAATGTATCAAAACCGACTTTCAATAATTGGTTAATGTATGCAATTTTATCTTCCGTCGGAATAAAACTTTTCCAGCCTTGCATCGCATCACGCGGACATTCTATAAGTTTTATTGCTTCCATTTTTTTCTTATTTCAATTCTGCTCATGCAAAGAACTGCAATAATTTAATACCCTCCGCCGGCACATTTTATTTTTTCCACTGAATAATTTTTGAAAAGTGCATCACGTTCATAATGTGGTAAATAAGATCTGTTTCAAACCAGCGATGCGAATTTTTTACTTTGCCCGGATATTTATGATGATTATTATGATACGCATCACCAATAAAAATAAAATCAACAGGTAAAATATTTTTAGAAGTGTTAGGCAGATTAAAATTAGCATATCCAAATTTATGAGCCCACCAATTAATAATATTTCCCTGGAACGCGGCCATGGTAATAGTTATCGGCAACAAAAGAAACGTCCACCATGCCGTGAAAAAATAAATATATAGAGCGATATAAAATAAAATCCAGCAAACGCGTGTGATCCAGTTATGACCGAACTTTTCGAGTCCACTCCAATAAGGAAGATTCTTTTTAAGATTTTGATTTATCAAGACATTATCTGAAAATATTTTTTGGTATTGGTTCCTCGTGAGATACATTAATTTAAAAAAATTCGGTTCGTTGTGTGGCGAATGCGGATCTTCATCTGTGTCGGTATGGATGTGGTGAAGTCTGTGCATAATACCATACGCCGAAGGGCTCATGAAGGACGAGCCATGTGAAAGAAAGCAACACATAAAGAAAAACCTCTCCACACTTTTGGACATAGTAAAATGATTATGCGATGCATAGCGATGGTAAAAAAAAGATTGCAGAAAAAAAGAGACATACCAATGTATGGCGAAGAAGGAAAGGATAACCATAAACTTGTTTTTAAGATTTAAAGGAGAAGTTTTTGTTTGGTGTTATTTACATTGGCGCGTAACCGGTTAAAAAAAACCAATCTTTCTTTTTCATTCACACGGCTTATAGGAGTGGATTTTTGGGAAATTACATCAAGCGTTTTTTTCATATAGTTATTGAACCTCTCATCGTAAGTGACCATGAAGTTCAAAATTGAATGGTTTAAATAAGTAAAATACTTATCTCCCAATTGCACAATTTGCATATTATCGCCCATTATCAATTCATTTATATACATGTTGTAGGGAGCACCGGAAACTGAAGAAGGATTTTTGACCATGATGAAGCTTAACTCCGTACTCCGCCTGCAATTCAATATGTTCAATTAGTTCGAGCAGTTTATTCAAAAGGCAAATTGCATCATCCGGAGATTTTAAAACACCCGTCGTAACATAAAATTCAATTTGGTGAATAGTGCTTGTGATATTCTCAACATTCCAGATTTCGGTGCCGGGAATAGTAGCAAAAGTATTACTGATATCTTGCCCATATTTTGTGGTAATTGCTGTAATCGTCTTTCACGGAAAACCGGGCATTTTTCCACTCATCGTAAAACAAAATCGATTTCATAAAGAAAAACGATTTGAAAGCAGCAATTTCCGGAATCAGGAAATAATAGAAAAAAGGAAATTCTTTAGCAAGATAAGACATGTGATGTGGTTCAAATGTCTTTACTCTTTTGATTACATCCAGGCAGGATTGAAGCCATTTATCATAATTAAAATCCGCGTTATTTGTTAGTTTACCAGTAAAAACAAATGAATCAGAATTAAGGAGCAGGAGTTGATCAAGAGAAATCTTAAAACCAATACAAAGCTTTTTTATTTCCTCCAAACTAATTTGAGTTTCACCTCTAATTCTTCTGTAAGCGCTGTCATTGCTAACTTCCAGTACATCGGCCACCGCATCAACGAGCGAAAGATGACGCGGCAAAATGCTTTTGATATGCTTAAAAAACTGTAATTGTGCACCCTCGGTTTCCATAAACAATTTTTAGTAAACTTTAAGTGGGTGTGAACTCAGGTTTAGTAAATATCGCAAAAAAATACAATTCAAAATCTTTTATTTTCAAAATCTGCAATTTCCTCTTCTGCTTTCTTTTTTAATGAATAGTTTTTACAAAAAAGATGTGGTACGCCTTAAAAAGCAATTAGGAATCCCTTTGTTACAGTAATAGTTTTAGTAAAGCATTCTGTTTAAGCTAAAACTTTTTCCCATGCACGTAGATCCCCTTTTATATCATACGGCTCCAGCAATGGCAATTTTAATTATAGTCGAAAGTATATTTCTCAAAGAACATGACTTTGACATTAAAGACGTCCTATCAAGCCTTTCGATTATGCTTGGCCGTTTACCCATTTCCGCTTTTACAAACGGGCTTATCATCTATTTTTATACATTTTTATTTTATCATCGGCTTTTTAGTATACCAGATTCATATTTTCTGCCATGGGTAGTTTGTTTTTTTGCTGATGACTTCTCTTTCTATTGGTTTCATCGTGCAAGCCATTCTATCCGATTTTTGTGGGCGTCACACCAGGTACATCATTCTTCTGAGAAATTCACTTTCTCTGCCGGAATAAGGATTCCGTGGACAGCAGAGTTTACAGGCAACTTTTTGTTTTGGTGCTGGATGCCGTTAATCGGTATTAAACCGGAAATGATTCTGTATATGAAATCGGTAAGTGTATTATACCAGTTCTGGATGCATACTGAAGCAATTGTTAAACTACCAAAATGGTTTGAAGCTTTTTTTAATACGCCATCGCATCACCGGGTTCATCATGGAAAAAATGTTGAGTATTTGGATAAAAATAATGCCGGGATCTTGATTATTTGGGATAAGCTATTTGGCACTTTCCAGGAAGAAACATTTACGCCGGAATATGGGTTGGCGGATCATTTCAAATCTTTTAATCCGCTCGCAATTGTACTTCATGAATGGAGAAAAATTCTACATGATGTCAAAAAAGCAAAAAGCGTAAAAAACAAGGTTTTCTATCTGATTAAACCGCCCGGCTGGAGCCCCGACGGCTCTTCAAAAACAGCCAGGCAGTTACAAATGGAAATGAAAAAATTAAATGACACAAAAACGGCTTAGGCCTTCATAGTAATAAAAACTATCACAATGAAACTCTTCCTCTCCAATTTTAAAAGTCAATCGCTTAAAATCCTTTTTGCATATTCTGCAATGCTTTTAGTGATAAACTCAAAAGCGCAGCAAACAACACTTTACTATGATATTGTGAGGAATGATGAGGTAATAGGCCATCTTATTGTTTATAAAAAAATCGATGGTAACAAAACTTTCTACAAGTTAAAATCAACTGTAAACACAAAATTTATTTTCTCTTACTCCAGCGAAATAAATGAAATGGTTGTTTTTGAAAATGGTTCAATGGTCTATTCATTTTTTCATGAAACTGAAAACGGGAACGAGATTGTAAATGAAACGAAACTGTCAGGAGATTATTTGAGAAAGATAAAAAACGGAAAGGTGTATTCGCAAGATAACACACCAATTTCTACAAACGTTTTGCAGCTTTACACCGATGCTCCATCGTCAGATATTCAAGTCTTTTCCAACCACTTTCAGCAGTTGATTAATGTAAACAAAATAGCGGAAAACCGCTATGGACTTTCAATTCCCGGCGGCCATTACAACTATTACTATTATAGCAAAGGAGTATGCATACAAATAGATGTTGAGCGAACTTTTTTCACTATTCATATTGTTTTAAAAAATCAAAATTCATCTTAAAAGCAACAAACAATGAACCGCTTTCCCCTGAAACCAGATTTTTTTAATCCTTTAAAATTTAAAATTATGAAACGGAAACTTTTGGTATTGACTTTTCTGTCTCTGAATTTCTCACCGTGATTCAGCGGCTACAAATGATTCGTTCAGTTCTTTTTATTAAATCACACGCAAAAATCAATCATCATGAAAAAAATAATATTCAACTCAATGTTTATTTACATGTTGGTCCTATTGACCGGTTGCTCCCATTATTATTATGCTCCAAATGCTGCAAATATCCCTTTATTCAAAGAAAAAAATTCCCTGGAAGTAAAGGGAGGTTTCAGCGGAGATAATTACAACGGAGCAGACATTCAAACTGCCTATTCTGTATCTAAAAAAGTTGGAGTAATGGTAAATTCATTTTTCGCCGGAGAATCAGAAAACGTTAACACCAATTTCAACAGCACTTATTCACACAAAGAATCCGGAAGTGGAAGTTATATAGAAGCGGGTGCAGGATACTATAACCCGTTTGGGAAAAACAAGATTTGGATATTTGAAACTTATGCCGGCGTAGGTACAGGCGGAGAAAAACATCAATATGATTACAACCAATCGGCGAGCTTGCATTTTACCAAATTTTTTATTCAACCTTCTTTTGGTTACAATTCCAAAAAAGAAACTTTCGAGTTTGCGGTAAGTTCCAGGTTCAGTTCGTTGAATCTAAAAGTGAAAAGTACGAATCTGTCGACCGAATCTAACCAAAGAGAAAAAGGAAACCTCGATCAAATCGTTTTGCATCCGAACTCTTTTTTATGGGAACCTTCATTTATGATGGCAGTTGGTTGGAAACATATTAAGTTTTATTTTCAAATTACTACTTCAGGTAATTTAAATAATTCTTACCTGATTATGGATAAGGGAAATGGGAGTTTCGGAGTGAAATTGAAGTTTGATAGCAAGGCGCAAAAATCTGATAACAGTCACTTGTAAAAATAATAAATCAGTTTTTTTATTGCTTTACTACCAGTGAAACCACAAGTTTTTTAAAAAGCTTTTAATGTTTATTTGCTAAAGTTGTTTCCTGTTTTTCAAAATAAAATTTTCCGGAATTCGTTCGTTTACTGTTGATAATTTGAAATAAATTCCATTTGCTTTATCTTGCTGTAAGGAACAGAATGTATTGCTGAGAATGATCATCTTTAAAGATCTATATGAAAAATATCAAGCTGATTGAGGTGCCAAGTGAAATAGGCGCCGGAACGCGCGGAGCAAGCCTTGGTGTAGAAGCGATTAAAATAGCAGCTCTTGATTTTATGAGCAATTTTTTTGTCCACTTCCCTTCTGAAAAAATTCAAACTGAAAACCAATTACTTTTTGAACCGATTCATTCTCCTTATGCAAAAAGGATCAATGGCGTTTTGACGGTTGTTGACCGGGTGGCAAAAGCTGTAAAAGATACCATTAAAAATAATTTTTTCCCTGTTGTTCTTAGCGGCGATCATAGTTCTTCCGCGGGCACGATTGCCGGAATTAAATTAGCCAAACCTCCAAGCCGCCTTGGCATTATCTGGATTGATGCGCATGCCGATATTCATACTCCTTACACCACTCCCTCCGGGAACATGCATGGTATGCCGATTGCCGCCTCTATTGGCGAAGACAACGAAGAAATGAAAATGCATCAGCCTGACCCGAAAACCGTAAAAGAATGGGAGCAGTTAAAAAATTACGGGAAAATAAATCCGAAAGTTTTGCCTGAAGACATTGTTTTTATTTCGATAAGAGATTTTGAAAAGGAAGAAAAACACCTGATTGATAAATATGGAATGAAAGTAATTTCCACAAACGAGCTAAGAAGAAAAGGCCCGGAAAGTATAGTGCGTTCGGCGTTGCGATTTTTAAATGAATGCACGGATATTTATGTCAGCTTCGACGTGGATTGCCTTGATTCTTCCATTTCAAGAGGAACCGGAACTCCCGTTCACAATGGTTTGCGTGAAAGAGAAGCTGAAGATTTAGTGAGCAAGTTTATGCAAAACCGGAAGATTTGTTGCTTTGAAATAACAGAAGTAAATCCAACACTTGATAAAGAAAACCTGATGGCTGAAATTGCATTTAATATTTTACAGAGAAGCGTAAATGTTTTGATGATGAATTAAGTTCGAAGTTTTTAGTCCGTCGTTATTCCCTCTTGCCTCTTGCCTCTTGCCTCTTGCCTCTTGCCTTTTGCCTTTTGCCTTTTACTGCACTGCCTTCGCACTACCGCTGCCGCTGATATGAATTTCAGGTAAAGCAGGATTGCCGGCGTAGTAAACATCTCCGCTGCCGGCTATGTTTACTTTTAAACTTACGCTTGCAAAAACATGCACATCAGAACTTCCCGAAATATGGATAACCGCGTTTTCTGACTTTAAATTCGCGCACTTCACATCGCCGCTTCCGCTTATTTTGCAATCAAAATCTTTTGTGCGGCCGGAGAGTGACACATTTCCTGATCCTGAACCGCTTACCCTTACTGAAGGCGCATCTACTTCAGCATTGATATCACCTGATCCTGAAGTACTTATTTCTATTTGATTAAAATTTTTAATTACGCCAACACTATTAATATCTGCAGAACCGGACGAGCTTAATTTTTCAAGCGTTGGCGCGGTTACAATTACTTTTGCATGATCACGCATAACAGAATAACCGTCTTTATAATGTATGTTTAATACACCGTTATCAACATCTGTAATTACATAAGGAAGAAGGTTTTCATCGTTCTGAACGATAACCGAATAATTATCTCCGCTTCGGATTTCTACATCTATCGAACCTGAAGTTCTTACCTCATGAATGTTTGAAATTTCCCTGCTTTCTTCGTGCACATTCCCATTCCCGGAAACCGACGCGCACGAAATAAAAACGGTGGAAGCTATCAGAAATAGAATAATATTTTTCATAACAATTTTTTTATAGTTTCTTCTTCAAAAATCAATTATATAAAATTATCAAAATTTAACTTCTGAAGATCTTTATTTTGGCTGATTAATATCATCTGCCGGATTTTTATTTTTATTTTTGAAAGTAATAGTCAGACAAATATTTTTTTAAAATAAATTTGGATTTGTTCGCAAAACATTAAACTATTTACCTTCGCACGCATGACGGAAAAAATTCTGATCCTTGATTTTGGCTCTCAATACACGCAGTTGATTGCCAGGTCTGTAAGAGAAGCAAATGTTTATTGCGAAATAGTTCCTTTTAATAAAGATATAGAATATACTGATGACCTGAAAGGCGTAATCCTTTCAGGTTCTCCATTTTCAGTAAATGATGAAAACGCGTTGATAATTGATGCAAAATCTATCAACCAGAAAGTTCCGGTACTGGGAATTTGTTATGGCGCGCAATTGGTTGCAAAAGTATACGGAGGAGTAGTAGAAAAAAGTGACAAGCGCGAATATGGACGATCAAAACTTCAAATACAACATGAAGATGAATTGCTGAAAGAGGTAAAAAATGATTCTGATGTTTGGATGAGTCACAGCGATACCATCAAAAAACTTCCTGATGGTTTTACCATTTCAGCTTCAACACACAATATTCCGGTGGCCGCTTTCTATAGTAAACAAACCGCGCCAGAGGGCGGGCAGGCAAATAATCCAATTTTTGGTTTACAGTTTCATCCGGAAGTTTACCATTCTGCCGAAGGCAAAAAGATTATTAAAAACTTCCTGGTCAACATTTGTAAATGCAGCCAGGACTGGACGCCTGCTCACTTCATAAATGATACTGTTGCTGATATAAAAGAAAAAATTGGTGATAAAAAAGTGATCATGGCATTGAGTGGCGGCGTCGATTCTACGGTTGCTGCTACTTTAATCCATAAAGCGATTGGAAAAAATTTGTATGGCATTTTTGTTGACAATGGTGTGCTTCGTAAAGATGAATTTGAACAGGTATTGGAGTCGTGCAGGAGCATCGGCCTCAACATTAAAGGTGTTGATGCGAAAGATCATTTTTATGCGAAACTTGCGGGCAAAATCGATCCTGAAGAAAAAAGAAAAGCTATTGGCAATAGTTTCATAGAAATTTTTGATAAAGAAGCGCATCAACTCAAAGACATTGATTTCCTCGGACAGGGAACTATTTATCCTGATGTGATCGAATCGGTTTCTGTTCACGGGCCTTCCGTAACGATAAAATCACACCACAATGTTGGCGGCCTTCCCGAGCGAATGAAATTAAAATTGATTGAACCTCTCCGCTCTTTGTTTAAAGATGAGGTAAGAAAAGTTGGCGCTGAACTTGGCTTACCGGAAGCATTACTTCACCGGCATCCATTTCCAGGCCCCGGATTGGCAATAAGGATTCTCGGTGAAGTGACGGAAGAAAGAGTAAAACTTTTGCAAAAAGCTGACGCGGTATTTATTAATGCTTTGAAAAAATTTGATTTGTATGCAACTGTTTGGCAAGCGGGAACTATCTTACTGCCTGTAAAGAGTGTAGGTGTTATGGGAGATGAAAGAACCTATGAATTTACAGTAGCGCTCCGGGCGGTAACATCTGTAGATGGAATGACCGCTGATTGGGCGCATCTCCCCTATGATTTTCTCGCTTATGTTTCCAACGAGATCATCAATAATATAAAAGGAATCAACCGCGTTGTATACGATATCAGCAGTAAACCGCCAGCTACCATTGAATGGGAATAAGAAGCGCAAAAGGTAGTTTTGAATTTATAATTATGAGGAAATACATTTTATCTTTTATTTTTCTTCTTGCTTTTGCAGGCATTCAAAAATCTTTCGCACAAATAAAATATACACCGGTTTACAAAACCTATCGTGTTGCGATTATTGCTCCGCTTTACCTTGATTCTGTTTTTGCAGGATATCACCTGAAATCAGAAACCTCAATTCCGGCATACACGGTTGGTGGCGCCGATTTTGTCCAGGGAGCAGAACTGGCTCTTGACACGCTCAATCTTCATGGACTACATGTTGAAGCATTTATTTACGATTCAAAATCAATAGCCGAGCCAGTAAGTACTTTAATAAAAAATGGTAAGTTGAATAATATTGATCTTATAATCGGTTCAGTAAAACAACCTGAATATTATCAACTCGCACAGTTTGCCTTGCAAAAAAACATTCCTTTTATTTCTGCTACTTATCCGAATGATGGAGGCATAAAGAATAACCCGGAACTGCTGATTGCCAACTCAACTTTAAAAGCGCATTGCGAAGGAATATTTAGTTACATTTTGCAAAAACATGGTTCAGATAATATTTATCTCTTTCATAAAAGAAATAACAACAGGATCAGCAATTATTTTAAAGAGATCAACTTTGTAGATGGCAAGCCACTTTTAAAGATCAAAGAGTTTGTACTCGATAGTTCTGTTTCACCAACGGGTTTACGTTATCTTATAGACACTACAAAACCGGTAGTGATTATCGGTGCCAGCCTTGACCAGACATTTTCGCAAAAACTTGCCGATGCGTGTTACCCGCTTTCCAAAAATAATTCTCTTTCGCTTATAGGTATGCCCAATTGGGACGGATTTTCATGCTGGTATGGAAATAATTACATGGGTTTCCCGATACGCTATACTACACCTCATTATCATGAAAAGAAAAATCCTTTTAGCAGTTATTTACGTGATAAATATTTCCAGTTGTATAATATTGACCCAAGTGAAATGGTGGAAAAAGGTTTTGGCATCACCTATAATTTTACTTCTGTTTTAATCAATCATCCGGGATTTTTCATGCAGAATATCAATGATACTTCATATACTCCGTTTCACAATTTCAATTTCCAGCCTGTGTATCATGGCAACACTTCTCAGATCGATTATTACGAGAACAAACATCTTTTTATTATGCAGATTTTGAATGGAGAGATTGATAGGGAATGGTAAAGATTTTGACCAAAATAAAATTTGTCATTATTTCTGGATTTACCACGAAAAGTCTATTCGCTTTAATATTGTGATCGAAAAGCGTGGACGACCGATAATAGAAAATCTTTTGCAGTACCTTTAATTTTAACTGTTTAATAAAAATTATTGTGCATGCCTTTGAAAAAAAATTTTACGTCTTTTGTTCTTGTCATAAAAGAAGTTTCAAGGGAATTTTCTGCCGATAATATTTTAAAGTACAGTGCTTCTCTTGCATATTACACTGTGTTTTCAATTGCCCCATTACTCGTTGTTCTTACCACTTTATTTGGATTTTTATTTGGAAAAGAAGCGATGCAGGGAAGAGTATATGAGCAGCTAAATAACTTTGTTGGGAGTAATGCCGCGATAGAAATTCAGGATATTATTAAAAACATTCACCTTAGCAAAAACAGTTTTTTTGCCACCGTTTTAAGCCTGATCATTTTATTGATAGGCGCCACCAGTATATTCGGCGAAATTCAGGATTCAATAAATAAAATCTGGGGCTTAAAGATCAAGAAGCATAAGGTATGGTGGAAATTAATACTTACGCGGTTACTTTCATTTTCTTTAATATTAACTATGGGATTGATAATGCTTGTTTCGGTGTTACTGAATGCGCTTGTGGCAGCTTTTGGAAAATTAATAGGAAAGATTATTAACGGTTATAGTGTTTATTTTATCCAGGTTTTTGAAACCGCACTTTCCTTCCTGGTGGTTGCATTTTTATTTGCCTTTATTTTTAAAGTTTTACCTGATGCAAAAATCCGGTGGAAAGATGTTTTCGTAGGCGGATTTATAACAGCCATTTTTTTTACATTAGGAAAATTAGGAATAAATTTTTATATTCAAAAGAGTAATATAACTTCACTTTATGGAGCGGCTGGCTCTATAATTATATTGATGGTTTGGGTCTATTACAGTTCAATTATTTTATACCTGGGAGCAGAATTTACAAAAGTATTCACAAAATTGTACGGTAAACATATTTTACCAAACGATTATGCGGACTGGATTAAAATCGAAAAAAAAACTGTGTCTTCGCCTGAGCTAAAAAACAAAGATTTAAGTTAACTTTGGAGCCCTTAATGCTTATATAAAACTTATGAATAAAAAGATACTGATTATTGATGATGATTTCGACATGTGCACACTGCTGAGCCGATTCCTCAACAAGAAAGGCTATAGTACTGAAGTGGCGCACAATGCATCGAAAGGTTTGGCAAAATTTAATGAGTTTCATTTTGATATTGTATTGTGTGATTTTCGCCTTGGTGATAAAGACGGAAAAGAGGTTTTAATGAAGATCAAAGAATCAAAGCCGAAAACTATCGTAATTATTATTACCGGTTATTCAGACATTAAAACTGCCGTAGATGTAATCAAACTTGGCGCTTTCGACTATATCACCAAACCGCTTATCCCTGATGAAGTTATCAACGTAATCGAAAAAGCAATTGCTGCGCCGGTTACTCAACAAACCACTCAACAGCAGAAGCCTTCCGCTCAATCCGGAGGAAAGAAAAAAATATACGAGCTTTCTTCCAATAATGAATACCTGATTGGCCAGGATACCGAAACGGCAAAAATTTATCGCCAGATTGAAATGGTAGCGCCTACCAATTACAGTGTTATTTTATACGGTGAAAGCGGAACAGGTAAAGAAGTTATTGCAAAAACAATTCATGAAGCAAGCAAACGTAAAGGCAGACCTTTTATCGCTATGGATTGTGGTACTTTATCAAAAGAGCTATCAGGCAGCGAATTGTTTGGCCATGTAAAAGGCGCATTCACAGGAGCGGTTACCGATAAAGAAGGTCATTTTGAAATGGCAAATGGCGGTACTTTATTTCTTGACGAGGTTTCAAACCTGCCAAAAGACGTGCAGGCATCACTATTGCGTGTAATTCAGGAAAGAAGATATAAAAGAGTTGGCGGAACCAAAGAAATGGATGTAGACGTCAGAATAATAGTAGCCTCAAATGAAAACCTGCAGGAAGCCTATCAAAAAGGTAAATTCCGTGAAGATCTTTACCATAGATTCAATGAATTTTCAATTAATCTGCCACCGTTAAGAAAAAGGAAAGATGACATTCCGCTTTTTGCACAATTTTTTCTTGATAAAACAAATGATGAATTGCAGAAAGATGTGGAAGGATATGATGAAGATGTGGAAGAAATGTTTTTAAATTATGCCTGGCCCGGCAACCTGAGGGAATTCAGAAACGTGGTTCGTCGCGCTGTTTTGCTTACTCCTTCAGGAAAAATAACTTCAAAAGTTTTGCCCTGGGAAATTACTCAATCACCAATGGGAGTCGAATCGCATACTAATGGTTCAAAAGAAAATTCAATAGCTCAAAGCGTCGGAGTAAAAGAAGTTGATCTGAAAGATGCTGCCGCAAAAGCAGAATATGAAACGATAATGAATGTGCTGAAGGAAGTAAATTTCAATAAAACAAAAGCAGCAGAGATATTAAAGATTGACCGAAAAACCTTGTATAATAAGATTAAGATCTATGAGTCTTTATAACTAACCTGAATGTCTTAAGTTTCTACTTCCCGGTAAAATAACATTTACCGGGATTTTTGTTTGCAGATTTTTTTTCGGTATGCAATTTGTCATCTCATTAGTGATCAAAAATCTTAGTATGATACATTCCAGCAGTGAATTTAAAACCCACATGACAACTCTTTCTGGCGTTTTGGAAAAACTCCGTCAGAAAAAAATAGACAACGAGTTTAAAATGACTGACGAGGGCTTTACAGGAGGGAAAGGTAAATATTATACACCTGAAGAACTGAAAATTATCAGAACCTATCGTTTTGAAGGTGAATCCAATCCCGAAGACAATTCAGTTATTTATTTAATAGAAGCAAAAGACGGGCTTATCGGTTACAGCATCGATGCCTACGGAGCTTATAGTGATCATGACGGAGATTATGATGACTTCCTGCGAAAAATACCTGTGGAAGAAAAAGAAGAAGCGCAGATATTTTAGCTTAGCGAAAGCAAAATAAAAATCGGGAATATTTGTTCGTTCACAGTTTAAGAAGAATAAATATTCCTGATAGCTTCTTTATTTTTTTCCATTATCACTTTACGCCTCAGGCTCAGTTTCGGTGTTAATTCTCCACTTTCCGTGGACCAGTCATTGGCCAATAATTCAAATTTCTTCACCTGCTCTACATGATTGAAGAATTTGTCGTAGCGCCGGATTTCTTTTTCAAACAATTCGTTTACTGCCGGATTGTGAACTAATTGATTTTTATCGCCGCAATCAATATCATGTTCCCGGCACCAGGTTTTTACATTTGGGATTGCAGGTATTATCAAAGCACCAACAAATTTTTCACCTGCGCCTACCACCATTATATTCTCAATAAACCTTGATTCTTTCAATTTATTTTCAATCGCAATCGGCGCCACATATTTTCCTCCGCTGGTTTTAAATATTTCTTTCTTGCGATCGGTAATTTTTAAAAACTCACCCACCATTACGCCGATATCCCCCGTTTTAAACCATCCATCTTCTATACAATCTGCAGTCCATTCAGGATGCTTAAAATATCCCATCATTACATTTGGCCCCTTGCATAAAATTTCTCCGTCATCAGCAAATTTTACCCGGACATTCTCCAGTAACGGACCTACAGTTCCAAACATGCGGCCTTTTTCTTCAAAACGGTTTACGCTGATTACCGGAGAGGTTTCTGTAAGGCCATAACCTTCCATAATCGGAATTTTTGCGGCCGTAAAAATCTTTAAAAGCCTTAACTGGCAAGCGGCTCCTCCGCTTATGATGCAAACAATATTATTTCCAAGCGCTTCACGCCATTTATTAAAAATTAATTTATTGGCCAGCGACAATTGAATGTTATAGAAAAAGCCAGGGTTTTTGTTTACTTCAAACTTAAGTCCCAGCCTGTGCGCCCAAAAAAATAAGCTTCTCTTAATACCTTTCAGCTCACTGCCTTTTTCCATTATTTTCTCATACACTTTCTCCAATAATCTGGGAACTGTTGCAAAAATATCCGGCTTTATCTCTTTCAGATTCTGAGGAATTGTTTCAATGCTTTCTGCAAAAAAAATGCTGGTTCCTTTAAATAAATAAAGAAAGCTGATCATCCGTTCAAAAATGTGATTGAGCGGCAAAAAGCTCAACGCTTTCATATTTTCTCCCGGAGGAAAACAAGGAATGCTATCAATGACATTGCTTAAAATATTTCGATGTGAAAGCATTACACCTTTTGGGGTTCCGGTAGTGCCCGAAGTGTAAATTATCGTCGCAAGATCTTCAGTTTTTATTTTATCAGAAATTGTTGTTATTTCATTCACGATGTTTTCTGTAAGAGGCAATAAAAGGTCTTTCCAATGTTTTACACCATCAACTTCCTCAAAAGAAATTATTTCTTTAACATTTGGAACATTTTCTTTAAACCGGTTGACCTTTTCAAATAAATCGCCGTCATTTACAAAAACCAGTTTTACATTAGCGTCTTTTAAAATGAATTCCAATTCAATATCGCCGATAGTCGGGTAAACAGGAACCAACACAGCCCCAATCCGCTGAACTGCAAGATCAAGCATTATCCATTCAGGCCGGTTTTTAGAAATAACAGCTACCTTATCGCGGCCTTCAATAGAAAAGTCGCCGGGCCCGATGCCTGAGTATAATAAGCCGGAGCTTAATTTATTTACAATATCAGAAACGTCTACTGTTGTATATTCTTTCCATTCCCCATTCTCCTTTGCTGCAAGCATAGCTCGATTCGGTGCATCTTTTAAATGCATTTCAATACAATCAAAAAGACGTGAAGGAGACATAATTACTTTTTAATGTTTACTTTAAAATCTTTGATCGCCGAAAGAAATTCTAAATTAAACAATTAAATAAAAATAAGCGATTGAAACAAAACTTTAGCTTAAAATAAATTTAGAATCAATCAATGATAATACTGGCTTTGGGGAATTTTAAAAATGATACCGGCTTTGAATTTTCTAAAGTTTTCCGCTTCGTCAGCATGATTGCTTGTCCAGTTTTGATAGGCAGCAAGATTTTGAGAAGCCCCGAAAATCCATTGGTTGTAGGCCGGAAATAAACCTTCTTCAAGAAGTTGTTGCTGAAGTTGAAAAAGTTTGAAAGGATATTTTTTAGCATAATTCCTGTTCCAGTCAAGAATAAACCGGGTGCGGATCATGGTAAGTGTTTCAGGGTTTATTCCGCGAATCACTACATCATTTTGCTTGTTCATGCAGGTTAAAAAAGCAATTTCAAAAGCACTTTTATCTTTTACGTTTTTTAAAAGATCAGGATCAGCAAAAAGCCTTTTGTAAGCATTTAATAAAAGGTCTTTTATTTCTGCGGTACGTGAGGTGAAAGATTCGATATTAATAAAAGTTTCGCCATACAAAAGGCTCCAGATATAATTCCTGTTATTGTAATAATATTTGCTGGCATTGTAATAATTATAGCCAAAAGAAGGATCCATTTCAATTCCTTTTTCCCACATTTTTATTGCTTCCGGATCGTGATTTTTAAAAAGCAATTCTCCATAATCATTATATAAACCACCACTGTTAGGAAATTTTTTCAACGCATCTTTATAGTTTTTATCCGCTTCTTTTTCCTGTCCCAATCTTCTGTAAATGGTTCCTGCAATCTGGTAGGCCTGGTCATCAGCATTGTTATTATCTACAAAAGGTTTGATAACATCCAATGCTTTTTGATCTTCTTTTTGAAGAAAATAACTTAATGAAAGATCTTTCGCAATTTCAAGATTTTGTTTGTCTTGCTGCAATGCGCGTGTTAATATAAGAGTCGCATTTCCATAATCACCTTGTTGCATAAATGCTTTTGCATTTTGATGAAGCTGTTCAACATCCTCCTGTTGAGCAATTAGGCTGGAAGTAAGGGTGCAAAAGATTATGGCAAATAAGATTTTTTTCATCGGGTAAAGATAAAATACTTTAGCACCGGAAATCTTTATAAAAACAAAAAATTATCTGGAAGCTTTAAAAAAAAAATCAATGTTTTGATAAATCATGAAGTGATAAGATGCGTTAAAAGCCCGTCTCTTAACTTCGGTTCAAACCACGTGCTTTTTGGCGGCATAATATTGTTGGTATCTGCAATATCAAATAACTGTTCGATGGTTACAGGATAAACGCTGAAGGCCACTTTCCATTCTCCGCTATCCACTCTTTCTTCCAATTCGCCCATTCCTCTTATTCCACCTATAAAATCAATGCGCGTATCGGTGCGCTGGTCTTTTATTCCCAACACGGGCTCCAGGAGATTATTTTGCAGGATAGTGATATCAAGAATACCAATCGGATCTGTTGAATAGGTTCCTTCCATTGCGGCAAGCCTGTACCACTGTTTATTCAGGTACATTCCAAATTCATGCGGCTCATGTGGTGCAAAAGGTTTTGAAACTTTAGAGACTGAAAAGTTTTTATTCAAATGATCCAAAAATTCTTCTTGCGATAAACCGTTCAAATCTTTTACGACGCGATTATAATCCATTATACTAAGTTCGGAAGCAGGAAATAAAGTAGAAAGGAAATGGCCCGCTTCTTCATCATCCGCTAAAATATATTTCACTTTAGCTGCTGAAGCCACACGGTGATGTCCATCCGCAATGTAAGTAGCCTCAACATCAGTTTTAAATATTTCAGTTATCCGGTCAATCGTTTTTTCGTCGCTCACCACCCAAACGCTATGTTGAATTCCGTCTTCGGCCGTAAAATTATAAACGGGGTTTTTTGATGCTTTCCATTTCTCCATCATCTCATTTAATTCATCAACATCCCTGAAAGCCAGAAAAACATTTCCTGTTTGGGCGCCGGTAGTTTTGATATGATTAATGCGATCCTGTTCTTTTTCAGGCCGGGTCAATTCATGCTTTTTTATTAAACCTTCTTCATAATCGGTTACAGAACTACAACAAACCAAACCAGTCTGAGTCCTATCATTCATCGTCAACTGATAAATGTAATAGCAAGGTTTGCTTTCGCTAAAAAGAATCGGGCGACTGATAAACGCGTCAAGATTTTCTTTTGCTTTTTCGTAAACTTCCTGGCTGTGAATATCTGTATTTGCAGGCAGATCAATTTCACTGCGGGTAATATGCAGGAAAGAATACGGGTTACCTTCAGCTTCAACTTTAGCTTCTTTGGTAGTTAAAACATCGTAAGGCCTTGAAGCTACTTGTTTTGCAAATTGAGGTTCAGGCCGCAAGGCTTTAAAAGGAGAAATAGATATCATGTTTTGTTTTAATCTTTTGCCTGGAAAGGCATTCAATTTTGTAAGGGCTGCAAATATAATTCAATCATTTAATAATTTCCGATTTTACAAAATCCACTTTTTCATATCACTTATCTTTTTTCAAATTCATGCATTTTTTCTACAAGATATTGCACACTTTTGAAAGGCAAAGCATTATAAAGAGAGGCCCTGAAACCACCCACTGAACGATGCCCTTTTATTCCGTAAATATTATTGGCTTTTGCAAAATCAAGAAAAGTTTTTTCTTTTTCAGTATCGTCCATCACAAAGCATACATTCATTTTACTACGGTCTTCTTTCACTACAGTGCCTTTAAAAATTTTGCTATTATCGATTGCATCATAAAGCAAAGCTGCTTTCTGATCATTTATTTTTTCCATCGCCTCCACTCCCCCGTTTTCCTTCAGCCAGCGAAGCGTAAGCATGGAAACATAAACGGCGAAAACCGGCGGCGTATTCAACATACTTTTTGCCTGGATATGGTTTCTGTAATCCATGATAGCAGGAATAGCACGTTTGGCTTTTCCCAGAATTTGTTTGTTTACTACAACCAAAGTTGCGCCTGCCGCACCCATATTTTTTTGTGCTCCGGCAAATATCAAATCAAAGGAATTAAAGTCAAGTTTGCGGCTAAGAATATCGCTTGACATGTCTGCGATTATGGGCATACTGACGTTTGGAATCTGTTGCCATTGCGTTCCATAAATTGTATTGTTGGTAGTGATATGGAAATACGTTGATTCATTGGAAACGGCAAAATCCTTAGGAATAAAATTGTAATTTTTTTCTTTTGAACTGCACACCACGTCTACGTTTCCAAAAAGTTTGGCTTCTTTTATGGCTTTGGTGCTCCACACACCCGTGTCAGCATAAGAAGCGGTATCTTTTTCATTCAACAAGTTCATTGGCACCTGCATAAACTGAACGGTTGCGCCGCCATGCAGAAACAATACTTCATGATCATCATCCAGTTTCATCAGCTCTTTCACCAATGACTTTGCTTCTTCCATTACCGATTCAAAAAGCGGCGTGCGGTGACCAATCTCTAAAATTGACAAACCACTGTTATTAAAATTAATAAGCGCTTCTGAAGCCTGTTGTAAAACGCTTTGAGGAAGAATGGAAGGGCCTGCATTGAAATTATGAATCATGAAAAAAGGTTGTAAATGGTTTTATTGTTTGTTCATTTAAATAACCGGGATTGCAAATTTGAAATAAAAAAAATAAAAATTCAGTTTTTTTGTTCTTCTACTGTGGATAAATTACTCGTGCTGCCTTCCTTTCATTTCATTATTGTTTTTCCAATCTTCATTTAATTTTTCAAATTCTTTCAGATCTTTCTCTGAAAAAGTTTGAGTTGTCAAAGATGAAAGGTCAGGCTGGCCTGCATTTACCCATGCGGTAAACCAGAAAGAAGCAACTGCGAAAATGGACTGCCGCATTCTTCGTTCTACCATTCCATGCAACATTTTATTATAAGCAATCGTGTAGGCAGAAGAATATTGTTTGATCAAAACATTGTTTCTTTTTTCAAAAGCATATTTCCTATCGGCAGGAAATGTGAGGGACAACGATTTTTCAAAACGCAAAACAGAATCCGTAGCTTTCACACTTTCCAAAACCCGCTTCCATATAAAAGTGGAAGGGTCTTTAATATATTCTGCTTTGCCGATAAAGAAATCGAAATTTTTATCCAATAATTCAGGAATGCGGCTTTCCCAAAAAGCATGAATCCCTGTTTGGCCGGTAAGTTGCCCGTCATAGTTTTCAGAGGTATGTAAAGGAACGTGAGCGTCGGCAATATAATGTCCTATTTCCGCGCTGTTTTTTAAAATAGAAGAAAAGTTTTTTTCTTTAAAAGCCTTCGTCAACCTGCCAAGCATCACTTGTATATGCCAGGGAACAATTCCATAGGCGCGCAAAGTATCTTCTCCAAATTTCGCAACTGCATCTTTCCATTTACGGGGTAATTGAGGAAAGGGATATTTACCATAATGATCAATATCAATGTAATGCCTCGCCCCTTCCGCCGCAATCGCATATCTGCGTTTATCCGGATCCGTTGCATGTGCTGAAATAAAATCAATATGAGGCTTATAAAACAAAAGCATTTGCGGTGGCAACAAAAACACAGCGTAATAATTTATTTTCCTGTGCGCATAAAATCCCCAGCAAAAGCATTGGCTGGTAATCCCAAAAAAGAAAATGAAAAGAATTATTTTTTTCAAATAAGCTTATTTAATGGATCACAGAATTATCCAAAGGATCTGTTCCAATGGTGTCTGAGATGGTTTGTGTAACACCACCACTCACAGCGAATTTCATGGATTGTGCCGCACTGATAGATGTAATTGGCCTTACTCTTTCTTTCGGTACGATATACACGTTTCCTGCAACTGAATAAGCCATTGGCAAGTAAACAGCCACGTAATCTTCCATCCCAAAAATACCCATGTCTTCCTGCGTGATAAAGCCAACGCGCCAAACATCGGTATCATCCACACAAGCCAAAACATTATGAGTAAATTTCTTTTTGTTTCCCGCGAAGGCTTCAAAAAAATCTCTTACAAATGAATAAAGCAGTTTGATGCCCGGCGTTTTTTCCAAAAATTTATTTAAGACAGATAATATCCTTCCCATTACAAAGAAGGAACTTATATAACCAACAAAAAGAATAAAGCCGATAATAATCACAAATCCCAGGCCCGGGATATTTATCGCCGGCCTTAAGATACTGTCGATCTTATCGAAAACAATATAAATAAAATAAACAGTGATGGAAACCGGGCCGAGAATCAGCAGGCCCTGTAAAAAATATTGAATAACTCTTTGGTAATTGTTCGATTTTTTCATGATACAAAATAGTTGAGATCTCAAAGGTAAGTGATGATAAACTGATTGAAAGTTCCATTAAATTAAAAAAAAAGTTGTAGGAAACTATTGTTACATAAAAAGTTTCCTTAGTTTTGCATTCCGATGGAATTAAAAGACAGAATAAAAGAAAAAGCAGATGAACTCTACCGCCGCTATGGAATAAAATCTGTAACGATGGATGAAATAGCGTCGCAACTTGGCGTCTCCAAAAAAACCATCTATCATTCTTTTAAAGATAAAAATGAATTGGTAGATGCGGTGATTGAGGAAATGCTTGAATACAATAAGACTTGCTGTACTACCAGCCGCAATAAAGCCACAAACGCTGTTCAGGAAGTTTACCTGGGTATGGAAAGCCTGCAGGAAATGCTGGATAACATGAACCCTTCAATCCTTTTTGATATTGAAAGAGGGCATCCACAGAGTTTCAAAAAGTTTAAAGATTTTAAGTACAACTTCTTATTCGAAATAATGAAATCAAATATTGAACGTGGAAAAAAAGAAGGATTGTACAGGGAAGAAATAAATGCGGAACTCATCTGCAAAGTGAGAATAGAAACGATAATGCTCGCTTTTAATGAAGAAATTTTTCCCAAGCATCAATATTCACTGGTTTATATCCAGCAGCAGTTGATGGAATATTTTCTGTATGCGATGGTGACTCCGAAAGGATATAAATTAATAACAAAATATCAAAAAGAAAGGGCCGTCAAAGATTCGGCAAAAAATTAAGTACCGATGAAAATAAAGATCAGATTGATTCTACTATCCCTATTAAGCATAGTTTACTTTGGAGCAAAAGCGCAAAGTAACCCGGGTTCACAAATTCATTCATTTTCTGCCGATGAGGCCGTGGATTATGCGTTGCAAAATGCAATCCAGGTAAAAAATGCTTTGCTGGATATTAAACTGCAATATGAGCAAAACAAGCAGGTAACCGCAGCGGCCCTGCCGCACATAAACGGCAATATTGGCCTTACGGATTATCTTTCAATACCCACTACGCTCATTCCTGCAGAATTTACCGGGGGCCCTGCCGGAACGTATTTTCCTGTAAAATTCGGAACCAAATACAGTGGCAATTATGGAGCGGATCTGCAACAAATTCTTTTTGACGGGCAGGTTTTTGTAGGATTGCAGGCGCGGAAAGCCGCCATAAAAAATGCGGAACTTACTGCTGATATTACGAAGGAACAAATAAAGGCGAACGTCTATAAAGTGTACTACCAGTTAGTAGTTGGCCAAAGGCAAATATCTACTTTAGATGCAAATATCGCCAACTATGAAAAATTGCTTCATGATACCAAAGTGATTTACAAGAACGGCTTCGCGGAAAAATTAGATGTGGACAAAGTACAGGTTCAGTTGAGCAACCTTCAAACACAGAAATTAAAAGCGCAAAATCAAATTGATGCAGGAAAAGAAGGATTGAAGCTTTTAATGAATATTCCCCAAAAAGATTCTCTGGTGCTGACAGATACTTTATCTGACCAGGAAATTAAATCCGGCATTCTTGATAACAGTTATAATTATGAAGACAGAAAGGAATACCAGCAATTGCAGACGGCGATTGAACTTGGAAAGTATAATGTAAAAAGATACCAGTTGAGTAGAATTCCAACGCTGTCGTTTTCAGCCAATATAAGTAAGAATGCCCAGCGTACTTCTTTTAATTTTTTCAAGACCAGCGAGAATTGGTTTACTACTTCTTTTATCAGTTTCAAAATGGCAATTCCGATTTTTGACGGAGGCGAACGAAGTGCGAACATCGCTTCAGCGCGGCTTAACCTGATGAAACTCAATAATAATGTTGATCAATTGAAAGAATCAATTGACAATGACGTAGCGCAGGCAAGGATCAATATGAAGTCGGCGATACTTACAATGGATGTGCAAAAGAAAAATATTGACCTGGCGCAACAGGTTTATAATTCAACGAAATTAAAATATGAGCAGGGACTTGGCAGCAACCAGGAAATTTCTACCGCCCAGGCCGACCTTGTAACAGCGCAAAACAATTATTACAGCTCATTGTACGATGCCATTATCGCAAAAATTGATTACCTGAAAGCAGCCGGAAAACTTTAAATAAAAAGATTAATAAGTATCAAATAACTAAAAATGAAAAAAATAACAACGATCGGTCTGGTTATACTGTCGATTTCTTTTATTTCTTCTTGTGTTAATTCAAATAACAAAGAAGCGGAACTAAAAGATAAGAAGGCGCAATTAGAAAAATTGAAAACGGAGAAGGGGAATATTGATACAAAAATTGCAGATCTGCAGAAGCAAATCGGAATTTTAGATACAGGATCAACGATTGGCGCCAAGCCCAAACTGGTTGCTTTACAAACCGTTCAAAAAGGAGATTTTAAACATTACCTGGAACTACAGGGAAGTGTGGATTCTAAAAATGTTTCGTACATAACACCAAGCGGACAGCCCGGCCAGATAAAAGCAATCTATGTAAAACAAGGTGACAAAGTTCATAAAGGGCAACTGATCCTAAAGTTAGATGATGCGGTGGCGCAGCAAAATGTGGCGGCGATTAAGCAACAAATGGGAAGCGTGCAGGCGCAACTGGATCTTGCCAAATCTGTTTATGAGCGTCAAAAAAATCTATGGGATCAGCACATAGGCACTGAAGTGCAATTGTTGCAGGCCAAAACAAATGTTGAAACATTACAAAACCAGTTAAAGGCAATTGAAGCACAGGTAAAAACGGCGCAGGAACAAGCGAACCAAAGCAACGTTTACAGCAATGTCAACGGAACGGTGGATGATATTACCGCTCATGTGGGTGAAACTTTTAATGGCAATCCGTTAACCGGCGGTTATATAAAAATCGTGAATGAAACTGATTTAAAAATTACCGTAACGGTTCCTGAAAACTATACGGGCAAAGTATCCAAAGGGTCGCAGGTAATCGTTTCTGTTCCTGATATCAATAAGACTTTCAACAGTACGATTTCATTTATCAGCCAGGCGATAGGCAACACCACCAGGGGCTTTAATGCAGAAATAAAAGTGCCGAAGGGAATGAATTTAAGGCCAAATGAAATAGCCATTGTAAAAATTCTCGATTACAATGCTCCTAATTCCATCGCTGTTCCATTAAATACCGTACAAACCGGTGAAGAAGGCAAATATGTGTTATTAGCCAAAAAAGAAGGAAACGAAATGGTAGCCAAAAAGAGAAATGTAACCATCGGGCAGTTGTATGGAGATAGTATTGAAGTAAAGCAAGGTTTAGAACCCGGTGACGAATTAATAACAGAGGGCTACCAGGGTTTGTTCGATGGTGAGCCGATTTTCACCAACAGTAAATAAACAAAAAAAGCAAAAATTGCTTTTGAGAAAAAGCACAATAAATTAAGTATGAGCTTAACTGAAAATTTTAAGGAAAAATATAAAGAGTTTAAACCTACAAGTTGGGCAATTAAAAATAAAACGTCGGTCTATTTGCTGATACTTTTTGTATCGATGATGGGCGTTTACCAATTTGTCACTTTACCAAAAGAGCAATTTCCTGACATTGTAATTCCTACGGTAGTCGTACAAACGGTTTATGCGGGAAATTCTCCGAAAGACATGGAAAACCTTGTCACCAAGCCGATTGAAAAACAACTAAAAGGAATTACAGGTGCAAAGATTAACAAGATTACAAGCACTTCCATCCAGGATTACTCGATCATCACAGTCGAATTTGAAACAAGTGTAAAACCGGAAGTTGGTTTGCAGAAAACCAAAGATGCGGTAGATAAAGCGAAAACAGATTTACCTACCGATTTTACGCAGGAACCGACCGTACAAGCTTTCGACATCAGTGAGATGCCGATTATGTATGTAAACTTAAGTGGTGATTTTGATATGATGAGCCTGAAAAAGTTTGCTGACGACGCAAAAGACAAATTGGAAGAAATCCCGGAAATTACCCGTGTGGATATTGTTGGCGCACCTGAAAGAGAGTTCCAGATTAACGTTGATAATTATAAAATGCAAAGCGCAGGCGTAACGTTTGATGATATCGCCAATGCCGTGCAAAGAGAAAATGTAGATATTTCCGGCGGCTTACTTGACGTCGGAAATATGAAGCGCACTTTGCAGATAAGAGGGCAGTTTAAAACCGTTTATGATATAAGAAAAGTAATTGTCCGGAATACTTCAGGCGCACCTATTTATTTAAAAGACATAGCAGATATTAAAGACACTGTAAAAACGAGTGAAAGTTTTGCACGTCTGAACGGCAAAAATGTGGTTACCCTTAATATTATAAAAAGGGCAGGCGAAAACCTGATTCAAACTTCAGACGAGGTAAAGAAGACGGTCGCGGAAATGAAAGGAACGATTTTGCCAACCAACCTGAATGTAGTGATAACAGGCGATCAAAGCCGTTCTACACGAACCTCTTTTAATGACCTTGTGAATTCCATTGTGATTGGTTTTATCCTTGTGCTTTTGATACTGATGTTTTTCATGGGTGTTACAAACGCTTTCTTTGTGGCGCTTTCCGTACCGCTCAGTATGTTTGTCGCCTTCCTGTTTTTACCGGCAGCGGATTTAATTGTCGGTGGAAATGTTACCCTCAATTTTATTGTACTTTTTGCCCTCCTGTTTGGATTGGGAATTATTGTGGATGATGCCATAGTGGTGATAGAAAATACGCATCGGATTTTCATTGAGAATAAAGGCAGGCTTTCTACGAGAGAATGTGCAAAAATGGCCGCAGGTGAAATTTTTGTACCGGTTCTTTCCGGAACGCTTACCACCTTAGCGCCGTTCTTCCCGTTGCTTTTCTGGCCCGGCATCATTGGTAAGTTCATGATCTATTTACCAACTATGCTCATCTTTACCTTAGCCGCTTCGTTGATTGTAGCATTTATTATGAACCCGGTTTTTGCGGTTGATTTTATGAATCATCCGGAAGGGGAAGTAAAAAAAAGAAAGTCGGCGGTTTTTACCAGCAAAGCTTTTTTAATTCCTTTACTGGCTGGTATTTTATTCGACGTATTCAGGGTTACTTTTGTGGGCAACCTGCTTATTTTCTTTTCAATAGTTGTTATTCTGAATACCTATCTTTTTGATTCGCTCATTCATAAATTTCAAAATAAAGTACTGCCGGGTATTATGACCCGTTATGAAAAGTTGCTTCGTTGGGCTACGGCAAAATGGCGCCCGGTATGGCTTTTGGTGGGCACCTTCGGATTATTGTTGTTTTCCGTGGTATTGTTTGCCTTAAGAAATGTGCCTGTAGTCTTCTTTCCGAAAGGAGATCCTAATTTTATTTATGTTTATCTGAAAATGCCTGTCGGAAGCAGTGTTGACTATACCGATTCAATTACAAAAAATATTGAAGATAAGGTGACGAATGTATTGAACGGGCCTTCAGGAAAACCCAACCCGATTGTAGAAAGTGTCATCTCGAATGTAGCCGTAGGCGCCTCCGATCCATTAAGTGGCAACAATAGTACCCAGCCGAATTTGGGAAGAGTGCAGGTGTCTTTTGTAGAATACCAGAAGCGCAACGGAATTTCTACGGCTCCTTACTTAGATTCCATCCGCAATGCGATAAAAGGAATTCCGGGAGCAGAGATCTCTGTGGCGCAGGAAAGCAGCGGGCCGCCAACGGATCCGCCGATTAGTATTGAAGTTTCCAGCGAAAATTTCGATGAGCTTACTTCTACCGCTACTTCATTAAAGAATTACCTCGATAGTTTACAAATCCCGGGAATAGAAGATCTGAAGTTGGATGTTGACCTTGATAACCCGGAAATCACGCTGTCAATAAACCGTGAGCGGGCATTGATAGAAGGTGTATCTACCGCTCAAATTGGCCAGCAGATAAGAACGGCTTTGTTTGGCCGCGAAGTTTCTAAAATAAAAGAAGGCGAAGACGAATATAAAATACAATTGCGCAACAACCAGGTACAACGAAAAAACCTGAGCGATCTGTTGAATATGAATATCGTTTTCCGGGATATGGCGAGTGGCGGACAGATAAAATCCATACCGATAAGTTCGGTGGTTGATGTTGATTATACGAGCACGCTTGGAAGTATCAAAAGAAAAAATGTAAAGCGTGTGATAACTATTTTCTCCAACGTACTTACAGATTATACGCCGACAGAAGTCAATAAAAAAATCGCGGCTGCCATAAATGATTTCACTCAAAAGGGAACCGGGGTTACCATCAAGCAAACAGGAGAAGGCGCGCAACAGGCGGAAACAAGCGCCTTCCTTAGTAAAGCCATGTTGATAGCATTAATGCTGATCTTGTTCATATTGGTGTTGCAATTTAATTCCGTAAGTAAGTCCGTCATTATTCTTACTGAAATTATCTTCAGTATTATTGGTGTCATACTTGGATTTTCAATTACGGGAATGACCATTTCAGTAGTAATGACAGGAATTGGTATTGTAGGATTGGCGGGCATCGTGGTGAAAAATGCGATTCTTGTAATAGATTTTGCAGATGAATTAAGGGCGCGTGGCATGAAGACAAAAGAAGCGGTGATACAAGCGGGAAAAATCAGGATCATTCCTGTATTACTTACTGCGCTTGCTGCCATCTTTGCGTTGATTCCTTTGGCGATTGGGTTCAATATTAATTTCGTTACCATGTTCTCAGAATTGAACCCACATATTTTCTTTGGTGGCGATAGCACCGTTTTTTGGAAGCCGCTTGCATGGACGATCATTTTTGGTCTGGCCTTCGCTTTCTTCATGACATTAATCATGGTGCCAAGTATGTACCTTATCGCGCAAAGGCTGAAACGCCCGATGCGCAGGCAATACGGAGGAAAATGGATTTCAATGCTCGGCATTCCTCCCCTTACATTATTGTTTATTCCACTGATGTTTATCACCATGTTCATTCATAATGCAAAGGTAAAAAGAAGAAAGAGGAAACTGGGTAACCAGGTAGGTGAACGATGGACGGGAAGCTGGTTCTAATGTTGGTGAAGTTGATATACTACGCCTGCAGGTTCAAAGCCTGCAGGTTTTTTTGTTTAACAGGAAGCCGTCAACTTCTTTCATTATAATCGGAGTAATTTTCATTGTATGGCAAACCTATTTTTCATCCTTCTTTTCCATACACTAGCCATACCTTAGCCATACTTAAGCTATGGCGGAGTTGAGTAGTGTCTTATACTGAAAAAACATGTTAAGATGATAAACCGGCCGGAACTTTAGATACTTACAAAAATTATCCGACCCTGGAGATGGGGATTTAAAAAAGATAAAAGCCCCAGAGAAACTCTTATTATATCTTTTAACATTCTTTTCCACTTTTGATCTTTTAGAAGGTGACAAAATGTTGTCCACATTCGATGCTAATTCGATACTATTTACTTTACTTTGGCGTTTTCCAATAGATTCTTAAGTACGCTAACTATGTAACCTAAGAATAACCTTTTACCTATGAAATATGGCATGGTATATATTCAAACCAAATTGCCTATCAATGCTAAGCCAACAAACCATCAAGTTCCTTTGCTCACTGGCATTTGTCTTATTTGCTTTCACAGCGACGGCTACCAATTATTATCTTTCTAATACCGGAAATGATGCCAACTCCGGAACTGATCCCTCCTCCCCCTGGCAAACACTGAATAAATTAAATTCGGGCATGGAATCTTTTTTTCGTTTTTTTATAAATCCATTCGGTTAAAAAGCAAAACCCAATAATAGCGATGGATATAATGACACCTGTGATATTTGAACTATATTGTTGATTGATTAAAATTGCCGATGCTATCATACACAATATGAAACCTGCCAAAGGAATTATTTTATTTCCCCCCGTGTTTTTTGATAACTTAAATCCTGCGAGATTTACCATTCCAAAAATTAATAAAAACCCAATACTTCCTGCGGTGGATATGCTTTCTAAATTAAGCACGTTTACCAAGATTAAGGTGGCAACTGCCGTGATCATTAAACCGACAGGCTGTTTCCAAAGTTGAGCCAGGAAATAGTTAGGCAGTTGATCATCTTGTGAAATTTCGAAATTGACGTGGCTCCCTCCATAGAGTGAAGCATTAATGGCAGAAAATGTGGATATCAAAGCGGCAACGGTTATAATTGAAAAACCAATTTTCCCGAGCATTGGCCTGGCAGCCTCTGCCAACACATAATCTTTTGCCTTAGCTATTTGTGGAAACGGAAGCGAACCTACCGTTACAAAAGCAATAATGATATAAAGAAGAATTACAAAAATCACAGAAATGTAATAAGCCCGTGCAATATTTTTTTCAGGATTGATCACGTCAGGTACCGCGTTGGCAATAAGCTCAAAACCTTCATAGGCCACAAAAATCACCATCCCGCCGGCAAATAATTTGACAGGGCTTTCCCATTGGGAAATGGCTAACTGGGAGATATTCGGGTTTCCGGTTAAGCCGTAAGAGCCGATGGCAACAAATGCAATGAGAATAATTAATTTAATAATAACGGCATAGGATTCTATTTTTCCCACCACGGCAATGCTGTAATAGTTGATGGCAGTAGCCAGGATAATAATTGCCGTGGCATAAATGTGAAAGTCGATGGTTTTGTTATGGGTAATCGCAAGTAAATTGGGAGCATAAGAGCCAAATGCAGAAGCATACAAAGAAAGCATAATGATATAACTTAGCCATAGCAGGTTATTCATTGCGCCACTAAAAATGGATGGCCCAAATCCCTGGTTGATAAATTTTACGGTGCCGCCTCTGTCGGGATAGGTTTTTGAAAGTTTCACATAACTGTACGAAGTAATCAAAGCTAAAATTCCTGCAAATAAAAAAGCTACAGGAGTTCCTCCTTTTGCCAGCGTTACTGCAAGTCCGAGTACGGCAAATATGCCCCCGCCAACCATTCCCCCAATTCCAATGGAAACGGCTTCTTTTAACCCGATTTTTTTTTCATTGATCATACTTCGAAAATGTGCCGGCTTCCCATATACAGTAAAGCGACAAATTTAACCGATTGTTATTTTGTATCAGGGAAAATATAAATATTTAATTTATTGGAAGCCCCCTTCCTGGCGGGTTCCTCCCGGGCAGTGTCTCTCCTCTTTCGTGGTTTCGTGGTACACGAAACTGACTCGTGGCACACGAAACGGCATTTTTCTATTTTTTAATTTTAAATACGGATAGTAGATTGTGCTATGCAAGTTCAAAGAAAATCCTATTCTGAAATTAACAGGACTTATTTTTTACGGCAACTATTCATCAATGGCTACCGCTGCTGGCATCTAAAGAATCGGATCATAGGTCTTGTAAGAATCTGCACTTACATTTGCTGCTCAATATACCACTATGAATACTTGGGTTCGCATACTGTTTCTTTTTGCGGTTCTGATCGTTTTATCTGCAGCAACATTTGCACAGGAAAAAGGAGTTGTATACGGAAACGCCACAGATAAATATACACAAGAGCCGGTTGCCGGCGCATCGATAAAGGTTGAAGGCAGCAATGAAGGTACTTTTACCGATAGCAGTGGCAATTATAAGCTGGAGACTTCTTCGGGAACAAAAAATATAACGATTAGCCATGTGGGTTATGGCAGCCAGACAAAGTACAACATTGTGGTGAACCCGGGGAATGCACAGATGGTTAATTTTGAACTTTTGCCGGAGGCAAAAAGCCTGAGCGCCGTCGTGATCTCTATTGATAAAAACAAATCGGCCAGGGCGGCAGATATGGTTACGCCTATGTCTACCCAGAGGCTGACTTCCGAAGAGATAAAAAGCAACCCGGGAGGCAATTTTGACGTATCAAAAGTGATACAGGTGTTGCCGGGAGTATCAGGTGGCGCGCAGGCAAACCGCAACGATATCATTGTTCGTGGCGGAGCGCCCAACGAAAATGTATATTATCTTGATGGTATAGAGATTCCGGTACTGAATCATTTTCAAACGCAAGGTGCATCCGGCGGGGCTACAGGAATATTGAATGTGTCTTTTATTGATGATGTACAATTGACTTCTTCGGCCTTCGATGCGCGATACGACAATGCATTGTCTTCAACCATCGTTATTAAACAAAGACAAGCCAACCCGGAAAAGGTAAGCGGAAATATTCGTTTAAGTGCCTCGGAAGTAGCGGCAACTTTAGAAGGGCCCGTTAACCGCAAGACCACGTTCATGGCCTCGGCACGAAGATCTTACCTCCAATATTTATTCCAGGCACTTGATCTTCCCATCCGTCCTCAATATTGGGATTTTCAATTTAAAGTTACCAGGAACATTGATAAAAAAACCACCCTGAATTTTATAGGCATCGGCGCGATAGATAAATTCAGGTTGGCAGTTCCCAAAAAATCCAGTCCTGAGAATGAATATATTTTACGATCAAATCCTGATATTGACCAATGGACTTACACTGTTGGCGCTTCGCTAAAAAGACTGTTGAACAATGGTTATCTCAATGTCGCGCTCAGCCGTGATGTATTTAATAACCAGGCAAACCAGTTTGAAGATGGACAGGTAGCGCCGGACACAAGAACGTTGGGGCTTAATTCCAGTGAAACAGAAAATAAGTTGCGGATAGACGTAAATAAATTTGTGAACGGTTGGAAATTCTCTTACGGGATCATGGCGCAATATGTTGACTACAAAAACAGCTTGTTTAATAAAGTCAGCAATGAAATAAAGGACCAAAATGGAAATGTAGTATCACCGGCATTCACTGTTAATTTCGATAGCCACATTAATTTCTTTAAATACGGTGCCTTTACACAAGTGTCCAAAAGATTTTTTGATAACAAGTTGCTTCTATCCGGCGGCGTACGAACAGACATGAATTCATTTACAAAAGATGGAAATAACCCATTGAAAACACTGTCGCCAAGGTTGTCATTTTCTTATAACATCATACCTAAATGGGATCTTACAGGATCCATCGGGTCTTACTACAAAATCCCTGTTTATACTAATTTAGGGTTCATGAACAGTGCCGGGATGTTAGTAAATAAAGATATGGAATACATTCATTCTGTTCATTACGCACTGGGTTTTCAATTTCTCCCGAAGAATGATTTCAGGCTTACCCTGGAAGGTTTTTACAAAAAATATTTTCATTACCCTGTTTCGGAAAGAACGGGCATCTCACTTGCAAACCAGGGAGCCGATTTTTCGGCAGTTGGAAATGAAGCGGTTTTATCGAATGGAAAAGGAACCACCTATGGCGTTGAATTGTTCGTGCAGCAGAAATTAATAAAAAACACTTTCTACGCCATAAGTGCCACTTTATATAACAGTGAATTCTCAGGAGCCGACGGTGTGCTAAGGCGTTCGTCATGGGATTTTGGATATTTGGTCTCTGCAACACTCGGGCAAAAATTCAAAAGAAACTGGGAACTCGGTCTTAAGTACCGGCTGGCAGGAGGCGCTCCCTATACGCCGTTTGATCTGGTGGCGTCCCGTGCCAATTATATAACAACCGGCGTAGGAACGCCGGATTATACTGCCATCAATTCTTTACGATTAAAACCCTTTCAGCAGGTTGATTTGCGGGTAGATAAAAAATATAATTTCAAAAAAACAAGCCTGGATCTGTATCTTGATTTTCAAAATGTATTGGTATTTAAAACTGAAGGCCAACCTTATTATACCTTCAAACGAAAGCCAGATAATTCAGGATTCGAAACTACTGATGGCAACCCGGTAAAAGCCGATGGCAGCAATGCCATACCCGTTATTTTGGAAAATGATAATAGCTCGTTGTTGCCAACGATTGGATTTATTTTTGAGTTTTAAGGAAAGAAGACATAAGAAATATGCTGATGCAGAAGACGGCCTTGCCGAATTATGGAGGGGCTGCTGCAGTTAAAAATATGCCGTCCTGCTTCGTGTTCGACGAACTACTTGTTCCCGCCATTAATCCCTATGACAAAATAAAAAAAGGCAAAACTTCGTTGTTTACTGCCATCGTCGGTATTGGCACACGAAACGATATTTTATTTCAACCGTAATATGTAACAAGAAACACCGCTTTTTCTGATGCCTCATTGTTGGCCAACAAGGTATAGAGTGATATGTTTCGTGTGCCATGAACCAGGGAGTAAGGATTACTGTTTTGTTGGTGAAGCAAATGCACATTTCCTTCGCTCAACACCAACAAAGGCTCTTTCACTATTGGGGACACCAACAAGGATGGAAATGTTTCGTGTGCCATGAACCAGGGAGTGGGGCCGCCTGCTGTTGGCGGCGTTGCAATTAATCAAAGAAATTGCTCGTATGTATTTAATGGGTTGGCCGGATGCCAACACCGTCATTAGGATGAAAAACCTTCGATAATCGTGATGGCGAGGCGTTATTAATGGTAAAGCTAGCTTTCTTGTATACAGTTTTATTCTACATTTGCTGTAGGGGTTGTTTATCCTGAATTAACTATTTATGAAATATCTGCCAATTCGATGGGTTGTCTGGTTGTTGTGCATGTTTTATTGTTTACCGGCAGTATCCCAGTTAAGCAATCCATGTGGTGTAATCGCCAGAATATCACCATCAGCTGATGATTCAGTTGTTGCCGTAAACACACTTGTTACGCTTACCAGTACCAGCGTTAATGCTACTTCTGTAAAATGGCTTTACGACGGGGTTGTGCAGGAAAGTAGTAGCCCCACTCTAAATATCCAGCTTAAAACCGGAGTTTACAAATTAAGCCTGGTTGCCTATAACGGCGCTTGTACTGATACTACTACGGTAGTGTATTTTTCGGCCGGAACGCCCCATAATAACACGAATGCTTTTACGGCTGACTATGGCAGTTTTCAATACAATGAAGAGGGTACGTGTATAGATAAAACCCCGGATGGAGGATTTGTATTTGGAGGAGTTCAATATCTCTATACACCTTATTGTGGAGAAGCGGGTATATTGGTAAAAACCCGCGACAAGGGATGTATCGATTGGTCAAAAAAATTTGTTTCACCTTATTATTGTAACAATTCTAAAATTACCAATGTAAAGGCAACGGCAGATGGTAATTATTTTGTGGTAACGAATGACCTGGAACTGGCTAAGCTGGATGCGACCGGTAATCTTTTATGGAATAAAAAGTATTTGCTAAATGGTTTCGCGATAGGCTTTCACACGTTTACGGTTGATCCTGAAGGTGCCGTGTATGTTGCTTCCCAGTCGCTGGATTTTGGGTGGATGGTTACCAAAATTGATAAAAATGGAAACCTGTTATGGAACAAATATTTCGCGCTTACCCATTCAAACATACCCGGTTCCAACCTGACTGATATTATCAATACTACGGGAATTGTATGGCTTAATGGAAAAGTATACGTTTGCGGTTATCTGTCTAAAGACAATAATTACAGCAGTTTTATGACCCGAATTGATGCGACTAACGGTACCAGGGACTGGCAGTATATGTATAATGATCCTGAAGTGTCTGCCAGATTATTTACGGATTTATCATTGTATGGTAACTTATTGATGGCTTCAGCAGGAGGCCAGGGGCAAACAGTCACACTCATAGATTCGCAGGGAGCAGTAGTGAAAAGCATAGAAACAAATTTTTATTCCAGCTATGCTCCTCATGTGTCAAAAGCAGTTACAGACAGTAAAGGACACATCTATATGATGCAATGGACAGAAGAAGCTCTTAACCTGCAACCCTATTATTGGTATGCTACCAATTTTGCTGAAATTGATACTACTCTTAATAAATATGGCGGATTGGTACTTGCCCAATACCAACGTGGCTATTTTAATGATGCCGTTATGGGGAACAACGATAATTTTGGAGCAGTAGGAATAAATTTCGGATTTGTAGATGATGCGGAGCTGGGTTCGCGGGATATGTACCTTTTAAAAACAAATGCGATAAAAAACAGTCAGTTTTGTGATAACAGCAATGATAATTCATTTACAGTTTCAGCAAAAAAGATTGACAGGTCAGACCTTACCTATATTACCGATTCTTCGCTCAATATCGGCAAAGCCGACGGTACTGCCTACACTGTTATTGATGCCTATACACAATCGCGGTATACCTGCCCGGATTACATTGATTCCTGCAGTTTTATGTCGATATCGGGGCCTGTAAATCTTTGCAATTATTCAGATGTGTATACATATCGTTTACACCGAAATAAAAAATGTGTGCTTTCAGCTCAGTGGAATTTGCCCAAAGGTGTATTTATCGCCAGCCAAACCGATAGTTCAGTTTCCTTAAAATTTCCAGGCTTCGGAGTGTACAAGTTATCTGCATATCTAAACAGTTGCGTGCCGGTAAAGGATTCTCTTACCATTTTTATATTTTCAAAGAGCCATCCTTTGAACATTGGCGCAGACACCAGTATCTGCCCTGGAAATTCTGTTACCCTGCATGCAGGTAACGATTTTCTTCTTTATCAATGGAATGATGGAAGCACTGATTCAATATTTATTGCAAAAGAACCGGGAAGATATTTTGTAAAAGTAACCGACTCATGTGGAAATGTATTAAACGACACAGTTAACATTACAAGGGCTTCGGTAACACCCATATCGCTGGGTGGAGACAGGGAAAAGTGCAACGATGACACCATTCATTTAAACGCTCCCCCAGGTTTTTTAAATTATAAGTGGCAACCTGATTACAATTTAAATTCTGATACATCGCAAAGCGTAATCGTTAATCCTCGCATAGATACAAGTTATATACTTGTGGCTGAAAAATCACCGGGCTGTTTTGCTACGGATACTATCCATGTTAAAGTATTTCACTCACCTGCTATTAATTTGGGCAGCGATACAAGTTTTTGTGCAGGCGACAGCCTTACATTAAATGCCGGGTCTGGCTTCACATTTTACTTATGGAATACAGGGCAAAGTGTCCAATCTGTAACAGCGTCCAAAGCCGGAATGTATGCTGTAAAGGGAACAACGGCGGAAGCTTGTAATTCTTACGACACCATACGTGTAGTAAGCCTGTTTTCTAACCCAAAAGTGCTGTTGAATAAGGATGATAAATTATGTGCAGGGACCGGGAGAGTACTTGACGCCGGGGACTTTGCCAGTTATTTATGGAACACAGGCAGTACTGAAAAAAGCATTACTGTTAGTACTACCGGAACCTATTCTGTTGTAGTAAGGGATAATAATAATTGTAAAGGAAGTGATTCTGTTATTATATCTACAATTTTGCCTGTTCCTGCTGGTTTTCTACCGCAAGACACCGCCATCTGTTCTTACGGAGATCTGTTAATACGACCTTTAAGGAATTTTAGAAGTTATCTATGGAGCGATAATAATATTACTTCATCAATAAAAATTAAAAAAGCAGGAGTTTATTGGTTAGAAGCGACAGATTTAAACGGTTGCTTTGGCCGTGATACTATTAAGGTGATCCAAAAAGATTGCCTTCAGGGGTTCTTTATTCCTAACGCATTTACACCTAATAATGATGGTAAAAATGATCTTTTCAAACCCCTGATTTTTGGAAGAATAATGGCTTATCACTTTACTATTTTTAACAGGTTTGGCCAACTTGTTTTCCAGACTTCAGAAATAAATAAAGGTTGGGATGGTACTTTGTTGTCGGGTAATATCCAGGACATAGAAAGCTATGTTTGGGTATGCAGCTATCAACTCGATGGAGAAAAAATGGTTATAAAAAAAGGAACGGTAACGCTGCTCAGATAACCCAGCTAATAACTGATACACCACACAGCACGGGTATGGCCTGGGCGGGAGGCACTATGCAGGACATGGGCAAACCCTTCTTCAGTGGTTCGTGGCACACGAAAAGGTATTTTATTTCAACCGTTATATGTCACAAGAAGCACTGCTTTTTTCTGACGACTCATTCTTGCGACAACAAGGGGTCAACAGGGCAAAGGAGTGATATGTTTCGTGTGCCACGAACCACGGAAGAATTTTTTAAATTTCGAATCACGCTAGTAGATTGTGCTATGCAAATTCAAAGAAAATCTTATTCTGAGTGGCAAACGAAACACCTCAATAACCGCTTCCTATCTCAAACTGTACTCTGACAACTGTCAGTTCTTCTTATGACGCAGGTTATTTATTACTGCTGCAAGTTTAAGTAACTTGATTTCATAAAATGCTATCTGAAAATGAAACTTCCATTTACAGTTGAACAGTTTTTGGAAATTTTCAAAAGCTACAACCAAACAGTTTATCCCTTGCAAATAATCTTTTACCTGCTGGCGGCGCTGGTAATTTTTCTCTCAATAAGAATGATAACTAATGCGTCAAAGATCATAAATAGCATTCTTGGATTCCTATGGTTGTGGATGGGCATTGTTTATCACCTTTTTTATTTTAGCCAGATAAATAAAGCAGCTTATTTGTTCGGAATCATTTTTATTATCCAGGGATTGCTGTTCCTGTACGAGGGCGTTTTTAATAACAAATTATCCTATAAGTTCACTCCCGGTTTATTTGGAGTTAGCGGCGCAGTTTTAGTGGTATTTGCACTGGTTCTTTATCCTGTAATTGGTTATACTTTCGGACATATTTATCCTTCTTCTCCAACTTTTGGCCTGCCATGTCCGACCACCATCTTTACTTTTGGAATTTTTCTTTGGTCTGAAAAAAGATTACCGGTAACCATCCTGATTATTCCCTTTTTATGGTCTCTTATTGGTTTTTTTGCAGCCCTGAAATTGGGAATATTTGAAGACACTGGGTTATTGATAGCCGGCCTATTTGCATTAACAATGATCACCCTGGCAAATAGAAAAGTCAAATATTCGACAATTTGAACGGGAAGAAAAGGTATTCGTTCATGAACCGGGGAAGAGTGCGGTTGTGTTTCAATTGATTATGCGCCTCGCAATGACGCAACCGCCTCCGCTAGCGACGCAGAATTTACTAAAAATAAACGGCCGAAAGGCTATGTAAAGCCGCTACAGTAGCGTATTTTTGTTATGGAAGTAAGATTGACACTCACAATTAAAACTTCACAAAATGAGACAGTTACTAAAAAAAATCTTTGCCGCATTCAAAGCATTTTTCAATTTCGAAGCTCCATCAAATTTTGAATAAACCAGGAAGCCGCGAATCACTGCCGCCCTACGGTCGTGTAATAGTATGAGCCTCATCCTCGGTTCGTGGCACACGAAACGGTATTTTTTAATTTAAATCAGGACTGACGAGTCAAACAAAACAATTGTTTATTTGCAATAACCATTTTATATTAGCGTTTGTATTGCATCTAAATTAATTATGCCAAAACCCAAGACTGATGAAATTGACTAAACTAATTGCATTCCTGGCCTTCCCATCTTTTTTTGCCTGCACCGTTTCTGCCCAAACAAGTAGTAATCACCTATCTGCACGAGACGTGATTAATAATACTATTAAGGCTTTAGGCGGCAAAGAAGTTTTGATGAGCGTTAAAACAATGTATACTGACATGAGCACTGAAATGGAAGGCAGACAAGTAAATTGGATTACCAAAGAAATGCTGCCAAATAAAGGATCCTTTGAGATTGTATACAATAATCGCGTTGTTTATAAAGAGTGGTACGACGGATCTACCGGCTATGAACTTTCAGACGGCAAGAAAGTAAAGGCCGATCCGGATGAATTTAAAGACAAAAAGTTTAAGAAGAATATTTTTGATGAACTGGATTATTTAGACTCAACGCTGTGGAAGTTGGAACTGCTTAATGATGAAAAAGTAAACGGTGAAGATTGTTACAAGATCAAGGCTACTTTGGTAAATGGGCTTGTAAAATTGTTGTATTTCAGTAAAACGACCTATTATTTGTTGAGAGCAGATAAAGTATTAAACAAAGAAAAGGATAGTTTCAGCACCTCGTACTTTTCAGATTATAAAAAATTTCGAGATCTCATTATCTCTACTACTATGAAATTTGGAGAAGGAGAAGATTATCAAACCGCTAAAATCGTAAATCTTCTTATCAACCAGGACATTTCAGAAAACGATTTTGAATAATCGTCATCCTCGGTTTTATGGCATACAAAATGGTATTCTTTAATTTTAAATCCGGACAATCCTATTAGCGGGCGTAGAATCTTGCTAAAGATTACCTTATTATTCATCAGCCGAAATTTTATAAAACAGGAGTAGAAATTTCTGGGGTTTTAAACAACCTGTTTCATGTAATAAGATCGCCGTGTTTCGTGTGCCACGAACCAAGGCGTGGTGTACCACAAACCGAAGAGTGAGGTTTTTAAGCAACTTGTTTCATGGATAATAAAGACAGATGTGTTAAGCAAAGACAGATGTGTTAAGCGAGGAGTAAGCTGGTTTTAACCGTAGTTTACATCATATAATATGCCTGCAACCTTTTCTGTTGCAGGTTTTTGTTGTTGTCAGTAAAGCAACAAATAATGCACGGTTTATTCAGAAGCAATAAAATCAGTAGTCCATTTCGGGCATTTGAATCTTAAGATTTTTTTAGATATTGGCACTCCTGTTAGGTATACCGTTTGTGGCGAATAAATAAAAAAACGTTAACTATGAAAAAAATATTAACAATGGTTAGTGGTGCGGTTCTTTGCTCTGTACTTTATACAAGTTGCACCAAAGACCCGGTAGCCAATTTAAGCAACGAAGAATCGAGAATATACATAACCGATCATGACTCTTCAGTCAATTTTTCGAACTATTCAACTTACAGCATCTCGGATTCGGTAGCAGTAATCAACAATGGAAGTTCCTCTCATGAATCTACTGCGGTAGGCGATGCTTATATCGCTGCTGTAAAAAAATACATGAGCAACGCGGGATATACCTTGGTTTCCAAAAACGACAATCCTGATTTAGGGGTTGATGTAACGCATATAATAAATACCTCTACAGGCGTAATAAGTTATGGAGATTACTGGGATAATTATAGTGGATATTGGGATCCTTATTATTGGGGATATCCTGATTATGGATATTATATTCCTTACGCCTACAGTGTTTACCAGGTTAAAGAAGGGGCGCTTTCAATTGATATCCTGGATTTAAAAAATGCAGCCAAAAATAATAACATCAACGTGATTTGGACAGGCTTGATCCGTGGTTCAGGAATATTAAATGCAAGCGTGGCCGATAGCCAGGTGAAAGCATTATTTGACCAATCCTCTTATTTAAACAAATAAAAACTTTGCAATGAAAAATATTAAAATAATAATCTCATGGCTTTTAATAATGTTGTGCTTTTATTTACCGGCAACAGCACAAAACCAACCCCTGAAGCTGGAACTTAATTATAATTATAGTATTCCTACCGGCAATTTTAAAAGTAATATTGTGAGCAACACTTCCCCACGTGGTTTTGTGGGTAATTTGATGTATCCTTTTTCTACAAAATGGTCCGGCGGATTGGAATATGGTTTCCAGGACTATTATCAAAAATATCCGCGTGCCCTTTATCATTTAAGTAATACACAAGATATTTCTGCTGTTGTAGGATACTCTGTACAACAGACTCCTATTTTGATAAAAGCAAAATATTTTACGGGCACACAATCGTTCTTAAAACCCTATTTATCGCTTGCTGCCGGCGCTAACATTATTGATTACAAAAAGTATTATGGTGAGTTCGGAAGCAGTCAATCTAATTTAGGTTTCCGTGCCCAGGGTGGACTTGGAGTTCTTATTCCATTTAAAAAAACAAGCACTTCGGGAATAAATATTGGCACTACTTATGATTATGCGCCGTATCACAAAAACGGTTTGACCGACCTCAATTCAATAAATATCCGTGCTGGGATTGATCTTCAATTAAGATAAATTACAAGAACACATCAGAAGCCTTTAATCGTAAAAAAATTAAAGGCTTTTTTATTTCCTTTTGATAAATAAAAGAAAAATTTTTTCTGGCTTTTTATTTGCAACACATAATAAAATTATGGACGAAGCGTTTGTTCTAATACCTACTTTGTTTAACACATATTCAAATTCGCAACCTATGATTGTCAAAGAAATTGTCTGTGAAATCCTCATTGCCATCCATGTAATATTGTTCATCCAGTCAAAAAGAGAAAAGTATAACATAGAGAAATAAACACACTCCATTTTCAATCTTATTTCCCAGGAAATTTACCCACTATACAGATTTGCCAGTGGCCGCTAACAACAACGCGAGTTTTGCCTCGACTTTGTTATTTTTTATTCTTTGCAATTCCCAAATATTTTTGTTATTTTGTTTGTTCCAATCTCCCTGAAACATTTATTATTTATACCTGCAGTTTACTAAAGGTTATTTTAAATCAAACAAATAAATCATGAGAAAGATTTTGATTGTTTTGCTACTCACATTTTTGATTGGTGCAACAATTACCTCATGCACTACTTCAAAAACAGGCTGCTTTGCCTCTTCTAAAATGGTAGGCTATTAATGTATCGATAAAAATTTCCTCTGAGCTTTAATTTTACTGAACTTATTTTTTTAAGTATATTAAATACTTTTGCAAAGTAAGCTTGGCGAATAAAATTGTTTCAGGAAACTATACTGAAAATATCTCTTAAAATACCTTTACAGTAAACCTATAATTTCAAAGGATTTTTATTTTGGCCAATTATCCAAAAGCCTTCTTAAGATGATTATTTCACCGGTGTGATAACTATTGTGATCCGCTAAAACCAAAGCTTCACGAAGTAACGTTTGTCCATTTCCGTGATCAAAAACAGTAAACAAATTATCAGAAGAATCTTTCAACAATTTAATAAAGTCTTTCCGATCTTTTTTGATCTGTTTAATACATCCTTCCCATTTTTGTTCCGAAGAAGGTTTTGTTTTTTCAGGCCAATAATCTTCGGGCCATCTGGGAGATTTATAATTGGCATCTCTTGAAAATTTTAAAATATCTGATTGAGCAATACGAATATGCTCCGCTATTTGCCATAAAGTGTACGGAAGGTTGCGCGGCTTTTTTCCCAATATTTCAAAAGGAATATTTTTCAAAGACTCGTCCAACGAAACATGGGCGTTGCCTTTATTTAATAAGTTTATCAGGTTATCAATGAGGACAGCGTTTTCTGATTTATCTGCTTCTATTGTTTTCATCTGTGTCGTTTTAAAATCTTTTTTCAGAATTATAACTTTTTTTACTACGATAGTCATACAACTATCCTTCCAAAAATTAAAGCCATAATCCTCACAAAATCACTTATTCTCATTTTGATGGTTAACCGCAGTCAATTATTGGTTATTCTTAAGGGATTAAAATTTAACTGTGAAAATATCACCTCTAGTATGCAGCAAATGGTTTTCCTTTTTTTCTTTTACAGAATTAAATAAAGCTTACAAATTTATATCGGGGTTAAATTTCATTGCTTCTTATCTTCGCAGTCGTTTCAAAAAACAGAAGCGGTAAATACAATACAAATTTTTAGAAAATGAAGAAACACCCTAATACGCAGGCAATACGTATTCAGACTGAGAGGACGAATGAAAAAGAACACAGCACGCCTTTATTTCTCACGTCAAGTTTTCAGTTCGACAACGCTGAAGAAATGAGTGAAACATTTGCCGGGGAGTTGGATAATAATATTTATTCACGTTTTGAAAATCCGAACGTACAGGAATTTATTGATAAAATGTGCGCACTGGAAGGAACTGAAGCCGGCTTTGCTACTGCATCCGGAATGAGCGCCATCTTTGGTTGTTTTATGACATTTTTAGCTGCCGGCGATCACCTTTTAAGTTGCCGTTCAGTTTTTGGTTCTACACATACTATCATCACCAAATATTTTCATCGCTGGAATATTGATTATTCTTTTGCTGATTTACATAAACCGGATTCCTGGGAAAAACTGATTAAGCCAAATACAAAAATGATTTTTATTGAAACGCCTACCAACCCGGGATTGGATATTATAGATTTAGATTGGATTGGCAAATTGGCAAAAAAACATAACGTAATCCTGGTAGTTGATAATTGTTTTGCCACTCCTGTTATACAAAAACCCGCGCAATATGGTGCAGATCTTATTTTACATTCAGCCACAAAATGGATCGATGGCCAGGGACGCGTGTTGGGCGGCGTAGTTGTTGGTAAGAAAGAGTTGATCGAAGAACTTTTCACTTTCTGTAAAAATACCGGTCCGTCTATTTCTCCTTTTAACGCATGGATACTTAGCAAAAGCCTGGAAACATTAGACGTAAGAATACAAAGGCATTGCGACAACGCAGAAGCTATCGTAAAAGCTTTGGAAAGACACCCTAAACTTAATAATATCAAATATCCGTTTCATCCGTCTCACCCAATGTATGAGACCGCAAAAAAGCAAATGAAGCGGGGCGGTGCATTGATTACTTTTGATTTAAAAGGCGGACTTGCCAGTGCGAAGAAATTTCTAAACGCCTTGCAAATACTTACGCTCACTTCAAATCTTGGTGATACACGCAGCATTGCTTCTCATCCCGCTTCTACCACTCATGCCAAGTTAACAGATGAAGAAAAAGAAGAAGTAAGCATTACTCCCGGCCTTATCAGGATCTCTGTGGGCCTGGAAGATATCGAAGATATAAAAGCTGATATTTTACAGGCATTAGATAAATGTTGATGGTACAAGTTCAGGATATTAAGCTGAAGAAGGCATAACGGTAAGCCTTACACTAAAATTTACAGTAAATCCACTTTTAAAGCAGTTTTTTATTTCGCCGGCTATTCTTTTGCTGTCCTGGTTTCATTCCTGGTAAACACATAAAAGTTTTCATCGACTTTAATGTCATTCACATTTGACGGTGCTTCCTGGTATTGTTCCGTGGGATGAATAAAAATTTCTTTTCCGTATTCATCATAAATTTTTACCGGCATATCAAAGCCATCCACACAATTCGCCCAACGGTAAAAAATGCGGTCATTTTCTTTTTTATATTCAAGCACCGGTATTTTTATGGTACGTAGATATTGATCAAATATTTTTGAAAAATCAATCCCTGATTGTTTGCTGATATAATCCTCTACCTGTTGTGTGGTAACGGTTTGATGATAAAAAGTTTTATTCAGCCCCCTTAAAATATCCCTGAACTTTTCATCATTGTTTATGACCTGCCTGATTGTGTGAATCATGTTTCCCCCTTTATAATACATGTCGCCACTCCCCTCTTCATTCACACCATAATGCGCAATGATGGGTTTGTCATTCTGTATATTTTTTCTAATCCCGATCACATATTCATCTGCGGCTTTTTTACCATAATAATATTCAGTAAAAAGGGCTTCGGCATAATTGGCAAAAGATTCATGGATCCACATATCGGCCAGGTCTTTTGAAGTAATATTATTCCCAAACCATTCGTGAGCACTTTCATGAACAATAATAAAATCCCATTTCATTCCCCAGCCGCTTTCTGAAAGATCATGACCTGCATATCCTTCCAGGTAATGATTGCCATAAGCAATGGCACTCTGGTGCTCCATTCCGAGATAAGGCGCGTCTACTAATTTATAACCGTCTTTATAAAACGAATAAGGGCCAAACCAATATTCCAGCGCTTTCATCATTCTCGGCGCGTCTTTAAATTGTTCTTTTGCTTTAGTGAGGTTTGAATCAAGCACCCAATAATCCATTGTCAGGTTTCCTTTCTCCCCTTTATAAATTTGCCCAAAATGAACATACCGCCCGATGTAAAAAGTAATATCGTAATTATTAATAGGACTCACTACCGCCCAGGCATAAACGCTGTTTCCGTCACCTTTCTTTATAATGCTTCTTAACCTTCCATTGCTGATGCACATGAGGTCTGAAGGGACACTGAAATGCATTTCCGCGCTATCCGGTTCATCACCCTGGTAATCCTTACACGGATACCAAACGCTTGCGCCAAAACCCTGGCTGGTAACTGCCACCCATGGATTCCCCGATTTATCTCTTTTCCATACGAATCCTCCATCCCATGGTGCGTTTTTTGCCACTTTTGGTTTTCCATGATAATAAATGACCAGGTTTGAAATTCCTGGGATCTTATTGGGAGATGGTTTCCCTTTTGCATTCTTTGAAGTGATCTCTATTGTGTTGATATCATGTTTAGCTGTCATTACCGGCGCTCTTTTTGGTAAATACACATAAAACACATTGCTGTCACGGGTAAAAGATAATTTGATTTTCTTTAAAGGATATTTAGTTGAACCCTTTTCCAAAATTGCTGAATCCATTTCCATCGGTTCCTGCAAATCAACCTGGAAATAACCCGCATGGTCTTTTGTAAGTTCTTTATAACTAATTACATTATAACCGCTGATAGTGCTGTCAGTCAAATCAAACTTTACATGTAGATTATACTTTGTAGCGTTCCACCACGATCTTCCGGGACCGTTGCTTCCACGTAACGTATCGGCATGTGTAAATTCCTGTGCATATAAGCCGTTAAATCCAATCAACATTAAACTTAAAACAGCGATTATCTTTTTCATTTACTAAATTTATTTTTTTATAAACAAAGATGAAGTTAAAAAAACACATCTCCCTAACTGTGAAAAAACTGTTTCAAAATACGGTGGGTTTCGCTCTCGTTATTTGCGCTTTTGGCCTTTCTTCATGCTCGCACCCTAATAATAACAATAATATTTTCCGCTATAATGAGCAATCAGGTATTGCTACCCTCGATCCGGCCTTTGCAAAAAACCAATCTATCATGTGGGCGGTTCATCAGATTTATAATACCCTCGTACAGATTGACGACAATTTAAATCTGGTACCCTCGCTCGCAAAAAGCTGGGATATTTCTGCTGACAACTTAACCTTTACGTTTCACCTGCGCGATGACGTTTATTTCCAGGACAATACTGCCTTTGAAAACGGAAAAGGAAGAAAGATGACAGCAAGAGATGTTGTATATAGTTTTGAGAGAATATTAGATAAAAATACCGCCAGCAGTGGCGCCTGGATCTTTAACCGCAGAGTTGACACCACTGAACCTTTTAAAGCGATTGACGACACAACGTTTCAATTGAAACTATTAAAACCTTTTCACCCCCTGTTGGGAGTAATGTGCATGCAATATTGTTCTGTAATTCCAAAAGAAGTGGTAGAAAAATATGGAAAAGATTTTAGGCGACATCCCTGTGGAACCGGCCCTTTCGAAATGATGGCATGGGAAGAAGGACAGGCGCTTGTACTTAAAAAAAACCCGCATTATTTTGAAAAAGACAGCACTGGCACAAGCCTTCCATATCTTAACGGAATAAAAGTCACTTTCCTGCAAAACAAGGCAACCGAGTTCTTGGAGTTTCAGCAAAAAAGGCTTGATTTTGTAAACGAAATTGATCCATCTTTCAAGGATGAGGTGCTCACCAAAGCCGGCACCTTGCGGAAAGAATGGCGCGGAAAGATCATACTTGTAAAGCAACCGGCGCTTACCATAGAATATTTAGGTTTTCTCTGCGATAGCAGCCTTCCTGCTGTAAAGAATTCGCCTTTAAAGGATGTACGTATAAGAAAAGCGATCAATTACGGATTTAACCGAAGGAAGATGATCCTTTATATCCGGAATTCTATTGGCATTCCCGCCGAAAGCGGTTTTATCCCCGCAGCATTTCCGTCATTCGATTCTTCCACAGTAAAAGGTTACCATTACGATCCGCAGAAAGCATTAGAATTATTAAAGGAAGCCGGCTACCCGAATGGGGTTGGATTGCCGCCAATAAAATTGCTAACGGTACCCATATACGCGGATTTTGCGAGCTATATTGCCAATGAATTACAGCAAATCGGCATTACTATAAATGTGGAAGTAGTGCAAAAAAGTTTATTACTTGAACAAACGGCTAAATCAGAAGCTTTGTTTTTTCGTGGTAGCTGGATAGCCGATTATCCTGATGCAGAAAACTTTCTGAGTGTTTTTTATGGTAAAAATCCTGCACCGCCCAATTATACGCGGTACAACAATCCGCGCTTCGATAAATTGTATGAAGAAGCCTTATCCGAAAAAAATGATTCGGCAAGGTATAAACTTTATCAAGAGGCAGATCAAATCGTAATGAATGATGCACCAGTAGTTCCTTTGTGGTATGATATGGTGATCTGGCTCGTCCATCCTTATGTAAAGAATTTTATTCCAAATGGCCTGAATTTACTGGAATTAAGAACGGTAAAACTTGAAAAATAAAGTATTGATTAACAATCAATTAAAGATGAAAGGGTGCGTTCAGAAGTTAAAAAAATCATGATTTTTCTTTTATAGCATGGTAATTGTACTTTATAGGAAACCTGTAAAAAATCACAATCATGAATCATCCAACCTCTATCCTGCCGCGGCAAATAGTTCCTGTTCAGCCTGCACAGTTTCTCTCTCTTTCTTCAGGCGTTGAGGCAAAAAGACCGGATTTCATAACAACACAACAATTGTATGATGCTGTTTTTGAAAATGCTTTTCACCCCATGTATGTTGGAAATAGTGGAGGAAAAGTTATAAAATTCAACGACAAATTTTCAAAACTTTTTGGGTTTTCTCCTAATGAAGTAAAGATGAAAAAGTCATGGGATTTCTTTGAAACAAATGACGAAGCATTTATCACATTCATTAATCAAAGAAGAGAAAAAGGAATTGCAAAAGCGGAAGTGAGATGTATCAAAAAGTCGGGAGAAAGATTTCCATGCAGAATATCGTCAGTGACTTATCAATCCGATAAGGGCGAAACAAGATCAATGAATACTTTGGTAAACATATCTCACAACTTAACTGCGAGATGGAATATAGCTGGATAATTTAAGAGCGTTCCTTTAGTTTATCTCCAAAAATTTTCCTGAATTTATCCATTTTAGGTTTAATTACATAATAGCAATAGGGCTGAGATGGATTTCTTTTGTAATAATCGGAATGATAATTTTCGGAAGGATAAAAAACAGTAAATGCCTCGATAGCCGTTACGATGGGCGCATCAAAAATGCCACTTGCATCGAGTTCAGCTTTATATTTTTCCGCCTTTTCTTTCTGTTCTTTGTTATGATAAAAGATGGCGCTTCTATATTGCGGTCCTACATCATTCCCCTGCCGGTTAAGGGTGGTTGGATCATGAGTTTTCCAAAAAACTTCAAGCAGTTGATCAAATGAGATTTGATTGGGGTCATATTTAATTTCCAAAGCTTCCGTGTGACCGGTATCCTTATTGCAAACCTGTTCGTAAGTAGGGTTTTCTACATGGCCACCGGTGTAGCCACTTGTTACTTTTTCAACGCCCTTTAGCTCTTGAAAGACTGCTTCTGTACACCAAAAACATCCATTCGCGAAAGTGGCTGTTTCTAAATTTTTCTGATCGCTCATTTTATTTTTATTGTTACACAAAGATACTTTGAGTTTTGGCTACAGTAAATAAACAAAAATTCAAAAATCTTTTTTAAACAAAAATAGAAACCCACACAGGTTTCTATTTCAATTATGTTAGAAAAAGAATTTTATTTAACAAGTTTCACATTCACTGCGTTAACCCCTTTCGGCCCCATTTCTGTTTCAAAGGAAACAATATTATTTTCTTTGATAGGTTCTGATAAAGAATTTACATGCACAAACACGCTTTCGCTTGTTTCTTTATCCTTTATAAAACCATATCCCTTTTCATTGTTGAAAAATGTAACAACGCCTGTGCGTATAAGATCTTCAGGACCCAGTTCCTCTTGTTTTGGAACACCAATTTCAATATCTTCAGCTTTTACTGTAAATTTTTTCTTAGGATCAGGTGGCGTGGAGGAAAGGTTGCCGTTTTCATCAATGTAAGCAATCATGCTTTCAAAATCGCTGCTCTTGTTTTCTTTGCGCTCCTGCCTTTTTTCTGCTTTATCTTTTTTGTTTTGTCTTTTTCTCTTTTCCCTTTCCTTTTTATTCCATGTTTCTGCCATATATTCCTATAATTTTTTTAATGACCCGAATGGATCGATGAATGAAGTTGTGGTAACTAATTGACCACTATTCCTTCAAAGATACATTAATAATTGTCATCTTCTGATAATAGTTCTAACAGTTTTCGACAGCAATCCGTATAAATCTGCAAATCCCTGTCAAAAAAATTTCTTTAAGATGAGAGGAATTCGTGTAACACTTCTGCAAAGAAAAATCTGCAAAACCCTTTCAGATTAGTGAAATATTTAGAAAAAATACAATTAGTTAGAGGAGGGATTAAAATCAGGATTCTTGTACATGGATTTATCAAACAAATAATACTTTCCATCTTTATAATTCTTCCAGTATCTGTGGCCCAAAACATCATAAAACAATCTGCCATCCACACTCTTGCTAGCCGCATTATCATTTACGGTGATGACGGCAGGAAATTCAGGTTTCGGTTGCGGTTTGGGCGCCGGTTTTTCTTCAGGTGTAGGCGCTACAGCAACTGTATCAGGTTTGGGAGGAGGCGGTGTAGGTGTAACTTTTTTTGTAGTCATACTTACCGTATTATTTTTGCCTGCTGTAACCGTTGCGCTTTTGGATGGAACAGTCTTTTTTCCGCAACTGTTTAAAATAATTCCGGCTAAAGCAAAAAATACGACCAGGGATGTTTTTAACATTCTTAAATTTTACCGCTTTCAAACCAAAAATTATGCCGGGGCGATTAGTATGAACGTTTGGGCAAAAATATTTGCTTACTCTAAGTTTAATTCACTTTAAAAAAAATAAAATCACTGCTTCTATTGAAACAGTTAATTAGAGGAATATCTTTTAAAAGATTTTAAGATTTAGATTTTTTATCGGAAGTTTGAGGTTTCTAACGGGTTTGGTAAAAAAATTATAAATTAACCTTAAATAAATCTGAATGAAAGTAGTTAGATGCTGTATTATTCTTCTCGCTTCAACCATTATTTTTGCTTCCTGTCACCCGAACGGTCATATCCTGGATCAAATGGATACAGAAAAAGGAACACCTTCAAAAGCCGATACTGTTTTACCCCATAAGTATCACATGAACGCCGGTGATACCATAAAAGGAGAAAACGAAAATCTCCCCGTCAACTTAAAAAGATAAAATAAAGCCACAAAAAAAGCCGTCCTGGAAAGAACGGCTTTAATTTTTTCAAAAGTTATTAACCTAAATAGGCTTTGAGCGCACTGCTGTAGCGTGCTTTCTGCAAACGCTTGATTGCTCTTTCTTTAATCTGGCGAATACGTTCTTTCGTCAAATCATACTTCTGGCCAATCTGCTCAATGGTTACCCCATTTTCACCGTCAAGGCCAAAATAAGCGTTTACGATCTCAGCTTCACGCGGACTGAGCGATTTTAACACACGACGGATTTCATTTTTCAATGAATCGTGCATTACATCTTCATCTGTTTCGCCTGCGCCTTTTAACAGATCGCCCATAGCAACATCTTCAGCTTCATGTACCGGTGCATCCAATGAAGTATGCCGGGTATTGCTTTGAAAAATGTTGTTGATTTCTGTTTCACTCATCTCTAAAATCTCTGAAAGCTCTTCGGTAGATGGTTCTCTTTCATGTTCCTGCTCAAAAGCCATGTAAGCTTTATTTGCTTTGTTGTAAGTGCCAATTTTGTTTTGAGGCAGGCGGACTAATCTGCCTTGCTCTGCCAACGCCTGTAGTATTGATTGGCGAATCCACCACACAGCGTATGAAATAAACTTGAAACCTTTGGTTTCATCGAAGCGTTGTGCCGCTTTAATTAATCCGAGGTTGCCCTCGTTGATAAGATCACTTAATGATAACCCCTGGTGTTGGTACTGCTTGGCCACAGATACTACGAAACGTAGATTGGCGGTAGTGAGACGCTCTAAAGCTCTCTGGTCGCCCATTTTAATTTTCTGTGCCAGGATCGTTTCCTCCTCCGGAGTAATCATCCCAATTTTTGAAATTTCCTGCAGATATTTCTCCACCGCTTGTGAATCACGATTGGTAATCTGCGTAGCAATTTTAAGTTGCCTCATTTGCGTATATAATTAATAGTGATTAGACAATTTTAATTGGGGAAACGTTACTAAAGATTTGTTAACTACAGTTATCTTTGAAAACTTTTACAAAGTTACAACGCATTATTCAAACTTCATAACGTGACACTAAATAAATGTCTGAAAAATAATATTTTATCGTTTTATTGATTTTATTTCAACAGACATACCTTTATCAAAACTCCAATTGACTTTTATATAAATACTGAAAACCCAAAATGGTAACCCAAAGTGAAGAAACAGCAAATAAACAAATTGTTGAAATTTTTCTTTTACACCATCAGCCATTATTAGCATCAATAGAATATTGTTTCGGCTAAAGCCAATGTTTTTGACTTCCCGATTATATTTATATGATACTTTTGTTTCCACAAAACAAACGCCTCTCTATGATCGATTTTCGTTCTGATACTTTTACCAAACCTACCCCAGGAATGCTGGAAATGATGTTGAACGCTGAAGTCGGCGATGATGTTTTTAATGAGGATCCTACGGTAAATAAATTGCAGGCAATGATGGCAGGAAAGTTTGGGATGGAAGCAGGACTATTTTGCGCCAGCGGAACAATGTCAAATCAAATTGCCATAAAGTGCCATACCCAACCCGGCGACGAAGTGATTTGTGAGAAGTTAAGCCACGTATACATTTATGAAGGTGGCGGCATCGCTTTTAATTCAGGCTGCCAGGTAAAACCACTTGAAGGAAACCTCGGCCGAATTAATGCGCTACAGGTGGCGGAAGCGATCAATCCTGATGACGTGCATAAAGCAAAAACACAACTCGTAAGCCTTGAAAATACCGCCAATCGGGGTGGCGGAAGTTGCTATAAAATTATTGATATACAGAAGATTAAACAGGTTTGCCTGGAAAACAACTTAAAGTTTCACTTAGATGGCGCCCGGCTGTTCAATGCGATAGTTGCAAAGGACGAAGACCCGAAAGAATATGGCCATATTTTCGACAGTATTTCCATTTGCCTCAGCAAAGGATTGGGCGCTCCTGTTGGGACTGTTTTACTGGGAAATAAAGAATTTATTGAAAAAGCACGGCGGGTACGCAAAGTGTTTGGAGGAGGTATGAGGCAGGTGGGATACCTGGCTGCCGCAGGTATTTATGCAATGGAAAATAACATCGACCGGCTTGCGCTGGATCATATGCATGCCCAACAGATTATGGCGGCATTGAAAGAAAAAGAGTTTACCGGGAGCATGTTCCCCGTAGAAACCAACATCATTATTTTTGAAGTAAAGGGAAAATATTCCGCAAAATCGCTGGCTGAAAAGTTTAAACAAAATGATATTTTAGTGATGGCCATTTCGCCAACGCAAATCAGAATGGTTCTTCATCTTGATGTCACTGAAGAAATGGTTCGAAAAACTATTGAGTTAATTCAAAACTTATAGGCCGTATTTTTGCAATTCGTAATTCGTAATTTTTAATTCTCAATTGACAATAATGTTCCCAAAAGTAAATCCCACAAAAACAGCCGCCTGGAAAAAATTACACGATCACCACAAAGAAATGAAACACGTTTCGATGAAAGATCTTTTCAGGGAAGACCCTGATCGTTTTAAGAAATTTTCACTGGCCGTGCCGGATATTATTTTTGACTATTCGAAGAACCTGGTAAACGATGAAACGAAGAAGTTGTTACTCGAACTGGCTTATGAATGCGAATTACATAAAGCGATCAAAGCGATGTTCACAGGCGAACTGATCAACGAAACAGAGGGACGTTCTGTGTTACATACCGCGCTTAGAAATTTTTCCGGGAAACCTGTTATGTCTGAAGGAAAGGATGTGATGCCTGAAGTGAAAAAAGAATGGGAACACATGAAAAAGTTTTGCCGTAAAATTCATAATGGAGAATGGAAAGGCTACAGCGGCAAAAAAATAAAATATATCGTAAACATTGGTATCGGCGGAAGCGATCTTGGCCCTGTAATGGTAACGGAAGCGCTAAAACCTTACTGGATAAAGGACATGTATCCTTATTTTGTGAGCAATGTGGATGGCTCCGATCTTGCCGAAGTTTTAAAGAAGGTAACACCCGAAGAAACGCTTTTTTTGATTGCCTCCAAAACGTTTACCACACAGGAAACGATGACCAATGCTCACTCCGCACGCGATTGGTTTTTGAAAAGTGCAAAAGATAAAAAAGCGGTAGCAAAACATTTTGTAGCATTAAGTACGAACGAAAAAGGTGTAGAAGAGTTTGGGATCGATAAAGAAAACATGTTTGTTTTCTGGGATTGGGTTGGTGGGCGTTATAGTCTCTGGAGCGCGATCGGTTTATCCATTGCGCTTACGATTGGCTACAATAATTTTGAAGAATTATTGAAAGGCGCTTTTGAGGTGGACAGCCACTTCCGCGAAAAAAAGTTTGAAAAGAACATTCCTGTTATAATGGGATTGATAAGTCTTTGGTATATTAATTTCTTTGGAGCTCAATCAGAAGCGATCCTTCCTTACGATCAATATATGCATCGCTTCCCGGCTTACTTTCAACAAGGCAATATGGAAAGCAACGGTAAACATGTTGACAGGCACGGAAAAAGAGTTACGTATTCCACAGGCCCTGTTATTTGGGGCGAACCGGGAACCAATGGACAGCACGCTTTTTATCAATTACTTCACCAGGGAACTCCGATAATACCGGCGGATTTTATCGCTCCGGCTATCAGCCACAACCCTATGGGTGAGCATCATAAAATTTTATTGTCTAATTTCTTTGCCCAGACAGAAGCGCTGATGAATGGTAAAAAACGCCATGAGTTGAAAGATGAAAAAGTTCCTGAGAAATTAATTCCTTTCAAAGAATTCGAAGGCAACAAACCGACCAATTCATTTTTGATTACTAAAATCACTCCCTTCTCTTTAGGAGAAATGATTGCGCTTTATGAACACAAAATTTTTGTGCAGGGAGTTATCTGGGATATCTTTAGTTTCGATCAGTGGGGTGTGGAATTAGGCAAGATACTCGCTAAAAAGATATTACCCCAATTGGAAAGCCATCAAAAAGTTACTTCACATGATTCTTCAACCAACGGGTTGATTAATGCCTGGAAGAAGTTGACGATGTAGAATCGTAATGGCCTCATCCATCGTGATAATTCTTTACTAAAACAATTCGGGTTAATTCGGGTAAACCGTAGCAATAAGTGCCTCATCCCAATCCTTCTCCAAAAGTGAAGGACACGCTGTCAATTTATCGCAATTCAGCGCATTCTTTGGCAAATGAAAAATCGTGATTATTTCTTTGTTTACTGAAACAATTCGTGACAATTCATATAATTAATGGCAAATAGCCTCATCCCAACCCTTCTCCGAAGGAGAAGGACACGCTTTGGAAATAATCCGCGCAAATCCGTGTAATTTGTGGCAAAAAAAATCCTCCCAAAACAAGATGAGAGGAAATCTTCAAAAAATTATAAAAAATTATCTACCACTTATCTACTTCTTCATGCTGCGTATCGTTAGTATTATCATCATTTGAATTATCGCTATCTGAATTATCAGCAGGTTTTGTAGCATCACTTGGTTCAGAAGATTTATCGCTCTCGGTCGATGGAGTTTCAGATTCTGTTGAAGAAGCACTTTCCTCTGTTACTGAGGCTGAAGGAGCCTGGTAAGTATCACTATCTTTCTTTGGCGGATAATTGCTTCCTCCATAATTTTCCTGGTTATCATGATTGAAAGCATCAAAATCAAAATCAGGCATGAGTTCTGTTTTCACATAATCGATCGCCTCGGTCATTCCCTTTAAAAATTTATTAAAATCTTCTTTGTAAAGAAATATCTTATGACGGTCGTATCCATCTTCATTAAATTTTTTCCGGCTCTCTGTGATGGTTAAATAAAAATCGTTCCCACGTGTTTCTCTTACGTCAAAGAAATAAGTCCTGCGCTTGCCCGCCCTTATGCGCTGGCTGTAAACACTTTCCATCTTTTTGTCATTATTGTCGTACGCCACTTTTTGAAATTTTTAATTTTTTTGAAAACATTTTTACCTGTGACAAAGATAAAATTGTTTTTCAATTGACAAAATAATTAGAGGCATTTCAAATTAAGACTATTTGAGTTTGCTCCAACCCTATCGCTGCATTCATTAATTAAAGTTAATGCTGCATTTTTTTGTCCTGTTCCTGCTGCCGTCTATACATTTCTGCATATAAACCATTTTGCTCCAGAAGTGATTGATGTGTACCCTGCTCAGCAATGGCTCCGTCTTTAAGCAAAATAATCTTATCAAAATTAAACAGCGAAAAAATTCTATGCGTGATGATCACGGCAGTTTTTTGGTGAAGGTAATTATACAAATTAGCAATGATGGCATTCTCAGTTTTCGCATCTACAGCGCTGAGGCAATCATCAAAAACAGTGATCTGATGTTCTTTAATCAGTGCACGGGCGATTGAAATTCTTTGTTTTTGCCCGCCACTCAATGTCACTCCACGTTCACCAATTAATGTATCGTATTTCTTGGGAAACGAATCAATTTCCCTTGCAACAACTGCATTTTCAGCCGCCTTCAGCACCTTCTCCCTGGGAGGATTCTTCAAACCAAAACCAATATTTTTTTCTACAGAATCACTAAATAAAAAAACATCCTGGGGCACATAGCTAATCTGCGACCTCAGCATTTCAAGATCTATTTCTTTAACAGGAATGCCATCGTAAAAAATGTTCCCTTTTTGAGGATCATACATCCGCAACATCAATTGAGCGATGGTGGATTTTCCTGATCCTGTTTTGCCGATGATCGCTACCTTCTCTCCTTTTCGGATGTCTAACGAAAAATCTTTGATAGCATGAATACCGGTATGGGGATAAATAAAATCTACATGCCTGAATTCTATATTTCCCTTCAGTGTAATTTTTTTCGCATTCTCAGGGTTTTTGATCGAAGGAGATGTGTGAAGAAATTCGTTTATGCGTCGCTGTGAAGTGGCCGCTCTCTGTATCATACTGGCTGTCCATCCAATGGCGCTTACCGGGAAAGTGAGCATCAATACATACATGATAAATTCACCGATAACACCGACGCTGATGCTTCCGTTGATCACATAGATACCGCCAATTAAAATCGTAAGTAATGTACTCAAACCGATCATTAATCCCATAAATGGGAAATAAATGGATTCTGTTTTGGCAAGTGAAATTGAATGAGTACGGTAATCTTCACTGTTCCTGTCAAAGAAACCAAGCATTGCCCTTTCCTGGACAAATGATTTGATCACTCTTATGCCGGAATAGGATTCCTGTGCATTCGTAGTAAGATCAGAAAGTAACGATTGTATTCTATCCGCTTTACGATTAATGATGGTATTGACATAATAAATCGTGAAAGCGAGCAGAGGCAGTGGTGCCAGTACATACAACGTGAGTTCCTTATTTTCATTCAACATATATGTTACGGAAAAACCAATAGTTGCTGCCAGGTTAATGACATACATAACAGCCGGCCCTACGTACATCCTCACCCGGCTTACATCCTCGGAAATACGGTTCATCAGGTCCCCTGTATTGTGGGTTTTATAAAAATGCGTGTCAAGCTGCTCGTAATGTTTAAATATTTCGTTCTTCTGTGCATATTCAATATGCCGGCTCATCACAATAATTGTTTGCCGCATCAGGAACATGAACAAACCACTGATTAGCGCCAGCACCAAAAGAATAATTCCTGAATAAAGAATTTTTGTTTTGTAGCTCACATCATTCCCGCTAAGGTTATTTACAAAAACCGTTACCAGTGGATCATAATGTGTAATGGTTTTGGCAGAAACCTGCGGATTTTCACTAAGGCTGATCTCCACTGTGTTCAACACATACTTCGTTACCTGCGGCGCCAGTATCCTGAAGTAATTAGAAAGAACTGTAAAGATGATCCCCAGGATCAGCATCCACTTATAACGCCAGAAATATTTATTTAAAGATTTTAAATGCTTCATTTTTTCATTAACAATTTGCTAATCTGCTAATTAGCCACTGTGATAATCAGCGAATTTCGGAAATAATATTTTGAACCTACTCAATTGAACTTCCCCATGAGCTCGCAGCATTTGGTGTTCAGTATTCCTCCTTCAAAAATCTTCTCACCAGGTTTAAAGCCATTACAGCCGTTACTTCAATATTTTTTGCACGGGAAAATCGTTGTTCAAATTTTTGTACCAATTGTTTTTCTTTATTACCCACCGCTACCCAAACAGTTCCTACCGGTTTGTCTGGTGTGCCACCGCCTGGCCCCATAATTCCGGAAACTGCAATTCCATAATCGGTTTTCATTTTGTTTAATAAACCGGACAGCATTTCGCGAACCGTCTCTTCACTTACTGCACCATATTTTTCCAGCGTTTCCTTTTTTACATTCAGCAAGCTTTCTTTTACCTGATAAGAATAACTTACAATGCTCCCTTCAAAATAAGCAGAAGAACCGGGAACGGACGTAATAAGGCTGGCAATGGAGCCGCCAGTGCAGCTTTCAGCAGTAGAAATTGTCTTTTTATTTTGCAACAAAATCTTTCCCACCACTTCCTGCATTGACTCATCATCGTCCACCACCATATATTTTTCTACCAGCTTTTTTAATTCATTAAACTGACTTTTAATGGCATTTTCTGTTTTGGTTTTATCGAAACCCGAAGTGGTTAAACGCAATCTTACCATTCCATAATTCGGCAAGTAAGCCAGCTTAATTTCTTTTGGTAAATTATTTTCAAAATCTTTGATTATTTCTGCAAGAGCAGATTCTCCTATTCCTGCAGTGAGAATAGTTTTATGAAGAATGACAGGAAGCTCAAATTGCTTTTCCAGGTACAGAATTACGTCTTCCATAATTCCCATCATTTCATAAGGAACCCCGGGCATACTGATGAAAATGGTTCCTTCTTTTTTAAAGATCATTCCCGGTGCTGATCCTCTTTTATTTTGGATCACTTCACATACATCCGGCACCTCGGCTTGTTTAAGATTGATAGCTGAAACAGGCTTATGATAAACCTGCTCAAAAAGATATTTCACATTTTCCAGCACCTCTTTATCCACGATCATTTTTCCTGAAAAATACTCACACATCACTTTCTTTGTGATGTCATCATTTGTAGGGCCAAGTCCGCCCGTAATTAAAACAACATCTGTATTTTCACTTTCAAAATCAAGTGCGTTCTTTATTTCTTCAGCATCATCGCCAATAGCAACACGGTTTCTTACGGCAATACCAATCTTATTTAATTGTTGGGCTATCCATGCGCTATTCGTGTCAATAACTTGTCCTATCAGCAGTTCATCCCCGATTGTAATTATTGAAGCATAAATATTTTTCATGCGGCAAAAATAAACAGAAAGAGATTAGGCATGTTATTATCAAAACAGAAAGATATTTGGTTTAGTCAATTATGGATACTAAATACAGTGGAGCAATAAATACAACTGATTTTTATTTTACTGAATCTTTTCAATCGTCCTTTCAAAATAAGGTATCTGAGTATTTTGAGTCGTTTGATAGCATAAAAAAAAGCACAAGCTTTAAAACCTGCGCCTTTTTTTAAACAGGCATTTTATAATGCCCGGTATTATCATTCAGTTATGGAGTAACAGTTCCGTTAACGATATATTTAATCCTCACGGTTTTTGTTGTGTCTGTTGCGTTAGGCATTCCTGTCAGTAAAACTGTATACACTTTATTTTGTTCTAAAGTGATGTTTTTATTGGCTGAAATAGTAGAACCATTATCAAGATTAATAGAAATATCTCCGGGAGCTATTCCTGTAAAATCAGAAACATCACCGAATGAAGTATTCGCGTTTACCACATTTGAGCTATTTGCTGAAACAGTAACCGTTTCAGCAGATGAATCCGGTATTGCATTTACATACCGCACAAATGCATTGCCGGTAGAGGTTGGCAATGAATCGAGGTTGTCTTGTACAATCATATTTTTATAAGTACCGTTCGCGCCCATTGCAAAGGCAGAATAGTACATGTTTGGTTGAAAGGTATAAGACATAGTAGCCAGCGCTGAATCAGAACCATTTTCATATAAATTTACGGTCCTTAGACCTGTGAAAACATTCAAATAACCACCGGTAAAGCTGCCAAAACCAATCGAAGAATTAGCAAGGGCATTGTTATCAAGAACAAACACTACCGGCTGTGTACTATCAGGGATGAGGTTAAACGCCATCAACCCTGCAGTAGGTGTGGTGGGAACATCCTCCTTCTTACACGCTGAGAATGCAACCGCCGAGAATAATAAAATATAGAAAAATTTGTTTCGGATAACCGAAAAAAGTTTGTGTTTCATACAATCTGTTTTTTTAGGGTAAATTGATTAATTCGTTTTCGCCTTAGATACCGGGAAAACTATGCCATTGTGATGTGTAAAAGTTGAAATTAAATGAATTAAGGATTTTTTTAACGAATAAGGCCAGGTTACAAGAATGAATTAACAACGATCAATAATAACGGGCAGTTTTTTGATTATAATCTTTTAGTTTTGAAAACATGGCGCGCCATTTTGGCGGCACTAATTTTGAAAATTTAATTCATAGGCAATTGCAAAAATTATTTCTTTTCATTTTGATCTTTTTCTCCTCCGTTTCGTTTGCACAAAAATCAGAAGATCTGTTTAATACAGCTTTTAAAAATCTTGTCGATGATCCTTCTTTTAAACATGCGACCATAAGTTTGTATATAATAAATACTACAACAGGGAAAAGTGTTACTGAAGCAAATACTGAAGTGGGTGTAGCGCCTGCAAGTTGCCAGAAAGTAATTACGGCGAGTACCGCCTTTGCTATGCTGGGCCATGATTACCGGTACAAAACGACGCTCAGTTATACGGGAAAGATAGTAAACGGAGTTTTAAACGGAAATCTTATTTTGAAAGGCAGCGGCGATCCTACCCTGGGTAGCTGGCGTTATGATGAAACAAAAGAAGATAAAGTTATTGAGGATTTTAAAGAGGCCGTATTACGGGAAGGGATACACGCAATAACTGGTCACGTATTTTCAGACGAAAGCCTTTGGAACAGTGAAGTAACACCGGACGGATGGGTATGGCAGGATATTGGAAGTTATTACGGCGCCGGTGCCCGATCTCTTAACTGGCGAGAGAACCAGTATGACCTGTATCTAAAATCGGGTAATGATATTGGGGATCCTGTTGAAATAGTTAGAACGAAACCTTCTTTCGTTTATGATCTTCATTTAAAATCTAAAGTAACTTCTGCAGCAAAAGGAAGTGGCGATAACAATTATATTTATTTACCGCTCGACGATGAATATGGTTATGTAAGAGGAACAACACCCATCAATGAAAATCATTTTACGATTTCCGGTGCTATGCCGAAGCCGGGTACGCAACTTGCTTTGACGCTGGAGGCGGCTTTAAAAAATGAACCTATAGAAAAAATTGCTGCCCAATATCCAAAAGAATATAGTGTTGAAAATGCAAAAGTCTTTTTCACCTATACATCACCGTTACTAGATAGTATTGTTTTTTATTTTCTCAGACGGAGTATTAATTTATATGGTGAAGCGCTGATAAAAACACTTGCTTATAATTTTAGCGGAGTAGGTGCAACCGATAGTGGTGTGAATGTACTCCACCGTTTCTGGAAAGACAAAGGCATCGAACCTTATGCCATCAATATAATGGACGGAAGTGGCCTTTCCCCTTCTAACCGTGTTACAACAAAAGCACTTGTAACGGTAATGGAATATGCGCGAAAACAAAAATGGTTTCCTTCTTTTTACAAAGCCCTTCCGACGATAAGCGGCATTAAAATGAAAAGTGGATCTATTTATGGAGTTATATCTTACACAGGTTATATTAAAGGAAAGAATAACGAGAATTATACATTCTCTTTTGTAATCAATAATTACGATGGCAACCCCAACGAAGTCCGTCATAAAATGTGGAAATTGTTGGGCATATTGTAAGAAAAGTTGAAATAAATCCGCTTTCACTTAACATGCCTATACATACCAAAACATAATTTATCAACTTTGCATCTCTTGGATAAAATCCCCTGGATAAGGCTGTTACTACTTTCAATCTTCTTTAAAAAATTAAAGAGCATTTTTATTGCATAGCTTTTATCCCACAACCCAAGCACATATTAAACTTTCTTTTTTTTGTTGGCCTTTTTTTCGTTATATTGAAGACTATAAAAGCGTCCAACATTATATTATCCATCCCGAAAAGTATAGCCGGTTTCCTGGCTATTATTAATAAAAATTATTTAAGATAATTTATGAATACAAGTACATCCAATACTTTAGATGAGAAAGTAATAACCTTTACAAAACCAGAAGAATTATTAAGACGTCGAAAAGCGGTCGTATGTAATGGCGTCGGTATTTACTTGCCAACCACGGCCGCAAGCGCGTCCGGCGCTATCATTACTGATGAAGATGGAAACCGACTTCTCGATTTTGGAGGTGGTATCGGGGTTTTGAATGCCGGTCATTGTCCTGAGCCTGTTGTTAAGGCTATTCAATTGCAAGCGGAGAAATTAATTCACAGCTGCTTTCATGTTTCCACGTATGAAGGTTATGTCCGTTTATGCGAAAAATTGACCGATCTTTTTCCTCACGGAGGCGACACTAAAGCCATGTTAACAAACACAGGAGCTGAAGCTGTTGAAAATGCTATAAAGATTGCGCGCCAGGCTACCGGTCGATCTGCAGTTATTTGCTTCAGTGATGCTTTTCATGGTCGCAGTATGATGGCAATGACACTCACATCTAAAATAAATTATAAACTGAATTGCGGCCCTTTCGCGCCCGAGGTTTATCGTCTTCCCTACCCTGATTATTACCATTATGGAAACAAGTTTACCGAAGATGAATTTGTTGATCGTGAATTAGAACGATTAGAACAATCTGCTCATTCCTTGGTAGATCCTGGTAGTGTTGCTGCTATTATAATTGAATTGGTTCAAGGTGAAGGCGGTTTTAATATCGCGCCTAAAAAATATGTCGAGGGATTGCGCAAATTTTGCGACAGACATGGAATCGTTTTAATCTTCGATGAAGTACAAAGTGGTTTTTGCAGAACCGGAAAATGGGCAGCGTATCAGCATTATGATGTAACACCTGATCTTTCAACATGGGCAAAATCTATGGGCTCAGGAATGCCGATTGGTGCAGTTATCGGGAAACAAAAAATCATGGACGCTACCGTTCCCGGCACAATTGGTGGCACTTATTTAGGCAATCCTGTTTGTTGCGCTGCAGCTTTGGCAACTATAGACTTTATGGAAAAAGAAGACTTGAATAAGAAGGCAATGCACATCAGTAAAATAGTGCAGGAGAAGTTTGAAAATTTACAAAATAGATTTTCGTGTATTGGTGACGTTAGAGGGTTAGGCGCCATGCAGGCAATTGAATTTGTAAAAAATAACGATCCTTCTCAACCGGATGCTAAAACCGTATCTGCATTAATTGATGCCTGCTTGCAACGAGGTCTTTTATTGTTGAGCGCCGGCACCAACAAAAATGTTATTCGTATCCTAACACCTTTGGTTATTACCGATGATGAATTGCATGAAGGATTACAATTCATGGAAGAAGAACTTGAAAAAATTTATAAATAAATATATGACCCCATTCTCAATCGCAGGAATTCAAATGAATGTTTCGGCAGCTTACAGTAATGTGCCCATGATGAAACATAAAATTGACGTGTTAACTTCCGTCTATCCTTGGGTGCAAATGGTTATGTTTAGTGAATTGTGTGCCTATGGCCCTTTAACAACTCATGCTAAAGCATTCCCGAATGAAACAGAAAATGAATTTTGTCAGATGGCAAAAAAACATGGCATCTGGTTAATCCCGGGAACAATGTTTCAAAGAAAAGAACATAAAATTTACAACACAGCGAGTGTCATAAATCCCCAGGGAGAAGTTGTCGGAAGATATAACAAGCTGTTTCCATTTTACCCTTATGAAGCTGGCGTAACCGGCGGCGATGAATTTTTGATTTTTGATGTTCCCGGCACCGGCCGTTTTGGAATTACGATTTGTTACGACATGTGGTTTCCTGAAACATCACGCACGCTTGCTGTTCAGGGAGTGGAAGTAATTCTTCATCCGACACTAACGGCGACGATTGACCGCGATATAGAACTGGCTATCGTGCAGGCAACAGCAGCCACCAACCAATGCTACATTTTTGATATTAATGGTTTGGGAGATGGAGGCACAGGTCGTTCCATTATTTGTGGTCCTGATGGGCGCGTATTGCACCAGGCAAGCACGGGAGAAGAAATGATTCCGATTGAAATTGACATGGAAAGAGTGCACAGAAGTCGTGAACACGGCATTTTAAGATTGGGTCAACCTTTGAAAAGTTTCAGGGATCGGAATGTAGATTTTTCAATTTACAACCACCAAAATAAAACGGAATATTTGAAAACTCTCGGCCCGTTGATCAAACCAACGCGTCAAAATCTGGATGAGATTTCAGAAGTTTTGCAATCAAATGGAGTGCATCGGGAACCGGCACATAAGATTAAGAAAGTTCACTCTCCTTCAGATTCATAGAGTTTCGGTTAGGCCGGTTCTGACGAGGGAGAAAGGTGAATAATTAGTTTTTAAAATAAAAAATAAGACAATGGATAAAATGATGAAGTCAGAAGATAAGGCGAACCAATATTATAATATTAACCAATTGCGAATGGCAATTTGGTCGCATCTGAAATCACAGACGTTTGAAATTGCGCATGAAAATAACACCGGACATAAGAACGAACTCAAAACCGCTATTGATGCGAATCTCAAAATTCTAAAATCCATTGAGCTCTATTGGGCCTTCCCCGGAATTGAAACAATTAGCAGTTTAAGTAATTTATTGAAACAGGAAGAAAATATTCTTTTATCCAAAGCAGTTTCTGATATTAATCGATTGCTGGTAAGCGAAGATTACAGGCAAAATCCTACCGCTTTAAAACATATTGGCTCCATCATTCAACAAAAAGAAAATGCATATACAGATAAAAAAGTAAGCAAACGATATTTTGAAGTTTTGTTTACAGACAGGATGACAAACAGGGAAGAACATGAAATGAAAAATAAATTGGTTGGCATTAGGGAAGATAACGACCCAATAATCTATGACAGTATTTTTTTAAAATCTTTCCAGGATACATTGATCGCTTTACTTTTCAATCCAAACATACAAGCTTGTGTAATAAGATATGGAGTGAAATTCAAATCAAAGAATATAAACAGCCTTCTGAAGCCTTTTATATCGCAGGTTTTACAATTCAATTATGATGATGTAAATGAATCCAAATTGGGTGTGATGTTAGGTGAAGCGGTTAAAAAAATAAGGCCTGAACTCGATATTTATTACGTTACTGATACGCCGGTAAATGGTTTATCCGATAAAGTTCTCCAAAATTTCAAGCGCATTTTTTATCGTAAAGAAGACCTGCAGGAATTACATTTAAGTATTTTAAGCGGAATAAAAGAAAGGTTTGAAACTCCCTTTTACACAGCATTAAAGGAATACAGCAAAAGGCCTACAGGCGTTTTTCATGCTATGCCGGTTTCGCGCGGTAATTCGGTTTTTAAATCAAACTGGATAGATGATTTCGGAGAATTTTATGGCAGAAATCTTTTTCTTGCAGAAACTTCGTCTACTACCGGTGGACTCGATTCGCTCTTGCAACCAACCGGCCCTTTGAAAAAAGCGCAGGAGCTCGCAGCAAAAGCTTTTGGATCACGTCATACTTTTTTTGCCACAAATGGAACTTCTACTTCCAATAAAATTGTTTTGCAGGCCTTGGTTGAACCGGATGACATTGTATTGATAGACCGCGATTGCCACAAGTCTCATCATTACGGAATGGTTCTTTCGGGCGCCACTGTTGTTTACCTCGATTCTTATCCGCTGGAAAAATATTCGATGTATGGAGCGGTTCCGTTGACAACCATAAAAAGCAAGTTATTACAGTTGAAAGATGCAGGGCGCTTAGATAAAGTTAAGATGGTCATCCTCACCAACTGCACATTTGATGGTTTGGTTTATAATGTTGAAAAGGTGATGGAAGAAATTCTCGCAATTAAGCCTGACATGATTTTTTTATGGGATGAGGCGTGGTTTGCTTTTGCGGCTTTTACACAAACATACAGACAGCGAACCGCAATGTTTGTTGCAGCAAAGCTTTCAGAAAAGTATAAAACTGAAGAATATGCAGCTGCCTACAAAAAACACATCAGTGAACTAACAAAAAAGAAGAATAATGAATCTGCTTTACCATTAATGCCTGATCCTGAAAAGGTAAAAATTAGAGTGTATTCCACTCAGTCGACCCACAAAACTTTATCGTCCTTCAGGCAAGGTTCAATGATCCACATTTATGATGAAGATTTTGAAAAGAAATCGGAAGATTGTTTTCATGAAGCGTACATGACACATACATCTACCTCCGCAAATTATCAAATTTTAGCATCGCTCGATATTGGAAGAAGGCAGGTTGTTTTTGAAGGATTTGAGTTAGTTGAAAAAAGTATTGAGATGGCGATGTTGCTCAGAGCAAAAATTAATGGTCATCCAAAACTGCAGAAATATTTTTCTGTATTAACGATAAAAGATCTTATTCCTGATGAATATCGTCAATCGGGTCAACAAGAATATTATTCTTCAGAAACCGGCTGGAAACGGCTTGAGAACGCATGGGAAGAAGATGAGTTTGTTTTGGATCCCACAAAAATCAATTTATTTATCGGGAAAACCGGAGTTGACGGAGATACTTTCAAAAATAAATACCTAATGGATCAGTTTAGCATTCAGGTGAATAAAACATCACGAAATACGGTCCTCTTGATGACTAATATCGGAACTACCCGAAGTTCGGTCAGCTACCTGATAAGCGTGTTATTGAAGATAGCAGATCAACTGGATAAAAAATCTGCTTCCATGAGTAACGAGGAAATAAAAATTCTAAAAGGGCAAACAAATTCATTAACCAATGACACGCCGCCGTTACCGGATTTTAGTTTTTATCATGATTTTTTCAGGCCGATGAAAGGTATCGCCGGCGGTAATATCCGCAAAGCCTATTTCCTTGCCTATAAAGGAAATACGTGCGAATATATAAAGCTGCAAGATTGTGCTTCCGTCATTTCTTCCGGCAAAAAAATTGTTTCCGCATCCTTTGTAATTCCCTATCCACCTGGCTTTCCGGTGTTAGTGCCCGGACAAGTGATGACGAAGGAAATACTTGATTTTCTCCTGGCATTAGACGTCAAAGAAATTCATGGTTTTCGGCCCGAACTTGGATTGAGAGTTTTTAGTCTTGAATCGCTCAAGGAAGACAAGACTCTTCCGGAGGATTTAAAATCTCTTAAAGATCTCGGCAAACGAACGAATGATGGAAATAAAAAAGATGAATCTAAATCTCCGGGAAAAAGAAAAGAAATTATTCACGCATAAAAAAATAAAAATGGATACTCAAATAAAGAAAAAAACAGAACCGCAACTCTCAGACACTTTGGTGTCAAAAAATAAAGAGAAAATCTTATCGAACGCGAAAAAATTAAACGGTATTTCTGATATCCGCAGATTTTTTTATACGAATGAAAAACCGATATATTTTATCAGCGCCACCAACTTTAATTTATTAGGCGCGGATGAATGGGTAAAAGGATTTCGTTTTATAACTTATATAAATTGTTTTAATCATCAACATCCCAACGTATTTACACCGAAAGAAGAATTACCTCATGAAGAATTTCAGAGTATAGAAGACATCAACAATTATTTGCTGGAGCATAAAGAAGTGGTGGATTATATCCGCAGTCGCGGAAAACATGGCAAAGCATTATTCCTCATGTTCGATGAAAAGACAGAGCAACTGGCGAATCAATTGGGCCTGGAAGTTTGTTTTCCATCCGCCAAAATGAGAGAGTTTATGGATAACAAAGTGAACACAAACCGTATCGCTGAAAGAGCCGGTGTGCCTTGTGTTCCTTATGTTTTATCAAAAGTGGAAAGTTATGACCATTTAAGAAGTGTTAGTAAAAAATTAGGAAAAGATCTTGTTGTGCAAACACCTTTTGGCGATTCAGGCCACACTACTTTCTTTATTTCCAACGAAGAAGATTGGAACAAATATGCCGATGAAATTGTAAAGGAAGATGAAGTGAAAATCATGAAGCGTATCAATTGTCGCGGTTCAGCCATTGAAGCTTGTGTTACAAGACACGGAACAATCGTAGCGCCTCTCATGACGGAATTAGTTGGATTTAAGGATTTAACTCCGTATAAAGGCGGCTGGTGCGGCAATGAAATTTATCCGGGTGCATTTAACGCGAGCATCAGGAAAAAGGCGAGAGAGTATACCCATCTTTTTGGTGAGCAATTAAAAAAAGAAGGTTACAAAGGATATTTTGAACTCGACTTTTTAATAGACCAGGATACTAAAGATATTTACCTTGGCGAATTAAATCCAAGAATTACCGGCGCCAGTTCCATTACCAATCACGCAGTTTTTGCATTGTCTGATATGCCATTGTTTCTTTTCCATTTATTGGAATGGATGGATCAGCCTTACCAATTGAACGTGGATAAACTGAATAAGAGATGGGCAAAAAAAGAAAATGTAGATTCATGGGGCCAATTAATAATAAAACATACAGACAAATCGGTAGACAAAATTACCGAAGCTCCAAAGAGTGGAATTTACAAAATGAATGAAGATGGCACTGTTGATTTTTCGCGTATGGATACGCATCGACGCGCTGTTGAGTCAGAAAACGAAGCTTTCTTTTTAAGAATTAGTGATGTTGGGAACTACCGTTATGAAGGCGCTGATCTTGGAATTCTTGTGATGCGCGGCCGGCTGATGACAGACGATTTTAAATTAAAAAAGAGAGCCGAAAAGTGGATCCACGCTATGCGAGATAAGTTCAAAGCTGAATCTTTTGAAACTTTAGCTCTCGACAATTCTATTCCTGAGATAGGCGGTTTTAAAATGCTGTAAGATTATATATGGTATTATCCCTTCAATTTTTAAAGGAAGAAATTCCGGGAGAGAAATGGCAATTGATATTCCATAAGACCTGGCCTTTTTACAGAAAATGGTTTTTGTCGGAAGGTGTGATGTCGCGCAAAGGATATCTTACCTCTCTTAGCATGCTGGAACATTATATGCCGGAACTTGTTCCCATTTATCAGCAACTGAATACATTGGCAGGCGGAGGAGATTTGGAAGCGCGCTTTTTGAGTATGTATTGCCCGCCTCCTTATATGTCCGGTTGTTCTCAAATGGCATGGAATCATCATGAAAAATTTCTCATTCGAAATTATGATTATAGTCCTTCCCTGTTCGAAGGCGCTATTTGGAATACAAATTGGTTGAAGCCGATCATTGGTGTCAGTGATTGTAATTGGGGGTTGTTGGATGGAGTTAACGGAGACGGATTAACGGCCTCTTTAACTTTCGGTGGACGAAATATTGTTGGAGAAGGATTCGGAATTCCAATTATAATAAGGTACGTTCTTGAAACCTGCACTACTGCAGCAGAGGCAGTGCATAAACTAAAATCAATTCCTGTTCACATGGCCTATAATGTAACAGTGATGGACGCTTCGGGGGATTATGCTACTGTTTATCTTTCTCCAGATAAAGTCCCTGTTATTTTGCACGAACCGATTGCCACCAATCAACAGGAGTTTATCGATTGGCATTATTATGCGGCTATAACGGGGACGGAGAAGCGAAAAGAAGTATTAGAAAAATTACATCAAAGGAAGGATGTCAAAACAGAAGCCATTGTGATGAAATTTTTAAAGTCGCCTCTTTATAATTATAACTACGAAAAGAATTTTGGAACATTATACACTGCAAAGTATAATGTGACCAGGAAGCATGTGGATTTGCATTGGCCGGACGCAAGAATTATTACACAATCATTCGAGGATTTCAATGAACACCACGCTTTCATCCATCTTGCTTTGGGTCAAATCAAAAAGAATATTTTTAAATAAGAACGAGCAGGAATCTACCAGGATAAAACTCCAATTGAATCTGTGGCAGCGGATTTGAAGACAATCAAAAGCTGGGGGTTTTAAAAAAGCGTCTACAACCTGTAAAAATAAAAAATCTCAATTATTTGTTGCTTTACTATTCCTCTAATTTCTAACAAGAATTGCAAATTACTCAATACTTAATTCTACTTTTCGGGCTTGAAATTCTTCTTAACATAACAGTAACGCCTACACGCTTTTAAAAAGCCTATCTTCCTGATTTCCATCTACTGTTCCTTTGGCATGAAAATAGTTAGTATTAATAAAAATCATCAAATGTGCGTTATCTATGTTTACACACCTATACTTTCTTACTTTTTTTGGTGCTCCAAAAATTCCCTTCCATTCGGTACATCAGATTGAACAAAACACACCGAATATCATCATTTGGGCGGCGCCTGCAATGTTTTTTTTCGTACTGCTCGAGTGGTACCTATCGAGAAAACAAAATAAACATTTGTATGAAAAAAAAGATACCATCGGCTCTATTGCTGTCGGTGTGGGGAATGTCATCATCAATTTTTTTCTGAAACTTTCTATTTTTTATCTTATCATCCTTATCTATAATTGGATCCCCTGGCGCTTTCCACTTGTCTGGTGGACATTTATTCCGTGCTACCTCATCTTTGATTTTTGCAGTTACTGGGCGCATCGTATTTCACACAGTCAACGATTTTGGTGGGCCACACATGTAGTACATCATAGCAGCGAAAATTACAATCTCACAGTTTCATTCAGGCTGAGTTGGGTGCAAAATTTAAAGATTATTTTTTTTCTGCCGGTTGCTTTCATTGGTTTTCATCCGATCATCTTTTTTGTTACAAGCCAAATTGCAGTGCTGTTCCAGTTTTGGGTTCATACAGAATATATCAGGAAGATTCATCCTTTAATAGAATATATTTTCGCGACACCTTCCAATCATCGCGTGCATCATGGGGCACAGGATAAATACATCAATAAAAATTTTGGCGCAACTTTTATTTTTTGGGATAGAATGTTCGGAACATTTCAGCCTGAAGAAGAACAGGCAGTGTACGGACTAACTCATAATCTTGAGGAAAAAGCAAATCCACTTGTGCTAAATTTTCATGAATACGTTGACATGTGGCAAGACATTAAATCAACAAAGAGCTGGAGAAAAAAACTCTTTTATATTTTTGGAGATCCTGTGGAAATTGCAAGGCAAAAGAAAAAACAAGATAATGTGAGGCAGATAGAAGGTGGCGTTTCAAATCATTCTACAATCACACTAGATGATGAAGACAACGAGGATCAGGGGCAAAAAAGGGCGATCTGATTGCTAAACAAGAATCAGGATTATTTGTTTATTTACCGGATAATGATGTGTAAAAATCTACGAAGCTTTTTTAGATTGCTCTTCTTCAATCTCTGGGGTCTTTACCTGCACAGGTTGTGTGCGTCTCATGTCTAATTTCCCATTGTATTGGGCGCCCAATTCGATTTCCAGCGTATCGGTAGTAATATCTCCATTTACCAAACCGGTCTTTTTAATTTCCAGTTGCACCGCTTGTACATTGCCGTTTATCGTTCCGTAAATAATGGCTGAGCGGGTGTTGATATTACCTTGTATTTTTCCTTTTTCGCCTAGCACTACTCCGCCTTCTACGTTGATATTCCCAATAACGGCGCCTTCAATTCTTATTACTGAAGTGCCATGTATTTCACCGGTGAAAGTATATCCTTCACCAATAATAGTGGAAATTTCCTGCTGGTTGATTTCCAATGGCTGTTGTTCGTCTTTACTTTTTTTAAACATAATTACTTGAGGGTTAAAAATGATTGGGGATTTATTTGCTGTCCGTTTTTATGAATTTCATAATGAAGATGTGGACCGGTAGAACGGCCTGTTGAACCTATCTTGCCGATCGTTTGGCCAATCTGAATCTTATCTCCTACCCTCACAAGGATTTGAGACAAATGCCCGTAAAGCGTTTCAAAACCATTGGCGTGTTTCAACATAATGCAATTTCCAAAACCTCCTCTGCGCCCCGCAAATTCAACAGTTCCTTCAGCCATCGCTTTTACCGGCGAACCAAGCGGACCACTTATATCGAGGCCTTTATGCGTTTCAACATTGTTTCCGCCAAATGGATTTTCACGATGCCCGAAGGTGGAAGTTATCCTGCCATGGTATGGCATTCCCAGGGGTGTATGAGAAAGATCATAACCAATACGATCTAAATATTTTACGTAAAAATCACTGATCTCATCGGTAGAAATAACATCATCGTTCGCCTCCCCACCTTCGTCAACTTTTATGGCTGATTTAATTCCGCGTGCTTTCAGGTAATCATTTATGTTAGATAGTTCCGTATCAATTTTAGTAAATTTTTGTTTTATAGAGCTGGTATCAACCTTCGAAAATAAGTAGTGCATTTTGTGCAGCTTTTTAGTCAGCGCAAGTTGTTTCAGCAACTGCTCATTCTGTAATGAAACAAGATAAACAACGGCCGCTAACAAAGCCATAAAAAGGATTGCGATGCTGGCAAGATATTTCTTCCAATGTAAGATTAACCGGTTTGAAACCTGCATTGGTTTAAAAGCTTTTTGATGCTTGTTGACGAACAGTATTGTTGTTTTTTCTTTTCTTTGTTTCATAAGAAAGCGCTTTGCAGAGAGAGACCTGAGGTATTGTTATTATTTCACGACCGTATCAACTTGCACTTTCCCCAGGCACAATCTTATTATGAACGACAGGCAAAGCGTAAAATTGCCAGTGTGAATATCTTTTTTAAGAGAATATTGAAAATAAAAAAATCAGTGCGGATTTCACTGTTTTTGATACGAAATTCTACGATTAAAACAGGTGCGTTTATCCGTAATAAAAGCATTGCTTTGCAAATTTTTAACCAGGCCATTATTTTTCAAATTCTTTTTAAAAACACAAATGCCGCGAAAAAAATAAAATGAATTACATTTATAAAAAAAACAGTTATGAACACACGCCGGGATTTTTTAGGAAAAATTACTGCTGCATCTATAGCGTTCCCTTTCATTAAACAAGCTGTTCAAGCAGCTAAAACTTCAGTCCCCAATACTTCCAATACTTCTGACGAGCGGCTTCTGCGTGTTGCCATCATGGGGCTCGGAAGCTATGGAACACGCGTGGCAGAAGCAATGCAGACTTGCACGAAAGCGAAATTAGTAGGAGTGATTAGTGGAACTCCTTCTAAAATAAAAGCCTGGCAAAGCAAGTACAACATTCCTGAAAAAAACTGTTACAACTATTCAAATTACGATAATGTAAAAAATAATCCAGATATCGATGCGGTCTATGTTATCACACCGAATGCCCTTCATCATGATGCAGTGATACGTGTAGCAAAAGCGGGAAAACAAGTGATATGTGAAAAGCCAATGTCAGTAAACGCAGAAAAAGCAAAAGAAATGATCGATGCCTGCAAAAAAGCCGGTGTAAAATTATTGGTTGGATACCGTATGCATTTTGAACCCCACACACTGGAAGTTATTCATATGCGCAAAGCGGGGGAATTTGGAAAAATTCTTTTCTTCCAGGGATTAAGTGGTTTTACCATTGGTGATCCAACCCAATGGCGGTTGAATAAAGAACTTTCTGGCGGAGGCGCGATGATGGACATTGGTATTTATTCTGTTAACGGTTCAAGATATATGATCGGAGAAGAGCCTGTGTGGGTGACGGCTGAAGAAACAAAAAATAATCCTGAAAAATTTAAAGAAGGTATAGACGAAACGATTCAATTTCAACTAGGGTTTCCGGGAGGCGCAGTGGCTTCATGTCTTTCAACTTACAGTATGAATTACCTGGATCGTTTTTTTCTTGACGGTACAAGGGGGTTTGCAGAACTGGTTCCAGCAACAGGTTACGGTCCGATAAGAGGACGCACTAATAAAGGAGAATTAACAGCACCGGATGTAATCGAGCAGACAGCACAAATGGATGAAATGGCCGATATCATCTTACGAGATAAAAAACCTGAAATACCTGTTGATGGTGAAGAAGCTTTAAAAGATCTTAAAATTATTGATGCTATTTATGAAGCTTGCAGAACGGCTAAAAAAATTAAGCTAAATCTTTAAAAAACTTTTTGATTTATAATATTTCTGTTAGAGATTATCAGAACAAAAAAATTCATTTTACTGAAAAGCAAAAGATAATTTAAGCCGACGTATCATTCACTCAAGCCTAAAAGCCTTCTTTACTTTACTGGAATTTTCGAACTACTTCGTTATGGATCTTTGGAATTGTTTTCAAATAAGCATAAATGGCCTTTACCTCACCGTCGCTTAAATAAACGTAAGGTTTCATTGGCGAACGCAAAGCCGGTTGCCCGTTGGATACAATTCCTGTTTTCACAGCTTTTACAAATTCATCTTCTGTCCATTTACCAATGCCGGTTTCTTCATCCATTGTAATATTTAGCGAATGGATTTCACTGCCATCCGGCAACGCAAACTTATTCCCGCCTCCAAAAAAGCCTTTCGATTTTTCAGGATTGATAAAATCATCCGTGGTAAAATCCTTTGAATGACAAGTATAGCATTCCACTCTGTAAAGGGAAACATATTCGCCCCATTTTACTTTATCAGCAGTATCTGGTTCGGCAACAGACTTGTAATAAGGCATAGGCTTCATTATTTTCATGTTTGTTAAGAATTTTGCCAGGAGCGAATATTTAGAATCCACATCAGGAGTAGGATCAGCCTGCACCCATTGGTTGTCTGAGCGCAGAAATGCGATTACTGATTGCAGATCTTCATCAGACATTTTTTGAAGCTTTGCCATTATCGGTAAAAACCTTCCATCAGGACGAAGACCTGTTCTTAGCAGATAATAAAGCTGCCCATCCGTCATCTTCCCAATGCCATGAACCGGATCATTAGTAATATTTCTTGAGTAAACGGTACCGAATTGCGGAATTTCATCCATCCTTCTGCCGGTTAATTTTCCGGTAGTAGAATTCATGTGACAATCATTACACAACATGGCTGAAAGTTGTCTTCCTCTTTCCACCCGCGCGGGAGTACTTTCCACATTGACTGTTACTTTTTCAGCCGTGTATTTGGGAACTCCTTTTACTGAAATGAAAGTTGCAAAACCTCCAATTAATACAACGAGGATCACAATAATGATAAGCAGCCGGCGAAAGAACTTTTTCATATCATTTAGTTTAGATTTAAATTAAAGATATATAATTATTTAATAAAATTATCAAACAAAATCAGCAAATAAAAAAAATTATAATTAAGAATAAATCGTCTATTTATAGTTGAAATAACGTTTGAGAAGAAAATAAAAATGTAAACTTTTTATTGGTTTACTACCAACTTGATTCTCACTTTTAGGATTACTTCCTTTGGAAAAAATAAATTTTCAAATGCACTCCTCCTTTTTTCCTGAACCGGTTAATCGGTGGCTATCAGGCAGGCAATTCTTTGCTTTGAAATAAAAAACACAGGCGTTAAACCTGTGTTTTTATTCAATAAGAAAAGGTTAATAAAAACGTTACGCTTTCTCAATTTTTTTAGTCATGTAAAAACCTACTAAATAGCCCGAAGCCCGCGAAAGTAAAAATAGTAGCCGGGTAAATGGCATCAGTGTTTAATGAAGTATAAGTTGATAACAATAAAGCGATGAAAACTCCAATGCCTATTCCCATTAAGAGGAGCGCTAAATTTAAAACGATTATTTTACCAACACCTGAAGGGTTTTTTTCTTTTGTGAAGATACCCGCGTCCGCACCCTTTTCTATCAAGGCAAGTCGCTCTTTATTGCGGGTAGACAGGAAGATATAAATAATACCGAATACCGCCAGGAAAAAGCTGATTGGAATAAGAATGTACATAAAAGGATGTTTTAAATTGTTAATTTTAATGTGTTTCCGCAGTTATGACGACGCTCATTCAGATTTGGTTACCATTTCAAAAAAAAATTATTTGAGTGTAACCACGGATAGTTAACCGGCGTCCAATTTCTATTAATGAATAAATTAAACGACCAGTATTACATCAATTTGATGCTTGAGGGCAACATGAATGCCTTTGCCGAGTTGGTAAACCGATATAAAGATTTGGTGTTTACTTTATCTTTGAAAGTACTACAAAACCGAGAGGAAGCTGAAGAAGCGGCGCAGGACACTTTTGTAAAAATTTTTAAATCACTTAATAAGTTTAAAGGAGAATCGAAATTTTCAACCTGGATTTATAAAATTACTTACAATAATTGTCTTGACAGGCTGAAAAAACAAAAAAGAAACAGGCCAGTTATTGCAATAAATGAATTTACAGAAAATGAAGTAAAATCATTGATGAATGTATTGGATGCGATTGAAGAAAATGAGCGTAAGCAAATGATAAAAAGTTGTTTGGATCTGTTGCCGCCTGAAGAAAGTTTCTTATTAACTCTTTATTATTTTGATGAAAATTCTTTAAGAGAAATTTCTACGATAATGGGTATCAATGAAAACAATATAAAAATAAAATTATTCAGAAGCAGGAAGAAGCTTGCAGGAATCTTGAGAACAAAACTTGAACCGGAAATAATAGATCAATATGAAAAGTAAAAATGATAAACAAATAGAAAAGCTGGTTGACACAATGATGGCCGAAAGCTTACTGGAAAGCCCTTCAATTGATTTCACCGCTAAAGTAATGTCAGGTGTATTATCTGCTGAAAACAGCAAAACGTTAGTTTACAAGCCGGTAATTTCCAAAAAAGCATGGTTTATCATTTTCGCAACTGTAATTGCTTTATTTGCCTTTCTTTTATTGAATACGAAAAGTGAAGCTTCGACAATCAACTTCGATTTTAGCATTTTCAGTTTTGATAAAATATTCGCTTCATTTTCGGGATTCCATATTTCTTCTTTAATGGGCAATGTTCTTTTGGCAGCTGCCATAATGTTGTTCATTCAAATATTTTTATTGAAAAGCTATTTGAATAAAAGGTTCGAAAAACAACGATAAGCTTCTCACTCACACATGGCAATTATTTTTTTTATACCAATAAATTAAATAATTTGTATTTGATTTACGCTTCCCCACAAAAACACCTCCCCTTTTTACTCACTACTTAAAATGTAAAGACATGGATTCTCAATTCGAACAGGTTCGGGATAACCAAAAAGCATCGTGGAATAAATTTTCTCCAGGTTGGAAAAAGTGGGACGATATGACAATGAAATTTTTGAAGCCTACTGGTGATAAAATTATCAGCCTCATTAATCCAAAAGAGGATGATGTTATTCTTGATGTTGCTGCCGGCACGGGCGAACCGGGACTTACCATAACTTCAATGCTACCTGCAGGAAAAGTTATAAGTACTGATCTTTCAGAAGGCATGCTGGAAGTAGCGCGTGAAAAAGCAAATAGCCGGGGAATTAGTAATTATGAAACAAAAGTTGCAGATGCTTCAAATCTGCCATTTGATGATAACTCATTTGACGCAATTAGCTGCCGTTTTGGATTCATGTTTTTTCCTGATATGTTGCTTGCCGCAACGGAAATGTTTCGTGTTTTAAAACCCAACGGAAGAATGGCAGCTTCTGTTTGGAATGTTCCTGAAAAAAATTTTTGGGTTACTTCAATAATGAGTACTATCAGTAAAAACATCGAGATTCCGAAACCACCACCCGGTTCTCCGGGAATGTTTCGTTGTACAAACACCGAACTTATGAAACAGATTTTTTATGATGCAGGTTTTAAAAAAGTTTCTGTTACAGAAGTTGAAGGAAAATTTGACACGGGAACTGCTGAAGTTTACTGGAATATGATGACCGAGGTAGGCGCCCCTATTGTAGCTGCGCTGAGTAAAGCCGATGACGAGCTACAGGCGAAAATTAAAAATGAATTTCTCGAGTTGCTTCATGAAAGATTCCCTGAGGATAAGGTTGTTTTTGAAACGAGTGCTTTAGTCTTCTATGGAGAAAAATAATTTTAGGGAGTTTGGCAGACGCAATTTTTATTTCAGTTTACTTAAATAGTTTAGAACCACGAAAACTATTACCATTAACGAACAAGTGATAGTTTTAGAATCACCTCATAACAAAACTTTTTGAACCGGTAATTAAGAAAAATTTTTAATTTTATAACTTTCTACTCCTTCTACCCTTCGCAAAAAACTATTCGTTTCCTCAAGATATTTTATTCACCAAAAAATTATTTGCAAAATGGAACAACAATCTAATGCACCACAGCCGGATCCTTCCAAAATTATGCAGATAGGAATGGGGTACTGGGCATCGAAATCAGTTTTAACCGCTGTAAACTTCAGCCTGTTTACAATGCTTTCGGGACAATCAAAAAAAATGAAAGAGATAAAGAAAGCATTAGAACTCAAAACTACAGATCGACATGTTTTTGACTGGCTGGATACGTTGGTATCGCTTGGCTTTTTAAAAAGGGAAGGTTTGCTTGAAAACGCCGTTTATTCCGATACCACGGAAACAGAAATGTTCCTGGATGAAAAGAAACCTTCTTACATCGGTGGTATTTTTAAAATGTCAAACAATCGCTTGTATGGTTTTTGGGGACATTTAGACGATGCGCTAAAAACCGGTAATGCACAAAACGAATCGCATGGCGATTCTGACATGAACTTTTTTAATGACCTGTATAAGGATCCGAAAAAACTAAGAGAATTTATTGAAGCGATGTCTGGCATCCAGATGGGAAATTTTATGATGCTGGCTAAAAAGTTTGATTTCAGCAAATACAAGACAATGGCGGATGTTGGAGGCGCGGATGGATTTCTTTCATGCATCGTAGCTGCACAACATCCTTCAGTAAATTTCATTACTTATGACCTTCCTCCTGTTGCTCCAGTAGCAAAGGAAAAAATTGAAAAATTTAATCTGAGTGACCGGATAAAAGTTGAAAGCGGAGACTTTTTGAAAGAAGAAATCCCATCTGCAGAAATTATTACAATGGGAAATATCCTTCATGGATTGAATGAGAACACTAAACTGGAACTCGTGAAAAAAGTGTATGACGCATTGCCGGAGAATGGAGCGTTTATGACTATTGAAAACATAATAGACAATGAAAGAAAAGAAAACACTTTTGGTTTGTTGATGAGCCTGAATATGCTGATTGAAAATGGCGATGCTTTTGATTATACGATGAACGATTTTGAAAGATGGGCGTCAGCAGCAGGTTTCGCCAGAACAGAATTAATTCCACTTGGAGGACCAACGAGCGCTGCAGTTGCATATAAAGAATAGCAAACTTTTGAATTGCCGGATCATAGCAAGATAAAAATAAAAATAAAAACCCTTTTATTTGTTCATTTACTGTAAATAAGAAAGCCGCGTAAAACGCGGCTTTCTTAAAATTTATTTTGGAAAGAATTGTAAAGAGGCGGCAATAGCCGTTCCATCAATAGATGGATCTTTCGCTTTGCTAACAATGAAAACGTTATGCAAATTTCCATCACTAACTGGTGTTATTGCAGATGGAAGTTCTGCAGCGGAAAGTTTGAAATTCCCCCTTCCCCTTGGTCTTGCATTAGCATTATTATTTTCAGGAGCTTTTCCGGCCACACCGGCAAAAGTAAATTCTCCAATTTTTACTCCGGTCGGTGAATCCAGGTGTACTTCAAAAGTATAACCGGAAACTGGTGGTCTCAACCAGTTAAGACTAAACGAAGCTCGGGAAATTCCTGTAAGATCAATACTGTCAATCCTGAACCAACTTTCCTTTGACGGAATTATTAAAAAAGTTCTTCCCCCAAAAGTTACTTTTTTATAGGCATCGTCCATTTTGTCAACACCCTCAAAAGTCATTGCACTATTTCTTAAGCTTACAGAATTACTTCCCATCAAAGGTTTGATATTATCTCCGCCTTTATCAGTATATGCGGCATACAGCGAAAGAACTCCATTGGGACTTACAGGTTTGTTCATTGTGGGGTCTATTGAGCCGCTGGCAGGTAAGGATTTTATTTTTTTGTTTTCATTGGCTAAAGATAAAATCCATGAAACAATTTCCTTTGCATCGCTTTCTTTCAAATTTGGATGTGCAGCCATCGCCACTTTCCCCCAGTTACCGCTTCCTCCGTTTATGATTTTATCGGCAAGTGTGGCTGTAGCATGCCGGTCATTCTGATATCGCTTTGAAACTTCGAGGAAAGCAGGGCCAACTGATTTTGTATCTACTTTATGGCAACCTTTGCAATCCAGGGAAAGCATAAGGTTTTTACCTGCCATCGCCCTTGTTACGAACTGGTCACCTGTCGGCGTTGCTGCTTTATCAGCCTGGTCTGAGTAATCTGCTGAAACTACCAGGTTATTCAAATCTTTGGCTGTATTATCGTCTATGTCATTTATTTCTACATTATATTTAACAGGAGTGCCCGGGAAATAAAATGTTTTGTTGCCTTGTATATTTATCTGAACAGTTGGTGCAGCATTACCAGCGTATACATTAATTGCATTACTGGTAGCAGCGGCTTTTTTATCATCTATTACTTCAACCGAAATAGGATAATCACCTGCTTTGTTAATTGTATATTTAATTTGCGGTTCTTTGGTTTCTTTTTGTATTTGGTCGCCAATATGCCATATATACGAAACCGGATCGTTATCGGGATCTTTTTCGTCCACTGTAGCAGTTATCTGCAAAGGAAGATCTCCGGAAGTTTTATCAACATGGATAGCACTGATGTCAGGAGGCCTGTTTCCGGCATTAAAATCTATACGGGAAAGCCCCGCATCAGGATTCTTAGCATACCAGCCGCTGCCATATTCCACTATATACAATCTTCCGTCAGGGCCTATTTCCATATCGCTTGGACTATGAAATTTAGTATCCGCCATAAAAGGTTCCATCTTATCAAAATCGCCATTAGGTTGCATTGTCACTACCTTAATCCATCCACGGCTCCATTCATTGATAAATAATTTACCATTATAATAGTCAGGATACCTGGTTGAATCAGGATACAAATCGGTATAATAAACCGGAGCACCCATAGAACAACGCGCACCACTTCCTACCTGCGGAAAATCTTTAGATTCAGCATACGGATACCAGATATATGCCGGTTGGGCAGGTGGTAAAACTCTTTTGCCGGTATTATTCCTTGAATCATTTACAGGATGTTGCGGATCATACAATTCACCTGATTTGCCGGTAGCATAATCATAATGGCGATAAGGGATATTATTGGCAATAACCAATGGCCATCCAAAAAAACCGGCCTTTCTCGCCTGGTTAAATTCATCATAACCACGAGGGCCACGGGTAGCCATACTATCATTATTGGCATCAGGCCCTACTTCGCCCCAATATAAATAATTGGTTTTGGGATCCACTTGAATTCGATAAGGATTGCGATCGCCCATTACATAAATCTCAGGTCTTGTACTGTCCTCCCCTTTTGGAAATAAATTACCATCAGGGATCGAATAACTTCCATCTTCGTTCATAATAATACGAAGAATTTTCCCCCTCAGGTCGTTAGTATTTCCCGCGCTACGCCGTGAGTCGTAATGCTCATAGCCAGGCCTGTCATCCAAAGGCGCATATCCATGAGTGTTAAAACCTCCTCTGCCGGGTTCATCAAAAGGTGTGGTATTGTCACCGGTTGATAAAAACAACTGCCTGTCTTTACCAAAGGCGATTGAACCACCGGTATGGCAACATATCTCTCTCTGAGAATAGAATTGCAAAACGATTTTTTCTGATTTTGGATCTATTGAATCATTTGTAAACGTGAATCGTGACAAGCGGTTTACTGAAGTATCAATAGGACTATAATAAATATAGACATAATGGTTTTTCGCAAAATCAGGATCTTTCTTAATACCCAAAACACCTTCCTCAGCATTTACTCCCGGTGTGTGCAGGGTATGCCAGTAAACATCTAGAAAGCCTACCTGCTTCACTTTTTTAGTAGCATGATCATACATCATGATTTCGCCGCGGCGCTGTGCTACCAAAACATCCAGATTCGGAAGAACAGTTATTTCGGTGGGTTCAAAAAAAGTACCCTGTACCAGTTGTGTTTTAGTAAACCGGTCTGCTGCAGGTAACGGCGGCGTTTTTACTTTGGCATAATCCAGTTCTTCGTTATCAGCCATCGCATATTTAATTCCGCCTAAAAGATGTTTTAAAAAATTAGGTTCTGTATATGATTCGGAAGTATGCCCAAGTGCAGTATACCACGCTCTTCCACCATCGTAATCATGATACCACGCCATGGGGTGATTTTCGCCATTAGTTCCACCCTTATAACTTTTTTCGTCTATGTTCAGCAATACGTGAAGGCCGCTATCAATATTCCTAAAATTATACCATTCGTCTTTTCTCACCCACGGGTCAGGCAAGCCTTTGGTAGAGATGTTGTTTTTATCGACTACATTCAGTTTTGCGGTTTGTTGTTCTTCAGGATGTCCGTTAAAAGTCGCGCCCACCAGTCTCCGGTACCAATCCCATTGATAGCCGGCATCTGTTGCAGCATGCACCCCTACAAATCCTCCTCCTGCCTCAATATATCTTTGAAAAGCATTTTCTTCATAATTGTTCATAAGCGCATCGCTATTATCAGTGGTACTTAAAAACACCACAGCAGCATATTGTTTCAGCGTGTCTTCATTGAACATGGCGGCGTTGGAAGTAGTATCTACTTCAAAATCATTTTCCTGCCCAAGTTTATAGATGGCTTTTACACCGTCAGCAATTGATTCATGATGATAGCCGGCTGTTTTGGTAAACACTAACAATTTAGGTTCTCCGGATCTCTTGTTACTACAACTGTAAAAAAATAAAACAGAAACGCTAATCAATAGCGCATAAATACAAACGTAATTTTTCATTGATTCTTAAGTATTGAAGATTAATTGATTGCAAGCCGTTAAAAAAAATGAAAGTAATTATTTATTGCTAAATAGAGATGTACAAGCAGAATTATTTTATAATTATGAAACAAAAAAAGGGATGAGCGGTAATATATTGCCGCTTTCTTAAAAAACCCAGGGATTAAACAAAGCTTTTTTACTTCGGCTTGTGAACTTTATGTTTTTTCTGCTTCATGACCGGTTTTCCATTGGGCTTCACTTTATATTTTATAATATCCTCTTTATTATTTTTCCAGGGATTGATTCCTTTATAGTTCAGTTTATAGCGCGGCCCCGTGCGGGGATTGAATGTTGAAGGTAACGTGCGTGTACGCTTCCAGGTTGCAGATGAAGGCCTATCCTTATACCAGTAATTACCATTTGCTTCATCAAAATAAACATTGGTGGAAGGATAATAATAATATTTATGTGACCCCGGAGTGAATGTTGGATTCGTCTTTGGTGGTGTGGTCATTGAACTTGTTACCTGCGCTCCTAAAGGCATTATAAACATACAACTGGCTAAGAAAGTTATTATTTTTTTCATGATTTTAGTTTTGAACAGAAAATCCAAGGAATATGCCAAAACAAAAATTGGCGGATTCCGGGTTCTTTAGACGCAAGTTTTTTAAAAACATTATTTTAACACAAACTGTCTATTATTTTCATCAATTTTTTGAGGCATTTTTTGCAAAATGCAATCGAGTAGGAAGGTAGTCATTAACTGACTACCTGTCCTCTCACACCACCGTACGTACCGTTCGGTATACGGCGGTTTGTTAGAAAAGTTTCCTCTGATGTTCCGTTTTCCAATAGTAATAGTTAGTAAACCCGATGTACTTTAACCGTGTAAAGTATTCGTTGTTCAGAGCACGACTGAGTACCGGACTATGAGCTACTCTGCAAAGTCCTTTGCGGCTGTTGCTCCACTCGTAAGCCTTCTGTTTTGGAATGCCCAATTTTATTAACTGTATCCGTTTTGTCTTGGACTTTTTCCATTGTTTCCATATACCTATTCTTAGTCTTGTCCGTACTAATTTGTCCAGTTCTTCCATCTTACTTTTGGCTTTGGCTATCGCAAAATAATTTACCCAACCCCTGATTATTGCTTCCATTTTCTTTATCTTTTCTTCCGCTGATGATGGGTCGCTACGCTTGGTTTTCTCCTTCATCTTTTCCTTTATTCTTACTAATGACCTGGGAGAAATGCGTGTCTCCCATCTGTTCTCCTTTTTGTAAAATGAAAATCCTAACAGCGAACTTTCTGTCGGTTTGCTTACTTTGCTTTTTGTACGATTTACTTTCAGTTTTAATTTGCCTTCTATGAACTTTATGATTGTCTCCATAACCCGTCGCGCCGATTTCTCACTCTTTACATAGATACTGCAATCATCGGCATACCGTACAAATCGATGGCTTCTTGCCAGTAGCTCTTTGTCCAGTTCGTCTAAAACAATGTTTGATAACAACGGGCTCAGCGGGCTGCCCTGTGGTGTGCCTTCCGTGCGGGCGCTTGTCGCACCGCCTTCCATGATACCGCTGCTGAGATAACTGCGTATAAGCTTTAACGTTCGCTTATCTGTTATCTTCTTTGCCAGCGTACTCATCAGCCGGTCGTGATGTACCTTGTCGAAAAACTTTTCCAAATCCAGTTCTATCACCCATTCATATCCTTCGTTTAAATTTGATTGCGCCTGCAGCACCGCCTGATGTGCATTGCGACCTTCTCTAAACCCATAACTGTATTGGGAAAATTCTTCTTCATACTTCGGGCTTAACCATTGGGCAATGGCTTGTTGCAACAACCTGTCAACTACTGTGGGTATTCCTAACATTCTTGACCCGCCCTGTGCTTTTGGTATCTCTACCTTGCGCACAGCCTGCGGCTTGTAATTGCCTTCTAAGATATCCTTCCTTAGCGTTTGCCAGTTAGCGTTCAGGTAGTCTCGAAGTTCATCGGTCTGCATACCATCTATACCTCCGGCTCCCTTGTTGGCAGTTACCTGCTTCAAGGCTTTGGTAACGTTTCGGATGTCTAATATTTCTTCAAGCATATTACTAAAAAAAAACTTCCTACCGGGGGTAGTCCTTATCGGATGCATGACTTAGCTCAACTCCTCTCACGTTTTACTTTTAGCTTCCGGCTTATCCTCGCGTGAGTAGTTCTCTAAAGTGTTTCGGTTGCTCAAAGCTTTTGCCATAAACCTTCTAATTTCTCCCTCCTTTCTAACATTCAGCCCTTCGTCCTTGCGTGAGACCTCCGCAGTTGCCCATTCAGGGGTGCAGCTCGTTTCCGGATTACTATGACCTCTGCTGACTTCCCGATTTTATCGGGACCTCTCAGGGTAAGTATATCCGCTTTCCATTCATGTAGCCTCTGCATTTACATGGTACTGTTCTGTACAGTATTGGGCTTTTGTTTGTTTAGCAGCATCACCCACAGTACCCTGCCTTATATGCAATTTCTGTTCGTAGGCCCAAATGTTTGCCGCCAGCTTCCTTCAGATTCCACCTCGCAGTGGACACCCTTGCTCTTGGCTAATACTCCCTACTGTAAAGCGTATTCGGGACTTGCACCCTATAGCTGATATACATGCCTGACGCACTAAAAAAAACCGCGGATAAATTCGCGGTTTTCCTATTTGTCAACTTGCCCTCGTCACTTCTCATCCCCTTTTTTTGTCTTCATTTTCACTACCCCATTATTTTTTACTTTATACTTTTTAAGGTCTGCTGTGTTGTTCTTCCATGGATCATTTCCCTTGTAACTCATCGGATAGCCCTGTTCATTTTGCACTTTGATTGTTGAAGGCAAAGTTGTAGTTTCTGTCCACGTAGTGGCGGAAGGGTTTTCTTTATACCAATAATTACCGTTCGCTTTATCATAATATAAATTCTGCGAAGGGTAAAAATAATAGTCGTGGTGACCAGGCTGTACATTTGAATTGGTTGTTGTCGTTGTAGTAGTAGTTGTCGTTGAATCAACTTGTGCTGATACGGTTAACATTGAACCGCAGGCCAGCAATAGAATTAGGATCTTTTTCATAGTTTATATTTTCTTTTCAAAAATTCAAGGAATATGCCAAAATGAAACCAGTGTAAAAAATGGAAAGGATATTTAGAATTCCGTACTCCCGGAAACCGCAGCATAGCAAAATTACTACTGCTGATTGTTTCAATGTTAAACTCAAATTTTGTCAATACCAATGTTAGCAGCTGTTTATCTTTGTCTGGCTATGGTCACTACTTATTTTTTAAAGTATAGAGCAAATATGGTAAAATAAAAAGACAAAAGAGGAAGAGCAACCAAATACGTCCGGCAAAAAGATTATAGTCGCGGAAAAGATATTCCCATGATTTGTTTGTCAAGCGCCCTAAGGTAAATTCAAAGCCAACTGTCAATAGCACCCAAATAAAACCAATTAAAAGTGCTTGTTTTGAATTTTGAATATTTAGTACCGGGAACACAAACCACACATATACGGAGCACAGAATTATCAGTGTTATAGTAGATAACTGATGTGCGCTATATTCACTAAAATGTTTTATTAAAACCAATTCTCTTAATGTTGCATTTGCAAATGCAATAGCTATCATTGGTAGCCAAAGTAAAAAATGTTTAATGCCCATGTTTTGGAAGTTTAAAAGTCAGAAAGAGAATAATGAGAGCCACAACCGCTGTTGTTGGCTGCATCCATGATACGTATCCTATTATTGCTACTTGTATTGCAAGCCAAAGAAGAATAATAAAGCCGCAACTTAAGGCAGCCTTTCGTGCCATGCTTTGCCGTCTAAATACTAAAATTGCAGCAAATAAAGCTGAACCTCCAACACACACAAATAAGATCAGGCTTGGAATAAAGTAATTTTGAAATGGGCTGCCTTTCAACCATTCAATAGGAACACTTTTTGCCCCTGCCATGCCATAATACCCTCCACCAAATGCGTTTATTGCAACGAGCAAAAGCATTATAACCAAAGTGTTACGAACAGGATTTGCTATCGTTTTAGCCTTATTCATTGAAGTATCCTATTTTTCCGTAATTCCTTTTAAACCATATTGCAAGTAACAACATCGCCACCGGTGCGGTTATCCCCCAGGGAAGCCCAAGTAAAAGCAAGCTGTTTGAATAACCAGGATAAAAATATACGAATGTAATTAAAGGAGTAACGGCAGCGTTAGCTAAAAAAGAAAGTCTGACCCATTTTTGAAATCCATTTTTCTCAAATACAGGAAGAGCTATTAGCATTGCTAATCCCATAAATATATATCCCAAGGCATCAAAATCCCAAAACATTGAGTGTGGTGTTTGTTCAAGAATAGCAATTTCCTCAGCGGCACCTTTAATCTTCGATGGAATTACCGTCGCTAATTGAACAACATAATTTGCAGTAACAAATACGGCATAAATAATTGAAAAGATTAATGCTGCATGGCTCCAAAATTTCTTGTCGCCTGGTGTTGCATAATGAAGAGCAAGTATCTCAAGGAGAAAAGGGATAACAATGCAAAGAGAAGTTCCATAAATTAGAATTTCATCCAAAGGGAAACTGAAAATCCCAAGGATTTGTAATAATTGAACAATTACAAAAGCTGTTGTCGCACCAAATGCAATGAGCCCTGACCAAAAACCTACTTTGAATATAGTTTTATCCATGAAGTTGAATTCAATTGCCAAGAATGCAAATGTCGTTACATGATAAATTTTAAGGGATGATTTTCGTCATAGGTAGAAATAATTGCTGTCATTGAACTGTTGAAGTCAAAGTTGGGCTCAGTAATAACATTAACCTATTCTTTCAATATGCAGTTTTCGGCTTCTTGTGAAACGAAAGAAGAAATTCAAAAATTGCTGAAATAAAGAGCATTCAGCATTTTGTTTAAAAAAATCATGTTATACGTGTGTATGTTAAATGCAAATCCTCCTCCCAAGTCGTTCCGTCTTTGGATAGTTGTCCTTTGCCAATTATCTTATTGCCGTTATCTATGATTGTCCAGGAGTAACGTTGTGAAAACCCCGGTGCATTTCTCCACCATTTTAAAACCCCATCCTTAAATGAAACTTCATATTTTCTTGAGACTTTACGCTCATCAAAGTACATCATAAAATATTCTCCTGTTGCATCATCGCTACCAAAAATTGCAATACCTGTTGGGAAACCTTCTTTGTCAATTTCCGAAAACCACATCAAAAAAGCGCCTCCTTCAATCCATTTGAATGAAGAGTGTCCATGCAATGTAGTGTTTGGAACAAGGGGATGTGTCCCAGCAGTTGTCCATTCACCGATCAGAGAAGAGAATTGTTGAAGTGCTGGATTTGGAATTGCTGCTTTGTTCATAAAATGTTTTTATTATTAAACTTAGTGCACCACCACTAAAGCTTTTGGGCTTTACTAGTTTAAGAATAGTCCTGTCGTTTATGTCATAAAACAATAGCAAAACATTCCCTGTTATAACAGGATGAATGCAGAGTTGGTATTCCATCAATTAAATTAAAATTCTCATTTTTCTTTCACAATTAGCCTCTTGCAACTCCTTCAGGATGTGCATCAGTTGTTAGATTTAGCCTAATACCGTGTTCAAGATAAGCTTTTAGCCCGGCAAGCAACCAAGTGAAACCTCCGGTTGAATCAAGAGCATCACTTACAACTTTATCGCCATCCCCTTCGAAACCATAATTCTTTATACTTACATAAGTTGCATCAGTACTATAAGGAATAAAAATCCATTCTACAGTAGTTTGAGTACCCTTATAGGGCCACTCAATTAATATTCTCTTGTCTTTCTCTATTTTTTTTACATTTACCTGTCCTGATACGTTATACATTTCCCACGTCCAGGTAACCTGCTTACCGGCTTCTAATTTTCCATGCTTTTTGTAAACCAAAAATTTGTGGTGATAGTAGGATCGATAAATGCTTCAAATACTTCCGTAACAGGTTTGCGGATAAGCATCTCAGCTTTTACAACTGGTTCTTTTGTTAGAAAAAGTTTTTTCATGGTTTTCTTTTTTCAAATTTAATTACTAAAACATTTTTTTATTAATTTAAATATTCGTTTGTCAAAGTCGATTCAAACCTGCTGGCGTCCGTTTGTTATTTTCTTTATTTTAGTAATTCCTTTTATATCCACTCGTGATAACTTTTATAGATTACCTTTTAGTTTATGGGTTATCCTTCATATTTATGAAATTCGGAAACAGTCAAAAAATATCCGTCAAGGTCACGAAAGGAAAATTCTCTTTTCAGGGAATTAGGATTTTTGTGTATTTCTTCCTCAATTACCCAATCTGCATTTATTGCATTTTGGTATATCGTATCCATATTTTTTGTTCTAAAGTATAGTATCAAGCCATTTCCAGGCGTTATGCCCGGGTTTTTCATTGTTGGATGATTATCCATTTTCCATTTATGCAGGCATAAGATGATTTCATTCGCTTCAGATTTTAAAACTGCAAAACCATGTCCTTCGGGGGATGAATTTTTAAAGCCAAATATTTGTTCATACCATTTTGCACTGACATCTACGTCTTTGACGGCAATTATCGTATCTAACTTTGTCATAACGCATTCTAATTTTCAAGATAAATATTAAGAACTGAAGCCGGGCTTTTTTCACCAAGTCCCGAATCACATTACAACAGAACTAAAGGATGAAGATAACAAGTGTCAACTCTCTATTGGCAATAACAATGTTATAACCCGTTTTTTATTTCATTCATAAAACCAAGCAGGTTGTCGGCGGTCTGTTGTTGCTGTTCTTCCAATGAAATGTCTGCCGAACCGTCCATAAATAGCTTACCCAAATAACCAAACTGGGAATGATTGCCGCCCCTTATCAAAACTAATTTTGTGTCCATTGGCAACTTAGTTTTATTGTCCATAACTTCCTTAACACTTGCCAGTCCATCATTTTCCGCATATAGTTTGAGACAGGGAATGTTTCGGGTTGATAAATCAATACCCCGTGGATGAGAAGTGCCCATTAAGAATAACCCTTTAAACACGTTCGGGTTTTCATAAACCAATTGAGCAGCCATTTTTGCACCTTGTGAGTGCCCGCCAATAACAAAGTTTCCTTGCTTTAGGTCAAATAGTTTATACACTTTATGATAATAGTATTGCGGAAGTCTCCAATCCATTTTTACCAGGTGACAGGTGAAACCGTTTTCCGCTAATTTTCTGCAAAGTGGTGCGTATGCTTTTGGGTCAGTTAAGCCACCTTGAAAAAAAATAATTTCAAGTTTATTTTTGGAAGTCTCAGATTTAAAAGTAATTTGGTCGCCAGTCTCTTTAATAGAAACAATGTCTGAATTGGTAAACGTGCCTTTGGGAAGATTGTGAGATTGAAATGTAGTCCAGTTCCAAATAAAGAAAATTAGCACAAGACTAAACCAAACTATCTTAAAGATTTTCTTCCACTTCTTCCTTTTCATTGGATTTTATTGGTTTGAGAAAGAATTAATCCTGCTACAATTAATAAAATACAAAGCCCCAAAATAATCCAAAAAAATTTTCTGTTATTTTTCTTTGATAAGAATTCTCCTAACATAATTTGTCTTTTTAATAATCTTTTTGTCCGTTCTTTGTATTGTCGTAAAATAGCTTAAGTTCATGCATCTGTGCTGGACAGGGAAATAGAATAGAAAAACTACAGTTGAAGATAAAATAAAAAAAGCTAAGTTTTGTTCGTCTGCTGCAACTCTTACTGATAGTGCACTGTATTAAGTAAGCGCTTCAGCACCGCTTGTGGCAAGCCATCGTTAGCGGTAGTGGTTCTTTCTCTACGTCATTTGTTCCAACACTTTTGGAAGTCTTTTGTGTAGCTGTTTTTCCCATCCCGTTTGCATTATCAAACTTACAATTATCAGCTTGAGGCCGGTATAACCTGAATGTTCCATGGAAAGAATTGTCCCACCGCAAGTTGGTTCCAGAGTAAAACTTAAAACGGTGTCCAGTTGAGTAAAAATTCCTTTGGTCATTTTGTCTGCCCTATCGGAATGAATACCTGCACAAGCCAATGCCTTTTCCCCCGTTGCTTCACCACGATAAGTATAAGAAATATGCTTTTGTGGTTCAACGGATATTATTTCACAATGTGTAATCCCGTCCCAACCTTTTTGTGGTTTCATTCTAAATGTAAAATAATGCCCTTGTGTTGGTTCTATATTGTTTTCCATAAACCAACTGCCCAATAACTTCGGGTCGGTCAGGGCTTGCCAAACCTTATCCTGTGGGTATGGCAAAACTGTTTTCATTTTTATTGTTCGTGTCATAGCCTAATATTTCGGAGCTTCTCTTAAAATCCATTGTTTGCCGTCCGGGTCGCTAAATGTTGAGATCTTCCCCTGGGAAACTTTTTATGTCTGAAAGGAAAATACCCCTCGCTTGTAAATTTTTTACATCATTTTAGATAACACCAAGTGGGATCAATTTTATTGATTTCATTTAAATGATTCAATGAATTTTGCCTATATCAATTGGTTTTAGAGTGGTCGACTTGGCGATAGCTGGTATTCAAAACTCATTTTATTCGTCTGCTGGAACTGTTGCTGATAGAGAATTAACCCGTCCGCCAGCTATTGCCAAAGCCTGCTGTTGTGCGTTTGTTTTTTAAGAATCATCACCTTTAATCAATAAATTAATCTGAGAATGATTGCTAAAACAAGTACAATTGTTCCCATAAGTAAAATCCGGCTTCCCTGCATTCTATCTTCATTTCTATAAACAAAAACTCTTTGTCCGTTTGGCAATGTCTTTTTGCTGTTATATAAACTCCAGCCAATTATAATTCCTACCACAGCTCCAAAAAATACAAAAAAATAACCTGCAATAATTAAACGCTTACTTGCTTTTTCAGAAGTTGATAATTCAACAATTCTTTGTGCCTTTAAATCTTGAACTATGTCGGATTTTATTTCTTTTCCACGGTCTTTTAAAATCTTTTGAGCTAACTCATAATCAAAGTTTCCCCATTCATCAGGTTTAGAAATTATTTCAGTTAATTCATTGTCTGAAAATTCAAATAGGTAATAATCTTTGTCAACGTTGTCAAGTTGCTTTTTATAATAATCTTCAAGAGCTTTATCTGCTTTTATGAAATCAACAGGTTTAAGTTTAATAACAATATCTGGTTCAACTGAATTGTTTGCAAAACTTGGGTCAAAAAACTTTCCCTGGTTATCTTGTATAAAACATTCAATATCGTTTTGCTTTAGTCGCCTGGCAATTTCATTTGCCAATTCTATGTCATTAAATTTTTGAAATGTTAAGTAAGTCTCTGTCATACCGGCTTGTTGCTTTTACTTTGAAAGTATTTTGAAGAAACGGGTAAAAATAGCAGAACTGAAATTATCAGTAGCAAAACAATGTGAGCAATCATTTCAGATCTTGAATTAAACGCACTTATTACAATATGGTAAGCCAGCCATACAATAGCAAGCCACCGTGCCCAATTAATTCTAAAAAATAGAAGAAGTCCGCATACTACAGCTAACATTCGCAGGAAAAGTATCCACAATGTCTCGCTTTGATTGAGATTTGAGTCAGAAAGTTCTTTGACATGATACGCAAATCCTACGCAGCCTGCAAGAATAAATAGAATAGAAACAATAATAACAGAAAGCGGGCGATTTTTCATTTGAAAAGTAGTTTATATTTTCATTTCAATCATCCATTGATGCCCGAATGGGTCTTGAATATTTCCTTGTCTATAACCATAATCGTAGTCTTGCGCAGAGCTTATAAGTGTGGCTCCGGCTTCCAGAGCTCTATTCATTACCATATCCACGTCCTCAACGAAAAGACCTATCAGAGTTGTGACACCTTTTATTTTATTTGGTTCAAGTTGTCCTTTCAATGGTCGTTCCTCATGCAAGTGAAAAATTGTACCGTCAATGGAAAGTTCAGCAACATGAACGCTGCCATCATCATTTCTCCATGGTTTAATTTCAATTGCTCCGAAAGCTTTGAAATAAAAGGAAATGTCTGAGGCGCCGCCTGGAATAAAAAGTTGCGGCGCAAAAAATGTTTTGTTATTTGTCATTGTTATACCTGTTAGTACTTTAGTAGTCCAAAATAGCGTGTCTCAAAACTTTCCAACATTTAAAGGTTGGGAAATTATTTATTCAAAGGTTAAGAATTTATTCTGATGTTCAAAAGAGTTCCTTTCTCCCACAGCAAGGCAGACAAGCGGTATCCAGCCGATTGCGCCAACGCCCACCCCACTATTGGCAAATACTCCAGTCGTTAGCCGGCGTTCCCGCCAAGTTGGCTTTTATTCATGTCTTGTTTATAACTCAAATTCTTGCAAGGAACTCCATTGTCCACCATCATTTTGCTCTATTAAACTTATTCGTTTAAACTTCAGTTTTGCAGGTAAACTTATTTTTTCAATTTCTCCAAATATATCGTTTGTGCAAGTTGAGTTTCTTGGGTGCATTAAGGTAATATGTGGTTCTTGCTTTCGTGGATTATCGTTTAGGCCGAATAAAATTTGTCTACGTAAATCATGAAAGTCAGCGTTATCACCCTTTGCAGGCAATAAAACTCCTTTTCCATTGTCAAATCTTGTAACTTTTCCGAACTCAATAACGATTTCAGTCTTCATCAAGCGGTGCAGGTTTGTAATTACTTGTTCAAGATTTTCAATTTCGTCTTCTCTGCATAAAGTAACGTGGCTTTTTATTAATTCGCTTTGTCTGGTGTTAAACCGTTGCCTTAATTTCTCAACATTTTCAGCGTCCTGTTGTTCTATAAATAAAGTCAATTGTCTGCGAATGCTATTTGTCACTTTTGCTGTCGTTTCAATTATCAGAGAGTGTCATTTTATTTTCAAGCATTTGAAGGCAGCCCAATTTATGATTTTCTGCCCGAACGTCAGCACAGTAAACGAACAAAAAGCTGATAATATTTGTGTCTGCCTGCTTTCGCCGATGCGCTTGTTGTACGAATCTATTGTATGGCTATTTAAAGATTGTACATATAACCTGCAAGACGGTAGCCGTCTTTTAGCACAAAGGAAGATGTATCAACTTTGCTGTAAAAAGTGCAGTTAATTTTGAAACCATCGATGTTAGCGGATGGCATTTTTCCCTCTAACTTCATTTAACTTCATAGTCATAGAAACTGCATTATTTTCAACCCATTTATCGTATTCTTCAATTGCTTTTAATCTTAGATTATCATCTATATATCCTTCTTCTACCATTTGTGTTGAACCTGCAACTTTAGACCAAATTCCAACCTTTGAATTGAAATCTTCTCTATATCGCTCATAATGTTCATCAGAATTTATTATTTCAATATCTACCATTCCAATTTCTTTAAATAGCATAGGCAATTCATCTGCAATTGCATTATTCATTCCTGCGTCACTTCTCCATTTTAAGAAAGTGTTATAAAACTCTTTCATACTAGTGGGTATTTCAGGATTCCACTCTATTTTATTGTGATTGTAATCGAGAATTGAGATTATACCATTTGGTTTTAGCAAAGATTTCATTTTTAATAATGCATCTGTTGGATTACTTAGCCATTGAAGAGTTCTTGCTGAAATAATTAAATCAAATTTTTGATTTGTTTCAAAATCAAATAAGTCAGAATGTATAAGCTCCAAATTTTTTATCAACTTATATGTTTCTTTACCACTTTTGATGAATTTTTCAGTGTTATCAATTCCAATTACTTTTCCGGAATTTCCGATGATATTTGCTACATCCCTTGAAATAGAGCCAGTTCCACATCCAACATCTAAAACCAATATTCCTTTTTTTAGTATGGGTTCTAACGTTCGATAGTCAACTCTTAAACTTCTATTGTCAAAAATTTTTGTTGCATCTTGTCCTTCTCTTTCAATATGTTTGTTACTTTTTATCATTTTTTGCTTTATAATGTCAAAAATTTTCGTTCAAATACCGTAAGGAGTTATTTCAAGTACCATCATTGTTGCAGGTCCGTCGGTATTTTTACTTGTTCCATTTTGTTTATTTTTCTTACTGAACAGTTTTTTCCAAAAAACCTTTGAGCGAATTATTGATAATATCATTCCAGCCCGCTTCAAAATTGTGGATGGCAAAATCAGGAATGGCAGGAAATGTTTCAAAGCCTGTATGAGTTAGTTTTAAACGTGTTTTTTTATTCTCCTCAAATAACTCAAATGTAACATAAGTAATACCGTCGTAGCCCTCATATCTCCAACTGTAAGTAAGTTTTTGTTCGGGGATAACTTCGGTAATTTCACACAAATGTTTGTATTGTATTCCGTCCTCCGGACCGCCCATAAATTCAAACTTAAATCCTACCTCTGTTTTAAATTCATCAAGGTCAAAATACCAATGTTTCATTTGGTCTTTGTTCGTAAGAGCTTCCCAAACTTTTTCAATAGGGGCTTTGTAAGTATGTTCGATTATTAATGTTTTCTTGTCCATTAATTTAATTTTTTATTGCTATTTAGAAACTTGCCCAATGCGTCTAATTTAGTTTCCCAAAATTGTTTGTATTGTATTATCCATTCGTTTACTTCGTTCAGTTTTTCCAATTTAGCTTCGCAAATCCGTTCACGTCCTTGTTGTTTTATCGTGAGTAAACCACATTCTGCCAATATTTTTAATTGCAGCGATATGGCTTGTCGGCTTACATCAAACTGTTCGGCAATGGTATTGACATTGACAGGTTCTTTTGCAACCATACCGATAATGGCTCTTCGTGTTGGGTCTGCAATAGCTTGAAAAACATCTCTTCGTGCTTCCATAATACGCAAGTATTTGCTTGCAAATATAAAGGCAAGCATTTACTTGCGCAATGTTTTTTTGAATATTTTTTGGATTGTCATACTTTTTTATGTCGTTAGATTGGATTTATGTCGTTAGATTGGATTTTTTGCTTACTATATTTTGTCTGTTTGTTTGGGGTGGCGGTGCTGTCGGGTTACAATGGCCGCCAACGTCCAGGGCTTTACAGGTGGGAAATTAAACGCCGGTCTGCCTGAACTATCAGCCGAATGTAGAATAAAAAAGTTAATTATTTGTTCGTCTGCTGGTAGTATTCGGTCTTGCTTGCATTGCTTTCCAGTCGTGAAATTTGAGCTTTTTGCACGCCGATTAATTTGCCAAGTTCTTCCTGCGTCAGTTTACGTTCTTGTCTTGTTTGTTTGATGGCTTTTCCGATTAAATCCATTTGCAATTCGTACTCAAACTTGTCTCGTTCAGGTGTTCCCTTTTTACCAATAAGTTTATCCTGAACCTGGTCTAAAGTAAATGTTTTCATTTCTTTTTGCTTTTTAACTTCTCTTTATCTGAAAAGTATTTTGTCCTGATTTGTTTAGCTTTCTTAATTTCGGCATCCGGAACTTTGCTTCTTTTCTTGATAAATCCATGTGTTGGCTATCACCAAAGTTTCTACAGCAGAAGTTTTGTCCCAGAATGCAAGAAGGAGATACAGGAACTACTGCTGAAACATGCACCACTGCTGATTTTTTGCACGTCTGCCAGGCTTGCGTAAATGCGCTTGTTGCATGCGGTTCAGTTTTCGGTTGTTATTTAGGGTCAAAGTTTAATTGACAATTGTAATTGGCCGCCGAATCCAACTTCTACAATTTTTTGAAGCGTTGAAATTCTTGCTTCTTTAATGTTATTCTCAATTTTTGAAATGTACGATTTTGTTGTTCCCACTTTTTCAGCAAGTTGTTCCTGTGTCAAACCTTTTTCCAGTCTTGCTTCGTGAATTAATGCACCGATTTTGAAGTTTTGATAACCAGCTTCAAGTTGGTCACGTTTTGCTGTGCCACGTGCGCCGTAATGTTTGTCCTTGAACTGCTCAAGGGTCATTATGTTATTTCTTTTCGTTTTCATATTCTTTCTTGATTTTTAATGCTTTTTCAATTTCTTTTTTAGGTGTCTTTTGAGTTTTCTTTTGAAAGCCATTCGTTAAAACAATTAATTGTCCTTCGTCGAAAAAACAGGATATCCGAAAAATGTCACTGGCTAATTGTACCCGGATTTCAAAAAGACCATCCGTTCCGTCCAAATGTTTGAGATAGCTTTCCGGAACTCTGTCAATTTCTTCTATTAAATCAAAAGTCCAGATAATCTTGTCTTTCACTTTTTGCCGTTGCTTCACAAAGAAATTCTCAAAATAATCTTTGTAAGTAACGATGGTTCTAAATTTCTGTTTTTTACTCACGAGACAAAGTTAACGATAGTTGCCCGAAAGTGAAACTTATTTTTCTAAAGGTTCATCTTTTCAAATGAAATAATTGTTAAACTGTTTGTGGTGGAATGCTTCAGTTGAATCGCATGCAACGGCCACGCATTGGCGATGACTGGGCAATTTATGATTTTCTGCCCGAACGTCTGCACAGTAGACGAACAAAAAGTTGAAATTCTTATTCTGTTGCTCAATAGAGTATTTTCAGCCCGGAACTACAGCACAATAGCGAACAAAAAGCTGATGAAATGCACGTCAACCCCAGCTATCGCCAATGCGCTTGTTGTATGCATTTTGTCCTGAAGGATTTTAAAATTTAATTGAATTATCTTTATAAATGTACCATTTTGTATTTGGTCGTTCTTGATAAGCACCTGAAATCGAATTAATAAATCCATCTCGACCGTCACGAAGCATCTGCCTAAAATTAAACCCTGGTTTTGGCCCTATTTCATTACTAAGAATTCCGTTCTCCGCTAATAATGTTGCTGATTGGTCTGCGGTCAGATAATCTAATTTATTATTTCTTAAATAAGTTTGAAGAAATATTGAAACTTTTTCAACATCATGATTGGTAAATTCTGATTTCATATTTGTTAGTTATTCGACACTCTTTCCATAGCTATCCATAGTTTTTGGGAATATCCTTTAACTCTTATAATGTTATAGCCAAGATGCACTTCTAAGATACTAACTGGCGGTACCTTTTGGAAGTACAACAATTCGTCCGTTGTCGAGCATACTTCTTAAAGACTGCATATCTTTATTCACCACATAACCATACATTTCATCAAATTCCTCTTTGTCCATTGTTGCAAAAGATTCTTGATTTACATAATATCCTGCAACTCGATTTAGTTCATTATAATTCTCAACCGATGACGAACTTGAAGAATGATTATTATTATTTGTTCCATCATTTTTTTGAAAGGCGAAATAGAGTATTAAAACCGCTCCAATGATTGTTAAAAGTGCTTTCCAGTTTGTAGGTTGTTCTGAAGTTAGCTTTTTTGCTGCTTGATTAGAAGTTTTTGAGGAGAGTTTCGTTTTGCAAACTCCACAAACTACATCGTCAGCAAAGTTTCTTGTCGAACATTTAGGGCAATATATGAATTGATTATCCACCTATTGAACATTTAGATAAGGTTTGTTATGAAGCGCTCATTGCATACAACGTCCAGGGCTTTGCGAGGTGGGAAATTAGAATTCCCGTCTGCCCGAACCGTCAGCCGAATGTAGAATAAAAAGTTGATTATTTGTTCGTTTGCTCATAACCTTCGTTCTGTCCGAACCGCTGATGATAGCAACACAAATGCTGATGCTTATTCCGTCTGCCCCACTTGCACAAAGCCGCTTGTTGGACGTTCGTTTTTTTACGCTGGAATTGGATTTACTCTTATCTGTCCCCCAACAGCTTTTAAAACTTTCATAATAGTTGAAAATTGAGGTTTGGCTCCATCAGATAATGCTTTGTATAAACTTGGTCTGCTCATTCCTGTTTCTTCTGCTATCTTGGTCATACCAATTGCCTTAGCAATATGTCCGATTGCAGTTACAATTTCAGTATCATTTCCCTCTTCCAAAATCGTATTTAGATATTCTGCAATCATTTCGTTGCTGTCTAAATAGTCTGCTATATCAAATTTTGATGTTTCCATTTTTTACTTTTTTAATTTGACCCAAATTTCTTTAGCTTTTTCTATGTCTTTCCTTTGAGTTGATTTGTCTCCGCCAATTAGCAGAATAATAATCTTTCCGTCTGCTTCTTTGAAATAAATTCGATAGCCTTTTGCATAGTTGATTTTCAATTCGCTAATTCCGTTTCCAACTGGTTTACAATCTCCCAAGTGTTCTTCAATTTCTAATTTTTGAAGTCTCAACAAAATTCTTGCTTTTGCTCTCAAGTCATTCAGCTTCTTAAACCACTTATCAAATTCTGTTGTTTTTTCAATAAAGTACATTCCTCAAATTGTATTCACTTGGATACAAAGTTAAAAAAGGGTCTTCATTATTGCAAATTCAGTTTTGGACAGTTTCGTTTCGGTTAAATTCTGACTAACGTTTTGCAAGCCGTTGAAAATCAAGCCTGCAATCCCAAGTCGTTTAATTTAATATCAAACTTATGAATTAGTTTTTTCATTTCCTGTACTTTTCTTTTTCGCTTCTGATCCAGAAACTCATAATCGCTTTGAGGTTTGTAAGGAACACCTTTGACAATCATATTCCAGATGATTACTGCCAGTTTTCTGGCTGTTGCTGATATTGCTGCAGGCCTTCCTTTTCTATAAGCAATTCGGTTAAAGAAATTGGAAAGAGCGGTGTCTTTTAAATTTCCAATGGAATTGGCTGCATTTCTTAAAGCAATTTTTAAACGGTTACTTCCTTTCGGTATTCTGCTGCTAAGCATTTTGCCCCCGCTTATTTTATTATTAGGGGCAAGCCTCAGCCAACTGGCAAACTGGTTTGCAGTCCCAAATTTATGAATGCCATTTCCTACTTCACTCATCACTGCAAGGGCTGTAGCATGGCTTACTCCTTCAATAGCCAGTAAATCCACACCGCCAAAATATTGGTATGATAGCAAATTGATGTCTAAATTCTTTGGTGTGTTCTTATTTATCTTTTTGTAAACCTTTTTATCAATAAAGTGTTGTTTCTTCTCATTGTCATTATCGATTTGTTCCTTCAGTAACTTTTCTATTTCCACGTCGCATTCATACATCTTTTGCTGAAAGTTTACATACAACTGGTATTCCTGTTTTAATCCAAAGAGATAATCTTTTCTTCCATTGGTTTGAAGTGCTTTAGCAATTTCTTCTTCTGATTTTTTGCAGTTTCCATGTCTTAGAGCTGCTAATTTCTCTGGACTTTTTTCCCCTTTGCAAATAGCGTCAATAATGGCAAGTCCGGTGAGTCCTGTTACATCTTTAACCACCACGTCTAAACGGAGATTAAGCAGTCGTAAATACTTTTGCATTTTGCGGGTGGCATCTGCGGATTGCTGAAGTAAATTAGTCCTGTGCCTGCAATAGGTTCTTAATTGTTCGGTGGCTTCATCTGGTAAAAAACTTCCGGTTAATAGCCCAATGGTATGAAGTTTTTGGATCCACTGGGCATCCTTTACATCTGTCTTTTTACCTTTGATGTTTTTGGTAAACTTTCCATTGCATAAAATAACCTGGAAACCGGCTGCTATCAGCGCGCTGTATAAATTCTGCCAGTAAGTGCCGGTACTTTCCATTGCTACGGTTTTGATTTCATTTTCCAAAAACCATTTGATGAGTTGCCGGTGATCTTCATTGTAAACCCCGAACTCTTTAATCTCTTCTTTGCCTTGCCCGATGGCGGCAAAGTGAGAGCGGCTTCCTACGTCAATACCTGCGGCATTAGGATTGATCACTTCCATTTTTACATCTCTGTTTTGCATAAATACTTTTTTTAAAAGTGAAAAAAAATGCTCTCAGAGAATGTACCTTTGACATGAAAATATTCTGAACGGGATCTCTGACAAGTCAGAGTCACCACTGAAGTGATCACAAAGCTTTTTTGTTCTAGCAAAAAAGCTTTTTACATTCCAACCAGAATGACGCCCGTGCTATTACGCAACAATGCTAACATCGGCCTTGCAAAGAGCTCTATAAAAATAAGCTGTTCTGAGAAATGAAAGGAGTATTTCTAACGTTAGCTTGAGAAGTGATTTTTGGTTCCAAAAAAAGGGGAATGACGCACAACGGCCACAGCTTTGCGAAGGCGGGATAATAGAATATTCGTCTGCCCATAACCGTTGCCAAATTTATAAATAATTGTTCATTGTTTTTACTATCGTTCATTAGAGTTAGGTCGGCCTGAAACTACCGCTGAAACATGCACTACTGCTGATTGTTAGCAGGTCTGCCCCGCTTGCGCAAAACTGCTTGTTGGCAGAAGTTTAAGCCTTAGTACTACGTTCTTCTCGTATCTTATAAAGTTCATCTGTTGTAATAAAATTTTTAAATCCTTTTGCAGCTAATCCTTTAATTAATTTCTTGTCGCCTGACCAAATTTTACAACGAAATTCTTTTGAATAAGCAATGTATTGTGTGTCCTTGGGGTCAACATCGGCAACAAGTACGTCCGCAGAAATCCAGTTTGAAATTTTTATTTGTTCTTCTGAAATAAAACGGATGTCTTTATAAAGATGAAACTCTGCTTCTTGAACTTCTTCAATTGTCAACCCTGAAATTTTAACAAGTCTTGGATAATGGTTACGTATTTCAGTTCTCAAAAATTCAGGAGCGATAAAAGTGAAGTAGGACTTTGAGTTAATGAGTAAGTCGCCGATTTTTCCATTTGTATTTAGAATGCCACTAAATACGATATTCGCATCAACAATAAATCTCACTTGATAAAGCGTTTACGATTTTTACTCCACCAGGAAGCATTTACTTCGTCAGCCAATTTATCAACGTCAGATTGTTTTGCTTTGCTTTTGGAAGTCGCCTCAAGATATTTCATGTAGTCTATTAATCTTTGAAGCCCAAAGCTATCAACAGAAGAAGACAGCGTAATTACAATCTTGTCATTATTTGTGCGCTCAACTAACATGCTTGAAATGTTTTCTCAAAGATAAGTTTCTTTGTTGTCTCTTCAAATTGAAGGTGTCAAAATAAATTTCTGCCAACGTCCAGAGCTTTGTGCAGGTGGGAAATTCAACATCCTGTCAGGCCGAACCGTCAGCCGAATGTAGAATAAAAAAGTTGATTATTTGTTCGTTTGCTGATAGCATTCCGTCAGCCCGGGCTGCTGATGATAGCAGCACAAATGCTGATGTTTTTTCCGTCTGCCCCACTTGCACAAAACCCCTTGTTGCATGCATGTGCCATTCATTAGGATAGTTGAAGCAATGATTTTAGCTTATTGTTTAAATCATTAAGTTCCTTATGTGTCAACCGACCTAAGAGCCCTTTCGCAAGTGCTTTGTCCAATGTCGCAATTTTGCTTGTTCTTATTAATGAGTGATTTCTAAGACCGTTGGATGAAGTGGGTAAAAGCTGAACGTCTGTTGGTTCTTGCCATTACAACTGTGTCGTGATAAAACAAACAGCAACATCAAGTTCAGTTTCTGCAAGTACTACTGTTGGCCTTAGTTTGCTACCACTCAGGTCTGTAAACGGAAAAGTAATAAGTACAATATCTCCTTTAACCACTATAAACTTCTTTTAAATCAGCTAAGGAATAAAGGTCTTCTTCATTATTTAAGAAATCAAATGTCTGACTTTCAGAAACCATTTTTTGAATTCCTTTTGTTAGTTCATATTCTTCATAACGCTTAAAAACAAAGTCAGCAAAATCAGAAATTTCAACCGCTTTATCTTCAGGAAGCTGATTAATAATTTTCACTGTTCGCTCAATAATTATTTGTTTTGTCATGCTAAAACGTTATTTCAAAATTTAGTCATTTCTGTCCATATTTGAGTTTGTCGCCGGCATTGCAGGTAACGGCCAGGCATTGGCGATGGCTGGGCAATTTATGATTTTCTGCCGGAACGTCTGCCCAGTAAACGAACAAAAAGTTGAAATTTTTATTCTGTTGCTCAATAGATAATTTTCAGCCCGGAACTACAGCCCAATAACGAACAAAAAGCCGATGAAATGCACGTCAGCCCTGCTATTGCCAATGCGAATGTTAGGTGCTTTACAGTCAAAACCTATATCCTAATTGGATATTAATTGGAAAATCAAAAGCAAATCCAGTTCTTTCAACATTGGCAGCTCTGTGTAAGTCAAATGGTTCTCTCGGACCTATATATTCAAGTGTTCTTCCATAATGTTTTACAGTTCGATATTTTAGTCCAGCCCCTAAGTTTATATCCAATACAAAATGCTTTTTATAAAACTGAATGCCGTATTTAACAGCTAATGATGTAGTTTTTCTCGCAATTGTAAAGGTGTCAATAATAGTTAAGTTGGTGATTGTATCAACGCCCGATGTTTTTTCCTGATACTTGATGTCATCATGATTAAGCGCTAATGAGAAATACCTCCATGATTTACTCTTTTTGGAAAGAAAATATTTTTCTTCTAAACCGATATTGTAACCTTGTAATTTTTTAAAAGGCTTCCCAATTATGTTCGTCGCAAGGCCAGCCGAAAACTGTGTAGATAAATTATTCTCGTATGACCTTTCATAACTCATTTCAACTCCTGGGTTAAGAATATTGATTGCTCGGAAAGCTGAAATCTTTAACTGGTTCCTGTAGTTTGCTCGAGTGTTTTGGCTAGAAGCGACAAAAGGAAGAACGAAAAGGGTCAGTAAAAGAAAGTGTTTGAGCATGTGAATTTGTATTGCACCTAACGTCCACGCATTGGCGATGGCAGGGCAATTTATAACTTTCTGCCCGAACGTCTGCCCAGTAAACGAACAAAAAGTTGAGATTTTGATTCATAGCTCAATAGATAATTTTCAGCCCGGACAACTACCCAATAGCGAACAAAAAGCTGATAATATTTCCGTCTGCCCCGCAATTGCCAATGCGAATGTTGTGCGTTCGCTTTCTTTTAGGTATCCTCTTTATAATGCTAAAAAGAAGAATAGCGATGCTTTTGTCTTACTTTTTCCTGTCGTTTTTTGCAATATAGCGGTAATAGAAAGCACCAGTTCCTTTCGCATCTATTCTTCCAACAATTACTTGTACTGAACTTTTACTTGTGTCATAGTCAGGCTGCAAATGCACATGTTCTCTTGCTCCAATGGGAAGGTCTGTTATATCGTCTTGATTCAAATCAGCTAGTCGTGTCAAAAGTCTCGCTAAAGATTTAAGCCCTTCTGGGTCACCGTGAATTAATATGTCTTGCCATTTTGTTATTTCACCTTCAAACTCATCTTCATTGTCCGCAACAAATATGTCCAAATGTCCAGTGATTTCTGATTTGTGTTTTTTCATTGTTCTGTTAAGTATGAAAATTACGTGTTAGTATAGGATTTTGCAAAGTGACGCACAACGAACAGGTATTTGCGATGGCAGGGGCTTCTTAGTTCCGTCTGCCGAAGCAAATGCAGATTGAAAAACTAAAATACAAAATATGTTTAACAGCTAAATAGATAATGTCCAGCCAGGATATGCGGTACAATAGCGAACCGAAGCCGAAGCTAACAACTTCCCGCCCTGCTATTGCAAATATCCTTGTTGTACGCCGCTTTGGTCTGTCAACCTTTGAGTGTCTTTATGTAATCGTAGAACTTCTCAATGATGCTTTTAGTCGCCTTAAACCATATTTCATTTTCTCGGACAAAACCCAAGTAGTCTGCGTCTTTACTATTTATCACAAAGTCGTAGCGAAAGTTAGGAAGAGAGATAATTATCTCCTCGAAAGGGAAATGAATTGGTCGAGGTGGAAGAAACTTTACTTTTTTTAGTTCAGCTAATTCCTTCTTGTAAAATGTGTCTTTTGATTTAAGCACAGATTTGTTATGGTCAATTGTCTTGAAAAGCGAGCAGATGTCTCCTGTGAAATATCTGGGGTTATGAATGTCATCAAAAATTGCAAGCTTGAACTGTCCGTTCATCTGTGTCAAAACATAAATTGTTTGTCCGTCAATGACACTCTTAGGTGTGTCTGTGTAGGTAACGTCACAACCTGTACAGCCCGACTTCAATATCAAAACTGTGTCAACCTTTGAAGACTTCAGTTGCCTATAATATTTCTCAAGTTGCTGTTCCGATTTCTTTGTCTGACCAAAAGAAAACGGTGTCAAGCTAAATAATGTTAGTATAAGTAGTGAGACTTTGAGTTTTGTCATATAGCTTGAAGATGCACTGGTGGAGTGTTTCCATAAAGTGGCGTACAACGTCCACAGCTTTGCGAAGGCGGGATAATAGATATGCGTCTGCCCATAACTGTTGCCAAATTTATAAATAATTGTTTATTGTTATTACTATCGCTCAGCAGAGTTAGGTCTGCCCGAACTTCCGATGAAACATGCACTGCTGCTGATTGTTAGCAGGTTCTGCCCCGCTTAACGCAAACTGATTATCAGCACCTTAATATTTAAATCGACTTTTGAATTATTTCGTTGATGGCTTCCAAACATCTTTTTCTTTCTCTAAAAAACCCCAGCCCAATAGCAAAAATCGGAATTGTAGAAAAAAATAATGCCACGAAAAATTCTCTAACTGTCAAGCCTGTAAATGTAAAGCCAGTGACTCCAAGAAAAAACGTTGTGAATATAATTAAAGCTAACAAAAGTCCAACGATATTAGGTCTTGTTTTCAGGTCAACCTTCGTTTTATTATCGTTAAAAAAAATGTGTCCGTATACTACGACGTAAAAAAGCCCTGACAATTTTGAATAACGCCAGATTGTAAAACTATTTTCCGCGTAAGTACCGCTGTAGTGTACCGGGTCAAGTTGAAAATAAGTCTTTAAATGATTTAAGAAATTATCTTCCCTTTTATATTTTATTTCATGAGCGATGGTTTTGATAATTTGTTCAGAGGTGTCCATATAAAATTGATGAGTCTTGTCGCTGGGTAAAATATCTCAATGTTAGTTTAAGGCACGAATTGTCTGGTCGTATTGCTTGCAACGTCCAGGGCTTTGTGCAAGTGGGGAATCCAATGACCCGTCTGCCCGAACCATCAGACGAATGTAGAATAAAAAAGTTCATTATTTGTTCGTTTGCTGATAGCATTCGGTCAGTCCGAACTGCTCGTGATAGCAGCATAAATGCTGATGTTTTTTCCGTCTGCCCCACTTGCACAAAACCCCTTGTTAGTGGCTGGCGTTTTCATGTTGGTCAATATCGTTTTGTATTTCTATTTGCTCTTCAACCCATTCAATATAGCGTTTGTTTTTGAAGTCAAACCAACTTTGTCTTTGTTCACCGGCATTGTCAATTAGAAACTTAAAGTTGCTAAATGGCTTTTTTCTGCTTAATGCTGTTATAAGCCTGTCTTTAAGCTTCGTGTCAGTAAGTTGTTCGGCAAAGTCAGCCATAACCCGAAATGAATCACTTGCTTCCATTGCTTCAATTTCCTGATATTCCAAAAAATTTTTGTCAAGTTTATCAAGGTCATCTTGCCACGCATTTGTATCTATATCAAAATACTCGTCAGTGTGGGGCACAAAAATTAAGTCGCCTGTTTGTTTGTGATAAAATGCTCTAAAACCGCAATCCAATTGTTCAGAAATTTCCTTTATTTGTTCTTTTGTAAAAGTCGGCATATCCTCGAAATTTATCGTTTCCCAAAGTAAAAACTTTTTTAATAAATGCTAAGAATGTTTGCTCAAAAAATTAAAGAGAATATCTTCTTTGAATGTTGCGGTTCGCTTGCCACTAACGTTCCGATGGGCTGATATTCAATGTACTTTCCGGCCGAACGTCAGCCGATTGAAAAACTAAAGCCGAAGGTAAATACAAAAAGCCGATATTTGTTCGTCTGCTGGAACCATTGCTTTTCCGTCTGCCAGCCTATTGCCAAACCCCTTGTTAGCGGTAGTTTTAATTTTAGTCAACAAATGTTTCTTGAATTACGCTTTTTATTTTTTCAGTCTCTTTGTCAGTTAAAGTTTCAAAACGCTTTACAATTCGTGTCCTGTCAATTGTCCTTATCTGGTCAATTGCAATCCAGCCTCTAGTTGTTTTATGTTTTATTTCAATTCTTGTCGGATAAGGTTTTGAACTACTCGTCATCGGTGCAATCACAATTGTTTGCAAGTATTTATTCATTTCGTTTGGCGATAAGACAACACAAGGTCTAGTCTTTTTCATTTCACTTCCAATAGTTGGGTCAAGGTTAACCAACACGACGTCATACTGGTTTACTTGCTCCATTCCTCAAAATTTTCATCTTCAAAAACATCGTCCATCAAAAGTTGGTCGTCACCATTTTCGTGCATTTTTTTAAATGCCTTGTCCCACCCCTTCCTTGGTTCAGCTTTAGCCTTAAGAATGATATAACCTTTTTCGAGAATTATTTCAATTTTGTCGCTGATACTATATTTTTCGAGGATTGTCTTGGAAAGTCTAATTCCTTTTGAATTCCCAATGTTTATAACTGAAAGTTCCATAATTACCTATTTGTTATTACAAAGTAATTACAAAAGTTTAAATTTTCCAAATAGTTTGCGTAAATTTTGTTTATGCATGAAGTCTAAAAAAATTACCGCTAA
>CAWEQV010000005.1:0-5177 GCA_963811285.1 uncultured Chitinophagaceae bacterium | reverse complement strand
TTCTGAGGAAATGGAGAAGTAAACTCTTGTAGTTTCCACTCTTCCTCGTTGATAAATTCAATCTGCATATCACTTGCCTTTTACTCGCCCGATAAGCCGTGTTTACTTCAGGGATGATGGGCTTCCACTGCGTTACTACTGCGTTAATTAACGCAGTGGAAAGGTAGTCGGTACGGCTTAGGTAAAAATGATCTGCGCTGAAGGTATATCTAAAGAATACCGGGCACCAGGAACTGCCCTGCCCATAGATGCTTTGGTAGATTTAAGTTGATACTACAAATATCTAAGGTTACCTATATTTTAAAGTAGGTAATGATTTACCTGATAAGTTCCATCCTTCTTTCAGGTCTTGCTAAAGGTTTGAAGCCGTACTTTTCATATAAACCATGCGCATCCATTGTATCAAGTCCCCATCTTTGTATTCCTTGTAAATCATTATGTCCGATAACAGCGCTCATAAGCATTTTCCCCAATCCTTTTCCCCTGAAATCTTCTAAAACAAATACATCAAGCAGCCACCCAAACATGGCATAGTCGCTCACAACTCTTGCAAAGCCTGCCTGTTCGTTTTCAGCATCAAACACACCAAAGCAAAGTGAACCGGCAATGGATTTTTCTACAGTTTCCCGCGTTCTTCCTTTAGCCCAATAAGAACGATTACTAAGAAAATCATGGATCATATCAATGTCTAACAGTGATTTGTCGGTTGAAATATAAAACGTGGTTTCCATTTTTGGCGTTTGTTGTAATACAAACTTAGGGCAGTAAAAGAAGAAATTGTGGCAATTTTTATTTTGATTCCGGCCCTGCTCTCGAAGGTTGTTTCAATAAAACAAAACTAATAATCGCGAAATATCTTTTGTACATTTAATCTTCGTTAGCTCTCGTTAATATTTTGAACCCTGTGTAAATCGATTGATAAAATAGCCAGGTGAAATCTTCTGTTCCACCTTCGCGATTATTTAAAATTTCAATAATGATTTGTCTCCTGAAAAATAATACGCATGTTCAAAAATTATTTCACAACCGCTTACAGGTTCATCAAAAGAAATAAATTCTTTTCCCTGGTAAATATCATTGGCCTTTCCTCCGGGCTCGCCGTATGTATCCTCATTGCCCTTTTTGTTGTTGACGAATTTAGTTATGATCAATACAATCATAACGTTGACCGGATTTTCAGGATTGAGTCCGACATAAGCGTTAACGGAAACGGAATAAACACTGTATATGTTCCTGCACCAATGGCCAATCAAATTGTAAAGGATTTCCCGCAGGTTGAAAATGCTGTACGGATAAGAAAACAGGGATACGCGCTGGTAAAAAAGGATGGCAAAAACATTATGGAATCCAACGTAGTGGCTGCAGATCCATCGCTGTTTGATGTTTTTACACTGCCGATGATTGAAGGATCGCCCTCAAATGCTTTGAAAGAACCTAATTCAATAGTCATTTCCGAAAAGGCTGCCAAAAAATATTTCAACAGTTCTGATGTTATTGGCAAAACAATTTTAGTAAATAATAGCATCACCTATAAAATTACAGGAGTCATAAAAAACATTCCCGAGGCATCTCATTTCCATTTCGATTTTATCGAATCTATGCCTGCAGAGGCTAAAAGATTTAACGATGTGTGGCTTAATCCCTGGGCGGCAACTTATGTATTGACAAAGCCCCACCTCTCTGCAAAAAATATCGATAAATTGTTGTCTCAAATTGAAGCAAAGTATGTTGCGCCGCAACTTCAACAAATGAACCGCGGCAGCAATAATGCGGTAACGGCAAGTGATAATTTTTTCCGGTTCCATGCGATACCGCTCAGCAAAATCCGTTTATTTTCAAACATAACGGCAGAGTTTGAACCGAACGGAAGTATTCAAACGGTGTGGATATTTATCATCGTAGCCATCCTGATACTGGTAATGGCCTGTGTAAACTTTATGAATCTTTCTACCGCTTTCAGTTCACGCCGTTCATTAGAAATTGGCATAAGGAAAGTTCTTGGCGGTAGCCGGGTAGATTTGATCATTCAGTTTTTGGTTGAATCTGTTTTGATAACCTTTGTAGCCACCTGCGTGGCGATAGTATTTGCTATTTTACTGATGCCCTATTTTAATGAGCTAACCGGTAAACATTTTTCGGCAGCCGTGTTTACTAAAGAATGGATGATAGGCAGCCTGGCTCTTTTGGCATTGGTTACCGGGTTTGTTGCGGGAAGTTATCCAGCGATTTACCTGTCTTCTTTCAAGCCTGTCAGGGTGTTGAAGGAATTTTTCGTTACCGGCCAAAGGAGTAGTTGGCTAAGAAATTCGTTGGTAATATTTCAGTTCGCAGTTGCCAATATTTTAATTGTAGGTACTTTAGTGATATACCACCAGTTTACGTACATCCACCACAAAGACGTTGGCTACAACCGAAACCAGGTGCTCATCATACCCAATACCGGCGCACTAGGAGATCATGCGCGGACTTTTAAAGATGAAGTGGACAAGTTGCCGGGCGTAACCGGTGGAACCCTCACATCCTATCTTCCTGATCATGACTTTGGTGGTGCCCGTGCTTACTTTAAAGATGCTACAGCTAACGCCGCAGAAACTTTTTTACTCAACGAATGGACCGTTGAATCGAATTATGTGCCTTTGATGGGAATGAAGATGGTAAAGGGAAGAAATTTTTCTCCGGACCTTGCCAGCGACTCTTCGTGTGTATTAATTAATGAAACTGCCGCGCGGTTGTTAGGCTATGCTGTAAACCCCATCAACAAGGCGGTCTATCTGCACGATTCAAATCCTGAAGGTGGTTTTAAAATAATTGGCGTGGTAAAGGATTTTAATGCTTCAAGCCTGCACAATAAAATAGAACCCATTATTTTTCATCTTGGCGAAGATATCGGCGCTGCATCGTTCCGTATCCAGACAAAAGATATTCCTACTCTTATTGGCCAGGTCAAAAAACGCTACAACGCACTGGATGCCGCATATGATCAACCTTTTACCTGGTCTTTTTTAGACCACGATTTCAATAACCTTTATAAGTTTGATGAACTTACCGGCAAGATCTGCACCGTATTTACGCTGTTTGCTATTTTAATCGCCTGCCTCGGGCTGTTCGGGCTTGTAGGGTATGCCGCCAACCAAAGAATTAAAGAGATCGGCATCAGGAAAATTTTGGGTGCATCCACAATAAATGTTATCATGCTGCTATCAAAAAGCTTTGTAAAACTAATCCTTGTTGCAATCATCATTGCTTCCCCGCTGGCATTTTGGTTGTCGCACAGGTGGCTGCAGGATTTTGCCTACCGAGCCGCATTCAAGCCATCGTTCTTTATAATAGCCGCTTTGGTAACTATTGTAATTACGTGGCTTACGATATTTTTTCAGTCCGTTGCAGTCGCCCGTCAAAATCCGGCGACGATCCTCAGGGATGAATAATAGGGAAGAGGAGTTTGAAAATGGTAAAAAGTATTACCAGTTTCATGGAAAAAGTTTATTGTATTTCACCAAAGGGATTTCCCAATTGGCCAAAGCCGAATTTATTAAATGGTGTAATGGGAATGTTTACAGGGGATGAATGTTGGTTTTAAATGTAGGTGTGTTCGAAGCAACGTCTCACTAGTGGATGAATTTATCTAAACTGCAATTCTCCTGGGGACGTTGCGTACCACAAACAAGTCTTTTTAACTTTGCCTCCCTATGCTATTGGTAGTTTAACCATATTCGTTAGTTGCGCTGTTCTGATTTTGCAAAGCCAGGACGCAGTGGAGTTATTTAAAAAGTGTCAGCATCTTGTTTTCTGTATCAAATTCCCATTTACTGAATTTATCTTTTCCATCGTTGGTGTTCTCAATTCGTCGGCTCACCGGAGTTGGTGTTGAGTGGTGGCCTGCAGCTTAGCTTCACCAACGGCAGCATTTAAATGACCCCTGTTTTCCTTCCATAATTATTCTGCATAATGGCTTACAAATTTCCAATCATTCATTCCTGTTTCGTAAAATTTTGCAGTTGAATATCTATATTCTTCCGGCAAATTACATAGTCCTGCCCAGACAGGGTTATAGTGAATATATTCTAATTTTTGCTTGAACATTTCCATTGTCTTTAGTTCAACACTTAAGGAATTTCTTTGCCACATCTGGTATTCCCCGTCTTTCGCATTTACTTTAAAGTGAGCTAAAACAGCAGGATGAAACCTAAGCAAATCCTGCTTTATTTTTTGTGCCGTATATTTCATGAAATCTCTTTGGACCGCCCCCGGTTTTATTCCTTCCATCATCTGCCAAATCAAATGGATATGATTATCCATTATTACAAAAGCATTGACCTGGATTCTTTTATTTTCTGAAAGAAATTCAAGGCTGCTTAGTATAATTTTTTTGTACTTATGAGGTTTTAATAATTTCTTCCACTCTAATATAGTTGCTGTAAAAAATTGAGGAGATTCCGTTATCCTTGCCTGTATAATTCAAATCAAATATAAGGGCTTTGCCTGATTGGTTTTTGTTGGTGAAGCTCTGCTCTTATCCGCGCTCAACACCAACAAAGGGCTCTTTTCCTATTGGGAAGACCAACAAGGAGGAAGAACACTAAAAAGCAACCCGTAATCTCAATGAAGTAAAGAGCAGACACGGGGAAGGAGACCTGCGCCAGTTGTGACATTCACTTAGTTACTATCCTTCATACTTATGAAATTCGGATACAGTCAAATAGTAACCGTCGGGATCCCTCAGTGAAAATTCCTTTTTCCCGGAGTTGTTATTGAGATGGATCTCTTCTTCCACAGGCAGGCCCATCTTTTCTGCATTTTGATATATGTGGTTCATCTTTTCTGTCCTCAGGTAAAGGATCAATCCATTGCCGTGCGTGATGCCGGCATCGGCCATGGTAGGATGCCCGTGGGCGCCCCATTCATGAAGGCAGAGAATAATTTCATCACTCTCTGATAATAAAACAGCAAATTCATTTCCTCCGTGAGCCCTTTTAAATCCAAACAAATCGCAGTACCATTTTGCACTCGCTTCCACATCTTTTACGGCTATTATCGGGTCAGCTTTTGTCATTGATAATTTTTTATTTTATAGTCAGTTCGATACAAATAAAAATTCTTTTACTTTTTACTGCACAACGAATTCAACCGTTCAGTTTTACCCGGCCAACTACCTGTGATCAGGCCTTTATTTTCTT
>CAWEQV010000004.1:0-13104 GCA_963811285.1 uncultured Chitinophagaceae bacterium | reverse complement strand
TGGAGAGAAGGAACACCTGGGTAGGCAAAATTCCACCATCCTCCTTTTTTCTATATTTGCACCCTGAAAATATTAAATTATGAACATTGAAGTGCTCAAATCGAAACTTCATCGCGTTGTGATAACCGAAGCAAGCCTGAATTATGTAGGTAGCCTTACCCTGGATGAAGACCTGATGGAAGCCGCAGGAATGATCGAAAACGAGAAAGTTCAGATAGTGAATATCAACAACGGCGAGCGACTGGAAACCTACCTGATCAAAGGAAAAAGAGGAACCGGCATTTGCTGCCTTAACGGTCCTGCAGCGCGTAAAGGTGCTGTTGGTGATATCATTATAGTAATTTCTTACGCATCTATGCCATTTGAAGAGGCAAAAAAATTCCAGCCAACAATTGTATTTCCGGGTGAGAAAAACGCACTGGATTCCAATTCAGTTTCCCACACAACCATAAGCAATTGACTTTTATACGATAAAGCAATTCTCATATTCATTTGATGCCTGGCTGCAACAGAAGTAATAACGGATTACGCGCGCCGGCCGACAAAAGCGAAACATCTGCATTAGAATTCAGGTTTTATTTAGATGGATTGGAAACTTTTAAAATGCTGACACATTTTACAGGCAATTCGTTTTTGGGATAATTCAGGTAATTCAAGTATGCCGCTCATCGGGAGACCTGACGGCGGCGCTTCTTCACCACCTTGGCAATCTGAAATGAGGAACACTTCAGGCGGTGGAAAATTTGGTTTTAAATCAAGAATTAGTAGTATCTTCGGTTTCCAAAATTAACTGCGAGGATTGCGTCCTGCAGTTTTAAATTATTCAGTATTAAAATTTTATTTTATGGAAAAGAATCAAAATCTTCTAAGGTCAAAACTTGTAGGTATGGGCGCTGGATTTCTACCACCACGATTCCAAATCTTTACCGATAGCAAAGAACCTGTAAATAAGTATCGTTGGCACATCTGGATGTCAAGTGATATTGTTGCTGCTTCGTCTCAAGGATATGCAAGCAGGCAGTTGTGTTTGCAAAACGCAAAATCAGTAATGTACCATCTTCTTGAACTAAAAAAGGATGGAAAACTTATTTAGAAACTTAAAAACGATTTTTAAACCAAAACTATCAATTATGAACTCAAATTACTCTTTGAGTAAAAGAGAAAATGAAGCTTTCTTACCCCAAATCAATTTAATGAGCGCCTTGCCAAAAACTCCTTACGATATCCAGATTGAAGATTTATTCGTTCGAGTTAATCACTTTTATGTTGAATTACGAGACTATATCCCACCCCTTCATACATTCAAAGACGATATAGAAACGAAAATGCATGTTAAGCCTCGATATACTGACAAGCAATTTTTTCAATTTATGGATATGCGTTTGGAAATGCGTTTTTATAGTGCTGTTCCGCTTGATCCTCACTTAATTTTCACATCAAGCTTCTCAGTAGTAAGAAATTCGAGAATTGTTCCTTCTTACACAGCTGTGTGTAAATTCCGATGATGTTGACCCACCATTCCGGTCATGTTGACCCACCTGCGAAGCAGGCAATAAATGAAAGAGCTAAATGATGATTAAAAATACAAATCGTTATTTATAATCGGTTACTTTTTTTCTTCTCAGCGATTCACCTTTAAGTTCTATACGGTGGGCATTAGCTGTCAGTCTGTCAAGGATCGCATCAGCAAGAGTTGGATCATTGATGTATTCATACCATTTGGCTACAGGAAGCTGTGAGGTAACAATAATGCTTTTCTTACCATAACGATCTTCCAGTAATTGCAACAGCGTAAGCCGGACTTCCTGGTTCATATTCTGCAATCCAAAATCATCAAGAATAATAAGTGCCTGCCGTTCCAGGTGGTTTAATAATTTGATGTAAGAGCCATCCAGTTTGGATAGAGTGATTTTTTCTATCAACCGGTTCATGCCCAGATAAGTGGTCTTATATCCCTGAAGACAGGCCTGATGTCCTAAGGCACAAGCCAGATAACTCTTACCACACCCGGTAGACCCGGTGATTAGCAGATTTTCTCCATTGTCAAGATAACGCCCTTCGGCAAGCGTTGCCAGTTGTTGTTTGGTAAGGTTTCTGGCTGCTGAGCATTGGATCTGTTCAAGGGTAGCCGGTAATCTTAGCTTAGCCAGTTTCAGATACATGGCTGTTTTTTCCTGTGCTCTGCTGAGCTGCTCTGATTGTACCAGCTGAGCAATGAGGTCATGGCCTTCCAACTGCTGGTCCATAGGAAGCTCCAGTTGTGAGTGATAAGCACGGTACATTCCTTGTAAGCGTAGTTGCTGCATTTGTTGTAGTGTTTCTGTCGTGTTCATTTTTTGTTTTTAGATTTATAATTATTGATAGTTGTCTTTGCCCCGGATATTATCGTGAGTTGGAATGGGTTGTTCATCTAATATGGAAAGCTGTTTATCAAGGCCTCTTTCCAGGATATTTTTTATCATGGTATAATTGATCCGGGTTCCTTGTAGTGCTCTGCCGCAGGCAGCTTCAAGTCGGGGTATCCCATACCTTTTTTGCAGCATCAGCATCCCAAAACAGGATTTATAATTCTGTTCGATATAGATGCTGTTTTCAAGTATGAGTGAAGCTGCGTTCAACGTATTTGCGCCAATGCGTTCAGCCTGTTTTAAAAGATCTTCCTTATTAAAACCTTTTATTTCACGCATGTGCCGGTGATGCGGCGGCATGTGATCTGCAATGGTGGTGTAAGCTTTACCGTGAGGCTTTCTTATATGAACTGCAATACGGCTGTGATCATAATATACTTCTACCACCCGGCTGTCATAGAGCACTTTTACTTTCTTTCCTACATACTGGTAAGGCACACTGTAGTAAAGACAATCTTCCCTGAGTTGCACATGATAATTGCGTTGAACCGTAAGGAGAGTCACTTTCTTAGGCGCAAAAGGTTGTGGCGGAAGTGGCTTTAGCAGTGAACGTTCCTGTTGTTCATAAAAATACAGACGGCTGTAAACGGTATCTTTATAGGGCTTATTATTGAGTAATAAAAGTTGCTGATGCATTGCTTCATTAAGTGCCTTAAGGCTTGTAAATTCCTGGTTGCGCAATGGCGCATATACATGAGCATATACAATGCGAACGGCTTGCTCTACCATGGCTTTATCTTTTGGACTATAAGGCCTCGTAGCGCTGAAAGTAGTACTGTAATGTTCTGACAACTGATAACATAAATCAGTAAATACCGGCTCATATCGATCTGAACGGCTGACAGCTGTTTTTAAATTATCAGATAAAATAGTGGCGGGTACCCCCAGGTAAAACAGCAGCATAGCATTAATACAGATGGCAAAATCATGCGTCTTTTGGGAGTGCACCGCCAGGCAGAATATAAGGCCACTAAAGGGAAGTATGGCTACAAACACTTCGCATTCGATCCGTTCCCCGGTAGATGTATCTATATAATATTGTTTCTTTCCGGCAAAATCTATCATTATGATATCTCCCGGCTTGTATTCCAGGTGCATGGAGACATCCTTGTGTTTGAGATATTGTTTGAACTGATCACAATATTGGCTGTAAGCATAGCCGTCAGGATGTTTTGCGAGATATTCATTCCACAGCAACAATCGCGTAACACCGGTTTTTGCAAGTTCTGATTCCGCATATTTAAAGTGTTCCAAAAGTTGCAGCTTTCTTTGAGTATTACTTTCAAGCTGTTCATTGTTGTACGCTTTATCAGCCAGTTCTTTATTGGTTAAATCATCTATACCCGTATCAAGTTGTGAAAGATATTTACGTACGCTGTTGCGGCTCATACCTGTACGACGCGCTATCTCGCGAATGCCAATACCAGCATTTTTAAGTTGTAAGATCTGTTTTAATTGTTCCATTGTTATCGGTCTTTGTGCCATTGCTCCTTTTATTTTTTAAGAGCAAAAGACATCAAAAGCTTCGAACAATTATTGCCTGTGCAGGTGGGTCAACATGCCGGAATGACACTAACTTCAGAAATCCGAATAAAAATATTTGCTGATAAACAGGTGGGTCAACATCCCGGAATTTTTAAATTGCTTTATAAAAAGCACAATTTATTTTTCTAAAGGGGTGGGTCAACATCATCGGAATGGTGGGTCAACATAAATCGGAACGGTGGGTCAACATGGTCCGGAATCTACAGCTGTGAGACTTGCACAATATTCTTATGGAATACTGAGAGATTATATTAAGGAAAAGCCTCTGGCAGATAAAAATGGAAAATTGTTTGTAGTCCCAATCTTTCCCCACTGCGAGGATGATTATAAGGATATTGTTGTTTATGATTGATTGTGAATAAATAATTAAGGACGTTAGCCGCCGTCTGGTCTCCTGACCAACGGCATCAGGTAAAATCGGCTTACCAATAAACAAACAAATTGCCTTAGTTTATATTTTGGATCAACAATAAATTTTGAAATTAGATTGTCTCCGTTAGAATACGGGTTCTATAGATGGCTTGGATCGTTTTAAAATGGTGACAGATTTTGCAGGAAATTGATTGGGAATAATTGCAAATATGCATTGCCTTAGTTTAATTCATCATGTTTCTGTTTAGTAACGGCAGTCAAAGCTTGAAGGCCTTCGCCCGTTTTTGCGTGACAAAGGAAATCCAATATTCCTATTGAAAAATTAAAAGTTTGCGATTATTGTCAATCCTATATCCGGGCAGTTTTTTAAGAGCACTTTGGCCCAGCAATAGGGGGCTGTTAAGCGAATTTGAAATTGAAGCTTTTACATCTTTAATTTCTTTATCACCGATTTTGATTATTTTTAATTTAAATACATCACTTTTAGCGGTAGTTCCATCAGCAAATTGATAATTTTGGGTACCAATAAAATCATCATTTGTTATTGTTCCTGCCTTGTAAAGTACCATAAATACATCAGGACTAATTGACACATCCGATGCGCCGGGATCAAGAACAAAATTCATCGATAATACATTATTCAATTTTACCGGGACCGTATAAACGCCATTTTCAAAATTCATGCTTACTTGATCCTCGTCATCGCTGATGGATTGATAATTACTAACATCAAAATTGTTAACCTGATAATTAAGGTCTTGGAATTTTTCATTTGTTAGCGTGATTTTCAAATCTACAACGCCACCATTATAGAGAATTGTAGGTTTTCCATAGCCATAATCAGAATAATGTTCTTCTTTTAAATTTACAGTTACTGAAAAAAACTTACTGGTATAATTGGAATTATCATAAATAGCCCAAAAATTTTGCCCGAAATATTTGGTTTTAATGGGCTTATAGTTTTTTTCATTTTGCCACGTTGTGGTTACACAATGTAATTTTACAAAGTTGAAAATTTCTTTAGAATTAAGGTTGCTATATTGTTTTAAAAATCTCGTTGATTTACTCGAATTCATATCAGATATTAGCGTCTCATAAAGCCTTCGAAATTTAGCAGTGTCTTTTGCGAAAAATTCAAAATCAATGTTTATTGATACTAACGTATCCTTAGCGTATTGAAATGAATAGTTTCCGTTTCCATAATAACTAAAGGGGATATTCTCATAATTAATTTGATATGCTCCAAAAAAATCCGATTTCATTACTGTTGGCTTTTTAGCAAACATCTCCATAATTTCATTCTTCGATTCATTAAATGTCGTCCCCAGTTTAATAGTAGCCATTTGTTGAAAATTAAGCTGAGCGTAACTGTCCATAGTTATAAATAAGAAGCTTAAATAATAAAAATATCGTTTAAAAATAAATCTCATATTAGAAATCTTTTTCCCTAATTTGGCTATTAGCGGCCTTCTGGTCCCCTACCAAACTGCATCAGATAAAATAGAATCCCTAGCAAACTAACAAACCCTCCATTCTTATTTTGAATCAACAGTTAGTTTTCAATCGTGAGGATCTCAATAAGCGTCAAGGTATTTTTTATTGCAATAAAATTACATAAAAATTAGTCACCATGCGTGGATAAGTTAGGCAAGTTTTCAACAGTTATTTTTCTAAAAACTATCGATAGAAACAATTTTCACGGTATTAGAAATTTTTTTCACGGTAATAGAAAAAAATTTCACGGTAATGGAAAAACTTTCCGCATATGTTTTTAGAAAAAAACTATTAACAGAAAAAGTTTTCACGGTATTTGAAATTTTTTTCACGGCCATAGAAAGAGTTTTCACGGTATTAGAAATTATTTTCACGGCCATAGAAATTTTTTTCACGGCCATAGAAAAAATTTTCACGGTAAGTTTCAGGCATTTTTTAGGAAAAAGAGAACTTTCTTTTCCTTAAAATTGAGCCGTAGCCTCTTAAAATAATGCATCAGAACAAAATTGGTTTAATTCGGCATCAAAACACCACCCCCGGCAAACCAACAAATTCCCCCCTATATTTTGGATCAACAGTTAGTTTTCAATCGTGAGGATCTCAATAAGCGTCAACGTATTTTTTTTATTAAGATAAATTTAAATAAAAATTATTCACAATGCGTTGAAACCCGGGTTTCCTTCTGTGTAAACCTGCACCAAAAAATATTTTCTAAAAAATTATAAAAAATATTTGCGAAACCGAAAAGTTGCATATATATTTGCAACCGAATGGTTTCTTAAACAAAATTTCTAAAAATGAGGCGTGATATATTCCAGGCGATTGCAGATCCTACGAGGCGGGCGATCATTGCCCTGATTGCCGTGCAGGCGATGACTCCAAACGCCATTGCTGAAAACTTCAACACTACCCGGCAGGCGGTTTCTAAACATCTGCGCATCCTCACAGAATGCGAATTGGTAAAACAAGAATCGCAGGGCAGGGAAATTTATTATTCACTCGAAATCGAAAAAATGAAAGAAATAGACAAGTGGCTGGAACAATACCGCAAGATCTGGGAAGGCCGCTTCACACAATTGGATGAACTATTATCAAACATAAAAAAACAAACAAAATGAGTACGAATTCAGAGCTGGATTTTATCGTTGATAAAGCAGCAAAAACGGTAACTATTAAAAGGGAATTTGATGCTGACCTTTCGCTGGTATGGGATGCCTTTACCAAAGCGGAATTACTGGATCAATGGTTGCCGCCAAAACCAATGATCGCAAAAACAAAATACCAGGATTTTAGAGTGGGCGGCAAAAGATTTTATGCCATGATAACGCCGGAGGGGAAAGAGCTTTGGTCGATACAGGAGTACACTTCCATCACCCCGAAGACCAACTTTAAAATTTATAATGCCTTTGCGGATAAAGATGAAAACCCTGAACTGCCGGGCTCTGAATGGGATCACACTTTCACCGAAAACGGGGACACGACAAAAGTGAACATCGTTATTTACAATGAATCTCTTGAAAGGTTAGAGAGGATACTTGAAGGCTTCACCATAGGAATGAAGATGTCGTTGAGCAACCTCGAAAACCTGCTGGCAACTTTATCAAAAAAATGATCCCGATAGCTATCGGGAACGTTTTTAAAACTTCCGTGGAAACAAGAACGCAGGTTAAGAAACTCCAACCGCATATTAATAAAATTCTGCCCGGTGAAAATTGGAATTTCGACCTCGACGATTGTGACAATATTTTGCGCATCGACAGCGGGAAAAATATTGTTGTAAAAATTACTGAGTTACTAAAGAGTCACCAATATCACTGCGAAGAACTGGAATAAAAAATCAATAACAATTTAAAAAAGCAAAAACAATGGCACTTATCAATCCTCACATCAACTTCAACGGAAATGCGGAAGAAGCATTTACATTTTACAAATCAGTATTTGGCGGAGAATTCGCAACCGTTATGCGTTTCAAAGACCTGTCAAGCGACGAATTTCCGATCGCAGAAAGCGAGGCCAATAAAATAATGCACATCGCTTTGCCTATTGGCAACAGTGCATTAATGGGCAATGATGTTCCGGCACATATTGGGAAGAACCAATGAAAGGGAAAACAGGTCGAAAATAGTTATTACCGCAACCAGCAAGGAAGAAGCGGACAAACTATTCAACGGCCTTTCGGCCGGTGGTGAAATTGAAGGCCCTATCGGCGACAGCCCATGGGGAACTTATTTTGGTTGTTTCAGAGATAAATATGGTATTGAATGGATGATAGATTTTGATCCGAAGGCAGCGGGAAAAAATAATTGATGGAAAGCTTCGCATCGGCTGAAAGGAACGCGTAAAAAAGGTGCCTGGCCACTTCGAGAGGTCAGACACCTTACAGACTATCTTGTTCTAAAAACTTTACAAAAATGGGTGACTCTCTAAATGTTTTTGCCTTTTCTTTTGCCTTGATGCAAAAGAAACAAAAAATCAAGGAAAACCCGATCGCTCCGCGCGTTTTTCCTTGCCGGCGCACGGCAAAAGCCATTTGGTAATTAGGTAATTTAAGATCATTTATTTTTTACTAAAAAGGGACCTGCTGTTGTTGGTGTCTTCGCTAATAACTTTAAGAATAAAAATCTATGTTTTAACTCGTTTCACTGCAAATAATCAGAATAACAATGAACGTACCACAACAAATCAAAGCGTATATCGCCAGCCAGCCCGAACCCAAGCGCAGCGACATGCAAATGTTGCATGATCGTATTCTGCAGCTAATGCCCGACTGTAAATTATGGTTCCTGGATGGTAAAAACAGTGAAAATAAAATCGTTTCCAATCCTAATATCGGGTATGGATTTTACACCATAAAATATGCTGACGGAACCAGCAGGGATTTTTATCAGATTGGGTTGAGTGCCAACAAAACTGGCATCTCTGTCTACATCCTTGGCCTTGAAGACAAAACCTACTTATCTCAAACCTATGGAAAAAAATTGGGCAAGGCCAGTGTAACGGGGTATTGTATCAGGTTCAAAAGTTTAAAAGATATCAACCTTAGTGTGCTCGGGGCGGCCATAAAATATGGCGTCGAGGCTACACGTGAAAAGGATGAGTGATAAGAAATCTAACTACCTTGAATAAGAATTAAAACATCTCATTCAAACTAAAATCCCCATTTCTTCTTTCGCGAACGCCTGATTTATCTGTTTCTTTTTAGTAATCAACAGAAACACTTTATCCGGCACACCACCTTTTTTGCATAACGCATGCCGTTATAAAGCTTGATTTTGCCATTGAATCTTTTCCTTTTATCTTTCGCTTAATTGCAAAAAACCACTTTATTCAACAGCATGAAAGATTTAAAATATTTCGCCACTTCATTTTTTCTTTTGGTTAGCGTTATCGGCTATTCGCAGAAAAAGAACAACCAGGAAAAATCAGGGAATCCTATATTTCCCGGTTGGTATGCCGACCCCGAAGCGCATATTTACAACGATACTTACTGGGTATATCCAACCTATTCCGACGATTATAAAAATATTCCATCCGGAAGAACGCCCCTTTCTGATTATCAAAAAAAATTACAAAGCAATACGATTAATGCTTCTTACAAAAAGCAAACTTTCCTGGATGCTTTTTCTTCCAAAGACTTGGTTCACTGGACAAAGCATCCGCACGTTCTGGACATCAAAAATGTGAAGTGGGCAGCGTATGCGGTTTGGGCGCCAACCATCACAAAAAAAGACGGAAAGTATTATTTATTTTTCGGTGCCAATGATATCCAGAATGATAACCAGCCGGGCGGGTTGGGAATTGCGGTTTCTGATAAACCAGGAGGCCCTTTTAAAGATTACCTGGGGAAGCCGCTGATCAATAAATTTTATAACGGTGCACAGCCGATTGACGCGGATGTTTTTGAAGATACCGACGGGCAGTATTATTTAATTTATGGCGGATGGAAACATTGCAATATCGCGAAGCTTAATAATGACTTTACGGGATTTCTTCCTTTTAAAGATGGCACTATGTTTAAAGAAATTACGCCCGATCAGTATGTGGAAGGACCTTTCATGTTTGTGCGAAACAAAAAATATTATTTTATGTGGTCAGAAGGTGGATGGACAGGTCCTGATTATAGTGTGGCTTATGCCGTGGGTGATTCTCCTTTCGGGCCTTTCAAAAGAGTAGGTAAAATTTTAAAGCAGGATCCGGCAGTGGCTACCGGCGCCGGTCACCATTCTGTTATCAATATTCCCGGCACTGATGATTGGTATATTATTTATCACCGGCGTCCGCTTGAACGAAACCGATGGCAACCATCGGGTTGTTTGTATCGACAGGATGTACTTTGACAAAGATGGAAAGATATTACCGGTTAAGATTACCAAAGAAGGCGTGGACAAAAGAAAATTATAGAGCGTCTCGTGAAGAAGCAGTAATAGATCTTACTCAAACTAAAATCTCCATTCCTTCTTTTGCAAATAGCGAGTTGGGAAAAACTTTTTGACACTTTTTTTCGAGATCGTCCAGGAAGTCATCATTGTGATCAGGATCGTGATGAGTGATAATTAATTTTTTCACATTGGCGCGTATAGCCACCTCTACCGCCTGTTCCCAGGTAGCGTGTCCCCAACCTTTAAACTTGTTATGGTATTCTTCTGTAGTAAATTGCCCGTCGTGGATTAATAAGTCGGCATCCTTTGCAAAGGCAACAATAGCCGGATCGATAATGCCATCTACATACTCCAGGTCGGTGCACACTACCAACGAAACGCCTTCGTCATCTAAACGGAAACCATACGAGCCGCCGGAGCGTTTGTGAAATTGTGGTATCGATTTTACAAATGCACCCTGGATCACTTCCTCGTCACCATAAGATAAAAAATCAAATTGCGCGCCCATCATTTCCATTTGTATAGGGAAATACTCTTCCTGCATTTGTTGCGAAAAAATCCCTTTAAGATCGTGCGCTGCACCACGCCTTCCCATTGCGAGAATTCCGATTTTTTGATTGGGATTATAGGCGGGCAGGAAAAAAGGAAATCCCTGGATGTGATCCCAATGAAAGTGAGAGAAAACAATGTTTAAGATCTGCTGGTTGAGTCCGTCTTCGATTATTTCTTTTCCTAATTTCCTGATGCCGGTGCCTGCATCGAGGATGGCAATCCGGTTCACTTTTTCGCGCACTATTTTTATACAGGTGGTGTTACCTCCATACTTTTCAAACTCTCTGCCACATACAGGCAGTGAGCCCCGTACGCCGTAGAACTTAATTTTCACATTAAAAAAAGTTCTCCTAAAGGTCAGGAAAACTTATGAGAAATCAAACAGAAATAAACCCGGGCGAAAAAAAACAGTTGTCGGAAGAAATCAAAGAATATATGGCCAATCCGATATCGTGACTTTACTTCATGTCTTTTAGAATACTTTGCACTACCAATTTCGAAGCAGCTTCACAAAAATCGAGTCCGGAATAATCGGGATTGTAGCCGCCGATAAAAGGAACCGCCATAAAATAAATCCGGTCATTACATTGCCCGAAATCATCCACCACCTGGAAATTGTCATTAATAGCAATGCCGGGCACGTTGAGATAATAACCGGATTCATCTTTCATTACCTTTTCATTTCCATTCTCTTTTTCTTTCACCGCAGAAGCCTCATTTCGAAACCTGACCTTTGCAGAACTAACGGTCTTTTTGTCCAATAAACTTTTATACGGCAAACTATTGTAAGATAAATGCGGCTGACCGATAGCATTTATATACGTTTTGTAATGAGTTGATATTTGTTGGCCAGAAGAGTCAGTGTAAGTATAAATGGCTCCGCACTCGTCGCCGGGTTCTACGCAACTATCTTCACCCACCTCAACAAGCTCAAGCAGGCCAGCCTTATGCAAGGCGAGCATTTCTTCTACCGAAGACTGCGGCATGTAAGCAATAACGATCGATATCAAAGGATGCAATGTTTTTTGTAGTCGCAACATGTCTTCTGCTGAAAAATATTTAGCAGGGTAATTCATCACGAAACTAAGAACACCCAACATTTCTTTCCAATAAATGGATTGGTGGCGGTTAATAGATTTTTCCGCCTCCAGGTATTCGCGATACAACAGGTCAAATGCATCGAGCGAACCACGTTCGTTCATCACGAAGTCGACGAACGCTTCCATGTTCATCTTTTTTATTTTCTCATAAAAATCCTGGTCATTTTCTTTGATCGGTGCTTTAAAACTTCTCTCAAACACAAAGTCAAGCGAAAGGAAACCTTCGTTTTCCCTTTTGTTGTTTTCTATTTCTTCTGTTGAAAGAGCGCTTCCCTTTCCAAGCCGCGTGTCCTCTAAATGAAAGCGCACCACGGGCAGCATCCCTTCTCTGGAATGCAAAACCATTTTAAAGCCAAGGCTTTCTTCGAAAAGCTTAAAAGAAATCTCTCCGTTACTATCTTTTAGAAACGCGCCGTTGTATCGGGCGAGTGTACGCACCGCATCAACAGCAGTAAGCGAAGCGCCGCGGATAGCGACCGGATGATTTATTTTCATTGCCAGCTTTGAAGGAGGATAAGGCGAATCAAAATAGCCTTTCACTTCTCCTTCATGCAGTGAAGGCCAATAATGCCCGGTACAAATAACTACGTAATCAAAGGATGGCGGCTCCATTTTATCGGCCACTATTTTTACCAGCTTTTGTTCCGGCTCATCTACAATATCTGTGACCAAAGTTCCGCGGTGAATGGTTACCGAGATGCCGCCTTCCTTTGCTTTTGTTTCCAGGAGATCAAACTGTTCACTTAAATATTGGCCAAAAAGCAGGCGGGGCAATACTCTATAACCAGTGAAGTCACCAGGATGGACACCAAATCTTTTCAATGTTCCCGAATCTAAAGATTGAATCCAATCCGTAAGTGAAGTTTCCAGTTTTGGGATTTCATTCCCCGAAACGTTAGTGATATGTTCTTCTCCGGCGCCTTCGCGGCTATAAGGCATGCCTGAACCCAGTTCGTATTTCTTTTCAAAAATAGTGATGGCAAGACCAGGCACTTTGGCTTCCACCAATCTTTTAAAAACAAACAAGCCGCTTGGCCCGCCACCAACAATTGCAATCTTTTTCATAATCTGCCAGAAAGGTATAACAATTGCAATTTTTTTGTTCAGTTCAATCTGCGCGGATTTATTAGCCGTTTAAGAATTACAGCTCCCCGATATTTCAACCGGCTTTTTATAAATGACATTCCGGTTGTATTGGCATATTTGTTGGAACAAAATCATCACGGTTTTTGATAAGAAACTCAACCGTTTCTG
>CAWEQV010000003.1:0-5182 GCA_963811285.1 uncultured Chitinophagaceae bacterium | reverse complement strand
ACAACGATTCTCGCTATTTTCTGAATATCTTTTTTGTTAATAATTTTTCTATAAAAATCATTACCTGAAATATTTTTCTTAATTATCTTAAAACATTACCACTTGATTATAATATTCAGGCTAATTGTAGAGAATTTTAAATTTATTCTTTAAATACCCAAAAAAAAATTAAAAAAATAAATATAGACAGAAAAATACTCGCTGTTTGAAAAATTGTAAAAGAATCTGTACTTGAAATTAAAGAAAAATTTTACTCAGTTTTCATAAATTAGAATTCGACATTTTCAATTAGAAAGAATAGCTTTCCCTTATTGTAAAGATAATTTTTGAACACTTTTACTTTAATTAGTGCAATTTCATATTTGTTTTCCGGATTAATCAGTTGTTTGCTTGTATCCTCACTCACGTTTTTGATTGGAAGATAATAGACAGAAGAATCATTTATAAAACGGAATTGAATTGAGCTATGGTATTCAGCTTTATCTATCAAATGTTTTTTATCAAGAGTATTAAGCAGTTCATAAGCATTACTTTTCCCGTATGACAAATAATCAATTTTTAAATAAAGAATTTGCTGAGAACAATTCATGTTATTTACCCGTTGAAGAAGTTGCTTATTAGTTCTAATGGTATCCTGAGAATAGCCGTAAAAAATCAATGTGTTTAAAGTTAAGAATAAGAAAATCTTTTTCATTATTTCTGCAGTTTATGGATAATTAAGTAATTAAGATTTTTTTCACTTATTATTTTGCCTTGCTTTTCCTGATCATTGTGACTTTATAATCTCTTAGGGATGATGCATAGGATGTTTGTGATCTTCCTTTAATTAGCCATGAGGATGAATCAAAATATAGCTTGTTGTTTATATTTGTGCCTTGAGAAGGATCTCCCGATGCATTATCGTAAAATGAAAAATAATTTCCATGCGTATCTGTACCCATGCCGACGATTACGACGAAATGATCAGTTGTATTATCAGTTTGGGGATTTGAAGAACCATCAATATCGTCTATTCCCACGATCACAGGAATTCCTCTCTGTAAGGCAGACTTTAGATAACCTATAGCATCTTTTACAGCATCTACATTTACTCCACCAGACTGCGCGTAAATCTGAATGGTTTGACCGGAGGTATTATAGTTTGATATTGAATAACCTTTCTTTGCTATTTGAGCTTTAGCATAACTCATACAGTTCCTGCTAATACCAGGTGTTCCCCATCCTATAAAATCTGAAATTGGAATAACGTTATTGATTGTTGGCCAAGTTTGTGCAAGTTCATAATTAGTATAACTTGTCTCATCAAATCCTCCAATTGTATTATTATCTATATCGCCAGTATTTATATCAGAAGTACTTTTATTAAATTCATAGTAATCATCTTCCAAAACCGGCAACCATGGATCACTACCACTGCTACCACCTCCATCGCAAGGCGCTAATTGTCCTACACGAGTTGATGGGCTTGTTGAACCTCCGGACGGAGCGCAAGGGTCATCCTGCCAACCGCCATCATCTGATCCGCCACTACCTCCTCCGCTGGTACCGGGTGGGGTAAGCGGCGGGTCATCATTTCCACTTCCGTCACCACCACCTTCGACCCATATTGAATAGGAACTACATACTGTTTCTGTTACAGTTTCAGGGCAGGGCTGGTCAGGCGGGCATCCTACCAGCTGGCCTTCGTGTGCCGGGACTTCAATGTCAATGCAAGTTGTAATAGTAATCAATTGCATCAGCATCGTTCTATTCAATGTTGAAGATTGGTTAAAAGATTCAACATGTATATTGGATGATTTTCTGCTTGTGTCTTCCGGCTTAAATAGAAGAGAATCATTCAACTTATAGTTTTTATATCCATAGACATAATTCTCAAAACCCATAAACAACGCGGCTATCTGATCTGCATTATTGAACTTATTATTTTTCGAATAACCATTATCGTTATATTGCCACTTATAAAGCACATGAAAGGCCGTATCGTTTCCTGCAATTTTTATCTGCAAAATGGCATTTATTCTTTTTTGAGTATCTAAAGCCAAAGGAATAAAAATAACCTTTCCATTACTTATTTCCTTTAAAGATTTGTTTGCTGCAGAAGTATTTGCAATGCCGATTTTGGTAACCGCTTTATCCCAAATGGGATAGCCAGCAAACTTTACAAATTGATCAATAAAAGCTTTCCGCTCGTTTTGCTTTAAGATGTTATTTCTTATTGCAATTACATTCTCATCGCCCGGCAAATGAGTATTAAAAAATTGCTTTGACACCGCGTCTGTTTGAGGCAGAGAAAGGCTATCAACAGTTACGGGTGCATGAATGTATTCTTTACGACAGGAAAAATTAAAACTCAAAATAAACAGGATCAGTAAAAATAAAAAAATTGAGGGGGGGGGTAAATTTTCTCATTGTTTTGTTAGTTTGCGCCTTTTTTTGCAATAAAGTGTTTGCAGCCGGTTAAGAAAATAATTGGTAAAGATTTTTACCTGATTGACAGTTCAAATATAGAAACTATTTTGAGAAATGAAAACACTTTGTTAAAAAGATTACTTTTAGTTTTATGTTCTATCTCAAAAAAACGCCTGGAATAATTTCGAAAATTTTTAAGGATCGTACGTGGAAAATCGATACGAATGAAAAAATTCTTTACTTAACTTTTGATGATGGCCCCCATCCTGAAGCCACGTCTTTTGTTTTGGAACAATTAAAAAATTTCAATGCCAAAGCCACTTTTTTTTGCGTTGGGAAAAACGTAAAAGAAAATTTTTCAGTTTACCAAAGAATTATCGCAGAAGGCCACAAAGTTGGCAACCACACTTACAGTCACCTGAATGGATGGAAAACAGACGATAAAATTTATTTGGAAGACATCGCTAAAGCTGCAAAAATTATTGATAGTGATTTGTTCAGGCCACCTTATGGAAGGATTACAAAATTTCAGCAAAAAGCCATTAGTGGTAACAAACTTCATTTAAAAACCATAATGTGGGATGTGCTCAGCGGAGACTTTGATCCGGCAGTTTCAGGAGAAAATTGTTATTTGAATGTAGTAAATAATGCAAAGCCGGGATCGATCGTTGTCTTTCATGATAGCGCCAAATCCTTTACCACACTCCAATATGCGCTTCCAGGAATCTTAAAATTTTATGCTGAAAAAGGTTATCAGTTCCCGGTTTTACCTTCAGATTTTGACTAAAAAAAATTGGGCCTGAGTAGATACTCAAGCCCGTTTTTAATCCGTACCCTATGAAAACTAGGGTGAAGTTAATAATTATTTAACAAATCATCAACAATTTTTTATTACATAGAAAAATTGTAAGAAATTCCGTTTATAGTGATTGTCATCTTGTTATCTCAGGTTCCGTCCCCAAAATCGAGAACCGCGTGGTTGTTCGTCCTAATTGCAATTTTTGCTTGACCAATACTTCTTCCAATATCTTCACCTACACCGAAAAACTCGCGCGAATGGTAAATTGAAACAGCAGGTTTAATATCAGTTAAAAAATAATTATTTCCTTTGTTGATATGAAACTGATCGATACGCATACACATTTATATGTTGATGATTTTAAAGAAGACATCGATGAAGTAATAAAAAGAGCCAACGCTGAAGGGGTGGAGAAATTTTATTTGCCGGCAATTGACAGCTCTGAAACATCAGCCATGCTTGAACTTGAAAAGAAATATCCTGAAAAAGTTTTTGCTATGGCCGGCCTTCATCCTTGTTCAGTAAAAGAAAATTTTAAAGATGAATTAGAAAACGTCGAAGAACTTTTAGAAGAAAGAGAATTTGCGGCGATTGGTGAAACAGGTTTGGATTTTTATTGGGATACCACTTTTTCGCGGCAGCAATACGAGAGTTTGCACATTCATGCACAATGGGCCGTTCAATATAAAAAGCCTTTGGTTCTTCATACAAGAAATGCAATGCAGGAAACAATCGATGTGGTAAAAGAGTACAAAGGAAAAGGTTTGTTTGGCGTTTTTCATTGCTTTAGCGGCACACTGGAAAATGCAAAAGATATCATCGATAACGGTTTTGTTCTTGGCGTTGGTGGCGTGCTAACTTTTAAAAATTCCGGTCTTGCAGAAGTAATAAAAGATATCGACTTACAATATTTGGTACTGGAAACTGATGCACCTTACCTCGCTCCTGCCCCGTTTCGAGGAAAAAGAAATGAGAGCAGTTATCTCAAATACATCGTTGAGAAACTTGCTGAAATAAAGAACATTACGGCAGAAGACGCGGCACAGCAAACGAGCAAAAACGCCGAATTTTTATTTTCTAAAAAGTAGTTGTAACAGGCATATTAATTGTATTACACGAATTTCTTTTTATATTACATTGATACTATTAAAATAAATCTTTAGGACAATAATTCAGTAGGAAAAGTGATAGAACGTTGAGAGATTTATAAACAGCATGAACGAAAAAGCTACTTCCCATCCAAAAAAATTAAAACAACTAGCAGCTACTGCTATTTGTGGAAACGACATTACTTCATCCTGCTTGTATGTTTCTGCTCTTACGATTGTATACGCCGGACAATATGCGTTTATAGCGCTGCTCATCGTTGCTGCTGTTCTTTTCGCATTTAGAAAAATTTATGGTGAGGCTGTTGGTGCTTTGCCGTTAAATGGTGGCGCGTACAACATACTTTTAAACACTACTAGTAAAGGAAATGCCTCGGTAGCGGCTTGTCTTACCATACTTTCCTATATGGTTACCGCTGTAATTTCTGCCACTGAAGCAATGAAATATTTGCACAGCATTTTCCCATTTTTTTCGGTAATAATTGCCACGATGGTGCTTCTCACCATTTTTCTTTTCCTCACTATTTCCGGAATCAGTGAATCAGCGATAGTAGCCACCATTATTTTTATCGTGCACTTATCCGTAATGGCGCTTTTAATTTTAAGCGCTATTTATTATGTAATAGTCAATGGCTTTGCAATGGCGGACATTAATTTTCATGCACCAATAAAAGGAAGCTTATTTAGCGTTCTGTTTCTTGGATTTAGCACTGCAATGCTTGGTATTTCCGGCTTTGAAAGCTCAGCAAATTTTGTTGAAGAACAAAAAGAAGGCGTCTTTCCAAAAACACTTCGTAACATGTGGGTGGCTGTTACTATTATCAATCCTTCGATTGCGCTGCTCGCGGTAATGGTGCTGCCACTTGGA
>CAWEQV010000002.1:0-32509 GCA_963811285.1 uncultured Chitinophagaceae bacterium | reverse complement strand
CAAAAGGCAAATAGGCAAAGAGAACCAAAGAATTTTTTCGCCACAAAGACACCAAGGCCCTAAGAAAAGCATAAGTCGCTCTTGCTATTGGTGTCATGCTGAGCTTGTCGAAGCAGGGTTACAGAGAAGTTTATTTTTCGCCAACAAGGCTCAAAGAAAAGCAAAAGCTGCCTCTTGTTATTGGTGTCATGCTGAGCTTGTCGAAGCAGGGTTATAGAAGGCAAAAAGGGAAATAGGCAAAAGGCAAAGAGGCAAGAAGAAGAAAGAAAATTTTTTCGCCACGAAGCCACCAGGATCCAAAGAACAACAAAAGTCGCGGTCGCTTATTTTCAAATCCGGTAGCTATCGGATTTCCAATTTTCCAATTTTCCAATTTTCACATTTTCGCATTGCATTGTCATGCTGAGCTTGTCGAAGCAGGGTTATAGAAGGCAAAGAGGGAAATAGGCAAAAGGCAAAGAGGCAAGGGATTCTTTTTATCACTTTTACCCCATAATCTTTCTTCGGTGAAATACTCCCCAATCCAGTAATTTAGCAATAACCTTTTGAAGCGTTTTTCCATGTTCAGTAATAGTATATTCCACGGTTGGCGGAAAGCTATCTTGCACCTCTCTTCTTACTAACTGATTCATTTCTAAATCCTTCAATTCCTTGGAAAGCATTCTGTCGGTAATGCCATCAACGTCTTTGGAAATTTGCTTAAACCGCTTAGTACCACCAGTCAATAGTGAAATTAAAATCGGCAACTTCCATTTACCATTCAATACTTCTAAAGCATCCTTTATTGCACGAATACTGGCAGTGCAGCTTTGTTGATTGTGTTCTACTGATTCCATTTTTGTTGTCACCTGTTGGATTTACTATCCTGGAGTATAGTGCTATACAACGGTATAGTACTATAAAATAAATAGTAAATATAAATAAGTTTGTAACGTCACACAAATAACTTACAAAAAAATTAAAAAAATGAGCAACAAAATAGTCTGGGGTTTTCAAATCCTTTTGGCATTGTGGTTTGCAATGCCTGCCTTCATGAAACTAGCCACTCCCAAGAAAAAAATGATTGAGGCAAAACAATTACAACCAGATGGAAATCCTATCCCAATTCGAATTCTTGGCTTCTTAGAACTGTTAGGAATTTTCGGAATCATACTGCCACGGCTAATCGGTGTTGCCCCGATCCTAACTCCCATAACCGCAGTATGCTTTGCAGCAGTAATGATTGGAGCATTTGTAGTCCATTTCAATAAGCATGAGTTCAAAATACTTCCGGTAATAGCTTTAGCATTTATATTATCGATAGTTGTCGCGTGGTTTCGCTTTTCCAATACCGGTTGGCTTTAAACCCGTTTCTTTACGGTAAAGACACTATTTCGCGTGGTGTTTAATGTAGTGTTTCGTGTGCCATGAACCACGGAAAGGGACGAGTCAATAAAACCAATTGAAATAAAATTAAATAACAACTGGTGATGAATAATAATTTTGATTACTTTCGTTATATCCAATTCTATATAAATACCCCTAAAGACTCACCTCACAAAACCTGGCGCTATCAATTGTTTCACTACCCGATGGAAGGAATGTTATCTGCGGACATGTTCGAATTAGAACCGGAATTAGAAGCATGTTTCAATGAATGATGAAGAAAAAATTCTTCTTTATGCAGAAATCATCAACATGGAATTTTTTCCTCTGTTGATTTTTTTGTTTAGCAGTTGACTTATTCCGATCATTTTTGAAAAGCCATAAGTATTGTGCCCTAACCATTGCCAGCCTTTTGCAAAAACACCAGTTAGCTCTATTATTTTTTTCAGCTCTTAACAGGAATGTATATGAAGCGAATAATCATTTGTTGCGATGGAACATGGAACAAACCGGGTAATCTGGACAGGGGTAAGATTGTAAAGACCAATGTTCAAAAAATCTATGAAGCCATTAATGCTGATACAACTGTAATCGAACAGGTTAAGTTTTACGGGCAGGGCGTTGGGACAGGTTTTTCTTTCAGAAATCATTTCCTCGGCGGGGCAACCGGCCTCGGCATTGATGCCAATATCCAGGATGCCTATAAATTTCTCATGTGGAATTACAGCCCGGGCGATCAAATCTACTTGTTTGGTTTTAGCCGGGGCGCCTATACAGTAAGAAGCCTTGCCGGCTTCATCCGCAATTGTGGAATTATGAAGCCCGAATATTTAAATTTTATTGAGGAGGCATATCATTTATATCGCGACCGTACTTCACTCACACATCCTGACAGTGATTTAATGAAGGCCTTCAAAAAATCTTATGGTATTAATTCCGACGAAACCGTAATCAGGTTCATGGGAGTATGGGATACTGTTGGCGCTTTAGGTATTCCTCTTAAATTATTTGGTAGCGCCAATAAAAAGTTTCAGTTCCATGATGTCAGGCTTAGCAGCCAGATCGAATACGCTTATCATGCTTTAGCCATTGATGAGAAGCGAAAAATATTTACACCGGCTTTGTGGGAAATCAGTGATAAAGCGATCAACACACCAGGCGTACAAACCAGCGAGCAGGTATGGTTTTCCGGCGTTCACAGCAATGTAGGAGGTGGTTACGAGGATGAAGGTTTAAGTGATATAACCCTCCAATGGATGATAGACAAGGCAGCCAATACAGGGCTTGAGTTTGATAAGCAATATAAAGACCAAATAAAAATGAGCAGTGTTGCCGAACTACGTAATTCCCGGACGGGCATGTACCTGGTTTTCCCGCCACTATTAAGAAAGATAAACAACCCGGTGGTGATAAGAACCGACCCCGAAACAGGAAATAAATCAACAGTTCAGGTTGTGCGAAATGAAAAAATTCACTACACTTGTTTTGAGCGCAAGTATAACCTTAAGAAAAGATATAACCCAAAAAATGTATCCGTCGATGTTTCCCGTAATACTCCTTATGATCCTCTGAAAGATAAATGGGAAAAAGAGTGGCTTGATTATATCACAGAATAAAATGCTTAATGTATCTGTTTTGCCAAGAAGTAAAGATGGCTGAGTCCGGCAAATCAACAAATAAGTAGAATTTTTATTTTCTCCAATCCAAACCGTCTTACCCAGCTCCTGCACCCGCACCACTAAACGATTCATTCTATTTTTAAATACCTTATCTCCACACGCCGGTTTAGCTGCCGGTGCTCTTCTGTATCGTTCAGGGCCACGGGGCGCGACTTGCCAAAACCCTTCGCTACCAGGCGGTCTTTTGCAATTCCTTTGCGCTGCAAAAAGTCGCATATTGCCGCGGCTCTTCTCTTGCTTAGGTTTCTGTTGAATTGATCTGAACCAACGTTATCCGTGAAGCCGCTCACTTCAAGCTGCAGGTCGGGGTTATCGGATAAGTTACGGTACACCTGTTCCAACTGGGGGAAAGATACCTCGCGAATCTTGTCGCTGTTAAAATCAAAAATTACATGTTTCAAAACAACAGCACTATCTACCGTAAGCGGCGTAAGAAAATAAACCAGGTGTTGTAGCTCGCCGTCGTTTTGCAATAGTGAATCTGAGTTAACCTTTTCTTCTGCTGAAACATAGCCTGTAGCCATTATCCTGAGCGCGTATGTTTTATGAGGGGCAAAATCTATGGCAAAGCCACCTTTTGAATCTGTCGGCATCCACTTCTGGCCGGTCTGCATACCCTCAATAGAATAATAGAGCGTAGCGCTAACCGGTTTTCGCGTTTGAAGGTTATATACCGTTCCCCTGGCGTGTATCCTTTTAGCACCGAAAAGTTGATAACAAACCAAAACCGCTAAAATGAGATAGCCGGTCAACACCAAAATGTTTCTAAGTTGCCATATCGCATGGCAAATCAGATCGTTTTTCTTATCGATCACCACCTGTCCTTTTACCTCGTCCCAATCGCTACGCCGGAAGTCTATCCGTCGTTTGTAATAATAGACTGCGTCTGCTACAACAGAAAAAATAAAAAGCACCAGGGGTAAAAACCAGATGGGATGTAATATGGCCGATTGAGATTGGTATAAAAAAAGCCAGCTGATGGCCACTCCCGTCAGCGCCAGCTGGCGGATGATATCGCTAAATTTGGTACTGAACGAAAACAAGTACTTTTTATAATCTTCCGCATTATATTTAGACATTTCCTTCCGGTTTTACCGTATCCTTATTGGGTATAAATCAAAGTGGATCATTGGGAAGTCATCCATAACCTTAATCAGCCGCTTCCCGGTCGTCAATCCCCAGTCCATCCGGAACAGGTGGTCGTGGGATTATTTGCTTCCCCGGTTTCGTTTTTTTCGGCACCGTTTCCGGCTCCCCGGGCGGAGTTGTTTCCGGAGGTGCTTCCTTGTCCGGCTCCTCGACAACCAGGGGCTTGAATATTTCTTCAAAAAGCTTTTTTGCAATCGATTGAGCCAATTCCTGCTGAACGCCGCCGTCGGCAATTACTTGCGCTATTTGGGTTTGGGTGCTCATAAAATAAAATGTTTGGGGTTCTATAATTAGAATTATAAATTTAAGTAATGTTTTTGAACTTTTAAATTTTATTTCTCATCCTTCTTCTTATGTAACACCACAGCCAGTAAAGCAACAAATAAGAAGGATTTTTAATTCCTTTGGCAAACATTTACTACTTTGATACAAATTTCTAAAACTACTCTTATGAAAAAAGAAAAATGGTTAAACACCTTATTTTTTGAGACGGGACTGTATGAGTTGGCAAGATTGCCGCCTGAAGTGGATATTATCATAAAACTCTATCTACAGCACAACCAAACCCCGCAACAAATAGCAGAGAGATTTGGACTTTCGATACGCCAGGTGGAGAATACAATCAGGAGAGGAATGAAAAAAGTATTACTCACATCAAAAGACGTTCTCGCTACTAAAGTCGCATTTAGTGATATGATGAGGGAAAGAGAAGCTTTACAATATCAACTGGCAATATTCAGGGAGCGGTTCAACTACGAATTCACCGATGAAGAACTAACGGCGACGTACCACCGGTTGAACGTTCCTGTAACCGGCTTTTCTTTCTCTGGGAGGGCACAAACTATTTTTGCGCGCTCAAATATAAAGACGCTTAACGACCTGGCCGCCGTAACTGTTTATGAGCTGAAAAGAACAAGAAATGCCGGTACAAAGACGGTTGAAGAGATAGTAGCCAAAGCAAAGGAACTTGGAATTACGATACGTGATAAAATCGTTTATCGTTGAAAATTTGTAAGGAAGCTTGTGCTGAAGTACCTGATGCGGAATGGCCGGTAAACTTTGAAGTGTTTTTCTACCTTTGAAAAATGGCCGATGTACGCACCAAAGAAATACGTAGTAAAAACACCTGTCCCGTCCATACGGGAACTTGTCCCGTTTTTTTCGGGATGGCGGCTATCAAAGCCAAAAACACAAAGCCGGAAATGCTTGTGCGTAGATTTCTTCATGCAAACGGTTACCGTTGTAAACTCCACGATAAAAGCCTCCCCGGCAAACCGGCCTTTCCCGGAAAGCGCGATGCCCGTTACGTTTGCTTCGATTGTTAAAAGAACTTTTTTGCTCTGAAATTACATCTGATATTGTGAATCGTTTTTTGCTGATCTGTATAATTTACATCAAACCAGCCTTCAATGAATCCGTCAGTTGCTGTATCGTTCCTGGTTATATATACCTGGTTCCAGCCCTGAGATTCATCCAATAAACAATTTTCACCATTCACTGTCAGTGCTTTTTCAAAAAAAGCAGTTCCCGTTCCGGACAGGATGAAGGAAATGGCAAAACCTTTATTGCTGCTATTGCTTACTTGTATTTTTGTACCTGAGGGTGGATAGTATCTCGCAGTAACAGGCGCTTCGGTGGCTCCAACTGCACCTTCAACTTCAAAACCTGAAGTATCAATTGTATAATTAGCATATACCTGCTGCGCATCGCTGCAGGTAAAAAAATCCAAATCGTATCTCTGCTTTTGAAGAAGATATTGATCACCTGCATTTCCGAAAACTATATTGGTTGTGGAAAGCAACTTGCCGGAATTGTCAAGAATGTCCAACTTAGGTGACAGGTAACCCATATAAGCAGTCTTTGCGCTGGTTTCAAAACGGCCATTTACGATGGGTATTACATAATCATCACCACGTTGATTCGGTTGATCATTGTGAAGAACCGCTTTGCCCGACTCCAGGGGCGACCCATCGCAATTAAATACCTTTCCATGTATCGGAAACAGGTAAAGATTATCGGGGTAGGTTATTGTTTTTTCAGCGCTTGAGCTAAACGAACCCAAATCCGTTACAAAAGGCGATTTATTACTTTGCCAGGAGAAACTAAAGTCGTTCCTGATCTCGATTGACAAATCTGTATTAACAGGTACAAACGCTAATGCATCTCCTTCAGCATCGGTTCTTTCGTCAGAAATTTCAGCGTTCCCGCTTTTTATTTTAAAGCGTGTGTTTGGCATCGGTTCCCCGGTTTCGGTACGAATATGTACAGTTACGTACACGCCATCAACCGGGACAGCTAAATTCCAAAATCCCCTGTCATCCACATTTACTTCATAATTACTACCCGACTTATAGGCATATTTAGTTTTTCTCCAAACAGGCGAGTTATACAATTTGAACACAAGGATACTGTCAGGCGCACTATCCAACAGGTCGGGAGGAATCGGCACAGACATTTTTACACCGGCCGCGGCATTAAAATTAACCGAGAAGTTGGTATTGTCTTCACTCCACGGAATCAGAAGATACATCCCGAATGATTGCAAGTATTGTCTCTTGTTATTTTCATCATACACCGGGTAAGCAGGAAGACTGACAAAATAATCTTCAACAAAAGGGCTTAGATACGCTGCTGAAACCAGGTGCTGTACCGGCCCCCCAAAATGGCCTAAACTGTATGGCGGCAATGCCAGTTTTCCATTGCCGGGCAAATCAACGGTGCCTGTATTGGTTTCGTACAATAGAGAGGCTACCGGTGCTACATGAAGCAATTTGATATCGATATAATTTCTCAGAGAATTCAAGGCCGTAAATGAAGTATAATGATCAAATCCCTGATATTGGACGGTCAACGTGGGACTGGTTTCGATTACCGAATTGTATTTATCAAGCGTAACAGAAGGGATGGTGTATCCAAATATAAGGGGATTGTATACCAGCCTTGAGTTGTCTGGAGTTGAAATATAAAGAGGATTTGCATTTTCGTTGTTATTGACGAAATAAACGTTTAAGCTCGTCGTTAGAGGGGTTGACGAGGGAACAGGTGTATAATTAATCGGTGGCACGTTCCTGTTTTCGGTACCCGGCTGCTTTCTGCAGGCCGAAATAAATAATAAAAGCAATAAAGAAATCCCAAATGGGCGCGTTTTGATTATCATAGTATTAGCAGTTTTTCTTTGAAATTGTTGGTGCGTTACAGTCGGTGGTAAAATGATCAGGTGCAGTCATTCTAAATTCAACGCGTTTGCCAAAAAGATATTGTATTTTTTTTGCCCCATTCTCCAATATAATCGGGAAACATTTATCATGTTTTTATACAACAACCATCGTATAAAAGCTGCCGCAAAAGAAGCTTCATAGCAGTTTTTCCAATTCATCAGGATTTATAAAATAGCCGGGATTGTAATTATTTTTAAACTCATTGAATAAGGTGCTTTTGCCGGAGCCATTCGGACCGGCAAAAACCCGCAGCCGTTTATTTTTTTGCATGTAAAACCATCCCTTTTTTTAATGACCGGTTATTTCTTTTTGAGACGGCTTTTTTAATTTCTGAGGATTTAATTTTTTCTTTTCTGCCATCAGGGTATTCTTTATATAAAATTCCATCCTTCATATAAGTAATAGCCAGGCCTAATGCACGTGATGCTCTTATGGCATTGGCCGTTGCAGTGTGACCTGCTTTCACAAGTCTAATGGTTTCTTTTCTATCTGCTCCGGTTGCCACCTTAGCTTTCTTCGTCAGGGCGCCCCTTTTTTTTACCACCCTTTTCGCCGGATTGAAATCTTTTTCTGCCATAATCGTAATATATGTTCCTACAAATTTACCTAATTTAAACCATGCTTATTAATTAAGATAAAGAAAATCACATTTTCACCTCTTCAAATCCGATAGCTATCGGATTTCAAATTCCCCATTCCTGCCTTTTCTGCCTGGCAGATGTCAACTCCATACAAATAAGAAGTAACCTGGTAGATAGCGGGAGAACCGCATCAATGGCAAAACTTTCCAGACAGTAAAGCCACAAATAAGAAGGATTTCTATTTTGCTGTTTATTAATATAGGATGCTTACCCCTTTACTAACTTCGTACTCTGGCCGACGTCCACACCAAAGAAATACGCAGCAATGGCGGCCATCAAAGCCAAAAACACAAAGCCTGAAATGCTCGTTAGAAAATTTCTTTTTGCAAATGGCTACCCACATAAATACCACCAAATCATTACTCCGGGAGCTAAATATGTAAAAAATTTCTCTTTATGAACTAATCTTTTCTACTTTTACATATATCCAAACTACTTCAAATGAAATTTACTTTTTATCTCCTGCTAATTTTCCTAACATGCAATGCCATCTTTACTTCCTGCAATAAGAACGCAGACAAACCTACGCCTCAACAAATTGACAGCCTGAATACTGCGTTGCCAAAGCAAATTATAATTTCTGAGACATCCGATTCGGAGGGTACATCCGTCACACACAACTTTGTAATTTCTTTAAAATACGATACTATCAACAGGAATATTCAATTGTATTTTGATGATACCACTAATACGAATCCTTATGATGTATTAGGAGAGACGTACTCTTATAATAGCGATGGCTATCTTATCAGTGTAAAACAAGCTGATAATGGCAGTGATGATCAAAACTTAGATCAAACCTATAATGTAACCTTCAACAGGGACGCAAATAATAATATTAATTATATAGCAGAAGTATCTAAAGACGCAAGTTGGTACGACAGCATTTTTTATAAATACGAATCTTCCAATGGAGGCACGGTCATTACCACTGTTATTCATTATTATGAAGGCACGCCGGCTTTATCCGGAGAAGATACTTTAATTTATACTTATAACTCAAATCATGGGTTACTCCAACTGGCTGATCCAACCTTTCAAACTAATACCCTGTTTACATTGAATACAAATGGAACTGTACAATCTTATGTAACCACCACACCTTATTACAAGGCCACCGTAAATTATACTTATGCTTCCGGCTTACCGGATGGACAAACAGACGCTTTTACCCAGGCACTATTGGGCAAAGATTTTTACCTGCAGGGTGTGCTGGACTTTGACCCTTTTGTACACACTTATAACAATGTCAATGATTATGACGAAGCTCCGGTTCCATTTACAAATCCCTATCATATTTCATCCGCTAATTTCAACGCAGTAGGAACTAACAATACTTTTACGGATAACATAACTGATACCTGGACGTACCTGTTAAATGCACAGAATAATGTCATCCAGGCTAATTTCAATAGTACCGGTGGAGGCACTGAAATTATTAAATTCAAATATTAAGCTGGCGAAAATATAAATTAAGATGGGATACATTACAGACAAGCTTCATGATAAATGACTTCCCGAAAGGCTGACACAATATCTCCTTGTGTTCTAAAGCATACTGCTTTTACAATCCTCAATGCCGAAGTTTGCAAATGGTGGAAATATTCATAATTACTGACCAACCGGTTGTTTGTCCCTTGTGTGGGGCAAGGGCAGAGATAATTTTTGAATTTACTATAGATGAATTGTCATCGCAGTTCTGCAGATGCACTCGTCCAACTTGCCATTATATTTTTATAGAACAAGAAGGTCAGTGAACGAATAAATAATCGAGATTTTTATTTGCTTTTTACGGATACATAATCATTTGCCTTATATTTGACTACTGCAAAAAGTAACTGCTTGAGAATGAACCCTTATTTCTACTCAAATACGATTTCCAATTTTATAGCTTCTTCCATCAATGAGGTTTTTGGAACCATTACTCGCAATAGCGATTTCCCTGAAAATTGGAGCAACAGTGTCGTCCACGGAAAGTCGTATCACACTGATGATTTTATTGGAGAAAATACCTGGAAAGCGATAGAAAGCTTGATAGAAAAATATCGCTACAAACAGATAACAAGGACGATAAAAACGATTTTATTTATGATGAGCCGGATTATCCCTTGTAGGGTAATGCCAGAGTAATGAAAGATTCATTGAATGGCATAACGAAAAAATTTATAAGCGGTAAGAAGATTGGTTGTTTCAAAATTGATACGCAGAAAGATTCAAAAGAGAGAAAGATCATAAAAAACTAAATAAATGAAAATAAAATTTCTAAACAAAATAATGGTAGGAAGTTTAATCATTTCGATTATCGTCTGCTCCTGCAAAAAAAGCAATCCATCTTCGTACTATATTTCCTTTGATGTAAATGGTTCAACTCAAACTTTTAGAACGAAGACATCATGTAAAATATCTTCCAATCCTTCTGTTCATAATTATTGGTTCACTTTGAACGGTTTTAATGAGGACAGTTCAAACTATATTTACATTGCTGTCTATTCCCCTTCACCAATTAATACCACAAATATTTATGTGGATACTGCTGATGTAGTAAATCAGGATATAATAGTCAATCTGTATGAATTTGATCGTGACCTTTCCGGTACAACTTTGTTAAGTTCTGGTTATGCGGGTTATCCAAACGGGGTAAATGTTAAGTTTAAAGATATAACTTCTACTTATGTGAGTGGAAGTTTTTCCGGCAACGTTGCAGTATATTCCCGCGGAACTGTATCGAAAATAACCAATGGTACATTTTACTTACCTGTTAAATGATTTTTCTGGTGATGGTCGGTGAGGACACCGACCATGGAGAAAGAAAAATCTCTCTTCATACTACTTCATGTCTTCGTGTGTAAATGCCTCATTTTCGCTCGCCACAGATTTTCACAGATACACTTCTGATAAAGCAGTAAAGAAATAAATAAAGAGGATTTTTATTTTGCTTTACGAATAAATAATGATTTACCTTATATTTGATCTACCGCAAAAAGCGACTGCTTGAGAATGAACCCTTATTTCTACTCCAATACGATTTCCAATTTTATAACTTCTTCCACCAATGAAATCTTTGGAACCATTACCCGCAACAGTGATTTCCCTGATGAAGTAACACAAAAAGGTGCATGGACTCGAAGAAATAAGAATTCTAAAAGAAGTGCTCAAAGATGAAGAAGGCAAAATCTTCTTTGAATATTCTATTCCGCGCATGGGAAGAAGAATAGATGTGGTGCTGATCATAAAGAATGTAATTTTTGTTGTAGAATTTAAAGTAGGAGAAAAAGATTTTTATCAAAGCGCTGTTGATCAGGTTTGGGATTATGGATTGGATTTAAAAAACTTCCATGAAACGAGCCATGAACATTTAATTGCGCCAGTGCTTGTTTGTACTGATTCAAAAAGCGCTCTATTCATTTGTGTCGCAGATGCCTCATAATGACAATCTGTTATTTCCTATCAAAACAAACGCTCAAAATTTAAGTGAAGTAATTGAAAGAGTTCTGGATTTTGCCGACGGCGAGAATATTGATTTAGATGGATGGGATAGTGGACGTTATGCACCTACACCCACTATTATCGAAGCCGCGATGTCTTTGTATAGCGGTCATGGTGTTGAAGAAATTGCAAGGACAGATGCTTCCGCAATCAATCTATCAACTACAACAGATGCTGTCTTAGAAATCATCGTGACGGCAAAAGCTAACAACCAAAAAGCCATTTGTTTCGTCACTGGTGTTCCTGGCGCAGGAAAGACGTTAGTGGGTTTGAATATTGGTGCAAAAAATTACAAAGACAATGAAAAGGCTTCTACTGTTTTTCTTTCTGGCAACGGACCTTTAGTAGCGATTTTGCGCGAAGCGCTTACGCGAGATAAAGTAAAAAGAGAAAGAGAGAAAGGAAATAAAATTAGAAAGGGCGAAGCATTTAGTGAGGTTAAAGCAATGATTCAACCGGTTCATACTTTTCGCGATGAATGTTTAAGAGATTCTTCTCCTCCGTTTGAACATGTAACCATTTTTGATGAAGCGCAGCGCGCTTGGGATATTACCCAGACTTCCAACTTCATGAAGCGAAAGAAGAATGTTGCTGATTTCAATATTTCAGAACCGGAGTTTCTTATCTCCTGTTTGGATAGACATCAAGATTGGGCCGTGATTGTTTGCCTTGTAGGCGGCGGACAAGAAATAAATACCGGCGAAGCTGGAATAAGCGAATGGATAGAATCGGTAAATCGAAAATTTCCTGAATGGCATGTGTATGTTTCTGATCGATTAACAGATAGTGAATATGCTGCGGGACATGCTTTGCAATTGTTAGAGCAACATAAAACGGTTGTGTTTAATAAAGACCTTCATTTGGCTGTTTCCATGCGTTCGTTTCGCGCAGAAAATGTTTCTCTTTTTGTGAAGAATCTTCTGGATATGAATATAGAAGAGGCACGCAATAATTATCAGGAACTAAAAGATAAATATCCCATTGTTCTTACTCGTGATGTAAAAAAAGCAAAGCAATGGTTGAAAGAAAAAGCAAGAGGAACGGAACGATATGGAATTGTAGTTTCCTCTCAGGCGATAAGATTAAAACCTTACGCCATTGATGTAAAATCTCCAATGGATCCTATTCATTGGTTTTTGGATGACAAGGAAGATATCCGTTCTTCTTATTATTTAGAAGATGTAGCCACGGAATTTCAGGTGCAAGGATTAGAATTAGATTGGGCTTGCGTTACATGGGATGGTGATTTTAGATATTCTCCGAATGGATGGCAATCTTTTTCTTTTGTAGGCACCAAGTGGCATAACATTCATAAAGAAGAAAGAAAACTGTATTTGAAAAATGCTTACCGAGTTTTACTTACTCGAGCACGCCAAGGAATGGTGATTGTGGTGCCGGAAGGTGATGAGGAAGATACGACAAGGAAGAAGGAATATTATGATGGAACATTTGAGTATTTGAGGGCGATTGGGATCAGATACTCTAATATTTCCTCCAAATAGTATTTTTCAATGCGGCTCCATGAATGGAAACAACTTTTATATATTTTTTTTAATTCTCAATTTTTTTTATATTTACTCTATATTTTTATATTATAGACAAATATGGAAAATTATGAATTAAAGGACGACAGGTTTAAGAGAATTGCTTCTAAAAGAGTTGAAAATATCATAAAAAGTATTAGAAGTTTATCTAATTGCTCAAATACCAACAATTACAAATACAGTGAGGATGATGTAAATAAAATGATGAAAGTAATAAAAGAGGAAGTTAAAATCATGGAAACTCTTTTCAGAAAAAGCTTAAGTAATAAAAAGAACACCTTTAATTTTTAAAATATGGAATGGAATTTTAGAAAAGGGGGAGAAACTGAAAGTCCTCAAAATGCAGCCATAAAGGAATTTTCAAAGCACATTTTCGAGTCTATTGTTCGTGAAGCTATTCAAAACAGTCTTGACAATCCTAATTTACAAGAAAACAATCCGGTAATTGTAAAATTTGAATTTGGTAAAATCCCTAAGAGTCAGATTCCAGGTTATGATGACCTTTTAAATCACTATAATGCTTCTAAACTTTTCTGGGAAAAGGACCAAAGCTATAAAGCTATTTTTGATGCGATAGACAAAAGACTTTCTGATTTTGAACTTTATATTCCTTATTTACAAATATCAGACTATAACACAACAGGAATGACTATAACCTCAAGGCACGATGAAAGTATTAGGCTTACAAATTACTATGCATTTTCAAGAGGTAATAATACAGTTAAAGCAAATGCACATTCAGGAGGTTCAGAAGGACAAGGAAAGGCTACTTTTTATGCTGCATCAGCTTTGAGAACACTTTTCATTCATACAATTAGCGAAACAGGAAGCATATTTGAAGGCTTAACTCGATTGGCAACTCATACAATAAATAGTCAAGATTTCTCTTCAAACGGACATATTTTTCAAGATATTGATAACCCGAATTATAATACTCCTGCAGATTCAATTCCTTTTAAAAGGAACCCTGTTGATGGGCTTGGAAGTACAATAACGATTTTAGGATTGTGGGCATACGATGATGTTGAACAAAAGATGATTAAAGCCGCAATTAATAATTTTTGGATGGCAATTCACGAAGGTGATTTGATTGTAAAAGTTGGGAATACAGAAATTAACCAAGAAAATATTGAAAGTTTGATAGAACAATATCTTCCTGAACGATACGAATCCAATCGTACGAAAAGTAATCCCACTGAATATGGCAGAGCTAAATGTTATTATGAAACTTGGACAAATAAATTTGATGAATTGACTGAAGAATATTCTGAATCTATTGATGTACTCGGTAGTTGCACCTTAAAAATTTCTCAACATTCAGACTACCCAGGCAAGATTGCTTTCTTCCGCAAGCAGAAAATGCTAATTGTAAGGAGCAGCGTAAATCTATTTGTAAGCAAGGGTTATTGCGGAGTTTTCATCTGTACTGATAAAGAAGGAAATGAAATTCTCAGAAAAATGGAAGGGAAAACTCATACTGAATGGGACCCCAATTTATGTATGACAGAAGATGATACCAAGGTGGGACAAAAAGCAATGGAGGCAATGAACAAATTTATTACTAAATCTTGGCAAAACTATCGCTCAAAACATTTTCCTGAAACATTAGATCTAAAAGGGCTTGTGGGTTTATCAATCGGAAATAAACCAACAGGAGAAAAAAATCCAACGGGAACAAAAGAAAAAAGACCAATAGTTCCATCACCTAACTCGAAACCAAAACCTGAATTTGAAAAACTTGGCATTACAAAAAAAGGGCTTAGTTCAGTCAAGGAAAACGATATTTGGAAGTACACCCTTGTTCTCAAATCCAATGACGATAAAAGATTAAACATAAGAATGTTTCCTGCGACTGATGCAGCAAGAATATCGGGTGATGATTTACTTCAAGTAATTCAAGTTTCTGACGGTTGGAGTTTTAATAATAACGCCATTGATGGCAATTTAATAAAAGGAAATAACACAATTGAGTTTTACCTAAACGATACCGAAAGAGTTGCTTTAGATTTTAAATTGGCAAGCGTATGAAAACCAACTACGATTTTCCATATCAGTTTTTAGACTTGGCAAAAGCTGGTGTGAGTTATATTGAAACAAAGTTTGAAGATGCCGAACTTGTAATTTCAATTGACTTGGGTGAATATCAATTTAACGAAAGCATTGATGTCATATTTGAAGTCGAATCTTCCCAAACTTTTTGCCGAAGGTTATTTGTCTTATCAGAAAGTAAATCCACCGTGAAAATTAAATATGACCAGTTGGGTTCAAAAGTTGATTATACCATTCTACTTGTTTCAAAACAAGATGGAGATATTGAGATAAACGGTCAATCTGATTACTATGAATTTGGTGACTGTGTAGGTGTATTAGAAAAAGACACAATTACCTTTATAGAAAAAGAAGGTTTTTCGGGATTAATTAAAATTGCCCCAACAGTTAATGATACTATTGCTTACGACTTATCTAGCGACTGGATAACTATACAACTTCCCAAAGAAACCTATGAAAAATTTTACCCTTGGCAAAAGGATGATAGGACAATTCCATTTGCTTTAGCAAGCCTTGGCAACAGTTGTATTCAGTTTGCAATAATTAAAACTTTGAATGATGATGCATACAAAGAAAAAAAATGGTGGGAAACGATTGCAAAGTTACTTACCGATAAAGGTTATTCTGTGGATGATTTGGGAGAAGATGAAGTTCCCGGAGCAACAAATAAAATTTTAGGAAACTGTATTCAAGAAATGGTTAACGCCGCAACACCAGATGTTGACCAGGGTGATACTTCAACTTTAGCATAACTATGAATAAGAAATTTACAATAGATACAATAAAAGACCTTAAGATAAAGGTTAAAGAAATGAACGGAAGTCTTTTGAATTATTACACCCAAAATGAGTTTAGACCTGATGATTCCTTTCGATTGTTTACAGAACAAAGTGAAGTTCCAGGATTAGCTGAGAATTTGGTCAACCAAATGATTTCTGCTTATGAACAAAACGAAACTGAATTTGAAGCAGGGAAATTATTATTTGAAAATCTGAAAATTCATCCTAAACAAGCATCTGACATTGGATTCTGGACATTTCATAATCACTATACATTCTATCAATATATTACAAAGAGATGGGGAGACGTTTGGAACACCGAAAAAGAAGTTGCTAACCCTTCTAATTACATTATAAACCACTGGATACAGTCAAATTCATCGCAATCAGAATTGATAATCTATCCTATTTCGGGGTTGTGGTGGTCGTTTTATTTAACTGTTGACGAAGACCGTGAAGACAAATATGAACTCACAAAAATATTTTTAAAAAACTATACTCTTAGAGTTGTTCAAATGGGTCAAACACGGTTTGCAAGACATAGACCTGCAATTCATGCTGTTCTTGAATTTATCAAAGAGAACAATCTTGACAAAAAATCTTTGGAGCAAGCTGGCAGGGCAATAGTTCCTTACATTAATCTATTAGGTGGTATTCGTCCGCTATCTTACTTTAATAAGGATTGGTTTAAAACCAAACTCCAGAAGCGATTTGGAGGGCAAATAAAAGCAGGGCAAAAATTATTTTTAAGACCTAATGAAATCAAAATAGACAATCAGAACAGCCCATCCAATAACTTCTCAGATACAAAAACGCACCCTCAAGTATTTGCTCGTTATTTATGCTTAAATGCTGATTCTGGGAATTATATTATTTCAAGTAAGCATGACGACAATTGGGATTATTGTATCGGTTTAGATTTTGAAATTAAAGACCAGTTTTTAATTTACTTTTACCAGGAAGGAAAAATCAAAAAGACTAAAGTAAATGGAAGCCTGTCCAACAAAACTGTTGACCGACCCAAACCATACAGCAATGGTAAGTGCCCCAAACTTACTTTAATAGATGTTCAATTAATCAATCAACCAGTTTTGTTTGGAATTGCTTATAAAACAAGATACGGTGTCTACTTTAAAGCAATGGATGAGCAAAATCTTGAAAATTTTAGGACAGATAATTCCGAATTGAATCAAGAAGGTAAAAAAGTGCTTTATCTTGACGAACCATTTAAATCAGCCTATAAAATTTTACCTTACGACATTAAAGATATTTTAGGTACTTTGGTACAACAAAGTCCAACAAGTAAAGGTGCAGAAATTACGAATAAGTATTATGCTGAGAAATGGAAAATTTTGAAAAATTATTGGCCAGCACTATTCAATGGTTCGATAGAATGGTTTTAAAAATTAAAACGCTGCTAGAAGTTTTATCTGCCCTTTTACTGCAAGGTTGATCATCAAAGAATCTTCAAGGTAGCCGCTGGTTACGCTTCTTTATGACGTGTAATAGATTTTCAAACTCTAATAATCCCTCTTTTCAGGTATCACACCTCTCACTCCCCCTCTTGAATTTTCAACGTCGCCTACGTACCGGGGAATTAAATGTATATGAACGTGAGGAACGGTCTGCCCAGCAGATTCACCGATGTTGATACCGATATTGAAACCGTCAGGATTAAATTTCTTTTTCAAAATCTCTTTTACTTTGTTAAGCATAAACCAGCAAGCAGATTGCTCTTTGAAGGTAAGTTCAAAATAATCAGCACAATGTTTTTTAGGAATTATTAAAGCATGCCCGTTGCTAACTGGAAATTTATCGAAGATTGCATATGCGGTAGCAGATTCTAAAATCAACTCCCTATTCGCATCCGGATTACAAAAAGGACAATCTGAATTTTCCTTTCTTGAAAGTTGGTTATAATGCCTGTACTCATACACTTCACAGTTTTCGTTTTGAAAAATTGAGTTGAAAGGCAACTTGACATTGCATTGATAAGTTGGTTGTCGGTGAATCTTATGAATTCTAAAACCTTCATGTTGTATATCTCTTCTAACAGCAAAGTACGCCTTACCGCTTGGTTTCAATAATTGGGATATTTCCATTAGGACAAGAGCTTGTTCTTCCGGTAGTAAAACATTGAGTACATAAAAGCAAATTATGGTATCAAAAGTTTGCGTAGGATAATTGGGGAAATAATGCTTGTCGTAGCCAACAATATTTATACCTTTTGATTTTAATAATTCTACATCTTTTCCAAATCCACATCCAAAATCTAAAACCTCACCAGACAAAAGATTTTTATTCAACAAAAGCTTTGCAGGGAAGGAAAGGGCTTCTCTTTCTTTTGCTGTAAAATGACTGTAAATATTTTGTTTTATCATTTCAAAAATTGAAAACCATTGTTCGATGCAATCGTAATTAGAGGCTGTAATCTGTCTTTGAATTTTTCCTTTGTAAAATTTTCCGGAAGATTAGAAATTGTTTCTAAATCAGAAAAGATCGTGAGGTAATCTTCAAGGAATTTATTCTTTGGGTTTTTATCTCGAACTATTTCTATTGCTTCTTTCTGTAATTTATAAAAGGGATTAAAATATTTTTCAAGCGGCGGAAGTTTATCACTCTTTTTGCTATTGAATGATCTATCAGCAGGAATTAAATTCCAAATTAAATCATGAGAAACAAAATTATATGGAATAAAATGCTCAACAGCATAATCACCAATAGTCAACCTTTTGCCCGTGTAAATGCATTTCACTGAACCAAGTTCTCCAATAACTAAATCCCAAAACTGAGATCTTTGTCTTATAAGATTATTTCTTACTGCCGGTTTAATTATTTTATTTGGTATATCGGGGACATTAGGATTTTTCGCTTGTAAAAACATGACGAGGTTCCAAAAAGAAAAGTCCTTTAGTACCCTGATATTTTTCAAAATGTAATTTTTCCAATTGTCATTTATATGGATCTCATCATCAAATAAAGCATACAAACAATTATTGCTAAAACTTTGTGATGCCGTGTAAATTTCCGTTCTATTCATTCCTGGAAACCATGGACTTAAAAACCAATGTGGAACTTGATTGTTGAAATATCTGAGTTGAGAAAGAGTGTTTCCATTTGTTGTATTTATAAGTTTTTGGAAAACGTTTCCTTTATCCTCATCAATCGTTAAATTCTCAAAATCTTTTATTAGCTCAATAGCTCTTTGAAGTTTATCCTGCTTTCCAAATGACACATGAAAATAATTAACCGTAAACCAAGCATTGGAAATCATTTGTGCGAATAGTTCCTTCTTTAAGATTTTAGTTTTTCCTTCTTCGACAATTTGGAGAATTGAAAGGAACCAATAATATTTATAAGTGGCACTGGTATTATTAAAACAAGATGCTAATAGATGAATTGGTAATTCTTTTTGATAAGGCAACTCTTGCATTTCTTTATAATCTATTTAGCAGTCTGTAATAGGAGATCCAATAAAGATATGAGTTAATACTTTTCAAAATAAAAAACCTCATTATTTGTGCAATAAAAAAAACAGGAGCGCAGCTCCTGTTTAATGTTTTGTTTAGTGGTGTGTTTTTTAATCACAATCATTGCAAAACGGTCTCCTTACAGAAGTATTCCAATTCTTGCCACATCCGTGGCAATATCTTTCGGTGTAATCCGGATTTGAAAACTCTGCCCAAACGTAATAAGCGTCCCTCGATAAAGGTTTGGAAGGGTTTAATTCAATTGTTTCTCTTGTCCTTATGCAATAACCCGTACTACTGGAATAGTTACTTTGATTGGAATAGTTGTAGTTATTCTTTCTATGCTCATTTCCGGAGTTCGACGCAAAGGTTGGTTTGGAAGTTTGATTTCCAAAGTTGCCACGCATCCGTTGAAAGAAGTCTGATGATATGTCAACTAACACTTCAGATTCGGTGTAACTCTTTTGTAGACCAAACATTTTTGATTCGTACTTAGGGCGACGATCGAAAATTATTTCTGCATTTTTGTAAACGCCATCAAAAAAATTTATGCTCTCATTTGCAATATCTTCGGTGTCAGATATCATAGAAGTGAGTGGATTAAGCGCTCTATTTGTCAGGTCTTTTAAAATGCTTTTCGTTTTAAATGAAACGCCAACTTCAATATTATTATTCAGTGAAAAAGAATGAAGATTTATAGAAGTAACTAATCCTGATTTTTCGTTTGCGAAATATTTTGCATGTAATCTTTTTTCATAAGCTATGGTTACATGTGGGAAAGACTTAAGAAATTCGAAATCCTCCTTATTCAAACTTTTAGAAGGCTCCTCTTCATTCTTCCCGAACACAATAATTAGGCGAACTTCAGGTTCCTTCATTTTTAGTTTAAGACGATCTTTTAATCTGTCATGAAGTTTGAAAAAAGGGCATATGAAAATAATATGCGATTCTGCTTCAGAAATGATTTCCTCTAACGCTGAGTTTAATTTCGAATCGTAAAGTAATTTGGCCATAATAAATTTGGATTAGTGTTTTGGTTAAATTAACGCTCAATGGTTAATTAAATTTTGCAGTTGAGAAAATTTAGAGTTGAAATTAATTATCAGTATTTTTAAGATTCATTCCAAAACTTTTCCCATGCAGGAAATTCTAAAATCAATCTTGATAGATTTTGAAAAATCTTTCTTCTACATCAATTTCATAAAACATTCTTCAGGAGAAAAATATATTTCCATTGAACAAACCTTTGCAGGTAATTACAAAAAGCAAAAAGTGAGCTGCAGATTTTCTGATTTGCCGCAACTAATTACTGTGCTCGAAAATTATAAAATGCGAAAACTTCACGCCTGATCCATTTGAAACTCGGCAATATTTTTCAAAAGAACAATTGAAATCTATTGTCAGTATTTATTTTAAAAATGTCAGTATTAAAAACATAGCGTTGCAATTTGACTGCAGTTTGGAAATGATTGAAAAAGTTTTGATTGATCAAAAAATTGAAATTACGGATGATAAAGAATTAAGGAAAGCAGAATTGATCAGGCTTAGCAAGTTAAAATACTAATCTTAAAATAAAAATTCTGCGGCAGCTTGTTACCGCTTTATCTCCGTCTCAATCTTCTTATGCCGGAAAGTAATTTTAAGCTTGCAATAAGCTGTGACATGATGTTCGTTTTGCATGGCGGTATTCCACATGCCGGAACTTTTTTCTATTGCCGCTACCAGCGATTTTTCAAGGCTTACAACACTTATATTGCTCTGGGCGATTTGAACCTGGTAGACATTTCCCTTCGCGGAAACGATAAAATAAATGTAAGCCTCGTCGCCCCGCTGCGCATGCTGCATATCTATATTCTCGGTAAGATATTTATTCAAAGCCTTTTCGCCACCTTTGAAGGAAGGACTCACTTCTGCTATGGTAAAGATCTTATCGAGCTTTTCACCAGCTGTATCGGCCGCCGCCTGCCCAAAAACGCCTGAACTCATCCCATGGTTCGTGGCCTCACGAACCACCCATCAGTTCCCTCCGACCATGCCCCCGAGAAGGCAACTGATCGAAACGAGCAAAAGAAAACACCCGGAACCTGCACCGCCTTCTATATTTAAAAAAATAACCGACCAACAACGACAGATGAACGACCAAAATTTAAAGATGAACGCCCGGGAGAAACAGATGAGCAACCAGAATGTAAAGATGAGAAACCAGGAGAAACAGATGAGAGACCAAAATTTAAAGATGAACGACCAGGAGAGACAGATGAGAGACCAAAATTTAAAGATGAGCGACCAGGAGAGACAGATGAGAGACCAAAATTTACAGTTAAAGGCCAAAATTTACAAATAAAAGCCCCCTACCGACGGTAAAACCAACCATCCCAATAAAGTATTTTATTTAAAAACCATGACTTTCAAGTATAAAAAAATGACTTTACAAAAAATAAATAAAAAAATGACAATAATTTAACAATAGGCCTCGTTATATGGAAATTATTATATAATTTAAAAAATTCATTACAATGAAACCAAACAAAAAAATGTACAGTATTCCGCAACAGGTTCTTTACACAGTTTGTGTAGCTGCATGGAAATTATGCGGCCTGAATCTTTTAAACTTCTCAACGCTAAAAGCTTTTTACACAGAGGCTTTTGTGGCCAGCGCCTTGCAGGCCGTAGAGGATGCGAAGCAACTTCCCGAAAGCCTCGAAACCATTGGGGCCAGGAAAGAAGCGCGTATCAATTTAATGAATGCTACACGTAAGGTGCTGCGCAACTGGCAGGTGCTGAAAGTGTATATCACTAAAGCATTTGATGAAAACCTGGTAAAAACCAAGTTGCAGGTGGCTGGCGCTTCGTTGTTTCCCCTCGCCTCGGTAGACAACTGGACGGCTGTTAAAAACCTGATTGACGCTACCAATGCCTTTATTGCCAACAACCTTGATTTACTGGTAGCCAACGACAACATGCCCGCCGATTTTCAGAACACTTTTAAAACCGCCGGCGATAGTTGTAGTGCAGCTTATGTCATCTATGCACACGTGAATATGGAAAAGGAAACGGCCACCAGCATAAAACTGGATGCCAACAACTTTATCTATACAAGCGTGATGGAAATGCTGAAAGACGGCCAGCAAATCTTCAATGAAGATCCAATCATGAAAAAGAAATTTACTTTCAGTTACCTCGTATCGATGAACCGTGGCGAACGCCCTGCAAGTCTGAGAGGCAAAATCGTTAATAACCTCAACATCCCCGTTGCGGGCGCCGTTATTACGTCGCAGGATCTGAAATATACTGCCACCACCGATAGCAAAGGGCAATATCATATTAATAGAATAGCCGCAGGAACGTACACTTTTACGATTACGTGCTCGGGCTATAACCCTCTTGTTGAGATCATCACTTTTGCGGCAGGCACAGCGAGCAAAGGCTATTTTGAGCTGACAACCGTTTTGAAGAAAGTGGCATAATAAAAAATAAGCGGCTGATTGATCCTAAGGCTGTCCACGAGGGCAGCCTTTTTTTGCAGAGTTTCCGGAATAAAGGCCGCTATCGCCGCTATCCGTACTTTACAACTACGGAAAATAACAAAATTTCCGCTTTTTATAGTCCGTTCTTCCCATCTCCTGCAATCCTCATCTTCAAAAACCTCTTCACTGGCCTTCCATTTTGATCCAAAGGAATTTCAACAATACCGCCGCTGCCCTTGCTGTTTTCGAATAAAAGAGATCCTGTTTGAGTATGAGTCAAAATAAAAATTTCATGATGACTGGTTGCCATTAATCGGGAAGATTGGAAGAATAGTATAATGACAGCCACCCCGCAATCTGCTACTAAATAAAATGGTTGAGTGCAAAAGAAGAATTGATTAACAGCCGGTACGGAATGAATAGAAAACGCGGCTCGTTAATTGATGCTATCGATTGTATTATTCACTTCTTCAAATTTGATTTTGCAGGCTTCTGCAAAACATTCTACATCAATAAATATGAAATAAAATGAAAAAGATTTTTCTTTTGCCGGTACTGCTGTTTATCATGGGTACCGTACCCGCCTTTTCACAAACTTATAAAGCTGCAGATTCGGTAGCATTTAATAAAGAATATGCCAGGGTAAGCAGTAATATCGCCGACCTTACTACCAGGCTCACCAAGGCACAAAATGACCTGGCAGAATATAGCCGCAAATCGGACAAAGCCAGTTCTGATGCGCAAAGCACGGCTGTGGCAACGGCCGACAAAGCATCACATGCTACTAACGGAAGTGTAAGGGATGCCAGGAGAGCAAAGAAAGAAGCCAGGAGATCAGTAAAAGATGCAAAAGATTCAAGAAAAGCCGGTAATGCAGTGGACAATCAAAATAAAAAGATAAGCCAGCTCAGCCGCGATCTTGCAAAAAATCAAGACCGACTAAACGAACTGGATAGAATGCGTGCCGGATTCAGTGGGCAACAGTGAGATACCATTTTTCTAACATTTTTAGTTGTTCCCTCATTAACGCTGTTCCAATTGTTGCGTATGAGGTTATCAGGTTCCGTTTCGTGGAGACACGAACCGGGGGACGGAATATTTATTGAACAGTCGCTTCTAAAAAAAAACTTCCTGCAAAGCCAATTAGCACATCAACCGGAAAGCCTCTCACGTTCCGTATAAAAGCCTCGTGAAAAAATAGTAAAATAAATAAGGAGGAATACAGGCAAAATGAAATGTTTGTTTTCTAATAATCTTTTATGGTTATGTAACGTAGTTTTGCAAAATAATTTAAATAAAATACAGCTAATAAATGAAGTAGTGAGTTTTCAGATTACCTCAGGGATTATGAAAAGGTATTAAAAGAAGTTTTTGAAAAAAAATTTGGTGGAGATGAATTTGCCATTGCAAGAGGTTTAAGCCCGGATGAATTAAATAAAATTATGGAAGCGAGGCCTTTAGCGGTAGCGATTCCGGAAAAGTATGGTGGCCGGGGATTAAAAGTAAAAGAATGCCTGGGTATTTTGTCAGCAGCATCTTATGAGTCCATCTCCTTATCCTTAATATTCGGGATCAACATCGCTTTGTTTTTAGAGCCGGTGGCTAAATATGCCAATGAATCGGTGAAGGAAGCTATTTTTAAAAACTTTCTGGAGAAACAAAATATGGGTGGGTTGATGATTACCGAACCCGATTTTGGAAGCGATGCCTTAAATATGCAAACCTGGAACGAGCGTGTTGGGGATTCTTATAAAGTAAAGGGTGTAAAACATTGGCAGGGCCTCACCGGGATGGCTAATTACTGGCTGATCACTTCGCGCGAAAGGAATAGTAACGGCGAACTTAACCGCGATATTGATTTCTTTATTTGCGATGTGTCTAAGGAAAACCAACAAATAGTGGTGGAACAGGTGTATAATAATTTAGGCCTTGAACTGATTCCTTATGGCAGAAACAGGGTGGACATCCTGGTACCGGAACAATATAAATTAGTACCTCAAACGTCGGGTTTAAAAATGATGTTGGATATACTTCACCGGAGCAGGTTGCAATTTCCCGGCATGGCGATGGGATTTATCAAAAGAATGCTGGATGAGGCTTTACGACAATGTAACCAGAGAATTGTTGGCGGAAAAAAGTTGATCGAACTGGACGAGGTTCAATACCAGGTTTCTCAAATTCAAAGTGCCTTTACGGTTGTTTCTTCTATGTGTTTCAGGAGTAGCCAGGTGAGCAGTATAGATAACGATCTTTCTGCGGAAGGTATAGAGGCCAATTCAATGAAAGCTTATATAACAGACCTGATGCAGGAATCTTCACAGACCTACACCCAATTGTCAGGAGCCAACGGTTACAGGATCAGTAATATCGGTGGCCGTGGCATCATGGATAGCAGGGCTTTCCAGATATTTGAAGGATCAAATGAAATGCTTTATACACAAATAGGAGAAATGATCGCTAAGTTGATGAAAAGAAAAAAAGAATCGAATATTTACCAGTTTCTGAAAGAATTTAACCTGACCCAAAAGGCTTGTTCTTTCTTTAAAAAAGAGATTGATTTTAATTTAATGACGGGCCTGCCTCAACGTAAAATGTTGGATTTAGGAAAAGTTTTTTCCCGGATCATCGCTTCAAATTTTGTAATAGAAATGGGAGAAAAGGGATTTAGAAATGATTTAGTTACCAATTGCATCAACATGATAAAAGTAGATGTTTCGATTCTGATCAGTTCCTTCCATGCCGAAAATATAGTAACACCTATAGAAGATTATGAGGACAAAAGCCGGTGGTTTGATTTTGTGTAAGTAGCCAGGTTTGGAAAAACTTCTCTTCCCTGGCGGGTGTCCTCACCCGACATTTGCTGAACTGGCGAAGTCGTCTGACGTCCGGAAATAAACTTCATTGGCGATGCGGTAACTTCTTACCGGCGACACGCGCCAGGAAACGCGCAATTCATACAGTCTCAATAGATTTCCGTAACTTTTTTCTTCAATTCCGTGGCGGGTGTCCTCACCCGACAGACATGCGCCAAGAAAGGGGCTGAACGGTTTTCCCATCCGATAGCTATCGGATTTCCCATTTTCAAATTCAGATTTTATTTCCCCTAACTTTGCTTTCTCAAATTCACACCTCCCTCCATGAAAAAAATAATTACCGTAGCCATTGCCTGTTTCATTTCTGCAACTGCTTTTTGCCAAACTAATATTTCTGTAGATTCTGCCAGCACGCATGTCGGCGATTCTGTTATGGTTTGTAGTAAAGTCTACGGAGTAAAATCTTTGGAGAAAATAACCTTTATTAACCTGGGCGCCGCCTATCCCAATTCGCCATTAACCATCGTGATACGTGCAGAGGACAGGGGAAATTTCCCCCAACCTGCAGAAGCTATGTACGAAAACAAAAACGTGTGCGTAACCGGAATCATAAAAGAGTACAAAGGCAGATACGAAATCGATGTAACCGCTCCGGCAGAGATAGCCATTGAGCCATCAAAGCAATAGGAAGAGGGGTGAGGGAACAATTGGCAAAGGGCAATTGGCAAAAGGTAAATTGGCAAAAGGCAATCGGCAAGAATGAGATTCTTTGGGCGCTTTCAACCTACTGTTAGGCTTTATTGAGGCAGAATAAAAATCTTGATTATTTATTTGTTTACTGATAAAGCAGAATGCAGAGATACTATCAATAAGAATAAGTTTTAAAAGAAAGATCTGCCCGGGATAGGGCCATACCGGGAGCGTCCTTCTCCTTTTGGAGAAGCCCGCCTGAAAGACGAAGTCGGACAGGGGTTGGGATGAGGCCGGAGAAAGGTTGGAGCCCTTACAACCCTGACTATTATCATCGTTCCTGCTGAGCTACGTCAGTACCCACGTCTTACAAATTCTTCAACTTCGGTTAGTGTAAACTTTTTCTTTCAGAAGATTCCAACAAAAGCATCCTTGGCCGGAAAAAAGTGAATCGTTTAAAACTATCATCATGTCCAAACCAAACATCCTCATATTGGGTTGCAACTTTGCGGGATTAACCGCAGCCCGCTATATCCACGAATCAGTAAAAGGCAAAGCAAACATTACGATCATTGACCGTAAATCGGTGCTTCTTTTTGTTCCAAACATCCCGTTGAAGGTGCTTGCCGATGAAAATCCTGCCATCGACCTGGAGTATAAGTTTATGTCGTTTTTGGAACAGGACGGAAGCAATTTTATACAGGCAGAGGTGACCGCGATCGACCCGGAAAGCAACCTGGTTTATTACAAGCCGAATGAAAGGGACGGACATCCGATTCGCAAAATAAGGTATGATTATTTCGTCGTAGCGCTGGGCAATAAATTTGCCTACGATCAAATTGAAGGTTTTGCCACAAACGGCCATAGTGTTACTGATACTTTCTTAGGTAACAGGCTGCGGAATTATTTGCATAAGGAGTACAAGGGCGGCCCGATTGTAATAACCTCTGATGTTTTTCACCAGGGGAAGAGTGAAAAATTACCCGCAGGTTTGCCGGTCGCCATGACAGCTTGCGAAGGCCCTCCCGTGGAAATGTCTTTTTCGCTCGCTCATTGGTTGGAAAAATACAAACTCGGTGATGCATCTACTATTTATTTAAGTACGCCCGCCACAAGTGATCGCTGAAGATGCAGGCGAAACGATATTGGATAAACTGATACCGATGATGGGCAACATGGGATATCATTACAAGGCGAATACGCTCGGCGTTAAAAGCGTGCATGAGGGTGGAATTGAATACAACGACGGTTCCTCACAGGAAGCAGAGATCAGCATTCTTTTCCCGGATTGGCAGGCACATGATTTTCTGAAGCAATTGCCCTTTACAGATGATATGGGATTTGTAATTACCGACCTGTATATGCGCAACCCGGATTACCCGAATATTTTTGCCGTAGGAGATGCGGCTTCTATCACCGTTCCGAAGATTGGCTCTCTTGGTCATATCGAAGCGGAAGTATTGGCCAAAACGTTGGGGAAAGAGTTGGGCGCTGTTACAGAAGAAGTGAAGCCACTGGAGTTTGAACTATTGTGCATGGGCGACATGGGAGGCATCAAAGGTTTTTATATGCGCACCAACGAGTGGTGGGGCGGCGATGAAAGTCATTTGGAAATGGGTATTACTCCCTACGCGTTGAAGATGGGTTTCAAGAAAATGTATTATACCCTTGGTGGCAAGATACCGCATTGGGGCGTGGCCTTTAGTGAATTGCTGGGGGATCACACGTTGGTTTAAAGCGGAAGGACAGGAAGAACAATTTGCAAAAGCGATTCACAAGAATGAGATCTTTCGGGGCTTTGAAACTTAATTGGGGCTTTTTAGAATGGTGGGAAATAAAAATCCCGACAATTTGTTTGTTTACTGATAAAGCAAAAGTTCAGAGAGCCAACTGTCTAACAATATTTAATAAAAGTTTTACCTGCATATAATCACACTTTTGCCGGGCGCTTATTAACACAAACATGCGGAGCCACTTTTTCTTTCAAGAGAAAAAGGGACAGGGAAAACCAACGGTGAACTGCGCGGGACAACAGCTAAACTTCAACTTAAATCAACAAGTGACCCCCTGGTCAACGGGCTGAAGACCAGCGCCAACAAAGAAAAAAGCATTTTATTGGCCGGAATAACATTTTTTAATAATTTGCACCGTTGCCAATACATTGAATGTATTGACAAATTCTTCGCTTTTCGCGAAATTTCCATCCCTGTGTTTCTCCTGGTTTCTGCCAGTCTTTCCTATGTAAAACTCTTGCTCGCCTTTGAAATGATTTGGTCACAATTAAATCAAATAATCATGAAAGTGAATTCATTTCGGCTGGTATTTCTAAGTTGCTTATTGATGATCGCTGGCCAGAGTAAGGCACAGCAAAAGTCTGAGAAGATTAATGAAAGTATTCAAAGTTCGGCGAAAGCGCTGGGAGAGTTATTTCATCATAAGAAAAATAGCGCTAACGATTCTGGCAGTGCTCAACCGGGCAGCAACGGCACTCAACCGGAACATAATTCAGGAATGTTGGTAACGCCAAAACCGGGGCAACTGGCAAAAAACGCAAAGTCGCTGGATGTAGACCAGCTACAACCTTTCAATGGAGGCGCTGCCGTGGTTTTAAAAGGTTCTTCTTCTGCGCTCATCGATTCTGCCGGTAACCTGGTGGTGCCTTTTAATAAATACCGGATTATGTTTGAAACTCAAACAGGGTTTCTGCCCGGCGGCGTTCATCTCAACCCGGGCCTCTTTCAATTTTTAGACGACGGTGGTGGCTTCCTGAATGCAAAAGGGAAGGTGGCAGCGCAGAATGGTGACAATCATCTTTTTAATTACACAAATGATAAAACGATGCTCGTGGCATCGCAAAGAATAAGCGGGCGCGATAAATCGGGAAGGGCTATCGAGTATTACCGGTTTACCTATGCCACAAACGATGGGCATTTGTACGTTTTTGATGGCGGCATAAACAGTGTGAACGAGGGCATCGGTATTATTCAACCTCCGGGTGCGCGCGGCTTATCCTATTCAACGCTAGGTGGTAAAAGAATTACCAATGAATTTTTTGACGCAGCAAATCCTTTTTCTGATGGAATGGCCGCCGTTGGCAAAGAAGATCAGTTTGGAAAAATGAAATATGGTTTCATTAACCAGGAGGGAAAGTTGGTAATCCCCTATCAATTTTCGATAATGCCCGGTGATTTCCATGCAGGGTATGCGAGGGTTCAGCCCCGCAACCAATCGGCTTTTCAATATGCGTATATAAATAAGAAGGGCGAAGTAGTTTTTAAGCAAACCGATGAAGATGTAAAGAAATATGGCATCTTTAAAGACTTTCACAATTTCGGTATGGCATTTTCAGGCAGCTATTTCTTAACTACGGATTTCAAACTCATTCCTGTCAAGGAATTCTTCCAGTCGTATGGTATTCCTGCAGATTCATGGTTTACCGACCGGCAGTTAACCGAAGTGCAGGGAGAAAAAAATCCTAAGTTGTTTTTTGCTACGCGCAAAGGAATCGATCCGGTAACCGGGCAGGGAGTGCTTACCGGTTTTATTAATTTGGGTACGCACAAAGCAGTGATGCCGGCTTTCTATAAAATAGGTCTTTTTGATCCTGTGTCACATCTCGCTTACGCAGAAGCAGATATCGGCAAGGACAAGAATGGGCTTCCGGTTTTTAGAAAAGGATATGTAAATGAGGATGGATTGTTTGTGTTAATCAAGGGCGCCGGATCAACATGGTAGAAAAAGATGGTTTGGTTTCAGATGGAGGCAAAAGCATAATTAGCACGCAGTCAATATAATCGTGGCTGTCTCTTGTTGCCGGATCGCTGCAAGATTCTTTAAATCACTTTTACAAAGGAGAATGTTTTTACCCTTCCTTAAGGGGATAAACCCGCCCACAGGCAGTTTGGTGGAGAGGAGAATAATCAATCGTACATCTCACATTTTGAAGCATCGTAAATCTACCATTTCCTCAGTAAATTCAATATCTCAAAAAACAGTCAAACTTGCGCTTGTGCAGGGTAGTGCTGCAGTATATCTTTGTTCCAGAAGTTGATTGATGTTCAAGAACATTAATCATGAATCCTAAATCCATTGAAATTCTATTCCGGTTAATCCCCGGGGGCCATTATCCAAGAAAAGCTAAAATAAAATCTGATATCAGTCAACTTCTACTTTTTTTTAAACCAATATCGTTAGAAACATACAATATCTGAGAAATTATTTATCCGATGAAAACCAGGCCTTAAACCAGCCTTAAAGTATCCCTTAGAAAAACCAAACCCACTGGATGAAAAAATTAAGCTCCCGGCAAGAACGGGAGCTTTTTTTATGAAGTAATTCTCTTCAGGTAAGATGGAAGCGATCCTGCCTGCAAATCATTCTAAAAAGTTGGCAAAAAACACAAAGCCTGTTTGATTTACAAGCCTGTTAACCTTCTCACTCACCTTCTCTCTTTTTTTCCCTTTTACCAGGGAGCGGTAAACACAAAGTGCTTGCAACTCATAAAATTTTTTGAACAGGGGGCTAACTGCTTCCAATATATTTTTCAGACTCATTTAAAAACCAGTTTTTATAATCAAATGAAGTAACTGAATGGCGGCTGATATTACTTATAATCTGTAAAACCTCTTTATAGCCGCTCTCAATTTCGAATGAATTATTATCCATTCTGATGGTTCGGATGATGTGGAAACTTTCTTCAAACAAACAGGCCAGGTTTAAATAGCAGGCGATTAAATGCTGAAAATATGGATATTGCCAAAAAGCGATTCTCTCTTTTGGTAAAAAATATTCATTCCATTGTTTTACCTGATTTAGCAAATCATCGACGCTTTTATTCTTTTGCTGATAATATAAAATATTGCTTCCTAAATAACGTGCAACGGCGAATGGATGGAGCGTTTCACTGATCTGTAGGTTTTCCAGTTGCTCAAAGCTTCGGTCTAAATCTTTAGACTTATTGCAAAGAAAGGCCGATAAAAAAAGAAGGCTATTACCAAATATCCGCGCTTCAGTAGTCGGCTTTTGAAGATATTGCCGGATGCTTCTTTTATATATGGGCGATGCCAAACCATCAGTATAAGGAAAGCGCTCGAAAAAATATATTTGAGACACAGGATTGCTGGCCAAGGAAGAAGATAATTTGGATAGAAGAGGAGGGTTTGATAAAATACGTAATGCGATATTTTTGGAAGCGTTGTGATAATTCATATCACCTTCATCCTTCATTTCGATTTCATAAAAACTCAAATAAAGATTCGCTTCCTGATCGAGGGTTAGCGATTGAAAATTAGTCTCAGCAACATGTTTTGTGAAGGAATGCCAGTTGGGAAATCCGTTGTAGACCGCAAGAATATTTACCGTTTTTACGGACGGATAAAAATCAGATTGAATAAAACCATATAGCCTTCGAAGTGTTTGAGCGCTGATATACTGCCCGGTTATTTTCCTGATGTGTTTGCTTAATTCTTCACACTGAAAGGAGTAGGCAATGGGCTCAGTGAAAGTGTTGTTGGTAAACTTTTTTAATTCTTCGAGGAGTGATTTTTTTATTTGATTTTTTTTCACCGGCATTTATGAAGGTAAAGAAAATAAAAAATCGATTGTGGAAGAAAATGGAAGAAAATTATTTCCGGCAGTTGAGTAGTATTGCATGTTGCTACACCAACTGCTTAAAGGGTTTCAGTACGAAAAAAAGCCTTAAACCAAACTAAGGATACTTGAGTTCTTCGTCTTCTGTGCTGTTGGTGGAAACGCCAACGGTACACGAAGAGAAGTTGCAGAATAAAAATCTTGGAATTTGTTTGTTTACTGAAATGAATCAAATAAAGTTTGATTTTAGTCAGAATCGGCATCCCAAACGTCTCAGCCGAATTAAATTCCGTTCTCCATACAAGTGATGGTGAGGCCTAACGCCTTGGAGGCTCTAATTGGCAAAAAGACAGTAAGCAAAAAGAATACTATTGAATACTAATTGTTAATCTTACAAATCTACTTATTTATGAAGCAGAATTCGCGTAAAATATAAGCAATGCGAGGCAAAAGAAAATGATTTCGTTTCTAACAATCTGCAATCTAGTATCTCTGCAACTTGCTTAAAGTTTGTTCAACAACTATTGTAAAATAAAAATCAGCAAATTTTGTAGGTTCACTGCACTTCTT
>CAWEQV010000001.1:0-282104 GCA_963811285.1 uncultured Chitinophagaceae bacterium | reverse complement strand
TCAAATCCTGGTGGGCCCACAAAAATAAGACATTTACGGATTAATTTTCATAAATGCTTTTTTTTATTCTGTTTTTGAAAGTGCACTGGCTTTATGAACAGCAACATGTTCGGTTTTATCACTCTTGATTTCGTATTGCGGATCTTCCTTGCTGGCATGATGTGTATAACCTTTATAATCAAAATCTCTTTTGTGTATTTTCACTATAGTACCCGATACATGACCAGCTTCTGAATCCCAGGTTACATGGTCACCGATTTTAAATTTCTGTTTCAAAGTTGTAGTTTTTTAATTATGAAATGCAATAATCAATTTACCCACTTACTGCTAACTGAATTCTCTTTTGTAATTCCGGAACAGCATCTTCCATAAACCATGGATTTATCTTCACCCAGTTTTGATTTCGGGGGGAAGGATGCGGCAATGGAAAATAGGTTGGTAAATATTCACGATAACTTTTCACCGTTTCTGTAAGGTTTCCTTTGTAAGTTTTTTTTAAATAATATTGTTGCGCATATTGTCCTATTAATAAAATAAGCGGTTTGCTTTTAAAATTTTTTAAAATCTGCATATGCCATAAAGGAGCGCATTCAGGCCGTGGTGGCAGATCGCCGGAGATTGCTTTGCCGGGATAACAAAAGCCCATTGGCAAAATAGAAAAGTATGCAGGGTTATAAAATATTTCATCGCTTACATTCATCCATGACTTTAATTTTTTACCACTTGCATCATTCCATGGAATTCCTGTTTCGTGTACACGCCTGCCGGGAGCCTGACTTATAATAACAATTTTCGAGTATGCATTTAATTGGATAACAGGTCTTGGACCGAACGGTAAATATTCTTTACAAACATCACATCGCTGTATTTTATTTAAAAGTTTAATCATGTTAAAAAATCAAAACACATTTATTTCATTCCGCTTGTTTTTCATAATTCAATTCGTTATTCACAATTCTTGCCGGCGCAGTATAAGGATGTTCCTGTTCTTTTGATATGCCCATTATGTGCATTACTTTCCAGTCGTTTAACTTTAAATAATCAGAAACCATAGAACGGTGACAACGCCACCATACTGCTTCTGAACACATATAAGCCGTTCTATGTTTCAATGCAATTTGCTGAAGTTCGTTTATTCCATCTTTAAAAGCGGCTGTTCCCATATAATCTGCATAGCTGCGAAAGGCTGCATGCCGCCACGCTGTATTTTTGGAACCGGGATTTACTTTTCTCCTGCCTCCAAGTTCTTTTATATGCAGATATTGAATATTGTTTTGAGGCAAAGAAATTTCCAGTGCTTCTTTATTAAATTGAGGGAACTTACGTGAGCCGGGGAAACTTCTGATGTCTGCAAGCAATTCAATATTGAACGAATGGAGCATAGCTACAAATTCCTTCAAAGAGCGTGTGGAATGTCCAATGGTCCATATCGTTTTATTTTTTTCTTTCAATTTTTGCAATTTAAAATTCCACCTCTTTATTTACCATAAAATAAAAATTAGAGAAATAAAACCTTGTAAGAAATCATTTAAAAAATATCGGATGGAATTTTTATGAAGTAAGAATTAAGTTCAAAATTTGCAAACGATTTGCAAACAAATATAGGTTAAAGAGGAAAAACTGAAGGCAATTTTACAAAATAAATTTTTGATAAATCTTTTGTGGGTAAGGGTTTCAGGCAATCTAAGTAAAGCTGCCTTGAGTTGGTAAAAATCGATTTTGCATCTCATAATCAGGTGGTTTCAGGTTCAAATCCTGGTGGGCCACAAGATGAAAGCCAACAGGCCTAATTGTTTAAAAGGATTTCATTAAGTTGAAGTCCTTTTTTGTTTTCAGCAGGTTAACGATCAGTTTATCATTTTTTTTTGCAAAAGCCAGCCTTGCATGTTCAATGATTTGTTGGGCAGAAAGTGTCACTTCAAATTTCTTCATCGCTTGATGAATTTGCAGCTTCAATTCTTGGAATAATCCTTCCTGTCTTTCAGTGTAGAATTAGCTTTTTGAAGTTTGATGTAGTCGGTATTCATTCAATCTTTAAATAATTGAGGAGATAAAAAAAGCATCCAATGAAGGATGCATTTTTGAACTGAAACCTGTACCAAAAACTAAGTTCAATTACTTTCTATCATGGATCATTTTTTCTGGCTATCAGCAGTTGATTTTATCAAATGTTAGTTCACTTCCTAAATTGAATACCAAGGATAATTTGTTTTCAGGTTCCCCAGCTAATTCTTTAATATACATCGGAAAAAAGAAATTCCTTGCCGTGCCTTTTGTAATGATGTTTAAATAAGGGGAACCATCATTCAATGTGACGCGATAATTAAAACCAAAATCTTGGCGGGTTTCTTTTTTGTGTATGCAGATTATTCCATCAGGATCAGGTGCATCTACCTTAAGTTGTGAACTACGAAAAGCAATTATAAATTCTGGATTGTTCCACTCTCCATTCAGGAGTGTTTTGACGTCATTGATTGTTTTTTTAAGCATGTTGTTATGTTTTGGTTTGAACAATACTGCTAAGTTAGTATTTTTTTTAATCCTTTACTTTATTCCAATATTTTCTTATTTAGGTTTTAAATGTTTTGTAAATAAAAAATCGCAACTTAGTAGGCTAAGGCTTAGCTTTTTGAAACCGTTATTTTTTGAAGCCAATTTTTATTTACTGAAATTTTTTTTATGGATGATGAAAGTTTAAAAGTATTAACGGAATTGCATTTAGCGGGAATTGGAATAAGTAAAAATTTGTCACCAATTTTTGAAAAAGTATATCCTATTGATAAGGATAATAATGAAACCGTAAAACATTATTCTAAATTAATTGAACGCAAAATACAATCAATGCGTAAAAGTGAATTTATTGAATTTGCTGGTTATTTAAATCTGGGAAAGGAAAAACAAAATGGTAAAATTTATTGGGTAGACGAAGTTAGATTAGAAGCTTCTATTACACATATTGGAATTTTGGCTTACGAAACAGAATTAAGCAGGTCTGATAACAAAAGACTTAATGATTCTATGATTAAAACCAACGAATCTATAAGTAGTTTAAATTTAAAGACAGAAACTTTTTACATTAAGCAGACAAATTATAATAATATTCAAAAAGGGTTAACATTCGTAATATTTTTAGCTGCTGCTGTTTCAGCTACGGTTGCAACTTGCAATTATCAGTTTATTAAAAATTCCTCTGTAAAAACATTACAAGACACAATATACCGTCAAAAAGAATTACAGTTGTTAGAAGATATATTGAAATCTCATATAGAGAAAGATTCTCTTTTTGAAAAGAGAGTGACCGATTCTTTAAAAATTTCACCGTAACTTTTTTATTTAAGAAAGGATTTTTGCAAAATTCGCTGCCGCCTTTAAGCAATTTCCTTCCACTTTCGGTTCATCAAGTTTGGTAGATTAGATTATTAGCAATCAATAAATGGTTCTATTTGTTATAGGTTTCTGGCGAATAATTTAAAGTAAACATTGGGTGGGTACACGATAGAAACGTTGTTGTCTCTTAAGCTTTTCAAATTTTCACTCATAATTTAGGGAATTGAATGGAATGAGGAGAAGATATTGTATGGAATAGTAAAACTATAACCTTATAAAATAAATATCCGCCGGCTAAAATGCCAAAACTTTTCAAGAAACTTTTTACAGATGTTTTGTTTTTAGCCATAATCAGTGAATTTTTCATTCAGAAAAGATACTGATAAAAAGGATTAGGTAAGCAGTGGTTGAAAAGAAAAAATTATAAAATAGCTTTTAAAGTAGTATCTTTGGTAGACCAAAATAACTGCTCGACACTGTATCCTGCAGCTTGTTTTAAAAAAAATTTTTATTTTAATTGTTTAGCAATGTTTAAAAAATTTAAAGCCCAAATTCATGGCTCTTTTGTTATTTCAACAAATGGGCAGCAACCTATAGATAAAACGATTGAGTTTACAAAAACAAGAATTATTTTAAAGGAAGAACAACTTCAAAGAATCTTTTTAGACCCTTTTGCCCAAAATGCTTTAGTGTATCACGGCGAATACAAATTGGATAAATTGTTAAACAAAATGGACGAAAAACAATTTTCAATTGTGTTAACTAATAGAATGAACAATTTGGATACAGGGATTCACCATTTAGATATAAATTGGTGGAATAAAATCAAGGCCAATATTATCCATCATCGATATTGGATAGACCGAGAAAAAGAGTGGTTCGCAAAAACAATTATATCGACTCTAATTGGTTTTCTGTTTGGTATCGTAGGTGCTTACATGGGTTATAAGTTAGCAAAAACCAATTCAAAACCTCCCTCTATTCAAGTAAATCAATCTGCAAAATAAATTAACTAAAAATTTAATCATTAAAAACTATAAGAATGACAGAAGAACAAGGTTATCAAATAATTGCACTTTTAGAAAAAATTCTAAGTCGATTGCCAGACACAGGTTGCAACATAGATGATATTTACAGTGAATTAACTTCAATTACTACAGGAGTCGGTGAGGTACAGTCAGCAGTTAAAAAGGTAGAATCAGCAGTTGAAAGAATTGAATTAGGCTAACAATTCATAGTAAATATTTTTTTACTACGTTCTTGGCATTCTTCTCTATATTTCCGGATGAAAATAGATTGAAATCTGTTTCAAATTTGATTGACATTGTGGGCAAGTGAATGATATATTCAGCAAATAAACCTTGAGCAAGTTTATTCCCTGATAAGTTTTCATCCCTGAAATTGAGAAAATGCCATCGGTTTCAAATTTGAATCATTCACATTGACCACAGAAGCTGTTGGTTTTTTATACCAAGGCTTTAAGAACTTTGTTTGATGTGTAATATGCGGACTAACGGATTAACCAATATAAGTCCAAATCCAAAATATAAAGACAGTAGCAAAAAGCATTCCTCCCAGTATTCCAAAAGAAACGATTGAAAAAGTAAAACCAATAATTCCTACGACAAGTTTGATAATTATTTTAGTTCTGATTTCATTTATGACAAGGGTTGGAACATTTCTAATCAAAAATATTTTCGTAAGTACGTTACTAACTTTATGATTATCCTTCGTTGTTAAATATTGTCTCATTAAGTTTTCGGAACTATACTGCAGTTGAGTAAAGAAGCATGTTTATTTTAAATCAATTGTAATTTCTTTCCTTTTTGCATAATCTTCATAAAATCCCCAACCTACTCCCACAACCTTATTATTCTCAAGAATGATTGGAGTTAACTCATCTTTATTTATAGCATTATCGACTTCTTTAACATCGGTATAATACCAAAGTATTTCGATTGAATTTCCATTCTTGTCTTGTTTAATGTCCCTACTATAAGGATTTGATATTTTTTCGAACTTAGTCCTTGATATAAAATCAGAAGATGTGTAAGTTTGGATAGTTCGAACACCTCCCATTTTTTCAATGACTTCCTGCTTTGACATGCCTATATCTATATTAAGTAGGTTAGCTTGATTAAAAGCCCTTACATCGCTTGAAACTGGCCTTTTAGGGAGTGTTTGACAATAAATCGTAAAGCCTGTTAATATTAATGTTAGCGTTATGCAGAATGGTTTCTTCATTGTCTATGAAATTTTGGTAATGTGTAAAGATAGTATGGTTTAAATTAAAAGAGGCTAAAATGTGTTTCTGTAATGAATACAATTTCAATTGTTTTCCTATCCACTTCCATATTTAAATAGAAAAATAGTGAATGGAAAAATTTGGTATTGATAACCTTCAAAAGGTTTTGAATTTTGGTGTTTCTTTCGGCTTGCCTCTTTCAACAGAATTTAAAGATGGCTTTGACTATTCAAAAATCTTTCACCTTGTTTCGGATGTAAATTTTATGAATAATTCCTTGCTTCGTTCCTTTTGGGATAGTAATTCACAATTCAGACGATTCAACTCTAAAACCTCAATTTTTACTCATATTAAAGAATTCGTTCTATTCAATTTATTTTTGCCGGATGAAAATATTATTATCATATTTGAAACCTTATAAATGGCTCATCGTTTTAGCGCTTTTTCTGGCGGCGATGAACCAGGTTTTTTCTCTTTTTTCTCCATGGATTGCAGGAAGGATACTGGATTTATTCGCCAATCACCCGCATGTTTTTCCTGATAAAACGCCAAGAACTCAACACCAGTTTTTTTTCGGACAAGGACAATATCACGGATTGTTATTTTTCCTTTTGTTGCTGATTGGCACTGCCATGGTTAGCCGGATTGCCAAAGCTTTCCAGGATTATTTTGGAAATGTTTTAATTCAAAAATTTGGCGCTACCATTTTTACTGATGGGCTGAAACACAGCATGCGCCTGCCTTACCAGGATTTTGAAGACCAGAGCAGCGGTGAAACTTTATCCATAATAACCAAAGTACGGGCAGATACAGAAAAATTTATCACCAATTTTATCAATGTTTTTTTCGTCATCATCGTCAGTATTATTTTTATTTCCATTTATGCTTTCAGGCTCAACTGGATGATAATGCCTGTGTATGTTATTGGAATTTTAGCCATCGCCATCGTTACCAGTTTGCTAAGTAAAAAAATAAAAATTATTCAAAAAACGATTGTTACAGAAACCAATGCGCTGGCGGGAACTACTACAGAATCTTTACGAAATATTGAATTGGTTAAAAGCCTCGGCTTAACTAACCAGGAAGTTACGCGGCTCAATAACAATACTTTTAAAATATTAAAACTTGAATTACGAAAAGTAAAAAGCATTCGTACGCTAAGTTTCATCCAGGGAACGATGGTTAATTTTCTGCAACAACTGATAACGTTCACTTTGTTGTGGCTTATATTCAGAAATCAAATTTCTCCCGGACAATATCTTTCACTTACGTTTTATGGGTTTTTTCTTTTTGGCCCGATGCAGGAAATAGGCAACATCATTATTTCCTATCGCGAAGCAGAGGCTTCTTTAGGAAATTTTCACGATTTGATGTCTAAACCTCCGGAAGTAAAACCAGTGAAACCTGCTACGATTCCAATCATTGAAGAACTGGAATTTATCAATGTAAAATTCAAACATCGTTCGGCGCAACAACCGGCACTTGTTGACATCAGTTTCGATGTAAAAAAAGGGGAAACCATCGCATTTGTTGGTCCGTCTGGTTCCGGAAAAACCACGCTGGTAAAGCTTTTAGTGGGTTTGTATATTCCTCAAAAAGGTGAAATATTATATAATAAAATAAACAGGGAGGATATTGATTTTGATGTTTTGAGAACACAAATAGGTTTTGTTACTCAGGATACGCAATTGTTTGCCGGAACGATAAGAGAAAATCTTACTTTTTGTAAATCCTTCAGCTACTGATGAAGAAATCATGGATGTGCTTCAAAAAGCGGCATGCAATAGTTTGCTTGCCCGCGCTGATAAAGGCCTTGATACTTTGATAGGAGAGGGAGGCGTAAAAGTTTCAGGTGGCGAAAAGCAGAGGTTGTCAATTGCAAGAGCATTGCTTCGACATCCGCATTTATTGATTTTTGACGAAGCCACTTCTTCTCTTGATTCATTAACGGAAGAAGAAATTACCAACACCATAAAGGACGTTTCTTCCAAAAAAGAACAGATTACCATTTTAATAGCACACCGGCTGAGTACGATTATGCATGCTGACAGGATTTATGTTTTGGAAAAAGGCGAGATCATCGAAACGGGCACTCACGAGGAATTATTAGGAAAAACCGGCTTGTATTATGCGATGTGGAGACAACAGATCGGCGAAAGAAAAAAATTAAGTATGCATCCTCAAATGGCAAATTAAAAATCCTTTTTATTTGTTGGTTTACTGCAGAAGTAAAGGAGGGCTTTTATCAGATTTTCTGAACCTGGTGGTAAGAAGGTTTGTTGATAAAAAGTATTGATAATAAATTTTAGATATCGAAGTTTTTATTTTCTATTTTGAATTTTGAATGCTACTTTTGCAGCCCTCAATTATTTCAAAAGAGGAGAGGTGCCTGAGAGGCCGAAAGGAACGGTTTGCTAAATCGTCGTACGGGTTAAACTGTACCGTGGGTTCGAATCCCACCCTCTCCGCAAATCTTTTAATAATAAGGAAAGTTCGGGGCGTAGCGTAGCCCGGTCATCGCGCCACATTTGGGATGTGGAGGTCGCAAGTTCGAATCTTGCCGCCCCGACAAAAAAATTAAAAGCCGTTCAGAAATGAATGGTTTTTTTGTTGATCATCGCGTCCCGATGTGAATCGGGAAGGTCGTCCCGATCGGTATCGGCACCGCCCCGACAAAAAAATTATCAAGTCATTCAATTTTTTAAGTGGCTTTTTTTGTTGATCATCGCGTCCCGATGTGAATCGGGAAGGTCGTCCCGATCGGTATCGGGACCGCCCCGACAAAAAATTAAAAGCCGTTCAGCAATGAATGGTTTTTTTGTTGATCATCGCGTCCCGATGTGAATCGGGAAGGTCGTCCCGATCTGTATCGGGACCGCCCCGACAAAAAAATTAAAAGCCGTTCAGAAATGAATGGTTTTTTTATTGACCATCGCGTCCCGATTGAATCGGGAAGGTCGTCCTGATCGGTATCGGCACCGCCCCGACTAAAATTACACAAGCCATTCAGCAATGAATGGTTTTTTTATTGCTCATCGTGTCACAATCTGATCGGATGACGCAAGTTTAAATCTTGCAGCCTTGCAGATTCATACAAGTCAAGCCCCTCCCTTCGGGAGGTTTGGAGAAGCCACCAACTTTTCCAATACATAAAAAACGATGGGGCAAAATGTTGAATTTTTCAAAGTGATGGCAGGTCTTTTCAGCAAAACATCCTCATCCGTGTAAGGAAACCGATGACAATCTGAAGGCCGGTTTTCATAAATACTGCAATAATTATCTTCGCCAAGAAACGGGCAGGGTGTACTTTTGGCTACATAATCGCCTTCTTCATCGAGCCTTAGGTAAGTTTCAATAAAAGCGCCTTCTTTCATTTTTAGATGTTTGGAAATACGCTTGATATCCGGCGTTTTAAATCGTGGTGAATAATTCCTGCAACAGTTAGCGCATTTCAGGCAATCAATCTTTTCAAAAGCTTCGTCATTCAATGCCGGCAATTGTTTCAGTACTTTGTTTTTATCGGCCCGTTTTAAAAAAATTTTATACTTTTTCTGATTTTCCGCTGATTTTTTCTCCCAATTATGCAAAACATCTTCCTTCATTTGGTAAAGATACATTTTGGGTGAACACCCCCTTCGTAAAAACTTCAGGTTTATTTCATTCAGGTCTTTTGGCCGGATTTAACTTATGATGAAAACAGGAGAGTATTCTTACAATTTTGCGATCTTCAAGAATTACATAATATAAAGAATAAGGGAATTTTTTGATCTTCAAGGCGCGGATATTTTTGTAACGAATCTTAAAAAATGGAAATTTCTCTAACGTTTGGTATGCATGTTCCAGATTAATCACGAAATTTTTGGGAGCGTCTTTACTATTTTGCAAGTAATAATCAATTGCTTCCTCAATTTCTTTTTGACCTCGGGGAGAAATAATAATCCTATAAGCCATACTTTTCTTTAAGCTGGTCTATTGAAGATTTTGCAGAAATATAAGTGTCTTCATCCTCAGCCAGGCGCATATCAAGTATATCTTTTAATTCTTCAGTCAAGTCTTCATTGGATTCATTTTCCTGTACAATTATGGTAATCGGTTTGGATTTATAAAGAGCTTTTATAGCTTCCAAAAGGTCCACAGTTATGTCCTCTGCCGATTTTAAGTGATAAGTAGTATACATTCTTTATTTCTTATACTAAAGTTAGCAAAATATTTTTTGAATATACACACCACTGCTTGACGGCGGTAAACTTCTGCTAATTTTTAGAATCGAAAATCTTTACAAATCACTTCAACTTTTGATAACATTTTCAATTGTAACTTCGCGCCGTCATTTTCAGAGTAAAATAAAAAAAGCCATTTTTGGTTCGTTTACTGTGAGAATAAAAACCAATTTTTTTTATGAATCTGTTTGAAAAACAATCCGCTGAATTTGCTACCCGTCATATTGGTCCTGATGAAAACGAAACGGCTGAAATGCTTGCAGCTATTGGAGTTGATACATTAGATGAGCTGATAGACAAAACGATTCCAAAAGATATAAGACTTCAAAATAAATTGGGTATTGGAGCGCCTTTGAGCGAGTTTGAATATTTAAGCGAACTGAAAAAAATCGCCGATAAGAATAAGATTTTCAAATCTTATATCGGCCAGGGATATTACGATACCATCACACCTTCAGTGATTTTAAGAAATCTTTTTGAAAATCCGGGATGGTACACACAATACACTCCTTACCAGGCGGAAATTGCACAGGGACGCCTTGAAAGTTTGTTGAATTTTCAAACAATGGTTAGCGACCTTACTGCTTTACCGATTGCCAATGCAAGTTTGCTTGACGAAGGAACTGCCGCAGCAGAAGCAATGGCGATGCTTTTTAATCATAAAAACAAAGATCACGAACACGTAACCGCAGGCAAATTTTTTGTGGATGAAAAGATTTTTGAGCAGACAAAAGAAGTTTTAATTACTCGTGCAAAGCCTGTAGGTATCGAACTTATTTTTGGAGATTATAAGAATGTTCAGCTTGATGAAAATTATTTTGGCGCAATCGTTCAATATCCGAACAGTGAAGGAAGTATAGAAGATTATCGCAATTTTATAGAAACGGTACATGCAGTGGATGCACAGGTAATAATGGCTACCGACCTGCTGGCTTTAACCTTGCTTACACCTCCGGGAGAATTAGGCGCCGATGTTGCGATTGGTTCTTCCCAACGTTTTGGTGTTCCGATGGGATATGGCGGGCCTCACGCCGCTTTTTTTGCAACGAAAGACGAATTTAAACGGAACATTCCCGGAAGAATTATTGGCGTAAGTATCGATGCGCAAAATAATCGGGCGTTGCGAATGGCGTTGCAAACAAGAGAACAACATATACGCCGCGAAAAAGCTACTTCCAACATTTGTACAGCCCAGGCTTTATTGGCTAATATGGCTGCGATGTACGCGGTTTTCCACGGACCAGAGGGTTTAAAAAATATTGCTGAAAGAATTAGTTTATTAACTTCTTCGCTTGCTGAAGGTTTGGAAGAAAGTGGTTATGAATTGCTGAATAAAAATTATTTTGATACGATCACTTTAAAAATTGCCAACGGTGAAAAATTAGAAGGGCTTTCTCAGCAGCATGAAATGAATTTTAATTTTTCTTCTGATGACAAGGTTACTCTTTCGCTTGATGAAACTACAACGCAAAGTGACGTATTAGATATCCTGAATGTTTTTAACCAGGCAAAAGAAATTGATACTTCTTCTGTGAGTTTTGAACATGAAAACGAATCAGAAAATATTCCTCTTTCATTGCAAAGAAAGTCATCCTATTTGACGCATCCTGTTTTCAACAAATACCACAGCGAAACAGAAATGATGCGTTATATCAAGCTGCTTGAGAACAAAGATCTTTCGCTCACTCATTCGATGATTCCGCTCGGTTCGTGCACAATGAAATTAAATGCGGCAACAGAATTGATTCCTGTGAGCTGGCCACAATTCAGTAAAATCCATCCTTTCGCTCCTGCGAATCAAACCGAGGGATACGATATAATCATAAAAGAACTTGAAAATCTTCTTTGCAAGATCACTGGTTTTAATGCGTGCAGCCTTCAGCCTAACAGTGGTGCGCAGGGCGAGTTTGCGGGATTGATGGCAATAAGAAGATACCATCAAAGTAAAAATGAATCCGGGAGGCAGGTCATTTTAATTCCTGTTTCTGCGCATGGTACCAATCCTGCATCAGCAGTGATGGCTGGTTTTAAAGTGGTCGTAACAAAATGTGATGCGGAAGGAAATATTGATATTGAAGACCTGAGAACACAGGCAGAAAAAAATAAAGATTCTCTCGCCGGGCTTATGGTAACTTATCCTTCTACTCACGGCGTTTTTGAAGAAGGGATCAGGGAAATTTGTAAGATTATTCATGATAATGGTGGCCTTGTTTATATGGACGGCGCCAACATGAACGCGCAGGTTGGATTGACTTCGCCCGGCTTTATTGGCGCAGATGTTTGTCATTTGAATCTGCATAAAACTTTTGCGATTCCACACGGCGGGGGTGGGCCGGGAATGGGACCAATTTGTTCAAATGAAAAGCTTACTCCTTTCCTTCCCGGAACTGAAAGGCTTGGGCATGTTAGCGCCGCACAATTTGGCTCTGCCAGCATTTTGCTTATCAGCTATGCCTACATAAAAATGTTAGGAGAAAAAGGATTGAAAGAAGCAACTGAATATGCAATCCTGAATGCCAATTACATGAAATCCAAATTAAAAAACAACTTTAAAATTTTGTTTACTGGCAAAGGAGGAGCATGCGCACATGAATTTATTGTTGATCTGCGTCCATTTAAAAACAGCGCCGGTATTGAAGCGGAAGATGTTGCCAAAAGATTGATGGATTATGGTTTTCACGCGCCAACACTCAGTTTCCCGGTTGCAGGAACTATTATGATAGAACCTACTGAAAGTGAAAATAAAGAAGAATTGGATCGGTTTTGTGATGCATTAAATTCAATTTTCGAAGAAATAAAAAGTATTGAAAAGGGCGAATCCGATAAGAAAGATAATGTTTTAAAAAATGCGCCACATACTTTGGCAGTAATCACCGCTGACGAATGGAATCACTCTTATTCACGAAGCAAAGCCGCCTTCCCGTTGCCTTATTTAAAAGAAAATAAATTCTGGCCAACTATAAGTCGCGTGAATAACACTTACGGAGACAGAAATTTAATTTGTACTTGTCCGCCTGTGGAAAGTTATATGCAAGGAAGTTATTCCGGAAATGAAATATTTTCAAACATCTTATAATTGTCAATATTAGTTGCAGGGGCAAAGAAGCAGATTACTTTCATTTCAGTATCTCCTGTATTTTTCAACATATGTATTTTCCCTTCCTCAAAAAGCACCGCTGATCCAGCCCTGACAACACCTACTTCATTTTCTATCATCACTTTGCCCGAACCATTTATGATATAAATCAACTCTTCACTATGCGGGTGTGAATGAGCAGGCCGTACAGTTTCACCTGGCATAACACGAATCACACATACTGATAGATTTTTTGCAGGAAGGGACTCTTCATTTGCCAGCCAACGCATAAATCTACCTGGCTGTTCCACTTCGGGAACTTCACTTTCGTTTAAAATTAGCATTTATCATTTTTTTAAAGTTTTCAATATCTTTTTACTTAATTCTTCGGCGTTCAAACCGTAATGAGAAACGAGTTCCGAATAGGTTCCGGAATGGACATAATGTAAACCTTCAGAACTAGTCAGGTTAACAGGAAATAACTTTTGTGTATCAATGGAAGGCTCTTTTTTAAATAGAACCTTTTGGAAGTTAATCCAAAGATAACCGTTGTTCTGCTCAACAATAAAAACAGGTTTACCTGTACGATACAGATCCAAAATTCGATCTTCATCTATCGAAGGCATATCTATTACATTAACAGCAACATCTTTGGAACTCAAAATTTCTGCTGCCTCGATAGCTTCGTGAACCTCACGACCACTAGTTACAATATATGCCAGCGGATCAGGCGTTTCACGGTTGGCCGCATAAGCTTTAGCAAATTCAAATGTAAAACCGGGATCATAAATAACAGTGGCAGGTGCTCTTAAAATACGAAGATAAACAATGCCTTTCCCTCCTTCCATAATCCATTTCATCACAGCCAGTAATTGTTGGGGACAAGAAATATTGATAATCTTAAGATGTGCAGCTTCATTAAGCAAAGTAACATCGTCATTTCCCATATGTGTTGCCCCATTTGACTGTGTATCTAAATCAGCAGCAGTAGCTACCAACGTCAAATCTAAACCGTGGCCCTTTGATAACCACCCTTTATCCGCAATTACTTCTAAACGTTCCTGATACCCTACTGCAATTCTTCTGAGTATCTTCCAATCAAAGAAAGGGCAAAAAGTACTAATCCAAACATTGTAGCCTAATATTCCATATGCTTCACCAATAAGCATCATGTTTGCCTCCGCAACACCTACATTTAATGCACGCGACTTATCAACAAATCCTACACCTTCCTGAAGGCCGCTTGTAGAAGCTAAATCAGAATCAACTGAAACGATATGTTCGTCAAGGGCAAAAACCTTCATTGCAGACTCAATAACCTTGTGCGCTGAGTAAGCTTTCCCTTTTTCAAGTACCGGCAGAGCATTAGCTGCATAACTAATTTGAGGATTTCTATCTGGTGCCTTTTGCGTTTTAACGGACATGGGCACACTTGTTATTTGCACAAGATTATTATCCTGTATTTGCAGATTGAATCCCATATTAACTGCATGTTGCTGTAGTATGGTAACAACATCCGGGTGCATACCGCTCTTCATTAACAAATTGAAAAATTCGGAAAATTCCTTTTCCCGTCTTTCCCTTTGCTGCTCTTGCAAATGGGTCTCTTGATCCAGCACAGCCTTGTTAATAGAGGTCTTATGATTATTCGTAATATTTGAGAAACCTCCATACCCTTTTGTAGACCTGCAAATTATGACCGTTGGCCTTCCATCTCTCTCTCCATACTTGAATTCAAGTAAAGCATTATAAACACTATGATATTCGGTTGCATCTACTTCCATGACACGCCATCCGAAGCTCTCAAAACTAGCGCCCAAATTATAATATGGGAAGTGTAGCTTGCTTACATTATCTAACTGACCACCGTTATTATCAACCATCACGCATAAGTTCTCCAAATTCTTATAGCCCGCGTACATGACACTTTCCCATATTGGGCCTTCTTGTAATTCTCCATCACCGGTCACAGCATATACATCAAATTTTGGTGTTTTTTGCCCGGCAATAGCAAAGCCCTGCGCAACACCCATACCTTGCCCCATGGGGCCGGTTGCCACATGTACTCCTGGTAATAATGGGCCAGGGTGTCCATTAAGAATACTTGATATAGAACGTGAATTCTTCAGAATTTCTTTATCAAAATACCCTAAATCCGCATAAATTGAGGCCAGGGTTGCCACAGCATGTCCTTTGCTTAAGACAAACATATCCTGCCCGGGATCCGTTGGTTGCTGAATATTGAGATTAATTATTCCACCATAAAATAAGCTTACCATGGGGATTGTAGCGGAAAAGGCACCGCCTATATGAATACTTTCATCAACTGCATGACGACACTGATGAAGGCTCAATAACCGAATATTCGAATCTTTAATTTCCAGTAAACCGCTAATCCCTTTTTTTATTAAGGATTCTTTATCTTCTAAATAAATCATAGTAATAATCTCTTGTTTTCAAATATTAAACAGATAATTACTTCTGTAATCTAGCCTATAGGTTGAAGGAATATATCAATTTTCATAATTAAAATTAAAAAACGAATCTCTATCATTCGTCAAAATATAACGGCACAACATTTATAGATATAACCCTTTTTACAGGTAACCATTAAATGTTATTACCATTAATAATTATACTAGTTGTGTAATTGATAGCATATTACATCATCGACCAGCCACCATCTACAAAGTAAGCTGCACCCGTCACAAATGATGCTTCTTCCGAAGCCAAAAAGTACATTACATTGGCAACTTCTTCAGATGTTCCCATTCGATTGAAAACACTTTTGGCACCCAATAACCGTTCTGTTTCTTAGGATCTGGGGAATCGTTAATTGAACCTCTCAGGAATGGGGTATCAATCGCACCTGGTACCACACAATTTACCCGAATGTTGTCTTTAGCCAAATCATATGCCATGCTGCGGGTTAAGGTATCGATAGCACCCTTTGAGGATGAATAAGCCGCCCTTTCTCCTACTGTGCGATAACCTAAGAATAGAGCCTGTATTAATTATAGCGCCTGCCCCTTGGTGAATCATAAAAGGAACAAAGGCATTGGACATATAATAAATTCCCCTTAGATTAATATCGTATAACCTTACCCAATCCTCTTCCAAGCATTGCAAAATACTTCCACGCACTTCTAATCCGGCATTATTAATCAATACATCTGCATTTCCAAATTTCTCTTTCGTTACCTTGGCAGCCTGCTGGACCTGCTCTTTATTGGATATATCACATAGACAAAAAACTGCATCTTGCCCCATATCTTTTATTTGCTTCTCTGCTATCTTTCCTTTTTCTTCATTTATATCAATGATTACAATGTTATACCCGTTTTTTGCAAATTTTTTGGCCGCAGCAATGCCAAGGCCTGATGCACCACCACTAACTATCATTACTTTGTTCACTCATTATTTACTTTTTTTAAAATTATTCAATAAATGTGCAAGTGTTATTAATTTTCTTTGCCGATCCCATCTGGTTTGATAGCCACTTTTATCGCACCATCTTTTCTTTTTTCAAAAATATCCAAAGCTATTCCAAAATCCTTCAATGCAAAACGATGTGTCATTAAAGGATGAAGATCAATTCGGTTGTTTAACAATAGTTCAATAGTTGCCTGGGCTGTATTTGGATTTGCCCTGTTACCAATCAATTCTACTTCATCCAGTACCATTCTTTTTAATGGAAGTGATGGATCAGCATGTGGAATCCCTATAACAGATACGACTCCCCCTTTAGAGGCAGCGAGGCAAGCCTGGTTAATTGATTGAGCTGTTCCCGCACATTCCAGTACCGCCGGCACACCTCTGCCATTGGTAAGCTCTTTAACTTTTTCAACAATATCCTCTTCCCTGTAATCAATGGTGATGGCATTTAGTTCTGCAGCTTTCTTCAAACGTTCTCCACTTCCTGCTGCAATGATACGTCCGGCACCGAGTGCTTTTGCCACCAAAATCGCCATGAGACCCTGGGGACCTGTTCCAAGTATCAATATATCATCTCCCGGTTGCATTCGGGAACGTTTCACTGTATAAAGAGCAATACTTAAAGGATCTACACATGCTGCATATTCCAGTGGCATAGAATCAGGAACTCTAAAAATACTTTTGACAGAAGTACGGATATATTCTGCATAGGCACCTGGTGTGTAATGCCCATATTGTCTGTGCCCCCGTTCTTCATGTCCATAATTAAGGCAGATATTATACCGTCCTTTCAGGCACATTTCGCAATACCCGCAACCACAATGAGAGATCCCACAAACACGGTCACCTTCTTTCCATCCCAATAATCCTGATTTTTTCCCAGTCTGCACTACAGTTCCGGACCATTCATGTCCTGGCACAAACGGAAAGCCTTGTGGCCAAAATCCAGGAAAATCACCAGCAATAATATGAGGATCTGTACCGCATATATAGATTGTATCTACTTTGCAAATAACTTCGTCTGCATCGGGTTGAGGTACCGGCACTTTTTCAATAGCAAAATCGCGGACACCTTTTAATACAAGGGCATCCATTTCTTTAGGTAAATTCATGTCTTTTTATTTCTGATTATTTTCACGAACAATTGCTACACCTCTAAAAGGCGATCCGGAGCCGCTTTTTATTTTAAGAGGTAACCCTACAAACCAAAATTCGTGAGAAGGGATCATATCAACTTGTGCCAAATTCTCTATATTGAGAATTTCACGTTCCCGGCACACAATATGAGCAGGTTGTTCTTTAATTACGGCTACTTCCTGATAACTATCAACGCTCGGTGCATCAGCGCCTACACTTATAGCCCCTAAATCATTAAGATATTCCATAGCACTCCTGTCTACACCAGGATAATTCTTGATGTATTCAAAAGGTTCATTCCACTTTTTATACCATCCTGTATAATAAAGAACGACTGATTGAGGCTTAATAGTAACTCCTGTTTTAGCTATCGCTTCTTCTATATCTGCACGTGTGATGTAACTGCGCGGAGCTTTATGAGAAAAATCGAACCAAACTCCTGGTGCCATAAACCATTCCAAAGGAAGTTCATTAATTGCACGGGCATTTGGTTCATTTACCACATGATTAATAGAATCTACATGAGTATTTGAATGATCACACATGGTGAATCCAACAATTTTGTAAGAATAAGGTGCCTTTGTAAGTCCAAATTGGATAGTCTCCTCATGAGATAAATGATTCCAAATCAATGTTCTTTGATGACCAATAAATGTAGGATCATCTTCAGTTATGGTATGACTAAGATCTGTTACAATACAATCTTCCCCTAAGAAATTCATCTTTGTCTGTAAACTAAAGGGTGGACAAAATGCTTTTTTCAATGTTTAAAAATTCAGATTATTAATGATTATGTATTATACTAAAATTTTCTCGACCACTCCTTTGGCCATCTTTCTATAACTACTTTTGTTTGTGTAAAAAATTCAATTGCATGACGCCCCTGGCCGTGGAGATCGCCGAAAAAACTATCTTTCCATCCGCTAAAAGGGAACTGCGCCATAGGAGCCGCTACACCGATATTGATTCCAATATTGCCTGCCATAGCCTGGTTTCTGAATTTTCGTGCGTTTGCGCCACTGCTGGTAAACAGACAAGCCATGTTACCATACTTGCCACTGTTGATAAAAGCAATTGCATCCTCAACTGTCTTCATGTGTAGCAGGCTCATTACAGGCCCGAAGATTTCTGTTTTGATCAGTTCACCTTCTGCCGGTACATTTTCCAAAATTGTTGGTTGAATAAAATTCCCCTGTTCATAATCTTTTATTGAGGCATTTCTTCCATCCAATAAAACGGAGGCACCTTCTTTTTCACCTTGTGCAATCAGCCCTTCAATTCTTCTTTTACTTTCCTTGCTGATCACCGGACCCATTTCCACACCTTTATTTAATCCATATCCAACGGTTCTTGCTTTGGCTGATGCGTATAAAGAATCGCGGATTTTTGAATCATCATCCACCGCTATTACTACAGAGGCCGCAAGGCAACGCTGACCTGCACACCCATACACACTGTCGGTAATAATCTGTGAAGTCATTTCAATATCAGCATCGGGTAATACCACAACCGGATTTTTTGCCCCACCCTGCGCCTGGACTCTCTTGCCGTTGGCAGTAGCGCGTGAATAGATATATTTTGCTACCGGAGTGCTTCCTACAAAACTAATAGATTTGATATCGGAATTATCAAGGATAGCATCTACTGAAGGTTTGCCTCCATGTACCAGGCTAATCAATCCGTGGGGAATATCCAACTGTTCAATTAACTCAAATATTTTCATCATCGTCATTGGCACCTTTTCTGAAGGCTTAATGATCATACTATTACCGCAGGCAATGGCATAAGGCAGAAACCAGAAGGAAATCATCGCCGGAAAATTAAACGGCGCAATGCATGCGGTAACTCCCAATGGTTGTCTGATCATATATTCGTCAATACCGCTGGCAACGTTTTCTAAAAAGTCACTTTGCATCAGCATCGGCGCTCCCACTGCTACTTCTACATTTTCAATAGCTCTTTGCACTTCACCTATTGATTCAGCAAGGGTTTTGCCTGATTCCATAGTTATTACCCTGGCAATATCAGATGCACTGTCTTCTAATAGTTGTTTCAATTTGAAGAGGGGTTGAATTCGCTTCAACACCGAAACATCTTTCCATTGGAGATAAGCTTTATGAGCAGCTTCTACGGCCTTTGATACGTCATCAACCGTAGTATCCCCAAACGGCACCTTTGCCAATACTTCACCAGTAGCAGGATTTAGCACGTCAACTGTTTCCTTAGAGACACTGTCTACCCATCTGCCATCAATATAATTTTTTAAAACTTCCATTAGTCTTTAATCTGTATTTAACTTATTTATTTTATCGAATTACGTTTTCTCATTGAATTGGTAACCTAAATTAACCAAAAAATCGCGCGAAACTTTCGCTGCTTCATAAGGCGTTAATGGAGGTGTATGCCTTCCGTCTGAGTCCAACTCGAACATAATCATACCACCCATTTTATCTTTTCTTGATTTTAGCATATTCAAAATCTTTTTCAATTTCACTTTACCTTGACCTAATGGAGAATATCCAAGCCATCCATTATCAATTCCCCCTTCATAATCCTTAAGGTGCACATGCTCAACTAACGGAAGAAAATCTTTTACAATCTTAACAGGATCATCTCCTGCTTTAAGCATCTGTCCTACATCCGGTCCAAATCTCATATAATTTGTATCTACATTTTCCATAGCAAAATATATTTGTTCTGTTGTTTCAATGGCAGTGCCGGTATGAGGATGTAAGGCACAAATCAGTCCTTCGTCGGTAATAGCCTTAGCATATAGATTCATAGAATCGATAATGTCCTTTTTGTGTTCCTTGTAATCATACCCCTGTCTTGGGTTTCCTACAGCACAATATTCAATTAACTTTCCACCACTCTTCTTAACCATTTTAGACCATCGAACTAACTTCTTTAATTCATCTTCTCTTTTTGCAGGATCTATTACGTCACCGCTACAAAATGCAGAAACGAGAGGAACTCCGTATTTACTAACCACTTCACTGAATCCTCCACGATTATTTTCCCATTCTTCAATTACTTGTCCAAAAGTTTCAAATGCATGAAAACCCAATTTAGATATATCCTGAAGAGCAGGTTCCAGAGCGTCTGCTCCGTACCCCCATAAAATAAACGTAGAACCAATCTTTATATCTAATTTCCTTACATTTTCACTCCAGGCCATACCAGGCATCATCATAGCCGTAGCACCTAAACCGGTAATCTCAAGGAAACGCCTTCTAGTTATAGTATTGTTTTTCATATGTATACTTTTTAAATGTATTAAAATAGCTTGCCTTTTACTTGGCAAATGTTATGACTCCAACTCCACTGATTAAAAGCAATACGCCCAAAATTTTAATTAAAGAAATGCGTTCAACCGGTGAGCCCAGTAATCCAAAATGAGAAAAAATCATACCAGCAATAACCTGACCTGCAATCATTAGTACAAATGCTGGGCCAGCGCCGATTTGTGGAATAGTCCATGCAATTCCAAACACCAATGCTGCCCCCATTGCTCCAGCAATAAATAACCATGCAGGTACATTTTTTAACTGAGTAAAAACAGCCGTATCCCAACCGCTGAGTCCAATAATAATAGCCGTAATAGCCCCAATAGTCCAAAAAAGTGCGTTAGCCATTCGTGAATTTTTTAAGATAACGCCTACTTGTGCATTCATTGATAAATGAAGAGACAATATAACGCCAATAAATAACATTAATACAAACAAATAAATTTTCATAATAATTAATTTTAGAATTTTTAAACAAAAGTAACCGTATTATAAATATAATTCATTTTAGTCTGCTAAAAGCTTTATTTTTTCTTTAACTGTTTTACTTTATTCCAAAAGATAAAAGTACCTCTATCGGTAGAGGTGATGATGTCAATAGCACCATCATTATTTAAATCTACTGCTTTCACCTGGGATCCGACACCTGAACGATTATTGATCAGTTCAGGCACAAACCGGGCACCACCAGGTGCGTTCTTGTCTCTTACTGTCCGATACCAATAAATTACCGGGGGCCCATAAGGATTGGGATCATAATAATTGTCCAGATGTGTCCAGTAACGTTTTCCAACGATGAAATCTGGTATCCCATCCCCGTCAATATCGGCAAAAGTGTTCCCATGGGCTTGAGAGAATGTCACTCCGCCTGCATTATGCTTGTAAGAATAATCGTCGCTAATCATGTGCTCAATGAAGGTAATTTTTCCACTTGCATCCCGGTGCTGTTCGAACCATGCAAGTCCAAAACCATGTGCGTTGAGGCTGGTAACCACATCATTGAGCCCGTCACCATTGACATCATATACGCCCATAATGCTGCCTCCAACGTGATTGGCGCGATGGCCATACCGGCCCAATATTGCCGGATGATATTCCCATGTTTTGTTGCTATCCAGGGTAGCAGGCCGTTCCCACCATCCAAAGGCATCCAAAATGTCCAGCCGACCATCTCCATTGATATCACCTGTGCCAATCCCATGGGCGGCAGCGTAGCCTTTTTTGGAAACCCTGTATTGTATCCATGGTATGGTTGGATCAGAAGGATGAGGTTTGGCATACCACAATGATCCATTGGCTTCATAAATCAACTCCGGTTTGCCATCTCCATCTATGTCTCTGAATTCGGTGATTTCACCTTGCGAAACGCCAGGAAGTATGTTATAGCTCTTCCAGCGGCGATGTTCTCCGTGAGGATTCATATAGAGTGTTGTACTGAAGTCGCTGTATAATAGGTCAGGCCATCCATCTTGGTTAAAGTCATACGCGTCTTCATTACGGTTGTTGTTGAATTCTAAAGAAGGATTCGCTGCAATAGCCGGATAGATTTCACGATGTCTTGTATAATCCGGGCCATAGTAAATATAAGGACCTGCTATAATGTCCAATATGCCGTCTTTATTGAAATCAGCGGTAGTTGCTCCCCAGGAATAATACATGTCATTGATACGCTGAGCGATGAATCCGAGATGAAGTGTGTTCCTTAGGAGTCACCTTTAAAGCGATATCTTTATACATCACGTCCTTAAATTCTACTTTTCCTGTGCCACTGACATAAAGCCCAAAGGGACCATAGCCGTCCATCCCGATGTCCTGATCGTCTATTGCACCTCCTATTTCCTCTCCATCGTTTAAGGATGCTCTTAGCATATTTTCATCCAGGAATATTTCAATTTGATTCCAACCCCCGGGGTCCAATGAGGTATTGGGTTGTTTGACAGGAATGTCTGTTGGAGGCGGAGGTGGAGTGCGAAAATTGAAAGTGCGGTGGTTTGTCGTATCAGGAGGCGGGGCAATTCTATAGTTTATACCACCTGCATGCCGTAATTTTTCCCGGGAGGTGATTTTTCCATCAGCATCAAAGGTAACTGCATAAGGTAACACATCTCCCGGCTTAAGGGAGAACATCACTCCCTTCATACCGTTGCCGGCTTTAGTGATACGCATGATGATAGCTGCTTCGCTGCCAGGAGATAATTTAAATAAGCAGTGAAGCCCTACATCCTGGTAAGAACTGTCTAGTATCAACAGGCTACCCTCGTTGGTTGATGAGGGTTTTGCAGTAATCAGACCATTTTCTGCCTGCCAGGTTGCTTTACCGGTAACATGCCAATCAGCAAGGTTGGAACCATGAAAAGTGTAATCCGGGATAAAGGATTGCCCGTAATCAGGAGTGTCTGATGAGGAAGATGACTGTGCAAAGCACAAACCTGACCAGCCGATAAACAAAAACAAGAATAAAAATTGTCGCATAATATATAAAATTACATTTTTCGATGTTGCTGTTAAGGCAATGAATATACGATATAACCGCCATGCAACTGGTATTCATTTTCAGTCTGCTAAAGCTTTATTTTTTCTTTAACTGTTTTACTTTATTCCAAAAGATAAAAGTACCTCTATCGGTAGAGGTGATGATGTCAATAGCACCATCATTATTTAAATCTACTGCTTTCACCTGGGATCCGACACCTGAACGATTATTGATCAGTTCAGGCACAAACCGGGCACCACCAGGTGCGTTCTTGTCTCTGACTGTCCGATACCAATAAATTACCGGTGGCCCATAAGGATTAGGATCAAAATAGTTGTCATGGTGTGACCAGTAACGTTTTCCGACGATGAAATCAGGTATTCCATCCCCGTCAATATCGGCAAAAGTATTTCCATGGGCTTCAGAGAATGTCACTCCGCCTGCATTATGCTTATAAGAATAATCATCGCTGATCATATGTTCAATGAAGGTAATTTTTCCGCTTGCATCACGATGCTGTTCGAACCATGCAAGTCCAAAACCATGTGCATTGAGGCTGGTAACCACATCATTGAGCCCGTCACCATTGACATCATATACACCCATAATGCTGCCTCCGACAAGATTGGAGTAACGGCCATACCGGGACAGTACTGCCGGATGATATTTCCATGTTTTGTTGCTATCCAGTGTAGCGGGTTGTTCCCACCATCCAATGCCACCCACAATATCTATTTTGCCATCACCATTGATATCACCGGTGCCAATGCCATGTGGAATCCCGTAACCTTCCTTGGAAACTCGATATTGTATCCAGGGTATGGTTGGATCAGAGGGATGAGGTTTGGCATACCACATTGATCCATTCGCTTCATAAATCAATTCTGGTTTGCCATCTCCATCTATGTCTCTGAATTCGGTGATTTCCCCTTGGCGTGCACCAGGGAGTATGTTATATTTCTTCCAGCGGCGATGTTCTCCGTGAGGGTTCATATAGAGTGTTGTACCGAATGCGGTGTATAGCAGGTCAGGCCATCCATCATGGTTAAAGTCATACGCATGTTCAACTTTCATGTTGTTGAATTCTAAAGAAGGATTACCTGCAATAGCGGGATAGATTTCACGATGCCTTGTATAATCCGGGCCATAATATATATAGGGGCCTGCTATGATATCCAGGATACCGTCTTTATTGAAATCAGCGGTAGTTACTCCCCAGGAATAATACATGTCATTGATGCGCTGAGCCATGAATCCGGATGAAGTGTGTTCCTTAGGAGTCACCTTTAAAGCGATATCTTTATACATTACATCCTTAAATTGTACTTTTCCCGTGCCACTGACATAAAGCCCAAAGGGGCCATAGCCATCCATCCCGATGTCCTGATCATCTATTGCACCTCCTATTTCCTCTCCATCATTCAAACGCGCTCTTATTACATTTTCATCCAGGAAGATTTCAATTTGATTCCAACCTTCCGGGTCTAATGAGGTATTGGGTTGTTTAACAGGAATGTCTGTTGGAGGCGGAGGTGGAGTGCGAAAATTAAAAGTGCGATGCCTTGTCGTATCAGGAGGCGGGGCAATTCTATAGTTTATTCCGCCTCCATGACGTAATTTTTCCCGGGAGGTGATTTTTCCATCAGCATCAAAAGTAACTGCATAAGGTAACACATCTCCCGGCTTAAGGGAAAGCATGACACCCTTCATACCGTTAGCGGCTTTGGTGATGCGCATGATGATAGCTGCTTCACTGCCAGGAGATAATTTAAATAAGCAGTGTAACCCTACATCCTGGTAGGAACTGTCGAGTACCAACAGGCTACCCTCGTTGGCTGATGACGGTTTTGCGGTAATCAGACCATTTTCTGCCTGCCAGTTTGCCTTACCGGTAACATGCCAATCAGCAAGGCTGGAACCGTGAAAAGTGTAATCCGGGATAAAGGATTGCCCGTAATCAGGGGTGTCTGATGAGGAAGATGACTGGGCAAAGCAAAAACCTGACCAGCCGATAAACAAAAACAAGAATAAAAATTGTCGCATAATATATAAAATTACATTTTTCGATGTTGCTGTTAAGGCAACGAATATACAATATAACCCCCATGCTGCCCGATTGAAGTATTAGTCGCCTTATCTTTTGCATGTTCTTTTTCCAAACCCCATAATTGTGGTGGTGCTGTCGCGCTAACTACAAGATAATGATGGCCATTTAACTCATACATAGAAGGGAGAGCCTCTGATACCATCGGCAACTTTGCAGACCACAATACCTTACCGTTATCGGCATCATAACAATAAATCTTCCCATCCCCAGCAGTACTAAATACTAATCCGGTTGAAGTTACAATCATCCCTTTACGCTGCGAGCCTGCAGGTTGTCCGGTGTTTTTACCATTACCACTTTGTCCAAGTGGCAACTTCCATTTAATTGTAGCATTATTTAAATCATAACAAATAATTTCGGACCATGGTGGAGGAATAAGATACGGTTGCCCCAGTCCGTATCCCTCTGAAAAATAGCGAACAGAAGGGGTGTCACTTATATCTGTAGGATAGGGATCACCAAAACGTCCCCCCCGGTTCACAAAACGCATTTTTTGCTCCCCAGCTGCACCGCCTTCAGCAACAATAGGTCCAGAAGCTATTAAAGTATTGGAAGAAGATCCCTTACTATTATTCAAAGAGGATGCTTTACTATTATTGGTAGACTTAAGAAAGTCGTATATCTTTTTCATGTCAACATCGTCAATAGCCGGATTAGCGGGCATTTCCCCCTTTCCACTGGAAACCACTTGTTTAAAACTATTAAAATCAAGACGATTACCTAAATTAAGAAGCGATGGACCTACTGACCCACTAAAATCTAATCCATGACACATCTGACATAGTCTAATCTGTGCAGAATTAAGACCTCCAACCCCAGCCGCTGGTTTTTCACTTTCAAGCTGTTGACGAGTTTGAAATTTATCATAAATAGATGCATATGATTGATTTAAAATATATACAAGACCTTTCTCCGGGTTTGCAGCAGTATTACCTAAATTGGTCCCTCCAACAGAACCTGGCATAGCAACAGTCTCTCGCTTAAGCGAAAGCGGAGTATAAAGGCCGTAACCGGCTTTCGCAATTCTTTCTTTTTGTTTTTTTCGATCAGAGGGACTTATATATGAATTCCATGCCTCAATTTCATCGGTGGTTAAATTGGTAGAATCTAAATCCTGGGGTTTTAAAACTTGTCGTGAATATGGAGGTATCACTGTAGGAAAAGGTTGAGTAGGCGATGAATGTTCCCCAGGAACATCACTTTGGGGTGTAGGCCGCTCCTCTATTGGCCATATCGGCTTCCCCGTAACCCTGTCGAATACAAAAAGAAATCCTTGCTTGGTAGCAACAGCGACTACATCAATTTTTTTACCATTATGATCTATAGTCACAAGCTGAGGTGCGGCAGTAATATCATAATCAAGCAAGTCATGATGTACCAGTTGATAATGCCATAAACGCTTACCTGTGCGGGCATCTAATGCAAGTATACAATCACTAAACAAATCATTTCCAACACGATCGGCTCCATAATAGTCGTACGTAGGAGATCCTATCGGAAAATAAGCAATTCCGCGCTTTCTATCAATTGATATTTCACCCCAACAATTTACGCCACCAACATACTTAAATGCATCCTTAGGCCAGGTATCATAACCATATTCACCCGGATGTGGGACAGTATGAAAAGTCCAAACCAATTTACCTGAAACAACATCGTATGCACGAAGATCTCCCGGAGCGGATAACCACGCTTCACCGGGAGATGATCCTAAAATAATAAGATTTTCGAATATTTGACCAGGAGTACCAGATTGAACACGAGCAACTGTTTCAGGTTTCCGACCTAATCCTTGCCTGAGATCAACAACGCCATTTTTACCGAAATTCAAAATAGACTTACCGGTTTCAGCATCTATCTCCTCAAGATAGTCATTCTTCTGAAAAATTAAGCGATGGTCCTTTTTATCTTCACTCTCCCAATAGTTAATACCTCGCCGCGCAATACCTTGCAAATTAGAATGGATCCATATCTCATTTGCATTTCTGGCATCCAGTGCAACAAGAGAATTATTTCTGGCCAACACATACATAACAGTATCCACTACTATCGGATTAAAATTATAAGTTTTATTGTCCTGTGTTGAATAGAACCAGGTTTCCTTCAATTGATCAACATTGGATTTCGTTATATCATTTAGTACAACGTATTTTGATTGGTCAAAACTACCTCCATAATTTTCCCAGCTTTTATGCTGATCGCTTACCGTATTATGATTACTTGGCAAATTACAGCCTGTGCAGATTAATAAGAATAATAAAACACACTGCCAATAATTCATTCCACCTTTTTTTAATAAGCAGTTTGCTATTAACATATTGAGAAATTAAAATATTATTTTGTGAATATAACCACAGTTTTTGTAAAAAAACAATAAATCAATATCCGGGGTTTTGTGTAATTAGACCATGACTTAGGTCTATTTCTGTCTGAGGTATTGGGAATATTTCATTAACGCCGTCTCTAAACCCTTTACCTTTAGCATCATTATACTTGGCCGCGTATGCACGTAAGACCTCACCCGCACGTCCCTGTCGTACTAATTCAAAAAAGCGTTCATATTCTTGCCCAAACTCAACACGTTCTTCATGCCAAATTATCTTTCTAAGTGCATCTTTATTTGTTTCAGTAATATCAGGTAAAACGCTTGAATTCCCTTCCCTGGCCCGTTGACGTATTAAATTCAAATACTTCAATGCCTCAGAAGTATTTCCATCCTCATTTGCTGCCTCAGCATACCATAAATAAACTTTTCCCAAACGCATATAAACATCATCAATACCATCCCGTAATGTTCCACCCACTAAATCATAGTCATTAACATACAATTTTTTATTCATATATCCAGTAGTGCTATTGCCGACATTGGCAATTGAACCGTCCGGCATAACAGTACCATTTTGATAAACAGTCGCAGCTAACCTAGGATCACCCGGCTCAAAAGCATCCACGAAATCCTGAGTTGGCAAGTTAAAACCCCAACCTTTTCTAGCCCTGCTACCCTCAATCTGGGGAATGTATGTATTTGTTGGGTGAGCACCTTGATCATTTACAAATTGAACCTGAAAAATATGTTCCGGACTCTGTTCTCCGGCAGGAGTAAACATGTGATAATAATCAGGATCCAAAGAATAAATTCCGGAATTAATTACTGCCGCAAACCACTGCTCAGCTAAAGGAAAGTTATCAAGATATAAATATACTTTCGCCAAATAAGACTCTGCTGCTCCTTTGGTAGCTCTTCCTCTATCATCAGATGATGAATATTCTTCAGGTAAACCGGAAATGGCATCAGTCAAATCTTTTATTATTTGGTCGTAAACATCACTTTTTGGTGTTCGTATCATTTTACTCAAATCCTGAGTTGTAGTTAAAACAAGTGGAACATCGCCGAAAGTTTTCACCAAATTAAAATAATAATAAGCTCTTAAAAATTTAGCTTCTGCTAAATAACGGGCTTGAAGATCGGCATCCATTTCAATATCCGGAACGTGATCGAGGACAGCATTAGCCAACCGAATTCCCTTGTATTGAGAAGACCAGGCAAATCTTGTCGCATCATTATCGGCCGGAATGTTAAAAAGTTGGACTTGTTCAGCATAAAGTTGATCTGATCCAGATTCACCACCTTTCTCAGTATCATCAGATGCTACGTTACCAAGCACCCAATACATATAACCCGGTCCGACATAAGTACAACACCAATTATTTGCGGCTAACCAAGTATATGCAGCAGTTACAGCAGTCTGCGCATCAGCAGCAGTTACATAAGCACTTGATACGTCAACTTGAGCTAAGGGAGCTTTATTTAGCAGAGGTGACTTTGTGCAGCCCACAAAGGCTAAACATACACACACATAAATATATTTAATAACTTTCATTTTATCAATTTTAATAGTTTATAGTTAAAGTAAAGGATTAAAGTCCAAATTTAAAACCAAGTGTGTAAATTCTTGGAATTGGATAATTAGTTTCATCAATCCCAATGTATAGAGGATTATTACCCGTATTTGTTCCTATTTCCGGATCAAACCCTGGGTATTTTGTAAATGTTAAGGCATTTTGGACAGAAAAATACATACTAAGACTTCTAACGTTTACTACACTTTTAGGAACCATATAGCCAAGTTGGATATTTTTTATTCTCATATAGGAACCAGGTTCAACATAATAATCAGATGACCTCATATTATTATTCGGATCACTTGTTGTAAGCCTGGGCACTTTACCGTTACCAGGGTTGCTTGGCGACTGATAACGGTTGTTCCATACATTCAAATTGTAGTTAAAAAAGTTAGCACCTTCAACCCTAAATTTAAAATCCTCATATATCTGATTCCCATAAACACCCTGAAGTTGCAATCTCAATGAGAATCCTTTATATGAAAAAGATGAATTAAACCCATAAGTAAACTTAGGAGAAGGATTGCCAATAACTGTCTGATCCGCAGCAGTAATTACTCCATCGCCATCCAAATCTTTAAATTTCCAATCACCAGGTGATGTACCTGCACTTTGAAAAGGACTTTTATCTATCTGATCTTGTGTTTTAAATATACCGTCAGTTTGCCAGCCATAAAAGGAAGCAATAGGATCTCCTACCTGGGTTCTGTTTATTAATCCAACAAAACTTACTTGTGTAAAAATTGCAGATCCGGAATTACTAAGACGAAGTACTTTGTTTCTATTGAATGCTATGTTCCCAGAAAGATTATAATTAAATCCTCCTGGTGTTGTATTTTGATACCCAACCATTATCTCTACTCCCTTATTCTCAATATCACCCCCATTGACATATGGAGCATTCTGAACGCCAGATATACCAATAACAGGAACTCTCAACAACATGTCTTTTGTTTTCTTATCATACCAATCAAAAGAAGCAGTTATTTTACCATTATCCCCGGTAAAATCCAGCCCTACATTGGTTTCACTAGTAGATTCCCACTTCAAATCAGGGTTGCCTTGACCAATTGGAGCCTGACCTGTTGCTACAAACTGAGGATAACCAAAAGTATAATTAATATTTGAAGTAACTAAATCGGCAAAAGCATAATTAGGTAAGGAACCTTCATTTCCTAAAGAACCCCAGCCGCCTCTCAACATTAAATTGTCCATCCAGGTAAATTTTTTCATAAAGGCCTCATTTGATATTTTCCATCCAAGAGAAAAAGAAGGAAAATTCCCGAATTTATTATTTACACCAAATTTAGAAGAACCATCTCTTCTGAAATTTATAGTTGAAAAATATTTACTTTCATAATTGTAATTGATTCTACCTAAGAAGGAGATAATTCCCCATTCACCAGCATTGCCTCCAGTTCTATATCCATAAGTTCCGAGATTTAAGTATCGCAAACTAGCTTGATCGGTAGCATTATTTGGAAGTCCTTGCGCATAGGAATCAGTATACTCACTACGAGATTCTTCAGTTGTAACTCCACCCAAAATATCAAAAGTATGTTTACCGACTGATTTTGAATAAGTGAGGGTGTTAGCAAAGCTGTATTGTTTAAAAATTGTATTTGCGTTATCAAGTGATGCTACCAGGTTTTGATTTCGGGAATTAATAACATAATAAGGACTAAAATTAATTTCTTGTGAATTTCCGTAATTAAAATTTAACTGGGAATGATATACTAACCCTCGCAAAAAAGTTATATCAGCATATATATTACCGTTCACCACTGGTCGGTTAATTTTGTCATTATGATAAGCAATAGAAGCTAATGGATTAGCAGAATTTAAAGAATTTTCTGTGTAACCCCAACTACCATCTGGATTTTTAACGGGGATAGTAGGATTTGCAGTCAAAGTATTTCCAAGTACCGAACCAAAATAGAATTCTTGAAAGTTTGCATATTTTGACAAGCTGGCTGATATATTTTCTCCCAATCTAATATTTTTTGTCACATCATGAGAAGAATTGATTCGTAGGTTCATTCTATCGTAATAAGAACCTTTCAAAATACCTAGTTGATTAAAATAGCCTGCAGAAAAGTAGTATTTATCATTTGCATCACCCCCAGTCACGGAAAGCAAAGTATTACTCATCGGTGCCTTACGAAAAACTGCTCGCTGCCAGTCAGTACCCACACCTAACGAAGCAGGATCAGGATAAATTGGCGCTTGTCCGGCATTTACCAATCCTTCATTATATAAGGTGGCGTATTGGAATGCATTTGTGGAGGGATAGTACTTTTGTATAGTTTGCAACCCACCTGAAATATTTAAATCCATCTGAGGTTTCCCTGCTTTACCCTGTTTTGTAGTTATTAAAATAACTCCATTGGCACCTTGGGCACCATAAATGGCAGCAGCACTCGCACTCTTTAAAATCTGAATGCTTTCAATTTGCTCTGGCACTAAGTCCCTTGGATCGACGTTAGGATTGCCATCGACTACATATAATGGATCTGCATTATTAACCGTACCTGTACCTCGTATACGTATTAATAATCCGGAGGCAGGATTCCCCGAATTTTGTGATACTTCTACTCCCGCTACCTTACCCTGTAAAGCCTGGCCAACTTGCATATCAGGCAAATCTTTTATATCGTTAGCATTTACAGAAGCTATAGCAGATGTTAAATCACTCTTCTTCTGCGTTCCATACCCAACGACAACTACCTGATCCAAAGAGGAAATACTTACTTCCAATACTACATTAATTTCAGAACGGCCATTTGTGGGTACTCCCTTTGTAACATATCCTACAAAAGAGAACTCCAACGTACCATTTTTAGGAACTCAATTGAATAATTTCCTCCGCCATCTGATAAAGTTCCGATAGTGGTTCCTTTTACCGTCACACTAACTCCTGCCAAAGCTTGCCCGCTTGAATTAGTAACTTTACCATGTACAATATTCGCGATAGGTGCATAAGTAATATCTTTCCCATTTAAACATATAAAGTTGACTCCTTTTAAATCAGCCTGGCTTGTCAATTTTTTTTCAGGCATTATCAATACCTGATTGTCCACTTGTCGAAAAGTTAAGTCAGTTTTCGCTAAAATAATTTTTAAAATTTGTTCAACATTTTTTTGAGCAACCGGCAAATTCAAATTCCTGATGTTTTTCACCTCTTCATTCCGGTACATAAAATGAAACGGGCTTTGCGCTTCAATCTTTTGAAAAGCGTCCACAAGCGTTTCATTCTTTAAACCGATCTTTACCTCTACCTGTTCGATTGGCTGGCTTTTTAAAGGTAACGCACACAACAACTGGACGGAGGTTGCAATGAGTATCGTAACTGTTATTACTCCAATACGCATAAGATTCTTAATGAAGGGTTTTTCAAATAGGGATCTTTGTTTAGATGGAAATTCGTTGGGCTTCTGAAATTTTTCAGAAATCAAAGAAAGATTCATAATTTTGGTTTGTTTTAAGTTATTAAGGATCCCGCTTTGGCGGAAAAGATTTAAAACGTGCTTCGTATCGATGGCCGTCGGTACAAGGCAGGGCCTCTGGAATTTTTTCAGAGGTTTTTTATTTTTTTAGGGAGAACCTCTGTTCTGTTGCAGCACTAAAAAATTTTTTAAAAAGTTAATTAGAATGATTCATTATTTTTTTTTAACTATTTGGAATTATTTAAAGTAACAATCGATTTGCTTCTATCGATAGAATAAGACAATCCATTGAACTCACTTATGCTTTTAACTGCCTCTTCAAGCTTTTCGTTCCTGGGGAAAGTAGCAGTAAACCGCTGTTCCATTATAGAGGAATCTTTAATTACTATTTTTATTTTGTATTGTTCCTCCAGCAATTTAGCCGCCTCTTAAGGGTAAGGTTATCAATAAATAAATCCTGGTTCTTCCAATCTAAAAAACTGTTATCATTTACTCTTCGTAAAGTAGCTGTTTCTTTTTCCGTGTTATACTTAATTTGCTGTTGCGGCGTAATAACCCCTAACACCTTATGATGATCGCTTACCCTCACCTTACCTCTTGTTACCGTAACGGTAATATCCTTGTCATCTTTCTCGGCTTTTATATTAAAAGCTGTTCCCAATACGGTGGTTTCTACTTTTCCGGTATGTACTACAAAAGGACGTGAGGCATTATGTTTAATATCAAAATACCCCTGGCCCTGCAGGTATACTTCTCTTTTTTTCATACCATCAAAAGTAGACGGGTAATTGAGCCGGCTTCCCGGGCTCAGGAAAACAGTACTACCATCGGGAAGAAATATCACTCTATTCTCTTTCTGATGAAGAGAAATTGATGCTTTTGCATCAACTTTTGTTTTATCGGTTGACTGCTGAATAGCAACGTTTGAATGTTCGTTATTTGATCTGTTGTATATAAAGAAAATGCTACTGATGAATGCTATAAAAATAATAGCTGCCGCAGCTACACGTATAAATTTTGCATTGATATTTCTTATTTTAGTCCATCCTCCACCATTTTTTGAAATATTATCCCAGAGTCGATCGCTCAGATGTTCTTTCAATTCTTCTTTTTCTTGCTCACTTAACCTATCGAGTATATCAGGCTCGTTTTGAAAAAGGTTATAATAACTTTCTAAAAATTGCCGCTCTTCCTTCGTTACATTTCCCTCGCGGTATTTTTGCAACAATTTTATAAAATAATGTTTGTTGTCCATTTATTTAATTTTCGCCTGTTGGTTATACATATGATCCGGAAAAAGATAAAAGTCCCACTGCAGAGGAAAATTATTTTATCAAAAGTTTTTAAACACATTTGAATCAATTGTATTTGGAGTTATAGTATCACTATAAAAAATAAGGGCCCCTTAAAAAAAGGACCCGTTAAACAACCTTTCTGGCTTGCTTATGAAAAAAAATTTTAGACTAATGAAAACTGAGAAACCAGTATAATCTCTGTGACGATAAGAAAAAAGAGAACTATTTTCTGAATTATCTGAACCTACATATCTATGACCGGGAAATGTAAAAAAGTCCCATCCCGGCCTAAATTTTAGTAAGAGAATTCAATTTCGTTGGGAAGCTAGGCACTTCCCCTACATTCCATTTTACCTTTATTCCTGCAAACAATAACAGTTTGTAACTCAAGTATCCTGATTACCAAAAGGAACAGCTTTATTCTATAGAGTTAAGAAAAGTGTGATCAATTAAATCTAGTTGCTATTGCTATTACAATTAGCCCGACTAAGCTCATAATGTGCAAAGCAACTTTGAGAGATTGTACGGCTTTACCAAGCTGGTTTTGAACTGTTTTCCTGGTAATTCCCAATTGGAGTGAAATATCTTTGGTGGTTTGATTCTCATGATAACGAAGCCGAAAAATTTCCTGCCTTTTTGCAGGCATCTTTTGAAGGAGAGCTTCATAAGATTGCAAAAACTCATTCCATAACAAATCTGAATCAGCTTCTGCATTTTTTTTAGGGATATTTTCTAAAATATCAAAAAAAGGATGAATGGCCTTTTGTTTGGAAAGTAATTTAATCACATTATTGCGAATGGCAACATGCAAATAAGCAGGAAAATTTTCGATGTCTTGTGTTTGCCTGTTTACCCAAATTTTAGTAAATATTTCCTGCACGATGTCTTTTGCATCTTCTTCGTTTTTTAAGCGCTTATACGCATCCGAATAGGCCTTTTGCCAGTATTTTTCAAATAAGAGATTGAATGCTATTTTACTTCCGTCTTTAACTTTTTGAAGTAATAAAAAGTCTTTAGTTATGATTGGTTCAATTTGTCCCATATCAAGCATTTGTTAACGCAATGTAAAAAGTTTCGTTTAAAAAAACGAATTTAATTTTTTGCCGTGTTTGAAGTTGAAATAAAATATACGGAAAGAATTTGTTGGTTTTTGGAAGCAACATCTGCAGTTGCCTGTAAAGTTTCTATTTGCATTATTTCATTTTCTAAGTGATTGAATAATAAACTTTATCATTGACAATGGTGATTTTTTATGGCTGCTCAACAGATGCAATAACTGATTGGTGAACCATTTCGGGAGCGTTTCTTAGGAATAAACCTTTACAGTTCAGATTAGGGTGTGTCGACATCAGTCTTTTACTTTTCTTTAGTTTCTCTTCAAAATCCAATTGTTAAATAATTCCCACACCCTTTGATATCAAGATGATATTCAATATAGTGAAAAACCTTAAGCCATTCCTATTCATGTGGGTAAAGCCTGAATAGGTGATGAAGTATAGTTGGTGCTTCATTGTCCAATGCATACACTTCCGAAATGAAAAAAGCAAAGAAACTAAAAGCCTATATTTTTTATAAATAAGCAGAAGAATTTAGCTTCCATTAAAATAATAAATGCACTTACAACAATTCCTGATAATAAGAAAAATGACAGGAGATTCGACAGAATCTAATTAATTTCAGTTATGAACCTTAATTTATTTTTAAATTAATAACTTACCGCAAATTTTTTTTAAAATCTTATTTGTAACTCCAAAATTCATAAAAGTGAAAATTAATATCAGTTTAATCATTGCCGCAACAGCAATGGTGTGTACTACAAGTTGTGTAAGTACCAAAAAGTTTAACTCGCTTTATTCCAACTACAACAAGTTAATGAACCGGAATAGTGAGCTCACAAAAGAAAGTGAGGAATGCAAAGGCAACCTGGATCATGCAACTGTGGTTATTTCCGGCTTGCGTGACCAGATAAATTCTGAACGTAATCATGTAAAATCACTTCAGGATGCGCTTGACAAATGCCTTACTTCCGCCAGCCAGGGAAATGTAAATGTTTCCAAACTGGTAGATGAAATCAATGCATCCAATAAATACATCCAGGAACTCATTGCTTCAAAAAGCAAAAGCGATTCTCTAAATATGGTTCTTACCAATAACCTTACAAGATCGTTGAGTAAAGAAGAAATGCAGGATGTTGATGTGAAAGTATTGAAAGGGGTTGTTTACATTTCTCTCTCAGACAATATGCTTTATAAATCCGGCAGTTATGAAATTTCGGACAGGGCCGGCTCAACCTTATCAAAAATTGCAAAAATTATCACTGATTATAAAGATTACGATGTTCTCGTAGAAGGAAACACAGATAATGTTCCCATTTCAAAACCTAACATCCGCAACAACTGGGATTTAAGTGCGTTGCGCGCCTCTTCAGTAGTACAATCTTTACAAAATAATTTTGGCGTGGATCCCAAACGTCTCACAGCCGGCGGCCGTGGCGAATACAATCCTATTGCCAGCAACGATACTCCTGACGGAAGAACCATGAACAGGCGTACAGAAATCATCATCACTCCCAAACTTAACCAGTTTATGGATTTGATTGGTAAAGGCGCTGCTGATTCTACCTCTACTCCTTAAGGAATTCATTTTAATCAAGATTTTTTAAAAGCATTTATGAATTTTTCATAGATGCTTTTTCTGTTTACAGTAAAGAAAGAAATACATTGGATTTTTATTTCTCAACTTTTTCAAAAGAGGAATCTCAGAATGATTCGTCCTCACAGTAGGGCAACAATTAAGAACATTTTTTCTTTTGAAAGAGTATAAGATATTTTTTAGACGACAGAGCCGCTGCAACTGGAACCAGCTCCGGCTGTACATCCATAACAGTGTTGCCCGGTAATGATATTTCTTTTGTTTAGATTATCCATCTTAAAACTGCTAATATGATTTGGTTCATTGTTCACTTTCAGTTCAAGCATTTGATTAAAATCGCAGTCATATAAATATCCATCCCAGCCAACGGAAATAGTATTGCGGCACATTACATTGGCTGCAGCCAAGGGATTGTAAGCAACAACTAACTTCTCCATATACATTTCGTAGTTGCCACTTTTCAAAAGGTAATCCAAAAAGCGGCTGATGGGCAAATTAGTAATGGTGAATAAATTATTAAAATAAATTCCATAATCTTTTAACAATACTTCTTTGTATTCCAGTTCCAGTGCACTTTGCGATGGTGGAAGAAAAGCACCCGCGGGATTGTAAACAAGATTTAAAATAAGGCCACTATCATCTTTTCCATATCCTTCATCATTTAGCATTTTTAACGCTTTAATGCTTGTTTCGAATACGCCGTTTCCACGCTGCCTGTCAGTGCGGTTTTGAGTATAAAATGGAAGTGAACAAACCACTTCGATATTATTTTTTTTATAAAAAGCAGGCAGGTCGTTGTATTTTCTATTGGCAAGGATAATAGTCAGGTTGCATCTAACCATTATATGCCTCCCGAGTTTATTAATTTCTTCGACAAACCACTTAAAGTTTGGATTCATTTCCGGCGCACCGCCGGTAATATCAATTGTTGAAAGTTCCGGATTTTCTTTCAGAACATCGAGGCAAAGTTTCATAGTTTCCTGGCTCATTATTTCCTGGCGGTCAGGGCCGGCATCCACATGACAATGTTTGCATGTTTGGTTACACATTTTCCCGATATTCACCTGGAAAATTTCGATGCCTGTTGGCTTTAAAGGATAAAGGCCCGAACTTTGTAATTTCTTTTCAAAACTTATAGGTTCCGGTTTACCGGGTTCTGTTTTTTCCAGAATTCTTAATTGTTCCGTTGCATCCGCCAGTTTTTGATGCTGACCTTTTAATGATATTTTTCTTTCTTTACTTACTACGTTTTCAATCATTCCTTGTCCTTCCGGTTTTTTAAAATACAAATATCACATCGCTATTTCCTTCACCTTATTCATCATTTGCACGCCATGCACCAATGATGCACCGCCTCTAATGGCACAGGCGACATGCACTGCTTCCATCATCTGTGCTTCGCTCCAGCCTTTTTCAAAAGCATCATTGCTATAGGCATCAATGCAATAGGGGCACTGAACGGCATGCGCTACTGCAAGTGCGATTAAGGATTTTTCCCTCGCGGTTAGCTCACTGTCTTTAAACACTTCACCGTAATAATCAAAAAATTTATCGGCAAGATTTTTTTGAAATTCGCCCATATTTCCAAATTTTTTTAAATCTTCTGAATTGTAATAATGATTTGTCATTCTATAACTTTTAATTGTATTTCCGAAAATGAATTATAAAGGTTTGTTCCGGTAAATCAACAAATTTCGTTGATTTTAATTTCGCTGCTTCTTCATTCAAATTTAATAATCAATAAATAGCCTACTATAAAGAAAAATTGCTGCTACAACATATGAACAACATTAGAAGCGTTAGTAGGGTAAGAAAAAATTGTTTTTTTGAGTTCATTCGCTTTCACACCATTATTCATTGCCAGGGAAAAAATATTGATGGTTTCCTCTGCATGATTTCCTAAAAGATGCGCACCCAGAATTTGGTCTGTGTCTTTATCTATAAGCACTTTGAATGCTGATACCTGTTCATTGAGTCGCCTGGAAGAATACCATTGCGAAGTTTTTTTAAAATTGATACTGCAGTTCAGATGATTCTTTCTTGCTTGCTTTTCTGTAAGTCCAACCATCGCAAGAGGAGGTATCGAAAACACGTTGGAAGGTATATTGACCGTATTTGATTTTGGTGTGATTACCTTTTAATAAATTGCTTGCCGCAATAATCGCTTCTTTTGCGGCTACAGGAGTTAACGGAAATCCTTTGTCATTTGCATCGCCGCATGCATACACATTTTCATTGGAAACACTTTGCATATAATCATTTACTGCTACTCCTTTCTTATTCGTTTTCACACCAATTTTTTCCAGGTTCATATCTTCGATATCGGCTGTTCTTCCTGCAGAATGTACTGCAAGTGTAGTAGAAAAGGTTATTTCTTTGCCTTGCTGTGTTGCATGAACAGAAAAGCGATGATTTTCTTTTGTGATACTTTTTACTTCAGTGTTTAATATGATTTGAATACCTCGCTCTTTAGCTGTCTTAACCAACATTGTAACCAAATCAGTGTCAAAATTTTCAAGAGGCAATTCTCCCCGGTGAACAATGGTTGCTTTTACGCCAAACCGAGCGACAATATTGGCAAACTCGAACGCAATATATCCGCCACCAACAAATAAAATATCATCGGGAAGATTCTGTAGCTCTAAAAATTGAGTACTATCAATTAACAAATCTTCCCCGGGTATAGAAAGCCTCCTGGGTCTGGCTCCATTGGCTATTACAAATTTTTCTGCATGCAACACTTCATCATTCACCTTCAAACTATTTGGAGAAATAAACTGTGCCCTTCCATGAAAAGTAGCAATACCGGCATTTTTCAATTCTTTATCTTTTTTTGCCGGTACCGGTTCTGTAAAGCTTTCTTTAAACTGCATCAATTCTTTCCATGAAACAATTGGCGGTTTACTAATTCCTTTCCCGCGCAATTGTTGATTCAGCGATAAAATATTTGCAACACCTACCAACACTTTTTTCGGATCGCATCCTCGTCAATGCGCATGTTCCGCCAAAAGGATTGCGAATCAATGATTGCCGTTTTTTTACCTGCTGCTGCACAACGATGAGCCGCCATACTGCCTGATCCGGTTCCAATTACAATAACATCAATTTTTTTCATCTGTCAATATATTTATCAAGTGATTTGCTGATTTTTTCTTTTAATTCCGGGTTTTTAACGGCATCTGCCTTTTCGTTATGAAGATTATGTTGGCGTAAAATTTCATCCATTTTTCTGCTTTGTTTTTCATAAGCGGTGCACGCATCGCACATACTTTTGTGTAAAGTCAATTGGACCTTTTCTTTCACGGAAAGGCTTACCAGCCATCTTTTTTCTATTCAATATTAGCCATTGTTTATAAAAATTTGAGATTGGCCTGTCTTATCTTTTTAATGATGAAGGTGCGGGTTAATGATGAAGGTGCGGGCTTCCGCCTTTTGTTTTTGTATTGAAGTATCTAAAGTAATTTATTTAAATAAGTATTCAGCATTTGCGACATTAGTCGCAGCACATTTAGAAATCCTGACAAATAAATTTGGAAAATTATATTATTCCTGCTTCCGCAGCCGAGCGAGATGGATGACTAATTCCATACAAATAAAAAAGCCATCTGAAAATTGAAAAAATAAAAATCAGTAATATTTGTTGCTTTACCGGAAGATACTGTAAGTTAATTTTCATAGTTTCACATTTTCACGTTTCTAAATTGAATCCCCATGTCAATTGAAATAAATAAAGATTCTATTGCCGAAAGATTTATGCGATATGTACGGGTGGATACCCAAAGCGATCCTAAAAGCGGAACGCATCCATCAACGGAAAAACAGAAAAAATTAAGTAAAATTTTGGTTGACGATTTAAAACAAATCGGAATTGCGGATGCCGAAATGGATGAATATGGCTACGTGTATGCTACCATTCCTTCTAATTCAGAAAAAACAAATATTCCTGTTGTTTGCTTTTGCAGTCATGTAGATACGGCTCCGGATTGTAGTGGTACGAACGTAAAACCAATCCTTCATAAAAACTACCAGGGAGAAGATATTACCCTTCCTGACAATTCTTCACAGGTTTTGTCCACTGTTACTTTTCCCTATTTAAAAACTCAAATTGGAGGTGACATAATCACGGCGAGCGGAAATACATTGCTGGGTGCAGATGATAAAAGCGGTGTGGCGGCAATTGTGGAAGCGGCAAAATATTTGGTTGAAAATCCTTCTTTGAAACACGGAGAGATAAAAATTTTATTTACTCCTGATGAAGAAATTGGAGAAGGAACGGCAAAAGCAGATATCAAAAAATTAGGAGCAAACTTCGCTTATACGATGGACGGCGGCGAGGCCGGCAGCCTTGAAGACGAAACCTTTAGCGCTGATGCTGCAAAGATTATTATTAATGGAGTGATTTCTCATCCGGGTTATGGAAAGAATAAACTGGTGAATGCATTGAAGATTGCTGGTGAAATTTTACATGCTTTACCCCAAAATGAATGGTCGCCGGAAACAACAGAAAAAAAGGAAGGCTTTGTTCACCCGGTACATTTTGAAGGAATTGCTGAGAAAGCTACATTAGAATTTATTATCCGTGATTTCGATGATGAAAGATTAAAGGAATCAGGAGAAAGATTAAAAGCAATCGCCGACGAAGTTACCAACCATTATCATGGTGCTTCCATAGAGTTTCATTTGGAAGAACAATACCGCAACATGAAAAAAGTACTTGATGAAAACCCGGAGGTTGTGGCTTATGCGGCAGAATCGATAAAGCGTGCAGGTTTGAAAGTAAAAACTGAAAGTATTCGTGGTGGAACGGATGGGAGCAAACTGAGTTATATGGGATTGCCGTGTCCGAATATTTTTACCGGCATGCAGGGAATTCATTCTAAGCTGGAATGGATTGGTGTAAATGATATGGCTAAAGCTGCAGAAACTATCGTTCATTTATCAATGATCTGGGAAGAAAAAACTGAAGTGTGAAATAAAATAAAACCAATGCCTTATTTTAAACAAGACAACCCTTTTATCGTTCCTACAACGGATGGAAAATTGATTGAAGAACATTTCGGACTTGCATCAACAAAAACTAATGAATTAAGTATTGCACACATGCTTGCTCCTTCGGGCTGGAGCGAACCTTATCAAAATCCTGAGTTTGATGAGTACACTTTGGTGAGCCGTGGAAAAAAATTATTTGATGTTGACCGAGATAAAGTTATAGTAAGTGCAGGAGAAAGTATTTTGGTTAAAAAAGGAACGCGTGTTCAATATTCCAATCCTTTAAAGAGCCATGTGAATACCGGAGCGTTTGCATTCCTGCCTTTTCAATTGATACAGTGCATCGCGAATAGCGCGTTAACAAATTAGTTAAAGTTTCCTATAAGATTTTATTCATCTTCCAAAATTGAAATTACTTTTTACATTTGTTACTAAACCAATTTACATGGATTTATTTTTTCTGCAGATTGATTCAACCGCGATAACTCATCCTGCGTCAACCCAAACACAAAATTTATGGGAAACCCTTGAAAGAGGTGGTGTGCTGATGATTCCTCTCGGCATTCTTTTTTTGGCGGCTGTTTATTTCTTTTTTGAAAGGTTGATCGCGATAAAGAGAGCGGCGAAAATTGACGACAATTTTATGCGCATCATCCGCGATCATATAGTAACTGGGAATGTGGCCGCAGCAAGAAGTTTTTCTAAAAATAACGAAAACCCCGTTGCGCGCATTATTGATAAAGGAATTCAGAGAATTGGCAAACCGATTGACGCAATAGAAAAAAGCATGGACAATGTTGGTGCCCTCGAACTTTATAAACTTGAAAAAAATCTTTCTATCATTTCCATTGTAGCACGTATTGCACCGCTGTTTGGGTTTCTTGGAACGATTATCGGAATGTTGGCGTTGTTCAAAGGAATAGCCGCCAGCACTGAGTATACTGCCAATACAATTGCGGACGGTATTTATATTAAAATGATTACTTCTGCTACCGGTCTTATCATTGGTATATTAGCGTATATAGGTCACAGTTATCTTGTAACACAAATCAACCGCATTGAAAATAAAATGGAAATTGCCAGCGCGGAATTTGTAGATATTTTACAGGAGCCAACCCATTAATATTTCAGAATTTAGAATTAAGGAATTAATTAAATGAGCATCAGAAAAAAATTTAGAAACGATGATACCGAACTGGATACCGGGCCGCTGAATGATATCCTGTTCATCCTGATGTTTTTCTTTTTGATCATTTCCACGATGGCGAATCCAAATGTGATCAAGATGAACAATCCGCGCGCTACCAGCGAAACAAAAGCCAAGCAAAGTGTGATTGTAAGCATCAATAAAAATAAACAGGTTTATATTGGCCAGGATGAAATTCCTTTCGATTCATTGGAACCAATGCTGAGATCACGTTTGCCGATTGCCGATTCTTTGACAAAACCGGCAGTAGTTATTAATGCAGATTCTTTGGTAAGCTGGGGCGATATTGTAAAGATTATGGAAGTGGCAAAAAAACTTGGAGCAACTACTTCTGCTTCTGTAAAAAAATAAAAGATTTTAAAATGCTTTTACCATTCTCTCCTTTCCATAAATATCTTTTTTTATTTCTGATGTAAATCCGGCATTTTCAAAAATCTTTTTTACATCTGCTGCATAATTTTCATGCACTTCGACATAAATTTTTCCATTTGGATTTAAATGTGACTTTGAAAATTGTGCAATTTTTTTATAAAAAATATACGGATCATTATTTTCGACAAACAGCGCGATTCCTGGTTCATATTCCGTAACATTTTTTGACATTGATGCTTTTTCTTTTACCGGGATGTATGGCGGATTGCTGACAATTACATCGTATTTCTTCAGGGAGTTCCATTCTTCTTTATTTAAAAAATCGAGTTGGATAAAATCAACGTCCAGCATTCAACTCCGATGAATTTTTTTTCGCTACTTCAATGCTTTTTTACTTTTATCAATTGCTGTAACATTTGCATTTCTTAATTCTTTTTTCAATGAAATAGCAATACAACCGCTTCCGGTTCCAATATCTATAATATTTGTTGGTTTACTGTTACTTGTTTTTTCATTCGCATCATTAACAATCCATTCCACCAATTCTTCAGTTTCAGGACGCGGAATCAATACATTTTCATCTACATAAAATTTCATTTTATAAAACCACGCTTCCTGCAAAACGTACTGTACGGGCTTGTGTGCGAGCAATTGTTGGAGATTATTTTGCAATTCCAATAATTCAGTTTCTTTAAGTTGACCATTTCTATTTAATCTTCTTTCTAATTTTTTTGATCCGGTAACTTTTTCAAAAACCCAATCTGCAATATTACCGGCTTCCCGTTCGTCGTAAATGGTTTTTAAGTTGTTTACAAAATCGTTATAAACGTCGCCTGTTGTCATTAGCACAAACTTAATTATTTTGTGAAGCAATAATTTTAAAATAATTCCTTTGACTACTGATGAAAAATATATGAGCCGGTGCATTCAACTGGCAAAATTGGGAGCTGGAAATGTGGCGCCAAATCCAATGGTGGGAGCCGTCTTGGTATATAATGATAAAATTATTGGCGAAGGATATCACCAACAATATGGCGAACCGCACGCGGAAGTAAATTGTATCAAAAACGTTTCTGATGAAAATAAACCGCTGATAGAAAAGAGTACGATGTATGTTTCCCTGGAACCGTGTTCCCATTTTGGAAAGACGCCTCCGTGTTCTGATCTGATCATTCAGCAGAAAATAAAAAAGGTCGTTATTGGTTGCCGTGATATTTATGAAGAAGTGGACGGCAAAGGAATTGAAAGGTTACGAAATGCAGGAGTGGAAGTGATTACAGGAATTCTGGAAAACGAAAGCAGGGAACTGAACAAAAGATTTTTTACATTTCACAGCAAAAACCGGCCTTATATTATTTTAAAATGGGCGCAAAGTGCAAACGGGAAAATCGGCTTAGAAAACGAAAGAGTTTTTATCAGCAATAATTACAGCAATCGCCTTGTCCATAAATGGCGCCGTGAAGAAGCAGGAATCCTGGTGGGGAAAAATACGGTTTTAAAAGATGATCCTGCATTGACGAATCGGTTATGGAAAGGGAAAAATCCTGTAAGAATTGTTATTGATCCAAAGCTTGAATTGGCAACATCTTCAAAAGTTTTTAACGATGAAGCAAAGACAATCATTTATAATTTATCTAAAAATGCTTCAGAAGGAAATATTGAATACATCGAACTTGGGAAAAATGATTTTTTAAAAAAAATGCTGGCTTCTCTTTATGAAAACAACATTCAAAGCGTGTTGGTTGAAGGCGGAGCAAAAACATTACAATCTTTTATCAATGAAGATTTATGGGATGAAGCAAGAGTGATAACCAACCGTGAATTGATTATCGAAGAAGGAATTAATGCGCCGGAAATGAAAAATTTTAACATGGTTCGACAAGAAAGTTATTATGCAGATATGATTGATTATTTCACAAGAAAATAAAAATCTTTACTATTTGTTGGTTCACTGTCGCTGCTGCGTTGAAAGTAACATTTCTCCTAAAAAATAAAAGTAACTTTTTTGTAAATTTGCAAAGCTGAAGTGAATATAATTGTATGTTCACTTTTTTTATCATTTTAAGAAAATTCAATACTCAAAAATATGTTTGACTCTTTAAGCGACCGGTTGGATAGTGCCTTTAAGAATTTAAAAGGTCAGGGAAGAATTACAGAACTAAACATTGCTTCAACAGTAAAAGATATCCGCCGTGCGTTGGTTGATGCGGATGTGAACTATAAGATTGCCAAGGAATTTACCGATTCGATAAAGGAAAAAGCCGCAGGTGAAAAAGTACTTAATGCAGTAAGCCCCGGCCAGTTAATGGTGAAGATTGTAAAAGATGAACTCACTGATTTGATGGGAGGGGTTGAAACAGATCTGGATCTGAGTGGCAATCCTGCTATTGTTTTAATCGCTGGTTTACAAGGCAGTGGTAAAACAACTTTCAGCGGGAAGCTGGCTAATTATCTTAAAACAAAAAAAGGTAAATCTCCTTTGTTGGTAGCGGGTGACGTTTACCGGCCTGCGGCTATAGAGCAATTAAAGGTTTTGGGTTCGCAAATAAATGTAGAAGTATACAGTGAACCTGAAAATAAAAATGTGGTTGAGATTGCCCAAAACGCATTGAAAGAAGCGAAAACAAAAAATAAGAATGTTGTAATAATAGATACTGCCGGGCGCCTTGCCATTGATGAAGTGATGATGACCGAGGTGGCGAATATCAAAAATGCATTAAATCCCAAAGAAATTTTATTTGTTGTTGATAGCATGACCGGCCAGGATGCGGTAAATACGGCGGCAGCATTTAACCAACGTCTGAATTATACAGGAGTTGTTCTTACGAAATTAGATGGCGATACACGTGGTGGCGCTGCTATTTCTATTAAATATACTGTAAACAAACCTATTAAATTTGTAAGCAGCGGCGAAAAACTGGATACACTTGATGTGTTTTATCCGGAACGCATGGCCCAAAGAATTTTGGGAATGGGCGATATTGTAAGCCTGGTAGAAAAAGCACAGGAACAATTTGATGAGGCAGAGGCAGCCAAACTTGAAAAGAAGATTCGAAAAAATCAATTCGACTTTGAAGATTTTAAGACCCAGTTGCAGCAGATAAAAAAAATGGGAAACCTTAAAGATCTTATGGGAATGATACCCGGAGTGGGCAAACAAATAAAAGATATTGACATCAACGATGACGCCTTTAAAGGAATTGAAGCTATCATTAATTCCATGACCTTAGAAGAAAGGCGTAATCCGGATGTGATAAATCCCAGCCGTAAACAAAGAATTGCCAATGGAAGCGGAAAAGATATCGCTGAGGTAAACCAGTTTTTGAAGCAATTCGAGCAGATGAAAAACATGATGAAAATGATGAATAAGATGCCAATGGGAAAGCTGGCTGGCATGGGGAGAAGGTAATTTTATAAAAAATTTGAAAAAAATCAGGAGTATATTAAGAAATCGTAATTTTTTTAGGAAAGCCCGATATTCTTTTGTATTTTTCATATACTCAGCGTATCTTCGCTGTCCTTTTTAGAAACCCAATTTAATCACAACCCAAAAAAATTTCTATTTTTTATGGCTGTAAAAATGAGATTGCAACGACATGGCTCAAAGAAGAGGCCCTTTTACTTTATAGTAGTTGCAGATTCCCGTAGTCCACGCGATGGCAAATTTATTCAGAAACTTGGTTCTTACAATCCTTTGACAGTACCTGCAACAATTCAGGTAGATCGTCAAAAGGCATTGGAATGGCTGCACAAAGGTGCTCAACCAACCGACACCGTGCGTCGTATTTTAAGTTTTAAAGGTGTATTATACCTAAAGCATTTGCTTCGTGGTGTATCACTTGGCTTATTTGACGAAGCTGCTGCTATGGAAAAATTTACCAAATGGAGCAGTGAGCATGATTCTGAATTTGCCAAAAGGCAGGAGAATCATAAGAAAGCAAGAGCTGCAAGCCGCCCTGCATTTGTGAAAAAAACAAATGCTCCTAAGGCTGCCGAAGAAAAAGCTGTTGCTTCAGAACCTGATGACGCTCCTAGAGCCGAAGCTCAAGACGAATAATCTGTAAGTAAAAATAAAGAAGCTTTAAAAAGCTGCCTCCCTGAGGTGGCTTTTTTTGTTCTTCCCTCTGAGGTAAAGGCTGATGTTTAAATTAATCCGTAAGAAACAGGTAAATAAATAGTTTCCTAAATCTTTAATTCATTAAACGGCATTAATCTTGTAACTCCTTTTCTAAATTATAAATCTTTAAAATACCTATTTATGAAAACTTCTAAATTTTTTCCCTTTTTGTTATCCCTTCTTCTATTATCGTTTTCTTTCACTTCAGTGAAAAGCCAGGACAAACAAAAAGAACAGGACAAGATTGATGCGAGCATTAAAGTGTTACAGGATTTCGGCCAGATGAAGGAGAAAATTCCTCAGGAACTTATGGAAATAACACAGGGAATTATTGTAGTTCCTAAATTAATAAATGCGGGTTTTGTGGTTGGAGGAAAGAGAGGAAAAGGAATTGCAATGGTGAAATTGCGGGACGGAAGCTGGAGCGATCCCGTATTTGTAACCATTACCGGTGGAAGTGTAGGTTTGCAGGCAGGGATCCAATCAGTTGACCTTGTTTTGATCTTTAAAAACCGGGAGACCTTGCAAAATATTGGTGAAAGAAGCGTTCAACTTGGTGGCGATGTTTCTGTTACCGCCGGTCCACTTGGAAGAAATTCTACTGCGAGCACAGACACGAAGCTGGAGGCTGAAGTTTATTCGTACTCAAGAAGTAAAGGCCTTTTTGCAGGAATCAGTTTAGGCGGTTCTGTAATAGGCATTGATGAAAACGCCAATCAGGCATTTTATGGCGAAAACGAAAATGCAAAAACTCTTTTTGCAAGTACTACCAGCACTTCTCAGAACGTACAACAATTAAAAGATGTACTCAGTAAAATGTACCAGTAGAATAAAAAACTTAAATATTTGTCAGTTTGCTGGCAGGGAGAATAGCTGTGGAAAAAAATTTCTGCAGCTTTTTTTATTTAATAACTGCAGACGAATCGGCGGGTAAATTCAATCCGGCAATTTCATAATAGCTCACAAGAAAACCAATGTATTGTAATGAAAACCAAATTTTAAACCGCCCTGCTATTCTGCGATTATCGCCATCCGGATATTGAACTGTATACGCTAAATTTCCTTCACAATAAGCGGTGCCTTCAAAATTGCTTTTAACGAGTTTTGTATCTGTTTCAACCTTTTCTATAGTAAATGAGGAATCATTTATTTGATAAAACAGAGGATATACGGAATCGATCTCTTTCAAAAATTTTTCCTTTGTTACTCCGGATGTTTTTGGACACCTAAAAATATCAATGCCATAATCACCTTCCGTTTGCAACTCATTTTCAAAAAAATCACCCATAAAAAAATCAACACCTTCCCTTACTTCAATCTCAAAATCCCTGTGAAAAAATTCGTAGGAAAACCTCATGGGTAGTTCCGGATTCTGGTCAGTTTCAAACTCAAACAATTCTTTTGTAATAAAATTGTATTTAAGCCGGTCATTTAACTTTTTATCAAATTCCACTTTTATGGAATGAGAATACAACAGGTTCTTTAATCGTTTGTATTCAACTTTGAATGCTTCTTTGTCAAGTTCATTTTCATCTGCAAAAACAGGATTTCCAAGCAAATCTGCTACTTTATTGGAAAAGTTGAGATGCAATTTGTTTTTTATCACAAACTTCAAAAAGCTGTTTCTCATTTCAGGTGTTTGAGGATGAGAGGAACTTATTTTTGCATCCGACTCCAGCATAATTTTCATTAAGAGAAAATTATTCTGCATTTCAATATTTTCATGATAATCATCACTAAACTTAGGAAACGTTTCTTTTTTTCTCATTGTGGTTGTTTCAGCCGCGTAAGATAATACAAAAATTGGTTTTGGAGAACTAATTAGAGTTATTAATAATGACAGATTTTTATTATTCAGGGAAGGTTTACAGTCAAATATATTTGTTTTAAAGTATGATTAAAACATATGATTAAAATATTTGGTTAAATCAAAAATTAATTTTTATTTTGTAAAAACTTTTAATAAAAACTCATCGTGCCCACCAAATCGCGCATACAAACAGATACTTCTACTGAAGAAAAAATAAAGGAAGCTGCACGAAAAGTTTTTTTGCAAAAAGGTTATTCGGCCACCCGAACACGTGATATTGCGGAAGAAGCCGGAATTAATCTTGCTTTACTCAATTATTATTTCCGAAGTAAAGAGAAATTATTTCACCAGGTGATGCAGGAGAAAGTTCAACAATTTTTTGGTGTTTTGCTTAAGATTATTAATGATTCTTCAACCAAACTGGAAACAAAAATTGAATTGATGGTTTCCAATTATATTGATGTACTTACGGAAAATCCCGAATTACCTCTTTTTGTCTTAAGTGAAATGAAGGGACATGCTGATGCAATAAAGAAAATCCTGCCTTTGCAAAAAATCAACAGTCGAATAAGTTTTATACAGCAATTAAAGGAAAAAAGACCGGATTTAAATCCTATACATTTTTTAATGAACATACTTGGAATGACTATTTTTCCTTTTGTGGCAAAACCGGCTTTCAGTCTTATTGCAGCAACGACTAAAAGTGAACTTGATGCAGTTTTGAAAGAGAGGAAAAAGTTGATTCCGGTTTGGGTGAAAGCAATGTTGAAAGCGAAATAAAAATTTTGCTTTTTAATTAATCAAATGATTAAAGCAAATGAAAAAAATGAAAACTTTTCTTACAGCCTGTTGGATCCTTTCGGGTGGAATTGCGGCAGCACAAGTAAATTCACTAACCCTTGATTCGTGCTATTTTCTTGCACAGCAAAATTACCCCTTGATAAAGCAACACTTGCTTATTGAAAAAACCAATGAATATACGATTGCAAATATTTCAAAAGGTTTTTTGCCGCAGATCAATATTTCCGGCCAGGCAACTTATCAATCAGATGTAACACAATTTCCTAAAGCAATTCCGGGAGTTCCGGTTCTTACGAAAGACCAGTATAGGGTTTACGCGGAAGTAAATCAGCCAATTTATGATGGAGGAGTGATTCGTGAACAAAAAAAATTGGAAGAGGCTTCTACTGTTGTCGACCAGCAAAAGCTGAAGGTGGAATTGTACAAATTAAAAGACCGCATCAACCAGTTGTTCTTTGGAGTATTGCTTGTAGAGGCGCAGCAAAAACAAAATGAACTCATGAGGAAAGATATTCAGCTAGGATTGAATAAAATAAATGCCGCAATCGCAAACGGAACAGCCCTCAAAAGCAGCGCTGATTTATTAAAAGCGGAGTTATTAAATGCTGATGAACAAACCCTGGAATTACAATCAAACAAAAAAGCATTTACAGATATGCTTGGGCTTTTTATTCACAGGCAAATTGATACGAATACCGTTTTTGTAATACCTCCAAACATTAATGCTTCACAAAATATCCACCGCCCCGAATTGCAGCTATTTGATTTCCAAAACAAAATTTTTGATGCGCAAAATAATTTACTCAGCGCACGCAACCGGCCTAAAATCAGTTTTTTTGTACAAGGCGGTTTTGGAAAACCTGCGTTCAACATTTTAAGTAACAATTTCGACCCTTTTTATATCGGTGGATTAAGATTTACTTTTCCTATTACCGCGTTTTATACGTTGAAAAATGAACGGTCTTTGATTAATCTCAACAGGCAAAATGTTTCAGTTCAAAAAGAGACTTTTCTCTTCAATACCAAAGTGGCTTTGCAACAGCAAAATGAAGACAGACAAAAGCTGGAAAAAATGCTTCAGACTGATGAAGAGATCATTCCGCTTCGGAAACATATAAAAGAAACAGCACTTGCACAATTAGATTACGGAGTTATCACCAGCAGCGATTATCTGCGTGAAGTAAACGCGGAAAATAAGGCAACGCAAAATAAAATTATACACCAGGTACAATTGCTTGTGGCAGAATACAATCAACGAAACACGGTTGGAGAATGAGTAAAAACCAGGATAAAAAATTCTACTGTTTTATAAAACGAAAAGAAATGATAAAACGAAATTCACAAATTTTAAAATTGACCGGATGCATTCTTTTGTTGTCACTTTTATTTTCGGCTTGCAATAATAAGAAAGACGATTATGATGCGTCTGGAACTTTTGAAGCCACAGAAATTATGGTGCCGGCGGAAGCCAACGGCGTAATAGAAGTATTCAACATTGATGAGGGGGAAACACTGGATTCAGGCCTGCAAGTTGGTTACATCGATACCACCCAATTATATTTAAAAAAGAAACAACTGGAGGCACAGATAAAAGCAACAGGCGCAAAGCTTCCTGATATAGCTGCCCAAACAGAGCAGTTTAAACAGCAGGCTGCGGTAATACAAAGCCGCCTTGATTATCTGAAACATGAACAAGCACGAGTTCAGAATTTGGTAAAAGCCGATGCGGCTACGCCAAAACAATTGGATGATATTAACGCGCAGGTTGATGAAGCCCAACAACAATTGAAAGCTGTTAATGAACAAGGTGCCGCTCAAACTTCCGCGCTTAGAACTCAGCATTCAGGCATTTCTTCCGAAGTAAATCCTTTGTACATACAAATTCAACAAGTCAATGACCAGTTGGAAAAATCAAAAATTATTAATCCTGTTACAGGAACGGTGTTGACAAAATTTGCGGAAAAAGATGAAATGGCAACTGTTGGCAAACCGCTTTATTCCATCGCAGATCTTTCGACGATAACCTTGCGCGCATACATAACTGGTGATCAATTTACTTCAATAAAACTCGGACAGAAGGTGAAAGTTTTGGTCGATGATCAATCAGGAAAAATGAAAGAATATGACGGAACGATAACATGGATCAATGATAAGGCAGAGTTTACTCCAAAAACTATTCAGACAAAAGATGAACGCGCTAATTTGGTTTACGCAGTTAAAATTAGTGTGAAGAATGATGGCTATCTCAAAATAGGAATGTACGGAGAAGTTTCGTTTACTGGTAAAAAGTAATTATGATTTCGGCAAAAGACCTTGTAAAAACATACGGCAAAAAAAAGGAAGTGCTGGCAGTAGATCATGTTTCTTTTACTGTAAAAGAAGCGGAGATCTTTGGCCTCATCGGCCCTGACGGCGCTGGTAAAACAAGCATTTTCAGAATGCTGACAACTTTATTATTGCCGGACAGCGGAAGTGGGACAGTAGAGGGTTTTGATGTGGTAAAAGATTACAAATCGATACGAAATACCGTTGGATATATGCCCGGTAAATTTTCACTGTACCAGGATCTGAGCGTTGAAGAAAACCTGGATTTTTTTGCAACCGTTTTTGAAACTACTGTGAAAGAAAATTATGATCTCATCAAAGATATTTACGTGCAATTGGAACCTTTTAAAAAAAGGCGCGCCGGCAAACTTTCCGGCGGAATGAAACAAAAACTCGCTTTGTGTTGCGCGCTCATTCATAAGCCCACGGCTTTATTTCTAGATGAACCGACAACTGGTGTAGATCCTGTTTCAAGAAAAGAATTCTGGGAAATGTTGAAACGGTTGCAAAAGCAGGGGATTACCATTTTAGTTTCCACGCCTTACATGGATGAAGCTGACCTTTGTGATAGAATTGCTTTGATTCAAAATGGAAAGATCTTATCGATTGATACACCGGAAAATATTTCTGCTGCTTATCCTGATAAATTATTTGCAGTAAAGGCTAAACAGATGTGGACCCTGCTTAAAGAACTTTCAGGATTCGATAAAGCGAAAGCCAGCTATTCTTTTGGAGAATATGCGCATGTGGTAACAGATGCAGCGGAATCGCAAGACGCGGAGGAATTTGAAAAAGATTTAAAAAATTATTTGAAGAGCAAAGGCCTGGAAAATGTGGAAGTTAAGCAGATAAAGGCAAGTGTTGAAGATTCTTTCATAAAACTTTTGAAATAGAGAATGCCGGAAGTAGTTATACAAACAGATAAACTGACCAAACGTTATGGTGATTTCACTGCAGTGAATGAAATAACGTTTGAAGTTTTTAAAGGTGAAATATTTGGTTTCCTGGGCGCCAACGGTGCAGGAAAAACCACTGCAATGCGGATGCTCACGGGTTTATCCAATCCAACTTCCGGAAAAGCCACTGTAGCAGGTTTTGACGTTTACAAAAAAGCGGAAAATATAAAAAAGAATATCGGTTACATGAGCCAAAAGTTCTCTTTGTATGAAGATCTTACTGTGTTGGAAAATCTGCAGTTTTTTGGTGGCATTTATGGTTTGTCAGACCAGCAGATTCAAGACCGAAGTAAAACTTTGATTGACGATTTGGGTTTGCAAAAGCAGGCGAATAAACTGGTGAAAGATTTACCTCTCGGCTGGAAACAAAAGCTTGCTTTTTCTGTAGCCATTTTTCACGATCCCAAGATTGTTTTTTTAGATGAACCAACCGGTGGTGTGGATCCGGCCGCAAGAAGACAGGTTTGGGATTTGATTTATGGTGCGGCTGACAAGGGTATTACTGTTTTTGTAACCACGCATTATATGGACGAAGCTGAATATTGCAACCGCATTTGCATAATGGTTGATGGTAAGATTGCTGCGCTTGATGCGCCCGGTGAATTGAAAAAGAAATTTAATGTTGAAACGATGGATGAAGTTTTTTACGAATTGGCACGTGGAGCCAAACGAAATGAATAAACCAGTAAAATGAAACAGTTTTTATCATTTGTAAGAAAAGAATTCAGACATGTATTGCGTGACAGGCGTGTGCTGCTGATTCTTTTCGGCATGCCGGTAGTGCAGGTTTTGTTGTTTGGTTTTGCTTTGTCTAATGAAATAAAAAACACAAAAATTGTAATTGTAGATTATGCAAAAGATTACGCTTCGCAACAGATAATCACTAAAATTGGCGCCAGCCACTATTTTGAAATTGAAAAAAATCTTTTGACTCACGAACAGCTTTTATCTGCCTTTAAAAAAGGAGACATAAAAGAAGCGGTTGTTTTTCCGGCGAAGTTTGCTCAAAATCTTGCAGAAAATAAAGAAGCGCAAATCCAGATCATTAGTGATGCATCTGACCTCAATGCTTCCAACCAAATCGTTTCGTATCTCACCAATATTATTCAAAATTATGAGGCTGAGCAAAATCAATTGCAACAAGTTCCTTACCGGATCATTCCTGAAACGCGGATGCTTTACAATCCTGAATTGAAAGGTGCGCCTAATTTTGTTCCCGGTGTGATGGCATTGGTGTTGCTATTGGTTTGTGTGCTCATGACTGCGGTTGCTATTGTAAAAGAAAAAGAAACAGGAACGATGGAAGTGTTGCTGGTTTCTCCCATGAAGCCATGGACCATAATTATTTCGAAAGCGGCGCCTTATCTCATTCTATCGCTGATAGATCTTATTTCCATTTTACTTTTGAGTGTGTTTGTGCTTGATGTTCCCGTGCAAGGAAATCTGCTTTTACTTCTTGCAGAAAGTACTTTGTTCATCCTCACGTGTCTCATGCTGGGCATTTTGATTTCGATACAAACATCCTCCCAGCAAGTCGCCATGCTGATCTCTTTGGTGGGGATGATGATGCCCGCAATGATGTTGGGAGGTTTTATGTTTCCGATAGAAAATATGCCTTATGCACTTCAACTTATTAGCAACGTCATCCCTTCCAAATGGTATTACATCATTGTAAAAAATGTAATGATCAAGGGAGCAGGATTTTCAGCCGTGTGGAAAGAAACATTGATATTGGCGGTCATAACATTAGTGCTGTTCCTGGTGAGTTTGAAAAAATTTAAAATCAGGTTGCAATGAGAACGTTGAAAATTTTATTGCAAAAAGAGTTCCGGCAAATATTCCGTAATAAAATCATTTTGCGGATTGCTACCATTATGCCAATCATGCAATTTATCATTCTTCCACTTGCTGCAAATTTTGAAATTAAAAATATAAACCTTGTTGTCGTAGATCATGATCATTCCGTCGATTCACGAAAGTTGTTGTCTGATATAACTTCTTCAGGATATTTTCGATTGATAGATTATGACAACACTTTTGACGAGGCGTATAAATATGTTGAAACCGATAAGGCTGATGTGATTTTGGAAATACCCGCAGGATTTGAAAGAAATCTTGTGCGCGAAGGGAGTCAGCAAATATTCATTGCATTCAATGCTATTAATGGTACCAAAGCAGGACTAGGAGCGGGTTACCTCAGAACAATTCTTACCAATTATAATAAAGATATCGTGGTCGGGCTTGTGGCTTCCATGAAACGCAAAGAAGAATCAGGAATAAATGTCGTTCCACTGGATTGGTTCAATACACAAAGAAATTATGAGCTTTCGCTTATTCCCGGCATTCTTGGAATGCTGGTTACTTTAGTTGGAGGATTTTTAACTGCCCTCAATATCGTAAAAGAAAAAGAAATAGGAACCATCGAGCAGATCAATGTTTCGCCCATCCGTAAAAGAGATTTTATTCTTGCCAAACTAATTCCATTTTGGATTTTAGCAAATGTAGTTTTCACGCTCGGTTTAATTCTTTCTTATTTTCTTTATCATATTGTTCCCCAGGGAAACCTTTTGGTGCTATATGTTTTTGTTTCTGTTTACCTGCTGGCCATTTTAGGTTTCGGTTTGTTGGTGTCAACTTACAGCGAAACACAACAGCAGTCGATGTTCATCATGTTCTTTTTTGTGATGATCTTTATATTGCTTGCCGGTTTATTTACGCCTATTGAAAGCATGCCGCACTGGGCGCAGTTGATCACCAAACTCAATCCACTCGCCTATCTTGTGACTGTGATAAGAATGGTAATGCTAAAGGGGAGCGGCTTTAAAGACATTTTGCCGCAATTGGAAGTTGTAGCAATTATGGCGGTAGTATTAAATGCATGGGCCGTGTTGAACTATAAAAAGAAAGTATAATTGCGTTTGTTCATTAACGTTATCCTTTATTCATTTGGCTTCGTTTGTTTCGCTTTCAATAAGGAATACCCACTGTAAAACCGCATGAAAATATTGTACAATCATTTTATTATTCCCGGTAAAGAAACTAATAAGCGACATTTTTATTCTAAGCTGGAAGATTAAGCGCGACATTTTCTGAATCTATTTAATCTTCAAAAAGTATATATACGAATATCCCTGACCGTAATAATACGATTACGGCAGTAAATTCAGTACTTGTAAAAACAGTCAATACTGCGCTTGTGCACCCTACTGTTGGGCTATATCTTTGTTCTCAGAAGTTGATTGATGTTCAACAAACATTAATCAAAAATCCAACTCCATTGAAAAGAACCTTCCGATAATATCGGAACCAAATATCCAGAAAAAACCATTTCCACTAATCCCGGAAAAACCAAAAATAAAATCTGATATCAGTCAACTTCTTTTTTTGAATTCAGGTCCTTAGAAAAATATTTAATCCCAATGAAAACCAGGCTTTAATCCAGCTTTACATTATCCATGAAAAACTGAAAACCCACAGTTTAAATCATTAAAGCTTCCGCAGTAAAATGCGGAAGTTTTTTTTGAAAGTATTTATCTCATTATGTTTTCTCGTAAAATTACGATTGTAACAGTAAATTCAGTAGGCGCAAAAACAGTCAATAGCCCTCTTGTGAAGCCTTGTCTAAGCTCTATCTTTGTTCTCAGAAGTTGATTGATGTTCAACAAACATTAATCAAAAATCCAAATCCATTGAAAAGAACCTTCCGATAATATCGGAATCAAATATCCAAAAAAAACCATTTCCACTAATCCCGGAAAAACCAAAAATAAAATCTGATATCAGTCAACTTCTTTTTTAATTTAACCCAATATCTTTTAGAAAGATATCCCAATACCTGAGAAGAATATTTATCCCATGAAAACCAGGCCTTAAACCAGCCTAACTATCCTTGAGAAAACCAACCCACAGGATTAAAAAATTAAAGCTCCCGCAAAAACGGGAGTTTTTTTTACCACAGAACTGCCATTAACTCAGTCCTCTAACTCCTTTCTCACATCTGGTAGTTAGGATTGCCGAGAAGACTTTAGAGTTTATCAACGCTATGAGTCGTCCTTCTAAAAAAGAACTTAAAAAGGCAAAAAATGGATATCAGGATTAGCCAAAAATGATTTTTAATAGTTGGCGGATTTTTATTCAAAAATAATTATCAATCGTTAGCCCATAAGTGACTAAGAGGTTTTCCCGGTTGGTCCGGCTTATTTTATTATAGGTAAGGGCCGCGTTTACAGCAAGCCATTTATTTAATTGTACGGTAAGTTTGTTATTCAATCTTATTATATAGTCGCTAAATGAAATTATCGAAGGCTGATAAAAATTGGCGCCTTCCAGGCTAAAAGTTTTGTTATAAGACCAGCGATATTTTACTCTTAATGAATTGCGCATTGTTTGGTATACATCTTTTCCTATAACAGGGTCAGTAAGATCACTTGTTTCAAACAAAAAACCGTCGCTCACCTCAAAATCAAAGTTTGGTTCCTTCAGGAAAGTATACCCAACTCCAACGCCAGATTGAAAACGATAGTTTATTTTTAAAGAATAACTTTCGTCATAGTTTACAAGGGCCCAATAATAAAATCTTTGAACGTCTTTCAAATAATCGAGGTTCGCTGTCGCTGAAAAATCATTATTCGAAAGCTCTTTATTTTGGATACCATAAATCCAGGATGCCCCGGTGTTTAACGCGATCTTTTTTCGATTAATCCCGAATGATACCGCGTTATTCAAGACAAAAGATTTCTGATCTTTCGTTTTATTATAAACGCCTGTCGAGCTAAATGAAAAATGATGATGAATTGAATCATTTAACTGACTAAATGAAAATTGAGAAAATAAAACGGTTGAAATAATTAAAGTCAATTTTTTAAACATACTCTCTGCTTATAAGCTTATTAACAAGGGAAATGTAAAAAATTATTTTGAGAATTAAATTGAAATGTCAGCGATTTTTTAAGACGCAGATTTAACTGGTATGTCTTACAGTGTATTGATAAATACATTCATGGAACTGAACGCCACTGCCTGGCAATAAAACGTTTTGAATGCCCCGCTTTAAGTAAAAGGGCAATATAATACCTTTGTTCCGGATTTAGTGAAGAATATTTTTTGGTGATTTGTAAACACAAAAATCTATATTTTTCTCAATCCTTTTTAAAAACTCTTTCCTAAAAGAAAATTATTTACAGAAAAATTATTTGATAATGGTTAAGGATAAAGAACCGTATTTTATCGGAATTGATATAGGTACAGGCAGTACCAAAGCAATTGCAATAGCCAGTAAAGGAACCATTGTTTCAGATTCTCAATTATACTATTCTTCCACGAATGTTAAACCTGGCTATTCTGAACAGGATCCTCAAATGCTTCTAAAAGCATTTATTGAGGTAATTACAAAAATAGTCGATGATGTAAAATATGCACCGGTTTCAATAAGTCTGAGTAGTGCAATGCATGGCGTAATTGTAATCGATAATAAAAATAAACCTATCACTCCTTTAATTACATGGTCAGATACGAGGAGTGAAGCAATTGCAGCGAAAATCCATTCTTCCACTCAGGCAGAAAATATTTATAAAGCCACCGGCACGCCCATCCATGCGATGTCTCCTTTATCCAAGATCATCTGGATAAGAGAAAATAAAGTTTCTGTTTTTAATTCAGCTTTCAAATTCATTTCTATAAAAGAATACATTTGGCATAAATTATTCGGTGTGTATGAAATTGATCATTCTATCGCATCAGCTACCGGTTTATTTAATATTCAAAGTTTGAATTGGAACGAAGCTTCCTTGCAATTATGCGAAATAAAATCAGATCAACTTTCAAAACCTGTACCAACTGACTTTATAAGAAAAAATGTTTCGACATCCATTGCCGATGAGTTACATATTCCGCACGAAACATCATTCTGTATCGGCGGAAGTGATGGCTGCATGGCCAATTTGGGAAGCTATGCAATCGAAAAAGAAACAGCCGCTTTAACTATTGGAACGAGTGGGGCTGTAAGAATTGCAAGTCCAAAACCTATTTACAATTTTAAGGAGATGATCTTTAATTATATAATGGACGAAAAAACTTTTATATCCGGAGGCCCGGTAAATAATGGCGGCAATATTGTTCAATGGCTTTTTAAAAGTTTCCTTGATATTTCAAAAGCATCAGAGAAAGATTACCAGGATCTTTTTAAAGAAATAGATGCTGTGCCTGCAGCGAGTGATGGATTAATTTTTCTTCCTTATTTATATGGAGAAAGAGCGCCTGTTTGGGACGGAAAATCGAGCGGTGTTTATTTTGGAATAAAACCTTTTCATACCAAAAAATATTTTTTACGGGCTGGGGTAGAAGGTATTTGTTATTCTATGAACCAGGTTTTAAAAATGGTAGAATCTTCTACAGAAAAAATTGAAAAACTGATTGTGGGCGGTGGTTTTATCAATACAAAAAAGTGGATTGAATTATTAGCTGACATAACAGGAAAGAAAATTTTTGTAATAGAAACTGAAGATTCTTCAGCAGTTGGCGCAGCATTGTTGAACATGAAAGCGATGAAAGTAATTGACTCTTATAAGGCTTTCAAACCGGATATTAATCAATTAGTAGAGCCGGATTTGGCAAATCACAAAAAGCATGAAGAGAATTACGCTATTTTTAAAAATCTGTATCCAGCTCTCAAAACCTCAATGCACCAACTTTACCAAAATAAAAATTGATAAAAAAAGTGGCTTTACCGGGCATGGATTTTCTAAAAACCTACCGCGGTTTTTGTACACGTTACTCAAAATAATCTCTCTTTTTTTAAGTATCGGAATTTTTTGAAGATCTGCGTCCTATTCAAATCAGCCGGACATTGCGATTTTTTTCACGCATCTTTTTCTATTTCTATTTCGGTTACTGATTCGGTAATAACCACTTCGTCTACATCTTCAGAAAGTTCAAACACTGCTTCAATTTCGACAGGTATATTGTCTGGTAAAGAACCCATTCCTACTGAACTACGAACACCTACTCCATTTTCACTTCCCCAAATTTCTGCAAACAACTCACTACAGCCATTTATAACAAAAGGATGTTTTTCAAAGTTTAAAGTGCTGTTTACCATTCCAAAAACTTTTATTACTCTTTTTATTTTATTGAGGCTTCCGAGATTGGCTTTTAATGTAGCTAAAATGGTTAAGCCGGTTTGCCGGGCTGCAACCTTTGCTGCCTCAGCATTTATATCATATCCTACTTTTCCCTTTATTAATATTTCTTCTTCTAAAACAGGGCCATGCCCTGAAACGTAAATTAAATTATCTACCTGCAGAAATGGTTTATAAACGCCTGCAGGTTTGGGAGGAGGAGGCAGCACCAATCCTGATTTCATAAAATTTTCATCTGCACTTTGTGACATGGCGGTTTTTTTTAAAATTAATAATGAAAGGATAATAAAGATAAAATGTTTCAAACAAGCGAATAAATTGTAGCTTTTTATTTTAACCTTCGCTGGCTTTTACTTCAGGATTCGAACTATCAATTGCTTTGAAAGAAATGATAAAAACTAATACCAGTTATTAGAAAAAGCAGAATATTTAGAGTCATTAGTGCAGGTTTGCTTCGTAGAATAAAAGATGTAAAAATTCCTACTTTTTTATACCATTGCTGTAGGAATTCCGGTGGAAGTTGAAATAATTTTATTTTTTATTCAACAGGTTTTGCGGCTTTCTTTTGATCTAAAATTGTTTTTTGTTTAGCTATTTCTTCTGTTTGATCTTGCTGGTCAGTTTTGTTTTTTGCAAGATCATTTTGTAAGTTCTTGATTTTCTTTTCTAATTTATCTTGTTCATTCTGCAAATTCTTTAGCTTTTTTTCGGCGTTTGTCACTTCTTCTTCCTGGTTAGAAACAGCGAGATTATAAGAAGCCATATTCATACCACTTTGAAAACTTTGAATAAAGGGGATACTATTATCAGAAGGTTCAATGGCCGATATTGTTTTCGCCCCTTTTACTCTATCTTCCGGAATTAATCCGGCTTTGGTTGCAATCATTGTGACAATGCTTCTATCCTTTTCTTTTCGGCTTTTTCTTTCAATTTTAAAAAAAATATCCTGAGGTTCATCAGCATTTAAATCCTTTAAGCGGGCATTTCTATAAACCAAAAAGCCCTTCGATTTATCAGCGTTATATCCTTCCGATTTTAATTTATTTACAATTACATCTTGAGTTTCATTCGGTGGCAAATTGTATTCAGTAATATAACATGGATATTTTTGACCGTTATATTCCACAGTTGTAGGCATCGGCGTTTGACCAAAAACAAAAGATGCGCTTAATAAAGAAAACAGTAAGGTAAAAATAATTTTCATGTGAATGTGTTTTGATACTACAAACATATTCATTTTAAAACTATCCTTTCCATTCATTATTTTCCCTGTTTACAAAAACAATAAAGAACTAATAATAGGAAACTGTTTCTAAAATACATTCTTAAAGATTTATAAATAAAAAAAGGGGCAAAATCAACAGAAGAAGAATAGAAAAGGTTTTTAAAAGCTTTCTGCTGCAAAAGTATTTCCCTGGCCAAGATCGCCGGTTTCATAACCTTTTTTGAACCAATACATTCTTTGGGCTGAGGTTCCATGGGTAAAAGAATCAGGGGTTACAGTTCCCTGTGATTCCTGCTGCAACCGATCATCGCCAATCGCATTTGCCGCGTTTAATGCTTGTTGAATGTCCTCGGGCTTAATAACATTTTTCATTTGCTGATCATAATGTGCCCAAACCCCTGCATAAAAATCGGCCTGGAGCTCAAGTCGGACAGAATATTTATTATAATCAGTTTGGTTTAGCTGCTGTTGCAACTGTTGCATTTTATCTGTAATACCCAGCAAGTCCTGCACGTGATGGCCGACTTCATGGGCCACAACATATGCCATTGCAAATTCGCCGCTTGCACCAAACTGATCTCTTAACTGTTGTGCAAAAGAAAGATCGATATACACATTATCATCTTCGGGGCAATAAAATGGACCTGTTTGAGCACTTGCATACCCACATGCGGAAGTTGTAGTTCCATTAAACAGAACGAGTGTTGGATCTGTATAAGTTCTTCCCATGTCACTGAATAATTTACTCCATACATCCTCAGTATCTGCCAAAACCACTTTCACAAAAGAAGCTTCTTTATCTTCAGCAGCTTTTTGTTCCTCGGTCATTTGCTGTTGTTGTGGAGGCGCCAATTGCTGCAGATCATTGACGTCTCCTCCGCCCAATAAAAATTTTGCGAGGATAAAAATTACCCCAACTATGCCGCCACCAATTGCCAATCCACCGCCACCGATTCCGCGGCGATCATCTACATTAGAACTTTCTCTTCTTCCCTGCCATTGCATAAAATCAATTGAAATTATTTCATAAAAATAAAGAATTACCCGTTGATCTTTTGTTTAAAGTCTCCAAGCGCCTTTTTGGTAAAATCGCTTAAAATCAACCTTCCACTTATTGCAGCCCTTTCCTTTAAAAGAGAATCCCAGTTTTCAGTTCCGTGCCAAAACATTTTCTTCATTTCTGCCATTGCCTCAGGACTTGTATGAGCCAAAGAACTTGCCAATCTGTAAACTGCTTCGTCCATATTTTGAACAGATTGATGAACTTCTGCAAAAAGCCCTTTATGTTTTGCCCAATCGGCGTTTCTCCAAAGCGATGCATCAATTGAAAGCTGGCTAAAAGCAGAGGTACCGATTTTTCTTTCAATAGCCGGACCAACAACAAACGGGCCGATGCCGAGAGAAAGTTCACTTAATTTCACTTCTGATTCTTTTATCGCGATAGCGTAATCTGCAGCAGCAGCAAGGCCTACCCCTCCACCAACGCATTTTCCATGTATTCGTCCGATTATTAATTTCGTGCATTTTCTCATCGCGTTTATTACATTGGCAAAGCCAGAGAAAAATTCAAATCCTTCTTTTTCATTTTTTACTGCGATCAGTTCATCAAAGCTGGCACCTCCACAAAAAGCTCCGTTTCCGGCACTTTTTAATATGACCACTTTGGTATCATGCGTTCCTGCATAATGGATTTCCTGTGCCAGGGCATTGAGTAGTTTGCCGGGTAAAGAGTTTCCTTGCGGATGAAAAAATTCAATGGTTGTAATTCCATGTTCTGTGTGCGAGTTAACGTAGGGTTCCATCTAAATAAAATTTTATTTTCTTTTCCTCACCATCGTCAGGATGGTGGCTACACCTGTAATTTCATCAGTATCATCCAGTATTTCCACATACCATTTTACAATTCCTTTGGGAATCTCAATTCCTTTTACATTCTTTGTTTCAGGAGTAACTTCTTTAAGTTCCAGTTCAATTTTTTCTTTGCATGTGAGTTTAATATAAATAGCCGTTCCGGGATAAACAGGTTTTGTGAACCTTAGTTCTTCTATCCCATAATTTAATAAAACCGGGTTCTTCTCATAACTATCAACAAACAAGCCAGCCGCAACACTGATAATAAAATATCCATGTGCCACCTGTTCATCAAACATAGTGTCTTTAAAGTCAGTGGTTGCAAGGTGAGCATAAAAATGATCGCCACACAGGTCCGCAAATTTATTAATGTCTTCAGAAGTAATGATTCTTTTTTCGGTTGTAAGCTGGTCACCAATATTCAATTCTTCAAAATATTTTTTAAAAGGATGAATCGTTTCTGTATTAGCTTTTGATCCCGGTTGATAAACATTCGTAATCGCTGTAAGCATTGCGGGCGAACCTTGCAAAGCCACGCGCTGCATATAATGTTTTATCCCGCGTAATCCGCCCATTTCTTCTCCACCACCCGCTCTGCCGGGCCCTCCATGAATCAACATGGGTAAAGGAGAACCGTGGCCGGTACTTTCTTTCGCGCAATCACGATTGAGCACCAAAATTCTTCCATGATAGGTTGCGGCACCTAAAATAAATTTCTTCGCAAATTGTTCGTTTACTGTCACCACTGAACTCACCAAACTTCCTTTTCCCAATTTTGCCAAAGCAATCGCTTCGTCCATATTTTTGTAAGGCATTATTGTGCTCACAGGGCCAAAAGCTTCTATATTGTGGACTTCATCACTCGTAAAAGGCGAATCATTTTTTAATAATAAAGGACTTATAAAAGCGCCTTTGTTTTCGTCAGCATCAATTACTTCCACGCTGTCAAGACTTCCATAAATTATTTGAGAAGTAGCTAACAATTTTTGAACCTGTTCAATTACTTCTTTTTTTTGTGACTGTCCGGCAAGCGCTCCCATTCGCACTTTTTCATTTGCAGGATTGCCAATCGTTGTTTGCGATAACGATTTACTCAAATCTTTCCAAACATCTTCCATTTTATTTTCCGGAACAAAAATCCTGCGAATAGCGGTACATTTTTGCCCGGCTTTTGAAGTCATTTCTTTTCTTATTTCTCTAATAAAAATTTCCCATTCCGGCATTCCTGCTTTCACATCATTTCCCAAAACGATGCAATTCAAAGAATCGGCCTCGAGATTAAAAGGTACATTTTCTTTTAGAACATTTGGATGTGATTTAAGCATTAAACCCGTGGTTGCAGAGCCGGTGAAAGTAATTACATCCTGTGAAGTAACATAATCAAGAATATCGCCGGCGCTTCCGCAGATCAGTTGCAAAGCGCCTTGCGGCAAAATCTTTGAAGCAATAATTTCCCTTACAACTGCTTCTGTAAGATAAGAAGTAATGGAAGCCGGCTTTACAACTGCAGCAACTCCGGCCAATAAATTCACAGCAATTTTTTCTAACATTCCCCAAATGGGAAAATTAAAAGCATTGATGTGGATGGCAACACCTTCCTTTGGTAATAAAATATGTTGTGCGGCAAAAGAGCCTTCTTTGCTAAGGCGAATATTTTCACCATCCAATGCGAAAATTTCATTGGGAAGTTTTCTTCTTAAAGACGCGTTTGAAAAAAGATTTCCAATTCCACCTTCAATATCAACCCAGCTATCAGCTCGTGTAGCGCCGGTTTTAAAACTTACAGGATAAAATTTTTCTTTTTGTTCGAAAAGATGAAGCGCTAAAGCTTTCAACATTCTTCCTCTTTCCTGGAAGGTCATTTTTCTTAAAGCGGTGCTTCCTTTTTGTCTTCCATATTCCAAAATAGAATTAAAATCTAAACCTCGTGTTGTTGCCGTTGCAATCAAATCTCCATTTACCGCGTTGTATAATTTCTGCCCTTCGCCATCGCCTTCTACCCATTCACCAAGGACATAATTTCCCAGTTTCATTTACTAAAGAATTTTTATCAAAGTTATTTGAAAATAGATGAAGATGGAACATGCAGAGAAGCGTTCCTCAATTTGTAATGAACAATTGGAAAATTTCTTTAGAGTATCCTGTTACTTTAAAACATCAATGAAAGATTTGAGTCGGAAAATTTTGAAAGGTTAGAGGCAATTATCCTGTTTCATCAGCCGATCTATTTCATCGGTAAGCCTTTGGAAAATTTCTTCAATCGTTCCCTCACCTTTTACCATCACTACTTTATTTTCTTTTTGATAGTGATCTGCAACCGTAGCGGTTTTTGCATGATATTCGAGAATGCGCGCCCGGATCACCATTTCATTACTGTCATCAGAACGGCCACTAGTTTGCCCACGCTTCACCAGTCTTTTTATTAGTTCATCTTCACTCACTTCAAGCGCTAACATTACATCAATGCACGTATTCTTTTTGGCAAGAAGATCGTCAAGTTCCTGTGCTTGTATTGCTGTTCTTGGAAATCCGTCAAATAAAAAGCCAGCAACAGCAGGATTACTGTCCAATGCATCGTTGATCATTCCAATTACAACTTCATCAGGCACGAGGAAACCCTGGTCCATAAATTTTTTTGCTTCCAAACCGAGGGTAGTTTTGCGTGAAATTTCACTTCTCAATAAGTCGCCGGTAGAAAGGTGTTTCAGATGATATTTTGCAATCAGCTTTTCTGATTGCGTTCCTTTTCCGCTGCCCGGTGGGCCAAATAAAATAAGGTTGAACATTAGTTTAATAAAATCCTTGTGAGCATCAAATATACTTGATGCTTTTTAAAAATCGACAGGGTATGAGGAAAAGCATGTAATTTTTTTACCAAAACGTATGATTTTTGATTATGTAATTTTACAGCAAAATCACGTGAGAGATTTTTTTATTAAAAAGAATACTATGGATACTGAGAAAAAAACAAATGGGTTTGTTCCCAAAAATAAAAAACCATCGGAAGTGGAGAATAAAGAATGGAAAAAAGTTTTGCCCAAAGAAGTTTATCATATTGCCCGCGAAAAAGGGACTGAAAAGCCTGGAACAGGGAAATATTATCAACACAATGAGGTGGGAACCTACTATTGTGCAGTGTGCGGAAACCCGCTTTTCAGAAGTAATGGTAAGTTTAACAGTAGTTGCGGCTGGCCTAGCTTTTTTGAACCGATTTCAAAAGACAGCATTATTTATCTTCCTGATAATTCCTTTGGAATGAAACGAACAGAAGTCGAATGTGGAAAATGTCACTCTCATCTCGGGCACGTATTTGAAGATGGCCCTCCGCCTACCGGTCTGCGTTACTGTATCAATTCGGTGGTATTAGGATTTGAAAAAGAAGAAAAATAAATTTTTAAGGTCTACCGGTAAAAGCTCTTCGCAGTAAAGCAACAATAAAGGTAAATATTACTGAGCCTATTATCGCCCAAATAATCGGGAATGGTTTTCCTTGTACATTCACGGTAAAAAAATCAGGTAATCCCATTTGTCGCGCAATCCATAAGCCAATGTAAGCTCCGATAAATCCCACTACAATTGAAACAACACAACCGCCCACATCGTAGCCCGCAATAGCCTGGCCAATACCGCCACAAATTGCGGCAATCAATAAAAGGATGAGAAATCCGAACAGAGTCATAGCTTTTTATTTTAGTAAAAGAATAAGTTTTTTTATATATAGCAAAAAAACAGCCGATTATTTCTTTCTAAGCTGTGATAAGATTTTTAGCTTGATCTTTGACCCAATAAAAACATTCTATATTTTAATTTTCAAAAGCCATCTTTGCAATAAAGAAAGAAGAGTTAGCATGATGAATACTAAACCAGTTGAAAAAAATTTGATTTCAAAAAAGATAGATTCCCTTTTTATTGATTTTTATTTCGCTTTCCAATTTATACTGCGCTTTTTTAAAGAACTTTTTAAGCCTCCATATGAGGTAAAAGAAATCATTAAACAATGCTACGAAGTAGGATACAAATCTTTATTCCTAATTTCACTCACAGGGTTTATAACCGGCCTGGTTTTTACGAAACAATCACGACCTTCTTTGTCAGAATTTGGAGCTACTTCCTGGTTGCCAAGTTTGGTTGCCATTGCGATTATTCGGGCGCTGGCTCCTTTGGTAACAGCCTTGATTTGTGCCGGAAAAGTAGGATCAAACATTGCTGCGGAATTAGGTTCGATGAAAGTTACAGAACAGATAGATGCAATGGAAGTATCAGCGGTAAATCCTTTTAAATTTTTAGTAGTGAGCCGCGTGTTGGCAACAACTATTATGATACCCTTACTGATGTGCTATACAGGATTCGTAGCTATGTTGGGTGCTTTTTTAAATGTTCACCAAAATGAAATGACAAGCTTTATAACCTTCTTTCAGCAGGCGTTTCAAAAAATTTCTTTCCTTGATATTTTTTCATCGCTAATTAAAAGCATCGTGTACGGATTTACAATAGGAATTGTGGGTTGTTATAAAGGCTTTCATGCAAAAAACGGTACTGAAGGCGTAGGAAAAGCGGCCAATCAATCAGTTGTTCTTTCTATGTTTTTAATTTTTATCGAAGAAATTCTTATTGTACAAATTACAAATAGCATAAGGTACTGATGGAATTAGAAAATGAAAACTCCGATTCGAATGATGTGGTGATTTCAATAAAAGATCTTTATAAATCTTTTGGAGAAAATGAAGTCCTTCGTGGCGTTGATCTTGAAGTGCACAACAAGGAAAACGTAGTGGTATTGGGAAGATCAGGAACGGGAAAATCAGTTTTAATTAAAATAATTTGCGGTTTATTAAAACAGGATAATGGTGAAGTAAATGTTTTGGGTAAAGAAGTTGAATTGCTAAATGGTAAACAACTCCAGCGATTGCGACTTGAAATTGGATTTTCTTTTCAAAACAGTGCTTTATACGATAGCATGACCGTAAGAGAAAATTTAGCTTTCCCATTGGTGCGGCATGCTAAACATCTTACTAAAAAAGAAACCCGTGAACAAATTGAGAGAGTGTTGAATGAAGTAGGGCTGGCGCAAACGATCAATCAAATGCCATCAGAACTTTCCGGTGGCCAGCGAAAGAGGATTGGAATTGCCAGAACGTTGATCTTAAGGCCAAAAATTATGTTATACGACGAACCTACATCCGGCTTAGATCCGATTACCAGCATAGAGATTAATAACCTGATTAACCAGGTAAAACATGAATATAATACAACATCTATCATCATTACGCATGATCTTACCTGCGCAAAAACAACGGGTGATAAAGTTGCCATGTTATACGACGGTACTTTTATTAAGGAAGGTACCTTTGAGGAAGTTTTTTCGAGCGATGACGAGAGAATTCAAAATTTTTATAAATATAATTTTATTCAATAATTATGAGATCTAACGGAAACAGGAGAGCTATTATCGTAGGAATATTTATTTTCCTTGGCGTGGCTATATTTATCTGGACTGTACTTACGCTTGGTTCTCAAAAAAATACATTTGAGAAATCGATTAATGTAAAAGCTTATTTCCAAAATGTAAACGGATTGCAAAAAGGAAATAATATTTGGTTTTCAGGGGTGAAAGTAGGTACGATTGAAAATGTAAGCTTGATTGGAAATAACAAAGTGGAAGTTGACATGAACATCGATGAAAAATCTGTTCCCTATATTCATAAAAACGCAAAGGCAAAACTTTCTTCAGATGGATTGATAGGAAATAAAATAATCGAAATTTATGGTGGCACTTCACAAGTGCCGCCGCTTGAAAATGGTGACGTTTTGAATAATGTAGAATTGTTGAGTACCGATGCGATGATGGCTACGCTTTCCAAAAACAATGATAATCTTCTCTCGATAACAGATAATTTTAAGGTAATCAGCAATAAAATGGCCGAAGGGCAGGGATCAATCGGGAAGTTATTAACTGATGAAACATTTGCAAACGAGCTGGATAAAACAATCATCACCTTAAAAGTGACTTCTTTAAATCTTCAAAAACTTACAGCAAACGTCTCCAATTATACCTCAAGATTAAACGATTCAGGTACTTTAGCCAATGATCTCGTTAGTGATACGCTGATCTTTAGTAAACTTCGATCAACGGTATCACAGTTACAGGAAGTGGCCAGTAAATCAACAGAAATTATAAATAGTTTGCAAGGAGCCGTCAATACGGTAACCGAGGGTCTAAAAAATCCTAATGCACCTGCAGGAATGCTTTTGGGTGATGAAAAAACCGCGGCAGGATTAAAATCGACGATGCAAAATTTGCATTCTGCTAGTATTAAACTTAATGATGATCTCGAAGCGGTTCAACACAATTTTTTACTTCGCGGGTTCTTTAAAAAAAAGGCAAAAGCTGAGAAAGCAATTACAGATACAACTTCCGATTAATTTATAGCCAATTTTCTCCCCTAGCTATTGTTGGCATGGTAATTTGAGTTAAATTGAATACATCTTCATGGCTTGATGAAGTATTAAAAATGTTTCATTTTAACCCGTTTCTTTTGAAAAAATATGTAAAGTACTTCGTTAAAGGGATTACTATTTTACTCGGATTAGGCTTGATATTATATCTTGTAATATTTATCTATGTTTCTACTCATAAGCATTCCATCATAAAACAGGTTACTGACGAGGCTGGTAAAGAGTTAAATGGAAATGTTTCGATAGGAGATGTGGATTTAAGTTTTTGGGCTACGTTCCCAAATGTTTCAGTTGCCTTACATCGGGTAGTTATTACTGATTCACTTTATCAACAACACCATCATCCTTTTTTTACAGGAGAAGAAGTTTATGCGATATTGAATGTTGCACGTCTCGTAAAAAAGCAACCGCCGGTTAATGGATTTAAAATAAAAAACGGCCATATTTATTTGTTTACTGATACCAGTGGTTATACAAATCAATATTTATTCAAACCAAAAAAAAATTCTTCCATCTCCTCGCCAAAAGAAACGCAAAAAGAACAATTAAAATCGATCATCCTTAACAATGTCGAATTTACAATTGATGATAAAAAAACCGGTAAGCTCTATGATATAAGCGTGAAAGATATGAATATGAAATTGAAAGATAAGGATTCGGTCATCCTTTTTTCAACAAAGGCAGATGCTTTAATTCATAATCTTGCGTTCAATGTTAAACGTGGTAGTTTTCTAAAAGAAAAAAATTTTAAAGGCAATTTTGATTTTTGGTTTGATAAAAAATTGCAACAATTGAAATTCAATAATATTGATATTTCAATTGCAAAAAAGTCTTTTAATCTTACGGGCAGTTTTGATATGAAAGGATCTGCTCCTCAATTTGATATAAGAATTGTTACAAAAGATATCGATTATGATTTTGCCAAATCCTTGTTAACGCCACAAATTAATAAAGCTTTATCCATTGTTTCCATTGATCAAAAATTAAATGCCGATGCCTATATAAGTGGACCATTAAAAGGCGGCGATCCGCTGGTTACCATTAAATGGAATGTAAATGACGCGGCACTAAAAACTCTTTTTATTGATTTTGATCATGCTTCTTTTTCCGGCTCTTTCAGCAATGAGGTGAAAAAAGGATTACCGCGACGCGATCCTAATTCAAGTATAACGATTGATCACTTTTCGGGAACGTGGAACGAACTTCCGGTTAATTCCGATAACATTCAGATCCTGAATTTAGAAAAGCCGGTTCTTAACTGCGATCTTCAATCTGATTTTTCACTTGCCAGGCTTAATGAACTTTTAGGAAGCAACATTATAAAATTAAAAAGAGGCGATTGTTCCATAAAAATAACCTACAATGGTCCTCTTCAAAAAAATAAACAAAGCAATTCTTTTGTAAATGGTGTGGCAACTTTTAAAAACGGAACTATATTATATGTGCCACGAAATGTTCAAATGAAAAATGTGAATGGACAATTGCTGATCAAAAATTCAAATGTTATTGTTCAAAATTTGGAGTGTGATGTTTTAGGTAATAAATTGATCATGAATGGATATGCAAATGACCTTGTGACGTTAATAAATACACAACCCGACAAAGTAAATGTGAATTGGAATATTTATTCGCGATCTCTTAATTTGTCTTCTTTTATTTATTTATTAAAATCTCCGGGAAAGTCCGCCGACACTCAGAAAAAAGAAAATAGATTAGATAAGATTGGAGATAAAATTGACCGCGTTCTAAACGATGGCATCATCAATGTAAAATTGAATGCAGATCAACTTCAGTATAAAAAATTCATTGCCACGAATGTTACCGCCGATATTTCCCTGTTACAAGATCGGTATTTAATCAATAAGGTAAGCATGCAGCAAGGAGGTGGCAGCATTGCTTTAAGCGGCTCTTTAATCAACAGAAAAAGCAATTTTCACCGGGCAGAAGTTTTAGGAACTCTTACAAATGTGGACGTAAATAAATTATTTTATGCCTTTAACAACTTTGGGCAAAGCGGTATTGAGGCTCAAAATATCGCCGGTAACCTTAGTGCCCGGATAAATACTTCTTTAGGTTTGGATGATGATGGAAAAGTTTACCCAGGAACTGTACAGGGAACAGTTGATTTTTCTCTGAAAAATGGGCAGCTTATCAGTTTTGAACCGATAAAAAAAATTCAAAACGTAGTATTCAAAAAAAGAAATTTCGATGATATTACTTTTGCTGAATTAAAAGATAAATTAGAATTAAATAATAGTGAAATCAAGATCAATAAAATGGAAATTGCCTCAAATGTTTTCTTAATTTTCGTTGAGGGCATTTATAGTATGAGGGGAAATTCTGATCTGAGTATTGAAATTCCTTTAAGTAATCTTAAAAAAAGAAACGCTGATTATAAACCTGAAAACAAAGGAGTTAATAATCAGGGAGGTTCCTCTATATTTTTAAGAGGAAGACCCGGCACAGATGGAACCATCCAATTTAAAGCTGACCTTTTTAATAAATTCGGCAAAAACAAGCGAAAAGAAAATGAAAAAGTTAATTGATAAATAAAAAGTTGTTTTTATTTTATTTTTGAGAAAACAGCTTTTGAAACAGGAGGTGAAATTTTTTGTCCATTTGTTCTAGAAAAGAAAAAATAATCAACATGAAAAAAAACAAAATAATTCTTCTTTTTATTTTTGGAATGATGCTGTTGGGCTTTCAACAAAGTACAGCACAAAGTTCAAATCCGGAAAACTGGACAAAAGATCAATTAATAGAACCGGCGGTATTGGCACAAACAATTGAAGCGAATAAAAATGTTCCTCTTATCTATTGCGTCGGACCCGGCGTTGTTATTCCGCATTCCATAGATATCGGAATGACAAAAGATCAAAAGAATCTTCAAAAATTAAAAGATTCATTAAGTACAGTTCCGCGCAGTGCTAATATTGTTATTTACTGCGGTTGCTGTCCTTTTGAGCATTGCCCGGATGTACGACCTGCAATTAGCTTATTGAAAGAAATGAAATTTACGAATTATCATTTGCTCAATTTGCCACATAATATTAAAACCGATTGGATAGCCAAAGGTTACCCACAGGTAACAGAATAGTCAAAAAAATATTAGAATGAAGAACGCTAAACAATTATTAGTTTTTGCGACAGCCTTTTTTTTTGCAACGCAAAGTTTTGCCCAGAATGATGAGATGCCTGATTCGCGACGCAAAACAGAATCATTTGAAAGATTTCATACACCAGACGTAAGGGCCGAACTCGCCACATTTACTTTGGCTGGTATTGGGGAAGGCGCACCTACAACGCCATTGGAAAAAGTTCCTTTTACTTCTGTTGGAAAAGATTCTATTGTTTTTGAGGGAGGTGGAATAAAAGCAGAAGTAAAAACTGCTCCTTTTGATCCTGCAAAACACAAACTGAATTACGATGATAAATATTTAGTGAGGATTGATCGCAGGCCCTATTATGGTGATTACGGGAAAGTTCCAAAAACTGAAATAAGCAATATAACAATGATCATTCGCGGTGATACAGTTGACATTCCCCCGGTTGCCTACAAGGATCTTTTTAATTTGCATTTCACCTACCCGGACAAAGGTGTAGAGCGTTCAACTGACGCGGTTTACATTTCAAAAGTTGGTCAGCGCGTTTACCTGTATTTATATTCAAGAAACAGAACCGGCAGTTATGAAGTAACGTGGATTATACAGGACAGAAGATACCTGCGGCGTATTTTGGATTATGGCCTGATGTAAAATTTTCTAAAAATTAAAATAAATATCCGCGCAATTTCTTTGTTTACTCGTAAAACAGGAATTTTTAATAGATGTTAGTTTACTATTTCTTCAAAAAATAAAACCAATAAGAAGGCATCCCAAAACAATAAACGGAGCGGGAATTTTGGTAAAGGTGAGCAAAGAAAAAGTGCCTAGTATCACAAACAGATTTACAAAACTTACCGTATCAAGTTCGCTAATCGAAATATCTTTTACCAGGTACAAAAAAGAGGCCCACATAATACCAACGACGATAGCATTAATACCCTCAAGCGATCGGTAAACAACCACATATTTTTTCAAATTTTGCCATACAGGAAAGAAGAATAAAACAAGCAGGGCGCTCGGCAAAAAAATAAAAATGCATCCAATAAAACATCCGATTATCTGCCAGTTTCGTCCATACTCTCTCAAAACCATACCCCCGATATAAGAAGTTACTGAAAACACTGGCCCCGGAATGGCACGCACAATCCCCCAACCGGTTAAATATTCTTCTTTGTCCAAATAATTCGATTTTTCCCTTGTAACATATTGCTCGTACATCATTGGCATCAAAACATCACCGCCGCCAAACACCAGGCTTCCGTAACGATAAACATTTTCAGTAAGATTGAAGGCTCGTTTGTATTCCCAGTTCTGCTTTCGTGCGGTTTCGCTAAAAAACCCTACAATCAGAAAAATGAGCAGGAATAACCAAATGTTCGTCCACTTGATGTGCCGCGGTTTTATGTTTTCTTTTTCCGGGTAACGTTTGTCACTGAAATTGGTAACAACACCGCCAAGGACAATCAAAATAGGAAAAACCCAAGGTGTTTTAAAGAAGATATAAGTTCCAACCGCACCTACAGCCATTATTATAAACGTAATATTGTTTCTGATGGAAACCTTATACATTCTAAATGCAGCAAATGCAATAAAGCCAACAGCCATTGGTTGAATGTAAGAGAAGAGATTAAGATTTACGTGGTAAGTTTTTACATAATAAAAAAGGAAAGAAAAAATGGCCATTAAAAGACTTGCCGGAGAAATCCAAATCAAGAGTGTGAGAATGGCTAAAGGAACACCACCACGTTTATAACCGATTAGTGTGATTGTTTGCGTAGAAGAAGCACCTGGCAACATTTGACAAAACGCAACATATTCCATTAATTCTGCTTTGGTTACATCCCTTCTTCCTTCTACAAAAGTTTTCATCATCATTCCCAAATGCCCCTGAGGACCACCAAATGCAGAAATGGTATAATAGAAAACAGCTTTTAAAAAAGGAATATGCCTGTGCAGTATCATGAAAATATTTTTTTAAAAAATTATCATTGGTGCCATCAGGCCGTTAAATATTTAAAAATAAAAATTTTCTCATTCAAAAAAGTTTCATTTGATTGGTTCAGTATTGATTTCTATTTTATTGCTTTAAACCGATTTCTCTTAACCGCTCATCAAGATATTCTCCAGGGTAATGCTTTTGGATGTTTTTCATTAACGCACTCCTCAATGAAAGATTCCTTTAGTTTCGGATCTTCGCCTGTAAATTCAGACAAATCAACTACGGGTATTGTCACTGATTTTTAAAATTTAATTTTAATAACGAATGTAACGCAGCGAATGTCAAATTACAAAGAATATTTTTTCGCTAAAGGTATAGCAATTATTTTTTTGTGTTTCACTTGTGCATCAATGATTTCATGCACACAAAAAATGTATACACAGCCGGTAAATTATGATTTTAAAAGTAAAAATAACATGCCTGATTTTAGTGATTTGGATTATTGGGCAGCATCACCTTTTAAGCAGGACCCCTCTGATGAGGTTCCAAAAGATCTGAATAATTTTGAAAAAAGTTCTTTGGCAGATGTATTTTTTATTTACCCCACTTCTTATACAGATTTAAAAATGCCTGACGGGTGGAATGCCAATATTGATGATCAGAAAATCAATGCAAAAACTGATCGAGAGTCGATACTTTACCAGGCAAGTATTTTCAACCGGTATTGTCGTGTTTTTGCACCACGTTACAGGCAAGCAAACCTGGAAGCGTTTTATACAAAAAATAAAAAAGCTGCTGATTCAGCTTTGGAACTTGCCTACCAGGATGTGAAAAAAGCTTTTGAATATTATTTGGAACATTATAATAACGGAAGACCCATCATTATTGCTTCTCACAGCCAGGGAACGTGGCATGCAGGAAGATTGCTGAAAGAATTTTTTGAAGGAAAACCGCTCATGAAACAATTGGTGTGTGCTTACATTGTCGGCTTGCCGGTTTTCACGGATTATTTTTCTGAACTGAAACCTTGCAAAGATTCAACGGCAACAGGTTGTTTTGTAAGCTGGCGCACTTTCCAGCAAGGATATGAGGCATCTTATGTAAAAAAAGAAAAAGAAAAAGCTTACATTGTGAATCCTCTCATATGGACGATGGATACTTCTTTAGCTCCGGCTGATTTGAACAGAGGGGCAGTGCTTCGCAATTTTGATAAGGTAATTCCGGGGCTTGTGCATGCGCAGATTCATGGAAATGTTTTGTGGGTGAACAAGCCTAAATTTTTCGGAAGTATTTTTCTTCACACGAAAAATTATCACATTGCTGATTACAATTTTTTTTATGAAAACATCAGGGAAAATGTGGGAACAAGAATAAAGAGTTTATTAGCGAAATAAATTCTTGCATTTTCCAGTAAACGACCAAAAAAAGCTGATTTTTATTTTGCTTTTTTAAAACTCCGCGTTCTTTGGAAAGCGTGGAAAAGGAATTACGTCCCGAATGTTGGTCATGCCCGTAACAAATTGTATGAGGCGCTCAAAGCCAAGCCCAAAGCCGGCATGTGGTACTGTTCCAAAGCGTCTTGTATCCAGATACCAGTTCATTTCTTCAACCGGAATATTCATTTCTTTCATTCTGTTTTCCAAAACTTCTAACCTTTCTTCACGTTGTGAACCACCAACAATTTCACCAATTCCCGGAGCTAGGATATCCATAGCAGCAACGGTTTTTCCATCATCGTTCTGGCGCATATAAAATGCCTTTATTTCTTTCGGATAATTGATGAGGATTACCGGCTTTTTAAAATGCTTTTCTACGAGATATCTTTCATGTTCACTTTGCAGATCTATTCCCCATTCGTTAACCAAATACTGAAACTTCTTTTTCTTATTGGCAGAAGAATTCTTTAGAATTTCAATCGCTTCAGTGTACTTCAATCTTTCAAAATCATTATTTATCACAAACTCCAATTTCTCTATCAATCCCATTTCACTTCGTTCGTTCTGCGGCTTTTGCTTTTCTTCATCTATAAGTCTTGTTGCTAGAAAGTCAAGATCTTCGCGATTATTATCGAGCGCATATTTAATAATATATTTGATAAATTCTTCGGCTAGATTCATATCGTCTTCCAAATCCGAAAAAGCCATTTCCGGCTCAATCATCCAAAACTCGGCAAGGTGTCTTGCTGTATTTGAATTTTCTGCGCGAAAGGTTGGGCCAAAGGTGTAGACATCACCGAGCGCCAATGCCGCTAATTCTGCTTCCAGTTGTCCACTCACCGTCAGGTTTGTTGGTTTTCCAAAAAAGTCTTCTTTATAATTAATGCTTCCATCCTCGTTCTTTAACGGATTTTCAAGATCGAAAGCGGTCACGTGAAAAGTCTCACCCGCACCTTCTGCGTCTGAAGCGGTAATAATTGGCGAATGGAGATAGATAAATCCTTTTTTATTAAAAAACTCATGAATAGCAAATGCCAGTGAATGCCTTATTCTGAAAATCGCTCCAAAAGTGTTGGTACGAAAACGCAAATGCGCAATTTCTCGTAAGAATTCAAGGCTGTGCTTTTTGGGTTGCAGTGGAAATTTTTCCGCATCACTATCCCCCAACACTTCCACCGATTGGGCTTTTAATTCCACTTTTTGCCCTTTGCCCAACGAAGGAACAAGCATTCCTGAAACTTTTAAAGCTGCCCCTGTAGTAATTCTTTTCAATAGCGACTCATCAAATTTTCCCAATTCCAATACCACCTGCAGGTTAGAATTAGTACTTCCGTCATTGAGCGCAATAAACTGGTTGTTTCTGAAGGTACGGACCCAGCCCATTACTGTTAACTCGTGGTTAATTAACTCATTTTGCAATACATCTTTTATCCGAACTCTTTTATTCAACATTTGTTTCTATTATATTCGCAAATATAAAGTAACAAATAAATTTTCTGGTCTAATCCTTGTTGAAACACCAGCAGAGACACAAAAAACCCAGTTTTTAGTTATCAATCAAAAAAGAAAAAAATTTACTTATTTTATTATTTTAATGTAATATTGCATCAGATTAAAGCTGACTAATTTTCCTTTACTACGGTTACATCAGTATTAACAGAATCCATTCCATTATAAATATCAAAATTTAGATTTACACTTTCAATCGCGTTTTTGACTATTAATCTATACGTCTCTATATGTACGACATTTTACAACTGAACGATATGCTCGTTCCGGAACTGCTCGATATAGCTGAGCAACAAAATATAACTGACACAAAAAATTTACAAAAACAGGAATTAATTTATAAAATTCTTGATAAACAAGCATCCATGACCCCAAATGATAAAAAGGAAACTACTTCCGAAAGGCCCAAAAGAAAGCGTATTGTAAAATCAACTGCCAAAAAGCAGCAAACGGAGGAAACACCGGCTGAAGAGGAAAAGGAAACAAAAAGCAAGAAGGCCGATGACAAGAAAAAAACGCCTGCCAAAAAGCAGAAGGAAGAGGTGGTAGAAAAACCAGAGCTTGATTTTGAGCAGTATGAAGATGATGAGGATGATAACGTTGAACGTTTGGCCGATCCGAAAACCATAGCCCCTGCGCTCATAGAATTGCTGAAGAATGAAGATGAAGAAGAAGAGCTAATGGAAGAACCAAATGAGTCTCAACAAAGACATAACAAGAATTTTCAGAAGAAAGAGCAGGCATTTAATATTGAATTTGACGGAATCATTCTCGCTGAAGGCGTTCTGGAAATGATGCCTGACGGATATGGTTTTTTGAGGAGCAGCGATTATAACTATTTATCATCCCCAGATGATGTATACGTTTCTCCTTCACAAATCAAACTATTCGGATTAAAGACAGGCGACACCGTTTACGGTTCAGTCCGTCCTCCAAAAGAAGGTGAAAAATATTTTGCTTTATTGAAAGTTGAAACCATCAATGGCCGTGGCCCTGATGAAGTGCGTGACCGTGTTCCTTTTGATTATTTGACCCCACTGTTTCCATTCCAAAAACTGAATTTGTTTCTAACGCCGAATAATTACTCAACAAGAATAATTGACTTGTTTACTCCAATCGGTAAAGGACAACGTGGTTTGATCGTGTCTCAGCCGAAGACTGGTAAAACAATGTTATTAAAAGAAATTGCCAATGCGATTGCAGCCAATCATCCTGAATGTTATTTGATGATCGTGCTTGTTGATGAAAGGCCTGAGGAAGTTACCGATATGGAAAGAAGTGTGAAAGCAGAAGTTATTGCTTCTACCTTTGACGAACCTGCTGAAAAACATGTGAAGGTCAGCACTATGGCTTTGCAAAAAGCAAAACGGCTTGTGGAATGCGGACATGATGTTGTGATTTTGTTAGATAGTATTACGCGTCTGGCAAGAGCACATAATACCGTTTCTCCGGCAAGTGGTAAAGTTTTATCAGGTGGCGTGGAAGCGAATGCGATGCAAAAACCAAAACAGTTTTTTGGTGCTGCACGTAAAATAGAAAATGGAGGTTCGCTCACTATCATTGCTACTGCTCTTGTTGATACAGGAAGCAAAATGGATGAGGTAATTTTTGAAGAGTTTAAAGGAACCGGTAACATGGAACTTCAGCTTGACAGAAGATTATCGAACAGAAGAATTTTCCCTGCTATTGATATTGTTTCTTCTTCAACGCGCAGAGATGATTTGTTGCTTGACAAAGAAGCTCTGCAGAGAATGTGGGTATTGCGTAATCACCTGGCAGACATGAATCCTGAAGAAGCAATCAATACGCTGATGAAGAATATGAAAGGAACCAAAGACAATGCGGAATTCCTTACTTCTATGAATGGTTAAGAAAAGAAGTTTGATAATTTACGGCAAAGAATAAACAGAAAGTTTCCCGTTTTTCAGGATATATATATGATGGTTTGCAAGTTTTACGGCGGTATTATTTTGCAATGCTTCCGGCAGAGAATAAGCAGTAAAATCGGGTAAAGGTGGATTATATTTATAAACATTTTGCCTGTCAAACCCATAAATTGTTTTTCCAAACACCTCAATATTCCTCCAGTTTAAAAAACTCAGTTTCGTTTTAAAAGTTCCGTAATAATCAAAGATATAAACGCCTTTTTTCGGATCATATAAATAGACAAACCCATCCCTGTCAATGATTTTTTTAGGTTCAGGAACAGAATCAAACAGTAAACGGAAATCAACAGTTTCTGAAAGAATATTGCCATTGTCATCGATCTTTTTTAATTTATTGTCCTGCTCATCATACAGCCAGATATTATTATCGTAAGAACTGGTAACGGCGTGAACCCGAAAAATACTTTGCTTTCGCAAATTGATTGAAGTAACAACATTCAGGTATTTATCAAGCAATACGATTGTTGAAAAATTTTGGTAAAACAGAATCGTTTTCCATGGATTCTCGGCATCTACATACGTCAGTTTTCCATATTGAGTTACCTGGTTAAAAACGCCAACAGAATCGCCATTCTGATCATATTTTTTTAATTGATTATTTTCATTTATTAAATAAAGTGCACCGATGTTATCAACAGTGAAAGAAGAAACCGGGTAATTGAATTGGTTAATAAAGTGAAAAACAGAATCCTTTTGAGCGAAGCCTGAATGAAAAAAAGAAAAAGTAGAAGCAATAAACAAGAGCATAAATTTTCTCATGATTGATAATATTTTAGACTAACCATCCCATTTTCAAACATCGCATAGCTGTTGTATTTTATCCAATCGCCCAGGTTTATGTAAACACTTTTATCGGTAAGTTGATGTACAATTGGCAAATGCCTGTGCCCAAAAATAAAAAAATCAATATGTTGCTTCTGTAATCTTTCTTTTGCAAACACAATAAGCCATTCTTTTTCTTCACCTAAAAATTGCTCATCTTTCTTTCCTGCTGTTGTCCTGCTTTTCCTGCTAAAATAATCCGCAAGGCCAATACCTGTTGATGGATGCAGCATCCCAAAAAGACGCTGAGAAAACTTGATTTCTAAAAACTTTTTTCATGAATTTGTAACGGTGATCGCCTGGCCCTAAACCATCACCATGGCCGATTAAAAATTTTTTGTCCGTTAAATTCAAATTCGTGCGGTTCGTCATAAACCTGAATATTAAGTTCTTTTTCAAAGTATCCGTTCATCCACATATCATGATTGCCTACAAAAAAATGAATAATAATTCCGCTGTCTGTAAGTTCTGCCAGTTTTCCTAATATTCTTACAAAACCTTTCGGAACTACTTTTTTGTATTCAAACCAAAAGTCAAAAAGATCTCCAAGAATAAAAATGACAAATGCATTTTTTTTAATCTCATCAAGAAATTGCACCACCCGCTTTTCGCGCTCGAGGCTTGAATTATAATCAGGAGCTCCAAGGTGAAAATCAGAAAGAAAATATATTTTTTTACCGGAGGGGATTTGCATGATCTCTATAAATTGACAGACGCTTCAGGCCTGCTGTATTCTCTAATTTGAAAAGAAAAATCGTGAAAATTATTACTTTACTGCAAACTTAAATTCTGTTTATGCCACCTTCTTAGCTTTATCTATCAAAAATATCTATAAAAAAAATAAACTTCCTTTGGACCATGAACACCTACAACCAAAGTTTTTTCGATATCCGCCGTTCTGCTCGGGCCTGCAGCAAAAGTGATAAATGAAGGAAGATGGTTCCCATATTTAATTTTTAATTCTTTTAAAGCATCCCGTGTATCAAACAGCAACTGATCCACATAAGCAATACAAATATGGACAGGAGCGTAGGCGCTTACGGTTCTGCCACTTTCCTGCGCGCTACTCATAACAATTGCGCCTGTTCTGGCTACCAGATAATGGCATGAAGTAATCGCGGCATCACATTTTGCTAAAGAATCCTGGTTTACCTCCGGAAATTCATCCGGTTGCAATAAATTTAAAATTTGCTTTTCAACACAATAAACGTCATTCCATTTTTGATGCCTTATCAATTTTTTTATTTGATTTTTGGCATCGGCTTCATTTATGCAAAAAGCAAATTTGCCCAGAAGCTTTGTAAATTCTTCAGCAAAAAGTATTTCTAATTCTTCTAATTGAGGTTTAAAAACAGAAGATGTTCCTTCACTTTTAGGAAAAGGCAAAGGCACCGGATTACTCAGTGCCTCTCTTATTTTCTTTAAAATTTTCTCTTTGGAAGAAGAAACTTTCATTTTTATGATTTAATATCCGTATCGTTGCTATCTACTACCTGTATTGGCGGATCAATTACCGACTGCTTGGGGTTATCAACAAAATCAAGCGCTTTCTTATCTTCATAAGGACGTTTTCCAATTAATGCTTCCACATCGCTTTTGAAAAGAACTTCTCTCTTCAACAAGGCCTGCGCGATTACTTCAACTTCTTTTTTCTTATCTGTCAATAATTGCTTGGTTCTTACAAAAGCGGTTTCAATCAATTTACGAACTTCCTCATCTATCATTTTGCCTGTTTCTTCGCTAAAAGGTTTCTGAAAAGCATTTTCCTGTTGGGGATCATAATAACTTACATTTCCGATTTTGTCATTCATTCCATAAACAGTTACCATTGAATAAGCCATTTTGGTAACCTGTTGAAGGTCGTTGCTTGCGCCCGTTGAAATTTTTCCAAAGAAAATTGATTCGGAAGCGCGCCCGCCAAGCGTCATACAAATCTGATCAAGTAACTGATCGGTGTTATAAAGATATTGCTCTTTTGGTGTGTATTGGGCATAACCCAATGCTGCTGTTCCTCTCGGAACTATAGTTACTTTCAATAAAGGATAAGCATGCTCTAAAAACCATCCGCAAATTGCGTGTCCGGCTTCATGATAAGCAATAATTTCTTTTTCTTCGGGCAGAATGATCTTATTCTTTTTTTCCAAACCTCCAATCACCCTGTCAATTGCATCCTGGAAATCATTCATATCTACAGCTTCTTTCCCATTTCTTGCCGCAATTAAAGCGGCTTCATTACATACGTTTGCGATATCAGCGCCGGCAAATCCCGGAGTTTGTTCTGCAAGTTTGTGTGTATCCAGATTTTGAGAAACTTTTATCGGAACTAAATGAACTTTGAAGATCGCTTCACGGCCTACAAGATCCGGGCGATCAATAGTGATTTGCCTGTCAAATCTTCCCGGACGCAATAAAGCGCTATCGAGTACGTCAGGCCGGTTTGTAGCGGCAAGTATTATAATTCCAAGATCAGTACCAAAACCATCCATTTCCACGAGCAACTGGTTCAAAGTATTTTCTCTTTCATCATTGCTCATCATCATGTTCTTTCCACGTGCACGTCCTATTGCATCTATCTCATCAATAAATATAATACAAGGTGCTTTTTCTCTTGCCTGTTTGAATAAATCCCTCACACGGCTTGCTCCAACACCAACAAACATTTCAACGAAATCACTACCACTCAGGCTGAAAAAAGGAACCTGCGCTTCACCGGCGACGGCTTTTGCCAATAAGGTTTTACCAGTGCCAGGAGGGCCAATCAATAAAGCACCTTTGGGAATTTTACCTCCAAGATTAGTATATTTTTTGGGATTCTTAAGGAAATCTACAATTTCCATCACTTCCACTTTGGCCTCATCAAGTCCAGCTACGTCACTAAAATTAATGTTGACACGGGTACCTTTTTCAAACAAAGTTGCTTTTGATTTTCCAATATTAAAAATGCCGCCAGGACCGCCGGCTCCACCTCCACCACCTACTTTACGCATCATCATAATAAAGACAAGTGCGATTAAAAGTATAGGTAAAAGTGTACTTACGATCTGTCCGAATAATTCTCCTTCATCGGCGGGCTTATCAGGTACGCGCTTTACATCAGGATTGTCTTTGTAAAATTGAGCCAGTTGGTTGGCAAAAACTTCATCTTTGATAATTCCAAAGTAAGCCTGTGGCGCATCTTTAATTTTCTTTACCTCACCATAATTATCTCCAAAAACTGTTTGGAAATAACTGGCGTCGCTATCCAGTTTCTGCGGATCAATAAAAACGCGTACTAATTTCTTATTACCCACCGTTTTTATCTGGTCAACTTCTCCCTTCCGGAGCATTGTATAAAAATCTGTATCGTTTATTTCAACGCCGGTTCCGGCTGTTGTTCTGAAAAGATTGTAACCTATAATGACTGCAAAAATGATCCCGTAAACCCAATAAATACTTAATCGTGGCTTTTTCTTAGGGTCGTCATCCGGTGTGCCCGGAGTCATATTTGTATTTAATCTTCTTAATGGTTTTTTTTTCGGTTCTTCAGTTGCCATATCTAATTGCTTCAGCAATATTTTATCTTAATTCTTCTTTACCAGAATAAGAATTTTGTTATTAATTTAATTTTTTTTTTTGAATTAATGTTCCATTACTGAAGCATCACTCCACATTTCTTCAAGCTTATAAAACTTCCTCGGCTCATGCAGCATAATGTGAACAACGACATTTACATAGTCAATCAATATCCATTGTTCTCCCTGCCTGCCCTCATGTTTATATGGACTTTCGCCGCATTTCTTTTTAACTTCTTCCTCTACAAAATCCCCTATCGCCTTTAACTGTATAGGGTTGCCGGCTTCACATATAATGAAAAAATCTGTTACTGCTTCAGGGATTTTTTTAAGGTCGAGGCTTACGATTCTTTCCCCCTTTTTTTCCTGTATCGCACGGATTATTGTTTTAAACAGCTTGCTGTTTCTTGTAATCCTTGCTATGGTTGATTTTTTTCTTTTTTCCAGTAATGTTAAATTATTCAAATGTGTTCTTTTATCTGGTGCTAATTCAGCAATCAGCAAAAATAAATTTATTCTCTTAGATTGCAGCTTTCAACGCAAATTTTGTAACTATTTTATCAAAAATACTAATTCTTTATTAATAAGTTTTCTATGCTTTATAAGCCCAAAAATATGTTGATTCTTGACAGCGTGGATAGTACCAACAACTATGCCATGGCGTTACTACAAAAACGTGAAATTGACGGGGAAATTGCCGTGTTTGCAATGGAGCAAACAAATGGAAAAGGCCGGCGCGGAAAGCAATGGATTAGTAACAAAGCCGAAAATATAATGCTGTCAATTGTAGTTCCAATGCAGTGGTTGAGCGTTTCCCAACAATTTAGATTGAGCGTTGCTGCCGCACTCAGTTGTGATGAACTTTTTCAAAAATATATTTTAGCCAATCTTTTTATAAAATGGCCAAACGATATTTTTATCAATGACAGTAAGGCAGGAGGGATTCTGATAGAAAATGTCATTAAAGGTAAAATATGGCAGTGGGCTGTAATCGGCATGGGATTAAATATCAATCAAGAAAAATTTAATGAAGGAATTTTAAAAGCCACTTCTTTAAAAAGGGAAACAGGAAAAGATTATGACGTCATCAAACTAGCTGATGAACTTCATCTAATTCTTTTGAATAGAATCGACGAATTAAAATCCGGCAATTTTGAAAAAATGCTGGAAGAATACAATGAACGTTTATACGCCCGCGGAAAATTTGTGAAACTAAAAAAGCAAAATGTCGTTTTTAAAACAAAAATCCTTTCAGTTTCACCGGCAGGTGAATTAGTCACGAAAGATACGACTGAAAGAAAATTTAACTTCGACCAGGTTGAATTTAAAGGATTGGTTTAGATAATAGTGAACCAACAAATAACCTTAATTTTTATTTTTACGGAATTAAAGATTCTCAGCATTTCTTGCTTCTGCTTCAAACTTGTTTTTATAATAACCAACCTTCAGGCTTTCCCAAAGGTATTTGAAGATAAAAGTGAAAAAGCCATGTTTTTCGAATTGCCGAAGGTGGCACATTTCATGTTTTACCCATTTTTTATTTCTTAAAAAATCTTCTTTAGAGACATTATAAAGATGGATTTTTTTTCCTAAAACAAGGGCCACATTTTCAGAATGTAATTTTCTGGCAGCGATCTTTGCAATCCACGAATTTTCTTTTATTTCAAATTCCATAAAATCGTTTATGAATCACAAATTGCGGAGCAAAAATCAAGTAGCATTTAATGCTTTTAAAATTTCTTCACTATGAGCTTTTGTTTTTGGCTTTTTAAATACTTTCATGATCACGCCATTTTCATCAATTAAAAAAGTAGTTCTTAAAAGTCCCATGTATTTTTTGCCATACATGTTTTTTTCGCCCCAAACCTCATACTTATCTATGATTTTTTTCTGAGGATCTTCTACCAACGGAAAAGGTAAATTGTATTTTTGTTCAAATTTTTTGTGGCTTGCTTTATCATCAGGACTTATCCCGATAATGGCCAAACCGGCTTTCTTTAATTCAGAAAAATTATCTCTTAAATTGCATGCTTCGGCAGTACAGCCAGGCGTATCATCGGCGGGGTAAAAATACAAAACTACTTTTTTGCCCCGGAAATCTTTTAATGAAATAGTATTCCCATCCTGATCTTTTCCCTTAAAATCTGGCGCCTTTTGTCCTTCGGTTAATGTTGTCATTCTAATTGTTTTTATCGTGTGAAATGATAAGTATTTACGGTTGTATTTCCAGCCTCATCCCGCACAGAAATCTTTAATTCGTGTTGTCCTCTTGAACAATGCTCATCGAAATAATAAATATATTTTCTGCCTTTGTCGTTCGTAAACATAAGCCATTTCCCATCCACCTCTGCACGAAAATTTTTAACCTGATCATTATTATCTGTAGGCGTAGCAACAATTGTATGATACCGCGAAATATTCGCTCCGTCGTGAAAATCAACATGAATTACCGGGGGCACATCATCAGCAACTAATTCAAAATCGCCAAAGTTGTTGAATTTGGCAGAATACCAATCGCCATTTCTGGTTGCTTTCACTACTTCAGCGTGGCCTTTCCAGGTTTGCCTGATAAGCATTTTGTCTTGTAAATTTTTCGGAACTGTTTTATCCGCTTTTATCCCGATTGTAAAATAATCTTCGGAAGGTATCAAACCAGACAAAACAGAATGACTGGAGGAATAAACATTCGGGTCATTAGAACTTTTTTCTGAATGCGAAAATTGAACTGAATCGTAAAAAGTAGTGGGAGGTAAATAAACCTGTAGCGCCTGGTTTTCAAAAACGTTTACCTGGTTTGGTTGAAACTCTATTGCTTTTTCATTTGAAGCAGGATCAGGATCATCACTTACAGAACCTTTTTGAATTTTGAAATTAAGCACCGAAGTATTTAAATAAGGATCTTTGACAACTACTTTAACGTGGTGAATATTATTATCATGTAATTCAATAACACCATCACCATTAATATCTTTATAAACGCCTTCAGGATAACCGGGCAACCTGGAAAGATGTTCAATATAAGGGCCGCCCGCAGCATGAGTTTTATAATCGACATTCGCATTTACATAACGCGTTTCTGCGTAGCTGATACTGTCGAGTTCAAAAGCAGAAAGAGGTACATCGTCCAAATAAATAATCGCTTCATAAATTCCATTTGGATTGTTGCTTCCTGACTGTCTGTCGTAGGCAGAAATGCCAAAACTGATTTTATCAGAATGAACAGGAATGACACTTTCATTAGTGGTATAATCGCCACCCACTTTTTTCAAACTGAAAAGTTTCGGTGATTGACTGTAGGTGCTTTTGGTTCTGTCGTACATGGCAAGCCGGACAATCGTAGGCGGCACTTTATCAGGAATTGGCAAACCAAATAGCATTTCATTTAAAACTTTATCCGTTTTCGTATCACGAATTTCAAAATGAGTATGTGGCCCCGTTGACCCGCCCGTGCTTCCGCTGTAAGCAATAAACTGGCCTTGTTTTACAGGAAACATTCCCGGAGGAATTATTAAATCAACATCCCATTTTTCCTGTTCATACTGTTGCGACCTTACATATTTTTCCAATCCTGAAAAGAAACGGTTTAAATGCCCGTAAACTGTCGTCAATCCATTTGGATGATTGATATAAATCGCTTGTCCGTAACCAAAGGGTTCAACCGTAACCCGGGCTACGTATCCATCAGCCGCAGCTTTTACGTGTTTATTCACTACGTGGTCGGTTCTGCAATCCAAACCCATGTGGTAATGATTGGGACGAAGCTCACCAAAATTAGCTGCAAGGCTTATTCTCGCATCTACAGGATAGATAAAATAATTTTTAGGATAATGCTTTGAAGGAAAAAATTGCGCCTTTATTCCGGCAGAAAAAATCGTCAAAAGTAAAAACAGGAACGGTTTATGTATTGTATATTTTTTAATAAAAAATGGAGTCATATTTACAAATCTAAGAACTAAAATTTTTACTGAACAATGGCAAAATCAAATAAGATTGCAGCGATTATACTGGGAGCCGCCGGTGGCTTTGCTTTAATAAAATTTTTAAGCATGCCGCAGGAAGAACGGAATAACTTTTACAATTTCCTTAAAAATAAGACTAATGAATTGCTGGATAATGTAGAAGATACTGTGGAAAAAGTGGAACATTATATGGATGAGTTTAAAAGCAAAGGTGAGGATGAATGGATCGATAAAATTTATATTCTGAAGAAAATGTTCAAGAATCTATACGGCGATAAACATTACCTTCTTTAATTTATTTCCTACTTTGATAGGAATTTAAAAAGGCAGGCTTTTGGGGAAAGGCCTGTTTTTTTATAGTAAACAAATAAATTACACTCATTTTAATTTTGACCTAAAGCGCTGTTTTCAAATTTTTAAAATATTCTTTTTACTTTTTAGCAGGGACATTTCCATTAGTTTCCATAATTTTGGCGCCCACACATTAAAATTCCATGCCATTAGATCATTCAATTAAGACAGTTTTAATTATAGGCTCAGGCCCAATCGTTATCGGGCAAGCTTGTGAATTCGATTATTCGGGTACACAGGCAGCAAGAAGCTTAAAAGAAGAAGGAGTTAATGTTCTTCTTATTAACAGTAATCCTGCTACCATCATGACCGATCCGATGATGGCGGATAAAGTTTATTTGTTGCCTTTGACGCCGGAAAGTATTGAACAAATTATTGAAGAAAACCAATCCGGAGAATTCAAAATTGATGCCGTCCTGGCTACTATGGGCGGACAAACGGCCTTAAATCTTTGTAAGGAAGTTGATGAAATGGGAACCTGGGAGAAAAATAATATTCGGCTGATTGGTGTAGATATTAAAGCCATCGATAAAGCCGAAGATCGCGACAAATTTCGTGAATGGATGATCGAAATGAATATTGCGGTTGCGCCGGCAAAAATTGCGAATTCGTTTCTGGAAGGAAAAGAAATTGCGCAGGAAATTGGGTTTCCGTTGGTGCTTCGTCCATCTTTTACTTTAGGAGGTTCGGGAGGAAGTATTGTATTTAAAAAAGAGGAACTGGATGAAGCGCTGAACCGCGCATTAACCACTTCGCCGGTGCATGAAGTGCTGGTAGAAAAAGGAATGATGGGCTGGAAAGAATTTGAACTGGAATTGCTTCGGGATGATAATGATAATGTCGTTATCATTTGTACTGTAGAAAATTTTGATCCGATGGGTGTTCACACGGGTGATTCAATCACAGTTGCGCCTGCAATGACTTTAAGCGATACGGCTTATCAAAAGATGAGAAATACCGGGATTGCCATTATGAGGAATTTAGGAAATTTTGCGGGAGGCTGTAATATTCAGTTTGCAATAAATCCACAGACAGAAGAACTGATTGCCATCGAAATAAATCCTCGTGTGAGCCGTTCCTCTGCGCTTGCAAGTAAGGCAACCGGTTACCCAATTGCGAAAATTGCCGCCAAGCTGGCGATTGGTTTTACATTAGATGAATTAAAAAACCAGATCACAAAAACGACTTCAGCATATTTTGAACCGGCTCTGGATTATGTAATAGTAAAAATTCCGCGCTGGAACTTTGATAAATTTAAAGGCGCGAACGATACTTTAGGTTTTCAAATGAAATCCGTAGGAGAAGTAATGGCGATTGGAAGAAGTTTTGCTGAAGCGATTCAGAAAGCTTGCCAAAGCCTTGAAAATAATGCCATTGGCCTGGGTTATTACGGAAAAAGCCTGATGCATGCTGAAGAAATCGTTGAATATATCAAAACACCAAAATGGGACAGGATTTTCAGGATAAAAGATGCTTTAATGATTGGTGTGAGTGTGAAGAGAATTTGTGAATCAACCCGAATAGACCGTTGGTTTATTTATCAGATTCAAAAAATAGTGAACTGCGAAAAAGCAATTGCACAAACGTCCCTTGAAAATATTTCTCCAGAGCTTTTGAAAGAAGCAAAACGCTTGGGTTTTAGCGACGAACAAATATCAAAGATTATGAAAGACGGAAGTACTGATGAAGATGTTTATGAAAAAAGAAAAACATTGGGAATTAGTCGCGTCTATAAAATGGTTGATACCTGTAGCGCCGAGTTTGAAGCCAAGACCCCCTACTTTTACAGCACCTTTGAGTAACTACTATTTTTCAGCAATTATTAATTGATTGATATTAAAATTAAAATGAGCAACAAAATCATCTACAACGAATCAGTGCCTTCTAAAAAGAAAAAAGTTATCGTTCTTGGAAGCGGTCCTAACCGCATCGGCCAGGGAATTGAATTTGATTATTGCTGCGTGCATGGTTTATTAGCAATCAAAGAATGTGGCATGGAGGCGATAATGATTAATTGCAATCCTGAAACCGTTTCTACTGATTTTGACATTGCAGATAAATTGTACTTTGAACCTGTTTTTTGGGAACACATCTGGGAAATAATAGAGCTGGAAAAACCTGACGGGGTAATTGTTCAATTGGGTGGACAAACGGCTTTAAAGCTTGCCAAAAGATTACATGAAAAGGGCATAAAAATTATCGGAACCTCTTATGACAATATGGATATTGCAGAAGATCGCGGACGTTTTAGCGACATGCTGAAAGAGCTTGGTATTCCTTATCCGAGATATGGAACCGCTTACGATACAGATGAAGCGATTGAGATTGCACGGCAGGTTGGTTATCCCGTTTTAGTTAGACCAAGTTATGTTTTGGGCGGACAAAGAATGCGCATTGTTTTAAATGATGAGGAATTGGAAAATGGAGTATTGAGTTTATTGAAACATTTGCCAGGAAATAAAATTTTAATTGACCAGTTTTTAGATCGATGCCAGGAAGCCGAAATTGATGCAATATTTGATGGTGAAACTTTTCATGTAATGGGTGTGATGGAACATATCGAACCTGCCGGCATTCATAGTGGCGATAGTAACGCCGTTTTACCTCAATTTAATCTATCGCCATTGATTGTTCAGACAATGGAAGAATATGCCGAAAAGATCGCGCGGGCACTACATATAAAAGGTTTGATAAATATACAATTTGCGATAAAAGATGGTGAAGTCTATGTAATCGAAGCGAACCCTCGTGCCTCGCGAACTACTCCATTTATTGCGAAGGCTTACCAGATACCTTATTTAAATATTGCTACTAAAATAATGTTGGGCGAAGCCAAAATAAAAGATTTCACTTTTGAGAAAAAGCTTAAAGGATTTGCTATAAAAGAACCTGTTTTTTCTTTTAATAAATTTCCAGGTGTAAACAAAGAATTAGGCCCCGAAATGAAAAGTACCGGTGAAGCGATTCGATTTATAAAAGATCTACGAGATCCTTACTTCAGGCATTTGTACAGGGAAAGAAGTATGCATTTGAGCAAATAAAATCAGCAAATTTTGGTTTATGGAATTTGCATTTTATGATAACATCTTACCTCAAATTTATCCGGCTCGTACTGGAATTAAAAATGCGAATTTATTAGCAGAAATGTTTTGTTTTGGAATCGAAAAAATAACATGGGTGTTCCTTGTGATTAGAGATAGTACTTTCCAACAGAAGTGTGTTTTTTCATTTTATTTTTTTCATAGACAGAGCAACTCAAACAAACCGACTTAATATCAAAACGCCTATCAATCCTGTTACAGAAACAATGGTTTCCAATATGGTCCAGGTAAGGAAAGTTTGTTTGATAGACAAATTAAAATATTCTTTAAATAACCAAAATCCTCCATCATTTACATGAGAAAACATGAGGCTTCCTGCGCCGATTGATAACACCATTAATTCGGGCCGGATGTGCTGATTGATTCCTAAAATCGGTAACATAATACCAACAGTTGTAAGGCCGGCAACGGTGGCTGAACCAATACAAACACGAATAATGGCGGCAATAAGCCAACCCAGAATTAGAGGAGATAATTGCATGTCTTTTAAAATTTGGCCTATATAAATACTTACGCCACCGTCACTCATTATTTGCATAAAAACACCGGAGCCGCCGATGATCAAAAGAATTACAGAAATACTTTTAAAAGCTTCCTCGAGTTGTTTCATTATCGCCGGAATTTTATTTCCTCTTTTCATTCCTAAAAAATAAACAGCAATAAGAACAGAAAGTAGCATGGCGATATTAGGGTCGCCAAGAAATTGCATCACTTTTCCCAACGCGCTTGTAGCCGGTACAAAATATAAAATCAAAGCGGTCACAGTTAATAAAATAACCGGCATCAATGAAGTGAAAAGGCTCATGCCAATTCCTGGCAATTCATTTTCAGGGATTGAATGAATTTGAAAAATGGTATCGGAGGGATCAGGATTATATTTTCTCAAAGTTTTTGCAAACAGAGGACCGGCAAGTGTGATCGTGGGAAGAGCAATTATAATTCCATAGATCAAAGTTTTAGTAATACTTGCATGAAGTTGTTCAGCAATGGCTGTTGGAGAAGGATGAGGAGGTAAAAAACCATGCGCGACAGACAATGCGGCCAACATCGGAACGCCAATATAAAGTAACGGCAATCGCGTAGTCGCTGCGATGGCAAAGATCAAAGGAACCACCACGATAAATCCTGCAGTATAAAATAATGGAATGCCGATTACCAAGCCCGCCAAAGCCATTCCCCATTGAATATTTTTGGTTCCGAAAATTTTTGTAAGTGATGCCGTAATCTGCTGTGCTGCGCCGCTATCTGCGACTAATTTTCCCAGCATTGCACCAAAACCTAAAATGATTACTAAAGGACCTAATGTATTCCCGATGCCTTTTGTAATAGACGCAGAAATTTGCTGAATGTCCATTCCCACTGCAATTCCCAACAAAATACTTACAATAAGAAAAGAAATAAATGTATCGAGCTTAAAATAAACAACCAGTAACAGCAACAGCAAAATAGCCGCTATACAAAGAAGTAAAGGCATAAAAAATAAAATTAAACCTACCGGGCGATGACGTTAGAAAATGCTTTTAAAGATAAAAGAAATACCAGAAGATTTGTGTTTAATTATTTCTGACAAAAAAGAAAGTTTGTAAAAAAGGCAGGAGATTTGCTTTATAATCCTTTAAAAATAGTAATCTCCGAAAAATTATTTTTTAGCAGTAAAGAAACAAATAACGATGAAAACAATTCTATGTGTGCGACATGCCAAGAGTTCCTGGGACGATATTTCCATTTCAGATTCGGAAAGAAAATTAACTCATAGAGGCAAAAAGGATTCAAAAAGGATCGCTGAACGATTGCGCGAAAGATCAGTTGATATTGATGCTTTTGTTTCAAGCACAGCAAAGCGCGCCATGAAAACCGCGAAACTTTTTATGAAAGTATATGATAAAGATAAAAAGAAGCTGATGCTGGATCCTGCGCTGTATGAAGCTTCGGTAAGAGATTTTTATGACGTGATAGAATCTTTGAAAGATAAATATGATACTGTTGCCTTGTTTTCTCACAATCCCGGAATTACCGATTTTGTAAATTCATTAGACTGTGCACCGGTTTATGAAATGCCTACATGCGCTGTATTTGCTGTAAAAGTTAAAACAACCCATTGGAAATATTTTCGCGCAGCAAAAAAAGAATTTTTGTTCTTCGATTATCCAAAAAATAAGCAATCGTAAGATCTATCCACGAACGTCTAATGCGTCTCTTAAACCATTTCCCAATAAATTAAAAGCAAGCACCAATATCATGATTGCGATTCCCGGGGCCAACGCTAATGCCGGTCGGTGAGTAATGATAAAATTATAATTTTCTTTAAGCATTAAACCCCAACTCGGCATTGGTGGTTGAATTCCCACACCCAAGAAACTTAACCCGGCTTCAATAATAATAGCACTTGCAAAATTGGCGGCAGCAATTACAATAACAGGCCCGAGCACATTGGGTAAAATATGACGAACAATAATTCGGATATTTTTTAATCCCAATGCTTTTGCTGCCTGAATATATTCCAATTCGCGAAGCGCTAAGACCTGTCCACGCACAACGCGAGCAACACCTACCCACATTGTTAACCCTACCGCGATGAATATTTGCCAAAAACCTTTTCCTAATGTCAGTGTAATTCCAAATACTAATAGCAATGTCGGCATGCTCCATATCACATTAATAAACCACATGATAATATTGTCAGTCTTGCCGCCATAATATCCTGCAGAAGCGCCTAGAATTATTCCAATAGAAAGAGAAATAAGAACTGTTATCAATCCTACGGCAAGGCTTACACGTACTCCCACAAGAAGACGACTTAAAATATCACGGCCAAATGTGTCGGTTCCCAACCAATAAGTTTTTGTATCAATAAATTTATCCGCAGGAAGCTGATTCTTTGAATAAACCTGTCTTTCCTGGATTCCTTCATCAATATATTTTTGAACCGAAACAGAATCAGCAGTAACCTTATAACTGTTAATCGGGATATACAAATATTTATCTTCTGCGCCGAACAACAATTGTTGAAAAAAGCCTGTTGAAGGAGTTTCTTTCTCCTTTTTTACACGCAAAAATGTTTGAGAAAAACCAAGTTTTGAGGCCATTATTTCAACAATTTCCCTATCTGCATCAGGAGTATTATCGTTTCCCAGGAAGTAAGCAAAAATTCCAACGAAAACGGCAAGCCAAATCACAATTAAGCCCGCCATTGCGCCTTTATTTTTTTTTAATCTTCGCCACGCATTTTGTGAAAAGGAAACCGATTTTTGCATTGCAATAAAAATAGATAAGTTTTTATTGAAAAAAGGAGTTAGGTAATTTAATTTTTAGAACACAGCCAATTTTTCATTTCACTTTCCTTCCCTTCCATTGATAACTTCCAAATTTACCAAGCCATCCTGCGATTACCGTGTAAACAATATGAAAAGGCTGTGCCGGTAAAAACCACCAAAGTTGTTTTTGCTTATCAAAAAACTTGGCCACAGGAAAAAGAAATAGCAATTCAACAAAAGTTTTTATCAGAAGCGAAATACAGAAAAGATAAAATGCCTTGAGGTAGAAAAAAGAAATAATTCCGAGGAGGAGCAGCCACGCATTTAACAAATAAACCAAAACCAACACAGCGATAATTTTTCTGTCAGTATAACGATCTGCTTTACTTGCCCAGCGGATTCTTTGATTTATGAATTCTTTCAAGGTTTCTGCAGATTGTGTTGTAACAATCACATCTTTTGATTTCAGAAACATGATTTCATGTGGATACTTTTTTTGAATTTTATGCATCAGCAATATGTCATCGCCACTTGCCAGCTCGTCAATTCCTTCAAATCCTCCGATTTCAAAAAAAACACTTTTTTCATAAGCAAGATTTGCGCCGTTACACATCGCATGGATTTTCTTAAAAACAGATGCGCCGGTAATTCCCTGCAAAGACATAAAATCGAGCGATTGAAATATTTTAAAAAGCTTTTTCAAAAACGAATCGGTGGGTAAAGGATGTGCGAAGGTTACCGGTAAAGCAACAAATACAGGCAATTTTTTTTTGTAAAAAACAGCCAGCGTTTCTAACCACTTTTTTGGAGCAATGCAATCAGCGTCTGTTGTTACAATCAATTCTCCTTTTGCAAATTTGAGAGCGGCATCGATTGACTTTTTTTTATAGGAATTCAATTCCTGGTTCTCTATAAAATCGGAAAGATGAAGAAGATTGATATTTTCCTGTTCAAAGGATTCAACAACCGAAACAGTATTGTCCGTTGAATGATCGTCAGTAACGATAATTTCAAATTTATTTTTAGAATAAGTTTGGTTTAAAATGGATTGAATACAAGCGCCAATGTTCTTTTCTTCATTTCGCGCAGCAATAATTATAGAAATAAAGGGTAATTCATTTTCTTTAACTTCCTGTCCAATTTTAAAATCCGGAACTCGCATCCACGCCTTCCTGTAGTAAAGGATGAGCCAAACATAGCTGATTAATAAAAAAATTGAAACCGATAGAAAAATCATGCAAAATTATTATTGAGCAAAAAACGTTTTTAGATGTGATGAGGTCACAAAAATAATTTTTAAATATCAAAAGGAATATTTAGATTTGTGTAGTTGCATAAACAACTATATGATAAACAACCAATTTAAAAAAGGCGAACTCTACAGTTTTATTACCGGAAAAGCTTCAACGGCAATAGCCAGAAGATTGCAGAAAAATTTCAAGGAAGCCGGAATAGAAATTACGATAGAGCAATGGAGCGTGTTGTATCATTTGTGGAAAGAAGATGGCCAAAGTCAGCAGCAATTGTGTGATGCAACTTTCAGAGATAAACCAAGTATTACAAGGCTCGTTGATAATCTTGAAAAATCGAAACTGGTGAAGCGTGTGGCTTCAAAAAATGACAGGAGAAGCAATCTTATTTTTCTTACCAAAGAAGCAAAAAACCTTGAACAAACAACCATGGATGTGGCGAACCGCACATTAAATGAAGCGTTGCAAGGCGTTACCAACGGTCAAATTGAAATTGCAAAAGAGGTGTTACAAATGGTTTATGACAATTTAAAATAATTTTTATGAATACTACATCAAACAAAACATCTGTAAAAGGCGGCGAGTGGCTTATCAAAGAAGATAACGCATTCAACATTTTTACGCCAGAAGATTTTAGCGAAGAGCAATTGATGATTTTAGATATGTGCCTGCAATTTTTGAAAACGGAAATTTACCCGATAGTCGACAGAATTGACAAGCTGGAATCGGGCCTAATGCCTTCTCTTATGGAAAAAGCCGGTGAATTAGGATTGTTGAGTGCGTCAGTTCCGGAAGATCTCGGCGGCCTGGGAAAAGATTTTGTAACCTCCACTTTAGTTAGTGAAGGGCTTGGTGGCGGCTATTCTTTTAGTGTGGCGATGAGTGCGCATGCCGGTATTGGCACACTTCCGATTTTATATTTCGGAACTGAAGAGCAGAAGAAAAAATATATTCCAAAGCTTGCCAGTGGCGAATGGAAAGGCTCTTATGGATTAACAGAACCGGGAAGCGGAAGCGATGCGCTCGGGGCAAAAACAACAGCTACACTTTCTGAAGATGGGAAATATTATTTATTGAACGGGCAAAAGATATGGATCACCAACGGAGGTTTTGCAGATGTTTATACTGTTTTTGCAAAAGTAGATGGAGACAAGTTTACAGCCTTCATTGTAGAGCGTGATTTTGAAGGTTTTACCCGCGGGCCGGAAGAACATAAAATGGGCATAAAAGGTTCATCCACTGTTCAATTGTATTTCCAGGATTGCAAGGTGCCGGTAGAAAATGTCTTGGGAGAAATCGGCCGTGGGCACATCATCGCTTTTAATATTTTAAATATTGGCCGTTTAAAATTAGCTGCTGCTGCAATGGGCGGAGCAAAACTTGCCATCAACAATTCAATAGAATATGCAAAGACACGTGAGCAATTTAAAACGGCGATTGCCAATTTTGGCGCCATAAAGCACAAGCTGGCAGAAATGGCAATCAAAACTTTTGCAGATGAAAGTGCCTTATATCGCACTGCTAAATGGATTGATGAAAAAGAAGCGGAATTATTAGCCGAAGGCAAACCCTTTAACGAAGCACTTCTCGGCGCTGCTGAAGAATTTGCAATTGAATGTGCCATCTTAAAAGTTCATGGAAGCGAAGTGCTTGATTTTGTCGTAGATGAAGGCGTGCAAATACATGGTGGCGTAGGTTTTAGCGATGAATATAATATCAGCCGCGCTTACCGCGACAGCCGCGTAAACCGCATTTATGAAGGAACCAACGAGATCAATCGTCTTCTTACTGTTGATATGATGCTTAAAAGAGCGATGAAAGGAAAACTGGATTTGATGGGACCGGCGATGAATGTTCAAAAGGAATTAATGAGCATCCCTGATCCGATAGCTATCGGATTTGGCAACGGAGAAGAAAGCGCTTTTTCAAAAGAGAGAAAAATAATATCCAACCTAAAAAAATGCATCCTGATGGTTGCTGGTGCAGCAGTTCAAAAATTAATGAATGATTTGAGTAAGGAGGAAGAAATAATCATGAACATTGCCGACATGGTAATTGAAACTTTCGTTTCTGAAAGCACTTTGCTTCGTGTCATAAAAACGACAGACAAAAACGGGGAAGAAAATTCAAGAATTCACATAGCAATGATGAAATGTTATCTGAACGACGCGGTTGATAAAGTTTCCAAAGCCGGTAAAGAAGCCATCAATGCATTTGCAACGGGCGACGAACAAAAAATGATGTTGCTTGGGTTAAAACGTTTCACAAAAACAGAACCTTTCAACAGTAAAGATGCAAGGAGATTGATCGCTGATAAATTAATTGATGAAGGAAAGTATATTTTCTGATCAAATAAGCACGGGCAATTAGTCTTTACAGCAAACCAAGAAATAAATAAGATTTCTATTTAGCGAACCAGTCACTTACATACAAATAAGGAACTGGTTCGTTTTTTGTCGCTCCAAAGAAAGGCAGAACGGATAACTTTTTATAAGACGCTTGTTTGCAAATTCAGCCTCTTACATTTTTTTTCCTAAATTTAAAAGACGTAGATTAAGTATATTCCTTTCTTACAATTAAATTTTTTATATGGATGTAAACAAAGCATATCACCTCATAATGGATAAATTAACGGCATGGGTTGACGAGTTGATAAAAATGCTTCCGAATATTCTGTTGGCAGCAATAGCATTAGTGATTGGTTTGTTTATTGCAAAAAAAATCAGGGGCTTTTCTAAAAAAATAATCCAAAGGTTTTCTGATAATACAACACTGAACAGCTTGTTCGCTTCCATCGTTTACATATTTTTTATTGGAATCACGTTGTTTACTGTATTAAGTATACTTCATCTTGATAAAGCCGTTGTTTCAGTTTTGGCAGGTGCGGGTGTTGTAGGTTTGGCGTTGGCTTTTGCTTTCCAGGATATTGCAGCCAATTTTATTTCAGGTATTTTCATTTCTTTCAGGAAGCCTTTACACATTGGCGACATCGTTAAGATAAATGATTATATGGGTAGAGTTGAAGAGATCAATTTGCGCGATACCGTTCTAAAAACTTTCCAGGGGCAGATGGTGATTATTCCCAATAAAAATGTTTTTCAAAACCCGATTGAAAATTATTCGATGCTGGGAAAAAGAAGGATTGATTTGACGATCGGCATTTCTTATGGAGAAGATCTTGAAAAAGTAAAAAGAATTACTATAGATTGCCTCACGGGCATGAAAGGTTTATCCACCATAGATGACATTACCTTTTTTTATACAGAATTTGGCGACAGTTCTATCAATTACGTTTTAAGAATATGGATAAATTCTGCAGATCAACCTGAATTTCTTGGCGCAGGCAGTGAGGCTATAATGCGCATTAAGAAAGCATATGATGAAAATGATATCACGATACCGTTTCCTATACGAACTTTGGATTTTGGTATTAAAGGCGGCGTTCCATTGGACGAGATGACTTTAAAAACTGAAAAATAGTTTTTAATTCTCTCTAAAAAACCAAGCTATTTTTATCACAAGCTTTAAAAAGAAAAAGGTATATTTATATTCAACCTAAAATTTTTCAATCATTAGTAATACCACAACAAAAAAGTCACCAGGCAAACTGAGTCACCTGGCCAATACATTGATCGGCAGTGAAATCGTTCGCCTGGGCGGAGAAATAAAAGAGAAAATAAAAAGCGGGGAACAGATTTACAATTTTACAATTGGCGATTTTGATTCTTCCATTTTCCCGATCCCAAAGCAATTGGAACAGGAAATAATCAATGCTTATCAAAATAAATTTACCACATATCCGCCTGCAGATGGAATTCTTGCATTAAGAGAATCGGTTTCAAAATTTATCAAAGAAAGGGAAGGATTGGATTTCAATACAAATGAAATTCTTATCGCCGCAGGTGGCCGCCCTCTTATTTATACTTTGTATCGCGCCATTGTAGATAAAGGAGATAAGGTAATTTACTCGGTACCAAGCTGGAACAACAATCATTACACTCACTTTACAGAAGGGCAACATGAAGTAATTGAAACGACTGCCGAAAATAATTTTATGCCAACAGCAGAAGATATAAAACCGCATTTGGAAGGCGCAGTTTTAATCGCTTTGTGCTCTCCGTTAAATCCCACAGGAACAGTATTTAAAAAGGAAGAACTGGAAAAAATTTGCGATATGGTTCTTGAGGAGAACAACAGGCGGGGAGAAGATGAAAAGAAGTTGTACATCATGTATGATCAAATGTATTGGATGCTTACGTTTGGCGAAACAAAACATTACAACCCTGTTAGCTTACGGCCTGAAATGAAAGAGTACACCATCTTTATTGATGGAATCAGCAAAGCTTTTGCCGCGACAGGAGTGCGCGTTGGTTGGGCTTTAGGGCCGGAACTCGTTCTTTCAAAAATGAAAGCAATCAACAGTCATATAGGTGCATGGAGTCCGATGGCGGAAGAAAATGCAACTGCAAAATTTCTTCTTCAAAAAAATCAGGTAGACGAATATCTTTCCAATTTCAAAGAAGAACTGAATGAAAGATTGCAACTCATTTATGGAGGATTTCAACAATTGAAATCAGAAGGATTTCCTGTAGATGCATGTACGCCACAGGCTGCAATTTATCTTACCATTCAGTTAAGTCTTACCAGTAAAACAACAAAAAATGGAAATTTTCTTTCTACTCAATCTGATGTAACCAACTACATTTTAGACAAAGCAAAACTGGCAGTAGTTCCTTTTTACGCTTTTGGTGCGTCAAAAGATTCTGACTGGTATCGGCTCAGTGTAGGAACGTGTAAAAAAGAAGAAATTCCAGCCATGCTAAAGCAACTTCGCGAGGCATTGGAAAACTTACAATAAATTTTTGCTTACCAAATATTCAGCAATTTGAACGGCATTTGTAGCAGCGCCTTTACGCAAATTATCACTTACGATCCAGCAATTCAAAGTATTTGGTTGCGTCTCATCTCTGCGAATTCTTCCTACAAAAGTTTCATCTTTTTCATGCGCAGTCAACGGCATTGGGTAAATGAAATTTTCTACATCATCCTGAACTACAACACCCGGCGAATTTGATAAAATTTCCCTGACTTCTTTTAAGTCAAAGTCATTTTCAAATTCAATATTTACGCTTTCACTGTGGCCCCCTACAACGGGAATACGAACACAGGTTGATGTCAATGCAATAGTTTGGTCGCCAATTATCTTTCTTGTTTCATTCACCATTTTCATTTCTTCTTTAGTGTATCCGTTATCAAGAAAAACGTCAATATGCGGAAGCGCGTTTTTATCAATCGGGTATTTATAAGCCATTTCGCCTTTCACATTATTGCGTTCGTTTTCCATTTGTTGTACCGCTTTAACGCCGGTTCCGGTTACACTTTGGTAAGTTGAAACCACCACTCTCTTTATTTTATATTTTTTATGAAGAGGATTTAAAACCAAAACCAATTGTATGGTTGAGCAATTCGGGTTAGCAATAATTTTATCTTCTTTGGTAAGGACGTTTGCATTCACTTCCGGAACCACCAATTTTTTAGAGGGATCCATGCGCCATGCTGAAGAATTGTCAATCACGGTAATTCCTGCTTCCGCAAATTTGGGAGCAAGAGCAAGTGACGTATTTCCACCTGCGGAAAACAATGCGATATCAGGTTTTGCGGCTATCGCATCTTCTGCAGATACCACCTTGTATTTTTTATTCTTAAAAGTAATTTCTTTTCCAATTGATTTTTCTGAAGCCACCGGAATTAATTCTGTAACCGGAAAATTTCTTTCTTCGAGCACTTGTAACATTTTACTTCCTACAAGCCCGGTTGCGCCCACTACTGCAATTTTCATTTTTAATTGGTTTTTTAAATAAGGAATGCAAAGAAAAGCATAAAGTTTTATCTTTAAAGGCAAAGCTACTGTTTATGGCAAAAAAATTTTTAGTCTCTTTAGCTATTTTGCAGTTGATATCTTTTAGCCTGCAGGCACAATTATCGGAAAATTTTAATGATGGAGATTTTAAGGCAAATCGAACATGGACCGGTGATACTTCTTCCTTCGTAATAAACAATAATCTTCAGCTTCAAAGCAATAGTTTCATTCAAAACAGCACTTTTTATTTAGCAACTCCCAATTATCAATGTACTTCTACTCAATGGGAATATTGGATGCGACTGGCTTTTAACCCTTCTTCGGCTAATTATGTTGATACCTATTTGACATCATTAACTAAAAATCCCGGAGATTCTACCAACGCTGGTTATTTTGTAAGATGTGGAAATACAGAAGACGAGATTTCACTTTACCGGAAAGATTCAAATGGAATAATTACGAAAATCATTGACGGAGAAAACGGAATGTTAAATCACAGCAATAATATTTTCAAAATAAAAGTTACAAGAGATTCTATTGGAAAGTGGAACTTGTATTCTGACTTCTCAGGCTCAGGAAATTCATATAAAAACGAAGGAATTATTATCGATTCAACTTATAAAAGTTCATCGTATTTTGGTTTTTTAGTCAAACAAAGTACTGCTTCTTTTTTTCAAAAACACTTTATTGATGACATTGAAATAAAAAAGTTTGTTCCAGATGTTTCACCTCCTGAAATTATTGCCGTAACTGCAATTTCAGCAAATCAACTCGATGTACTTTTTAATGAACCGGTTGAAAATTCAAGCAATCTCTTTTCAAATTATTCAGCCAATAACGGTTTGGGAATGCCTGATTCTGTAAATATTGATGCGCGAAATCCATCTTTGGTTCATCTCCGGTTTGAAAATCCATTTACTAACGGTTATACTTACACGTTAACGATAAACGGAGTAAAAGATTTAAACGGAAATCCAACGAATGCCTCTTCAACTTTTACTTTTTACAAAGCCCAACGATATGATGTTATTATAGATGAAATTTTCCCTGACCCTACGCCTGCTGTTGGTTTGCCTGGTTATGAATGGATTGAACTCAAAAACGCTTCTCCTTTTCCAATTGATATAAAAGATTGGAAATTAAGTGATACAACTACTACCAGCGGGCCTTTACCGGACTTAACATTGCAGCCGGATAGTTTTGTAATTGTCTCTTCATCTTCCGCCTCGCTTTCTTTATCACAATTTGGAAAAGCAATTAGTATTACCGGTTTCCCTTCGCTGAATAATGAAGGAGATTTAATTTCTCTTACAGATGAAAGTGGCAAAGTAATTTATGCAGTTCAATATTCTTCTGACTGGCACGAAAATGAATTGAAGAAAAATGGTGGCTGGTCTCTTGAAATTATTGATACGAAGAATTCGTGTTCAGCCGCCGGCAACTGGACCAGCAGTAAAGACAACAGCGGCGGAACTCCCGGAAGAAAAAATTCTGTTGATGGAAGAAATACGAATGTAGTGGCTCCAAAACTTTTAAAAGCTTATGCAGAAAATCCAACAAAAATTGGTTTGGTTTTTAATAAACCTGTTGATAGTCTGAGCGCTTCTGACATAAATAATTATTCGTTAAGCAATAACTTAATTCCAATGGCTGCAATGCCTGTTAATCCATTGTTTGACAAAGTTTCTCTTTCTCTTAATAATCCCATTTCTGAAGGAATGGTTTATTCCGTAACAGCAAATAATATTTCAGATTGCGCAGGTAACGCAATTAGTTCAAAAAATATTGCGAGGTTTGGATTACCAGAAAAGGCTGACAGTTTTGATATTGTAATCAATGAAATTTTATTTAATCCTTTACCCGAAGGGGTTGATTACATTGAGTTGTACAATCGTTCTAACAAAATAATTGACTTAAGTAAAATTTATATTGCAAACAGAAATAGTAGCAGTATTATCAGCAGTATAATCAAATTAACAACAGAACCGGTTTTATTTTTTCCAAAAGATTTTATTGCAATTTCCATAGATCCCGTAATAGTAAAAAGTCAATACATTACTCCTGACCCTGATGCATTTTTAAAAATAAATTCTATGCCTTCTTTTCCGAATGACAAAGGCAATGTTATCATCTTAAACCAGGAAAAAAATATAATTGATGAAGTTGCTTATTCTGACAACTGGCATTTTCCTTTGATTCATAATACAGAAGGTGTTTCTTTGGAAAGAATAGATTACAATGGCCCTTCTGTTCAAAGCAATTTTCACTCTGCAGCTACTTCGGTTGGATATGGAACTCCCGGTTCTAAAAATTCCCAGTCAACCGTGACTGAAGAATTTCGTTCCATAACCGTTACGCCTTCAATTTTTTCTCCCGATAATGACGGTAATGAAGATTTTGCAACTATTTCTTATAAATTTCCAACGCCCGGTTATGTTGCCAACATAACTATTTTTAATGCTTCCGGAAGACCAGTTCGTTATCTTGAAAAGAATTCCTTAAGTGGAATAAAAGGTTATTACAGGTGGAATGGTTTGGACGATAAAGGAAGAAAGCTACCACAGGGAATTTATATAATTTATACTGAAATTTTCAATAAAGAAGGAAACAGGAAACAGTTTAAAAACACAATTGTATTGGCAAGAAAAAACTATTAAAAATATTATTATTATTGAATAAGAAAATTTCTAAGGTCGGTACTGTCGCCATAAAAAATATTAAAATCAACAGGCGCTTTTATTCCGTCAACACGGCCTTTTTCACTATGTTGCCAAAAGATCCATTTGCGGTCAATCCTTGGCTTTTCCGGTTGAAGATAATGAGCGATCCACAAAGGATAATCTTCAAATCCTGTTTGAAAATAATGTTCGTAAAAATCTATATTAGTATAAATAATTGGCTTTACTCCGTAATGTTTTTCCACTTCATCAAGCCACGTTTTTACACCTTTTTGCATTTGAGACACAGAGACACCAAGACTTTTTTCCACGTCCAAAACGGGTGGCAAATCTCCCGGTTTTAAATTCACCATATCAATAAAATTATCTGCCTGCTTCTTTGCACTTCTCGTAGCAATAAAAAAATGATAGGCGCCTTTCGGAATATTTTGCGCATCGGCCTCAAGCCAATTTCTCCGAAATTGTCCGTCTACTATACTTGTTCCCTCGGTTGCCTTAATAAAAACAAATCCAATCTTCACACCTTTCTCCTCCATGTTTTTCACCTCTTTCCAGTTAACCGTACTCTGATAACGGCTCACATCAATTCCATGAATTTCATATCCATTCGGAATTTCTATCTGGAAGCCGGGATAAAAAACATGCGGAGGATAAATAAATAAATTAACGAGGTAATACAAGCCAATTATTACCAGACAAAGCACTAAAAATATTTTGAAAAATGTACCGGAAGAACGTTTCTTTTTTCTTGCCACAGAGTTCGGTTAATGTTGATGCAATTACTTATTTTATTGCTTCAGGATTTTTTTGCAAACTTAATACCATTATCAGTTTCTATCTCCAGAAAATAAATTCCAGGTGCAAAAAAGTTGCGTAGAAACTTTATACAACAAGAGTTATTGACCATAAAATTATTTTTCGCCATTAAAGTTCCTTTACTGCCAGTGCTACACCCTATTCGCATTCAATAATAGTTACATCTAAATTATTTGAAGATGACGTATTTAGAAGTTTAAAGCCGGTTGAAAGCCTTATTTTTATAAAAAAGAAATTTCTGTTGTAAACCTTTGGCTGTTAAAACCTTTTTGTGAATAAACCGTTGAATAAAAGATAATTATAAAGGTTATTAACTTTTGTATAGCATAATTTTTAACGGATTTCAGACCATAAAGCTTGCATCTGAAGTTTTTGTAGATTAGATTTGCATGGTTTTTGCACTATAGGGGCAATCCCTATGGAAATCAACCTAAAGTTCAACCTTTTTAAAACAAAAAATTTTTAAATCCCATTATTCTTCCAAGCGTTTTTAAACGTGAAAAAATTATTTGACCAGGAAAAAATTCGTCATGAAAAATATTCGATCAAAGAGTTTATTAACGTTGATTATAATTTTGTTTATAATTGGCTTTACCACTTCCGCAAAAGATATTATTGGTTATACTGGTAATAATTTTTCCGACTCAACTGTTGATTCTATTTCAACCATATCTTCAATTGGAAGCACGCTCGTAAAAAATCCTGCCCGCGTTATTTACCCGCTTGCTCTTCGTGAACATCGTGAAGAAAGTAAGGATTATGTAAAGCAGTTTGCTCACAAGCAAAGAGATTATATCATATATATGTTTAAACGTGGGAAAAATTATTTTCCGAAAGCTGCAAAAATATTTGATGAATATGATGTTCCTGAGGAATTCCAAATGCTTCCTGCATTAGAATCTAATTTTCATTCTGACGCGGTCTCACATGCCGGCGCAGTTGGTTATTGGCAATTTATGAGTGAACTTGCCCGCGATTACGGGTTGCATATCAGTTCAAAAGTTGATGATAGAAAGAACTTTACAAAATCAACTATTGCGGCAGCAAAATTTTTCAAAGATCAACTTGACTTTTTTCAATGGAGATATCCTTCTTTCAGTAGCTGCTTATAATTGTGGCACTGGTGGAGTAAGAGTAGCAATGAAAAAAACGTAATGTTTCTGATCCTGATTTTTGGGATATCAAAAAATATTTGCCAACAGAAACAAGAATCTTTGTAATGAAATTTATTGCTCTGAATGTAATTTCAGCTAATTATAAAAAGTTCATTAATCACAAATTGAATTTTAGCGAACCAGCCTTAATTCAGCTCGCAATTAAAGATTCTTCTAATACCGATAATACTGTCGTGGCCCAAAATCCTTTATAAAAACACAATTCATTTTTAGCCTTTATCTTTGGCGTATGCCACAGGTGAATTATAACGACGCTCTTAATTTCATTTCGAAACTTACCTTTCGTCGTTTGTGGAATGCGACAAAAGTCTATTCAAGTTATTACATCACCCGGTTAATAAGAAAACCTGTTCAATGGGGGTTGCCGGTTTCCATTTCTTTTGAACCAACAACATCATGCAATTTGCGTTGCCCGGAATGCCCGAGTGGGTTAAGAGAATTTACACGTCCGCGCGGCATGCTGAAGAAAGATTTTTTTACCAAAACGATTGATGAAATTTATAAAGACGTTTTATATCTCATTTTCTATTTCCAGGGAGAACCTTATCTCAATAAAAATTTCCTCGAGATGGTTTCTTATGCTTCTTCAAAAGGTTTATATACAGCTACTTCTACCAATGCACATTTTCTTACTGATGAGATGGCAAAGAAAACAGTTGAAAGCGGCCTCGACAGACTTATTATTTCTTTAGACGGAACAACACAGGAAGTGTATCAACAATACCGGAGAGAAGGAGACATTGAAAAAGTAATTGAAGGTGCACGAAATATTGTGAAATGGAAAAAGAAATTAAAAAGTAAAACGCCTTTTGTGTTTTTCCAGTTTTTGGTCGTTCGGCCTAATGAACATCAAATAGAAGAGGTAAAAAAACTGGCAAAAGAAGTAGGTGTAGATGAAGTGCGTTTCAAGACTGCCCAGGTTTACGATTATGAAAATGATCCGAACAAACTTATTCCAACTAACGAAAAATTCAGCCGTTACAAAAAAGATAAAGAAGGAAAACATATCGCCAAAAACAAATTACAAAACCATTGCTCCAAACTTTGGGAAGCGAATGTAATTACGTGGGATGGAATAGTTGTGCCTTGCTGTTTTGATAAAGATGCTACGCATCGACTTGGAAATTTAAAAAATCAATCTTTTAAGGAGATCTGGCATAACAAAAATTATAAACAGTTTCGGAAAGAACTCACTACAAGCCGCAAAAACATTGATATTTGTGCCAATTGCAGCGAAGGGTTGTCTGTATGGAAAGATTAATCCTATAGCTGGTTTTAGAAAATAAAAATCTTTTGAATTTATTGCTTCACTATCTAAGTAACTTTTAACTTGCCCCGATTTTTACATTTAAAAAAAGAGCAAATAAACATTAGCCTATTCTTAGTATTTTTAATAGATGAATACATTTAATAATCACCTTCGGCAGATAATATTATTAGGTATTATAATCCTCATAGGAATATTAATTGTAAATCATTTCTTCATTTTTTTACCCGGCGTTTTGGGTGCAGTAACATTATATATTCTCAGCAAAAAATCTTACTTCAATCTTGTTGAAAAAAGAAAATGGAAAAAAAGCTGGACGGCTTTGCTTTATATTTTAATGTATACTATCGCCATTTGCCTTCCGGTTTACCTTGCCGTTGTAATGCTGGTACCCAAGCTGGTGGCGCTTTTCAACAATCCTGTTCCCTTGATTGTAGCTGTAAAGGGTTTCTCCCAAAAAATACAAGACGCAACCGGAATAGAACTTTTCAATGCGGATAATTTACAGTTAGCTATGAAAAATGTTGCAGGTAAACTTCCTATGTTTTTAACCGGCACCGCCAACTTTGTTACCAATCTTGTTCTCATGTTTTTCGTGTTGTACTACATGTTGTTTCACGGAAGAAAAATGGAGAATTATATTAATGACTTTATTCCATTGAAAATTAAAAACAGATTGTTGTTAAGTAAAGAAACCGACCTGATGATAAGAGCCAACGCAATCGGAATTCCTTTGCTGGCCATCATCCAGGGGCTTGTGGGTATGCTTGGTTATTTTGTTTTTGGAATAAAGGAATTTGGAGTTTGGGGATTTCTTACAGGCGTTGCCTCATTAATCCCTATCATCGGAACCGGAATTATCTGGGTTCCGTTAACAGTTTATCTTCTTGTTTCTGGTCATACGTGGCAGGGAGTTGGTTTGGGAATTTATTCCCTTGCTATTCTTACTAACGTTGATTATGTGGCGAGGATAACGTTGCTCCGCAAAATCGGCGATGTTCATCCCCTCATTACCATTTTCGGCGTAATTGTAGGGTTAAGTCTATTTGGATTTTTAGGGCTGGTTTTCGGTCCTTTACTCGTCAGCTATTTTATTCTGCTGATAAAAATCTATCGTAACGAATTCAATTCTGTTCCTATTAACTCAGTAGCTGTTGAAGAAGAAACTGTTCATTCAATTAAAGATCGCGATTGAAACACATTTCCCATTTATCAAAAGACAAAAAACTTAAAAAACTTATTGATTCGCAACCGCCTTTTATTTTGAAGAAAAGAAATAAGGTTTATTTGCGATTGTGTTCTTCTATTTTAAGCCAACAATTGAGCACAACGGTTGCCAAAGTTTTATTCAAAAGATTCCTTGAATTGTATAATGGTAAAGAACCAACTGCAAAACAAATTTTAGAAACACCGGCGGAAACTTTTCGTAGCATCGGATTTTCAAATGCAAAAGCTTCTTATGTTCATAATGTTTGCCGTTTTTTTATTGATAATAAAATAACAGACGCACAATTGCATAAAATGAACAATAAAGAAGTAATTGATTTGCTTACGCAAATAAAAGGCGTTGGAAAATGGACAGCTGAAATGATTTTGATGTTTACGCTTGGCAGGGAGGATGTGTTTGCAATGGATGATCTTGGTCTAAAACAAAGTGTTATTAAACTCTACAATATAAAAGAAACGGATAAAAAATTAGTCTATCAAAAGATAGAAAAGATCTCTTTAAAATGGAGACCTTACAGAACTTATGCCTCCCGCTATTTATGGAACTGGAAAGATAATCCCCCTGAAATTTAGGCTCACCTCAAGCTGCTCTCGATGGAGCCGAACAGGCTTTATTAAAGTCTTTAAGGAACAGAAACTTGACTTATTTGTTTATTTACTATAACCGCCTTTCCACTTTTTATTAGGAAGAAGCCTCCTTGGAATGCCGAAGATCTTATTTTTTTCTAACCAAAGGATTGTTCAATCCATTGATAACATTGTCAACCACCTGGAAACCGGGAAGTTTGGAGAAAAATTGTGTAAGTGTTTTGCAGCCATATGTTCTCACATCAAAACTTGGATCAAGCTTACGAAATTGATTCCCATTGTTGAAATATAAGCTTCATTACTCTCATTCATACTCATGTCGTATGCTTTATTGATGAGTTTCTTATTAACGTTGGCAGTTGATTTTGTTTTCTGTTTTTTTACAGTTTCTTTCTTTTCCGGGGTTTCGGTCGTTTCATTTTTTTGCTCCAGGTTTTCAACGAACGTAAAAATTTCGCAGGATTTTACAAAAGCAGAAGGTGTTTTTTCTTCACCAATTCCCATCACAAAAATTCCCGCTTCTCTTATACGCTTTGCAAGTCCGGTGTAATCGCTGTCGCTCGACACAATACAAAATCCGTCAACAAGATCAGCGTGCAAAATATCCATCGCGTCAATAATAAGTGCGCTGTCGGTAGAATTTTTGCCTGTCGTATACGAAAACTTTTGGATGGGATTAAAAGCCATTTCATTTAACTGGCCTTTCCAGTGATTCATGTGTTGTGTTGTCCAGTCGCCATAAACGCGGCGGATTGTAACTTTTCCATATTTTGAAGCTTCTTCCAAAATCAAATCCATCATTTTCGATTGTGCATTATCTCCATCAACAAGCAACGCAATTCTATTGTTTTTTACTTCCATAACATTTTTATTATTACAAAAATAAGTTTTAAGATTTATAAGCCTTTTTTATCTGGTTTAAGTAGCTTTTTAAACGACAAATGAAGCGGCAAAATTTGTTTTCTTTTCATTACCAATGTTGGATAACTGGTTAACATTTTATTTCTTTTCATTAATATTGAATCTTTTATCTTTGGCATTAAACATTTTTTATGAAGTTTATCGTTTCCTCTTCTCAATTATTAAAACACGTACAACAAATAAGCGGGGTGATCAGCGCTAATACGGTTTTGCCGATACTGGAAGATTTTCTATTCGAAATAGATAACAATAAACTTACTATTGTGGCTACTGACCTGGAAACCGTTATGAAAATTCATATGGATGTTGAAGCAAAAGACAGTGGCAGAGTTTGTATTCCGGGCAAAATTCTTCATGATTCCTTGAAAAATATTCCTGAACAACCGCTGACTTTTAATATCGATAAAAACAACGGAGTAGAAATTACCAGCGACAACGGGAAATATAAAGTGATGGGCGAAAATCCCGATAATTTTCCAAAGGAACCTCTTGCAGAAAGCGCCAATTCTTTTACAATGCCTTCTTCCGCTTTAGTAACGGCTATTAATAAATGTATTTTTGCCACCAGCACAGATGAACTTCGTCCGGCAATGACCGGAATTTTATTTGAACTTTCTCCGGAAGGAGTTACCACCGTTGCCACAGACGCACATCGCCTTGTTCGTTTTTCCCGCACAGATATTTCGTCACCGGAAAAGGCTTCGTTTGTTGTTCCAAAAAAGCCACTTAATTTATTAAAAAATGTGCTTCCGAATACTGATGCCGAACTAACGGTTTCTTACAACAGCAATCACCTTTTTGTGAGCCAGGATGGAATAGAAATGGTTTGCCGGCTAATTGACGCAAGATTTCCCGATTATAAAGTGGTAATTCCTGCTGATAATCCTTATAAACTCACCGTAAATAAGAATGATTTTCAAAATGCATTGCGAAGGATAAATGTATTTAGTAATAAAAGCACTAACCAGGTAGCGCTTTCTATAACCGGAAGTGAATTACAGCTTTCGGCGCAGGATGTAGATTTTAGTTTTGAAGGAAATGAAAGAATGAGTTGCCAATATGATGGTGAAGATTTGCAAATTGCTTTTAACGCGAAATTTTTAATTGAGATGTTGAACGCTGCAGATACTGATGAAATAGTTGTAGAATTAAGCACACCCACAAAAGCAGGAATTATTAAACCGTCAGAACAGGAAGAAAATGAACAATTATTAATGTTGGTGATGCCGTTAATGCTCAATAGTTAAAAAATATTTTTTTATTAGGTTTCAGTTTAATAATTTAAATGGAGTCTGTTTACCGGGCTCCATTTTTAATTACAACAATCTTTTAATTTTCATTGCTTTCTTCATCAAAACAATTCTGTATTTTTAAGACATTCAAAACCCGATTAATGGAAATCGTAATCATCCGGACTTTTCAAAACTATTTTTCGGCTCATATAGCTCTTACAAAATTAAGAGACACGGGTATTAATTGTTTTTTAAAAGATGAATTTACGGTAACGGTTGATCCCATTTTATCTAATGCTGTTGGAGGGATAAAACTGGTAGTAGTGAAAGAACAGGCCGGGGAAGCAATCGAATTATTAAAAGAATTTGATGAAGCTTACCGCAAAACTGTTGCTTGCCCAAAATGCGGAAGCAAAGCTATAGAACTCGTTCCGCGACAAACAACAGCTAATCTTGCAACGGCAATACTTACGTGGATTTTTGGTAGTTATGCTATTTCAGCCCAAAATGTTTATCAATGTTCCTCGTGTAAATATGAAAGTGAAACTTTACCTGAAGCTTTTAATTCATCCGTGGATTTAGAGGAAACCAATTTGAATTAAAGCAAAAAAACTAATGAAAACAATTGCGTTTATACCTGCCCGTTATGCGGCCACACGTTTTCCGGGAAAACTAATGCAAAAGCTTGGTGACAAAACGATCATCCGGCACACTTATGATAATACCGTTGCTACTCTTTTGTTTGATGAAGTAATTGTAATTACAGACAGTGAGATCATTTTTGACGAGATCGTACAAAATGAAGGTTACGCAATCATGAGCAAAAAAACTCACGAAAGCGGCAGCGATAGAATAGCGGAAGTGGCTGCCGATATTGATGTTGACCTTATTGTAAATGTGCAGGGAGATGAACCTTTTGTAAAAAAATCGTTATTGGAAAGTTTATTGTTGCCTTTTAACGAGGATTATAATGAGGAAATAAAAGTAGCTTCATTAATGTACCCGATAGTAAACGAAGAAATAATCCATAATCCTAATCACGTGAAAGTAGTGGTGGATAAAAACAGCAATGCGCTATTTTTTTCACGAAGTGTTATTCCATATCATCGTGATAAAAATATTATTCCGAACTACTATAAACATATCGGAATCTACGCATTCAGAAAAAGTGCTTTAATGGATTTTACTTACTGGAAACCCACTCCGCTTGAAACCATTGAAAAGCTGGAACAACTTCGTTATCTCGAAAATGGAGTAAAAATTAAAATGGTTGTCACAGATGAAAGTCCTGTTTCTATTGATACTCCTGAGGATCTGGAAAAGGCTAAAAAATTATTGTATCTTTTTTAAAAAGGTTCATTTTATCTTTATTACTCTTTTTATTTTTTTAAAAAATTAAAAATGTTTTGTAACCGAACTTGTGGTTTCTTATTTATCATTTCTGCAATTACTTTATTCTCTTGCAGCCAACAAGATAAAATGGAAATAGAAAAATCAGCTTCTGCTTTTGATATAAAACAAGGAGAGGCTTCCGTTTTACAATCGAATCAAAATTTAATAAAAGCATTTAAAGCGGCTGATTCCATTGAAGCAGCGCAGGCATTTACAAAGAATGCACGAATTATGGTAGCTAACCATGCACCAATAAATGGAAGAAATGATATTGCAGCTTATTTTTCAAATATGATCAATACAGGAGTGAGAGATTTAAAATTGAACACTGGAAATATTGAGGGCGACAGCAGTATTCTTGTTGAGGAAGGATCGTACCAGTTGTTAAACAAAAAAGGTAATCAGGTAGACAAAGGAGAATATATTGCACTTTGGCAGCGGGAATCCGGCAATTGGAAAATCTATCGTGATATGTGGACCAGTTCTGTTCCGGAATCTGTAATAAAAATATCAGATTCAACTCTACCGAAACAATAACGATCAGATTTAAATATTTTTAAACTAATAAACTGAAAGGATGAGAACTGACAGGTATTTACCGTTTATAAAACCTTTGGAACGGCTGATTACAAAAAAGGTTCTACAGGTAAATCCGACGATTCCTCCGTTAAGAAAAGAACCTGCAAAATCGGTAATTTCTGTGTATGAATATGACAGCACCGGTGTGCATCAAAACAAGATAGAAACAATAGAAGAAACCTTTGAATATTTAAACAGCAAAAAAAATGTTTGGATCAATCTTGATGGATTAAAAAAGGCGGATGTAGACAGGATCTCCGAACATTTTGGTATTCATCCGCTTATTGCGGAAGATATTTTGAGTTCAGGCCAAAGGCCAAAAATGGATGAATTAAATCATCTTATTTTTTGCCTGCTCAACATGCTTTATTTTAATACAGAAGTTTCTTCTGTTGAAAGCGAACAAATCAGTATTGTACTTGGTTCCAACTTTGTGCTGAGCTTCCAGGAAGATGCTTCAAGGGATGTATTTGACCTTTTGAGGCAAAAAATTAAAATCGCCGGAAGTAAAGTAAGAGATAGTAAGGTTGATTATCTTTTTTATTCTCTTATTGATCTTATTGTCGATCATTATTTTGTGGTAATGGAAAAATTAGGTGAAAAAATCGAAGACCTGGAAGAAGCAATAACTCATCAGCCCAATACAAAAACACTTGCCCGGATTAACCTCCTTCGTAAGGAAATGATCTTTCTTAAAAGAAATATTTCTCCGGTACGTGAAATGATCAATGGAATTTTGCGCAGCGAAACCGACCTCATCGAGGAAAAAACAGAAAGATATTTTAAAGATATTTATGACCACATAGTGCAGGCAAACGAACTTGCAGAAAATTATCGCGATATGATGATCAACCTGCAGGACCTGTATTTGAGCAACGTGAATTTAAAGATGAATGAGGTAATGAAAGTGATGGCTGTAGTTACTTGCCTGCTGGCTCCTGCCACTGTTATCGGCGGAATTTTCGGGATGAATTTTGTCAGGATTCCCTGGCTCCACAATCCTTTCGGATTCTTTATTGCTGTAGGATTAATGCTTATAATTCCTGTTTGGATGATTTGGATATTTAAAAAAAGGGGCTGGTTTTAATAGTTATTCGTGCTTCCTGTTGAATCAGGTTTCAAAAAACTTTTAATTTGATTCATTGCTTCAATATTATTTTCCCTGTACATTGAAGCTCTTACTTCCTTTTTTTCACTTGCAGTTAAATGAAAATTCAATGGCGCTTCCCCTTCCGGATTTTTTGGAACATACATAAATGAAACGCGATGAAGCTGATTACCAAAAGTGTTCTTTAAATAAGAGAGCTCATCTTCCTGGAAATAATCCTGAAGTGTAAACCAGTTTGTCTGTATCATGGTAAACGGATTGGTAATTATATCTGAAATACCCCCGATCTTGTAACCATTGTTCCAACTTCCTTTTATTCTCGATCGTACCTGGATAATTAAAATACCGCGTGTATTTTCTTTTATCCAATCTCTAAACACATTTAAAAACCGGTAAGAAATTTCTGCACCTGAGTTATCACGAAGGCCCGCATCCATCACATCAATGATAGGTTTTGACGGAAGCCATACAGCAGGCAACACATAAGGATAAGTTGCATTCATACGCAAAGCAGTCAACAGCCTTAAATTCATCGGCTCCATATTTTTAAAAAAAGTGCCAAAGTCAACGGCATCCGGCCCGGTAATAACTGTTGTATTATCTTTAAATGACGGTTGCATCATAAAACTGATTGGCTGAGTGCAAATCATCATTTTTTTGAAATCGCGGGTGATGGTTGAATTCAGGATCATCAAAGGAATCCTGGCGGATTTTTCATCTTTCTGGTAGAAACCAATTGGTAAATCCAAAAGATATTCTGTATTAAGATTGAGTTTTTCTTCAAAAGCATAGCCGCGGTCTTTTATATAACGGTAATGGCTATACGAAAATTTTTCGGAAGGAGAAATAAGATCGCGTGCGATTAGGGAAGAAAAAACAGGGTTCAAAAGGTCTTTAGAAATATTATTCAAATATTTTTTGTCTTCAACATCTATCCTGGCGCCATTAATTTTTAATCTTGACAATTCACGAAAATAAGCCGCTGCAAGCATGCCGCCGGAAGCTCCGCTCATGAGCATGGTTTTGCTCATAATTTTGCCATCGGTAATACTATCCAGTTCCTGCAAAACATTCATGGAAAAACTCGCACTTCTTACTCCGCCGCCGCTAAAATTAAAAACGATCATTAATGGCTTATCTTCATGCTGATTTTGTTTCCAATGATCAAGAATGGAGATCATATTGTTTTTATCCGAATCAATTTTTGCTTTTGTGGTTAATGATTGCAGGCTTTGAAGTGAATACACCGGCCTTTCCGGATTTGAATAATTCAATCCATAGGCTTTATTGCGTGGGTCAATTACATCGTATTTATAAAGAATATTCAGGACCGTATAAAGGAGAATAATAAATAATAAACTCCAGCTTCTTAAAAAATAAGAAAGCGCGCCCATTACAGATATGAGTATAGCAAAAAACAAAAGAATGCTTGCCGCTGCCGGCACCTGGAATATTTTATTATCAAGAAAAAAAGCGATGAATAACATGAAAATAAAAGCAAATAGAATAGAAAGCATTGCCGAAAAATGATGACGCTTAAAAATTACATCTAAAAAATTCTGGCTGTAATGATTTACAGGCCTCACTTTTTTCACTTTTAACCTCGTACTAAGATAATTTTTTACCGGCAAGCCAAAATCGTCGGCTATAATTTTTTCCTCCTGTGTTTCAGGAATTTTATTTTCATCAATATTCTTTAAAACAGGTGGCAATGTTCTTATAATGGTTCTGTCTGCACCAAAAAAATACAAAAAGGAAATCAAAAGAATAAGGGAAAAACCTCCTGCAAAACCTGCAATCACGAATAAGAATTGTTTCAAAGGAATTAATTCTTTTACCCGGTCAAAATATAAAGCTTCAACAAAATACAAGATTAAAAAAGCTATCGGAATGATAGCGTTGTTAACGCAATATTTTAAGAAAGGTTTTGAACTGGTGGCCAAAAAACGGAATCGACCGCTGTGCAAAATAAATGTAGTAATATTCCAGCTCATAATAAATATACCGGTTGCTACTCCTGTGATAGCAGCACCTGCAGCATTTACATTTCCTAAATATTCGGGGGCAAGAAATAAAGTGTTGGCACCAAATGAACCCATAAAATGCCCGGAAACTGTGAGGAATAATATTAACCAAAGGATTAATAATACCTGTGATTTTCTAAAATGAAGCAGCAGTAACTGAATCGGAAATGAATAATAAAAATTGTGAAAAAACTTTTTCATTATATGAGTATCTGAATTACTTCAACTGCTTTAAAAATACGTTTGTTGCACCACTGCCGGTCTTAAAATATAAAGCATAAAAATTATTGACATCAAAAACAAAATGGCTACTAGTTGATGCGCAACTCCAAACCAAACAAGGTAATTTCCATAAGGAGACAAAAGAACTGTGGTAATACCTAACGCAATCTGCAATAAAACAAATAACAACGGAAGGTATTTTGTTCTTAAAAATAAAGCGCTGCCCCGGATTTTCATTGCTTTTATTGTCCAGATAATTACAAGAATCAAAAGAGTATAAGCAAAGCCGCGATGGATAAATTGAACGGTTATTTTATTATCCAAAAAATTCTTCCAGGCGGGAGAAAGCTTGTTCATCGAAGAAGGAATCCATTGTCCGTTAATGGTTGGCCAGGTTGGCGCAGCAGTAGCAGCATGCAAGCCTGCCATAAAAGCTCCATAGATTAATTGAAAAAAAAGAACGGCCATTATGATCCAGGTAATTTTCCTCAAAGGTTTATTAAATGTTTTCATCCTGGAAGGAACAGAAATACTTAAAGCAAACCAAAAGGTATAACACAATAAAACCAAAGCGGTCATAAAATGAGTAGCCAATTTTATATGATCGACAAATAACCGGTCAGGTACCAAGCCACTGGCCACCATTATCCAACCTACAGCACCCTGTATCATTCCGAGCAAAAACAAAATGATAAACGGAATGATCATGTCTTTTTTAAACTGCTTTTTGATAAGGAAATAAAAAAATCCAATCAAAAAAACAACGCCCATTAACCTCGCCCAATTTCGATGAAACCATTCCCAGAAAAAAATAGATTTAAAATCACTTAAAGAAAAATCAGCATGAATATGCCTGAACTGATCTGTGCCTTTGTATTTATTAAACTCAGCCATCCATTCCGCATGATTCAACGGAGGCAGTGCGCCGGTAATCGGGTTCCATTCTGTAATACTTAATCCTGATTCAGTAAGCCTTGTAATCCCACCCAATACAATTTGAATTACCAGCATAAAAACACCAAGGTAAAGCCACTTAGCAATGTTCTTATTTGTCTTTCTCAATATGATCTCAGCCATTTTATTTTGGATTTGTCATTATTGGTAAATTCATCGGATCTAAACTCTTCAAAGATAACCTTCAACAGCTTATGTTTCTCTTTCAGATTGTTTTAAATTTGAATGTTTAAAACTTAATAAGGCATAATAAAAAGTGATTATTATTTTTGAAAAAAGTTTATAAAATTGCTGCTTCCTTTTTTTCATAATAAATTTATTGAAGCCGGTGTGGATGAAGTGGGCCGCGGTTGCTATGCCGGTCCCGTTTACGCTGCTGCTGTTATTCTTCCAAAAAGCTTTTTATCATCCGTTATTAAACGATTCAAAGGAACTTACAAAAGAAGAACGAAATATCCTGCGGCCAATTATTGAAAAAGAGTGTTATTCTTTTTCGGTGGCTAGTGTTACCAATGTTGAAATTGATCGCATTAATATTTTGCAGGCTTCTTTCAAAGCAATGCACCTTGCACTAAACAAACTCAAAACTCAGCCCGAACTATTATTAGTTGACGGCAATCGCTTTAAAAAATATAAAAAACTTCCTCATCAATGCATGATAAAAGGTGATGGAATGTATGCGCCAATTGCAGCAGCGAGCGTTCTTGCCAAATGTTACCGGGATGAATACATGGAAAGGCTTCACGAAAAACACAGAGTGTATTTATGGAACAAAAATAAAGGCTATGGAACCCGTGAACATCGCACTGCTATTGAAATACACGGCTTATGTCGCTACCATCGCAAAAGCTTTAATATCTGGCCCGACTTTACAAATGAATTAGAAACGGTTATAGAAGATTAAAATAAAATTTTTCTTTTTTTGTCCGTTTACTATCCGGCTTCTTCCCGAATCATCAAAAGTTCCCGCAAAAGAAAAATTCTTGTTTTTTGTTTGCAGAAAAAAGAAACTTAAGCAGCCCATTCTCCCAGCCCTTCCCGAAGAACCACCCAGTTATCAGTTGTGCAATCAACAACCGTTGAAGGAATAATTCCGCCGGTGCCGCCATCAATTATCAGGTCAACCTGGTTGCCAAAAATTTCATTTATTTTTTCAGGATTTGTAAATTCTTCTATCATTTCTCCGGGAAGAGAAGCGCTTAAGATTGGGTTGCCTAATTCTTCCAGGACAGACTGGCATATAACGTTATTGGGTACACGCAATCCTATTGTTTCCTTTTTGCTTTTTAAAATTTTAGGAACCTGCTTGCTCGCTGGCAACACAAAAGTGTAGGGACCAGGAAGACATAACTTAAGCGTGCGGTAAAGCGGAGTATCAATACTTTTCGTGTAATCACTCAAATGGCTAAGGTCGCGGCAAATGAACGAAAGCTGTGATTTTTTTGGATCGATATTTTTTATCCTGCAAATTCTTTCTACTGCTTTCGGATGATGTATGTCGCAACCAAGACCGTAAATTGTATCGGTAGGATAAATAATCACGCCACCATCTTTCAAACAGTCGACAACCTGTTTTATCAGCCGTGGTTGTGGATTTAACGGATGTATTGATAAAAGCATAATCAAAATTTAGAATACAAAGATAATTTTATTTTCATCTTTTGTAAGCAGCTTCCGGATGCTGCAATAATAAATTAACTATTGAAGCAATCAACTATTATCTTTTACATTTGCAGCGATTAAAAAGAAATATTTTCTATGGCAATAATTACTCTTGGTTCGATGGCCTTTGACGCAATTGAAACGCCTTTTGGAAAAACGGATAAAATAGTAGGCGGTTCCGGAACGTATGTGGCATATGCAGCAAGCCATTTAACCAATCCAATTCAGCAAATTTCAATTGTCGGAAATGACTTTCCGGAAGAAGAAATGAATGAATTGAAAAAACGTGGTGTAAACCTATTAGGTGTTGAGGTGGTTCCTGATCAAAAATCTTTTTTCTGGAGCGGAAGATATCATCTTGACATGAACACTCGGGATACATTAATTACCGACCTGAATGTACTTGCCAATTTTAATCCAAAGGTGCCGGAAGAATACCAGGGAGCCGAGTATTTAATGTTGGGAAACCTTATGCCCAGCCTGCAATTGAGTGTAATTGAACAGTTGCGTACAAGGCCGGATCTTGTGGTGTTAGATACGATGAATTTTTGGATGGAAACGGCAATGGACGACCTTAAAAAAGTTCTGAAAAAAATCGACGTTTTATTGATAAATGATAGTGAAGCGCGACAACTTAGTGGCGAATATTCTTTGGTAAAATGTGCAAAAGAAATTCTGCAAATGGGTCCGAAATTTTTAATTATAAAGAAGGGCGAACATGGTGCATTATTATTTCATAAGGACAAGGTTTTCTTTGCTCCGGCGTTGCCCCTTGAAGAAGTTTTTGACCCTACCGGCGCGGGCGATGCTTTTGCAGGAGGATTTATCGGCCATATCGACAACACGAAAAATATAAGCTTTGAAAACATGAAAACAGCAATCATAGTCGGATCTGCAATGGCCAGCTTTTGTGTAGAAGAATTTGGCCCGCAACGTTTAAAAGAAATCTCAAAAGAAGATATCAATTTGAGACTGGAAGAATTTGTTCAGCTTGTCAATTTTGATATCTCTCTTGTATGATAATTTTACAAAGCTGTTTTAGTAAATCAATTGATAAATGCTTGAAATAATTGCACTCATTTTTCTTACAAAAGAAATTGGTAAAATTGCTGCAAAGAAAGGGCTTAAGCCAACGAAATGGAAAATATATACCATTATTGCCTGGTTGATTTCGGAAACCATCGGAGTCGTTGTTGGGGTTATGATTTTTGGAGTAGATAATGTTGTGTCAATTATCCTGGTGGGAATTACCTTTGCCATCACCAGTTATTTTATAATAAAAGCACAATTGAATAAATTACCTGACCAGAGTTTTGATGACGACATCAATAATGTGGGGCGTTTTTAAAAATCCAGGAGCAAGGTATAAGCACTGAAAAAAGTATGAAAATTGCAGTGACAAATATTATTGGGGTACAATTGCAATTCGTCACGCACATCGCAGAATATTAGGAAGAATTGCATAAGTAGTTTTTCTTAATTCCCGAAAGGAGCATTTATGGAATGAATTTTCTTTAATTTTAAGCAATAAATGAACTTGTTCACGTGCAGTTTCTAAGTAACATCTTTCTTTCTGACGACAAACGGAATTTCAGGAAACAACTCCGCAATGTACTTGGTTTCACTCCACGGCAATTGGATCTTTACCAAATTGCGCTTAGCCACCGATCTGTGCGCGAAGGGTCGGATGAAAATAATGAACGCCTGGAATATCTGGGAGATGCGGTGATAAGCACGATTGTAGCAGATTATTTATTTATGCGTTATCCTTATAAAGATGAAGGTTTTTTGACAGAGATGAGAAGTAAAATGGTAAACCGGAATCAGCTAAATGAAATTGCAGTAAAGATTGGTTTGAAAAAAATAACTCTTTATAATCATTTTGATCATTCTTTAAAAATATCGCAGATTTTTGGCAATACCCTTGAAGCGCTTGCAGGCGCTGTTTATTTAGATAAAGGTTACGATCAAACAAAAAAATGGGTTACCGAGAGAATAATAACTCCGCATTTGTTTATGCAGGATTTGGAAAATCTTGATATCAATCAAAAAAATAAATTGTACGGGTGGGCAAATAAAAACGGAAAACTGCTGGAGTTTGAAACCCTTGATGAAAGTATTGAAAATGGAAGAAGATTGTTTACAATCGGTGCTATGGTAGATGGGGTGCTTGTAGCCGAAGCAAAAGCTTTTAATAAAAAAGACGCCAGCCAGATAGCTGCACAGATAGCCATAGAAAAACTCAACCTATCATGAAATTTGGAATTATTGGAAGTGGAAGCTGGGGAACGGCGATTGCGAAAATCTTGACCGATAACAAAAACCAGATCAACTGGTGGATAAGAAGTGACTCTAATATAAATAGTTTTAAAAGCAGGAGACATAATCCTCATTATCTAAGCAGCACTTTTTTTGATACAAAACTCATCAATTTTTCAAGCAGCGCGGAAGAAGTAATTAACAACAGTGATATAATTATTATTGTAATTCCCTCTGCTTTTGTTGCCACCACCTTAAACCCACTTTCAAAAAATATTTTTAAAGGGAAAAAAATAATATCCGCAGTAAAGGGCATTTTACCTGAAAAGAATGTGCTGTTAAACGATTACCTGAAAACCGAATTTGGATTTCAGCTTAAAGATTATTTTACGGTACTTGGTCCTTGCCATGCAGAAGAAGTAGCCGCTGAAAAGCTGTCCTACCTTACATTTACCGGAATAGATGAGAAAACTACTAAAAAGATTTGTTCAGTTTTTAAAACTCCGTATTTAGTTCCAATCTGTAACACAGATATTTTTGGAGTTCAATATGCCGCAGTTCTAAAAAATATTTATGCGATTGGCGCCGGCATTGCACATGGACTTGAATACGGAGATAATTTTTTAAGCGTTCTTATTGCTAACAGCGCCGATGAAATGGCTGGTTTTTTAAGAAAGGTGGGAATTGAAAATGTTGAAGTGGGTTCTATTGAACATCATTCAATTGCAAAGAAAAAAGTTGCTCGAACAAACTATGCCGCATCCGTTTACCTGGGGGATTTGCTGGTAACCTGTTATTCTTTGTACAGCCGAAACCGAACCTTTGGAAATATGATCGGCAAAGGCTATTCTGTAAAATCGGCACAATTAGAAATGAGCATGATTGCGGAAGGGTACAACGCAAGTAAATGTATGTTTCTCATTAATAATAAAGTGAAAACTGAAATGCCAATCGCTGAAACTATTTACAGAATTTTATGGAATGAATTACCTGCTCATGAAGGATTCGAGCAAATAGAAAAAGAACTGGTTTAAACACGTTTATAATCTGTCAAATACAATGATTTGAAATTTTTAATCTCCCTTTTCTTATCAGCGGTAATTTTTTTTTCCTGCAAAAAGGATTCGTTCATTACAAGTGCCGACGCAAGTTTATATACCAGTAGCGATACCTTATCTTTTGATACGGTATTTACAAGCGTTGGGTCAATTACCGGTTCCTTTAAAATTTTTAATAACAACGATCAAAAGCTTAAAATTTCCTCTGTAAAACTTGCCGGCGGGTCTTCATTCTCCTTTTAAAATAAATGTAGATGGAATTGCTTCTTCTGATGTTGAATAACGTGGAAATCAACAACAATGACAGCATTTATGTTTTTGTACAAGTGAATGTAAACCCTTCTTCAGCAACACTTCCGTTTATTTTGCGTGACAGTATTGGAATCAATTATAACGGAAATCTGAAGTGGGTTCAGTTGCAGGCATATGGTCAAAATGCTGTTTTTATAAAAAACAAGCTCGTAACCGGCAATGTAACCTGGACCAACACTTTGCCTTATGTTATTATTGGAGGAATACAGGTAGATTCAAACGCAACTTTAAATATTGAAGCGGGAACGAGAATATTTTTACATGCCGATGCGCCTTTTCTGGTAGATGGAACTCTGATAGTAAGCGGAACAAAAGATGAACCGGTAATCTTCAGCGGTGACCGTTTGGATGAGGATTATAAAGATTTGCCGGCATCATGGCCGGGAATTTATTTCAGAAGTTCAAGTAAAAATAATTCACTCGTTCACACAACGGTAAAAAATGCTTACCAGGGAATTGTCGCAACAGGCCTTCCTGGTAATTCAAATGCGAAACTTAATCTTTCAAAATGCGGCTTGACAATATTTATGATGCAGGTATTTTGGGAATAAATACCAGCATTTATGCAGATGATTGTTTGATTACTAATTGTGGCAGTAATATAAATCTTCAAGGCGGCGATTATCGTTTTATAAATTGCACAGTTGCTTCTTATGGAACCAATTACATTGCCCATACAGCGCCGGTTTTACAGCTTTTCAATTATTTTACTGATAACGGCCCAACTCAAACTTTTGCTATAAATGCTTTATTTCAAAATTGTATTTTTTGGGGAGATGGCGGGACTGTTGATGATGAAATAGCTATTGACAAACAAGGCACTTCCCCCTTTTCTGCAACATTTGATCATGTATTGTACAAAACGAAAGATGAAATATTGAATGCAGATTTTATTTCATCCATAAAAAATGAATCGCCCTTGTTTGACAGCATTGATGTTTCTAAAAATATTTTTGATTTTCATTTTGCGAATCATCCTAATTCCCCTGCGGTAAATGCCGGCGTAACTACAGCTTTCCCTTCTGATCTTGATGATAAGCCGCGCGATTCAAACCCTGACATCGGCTGTTATGAAAGATAACGGTGATTGAGAAAAACAGGAATCGGGGATATTTGTTGGTTCACTGTATGAGAGATCCAGGCCTGATATCAGGCAAAAATTCCGTATTCTATTCTAACTAAATCATCTTTCACCAAATTAATATTAGTATCGAACATTTCTTCAGGCTTTTTGCCACCAAATGAGAGATTTTTCGTTTCTAACCAGGTGATAAATTCTTCTTTATTCCCAAAAACTTAGAAGAGACCAGAAGAGTAAATGAACCTCAACGCTTCCTAACGGGCTCCATATCTGCACTAATTATGGGTTATGGGGGGAACAACAAAATCCTGGCAGGGACGGCAATCATTAGCGTAGTTGATGCAAAAAAATAAGATCTAAATGAAATACACGGTGCATTACAAAAATTTAATTATTGACGATATTTTTTTCGCACTGAATCACTGCTTTGGTAAATCTTTCATCTACCAATCCAGGATTTGTTGTTGGATTAGCAACGAATTCATCGGCCAAACTACTGCTAACACACGTTTCAATTTCTTCCTTTTGCTCTTCTGAATAAGAGCTAGATTCCTCTACTTGTGCGGTTCTGGCTTTTATGTAATTTATTATATTTGAACGGCTTACGCAAGATGCATACATCGAATCATGTGCCAGAAAATGTATCCAGGTAGTCTGATAAGGCTCTTTATCTACTACTTGACGGCGAATTTCCCAGAATTTTAAAGCAATACAAGCAGGATCGTATAAACGTGAGAGCATGAAGTTTTGTTTACTATGATCATAAGCTTGCTTTACCTCCTCCTGGTATTTGTAAGGAAGATCCTTAGTTGCCTGTAAAATGAGTTCCATTCCTGTTGCATTAGCTTTAGTGGGTGAAAGAGAAAGATTAGACGATGCAGCAGATGAAGAGCCACCCTGGGATGTCGATGGGTTGGAACTTCTGGTTTTTTTGTTGTTGTCACCTTTTGAAGTTGGAGTGACACTTAAAGATGCAGACCAGGCCGGGCCGCTTGACTTCCCAACCCCCAGGTCTATCGGTGGTGTAAGAACCGGATATGGTTGTTTATCTTCTGTTTCCATTACTTTTATGGTTTTGCCATTGGATAGATCTGCACGATAGATTGCAGGCTTGCCTGTATAGGAGAAGAAGTAAACTACTTTTAGTTTGGGAAATGAAACTGCTTCATTCGGTCGTGTTATTGAGCTACTAAACTTTCTCGTTTCATTACTAGAACGATCAAAAATCCATGTTCCAATCTGGCTAAGGCCACCATCTTCTTTTGAATATAAATAAGTATTTGCATCCAACCATTTGCCGTCGGCATCGTTCGGCAGTTCAAGGGTGGTTGTGGCACCATTTGTAAGATCGAGAAGAAATCGGTGTAGCTGCTCGTTAACTACCTCGTTAACATAATGGTGTGGGGCGATACCTACCTCTATCCAACGGTTACCAGGTAAAACAGCTTTTACCCCCAGGTCTTTAGAGATTTTTTCTATTTGGAGTAAAATATCAGTACGATTATTGGCAAGGTCGAATCTGCTTACAATACCATTCGCACTTACTGTTGCGAATGTGTTATCATTTAGCCAAACGACGGGTTCCTGTAAACCCAGCGGATATATCAAACTCGTATTTTTATATTCATTTGCAATGCGGAAGAACGTTTGGGTTTCTGCATTATAACAATATAATATTTCGTCGTCTGCACGGCAAAGTATGGAACCTGAAGGGTTACTAAAAACGCTGCCTCTATCACTATAACGGTTGTTGAAATCAAAAACCCCATTTCGTCCTATTTCTTTAGTGTCACCTGTCATCAAATCAACACGTACAATGGGTTTTGCTGCCGAAAATCCACCCTCTATGTATACTGCATTTTTATACCAGTAGAGTGGTCGTTTTCCCTTTAACAAACCAATCGACGTAACCTGTTTTTTGTTAATATACTCTCCTTTACTCCAGTCGTATTCTGCACGCCATAAATCACCATCCTTAATAAATATCGCACGACGTAAATCTTTAGATAAAAGCATTTCTTCATCCTTACTTGAATTACCAATACGTGGACTATTTCCAAAAGAAGGGTCACCTTTTTTTGAATAACCACCAACATTGCGTACGAAACCAAAATCATTTTTTGGATAAGGCCCAGAAAAAAAATAACCAGGTGCACCTTTTACATATGCTACCGGAGAATTTACAGCCAAGCCATCTTCTAAAGCAACATTTTTGCCGGCATGCCACAACTTAGTTCCAATTACAAAAAGCGAATCGGAAGGTTTAGGTGCTGAATAAGAAATTTTAACCACCGGAACTGGTTTTCTTGATGAGCTACTTTGTTTAGCAATTGTAGAATGAGTTCCGGGAGTTGAAGCTAACGACCCACCGCTTTTTTTAGACTGATTATTATCGTTCTTTTTATCCGAAGATGAAGTAATTTCCTCTGTGGTATTATTTTTTTTCGGTTTAATATCTGTTTTATTGGCCTGTGATGAATTAATTTCCTCATTGGCCTCCGTGGTATTATTTTTATTTTGGTTTGGTTTAATATCTGTTTTATTGGCCTGTGACGAATTAATTTCCTCCGTGTTATTATTTTGTTTCGCTTTACTATTTGTTTTATTGGCTGTTTTACTAATTATTTCAATAGCTTTTCCTACCTCAACAGCTTTCTCCGTATTCTTTTCAACTTTTTCTTTTAATTTTTTTAAAAATTGTGCACCAACCGGGTTATAAGCACATATGGATAAAGTGACTAAAATAAAAAAAGTTTTTTTCATAATGTTTACAATTTTAGGATTCTTTAGTTTTGTAATCCTGTGTTCAAGTCATGCATCAGTAACTTCAATATTTCTACTCCAGGTTAAATTACCTGAGGGTATCTATTTTTTACAAAAAAAATTCTATTATGAGTTGTTTAATAAGGTTGTCGCCGTTATATAAGTATATTATCCATTAAGAACCTTGGCAACAAAAACAACTATATCAATCGCCTTCAAACAAAAGGCATAAAAACCTTTAACTTGAACAAGTTGAATCAAGTTACAAAAATTGACTCAGAAATACAAAAAGTTTAATGTGTTTCTGTTATTGTTTCTTTCAAATAAAATCAGATTCCTACAGCCGAATCTCTATTATGCCTGGATTTTTAATCGGCTTAAGTGTAAATCTATAGCACAACTACATCAACTGTAAGGTAAATTTCCTTACTCATGGGGATTGGTTTATTTCCGATTAATTGTGTTGAATTTGACTTGTCACAAATAAAATGTCAATTAAAATTTAAAATCATCCACAATCATATCAGCTATAGAAAGCTCTTCTTTTGTTTGCGTTGTTGCCACAGCAATTACTTTCATTCCTGCAGCTTTTGCAGATTTTATCCCAACAACCGCATCTTCGAAGACAAGGCAATTTTTTGGAGGAATATTCAATAGTGAAGCAACTTTTAAATAGATTTCCGGATCCGGTTTTCCTTTTTTTATATGAGAGGAATTGACGACTTCCTTGAAATATTTCTTGATCGGAACTTCTTCAAACATAAAATCGATATTCGGTTGTATTCCTGAAGTGGCGATGGCCATTGGAATATTTTTTTCTTTCAGAATCTGCAAAAAATCAATTAAACCACGAATAGGTTTAATAAATGGTTTATACAATTCACGATACAGCGCTTCTTTTTCCAAAGTATATTTCAAAATTTCTTCATCAGACATTTCTCTGTTATATATATATCTGATAACGTCGGTATTGGTTCGCCCATTGATATTTGCATTATATTCTTCTTCGGAAATATCACGGCCGATATTTTTCAGGTATTCCATCCAGCTCTTTAAATGATAGGAATTATTATCTAACAGCGTTCCATCAAGGTCAAAAATCACAGCTTTTGTATCAAACCTTTTCAATATATTTTCTATCCGGCTTTGCAAAGCATTATCCATTAATCGTTCGTTTTTTAGCGGCGAAGTTCGGATAATTGTCACTGAATCTTTATCGCAAATATTTTTTTGAATCATTACCTTTATAAAAAAAGTCATGAAAAAGATACTTTTTGCAGGAATATCTTTTCTGTTGCTCTCGTTTGTTTTTTCAGCTTGCACATCATCTGTTAAAAAAGAAACTTCAATTTACCAGTCTAAAGTGCCCGGTCTGATTGGAGGAACTATAGATTTTTCTAAATTTAAGGGTAAGAAAATTTTGGTGGTTAACACTGCTTCAAAATGTGGCAATACTCCTCAATATGACGATCTGGAAGCATTATATAAAAAATATAAAGACAAGCTGGTAATCGTAGGTTTTCCTGCCAACAATTTTGGTGGCCAGGAGCCAGGCACAAACACAGAAATAGCTGAGTTTTGCAAAAAAAATTATGGCGTTACTTTTCCAATGGCAGCAAAGGTTTCTGTAAAAGGAAATGATATGGCGCCAATTTATAAGTATATGGTGAATTTGGCTGAAAAGAACGGCTTTTCAGATCCAATTAAATGGAACTTTACTAAATTCCTTTTTGATGAAAACGGAAATTTCCTGACTGTTTTTTTCAATAAAGACCGGCTTATACCTGATAATCCTGATCCAAAAGGAAAAGAAGCTTATCAAACTTTAATGAAATACTTAGGCAAATCTTAAATCTCACTTTTTCCAGCAGTTACTCTTTAAATTAAAATTTATCTTGCTTTTAATTTCAGGGCAAATTTATCTTCCGCCGGGTTTAATTCTTTACTTTTTATGCAGTTTGATAAAATAATAGCACAGGAACAAGTAAAACATAAATTAAAAGAACTGGTTCAAAAAAACCGGCTTTCTCACGCTCTTTTATTTCTTGGAAAAGAAGGTAGTGGTGCTTTGCCTTTAGCAATTGCATTTGCTCAATATATCCTTTGTGAAAAAACGAATTCAACTAACTCAGTAAAGAGTGATTCACTTTTTACTGAGAAAGAAGAGGCAGCAGAAACGCCTTATGAAGATAGTTGTGGCAATTGTTCTTCTTGCATCAAAGTTAACCGACTGCTTCATGCTGATTTGCATTTTTCATATCCTTCTTTGAAAAGGGACAGCCGTCACGACCGGGTTTTAAGTACTGATTACGTGGAGGAATGGAGAGAATTCATCCAACAGTTTCCCTACAATAACGTTACGGATTGGATTAATTTTTTAAAGGAAAACTCCCGTTCCAAGATTGAGAGTCCCATAAATAAGCAGGGAAATATTTCTGCCTTCGAATGTGATGATATTCTCCATAAATTAAGCTTAAAATCGTTTGAAAGTAATTATAAGATATTGATAATGTGGATGCCTGAATATCTTCGAAAAGAAGGAAATAAATTACTCAAACTCATCGAAGAGCCACCGGAAAATACACTTTTTATTTTTGTAGCAGAAGATGAAGATGCAATTTTACCGACGATACTTTCCAGGACACAACTAATAAAAATTCCTCCTCTTTCCAATGAAGAAGTAAAAAAGGCGCTTATAAATACTTATAACACCGATCCGGAAAAAGCATCTCAAATCGCTGGTATTGCAGAAGGAAACTTTAGGGAAGCCTTGCAATTGTTACAAAATCCTGAAGAAGATTTGCAGGCACAGGTACGTGAATGGTTGAATATTATTTTAAAAAACAACGTTAGTTCACAAATAAAATGGGTAGACGAAATAAGCAGAATAGGGCGAGAAAAGCAAAAGACCTTCTTAAAATATTTTATTCATTTACTGGAACAAGCACTGAGAACAACTTTTTTACCCGATGTATTCTTAACTATGATTTCAGGGAAAGATTTGGATTTTTGTGAGAGGATTAATAAGATCTGCTCGATAGAAGCACAAGAAGCGATAGTAGAAGAACTTGAAAAAGCGGTTTATTACATTGAACGCAATGCCAACGCAAAAATGTTATTCCATTCGCTTACCATTCGCTTTTTTCACATTATTAAGGATAATTCGCTAATTTTGATCAATTGATTGAAAGGTTCACTTAGGCACTTTTAAAACAATTATTTTAAAAGTATTAAAGTTATAATCAATTTTTATCATTAGACGATTTTAAATTTTTTATCAAAAAATAAAACGATTTTACCATTAATTTTTGTTTTTTTCTTTAACAATTAACCTACATAAAGCAATTGTACTGTAGCCTCTGATTTGAACCCTTCTTTATTATTTTAACTTACTTTTTTAACTATTAATATGGGATGTACGAGTTGTGGAACAGGTAAACCTAATGGCTGTAAAAGCAACGGAGGTTGCAGTTCAGGAGGTTGCAATCGCTTAAATGTGCACGACTGGCTTTCAAATTTGCCTTTGGATGATATAGAAAGTTCGTGTAAAATTGTCGAGGTTTCGTTTAACCAGGGAAGCCGGATAGATTTTTATAGAAATAATACAGTTCATTTTTTTACAAAAGGAGATATTATTGCTGTCGAAGGAATTAGTGGTTTTGATGTGGGTACCGTAAATCTTACAGGAGAATTGGTGCGGATTCAGTTGAAAAAGAAAAGAATTGACGAAAAGGCTGGGGATTTTAAAAGGATATTACGTTTGGCAACAGATAATGACATTGCCAAGTGGAAAGAAACCAAAGCGAGAGAACGCCAGGTTTTAGTCAGAAGCAGGGCTATTGCGCGGCAGTTGAATCTGGATCTTAAAATGACTGAAGTGGAAATTCAGGCCGATGCAAGAAAAGCCACTTTTTTTTATATTGCTGACGAGCGAGTAGATTTTCGGGAATTAATACGTCTTTATGCCAATGAATTTAAGGTGAAGGTAGAAATGAAGCAGATTGGCGCACGACAAGAGGCAGGAAAAGTTGGTGGCATTGGTAGTTGCGGCCGTGAGCTTTGTTGCAGCACATGGTTAACAGATTTTAAAAGTGTTAATACAAATGCAGCTCGTTATCAAAATCTTAGCATTAATCAGACAAAATTAAGTGGTCAATGCGGAAGGCTTAAGTGCTGCTTAAATTATGAACTTGATACTTACCTTGACGCTTTGCAGTATTTCCCTGATGATGCAGATGTTATTGAAGTAGCTAAAGGGCGGGCCTTTTTGGTAAAAAAAGATATTTTTCGCAATCTTATGTGGTATTCTATGGCAGACAGTACCAAACACTATCCTCTTACAATTGAAAGTGTAAAGAAAATTAAAGATCAAAATAAAGAAGGAATAAAACCTGCAGCTTTAGAAACAGTAGAAATTATAAGTGAAAAACCAAAAGAAGTAGAACCCGAATTTGTGGATGTTGTTGGGCAGATAAGTTTGAAAGCTTTAGAAAAGAATAGTCGTAAAAGAAGAAGTGGCGACAGAAAAAATACAAGCAAAAATAAAAACCAGCCTAAGAACAATCAACCTCAAAAGAGCGCACAAAAACAAACAAATAAAATTAATAAAAGGCGACCAAATCCTAATAAGAATTCAAGGAACCGAAATACTCCCTCAAAATAAACCGCATAGAAAAAGAAAAAAATTGCCGAACTTGTCTGTTTACTATCAAATATAGTATTGTTGATTTTCAATTTCTTCTTTTACAATGTCCGGAACAAGATAGCGAATTGATTTTTTTTGAATGATCATTTGCCGGATATCTGTACTTGAAATCTCAAGTAATGGAGCTTTCAATATAATTCTCCGTTCATTTAACATTTCAGGTTTTACTTTAAAACCAGGCCTTTGGTAAATGTAAAATGAATAATTTTTCAATAAATAATCAGCGTTTTTCCATTTTTCAATATTGTGAAAACTATCACTTCCCAAAATAATGGAAAAGGTGTGTTGCGGGTATTTTTCATTCAGATAAAGCAGTGTCTCAATTGTATAAGAGGGCTTAGGGAGTTTAAATTCAATATTTGAAGTACGCAATTTCTTTTCCCCTTCGATTGCCAGGTCAATCATATGCTTTCTATGATTCTCATTGATCAATGATTTTTGATGTTTAAAAGGGCTTTGAGGAGAAACAACAAACCAAATTCTGTCTAAACGAGTATAATTGGCGATAAAATTTGCAATGATGAGATGCCCATTATGAACCGGGTTAAAAGATCCAAAGTACAATCCTATATTCATTCTGAATTTTCAAGTATTTATAAGGTCAACAAAAATTTGCTCCGCCTCGTCCAATCTCAGGCTCAATGAATACCCTGATACCAAAACATAGATTGGATCTCCAAGAGGCGCTTTTTTCCAAACAGTAATTTCTTCCTCAGGGAGACAACCCATTTCCATTAATTTTAAAACTATTTCATGATTTTCGAAGGACTTAATCTTTACTTTTGTACCTGTTTTTACTTCTGATAATTTCATTAGCTCTTGTATTTCTTCAAGTTCTTGTCAAATTTCATTCATTTTGGGCACAATTACTTTTAATAATCACAATGTCAAATTCAATTTAAAAGACAAGCTGTTTTTAAAATCATTTCTTTCCCGTGTCTTTGCCGAAGAAGGGGTTAGCTTCAAATCTATTTCATATATCTTTTGTTCAGATGAATTTTTGTTAAAATTAAACCAAGAATACCTCAAGCATAATACACTTACAGATATTTTAACCTTCTCACTCGCAAATTCCCCATTAGATATTGTTGCCGAAATTTATATAAGTATTGAAAGGGTAACAGAAAATGCCAAAAAACTAAAAGTTGCTTTTAGTGTAGAGCTCTCCAGAGTAATGATCCATGGAATTCTGCACCTTTGTGGATATTCCGATCATACAAAGGAGGAAAAGGCAGAAATGCGTAAAAAAGAAGATCACTACCTTTCCTTATTATAGTTCCACGTGAAACATCGATTTTACTTTTGTTTCACGTGAAACAGTTTTCAATAATATATCCTTTCGGTACTTTTGCAAAATGTTTCAGGAATACGATGTTATTGTTGTCGGAGCAGGACATGCAGGTTGCGAAGCCGCTGCTGCTGCTGCAAATCTGGGTAGTAGGGTTCTTCTTATAACCATGAATATGCAGAATATGGCCCAAATGAGTTGTAATCCTGCCATGGGTGGTATTGCAAAAGGGCAAATTGTTCGAGAGATTGATGCCTTAGGTGGCTATTCCGGAATTGTTTCAGATAAAAGTATGATTCAGTTCCGGATGCTGAACCGTAGTAAAGGTCCTGCCATGTGGAGTCCACGTACACAAAATGATCGTATGCTGTTTTCCAGTACATGGAGAAATCTTCTTGAAAAAACACCAAATCTAGATTTTTACCAGGATTCAGTAGTTGGTTTGCTAAAAACCGACACCGAAATACGAGGAGTGAAAACTGCACAAGGCCATTCTATTTATTCTAAAGCGGTTGTCCTTACTAATGGTACCTTCTTAAATGGTATTATTCATATCGGCGCTAAGCAATCAAAAGGTGGACGAATGGCTGAACGGGCTTCAGAAGGAATAACAGAGCAATTGGTTAAATGGGGGTTTGAAAGTGCACGTCTTAAAACAGGAACACCACCGAGAATCGACGGAAGAAGCCTTGATTATTCAAAAATGGAAGAACAGAAAGGAGATGATATAATTACAGGTTTTTCCTTTCTTGATACTCAAAAGCCTAAAGAACAAAAAAGTTGTTGGATAACTTATACAAATACTGAAGTACATGATATTCTTAAATCCGGATTCCATGAAAGTCCTATGTTCCAGGGAAGAATAAAAGGAACCGGACCCAGATATTGCCCGAGCATTGAAGATAAGATCAATCGCTTTGCTGAAAGAGAACGCCACCAGTTATTTGTTGAGCCGGAAGGGCTTGAAACAATTGAGATTTACCTGAATGGGTTTTCGTCCTCTTTATCGGAAGAAACACAATACAAAGCACTCAAAAAAATTCCTGGTTTAGAAAATTGCAAAATGTTTAGGCCAGGTTATGCTATAGAATACGATTATTTTCCTCCAACCCAGCTTAAAATAAATCTGGAAACCAAGTTGGTAAAAAATCTTTTTTTTGCAGGACAAATAAATGGAACAACAGGCTATGAGGAAGCGGCCTGCCAAGGTATTATGGCCGGTATCAATGCACACCAAAACATTAATTACCTGGAGCCGTTTACACTCAAGAGAAATGAGGCCTACATTGGGGTATTAATTGATGATTTAATAAATAAAGGCACAGATGAGCCTTATAGAATGTTCACAAGCAGAGCAGAATACAGAACCTTATTAAGGCAGGACAATGCAGACCTTCGTTTGACAGAAAGAAGTTTTAGAATAGGATTGGCAACCCAGGAAAGAATGACAAAAGTGATAGAAAAGAAAAAGGAAATTAAAGAAATTGTAGCATCTCTTGAAAACCTAAAGCTTGAACCTAATGAAGTAAACAAATATCTGGAAACGAATTCATCGGCGATAACGCAACAAAAAGTAAAGGCAGCACAGATCTTACTAAGGCCTCAAGCTACTTTGCCAAGTATGATTAAGGATATTCCTTCTATCCAGGATAAACTTCAGTCATTTTCAACTGATGTACTTGAGCAGGCGGAAATTCAAATTAAGTACCAGGTGTATATTGACAAAGAAGAAGAAATGGTAAAAAAAATGCGTTTATTGGAAGAACAGATTATTCCAGACAGTTTTAATTATGAAAATGTCGCTTCCTTATCAAATGAGGCCAGGCAAAAGTTTAAGAAGATAAAACCTCAAACTCTTGGGCAAGCCAGCAGAATAAGTGGAGTAAATCCCAGTGATGTTCAGATTCTGATGGTTTATATGGGCCGCTAATTGCGTTTATGCATAACCGTTATAAAGTGTAAATATGGATATAAAATTATCGCCGGATACCACCAAAACAGACGTCTTCGAATCAGTCAAAAAGTATCTTGCTAAAAACGGATTTACCACCATCGATTCGGACGAAAGCCGTCCGTGGGGTGGATTTTTTGTTATTGATGAAGACCAATCTCAAAAGTTTATTGACTTTTTCTTTTCAGAAGTTGACGATTCAAAAAAACAAAGCAGCGGCAAAATTAGTCCGAAAATTTTAATTGTGGAAAAAGAAAAACGTTTAAGCTGGCAATATCATCATAGACGTGCAGAATTATGGAAAGTAATAGGCGGCAAAGTTGGTGTTATTCAAAGTGAAACTGATCACGAAACAGGTTTGCAAAAAAAAGAAGTGAATGACGTTGTCACTTTAAAGCAGGGAGAACGTCACCGGCTGGTCGGGCTCGACACCTGGGGAGTTGTTGCAGAGATATGGCAACATACGGAGAGTGAAAATCCCAGTGATGAAAATGATATAATACGGGTACAGGACGATTTTGGAAGATAGATTTCAGCGTTATTTTACTTTATGCTTTAATTTTAAAAAACGCTTCTCGATAAGATTCCACGACAACACTGCTAATGGTAAGACTATACAAAACGTCAACAGGAAAATGACATAGGGATTTACAATCCCTTCCTGAATAAGAATTTGTTGTACAGGAAATGAAAAAACGTAGGTACCATAAGTGAAGTCTCCATATTTCCCGGCATAATTCGTTTTTCCTTTAATTTTTGCCACGGCGTTAATAAGTAAAGGAAGCGCGATGAAATACAAAATGTCCAGTTTAGGAAATAATATTCCTGCCAGGAAGATAATGAGTGAGCAAATAATTGTCAAAGAAATATTTTTTTTAAATCTGAAATTTAGCAGGTATAGTGCAGCAGAATTAAGAAACAGTAAAGCATAAAAGAACGCTACGTTTGAAAAATACGGAAGCATTTCTCCATAAAAAAAATACCGGTTAACCAGGTAGAAAAGGTTAAGTAAAACAATCAGAAAAATAAAATAGAAAGATTTATCTTTTCGGTACAAGAAAACAACCGTCATCAGGAGATACATTCTTTCTTCGACAATTAAAGTCCATAAAGATCCATTTACGCCCTTGTCTGCCAAGCCATGAACAAAAACACCGGGCAAAGTGAATTGAATGCCAAAAACAGGAAGAATATTTCTGAAATAGCTGTATGTCTGGCCGTTTAAAAAATATTCTTTAAGAGATAAACTGGTAAAAATGGGACCCAGAAAAAAAATTGTAAAAAAGCATGTTATGATTAATAATGGCTGGATACGAAGTAGTCTTTTCCAAAGGTAATTGGCCAAAGTGGGCGATTTAACGGCACTTTTTGCAATCAAATATCCACTAATACAGAAGAAAATGCTTAGTCCAATAAATGAAAAATTGATTCTGCTATTGGAAAGCCAAACAAGTGGCTCCTGATCTTGCTTCCCCACAAGAGCAAAAGAATGGTAAAAGATAATGCATGTGGCTGCAAAAATTCTTAGAAAATCGTAGTTGTTTTGGAACCTTTCCTTTATATGCATTTATATTAATTTCCGGGAGGAAAAGTAGCTAATTTTTTGAAAAGGGCATAAAATAAAAAACCCCCCAATAAAGAGGGTTTGTGGTGTGGGGCGGGATCGAACCGCCGACACAAGGATTTTCAGTCCTTTGCTCTACCGACTGAGCTACCGCACCAAATGGGCGGCAAAAATAGAATTATTCGCTTAAAATAAAAATTCCTTTTCGCCTTTTTTTAATTTCCATATTCACACAAAAATTTTATTCTAACGATTTTTAATTGTTCTAAAGAATAATTGCCATCCGAAAGTTCTTCTTTAGCAATTTCAAGGCTCGATGTTTCACAGCCCTTAAAATAATCAATGATCTCTTCCTCTTCGTATTCCTCCATCAAATCTTCAATCGCATAATCAAGATTAAGTTTTGTACCACTCGCCACAATTGTTTCCATTTCTTCCAAAAGCTCCGGAAGTTGCAGCGTGCGGTTCTTTGCTATTGTTTCAAGAGGCATTTTTTTATCTACGTTTTGAATAATAAAAATCTTGTTATTATTCTTGTTCACTACGCTTTTCATTACAAAATCATCAGGCTTTTCAATATCATTTTCCTCTACATATTGGGCAATAAGATTAACGAAAGGTTTACCAAACTTCATCGCTTTACCAATACTTACCCCCTGGCATTTTTCCAATTCCTTCAAAGTTGTAGGGTAAAGGGTAGCCATATCTATCAGACTATTTTCGAGGAATATCACGAATGGTGGTAAGTTGCGCTTTTTTGCCTCCTGTTGCCGCAAATCTTTTAAAAGTTGTACCAGTTTTTCATCAGCAGCTCCGGCTTCACCTGCATCTCCGTTATCTTCATCTTCATCCTGGTCTGTTTCATAAATATGATTTAATGCAATTTTAAACGAGGAAGATTTTTTCAAGAATGATTCACCCGCCTTTGTTAGTTTCAAAACTCCATAATCTTCAATATCCTTTTGAATCAGGTTTTCTAAAAGCATTTGACGAATTAAGGAATTCCAAAAATGCTCATCCTTTTCTTTTCCTGAACCGAAAACCGGTTTTTCTTCATGCCGGTACATTTTTATCTGTGGATTTAGTTTCCCGATGATTACAGGAATCATATAAGTAATTGGAAATCTTTCTTCAAGCGCCTTAATTGCTTTTAATGCTATTAACGCTTCCGATTTCGCCTCAACAAATTCTTTCGGCTCTTTACAATTATCACATTTTCCACCGCAATTATCCTGATCATACTTTTCACCAAAATAATTCATCAGCATTTTCCGCCTGCAAACGCCGCTTTCAGAGTATGCAACGGTTTCATTAATCAATTGAGCTCCAATTTCTCTTTCACTTAAAGGCTTATCCCGCATCAAATGCTCAAGCTTGGCCACATCTTTATGAGAATAATAAAGAAGGCATTTTCCTTCTAGCCCATCACGGCCTGCACGGCCCGTTTCCTGGTAGTAATTTTCAATTGATTTAGGAATATTATAATGAATCACAAAGCGGATATCAGGCTTATCGATTCCCATTCCAAAAGCTATGGTAGCAACAATTACCTGTATTTCTTCACCTAAAAACTGATCTTGTCTTCTGGCTCTTAACTTAGTATCAAGCCCGGCATGATAAGCGACGGCTTTGATCCCATTTGCCATTAATGTCTCTGCCAGTTCTTCAGTGGTTTTGCGGTTCAACGTATAGATAATCCCGCTTTTCCCTTTATTTTGGGATATAAATTTTACTATACTTTTTATTGCCTGATCCTTTTTAACCTTTGGTACTACTTCGTAATAAAGATTAGAACGGTTGAATGACGATATAAAAATATTAGGATCACGCAGACCCAGGTTTTTTACTATATCACTTTGCACTTTTGGAGTAGCGGTAGCCGTCAATGCGATTACAGGTTTTGTTTCATCAATTTGATCCATTATTTCCCGTAGCCTTCGGTATTCCGGTCTAAAGTCATGTCCCCACTCGCTGATACAATGCGCTTCATCAACCGCAAAAAATGAAATCTTTAAATCTTTAAAAAATTCAACATTTTCTTCTTTTGTAAGTGTTTCAGGAGCTACATATAGTAGTTTGGTATTCCCGGATAGAAGATCATCTTTCACTATTTTTTGTTGACCTTTATTTAAAGAGCTGTTCAAAAAATGAGCGATATCATCAGTGCTGCTATAACCACGTACAAGATCAACCTGGTTTTTCATTAGCGCTATCAATGGAGAAACAATTATAGCGCATCCTTCACTTATGATTGCGGGCAATTGGTAACATAAACTTTTACCTCCGCCTGTAGGCATTATAACGAAAGTGTCTTTCCCGGAAAGAAGGCTATTTATTATTTCTTTTTGAGGTTCTTTAAAAGAGTTAAAGCCAAAATGTTTTTGAAGCTGTTCTGTAAGAATAATGTCGTTGGCAATTGTCTCGTTACTGCTTTTATTTGAAGTTTTGGGTTTTTGAATTCGAGGATTTTTTGATTTTACTGTGGGCATGGTTTTTCGTTTCTACTATTCAATCTAAAAAAGGTTCCAAAGTTAATTCTTTAATTGAAAAATTGGGTTAAAGTTATTATAGAGTAATCACTTTTCGAAGGTTAATCGGGTTAAGTTACGAAGTTTTTGTGTTAATAAAACAAAATCCTTTGCTTTGTTCAACCACACATTTCAAGTACGTTTGCAATTCGTTTCAAAGAATTTATTCATATTTGAAGATCAGAATCTCATTAGACCTTTTTGAACCCATTTAATGGCGAATAATATTATAAGTACGGGTAAACAAACAATTCTTGCAGAATCTCATTCTGTAGCAAAACTTGTAGATTATATCAACGCAGATTTTGAAAAAGCGGTATCAAAAATTTTTGAATCTAAAGGACGATTAGTAATAAGTGGAATAGGTAAGAGCGCTATTGTCTCTCAAAAAATTGTGGCTTCACTTAATAGCACTGGTTCGCCGGCCATTTTTCTTCATGCTGCGGACGCCATTCATGGCGATATAGGAATGGTACAGCCTGAAGACGTAGTAATGATCATTAGTAAAAGTGGTGATAGTCCTGAAATAAAAGTTTTGGTTCCTTTGATAAAAAATTTTAAAAACACACTGATTGCTATCTGCGGAAATATGGAAAGTTATTTGGCAAAATGCGCCGACATTGTTCTCAATACTACAGTTGAAGAGGAGGCTTCGCCTTATAACCTTGCTCCGACAAGTAGTACAACCGCTCAAATGGTGATGGGCGATGCAATTTGCACATGTCTGATGGAATTACGCGGGTTTAACTCTGAAGATTTTGCGAAGTTTCACCCAGGCGGGACTTTGGGTAAAAAACTCTACTTGCGTGTTGAAGAACTTTCCATAAATAACGAAAAGCCGGCAGTGAAGGAGGAGAGTTTATTGAAAAATGTTATTATTGAAATAACCAAAAAGCGTTTAGGGGTTACTGTTGTCTTAGATAAAAATGAAAATATTATCGGAATTATCACCGACGGGGATCTTAGGCGAATGTTGGAGAAAGATTTGTATCATCCAGATGCAAAAGCAAAAGATATAATGACCTCGAATCCTAAAACAATAGAAAGTAAATCGCTTGCAGTAAATGCGCTTGAAATGATGCGGAATAAAAATATTACACAGCTAATCGTAACAAAGGATAATAACTACTTCGGAATCATCCATTTACATGATTTAATCAAAGAAGGTATCATATAATAACAAAACCATGATAAAGAACAAAAATAACTATGTGGCGATTATGGCCGGAGGAATTGGAAGCCGTTTCTGGCCGGTAAGCAGGGTGGATCTTCCCAAGCAGTTTTTAGATATTTTAAACACAGGAAAAACACTGATTCAATCCACTTATGAACGGTTTGCCCAATATATTCCTCCTGAAAATATTTATATTGTAACGTCTTATCAATACAAGGATATTACCCATCAACAATTACCCGATTTAGATGAAGAAAATATTGTATGTGAACCTTCAAGAAAAAATACAGCGCCTTGCATCGCTTACATATCTTATAAAATTCAACAATTAAACGAGCATGCCAATTTAATTTGTGCTCCTGCGGATCATCTTATATTAGATGACGTAGCATTTATTAAAACCAGTATTGAAGCATTGCTGTTTACAGAAAAAAATAGTGCACTTCTTACGTTAGGAATAAAACCTTTTCAACCTAATACAGGATATGGTTACATCCAGTATGAGCAACAGGCCGTAAGTGATAATATTTATAAAGTAAAAACCTTTACAGAAAAACCTGATCTTGAACTAGCTAAAACTTTTATAGCAAGTGGGGATTTTTTATGGAATGCCGGCATTTTTGTATGGAAAACTAAAAGTATTATCTCCGCTTTTGAAAAGTACCTTCCGGAAATCCATGAATTGTTTGACGGAGCCAGGAAAACAATGAATTCCGAATTAGAGAAAGAGGCAATTGAAGTAATTTATCCTTTGTGTGCAAACATTTCTATTGATTATGGAATTTTGGAAAAAGCCGACAATGTATATGTCATTCCTTCTTCTTTTGGCTGGAGCGATCTCGGCACATGGGGAAGTGCTTATGAAAATCTTGAGAAGGATTATCATGAAAATGCGGTTGCGGGTGATAATATTATTCTTTTTGATTCATCAAAAAATATTGTTCATACTTCAGGAGACAAACTCACTTTATTGCAAGGCCTCGATGATTTTATAGTAGTAGATACTCCTGATGCACTGCTAATCTGCAAAAAAGAAAAGGAACAAAGCATTAAAGAATACCTGGCAGAAATAAGAAGAAATAAGGGAGATAAATATTTATAGTTTGAAAAAACAGTCCAAAAATGGAAAGTTTCCTCAAAAGCAAATTACCCAATACCGGTGTTTCTATTTTTACTGTAATGAGTGCATTGGCTGCGGAACATAAGGCTATTAACCTGGGTCAGGGTACGCCTGACTTTGAAATTAGTGAAGAGTTGATTGGCCTTGTAAGTAAAGCAATGAGAGATGGCCATAATCAATATACACACAGAAACGGGTTGCTTGCATTAAGAGAAACGATTGCAGAAAAAATAGATTCTTTATATCATAATAAAGTTGATCCTTTAACTGAAATTACTATTACTCCCGGCGCTACTTATGCAATTTATACAGCCTTAACAACCGTGTTAAACCCAGGCGATGAAGTAATCGTTTTTGAACCTGCTTACGATAGTTATGTTCCAAATATTAAAATAAATGGCGCTATTCCTGTTCTGATTGAGTTACAGCACCCGGAATATAAAATCGATTGGGAGGTGGTAAAAGAAAAGATTACACCGGCCACCAAAATGATCATGCTCAATTCGCCTAATAATCCTACGGGAAAAATCCTTACTAAGGAAGATATTAAACAACTTAGAGAAATAGTAAAAAGAACAGATATAATTATTCTAAGTGATGAAGTGTATGAGCATATTATTTTTGAAGGAAATCAACATGAAAGTATTTTAAAATACCCGGAACTTTTTGAAAGAAGTTTTGTTGCATTTTCTTTTGGAAAAGTCTTCCAATGCACCGGTTGGAAAATGGGTTATTGTATTGCTCCTGACCGGCTCATGAAAGAGTTTTTGAAAGTACACCAATACAATTGTTTTTGTTGCAATGCACCTATTCAGTACGCCCTTGCTTCATTTCTTACCAAAAAAAATGAATACCTGCAATTGCGTAACTTTTTTCAGCATAAGAGAGACTATTTTCAATCGCTCATGGCGGCTAAAACCAAATTTAAAGCCCTTCCTTCCTTTGGCAGTTACTTTCAGCTTTACAGTTATGAGGATATAAGCAATGAAAACGAATTTCATTTTGCAAAAAAAATGACTGAAAAAGCAGGGGTTACAACGATTCCGGTTTCTGCATTCTATCAAAATGGGAAAGAAAACCAGGTGTTACGTTTTTGCTTTGCAAAAAAAGAACAAACACTAGCTGAAGCTGTCTCCAGTCTTCTTGATTTTCAAAATACATATGGAGTATAAACAATTGTTACTAAAGATGTTTTGCGTTGCAAATTTGGGCAAACGATTCTCCTTTAGGTAAAAAATTCAACAATTTGCAGTAATAAGCCTGATGGTAACACTGTAATTACTTCATGGAACATATTTTGTTCACCTTCCATATAATCATTAATCTTAAATAACATTTTTATGAAAAAGTTAAGTATTGCAACAATTATTGCCACCGCAATGATTTTAAGCGCGTGTAACGGAAATTCGAATTCGACAAGCACTACAGACAGTACAAATACAATGAGTTCCACTGACACAAGTATGAACACAATGAACAATACAGACACTTCAAATGCAACTGTCAGTCAGGATGCAGTAAATTTCGCACAGGAAGCAGCTTCAGGGGGAATGATGGAAGTTCAGCTTGGAAATATTGCTCAAAAAAATTCTAACAACAAGTCAGTTCAGGATTATGGTAAGATGCTTGTAGATGATCATACAAGCGCGAACAACAACTTAAAAGATATCGCAAGCAAAAAAAATATTAACCTTCCAACTACAGTTACAAGTGACCAGCAGGATAAAATTGATAAATTAAGTAAAGAAACAGGAACTCAGTTTGATAAGGATTTCATTTCAATGGCCGTTGATGACCACCAGAATGACATTGATAAATTCAAAAAAGCAGAAGAGAATATCCAGGATGCTGATCTTAAAGATTTTATAGCAAAAACACTTCCTACATTGCAGAAACATTTGGATAAAGCAAAGGAAATTAAAAATAAAATGTAAATACCAGGGATAAAAGGGAGTGCCTTAGTGTGCTCCTTTTTTATTTTATTCATCGAAACTTTTTGCTTCCAACCTAAAATTTTTCCTCGCCAATTTTACTGTAATATTTTATTCAACTAAAATAATTATCAGGCTATATACTAAATTTATTAGTGTTAATAAATTTTAATTTCTATATTTGCTCAACAAATACCTTTACAATTATAATTATCATTTTAAACAATTGCTATGGCTGCAAATACTCCGGATAAACTGTCTGAAAAACTAAAAGCGCTCAAACTTACTATGGATAAAATAGATAAGGATTATGGGAAAGGAAGCGTGATGATGATGAATGAGCGTTCCCAGGAACCCCATGAAACTATTTCCAGCGGATCAATCGGATTAGATGTAGCGTTGGGCATTGGCGGACTTCCAAAAGGAAGAGTGGTAGAAATTTACGGACCGGAATCTTCAGGTAAAACAACATTGGCAATTCATGTAATTGCAGAATCCCAGAAAAAAGGAGGAATGTGTGCTATCATCGATGCTGAACACGCTTTTGATAGCGCTTATGCAAGAAAATTAGGAGTAAACGTTGATAATCTTTTAATAAGCCAGCCTGATTATGGAGAACAGGGTTTGGAAATTGCTGACCGGTTGATTCTTTCAGGAGCATTAGATGTAGTAGTAATAGATTCTGTTGCTGCTCTTGTACCAAAAGGAGAATTGGAAGGCGAAATGGGCGATAGTAAAATGGGTTTGCAGGCAAGATTAATGAGCCAGGCGATGAGAAAATTAACTGCAACAATTAGCAAAACCAATTGCTGTTGCATATTTATAAACCAGTTGCGCGATAAGATTGGTGTTATGTTTGGCAATCCGGAAACAACTACTGGCGGAAATGCCTTAAAGTTTTATTCCTCTGTAAGATTGGATATTCGTCGGATGGCTCAAATAAAAGATGGCGACCAATCGATAGGAAACCGTGTAAAAGTAAAAGTGGTTAAAAATAAAATGGCGCCTCCTTTTCGGGTAGCCGAATTTGATATAATTTTTGGTGGTGGTATTTCTAAAGTAGGAGAAATAATTGATATGGGCGTTGACCTGGGAATTATTCAAAAAAGCGGGAGCTGGTTCAGTTACGATACCACGAAGCTTGGCCAGGGACGCGAAGCAGTAAAGCAACTTTTTATTGATAATCCTGATTTGGCTAACGAAATTGAAGCAAAAATAAGAGCAAAAATTGCTGAAGGAGTAGTTTAAATTGTATTTATTTTGATTGAAAGGTGCCGGTTATATAACCGGCATTTTTTTATAATAAAAGCTAATAGCAACAATTTAAAAAATAAAAATCAAAAGAATTTGTTGCTTTACTGTTTTACTATAACCCAAACTTCTTACTTATTTCCAACATTCTTTCTATTGGTTTCTTAGAAGCTTCCATAAGATTTTTATCCATAATTATTTCAGGTTCCTCATATTCCATACATAAATACAATTTCTCCAGCGTATTTAATTTCATGTAAGGACAATCATTACAAGCACAGGAATTGTTAGGCGGAGCCGGAATAAAAGTTTTAAAAGGAGATTGAATCTGCATTTGGTGAATAATTCCTGACTCAGTGGCAACAATAAATTCATTTGCTGCATTTTGTGAACTGTATTTTAATAATGCACTTGTGCTACCAATGAAATCCGCTTCTTTTAGCACTGCTTCTTCACATTCAGGATGAGCAATCACTTTTGCATTAGGATGCCGCATCTTAAGCTTCGTGATCTTTTCAAGACTAAATATTTCATGAACCATGCAGGATCCATTCCACAAAACCATGTCTCTTCCTGTTTTTTTAATCAAATAAGCACCTAAGTTTTTATCCGGAGCGAATATAATTTTTTGGTCTTTTGGCAAACTGTTTATAATCGCTTCTGCATTAGATGAAGTGCAGATTATATCACTCAAAGCCTTAATTTCCGCGGAACAATTGATGTAAGTAATTACGACATGATCAGGATATTTCTCTTTGAATTTTTTAAAAGCTTCTGCTGGAGCAGAATCAGCAAGTGAACAACCGGCTTTCAAATCAGGCAATAAAACTTTCTTGTTTGGGTTGAGAATTTTTGCAGTTTCGGCCATAAAATGAACGCCTGCAAAAACAATTATATCAGCAGTGGTAGATTGAGCTTTTTGTGCAAGAGCAAGACTGTCGCCGATAAAATCTGCAATATCCTGGATGTCTGGTTCCTGGTAATAGTGAGCAAGTACGATGGCATTTTTTTCAATTTTTAAGCGTTCAATTTCTGAGAAGAGGTCCAAGTTAACATCAATCTCCAAATCAAGGAAACCTTTTTTTTCTAAATTTTTTTTTGCCTCTTGAATGTTAATATCTGACATAGTATTTATTATTAATACCCTTTTAATTTAATAGCCTATTACTATTAGGTGTGTGAATTTGTGGATAGATTATTTTCTTTAATTGATGCAAAATTAAATTATCCTTCTTATCCACAGTTTTCCCCAACGTTTTCACAACAGATTTTCTTTTTCTCTTCTTACTAAAACAGCATTTTCAACAACCTGTTAATAAAAAAGACCGTTAATAAAATTATCGAACTTTTGTTTAAAAATTTTGTGAATTATCATTGGATAAAATGTTGCTTCTTCTTCTAAAAAACGTGAAACCGAAAAAATCGGATTAGTTACTAAAAGTTGTTCAACAGAAAATTTTGAGAAACTAACGTTTTCCCACAGCAAAAAGAATTTTTTCACAGCCAGTTGTTGAAAACTCTTTTTCTTTTTTTAAGAAAGATATTTTTTTAACAAAAGTGAATAATAAAAAACACTACCAGCGCTAATTTGGATACGTTATCCACAGTTTGTTCCTATACTATTTTACACTATTTTTGCCGCCTCATTTCAAATTTAAGAGAATACATATGTCAATCATTCAGACTATCCGTGAAAAAGGGGCTGTGATAGTAATTGCGCTTATTGCAATAAGCCTTATCAGTTTTATCTTAATGGATTCCATGAGCAGCAGGCGCGGTGGTTCATTATTCGGTGGTAATAATAGCACAACCGTCGGCGTGGTTAACGGTCAAAAAATAAATATTAATACTTTTAACGACCGCGTGAAAGAAGTAGAGCAGCAATATGGAAATGCAGCCGCTTCTCAAAACAACCAGATTATGGAATCTGTTTGGAACCAAATGGTCGCTCAAAATGTAGTTGAAGATCAATTTCAAAAACTGGGCATCACTTTCACTCCGGAAGAAATGAGCTCAATAATGTTTAGCGACCAGGCACCGCAACAATTAAAACAAGCCTTTACAGATAAAAAAACGGGAGAATACGATATTGCACAGGCTCAACAATGGTGGGCAGAAACCAAGAAAAGTCAAAATGAAGAACAACGAAATGCTGTTATTTCACAAATAATTGATCCGATGCGCTTAAATGCGCTGTATACAAAATATACTTCCATGATCGCAGGAAGTATGTACCAGCCGAAGTGGCTTGTAAAAGAGCAAACCGAAGAAAAAAACCAGTTTGCAAAAATATCTTATGTAGCGGTTCCTTATTCTCAAGTAAGTGATAGTGCTGTAAAAGTTACGGATGATGATATTCAAACTTATCTTCAAAATAATAAATTAAAATACAAGCAGGAGCCCGGTATAATGCTTTCTTATGTTTCATTCAGCGCGGCTCCTACTGCAGCAGATAGTGCTAACATTTACCAGTCATTAGAAGATTTAAAACCACAGTTTGCTGCTGATTCCAACGCCAAATTTTTTCTTGGAAGAAATTCTTCTGTGATTCCATATGCTGACTCTTACGTTCCTCAATCGAAGCTTCAATCGGCAAAGAAGGATTCAATTATTTCTTTACCAAATGGAAGCGTGATTGGACCATATGAAGAAAATGGAAACTATGTTTTAGCAAAAAAAATTGACACCAAAGTTTTGCCTGATACTATTAAATGTCGTCATATTTTGATTGGAACAATTAATCCACAAACACAACAACCTTTGATGGATGACACAACAGCTCACAGAATTGCTGATAGTATAGCCACGGCTATTAAAAACGGGGCAAGCTTTGATTCCCTGGATCAAAAATATTCAACAGATGAAACGGCTAAACAGCAAAATGGTGTAATGACTTTTGATCTTGAAACCATTGAAAGCGACAATTTTGCCAGGCCTTTTGCAGACTTTTTATTGAATGATAAAGGTGAAACAAAGAAGGTAGTTAAAACCCAGTTTGGATGGCACTACATTGAAATTCTTGATAAAAGAGATTATCAGCCAAGTTACAAAATTGCCTATATGGCAAAAGAGATTGCGCCAAGCGATCAAACGATAAATAACGCAAACACTGAGGCGATAAAATTGTCGGGGTATGCGAAAGATGATAAATCTTTCAACGATTACGTCGCTAAAAATGGTTTGAAAAAAGTGGATGTTCCTACAGAAATAAAGGAAAATGATTACCAGGTTGGCCAGCTTCAGGATGCCAGACCGATTGTGAGATGGGCTTTTGATGCGAAACAAGGAAATGTTTCTGATCCTTTTTCTGTTAAAGATCAGTTTATTGTAGCTATTGTAGATAAAAGATTAACAGAAGGCCTTCCTGATGTACAGACAGCGCGTCCCGAGGTTGAAGGAATCATAATGAATAATAAAAAGGCTGACATTATTAAAAAGAAATTGAATAATCCACCGACACTGGAAGCAGCAGCAGCAGCGTATAATTTACAGGTTCAGTCAACAGGCGATGATTCTACACTTACCTTTGACGCACCAATCATCAACGGCATTGGGCATGAACCAAAAGTAGAAGGCGCGGCATTTAATAAAACGTATCAAACAAAAGTTTCACCGCCAATCGATGGGAACTCAGGTGTGTTTGTGATTAAAGTAAACGGAGTTTACCAGAAGGCGCCGGTAAACGAAGCATTGCAAAAATTGCAAATGAATGATGAATTAAATAAAAATGTACAATCAACATTAAGTGCTTCATTCCAGGAATTAAAAAGCACCGCTGATATTAAAGATTACAGAAGCCGGTTTTTCTAAATGAATGAAAAATTATTGATTTTAAAGAGCCACCTTTCAAGAGGTGGCTCTTCTTTTAAACCCATCTTAGCAAAAACCCAATAAAGGTTTTGTAACTTTACACAAACAGTAATTATGGAAGAGGCAATCGTAAATAAAGTAGCGCTAAGCGGATTAATAACATTAGATCTTGGAGATTACTATCCAGAAGATGAAATAGTAACCTTTGATATAAAGGATTTTTTGTTTATGGAATTAATCTTGAAAGAAAAAGAATATAGGGAGACTTTAAAGAATCTTGACTGGAGCGTTTATGAAAATAAAATTATTGCTATTACCTGTTCTGCCGATGCAATTATTCCGCTTTGGGCTTATATGCTTGCTGTTTCTTACCTGGAGCCATATGCAAAAGATATTGTCTTTGGAAACAATGATGAAGTCTTAAAGGGTTTGTTTTTAAAAAAGCTTCAGCAAATTGAGCCGAAAGAATTTGCAGATAAAAGAGTAGTGATAAAAGGGTGTGGCGATAAGGTAATTCCTGAGTCCGCTTTTATCGAGATTACAAAAATTCTCAGGCCGGTGGTTAAAAGTATTATGTATGGCGAACCCTGTAGCACGGTTCCTGTTTTTAAAAAGAAATAAACGGCTCTTATAGGAGCGAAATAAAAATACTTGTTTTTAATTCGTTTACTCGTTACCGTTACTTCTGTACCCACACTGAAACGGAACCTCCATTACAGAAAAATTTGCCCCAACCGTCTTTATTAATTTTTACTTCTTCGTTCCGCTTTTTTAATAAATCTACAAACGTTTTACCAGCATATCGTTTTCCCATTTCCATATTTTTAAAACCATTATCCCCGTTCGATAGTAAAACGGCACACCCTGTGTGTTTATCATCGCCTTCTCTTATCCAGCCTACACAGTTTTTATGATTGAAATAATCGCGCGTTGGGCCGTAAGCATTTAGATGTCGGGCCTGCATCAGCATTTCCAATTCTTCCACTTTATCCAACCATATTTCATATTCTTTTCCATCTTCACCCTTGTCTTTATAATGTGCGCCATAAATATCAGGATAAAAAATGCAGGGGTATCCTTCAAATCGCAGAAGAATCAGTGAATAGGCTATGGCTTTAAACCACGATTCTACAGGAGCTTCGAGAGCCTGCAATGGTTGGGTATCATGATTATCAACAATAGTAACAGCTCTTTCCGGATGAACTTTCAATAATGTATTGTCAAATATTTTACGCATATCGTATTTCTTACCTGAAACAGAAGCGTTATGAAAATTATTTTGAAGGCAACAATCAAATAAGCTCATTCCGTGATTGGTTTCTTCAATATATTTTAATAGTAAATCAAGATGATGTGGTGCCCAATATTCGCCCACGGTAAAAATTTCCTTCCCTGTATATTCCCGAAGCTCTTTTAGCCAATCAGAGTAAAAGGAAGTAGGCATATGCTTCACAGCATCAAGCCGTACGCCGTCAAAATTTCGTTGATACCAATACCATTTTCCCCAATCAATAACATGCTTTTTTACTGCTTCATTTCTGAAATCAATATCATTGAACATCAAATAATCGTAGTTTCCTTTTTCATCAGTTATAAGATCCTGCCAGGTTTCTCCATAACCGTTGAGGATTTTGAAAATTCCCTTTTCACCAGTATCATGGGCATAATCGACTCCTGTAAAACACATATAATCCCAAATAAAGTCTGAATATTTTTTGTTTCTTCCCTGAAAAGTAAATTTTGTGTAAGCATCAATATCCATTGGTGCTGAAATAACTTTTCTTCGATCTTCAGGATCAACTTTTACCACTTTGATTCTTTCACATTCATCTCCTCCAGCCTTATGATTTAACACGATATCAACAATTGCCTGCATTCCATTTTCATGAACGGCGTCAATTGCTTCAAGATATTCTTGTCGGGTTCCATATTTTGTACGCACAGATCCTTTTTGGTCAAATTCCCCGAGATCGTAAAGATCGTAAGGACTATATCCTTCACTATAACCACCATGTGAACCCTTGTAAGCAGGAGGAAACCAAATGGACGTAAATCCCATTTCTCTTAAGTTTGGCGCGTCTGATTTTATTTGTTTCCATAATTTTCCATCGTTGGGTAAATACCAATGGAAATATTGTAGCATGGTTCCGTGGGGCATGAATTCTTTTTGAAAGTCAACACCAAATCGCGTACCGAAGAATATTTTATTAATTCAGCATTGATTTTAAGGCGGTTATGTTTCAAATATTGGTTTAAAATCTTCTGATGAAAATCCCACTGGGAATTTATTTTGTATTAAAACAGAAGCGCCAATTTTACCTAATGTATCGCTGCTCATTGCCGCATAACCGTTTCCACCAGTTGCAACAAATAGTCCATTTCCAATTGCACCAATGTAAGGTTTATTATGTTGTGTATAGCAAACGATGCAACGCTGTTCATGAACTTCTTCAATTGCAATTCCCGGAAGAATAGATTTTAATACTTTTTCTAATACGGAGTGGTTATCTTTTTTATTGCCGTTTTTGAACCATTCCTGTATCTCTGCCAAATTTTTGAAATAAATGTCGGTCGGAATGTTCGCGCCCATTTTCAAATAAAAGTTTCCGTCCGGATACTTGAGCGGCCTTATCAAATAAATATCCTGCACTTCCGGTTCATTAATTTTATATAAGAGTGGCGGAAGAGATGAAAGACGCAGTGCTTCTTCTTCCTCTACTTTTACCCAAATGGTAGTTTCACTTTTAACTTTTAAAAGCAATTTCTTTTTCAGCAGGTTCATGAAATTGACAAAAGAACCGGGTGCTAATAAAACCTTTTTTGTATAAAAAGTTTGTTCATTAATACAGGTGATTTTAATTACATCATTTTCAAACAAAACATCACTAACGGTATTATTATATATTTTTCCACCATTTCTTTTAAATACTTCTGATTGAGCTTTTATCAAAAGTCGTGGATTGATGTGGCCGGAAGGTGCCGGTTCATAAATGCCTTTTGCAGAATCCGGAAAATGAAGATTAGCATTAAAATTTTTTAGTTCTGAAGCATTATTGAAAATTTGAAAATCCACATCAAATTTTTTTGCTTCCTCTTTGTAGTGCTTCAAATAGTCACCACTGCCATCCGGCGTTACAAGCAAGCATCCATCGCCAACGTGATAATTAATGCCACTCTCCTCTTCAAGCTCTGAATGCTGTTGGGCAGATTGCAAATTGAGCAAGGTTTCTATTGAATCTTTTCCAACAATTCTTTGTATTCGCGCCCGGTCATAATGACTTGCAAATACAATTCCTTGTTCCAACGCAGTTGCTTCGTCCGGGCCGATCAGAGCTACATTTTTTTGTGAACGGCTTATGTATTTTGCTGCCGCCGTACCTATGAGCCCTCTTCCTATAATAATGCTTTCGTAAATCATTTTTAGTAACTAAGAAGTTTTATTTTTCTTCCTTGCGAGCTGTCATTTATCAATTCTTCCAATCGCTTAAGTTTTGTTTCTTCTCTTTTAGCATTCATTACCCAATGAATTGCCGGGCGTGAATAGGACTTGGGCATTTGCTGAAAATATTTCCACGCGGCTTTATTCACTTTAAACTTTTTTTCAAATTCTTTTGAAAGAGAAACAGTTTCCTTTTCATAGGAATAGACACGTGATTTATCTTCTTTTCTTTTTTTGAAAATTTCAATCCCTGAGTCGTGCATTAATCCTTTGGCGGAAAGTTCTTCCACTTTTTTGATATTGATAGCACTCCAGATGCTTGTTTCTTTGCGGGGCGTGAAACGGATACAATACTTTTCATGGTCAATTGATTTTCTCACACCATCTATCCAGCCAAAACAAATTGCCTGGTCTACAGATTCGCTCCATGTAATGCTTGGTTTGTTGCTGCTGACTTTGTAAAACCCGACAAGCAATTCATTTTCTTTTGAATGATTTTTAATAAGCCAATTTCTAAAATCCTCAGGAGCTTTAAAATAAACCGGCTTTAATGAATTGTTCATTTTGATTTTTTTTAACAAATGTAAATTTCTTAAAAACATTTTTCAGTAAACAAACAAAAAAAGCTGGATTTTTATTTTATAAATATATCAGCAACATTTGGTTTGACTTTTGAAGTAACAGAAAAAAAAGCGAATGCCAGAAGGTCCGTCAATTGTGATATTAAAAGAAGAAGTCCAATCTTTTAAGGAAAAAAAGATTATAAAAGTGGAAGGAAACAGCAAGCTGGATATTCAACGGCTATCTGGAAAAAAAATAATAGATTTTAAGAGTTGGGGAAAACATTTTCTGATTTGTTTTAAGGATTTTACCGTTCGGATTCATTTTATGTTGTTTGGCAGTTACAGAATTAATGAACGAAAAGATGCCATGCCGAGGTTGAGATTAATTTTTAAAGATGGAGAAATAAATTTTTATGCATGTTCAGTAAAATTTATTGAAGAAAATCTTGATGAAGTGTATGATTGGAAAGGAGATGTAATGAATCTGCAATGGGATCCGAAAGCTGCAAAAAAGAAATTAAAAGCCCATCCGGATATGTTGGTGTGCGATGCTTTGCTTGATCAAAATATTTTTGCCGGCGTTGGAAATATAATAAAGAACGAAGTACTTTATCGGACAAAAGTACAACCTGAAGCGAGGATCGGCAATCTGCCTACGAAGAAATTAAATGAACTGGTGAAAGAAGCACGTGATTATAGTTTTCAATTTTTGGCCTGGAAAAAGCAATTTGTGTTGAAAAAGAACTGGCTTGCACACACGAAAAAGATATGCCCTGAATGCAATCTTCCTTTCATAAAAAAACATTGTGGCAAAACCAACCGCAGAAGTTTTTTTTGTACTAATTGCCAGCAATTATACGAATAGAAAAAAATGCGCTGCCACGAAATGATAATTCATTATTTGTGGATTCACCGGAATACACAAAAGATTGTAGGAGAGAGTTGTTTTCCCAACGCCATTAGGTCCTGCTAATATAAGAGTTGGCATTAATAATCGATTAATTTTTGCATCATTTCATTCAATCTGGCATTTGCCAAAAAATTTTTCTCTAACTCTGAATTAAATGGGACGGGTGTATCCAATGAAGCACAGCGCATTACCGGTGCGTCTAAAAATTCAAAACAATTCTGGGTAATCCATGCGGCTACTTCTCCGCCGATACCTCCGGTGAGCGTATCTTCATGAAGAATTAAAACTTTGCCTGTTTGATTAACTGAATTTCTTATTGCCTTATAATCCAGTGGCGATAAACTTCTCAAATCAAGAATATCTATTGAAATATCGGCATGTTTATTAGCATAATCGGTTGCCCAGATAACTCCCATTCCATAAGTGATGATACTAACGTCTATGCCTGTACGAACTTGTCGCGCTTTACCAATTTCCACTTCAAAATAGGCTTCAGGAAAATCAGCGCTTATACTTCTGTACAATGCTTTATGTTCAAAAAACAGAACCGGATTAGGATCATTTATCGAAGCAATTAATAAACCTTTCGCGTCTTCAGGTGTAGAAGGATAAACTACTTTTAATCCTGGTGTATGAACAAACCACGCTTCATTGCTTTGGCTGTGAAAAGGCCCGGCACCTACACCTGCTCCTGTCGGCATTCGAATAACCACATCTGCATTTTGACCCCACCGATAATTAATTTTCGCAAGATTGTTCACTATTTGATTAAAACCAACAGAAACAAAATCCGCAAATTGCATTTCTATTACGCTCTTAAATCCTTCCAGGGAAAGACCAAGAGAAGCGCCCGACAATTGCACTTTCACAAAGTGGCGTATTTCGAACTCTTTCTTTTCCAAACTCATTCAAAAATCCTTGTGTAACCTTAAAAGCGCCTCCATATTCTGCAATATCCTGGCCCATCAAAATTAAGTTTTGGTGCGCTATCATCGACTGTCGCAATCCTTCCTGGATCGCGTCTACAAATCGATTACCGCGTTCTGGATTTTGTTGTAAAATCTTTCTTTTTTTCATCATAGCTTTTCTTATTAGTGTCAAAAGAAACAATACGCTTAGCAAACACATCCTTAATTTCTTTATCAGAAACACCGGAATGAAGGACTGATTTTTGTTCAATTTCTTCAATAGAACTTTCATCAATATAATGGCGAATCTCGTCCCGGATTTCAGCGATGTTTTGATTGCTTAAAACGTTTTCTTCTACCAAAAACCGCTCATAATTTTTTATCGGATCTTTATCGATCCATTCTTCAAAAAGTTCTTTCGGAACATATTTTATCCCACTTGCTTCTTCATGTCCCCGCATTCTGAAGGTCATGCATTCAATTAAGTAGGGCTTTTGATTTTTAATGCAATATTCACGCACACCTTTTACCGTGTCATAAACAGTAAGGATATTATTTCCATCGATCCTCACTGCTTCCATTCCATACCCTTTAGCCCGATCGGTTAAATTTTGACACCGGTATTGTTCCTGAACCGGAGTACTTAGCGCGTAACCGTTATTTTCAATTATAAAAATCGCTGGTAAATTCCAAACAGCCGCTACATTTAATGCTTCGTGAAATTCGCCCTCACTTGTTCCGCCTTCGCCGGTGAAAGCAAGAGAAACTTTTTGCTGATTTTTTAATTTATATGCCAGCGCTGCGCCATCAGCAAGAGAAAGCTGCGGCCCCAAATGAGATATCATTCCACAAATAAAATGCTCCTTGCTACCAAAATGAAAACTGCGCTCTCTGCCTTTTGAAAAACCATCCAAAGAGCCATGCCATTGTTTTACCAAATCTGTTAACGGAATTTTTCTTGACGTAAATACACCCAGATTTCTATGTAAAGGCATAATCCACTCATCAGGCTGTAGAGCTAACGTCGCGCCGACAGAAATGGCTTCCTGTCCAATTCCGCTAAACCATTTAGAAATCTTTCCCTGCCTGAGCAATAAAAGCATTTTCTCCTCAATCATTCGCGGAAGAAGAATCTCTTTAAAAAATCCTATTAGTGTTTCATCGGAAAGATTATTTCTGTTGAATTGCATGATATAAATTTGATCTTTTCGGATTATAAGTAATTAATTCTTTGGAAAATATTGCTCTTACTGTACCGAAGATATTGCCACAAAATAAATACAAAGGCTCTTATTCTATTTCTTTTGAAGATTGCTTATTGCTGAAGATGCAAAAGATAATAATGCACCAAAAATCAAAGCCCACCAAAACCCGTCGATATGAATTCCTGAAACAAATTTATCGGCAAGAATTATCATAAAAACATTGATGATCAAAAGAAAAATACCTAACGTAAGAATGGTTATCGGAAGCGTTAGAACAATAAGAACAGGCTTTATAATTGCATTTAAAATTGCAAGCACAATTATAAAGATCAATGCGGTAGAAAAGGAATCAATAAAGATATGCGGTTTTAAAAGCATTGATAATCCATAAGCGATTACGGCAGTAACAAGTAGCCTTACTATGAATTTCATTGAATTAATTTTTCTTAAAAGTAATTCATATTACAAGCAATTCATAAAAATCATTCGGCTGTAAATATTTATGAGCGAGTTGTTGTAATTCTTCAGCCGTTACTTCTTTTATTGTTTTGATGGAATCGTAAAAGTAATTTTCGTCAAGACCATTTAAGATCAAACTTTTCCATCTTGAAATAACCTGGAAAGGTCCATCAATATACCCGAGGTTTAATCCCATCATGTAATTTTTAACTAACATAAGCTCCTCATCATTCACCTGCTCATCTCTCAACTGGTCCATCTCTTTATATACTTCTACTATTGTTGCTTCGCAAACTTCCTTACCCGCTTCCGTACTTATCAACCAGGAACTTTCTTCAATATGATTTTCCAGGTAACTATGAATACCGTAAGTATAGCCTTTTTCTTCACGGATATTTCCCATGAGCCTTGAACCAAAATAACCGCCAAATAAAGTATTAAGAACAATACATTTTTTAAAATCCGGATGTTGGCGATTGGGAAACGGCCGGCCGATACGTATCGCTCCCTGAACGCCTTTTGGATCGTTATTGATAAAATATTTTTTTTTGTCAGACGGTTCGCGTTTATGCTTCTCTGTTATAACGGTTTCATTAAGTAATAAATCACCAAATTGTGATTCAATTATTTGCTCAAAATCCGATGGCAATTTTCCCGCCGAAAAAATTTTGCAACTTGATTTTAAATAGTATTTGTTGAAAAAAGCAATAAGTTCATCTCTTTCAATTGCTTCAATGTCTTCCCTCTTACTCACTTTTCCATAAGGGTGGCGGGGACCATATAAATATTCATCGATGAGCCTGTTCGCAACAAAATCGCACTTTAATAAATTCACTGAAAGCCGTTGTATGCTGTTCTGCTTAAAAATTTCCAATTCACTTTCGGGAAAAATTGATTCAGTAATGATCTCTCTGATTACCGGAAGCAATTCCTTTAAGTGTTTTGAAAGACAATGCAGCGTAATGGAAGCCGTTTCATTTCCGCATTTGCGATTTAGATACGCGCCATAATACTCAAAGTATTCTGTTATTTCAAACGACGTTTTATTCTTCGTTCCGTTTTTTATAAGATGGTTGGTAGCCGCTGCAACGGCGTTTTTATTTTCAAAATTATTGCCTGCATCAAAAACAAAATCTATCATCGCCACTTCTTCCGTACCATCATTAATGTAATAAACAGGTGCCCCGTTCGATAATTTAAATTTCGTGTAGGGCTTAAGTGTTATTTTATAATCTATCGCGTCTTTTATTCGGGGCGCTATTGTTCTGTTCAGCATCTCAATGTTTTTAACTGTTTTAATAAATCATTCAACCACAGAAGAGCGGTAATAAAGCGTGCTGCTGTTATTATCTGTAAAAATATTTTGGCACTCTTCTAAAATCTCTTCTCTTGTTACCGCGTGATATTTTTCCAATTCGGTATTCATTAAATTGGCATCTCCCAGCAATTCATATTGCGCAAGGCTGTTGGCCCTGTTTATCAAACTGATATCTTCAAAAGCGATCATGCTTTCTGTTTTATTTTTTACTTTTTCAAGTTCTAACACGCTTATCATTTCCGTTTTTATTTTGTTCAATTCTTCAAAAACCACACTTTCTGCTTTTTCAAGTGTCACACCTTTTATAAGTCTTCCACTTATGGTAAGAAGACCCGGGTCTGCACTTCCCATGTGAGAACAATCGATGCTGCTGAACAATTGCTTTTCCTTTACAAGGCTTTGAAACAATCGCGAAGAAGTGCCACCACCAAGGATTTCGCTGATTATTTCCGTGATATAATATCTTTTATCAATTCTTCCTGAGATATGCCATGCTTTAAATAAAGCATCCAGCGGAACCGGTGCGGTAACTTCCATCATGCGTGGTTCTTTTTGTTCCGGTTCCTGTCTTATTTTCCGTTCATATTTATTACCAGCCGGAATACCACCAAACCATTTTTCAGCAAGTTGCTTTACCTGCTCAACCGAAACATTACCTGCTACAGTAAGTATCGCATTAGATGGCGTATAATGTTTTCGGAAAAAATCTTTCACATCCTGCAAAGTTGCATTTTCAATATGGCTTAATTCTTTTCCAATCGTCATCCATTTATAAGGATGAACTTTATAAGAAAGATCTCTCAGTTTATGCCACACATCGCCATAAGGTTTATTAATATAATGTTCTTTAAACTCTTCAACCACCACTTTTCTTTGTACTTCAAGTGAGTTTTCATTAAAAGCCAAAGAGCACATGCGGTCGCTTTCAAGCCAAAAAGCGGTTTCAATATTTTCTGTAGGAAGTTGACAAAAATAGTTAGTAAGGTCGCTGGTCGTGTAAGCATTATTTTCGCCACCGGCCATCTGCAAAGGCTCATCATAAGATTCTATATGCAAGCTACCACCAAACATCAAATGCTCGAACAAATGTGCAAAGCCTGTGTGGGCTTGATCTTCATCCCGTGCGCCTACATCATACATCACATCTACCACAGCCATCGGCGTACTTTTATCTTCATGAACAATAACCCTAAGTCCATTATCCAGAACAAACTTCTCAAAGTTAATCATAGCTGCAAAATTGCGGCAAACGAAATCATTTCCCAAATGGATTACAAAACATAGATGAAAGAAACGGCGAAAAATGAATTGCTGTAAATTAAAAACTTGAAATAAAAGTTATTTTACTGCCTGGTATTTATCTTACCCTTCCTACTCTTAAACGAATAACTAATGGTTTGTTTTCTCTCACGACCAGAATCGTAACTCTGTCCCCGGTTTTCTGCAAAAAGTTTTTATAAACTTCGAGGTTGCCACTAAAATTATTATTTATTGCCATTATAAGGTCTCCGTTTTTCAGGCCGGCTTTATCTGCAGGAGAACCTTTTACTATGTCATCTACAAAAACTGCTCCGTCTAAACTATACATAGTCATTCCTGTATAAGAATAATCGAAGAGATCGCGAAAATGGCTGTTTGGTGTCAGATAAATTTCCTTTTGCCGGTAATTAATGATCAAATTAAAATGACGTAAAATATCATTACCTATCAGCCCGGTCCGGTCAGGATACGAAAGAACATTAAATTCATCATCGTACAAGTAAGTAGGAACTTTTCTGAATTTATAATTCCCTATTCGTAGTTCTTTTATCAGTGATAAGCGCATTCTTTTTTTACCGCCCATTCCCTGAACTTCTATTTCTACCGGTTTTCTTCTCTTCAATAATATGGAACTATCCCTATTAAACTTGCTGCTCAACAAAAGGCATAATCCGGCACCTGTATCAAAAAAATAATTTGATGCGAATTTTCTTGAATCTTTAATTGTTATGGGAATTATGGGCAAGCCCTGGAAAGAGGGATGCAACATCTGGCCATTGGATGGATAATTAACAAGCCCGGGAGTAAAAACACTTATTTGAAGGCTATCAAAATTAATTTTAACCACATACCTGGATAAAAAACTGAAGCCGATTATTCCATCTATTTTTACTCCATAAACACTGGTAAGTACGTCGTAGTCATTAATATAAAAATCCAGGCTGTCAACTGTGAGGCCGGGAAAGGTGAGCGATTTGTTAGGCGCATAATCTACTTTACGCACTCCTGCTATTCCATAAATGTACCTACCGGAAGGAACATGAGGAATATGATACCTCTCGGTTGTTGTAGAGTCGAGTGAAATGCCTCCACTCCCGGTATCTAAAATAAAATTCAGGGTATCTGAAAGCGTATCAAATCTCGCTTGTACCAACATTACTCCACCATTCAATTGTTTAAAGGGAAAAGAGGTAATAAACTTAGCGGGTTTTTCCGAATACATTTCCTGCCCAAATGCTGAGATACCACAAAAAGTTAATAATAAATAAAGCAATATTCTCATACCGGCTAAAATCTAAATTTAAGATTTATGAATGTATTTTTGCTGAAATTATTATTAAGGGCTATTAGGCGTCCTCAAAAGGAAATTTAAGCAGATGAAGACATCACAATTATTACAAAAAGCGCTACGTTTTGAATTCCTGACTGTAGAAGAAGGCAGCTTTTTATTCAGAAATGCTGCATTGGCCGAATTAATGACTGTTGCGGACGAGCTAAGGAAAATACAGGTTCCACATGGAAAAGTTACCTGGATTATCGACAGAAATGTAAATACTACCAATGTTTGTATCGCTAATTGTAAGTTTTGTAATTTTTATCGAATTCCAGGGCATGAAGAGGCTTACGTTACCGACATAGAAACTTATAAAAGAAAAATAGAAGAAACGTTTAGATACGGCGGTGAGCAGTTGCTGTTGCAAGGTGGCCATCATCCGGATTTGGATCTGAATTATTATGTTACTCTTTTCAAAGAATTGAAAAAGCTTTTTCCGAAACTAAAACTTCATGCACTTGGGCCTCCGGAAGTTGCACATATCACCAAAATCTCAAACTCAACACACCGGGAAGTGTTGAAAGCTTTAAAAGAAGCAGGACTGGATTCTTTGCCGGGACCGGGCGCAGAAATACTAACTGATAGGGTTAGACGCTTAATAAGTAAAGGAAAATGTGGCTCACAGGAGTGGCTTGATATTATGACGGAAGCGCATAAACTTGGACTTACTACTTCTGCAACAATGATGTTTGGACATGTAGAAACAATTGAAGAACGTTTTGAGCATTTAGCTAAATTAAGAGAGGTACAGGCAAAAAAGCCTGAAGACGCTGTTGGATTTTTAAACTTTATTCCATGGACTTTTCAGGATGTAGATACTTTGCTGGCGAGGATAAGAGGCGTTCATAATCTTACTACACCTGAAGAATATATTCGCATGATCGCGATGAGTCGCATCATGTTGCCGAATGTAAAAAACATCCAGGCAAGCTGGCTTACAGTGGGCAAACAAATAGCACAAATTTGTCTTCATGCAGGCGCCAACGATTTTGGAAGTATTATGATAGAGGAAAACGTAGTAAGCGCGGCAGGCGCTCCCCATCGTTTTACAGCAAATGGAATACAGGAAGCAATAAGAGAAGCGGGTTTTGAGCCACAACTGAGAAATCAACAATACGAATTCAGGGAGATGCCTGAGCTGGAAGAGCAGGTGATTGATTACTGATTTTTTTCGTTTACGATTTTCGTCTGCAATCAAAAGTTATTTATTAATATTGATTGATGGCATTTCAAACTTTTACTCCGGAGCAGGCTGTTCCTAAAATAAAACAATACTGCGCTTACCAGGAAAGGTGTCATTCTGAAGTTCGTGATAAGTTGTATTCATTCGGCTTGCGCACCAACGATGTTGAAGAAATTATTTCAACATTAATTACTGAAAATTATTTGAACGAAGAGCGCTTTGCCATTCACTTTGCGGGAGGAAAATTCAGGATGAAACAATGGGGAAAAGCCAAAATAAAAAAAGCGCTAACATATAAACAGGTAAGCGATTATTGCATCCGGAAAGCATTAAAAGAAATTGATGCGCTCGATTACGAAAAAACTTTCAGGAAACTGGCCGAACAAAAGTTGAAAACATTAAAAAGCGAAAAAAATATTTTTATAAAGAAAAGAAAGTTACAGGACTTCTTATTGCAAAAAGGTTTTGAAACACCTTTGGTGAGAGAAGTTGTAAATCAGCTTTAAATTTTTACCTGCAGCAGTAAAGCAACAAATAACTTTGTTTTTTATTTTCACATTATGTCTTCACTCACGATAACTCTTATTCAATCAAATCTTTTTTGGGAAGATAAAAAGGCCAATCTTGAAATGTTTCAACAAAAAATGGAAAGCATTAAAGAGAAAACTGAAATTGTAATTCTTCCTGAAATGTTTAACACTGGCTTCAGCATGAAGCCTGAAGTATTAGCCGAAAAAATGGACGGAGAAACGGTGAATTGGATGAAAAGAATTTCTGCAGAAAAAAAAATAATTCTTACCGGAAGCGTGATGATTGAAGAGAATGGAAAATATTTTAACCGCTTAATCTGGATGTTACCCAACGGCGAATATGGTGTTTATGACAAAAGACATTTGTTTGCTTACGCGGATGAACATGCTCATTACACTGCAGGAAATAAAAAGCTGATTGCTTCAGTAAAAGGATGGAAAATTAATTTGCAGGTTTGCTATGATTTAAGGTTTCCTGTTTGGGCACGCCAATCTCCGGGTAGTGAAGAAAACCAGTACGATCTTTTAATCAATGTCGCTAATTGGCCTGAAAGAAGAAGCGTCGCATGGAAAACGTTATTGCGGGCGAGAGCTATAGAAAACCAATGTTACGTAGTCGGCGTAAACCGAGTTGGAGAAGATGGTGATAAAGTTTTGTACAATGGTGGCAGCACTATTATTGATCCTTTAGGAGAAATTATTTATGAAAAAAATATTGAAGAAGATATCTTCACTTATACTTTAGAAAAAGAAAACTTAACTAAAATTCGTGAAAAATTTCCTTTCTGGAAAGATGCAGATGATTTTATAATTACGGATTGAATTGATTAGCAGTAAGCAAAGAAAAATCGGAGTTTTTAATTCTTAAGGAAAATATTTATAAATGTCTTTTCTGTTCAATACCCTTATTAGCTCAACTGTGTTGTTTTGATAAAAGAAACCAATGCGGTAACTTCCCAATCTTATTCTATTTAATAACTTTTGTGGCCTGACAATTTTTTGCACGAGGATAATGCGGAAAGCTTTTCTTTTGCCATAATTTCCCGGATCGCTTTTCTACCAAAAGTTTTACAGATACAGGCAATTTAGCAACGTCTTTTTCAAACGATTTTCTGATTTCAAGGTTCAATCCGATTTTTTTAAATTCTTGATAAATTCTTCCTTTTCCTTTTGATTCAACAAAGCGGTTTTTCTTCCCTTTTGCATTGCATTAAATAATGCTGCATCTTCGTCGGCTTCGGAATGAAAACCGATTTTTAAGCTATTAAGAAAAGCTTTCAAAATTGTTTCTTCTTTTTTATTTTTTGGTGTTACGATAAGTGCCATAAAGAAAATTTGAAATGGGACCAATACAAAATTGATTTAAATTATTTAATGTCCTTATTAAATTAAAAATACAATTTTTTTAGGGTTCTTATCTCTAATTGTTTCTTATTTATTTCTTCACTTCACTTTTCCTCACCTCCTCTTTTCGTAAATTTGCAAGATGCAGGAATATTTACAGGGATTGAATGAATCGCAACGCGAAGCCGTACTTCATCGCGACGGACCGATCATGATTGTGGCAGGCGCGGGCAGCGGAAAAACAAAAGTTTTAACTACAAGAATAGCGCATCTGATGGCCACCGGCGTGGATGCTTTTCAAATACTGGCGTTAACTTTTACCAATAAAGCCGCCGCAGAAATGAAGGAAAGGGTTACTCATATTTTGGGAAATAATGAAGCGCGAAATCTTTATATCGGAACTTTCCATTCTGTATTTGCAAGAATTTTAAGAGCCGAAGCTGATAAGCTTGGGTATCCACGAAACTTTACTATTTACGACACGGATGATGCAAAAAGTGTGGTGAAAACTGTTGTTAAAGAATTGAACCTCGATGACAAGCATTATAAAGCCAACACTGTTTACAACAGGATTTCCAATGCAAAAAACAGTTTGATAACTCCGGAAGAATACATCAATGATTTTGGATTACAACAGGAAGACATGCGTGCTAACCGGCCAATGATTGGACATATCTATACCGCTTATTGCAACCGTTGTTTTAAAAATGGAGCTATGGATTTTGATGATCTTTTACTGAAGTTTTACCAGCTCTTGAAAACGCATCCGGAAAGTCTGAGTAAATACCAGCGGAAGTTTAAATACATCATGATCGATGAATACCAGGATACGAACACTTCACAATACCAGATCATAAAATTGTTGGGAGCGATGCATGAAAATGTGGCTGTAGTTGGTGATGATGCGCAAAGTATTTACAGCTTTCGTGGCGCGACGATTGAGAATATTTTACAATTTCAGAAAGATTATGATGAAGTAAAAGTGGTAATGCTTGAGCAAAATTATCGTAGCTCACAAAATATTCTTCATGTGGCTAACCATATTATTGCCAATAACAAAGGACAGATTCCCAAAAAACTTTGGACGATTAATATTGAAGGAGAAAAAATAAATTTGGTTAGAACCGCTACTGATAATGATGAAGGAAAATATGTGGCCGACGCAATACAGGAACAGAAACTGCGCAATCATTATCGTAATTCAGATTTTGCTATTCTTTACCGAACGAACGCGCAAAGCAGAAGTTTTGAAGAAAGCCTCAGGAGAATGAACATTGCGTATCGCATTTATGGCGGCATCAGTTTTTATCAAAGAAAAGAGATCAAAGATTTTTTAAGTTACCTGCGGGTTATTGTAAATCCCGGGGATGAGGAAGCGCTGAAAAGAATTATAAATTATCCGGCAAGAGGTATTGGAAAAACATCTGTTGAAAAAGCAGTTCTTTATGCCAATCAACAAAATATTTCAATGTGGAATGTGCTGGAACACGCTTCCGAATTTGGTTACAGGGCTAACACGCTGGAAACGATCAGTAATTTTGCAATAATGATCAAAATGTTTCAGAGTGAATTGCAAAAGAAAAATGCATACGATCTTGCAGTTTTGGTTGGTAAAAATACCGGCATTGTAAAAGATCTTTTTAACGATAAAACTACCGAAGGTTTGTCGCGCTATGAGAATCTGCAGGAATTATTAAACTCAATAAAAGAATATACAGAAACGCCAACAGAAGATGGTGAATTGTTGGATAAAAGTCTTGGAAGCTATTTGCAGCAAATTACTTTACTTACTGACGCTGACGATGATAAAGGTGAAAGTGATGTGGTAAAATTAATGACGATTCATGCTGCAAAGGGTTTGGAATTTCCGGTAGTTTTTGTCGCAGGGCTTGAAGAGACTTTATTTCCAAACGCAATGGCGATCAATACAAGGGAAGAACTGGAAGAAGAAAGAAGATTATTTTATGTAGCGATTACCCGGGCAAAAAATCGTCTTTGGCTGACTTATGCCAACAATCGTTACCGGTTTGGAAATCTTACTCAAAATGAACCCAGCCGGTTTATTGATGAACTTCCCCAGGAGCGTTTGGATAAATCTTTTGCCGGTGGCAATATGCGAAATAATCAAACGAATTACTGGAATGCATTTGACAGGCCAAAATATCCGGGTGGAAATCAAAGAAGGGAAACGAAACCTGAAAAGCCTGCCTATTTGGTTTCGACCCCGGTTATCAAAATAAAGGAACATGTTCCTTCTCCTGGTTTTGCACCGAGTGACACGAGCAATTTGCAAACAGGACAAAAAATAGAGCATCAGAAATTTGGTTTTGGCGAAGTGCTTAAAATGGAAGGAGCTGCCCACAACCCAATAGCGACGGTGCGTTTTGAACATAATGGCGAGAAAAAAATTATGTTGAATTATGCCAAACTAAGAATTGTGGAATAAAGCTCGTTTACTGTTTAATGAACATGCCTGCGTTTGATAATTCCGCCCGAAGCTTCTTTAATTGTGCTTGCAAAAACAAATGATCGAGGATCAATTTCGCTCACAAGGTTTTTAAGTTTGCGTATTTCCAATCTTGTAATTACAGTAAAAATGATATCGCAATCACTATGAAGTTCGAATTTGCCGGGTAAAAATCCGCGCTCGCCTTTATAAATCGTAATTCCTCTGCCCATTTCATTTACCAACCGGTCTTTAATGATTTCACTTTTGCCTGAAATAATGGTAACGCCAATGTAAGCTTCCAATCCTTCAACTACATAATCCACAGTGCGGGTGGCCGTAAAATATGTAAGCATCGAATACAAGGCCACCTGGATTCCAAAATGAAACGCAGCAACCGTGAAAATCAGAATGTTAATAGCCAAAATAATTTCCGTGATAGTAAAACTTGTTTTTTTCCAGGTATAAAGCGCGAGGATTTCAATTCCGTCAATAGCGCAACCACCTCTCATTGTAAGCCCGATCCCTGCTCCTATAAAGAATCCACCAAAAATAGAAATGAGTAATTTATCTGAAGTAATGGAATAATGTGGGAAATAATACAAACAGAATCCAAGCAATAAAATGCAAAGAAATGTCTTTAGTGCATAATTAAAATTTATCGCATAAATACAAATAATTATAAAAGGAAGATTGGCAAGTATGATCACATACGAAATATCAAAATGATACAGCTCGCTTACCAATAAAGAAATACCGGTAATACCACCATCAAAAAATCCGTTTGGAATAAGAAATCCCTTAAGTGAAAAAGCCGCTAAAAGAACACCGGCAACGATAAACAATGTATCACTTAACCACCCCGAAATTTCAAAACTTTTTTTTGGCTTTTTTTGTTTAGCCGCGCGAACTTTTAGTTGAAGTGCCGTTTGCTTTAATCGATTATTTAATTTTTTTTCTGCTGTGGCTGTAAAATAACGATGGCCTTCAACAAATTTTATTTCTTCATTTCTCCATTCTTCGCGGTTCTTCACAAGGCCGGCTTCATGCAATTCTTTATACAGTTTTTCTGCGCCTACAAAGTATTTATCTGTACCAAGGTAATACAGGTCGGCATCACAAATTATCTGTCCAAATTTATCCTTAGGTTGTTGAGGAAGTTTAGTTGCCATTATGAGGCGGCACACGTCAGTGATTTGGTCTTTATTATAACCAAATTCCGGCAACCATTTTCTTGCTATTTCACAAGATATTTCTTCATGATCACTGTAAGTTTCTAAAAATCCCGAATCATGAAAAAGTGCGGCTGTTTTTAAAATCGTCAGTTCATCTCCGGAAACATTTTCCTGTAGAGCGATCTGTTCTGCTGCTGCAATTACATCTTTTGTATGTTCTGAATTGTGGTAATGAAGAAATGGAGGTAATTCTGTTTCTAACTTTTTAATCAGGAATGAGTAAACCGAATCAAATTCCATTTGTGGTGACTGACTCAAGAATTATTTATTTATTTTATTAAAAATAAGGATTTATGCTCTTAAAGCCGGTAGTTTTAATTTAGAAAAGAATCTCTTACCAAGGGACCCAATACATCATAAAAATCTTAAAAATGTATCTTCAAGAAGAAATTGTAAAAATTTCAAAAGAGAATTGAAGTGAAAAGCCAATTTTTCAAATTTTGTTTATGAGAAATTCCTACCATGTTTTTATCTGGAAGAAAGCGCCTTTTTTACGGTTACTACTTCCGTTTATATTGGGAATTATTCTAGCATTTTATGTAAAACCAACAATTGATTCAATCATCTTTTCAGCTATTATTTTAGGTTTACTACTCATTCTTTTTTCTTTTTTGTCTAAAGTCATTCAGTTTCACTTTAAAGCCATACAAGGAATTTTGATTTCTATGCTATTGCTTTTTTTCGCCTCCTTCGTTACCTGGCATAAAGACATCAGAAACCACGCCGACTGGTATGGAAAATATAATACTAAAAAAAGTTTTATAGTTGCCACCATTACTGAACCACTGCAGCAGAAAGCAAAATCTTTTAAAGCAACTGCCAGCGCAGATGCGCTTATCATAAACAACAAGGAAATAAAGACTGAGGGAAAGTTTTTGATCTATTTTTCAAAAGACAGTGCTGTAAGAAATTTAAAATATGGCGACCGAATTATAGTAAACAAACTTTTAAGCCCGATTTCTAATTCAGGAAATCCGGCAGCGTTTGATTATGCGCAATATTCGGCTTTTCACAATCTTTACCACCAGGTTTATTTGAAACAAGATGATTGGATTTTACTACCCATGAAAAATAAAAATGTGTGGCATTCTTTTATCTTTTCAATTCGCCAAAAAGTAATTTCTATTCTTGATAAATATCTTGGGAAAAACGATGAATCTTCTATTGCAAAAGCTTTGTTGATTGGTTATAAAGTTGATCTCGACAAAGACCTGCTACAAGCTTATAGTGATGCCGGTGTTGTTCATATTATCGCGATCTCAGGTCTTCATATCGGTATTATCTATGCCATTTTGCTGTGGCTTTTTTCTATACTTCCTTTCACAAAAAAAACAAAACCGTTACGCTTATTTTTAATTCTTGCAGGTTTATGGCTTTTCGTGTTACTCACCGGCGCGTCTCCCTCTGCAGTCCGCGCTGCTATTATGTTTTCTTTCATCATTATTGGCAATGCATTCAACAGAACCGGTTCAGTTTATAATTCAATTGCAGCTTCCGCTTTTTTATTGTTGTGCTACAATCCATATTTTTTATGGGATGTTGGATTCCAGCTTTCTTACCTGGCAGTTTTAGGAATTGTAATTGCATATAAACCGATTTCAAATTGGTTTTATTTTCATAATAAATTATTACAAAAAGGTTGGCAGCTTTGCGCAGTTTCATTGTCCGCACAGTTGTTCACTTTTCCTCTTTGCTTATATTATTTCCACCAGCTTCCGTTACTGTTTTTGTTGTCAAATCTTATTGCTATTCCGCTTGCCTCGCTTGCTTTGTGTAGTAGTTTAATTTTAATAGCCATTTCATTTTTACCGCCACTTGCTTTATTTTTTTCGAAAAGCGTTTATGCTTTAATCTGGCTCCTCAATTATTTTATTTTAAAATTTGATTCTATTCCTTACTCGTTATGGAGCGGGATTTCAATTTCTGCGTTTGAAGCATTTTTGTTATACTTAATTATTACGACTGTTGTCTTTGCTTTTATTCGAAAAAATAAAACGGCTGTTAAATATGCAATTGCATTTCTGTTTTGTTTCGCATCTTTTAAAACTTATAAGGAATGGAAATTATTTCATCAAAAGAAAATTATTGTTTACAATATCCCCCGTCATAAGGCAGTTGAATTTATTGACAGAAACAATTTTTTCTTTGCGGGTGATTCGGAGGTAACGACTGATAAGTTGTTAAATAATTATAACCTAAAGCCTGTGCGGCTTGCTTTTCAACTTATGGATGAAGCTACTCAATTGAATAACCTGCTTTCAAAAAATAATTTTTACCAGTTTTATGATTCAAGAATTTTAATGATCGATTCCTCTTTTCAAAAGTATCATTCTGATAAAAAAATAAGACTGGATTACGTGCTGATTTCTAAAAATCCAAAAATAAAAATAGGTGATATTTCTAAAAATTTTGATTGCAATAATTACATTTTTGATGCTTCTAACCCGCCCTGGAAAATTCAGGAATGGAAAAAAGAGTGTGAAGATTTACATTTGCACTTCCATTCTGTTCCTGAACAGGGTGCGTTCGTAATCAATTTGTAAATGAAAAAATTTCTTTCCTTAAAATGCAACAAAAAATAAAATCAGCGCTTATTTCAGTTTTTAATAAAGATGGATTAAAAGAAATTATTCCGTTACTTCAACAACAAAATATTACCATTTACAGCACGGGCGGCACTCAAAAATTTATTGAAGAAAATGGCGGAAAATGTGTTTCTGTAGAATCATTAACCGGTTATCCTTCTATTCTGGGAGGAAGGGTTAAAACGCTTCACCCTGTTGTGTTTGGAGGTTTTTTAGCCCGTCGGGATGTAGAAAGTGATTTGAAGGAAATGAAGCAATACAAGATTCCTGAAATTGATTTGGTTGTGGTGGATTTGTATCCTTTTGAAGAAACAGTGAAAGCAACAAAAGACGAAGCGGCAATTATTGAAAAAATTGATATTGGCGGACCTTCAATGATCCGTGCGGCAGCGAAAAATTTTAAAAATGTTCTGGTGATTGCGGATAAAAATGAATACGGCACACTCGCAAATATTTTGAAAGAGAAAAATGCAGAAACTTCTTTGGAAGAAAGAAAAGATTTTGCGGGAAAAGCATTTGATGTTTGTGCAGGATATGATATTGCTATTTCCAATTACTTTAATAAAACCAATTTTGCCAATCCATTTCAGGCCGAAAAAAAGGTATTACGATACGGCGAAAATCCTCACCAGCAAGGATTTTATATTGGCGATTTCAGCGAAGTTTTTGAACAACTACATGGAAAAGAACTTTCTTACAATAACCTTGTGGATGTGGATGCCGCATTACAATTGATGAAAGAATTTAAAAAGAAAGATGATGCAGATGAAACGACATTCGCGGTGATCAAACACACGAATGTTTGTGGAATTGCTCAGAGAAAAAATGTTTCGGAAGCTTTTTCTGCTGCTCTTGCCGGAGATCCGGAAAGCGCTTTTGGCGGAGTTTTGATTTCTAATTCAACAATTGACGTAAAAACCGCCGAAGCGCTTAAAGATTTATTTATTGAAGTATTGATCGCTCCGGCTTTTGATGAGGATGCATTGCCGCTTTTAAAAATAAAAAAGAACAGGATTGTTTTAAAGCTAAAAAAATTTCCAAATGAAGATCAACAAACTAAAACATTATTGAACGGTTTATTGATACAGGAAAATGATAAAGGCAATTTTACTGAATGGAAAGAAGAAGGCGGAAGAGTTTCATCTGAAGAAGAAAAAGAAGATCTCTCTTTTGCTAACCTTGTTTGTAAACATTTAAAAAGTAATGCGATTTCAATTGTAAAAAACAAGCAACTTTTAGGTAAAGGCGCAGGACAAACTTCAAGAGTGGATGCCTTAAAACACGCCATTGAAAAAGCAAATCAATTTGAATTTGATTTACAAAATGCTGTTGTTGCCAGTGATGCATTTTTCCCTTTTGATGATTGTGTGAAAATTGCGCATAATACCGGAATTACTGCCTTTATCCAACCCGGAGGTTCTATTCGCGACAAAGATTCTATTGATTATTGTAAAGAAAACAATTTGGTAATGGTGATAACCGGATTAAGGCATTTTAAACACTAAGACCTCATCCCAACCCTTCTCCAAAGGAGAAGGACACGCTCTCTTGAATTAAGCTGTGCAACAGCAGTAATTAATTTTTCAGTAGATTTCCCAAAATAAAAAATTGAAAAATTTGTTCGTTTACTATAAGAGGAAATTATTTTTTTAATTGCCTTTCTTCCTTCCACATTTGATTAAAAGTTTTTGGACTAAACTCAAGAGGCGCATGGTATTTATCCCAATTCTTAAATAACCGGTTGACAATTTTTGTTTTTACATTTCCGCTTCCCATATTCATCATTCCTCTTTTTAAAGAAGCTATCTTCCAAATTTTCCATGCCATCTTTTCTGAAAAAGGCACAAATCCTTGTTCTACACTTTCATTCCTGTTTTCTAACAAAAGTTCATGAAGGTTTATTTTAACAGGACAAACTTCTGAACAGGCACCACACAAAGAAGAGGCATAACTGAGGTGTTTAAACTCTTCAAGTTCTAGTAAATGAGGAGTGATAACACTTCCTATCGGGCCGCTGTAAGTAGTGCCATAAGTATGTCCGCCAATGTTTTTATAAACCGGGCAAACATTTAAACACGCTCCACACCTGATGCAATACAAACTTTCCCGTTGCCGGGCATTTGCCAAAATTTTAGTGCGATTATTATCTAAAAAAATAACATACATTTCCTCTGGCCCATCGGTTTCCCCAGGTTGTTTAGGCCCGGAAATAATGCTGCTGTAAACAGTAACTTTTTGCCCCGTTCCATAAGTAGCTAACAATGGCCAAAGCAAAGCAAGGTCGGTAAGAGAAGGAATCATTTTTTCTATACCAACGACCACTATATGAGTTTTTGGCCATGCGGTACTCAGTCTTCCATTGCCTTCATTTTCAGTAAGTGCGATACCTCCAATATCACTTATAACGAAATTAGCGCCTGTAATGCCAATCTCTGCATTTACGTATTTCTCTCTTAATTTTTTGCGTGCTTCCAGCGTTAGATTTTCAGGAGAAAGATTTGCAGCTGTTCCCAATTTCACTTCGAATAATTTGGCAACATCTTCTTTGCTTTTATGCATTGCCGGTGTTACAATATGGTAAGGCGGCTCTCCATCCAATTGCTGTATATATTCACCCAAATCAGTTTCAATACTTTCAATATTGTTTTTTTGCAGAAAATCATTCAAATGAATTTCTTCCGTCACCATGCTTTTGCTTTTTACAATAGTGCGGCAATTCTTTTCTTTGCAAATTGCAAGAATTTCGTCTAATGCTTCCTGTGAGTTTTCGGCCCACAACACTTTTCCGCCACGTGATGTAAAGTGCATTTCAAATTCTTCCAGGTGCTTATCAAGTGTTTCCAGTGCCCGCCACTTAATATTTTTAGCTCTTTCTTTTACTATTGAAATATCGTCAAACTGTTGCTTTGCTATCGGCACAACCGAATTATATTTTCCAATATTAAAATTGATCTTTTGCCTGTGATCCAGGTCTGCAGATTTTATAATACTCTTTGCTTTAAATGTTGCTGCTGTTTCTGTCATGCCCCTTACTCTAATTAAAAACTTAAAAATTATTTTAAAACGCCCAACTCTTTTCCCACTTTTGTAAAGGCTTCTATCGCTTTATCCAAATGTTTTTGTTCATGCGCAGCGCTTAACTGAACACGAATTCTTGCCTGGCCTTTTGGAACTACAGGAAAGAAAAAGCCGATTACATAAATGCCTTCTTCCAATAATCGTGCTGCAAACTTTTGCGACAACACTGCATCGTAAAGCATTATAGGAACAATAGGGTGAACGCCTGGTTTTATATCAAATCGGGCTTCTGTCATTTTTTCCCTGAAATATTTTGTGTTCGCTTCAAGCTTATCACGCAAATCAGTTGTTTCGCTGAGCATGTCGAATACGGCAATTGACGCGCCGACAATATTTGGCGCCAAAGTGTTACTGAATAAGTAGGGACGGCTTCGCTGCCTAAGCATTTCAATCGTTTCTTTTTTTCCTGAAGTAAAACCACCATTTGCACCACCGAGCGCCTTTCCTAAAGTGCTGGTAATAATATCAATCTTTCCTGAAACTCCCCGGTATTCAGGCGTTCCTCTTCCTGTTTTTCCGATAAAGCCGGTAGAGTGAGAATCATCAACCATTATAATTGCGTCATATTTTTCTGCCAGTTCAACAATCTTATCCAATTGCGCAATAGTTCCATCCATGCTGAACGTTCCATCTGTAACGATAATGCGGCTTCGGTCATCTTTGGCATCTTGTAGCTTATTTTCAAGATCTGCCATATTATTATGCTCATAACGAAATCTCTGCGCTTTGCATAAACGAACTCCATCAATGATGCTCGCATGGTTTAATGCATCTGAAATGATGGCATCTTCTTCACCAAATAAAGGTTCAAAAACGCCTCCGTTAGCATCAAAACAGGCGGCATAAAGAATGGTATCTTCTGTTCCCAGAAATTCGGAAATCTTTTTTTCAAGCTCTTTATGAATATCCTGCGTTCCGCATATAAAACGTACACTGCTTAAACCATAACCACGGTCATTCATAATTTTCTTAGATGCTTCAATTACTTTTGGATCCGCTGCCAGTCCTAAATAATTATTCGAACAAAAATTCAAAACTATTTTTCCGCCTACTTCAATTTCAGCTCCCTGGTCACTCGTGATAATCCTTTCATTTTTATAGAGGCCGCTATCCTTTATTTCTTCTAATTCTTTACCCAACCTCTTCGAAAAACTTTCATTCATACTTGCTTATTTTTGATAGTACAAACCTACAATGAAAACCATAAAATCCGGTCTTCAAAATAGTTTTCAGGGAAATGTAACTTTATTCCTGTTGATGCGTATTATATGAAAACAAGGCTGATGTAATTTAAAAATTACCTGATTGTATGACTGAGAAAGAATTTAATGATTGTGTAACCCTTTATGCAGACAATGTTTACAGGTTTATTGTAAAGAATTTAAAGCATGAAGAGGATGCGCGTGATGTGGTTCAGGCGGCTTTTGAAAAAATGTGGATCAACCGGGGAAAAGTGGAAAACGAAAGAAGTAAATCTTATCTGTTTACGGTTGCTTATCATCAAATGATAGACCTGATAAGGAAAAATAAGAGAGTGAAACTGGAGGAAGATTTTTCAACATCAATGCAAACAACAAGAGAGCCTCAAAGTGAAATAAAAAAATTATTAAACGAGGCTTTATACCGGTTAAGCGAAACACAACGTAGCCTTGTTTTATTAAAAGATTATGAAGGTTATTCGTATGAAGAAATTGCTGTAATAACCTCGTTAAGCATCAGCCAGGTAAAAGTGTATTTGCACAGGGCAAGAATACAATTGAAAAATTATTTGGTGAAACCTGAAAATGTGATTTAAAATGAATATCAATAGAAATAATTACGAAGAATATTTTTTACTCTATGCGGATAACGAACTATCTAAAGCAGAGCGGAAAATGGTGGAGGTATTCGTAAATGAAAACCCGGATCTCAAGGAAGAATTTTGCATGTTAAAATTGACAATAAACGTTCCGGATGAAGATTTGAAACTTGGGGATAAATCATTTTTATACAAAAGCGAAAGTGCTCTGAACGAAAATAATTATGAAGAATTTTTTGTTCTTTATCATGACAAAGAACTTTTGCAAAAAGAAAGAAACGATGTTGAAAATTTTGTAGTGCAACATCCGGAATTACAAACAGAATTTAAGTTGATAAGCAAAGCCAAATTAACCCCCGATACTGAAGTTGTATATCCTGATAAATCAGGGCTATATCATAAAGAAAAAACAGAAAAAGTTATTTTGATTAGTTTTTGGCGATATGCTGTTGCAGCTGTTTTCCTGGGTTTTGGTTTGTGGATTTCAGTTCCTTATTTCACTAAGCACAATGAAACAGCGCCACAAACAGCACAAGTTAACCCGCTGAAAAAAACAGAGCCAACGCCTAAGATTATACCAAAAAAAGCAGAAGGTGAAACAAATCCTGTTGCTTCTTCAACAGTAAAAGAAGAAAAAAATGCAATTCATGTTCTAGTTAAAAAAAGGGCCAGCCAGGTTGAAAAGCAAACACAAAACGCTTCAATTGCGCAAAATGAAATTAAAACAACTTCACCCTCTTTGACTAAATCGATTCAGGCATTAAAGAAGGAACCGGTAGAAGTCGTTGCATTGCAAGCGCCACTGGAAAAGGTTCAGCCAAATGTGGAAAAGCTTTCGAATACAGTTGAGGATAAAGTAAATTCTCCAATTCAAATACCTAATAACGAAATAAAACCCAATTATTCACAAACGGCAGCCTATTCAGAAAATAATTCAAACAACGAAAACTATGTTTTTTATGATGTGCCTGCCGATCAATTCAGTAGAACAAAAGTTGGTGGTTTTTTGAAAAAAGTTAAACGAATAGTTGAACGAACCAATCCAATAACACGACTGCTTGAAGGCAATGAAGAGCCGATCGTAGCAAAGAATTTTTAATACATTAATGACTCATATAACATTTAAAATGAAAAAGTCAATTTTAATTCTAACAATAGTATGCACTGCAATGAGCAGTTTTGCCCAAAAAGATTCGGTGGAGATCCAAAAGAAAAATGATACTGTTCGAATTGGTGGAATGATTATTCTTAAAAAAGGACAACCAAATGATGAAAAGCGAGTAACAGTTAGCGTTGGTAAGAGACGCCATGAAAATCATTCAAACATCAGTACTTCATCGTTTGTTTTTGATATTGGTTTCGCCAACTGGACGGATAAAACGAATTATGAGACAGCCAAGAATAGTAATGTCGTGGTTGGCTCAACATTATCAGCCAACGATTTCAAGTTGAAAACAGGAAAATCAATCAATGTCAACCTCTGGTTTTTTATGCAAAGGTTGAGTATTGTAAAAAATTATTTGAATTTGAAGTATGGGCTTGGCCTCGAAATGAATAACTACCGTTTCAAAAGTGATATCAGTTTTAACGAAGGAGGCATGAACCCTTATAATCCATCGCAAGTAATCAATCATCCGTTTGTTTTCAGGGATTCGGTAAGCTTTAAGAAAAACAAGCTGGCTGCTGATTACGTCACCATTCCATTCATGATCAACTTAATCAGTAATCCGAAGGAGTCGCACAAAGGCATCAGCCTGAGCGGCGGTGTAAGTATCGGTTATTTATACAGCAGCCGTAACAAGCAAAGAAGCAGTGAACGCGGAAAAGAAAAGAATCGGGGAGATTATGATCTTCAAAAATGGAAGTTTTCTTATATAGGCGAACTTGGTCTGGGTCCGGTTCATTTGTACGGTTCTTACAGCCCGAAATCAATTTTTAAAAATGATTTGAATTTTACTCCATACAATGTTGGAATTCGATTTAGTAATTGGTAATTTTATCTAATTTTTAGTTTTGATTTAAAGCTAAAAGATGATTTTTTTAATAAATCTAAATAAGAGTGGTTCTGGATAAATTGCACAAAAAAATGCCCTTTTCTAGATAAAGAAAAATAATTAAAAGAGTATTTGCTAACACATAAATCTTGCTCGTTTCTTTTATTTAGCTTTTTCTTTTATATTTGAATCTTGAAAGCCTGATATCTGCGAAAACATATCTCCCCAAATTTTTAAAGAATAAATAAAAGTTAATACTTTTTAATATTTTCGAATGGTTAAGGTGCAACCCAAGGAATTTTTTTCTGTATTAATTCCTGACGGAGAAAGTCATCATGCTCTAAATGTGATTCGTTGTTTGGGACAGTTAAAAAATCTCAGGGTTTTTGTACTGTCAAACGACGCGAACGCACCAATACGTTTTTCACGTTATTGCTATCAATTTATAAGTTATCAAAATGGAAATAGCGATGAGAGCAGGCTGGATACAATTTATGAGACGGTTAAAAAAATTAAGCCGGATGTTGTTTTGCCAGTGGATATAATTACCATCCCTTTATTATCAGAAGATACAAGGAAGCTTTCCGACTTGACTTCTATAGCACCTTTACCCTGTTTAGATTCATTTAAAATTGCGAATCACAAGGGACTGCTTTCGCAGTGGCTTAAAAAAAATCAAATTTCTTGCCCACCAACAATATTATTTCAAAAAGATAGCACAGAATTTCATAAAGCTCTTTCCTCTTTTGCATTTCCTGCTTTACTTAAACCGTGTGTAGGATACGGTGGGGAGGGCATTGAAATATTCCAGAACCAAAATGAATTTCGGAAATATTGTAGCGCTCATACTTTTTCACGTGAATTTATTCTACAATCATTCATTAGCGGATATGATCTTGATTGTAGTATTCTTTGTGAGAAAGGGAAAATATTAGCGTATACAATTCAAAAAGGATTTTTAAATGGGCCCTACCGCTTTAGACGTGCAGCTGCTATAGACTTCATAAACGACTCTAATACATATAACCTGGTTTCTAAGGTAGCAGAAAAGCTGAACTGGAGTGGTATCGCCCATGTCGATCTTCGATTTGATGTCGAGGATGAACAAGTTAAACTAATCGAAATCAACCCTCGTTATTGGGGAAGCTTAATGGGCTCATTCTCTTCGGGCGTAAACTTCCCCTATATTGCATCTCTTGCAGCATTAAAACGGGAAATTATAAAATCCTATTCTAAACAAATTCGTTACATGCAGGGAAGTTTGGCAATCAAAAGCATAGTTAAAAATATTTTGCGAGGAAACGCAAAAAACCAGGATGTTAAAACATCTATTAAATTTATTTTAGAGGATCCTTTGCCCACCATTTCTTATTTTGCAAGTAGGATGATGAAAAATAAAAAATCCTGAATAAAGATTTCTTTGCTTTAAAAAGCGTGTTATCCGTGCGGTTACTTGACTTGCTAGAATTTATCTTCCAAACATTTTATCTATCTCCTCTTTTTTAAATTCAAGAAAAACTGGTTTGCCATTTGGTGTTGTATTGCTGACTTTACAATTGAACAGATCCTGTACCAGCTTTTCCATTTCTTTTTCAGATAAAAAATTTCCTGCTTTTATCGCTTGTTGCCACGCCATTGAACGAAGCAATTTTTCGCGTTTACTAAAACTAATGTCCATATTAAAGTGCTTATACTGTTCCAGGATTTTTTCCAAAGCATCTTTTTCGTTTCCGTCCGGAACATCAGCCGGCGAGCCTTGTATAATAAATGTGTGATTGCCAAAAGGCTCTACCTGGTAACCAAGAATATGAAGATCAGGAAGAAGTTCGGTAAGTAATACAGCATCAGCAGGCGTCAATTCAATTGCTGTTGGGAATAAACTTCTTTGAACTGATATCGGTTTGCCTTCCATTGCCTCGGTAAATCTTTCATATAAAATACGTTCATGTGCATTTTGCTGGTGAATTAGGATAAAACCATTTTTATTTTCGGCAACAATGAAACTTGCATGTAATTGAATTAAAGAACCGGAAGTTGGTCTTTTATCAACTGCTGCTAAAAAAGTATTTTTAAAGGAAGAAGAAAAATCGCCGGTTTCTCTTTTCGGAATTTCTAAGTTATTAAAAGTATGATCAGGTATATTTCGTTTCAATAAATTCTCATCCCATGTTTCCAGATCACTTTTTGATTCAATAAAATGCGCCTGGTTTTTTTGAGTAAACGTTTTATAAAGCGAAGTGCCCGTGGCAGAATATTGTTTTTCGGGCGTAAAAGGTTTGCTTACTGCATCGGTTTGTTGAATAGAAACATCCAAATCAAAATCCAAAGTAGGCGTGACGCTGTATTGTGCCAGCGAATGTTTTACTGCAGATTGCACAAAAGCATAAATTAATTTTTCATCTTCAAACTTTATTTCCTGTTTGGTAGGATGCACATTTATATCAAGTCTTGATGGATCGATGTCAATGAACAATGTATACATCGGAAAACTGTCTTTGGCAATCATATCGCTAAAAGCATTCATCACTGCATGGTTCAGGTAAGCGCTTTTTATAAAACGATTGTTTACAAAAAAATATTGATCACCTCTGGTTTTCTTCGCAGTTTCCGGTTTGCCTACAAAACCATAAATGTTCATGTAATCGGTTTCCTCTTTAACGCTTACCAATTTTGCTGAATAACTGTTTCCTAAAATCTGGATGATTCTTTGTTTTAAGGACCCCTTTTCCAAATGAAAAACTTCTTGTCCGTTAGAAGTAAGAGAAAAGAATAAAGAAGGAAAAGCCATGGCCACGCGAATAAATTCATCTACAATGTGGCGCAGTTCAGAAGCATTGCTTTTTAAAAAGTTTCTTCGCGCCGGCACATTGAAAAATAAATTTTTCATTGAAATATTTGTGCCTTCATTTGTGGCAACCGGTTCCTGCCTTTTGACTACGCTGTTTTCTATTTCAATAAAAGTTCCGACAGTTTCGCCCGGTTTTTTAGATTTCAATTCTACCTGTGCCACGCCCGCAATACTTGCCAATGCTTCGCCACGAAAGCCCATTGTTTTAATGTGAAACAGGTCGTCAATATTTTTTATTTTGGAAGTTGCATGGCGTTCAAAAGACATCCTGGCATCTGTTTCGCTCATTCCTCTTCCGTTGTCGATTACCTGCACCAACGCTTTGCCTGCATCGTTTACAAATAATTGAATTTCGGTAGCTTCGGCATCTACCGCGTTTTCCAACAGTTCTTTTACCGCGCTTGCAGGGCGCTGTATCACTTCTCCCGCAGCAATCTGGTTGGCAATATTTTCCGGCAATAAATTTATAATGTCCGCCAAAGTTCAAATAGATTTAGGATACGAAATTAACTCTTATTTTATGGAAGCCTTTACCACTTTTTAAAAGCTGGTTCAGGAGCAAGCCCGTTAACTTTCCAAAAGTTGGCAACCTTTTAATATAGTTTTATATTGCTTGTTTATTGTAAATTTGTTTGCATAAAAAATAAAAAATTTCTTTTGAAATATAACCAAAGCACATTAAATAAACTCGAAAAAATTCTGGACGAAGCCGGTTATATTGTTCGTTACGAACGCGGCTCTTTTCAAAGCGGGTATTGCATTCTCGAAGATAAAAAAGTAGTGGTGCTTAATAAATTTTTAATTCCCGAAGGAAGGATCAATACTTTGATGGATATTATTCCTTCCTTAACTATTAATTACGATTCGCTTACTCATGAATCGCAAAAACTATATGACGAAGTGAGGGCAAAGAATGCAATTGTTGAAAAATAATTTTTATTATTTTCTTTCAGAATTTCTCTTATTCAAACCAGCCTCTGTAAAATATTTTATAGCTTTGAAAGGTGAGTTACCCTGATCTTCGAATTACTTTTTTAGGCACCGGCACAAGCGGCGGTGTTCCCATGATCGCCTGTGATTGCGCGGTTTGTACTTCGGAAAATGAAAAAGATAAAAGACTCAGAAGCAGCATTCTTGTTGAAAGTGAAAACACTTCTCTGGTGGTAGATACTACTCCTGATTTTCGGACACAGATGTTGCGCGAAAACGTAAAAAAACTGGACGCCGTTATTTTTACACATCCTCATAAAGATCATATTGCCGGTCTTGATGATATAAAAGCCTTTAATTTTTTCCAGAAAAAAGCAGTTGAAGTATACGCGAATAAACTGACTGAAGAGGCTTTACGGCGTGAGTTTTATTACATTTTTGCAGAAAATAAATATCCGGGAATTCCGCACATTCATCTTCACACAATTACCGATAAACCTTTTATGGTGGGAGACATTCCTGTGCTTCCTGTTTTGGTGTTTCATTTAAATATGCCGGTTCTTGCTTTTCGTTTTGGAGGTTTCACTTACATTACGGATGCAAATCGTATTGAAGAGGAAGAAAAAGAAAAAATGAAAGGCAGTGAAGTGCTTGTAGTGAATGCACTGCGAAAAACGGAACATATCTCTCATTTTAATTTGCAGGAAGCAATTGACCTGGTAAATGAATTGAAAGTTTCTACCGCTTACTTCACGCATATCAGCCACCAACTTGGGTTGCATGCTGATATTGAAGCCGAATTGCCATCTAATATGCATCTTGCTGTTGATGGTTTGCAAATTGTTATTCCAGGCTCAACCCAAGACCTTTCCAGGTGAAAGGGCACGCTCTGTAAACACTTTTTTTTCAACCACAATAGAATAATTTTCAAGACAATTTGTTTATTTACTGGGAAGCAACATCACTTTCCTGCATTTCAAACTGCATATTATGAAGATTGAAATAATGGCCTTGTAAAGCCATCAATTCACTATGAGTACCTATTTCTTTAATTTCTCCTTTATCAAGAACCATAATTTTATCCGCTTTCCGAATAGTTGACAAACGATGTGCAATTACAATCGATGTTCGTCCACTGATTAATTTATCAATGGCATGCTGAATGAGTAATTCGCTTTCGCTGTCAATTGAAGAAGTGGCTTCGTCTAAAATCAAAATAGAAGGATTGTATAAAAGAGCACGAATGAAAGACAACAGTTGTCTTTGCCCAAGCGAAAGCGTCGAGCCGCGTTCCATCACTTTAAAATCATATGCGCCAGGCAATTGCATAATAAAATTATGAACACCGATCATTTTTGCCGCTTCAATCGCATCGCTTTTTTTAATGTTAGGATTTCTGAGTGTGATATTATCCAATACAGAACCACTGAATAAAAATACATCCTGCAGAACCACTGCTATCCTGCTTCTCAGGAAATCAATGTCATACTCTCCAATATTATGATCGTCGATTTTTATTTCCCCTTTGCTTATCGGGTAAAGGCGGTTGAGCAAACTAATGATTGAAGTTTTTCCGCTGCCAGTATGGCCAACGATCGCTAATGTTTCCGCATGGGCAATGGAAAAATTAATATCCTTTAAAACATACTCTTCATTGTTATACGCAAACCAAACATGATCAAATTCTACTTTTCCTTTAATTTTTCCGGAATGGATGCCATTGTGTTTGTTTGCTGTAACATCTTCATTTTCCATCACTTTAAATACTCTTTCGCTTGCCACCATTCCCATTTGCAACACATTAAATTTATCGGCAATCATGCGAAGTGGACGGAACAATAAATTCAGGTACATTATAAAGGAAATAATTACTCCGGGATTGGCAGAATAATTTCCTCCCCACCAAACAAGTAAACCGATGGAAAATGCGAGTACAATTTCTACGATTGGGAAAAAAACAGAGTAGGCAAAGATCGCTTTGATGTTCGCGTTACGATGTTGTTTATTGATGTCATTAAATTTATCAAATTCTTTCTCTTCAACTGCGAAAGCCTGTACCACACTCATTCCTGTAAGGTGTTCCTGAACGAAAGCATTTAAAGCGGCAACCGCGTTTCTCACTTTTATAAAAGAACGATTCACACTTTCTTTAAAGAAATATGTGGCAATAATTAGAATCGGAAAAGGAACAAGGCTGATTAACGACAAACGCCAATCTGACAAGAACATGAACAACAGGATAGAGATAATTGAAAACAAATCAGAAATGATGGGAATCAATCCATTTGAAAAAATATCATTGATAGATTCTATATCATTGATTGTCCTCGTGGTTAAAGTACCTATTGGTGTTTTATCAAATTGCCGCAGATTTAAACTTAATATTTTTTTATACACGGTTACACGCAAATCCTTTACTACGCTTTGCCCCAGCCATGAAGTCAGATATCTGAAATAAAAATTTAATACGGATTCAAGTAGCAACATTCCGATCTGTATGATAGTAATCAAAATGAGCCAGTGCAGATTCTTGTCTTTTATAAAATGGTTTACCGTGTACTGAATCAAATATGGACGCAATGGGGAAAGAACGGCAAGAACAATAGAAAAAAATATAGAAATGTAGATTTTGTTTTTGTATGGCAATGCATAGGCAAAAACTTTTCGTAGGGCAGTAAGATCCAATAATTTTTTTCGCTGTTTATTTTCCGCCATCAGGCAAATTTAAAACGAAAAACGGAGATAGTTTTGGTGCAAGAAAAATTGAGTTTCTTAAGAAGAAAGAACTTGTTTAACCAAAGGTATCAGGAGTTGTCGTCTTATTTCCTGCTACTCTTAAATTATTTTGAACATGCTTTACGCCCGAAACATCTTCTACCAAATATTCGGCCCGGCGTTTTTCAAATCGTGTTTCAACAGTTCCTGACAGAACCAATTCATTGTCTTTCATCCATATTTCAATCTTTGAAGCATCTACCAACGAATCTTCTGTAAGTTGATCGGAAGCATCTTCTCTTATTCTTTCCATCGGTCGCTTGTAATTTTTTGGCCCTTTGCCTCGATGTGGTCCCCATGAATAATTCCTTTTTCTTTCTCCATAAAAATCATTGTTTTTATAAGGATGGTCATCTCTCAACTTGTATTTATGTGGTGGTAATCCAATGTGGCGTTCTACTTCTTCATTGCGGTAATAGCGATCACTTCCATCTGTATAATACCTCTGGTCCAAATCGATGTTACCATAATTATTTATCCTGCCGAGGTAATAATTTTCGTCCCTCGGATCATAATTCCAGTGTGAATTCGTGTACTCATTTGATTCACGCCAATCCCGCGGATAAGGATTCCAGTCATACTTTCTCATGGTTGTATTTTTTGATTAACAATTATAATCAAGAAAAAACTATTCCGAATTTTTGAAAGTTAAAAATCTTCAGTTATTTATAAAAAACGGCCCTCAAACCCAATAAAATAAGGATAAAAAAAAGAATTGGAGCAGGAAGCGATCTGAAATGAAGTAGGGAAAAACTGAAGTTCTGGTATCTCTTGTTGATTTCTTTCTACAAAAATTAAAATCCTAAATAAAAGTTGGTTTACTGGTTTTGCCAGACAATTAATTGAGATAATCGTTTAAAAGATTTTTTGGAAAAATTCTTTCATCTCATTCCAGGAAGCTTTATCAGCGGCTTCGTTGTACCTAATTGGCATATTGTATTTTTTCCCTTTTGCTGTAGCGTTAGGATTGCTAAAGGCATGAGTTGCATCAGGGTAAACTTTGAAAGTATAACCAGCTCCAATACTATCCATTCCTTTCTTAAATTCCTCCACGTCCGGATTTGTCATAGGATCTTCGGCTCCATGGCAAACGAGAATTTTTGCCTTCAGCAAATCCTTTTCCGGCTTTACTCCACCTAAGCCACCATGAAATGAAACGACTCCTTTCAGGTCGGCGCCAAGCTTGGCCGCATTCAATACTACAAATCCTCCAAAGCAATAACCGATAGCTCCAATCTTTGTTTCATCTGTTTGAGGATATGTTTTTAAAACATCAATCGCCGGGTCTAAAAGTTTTTTGGCAAGTGCGGGATTTTTGTAAAAGGGCATTGCAAGATTTTGAGCGCTCGTAGGATCTTCCGCAGTTTTGCCGTTTCCAAAAACATCCACGGCCATAGAAATATATCCTAATTCTGCAAGTTGCTTTGCCCGGCGGCGGCTGTATTCATTTAATCCCCACCACTCATGAACCACCAAAATCCCCGGTCTTTTTCCCTTTTGGTCATCATTATAATAAACAAAACCATCATATTTTTCTCCTTCTATTTTATAACTTATTTGTTCTTCTTTGATACTTCCTTCCTCAAAAGAATTAGTTTGTGTTGTTTCGTTCTGCTTCTCAGATAAACTCATGTGGTTCAATTAAGTGGGATTAGAAAAATTATTATTTGTAAAATTAGGGAAAGCACAACAACCATTCCATGAATAAAAATGGCCAGTGATAAAAATCACCGGCCTTGCTTACCTCTGAAACCACAAGAAAAAGTTTATTTTCCTGTCAAAAATCTTATAAGGTAATTTATAATTAAACAAATTATTTAAAAATCAAAAAACTTCTGTTATTTAGTTATTGGACAGTGTGTGGTCTTTTTTAAAATAGGAAAAGGAGAAAGGATGGAATGCTAAATTAATATATATTTATTGATTTAAACAATTATTGGGAATGTTTAATTTGAAAATTTTTTTATTTCCCGTCGCGCGAGATTTTCAATCTTTTTTGTTTTGTAGTCATACCACCATTTTGGTGCCGTTTTTTTTAAAACGGTATCGATACTCCTCATTCCGAATAAATTCCAAACTCCCTGGGCTTTTCCAGCAAGTGAACTTTGAAGCGCCCTTAGACTCATGGCAAAACCACTCTCAATATATTCCATATGGTGCCAATAACCGGCGGGCATAAATAAGGTGTCACCTGGATTTAAAATTAAATCATAACCTTGCGCATATTTCAAAGCCGGAAATTTCTCATAATCGGGCGTTCCGTTACCTACATAATAATGTGAAAAATCAGCAAGGCTTAAAACCTCGAAAGGTTTCCTGTAAAGTTTATGCTGCTCCTCATGCCTGAATAATAAAACCCTTTTTCTTCCGCCAAATTGCGTATGTAAAATGTGGGAAAGATCAATGTCAAAATGCATGTGGGTAATTGAAGTTTGACCACCGGTAAAAAGCATTGGATATTTTTTTACATACCCCGTCATTAGCTCTTCAGGCCATGTAAAGTCATTGATGAGTTGAGGCGCATGATCAAAAATATTAAAGAGAAATATCCGCCAGGCAGCAGGCCCTTGCTGGATCATATCAATATATTCAGCAAAAGTTTTATAATCATCTGCCGTGTTGATAGGCGTATAAGCATCACTTTTTATATTGTTGTAAAGCGCTACTTTCTTATCTCCTACAATCTCTTTAAAATAATCCCACGACCATTTTTTATATGCAGGCCACTGTTTGGCCAGTTCTGTGATAACCAGAGGTTTTTGAGGACGGTAATAATTATTTTTAAAATCTTCACCTGAAATAGATTCAACCCTGTCTACTGCTTGTAATTGCATTTGCAATGATTTTTCAAGGGCAAAATTAATTATTCTGAATTCTTTTTAGAGAATAATTTAATTTTAAAATCCTTTGGTTCCCGGCAGAAAAGAGAATTGAAGTTGCTTATTGTACATTTGAAAATCCGAAAAGATCATAACAATTGGCGATACATTTTCATAAACTTGCAATAAAAGATATCAGGAGAGAAACAGCGGATTGCGTGTCGGTTGCACTTGAAATTCCTGTGGAAATTGAAAAAGATTTCCGGTTTATTCCGGGTCAAAATGTTACTTTAAAAAAGTCATTTAACGGAGAAGAAATACGTAGATCATACTCTATCTGCAGCAGTCCTTTTGAAAATGAATTGCGTGTAGCGATAAAAAAAGTTACGGGAGGAATTTTCTCAACTTTTGCTAATGAGGAACTGAAAAAAGGCGATTTTCTTGAAGTGTTGCCTCCTACCGGTAATTTTTATACGCCCATCGTTGCTTCCCAAAAAAAGAATTATGTATTTATTGCCGCGGGCAGCGGAATTACGCCCGTAATTTCTTTGATAAAATCGATTCTTGCTATTGAAAAAAAGAGCCAGGTTACCTTGCTTTATGGCAATAAAGGACTTACTTCTGTTATTTTTAAAGAACAACTTGAAGTGCTAAAAGATAAATACCTGCAACGTTTCAATCTTCATCATATTTTCAGCAGGGAAACTACAGAAAGCGATTTTAATTCAGGAAGAATCAACAATGAAAAGTTGAAAACACTTACGCGACTTGTAAACTTCAAAACTGTCGATAATTTTTTTATTTGTGGCCCCGAACCATTGATTTATGCCACAAAAGATTTTTTGCTGAAAAGCGCTATTGATCCGGATAAAATTCATTTCGAATTATTTACTACTCCAACAAAAGAATATACAAAAATTTTTAAAGCTATTAAGCAAGCAATCGAAGAAGGAAGTGAAATAACCATGCGAATTGATGGCAGAAGTTTTCAATTTAAACTAGATTATAATGGCAAAAGCATCCTCGACGCCGGTCTCGATCATGGCGCTGATTTGCCTTTTGCCTGTAAGGGCGGTGTTTGTTGCACCTGCAAAGCAAAATTAATTGAAGGCGAAGTCGATATGGAAGCGAATTACGGACTTGAAAAAAGTGAATTAAAGGCTGGCTACATTCTTACCTGCCAATCACATCCGCGCACCGAAAAAGTAGTAGTAGATTATGACCAGGCATAAATAAATCAACAAATTCGCCTTATTTCTATTTTCTATTTTTAACCCCACACCCACAAATATTACCTTTTGGATTCAGTAACTTTGAGAATAAACATTCAATAGATGGATGAAGACAAAGAACGGGCGAGGTTTGATGAAAAAATAGAACAGGAAATAAGAATCGAACCAAAAGATTGGATGCCGGCTGATTATCGCAAATTGTTAATCAGGCAGATAAGCCAGCATGCACACAGCGAAATAGTTGGCATGTTGCCGGAAGCCAATTGGATTACACGTGCTCCTTCTTTAAAAAGAAAAGCGATTTTGCTTGCAAAAGTTCAGGATGAAGCCGGGCATGGATTGTATTTATATTGCGCAGCAGAAACGCTGAATATTTCGAGGGAAGAAATGGTGGATCTATTGCTGAGCGGACATGCAAAATATTCTTCTATCTTTAATTATCCTACACTTTCATGGGCTGATATTGGAGCTATCGGTTGGCTGGTGGATGGCGCCGCGATTATGAACCAGGTACCACTTTGCCGGGCTTCTTACGGTCCTTACTCAAGAGCAATGATAAGAATTTGCAAAGAAGAAAGTTTTCATCAAAGGCAGGGTTATGAAATTCTATTGACGCTTTGTCGGGGATCAAAAGAGCAAAAGGAAATGGCACAAGATGCTTTGAATCGTTGGTGGTGGCCAAGTCTGATGATGTTTGGTCCGAATGATGATGCGTCTCCACACACCGCTCAAAGCATGAAATGGAAGATCAAAAGATTTTCCAATGATGAACTAAGACAAAAGTTTATTGACGTTTGTAAAGAACAGGCAGATATTTTAGGAATCACAATTCCTGATCCTGATTTGAAATGGAATGAAGAAAGAGGACATTATGATTTTGGGAAGATCAATTGGGACGAGTTTTGGAATGTGATAAAAGGAAATGGTCCCTGCAATAAGGAAAGATTGGAAGCAAGAATCAGTGCGCATGAAGAAGGTGCATGGGTGCGGGAAGCCGCAAAGGCTCACGCTGAAAAGAAGAAAGAAATAATTAGTAATCAATGATGAACTCTTCAGAACCACTTTGGGAAGTTTTTATAAGAAGCAAGCAAGGCTTGGATCACAAGCATGTTGGAAGCCTTCATGCAGCAGATGCGAAAATGGCAATAGAAAATGCGCGGGATGTGTATACACGAAGGATGGAAGGAGTAAGTATTTGGGTGGTTGAATCAAAATATATTCATTCCACCAATCCTGATGAATCAGAAAGCTTTTTTGATCCTGCCAATGATAAAGTGTACCGCCACCCTACTTTTTATGATCTTCCTGATGAATTGAAATATATGTAGAATTTTCTTTGCTAAAAAATAAAAATGGCCAGTAAACCAACAAATAATGCAAAAAATAATTTAGTAGATTATACACTTTTTCTTGCCGATAGTTCTTTAATTATGGGTCACAGATTAAGCGAGTGGACTGGCCATGGTCCAATGATAGAGCAGGACATTGCTATAACAAATATCGCTCTCGACCTAATCGGGCAGGCAAGAAATTTTTATCAATATGCCGCAGTGGTTATGAACTTAGAGGAAAGCAGGACAGAAAAAATTACAGAAGATAACCTGGCGTATCTAAGGGATGCCAATGAGTTTAAAAACTTATTGATAACCGAACTCCCTAATGGCGATTGGGCTCACACAATTTCAAAAGTCTTTTTCTTCAGCACCTGGCAATTTTATTTTTATCAAAAGTTAATTTATTCAAGTGATAAGCAACTTGCGGCAATCGCTGAAAAATCTTTGAAGGAGGTTAGTTATCATTTAAAATGGAGCAGTGATTGGGCAATAAGATTAGGTGATGGAACGGAAGAAAGTAAAAAGAGAATGGGAAAAGCAGTTGAAGATGTTTGGCCTTATACCGGCGAGATGTTCGCACCGGTTGAATTTGAAACCAACTTACAAAATAGTGCAGGCATTGATGTTAGTACTATAAAAAAAGATTGGCTACAAAAAATACAATCGGTTTTTAAAGAAGCAACACTGTCTTTGTCAAAGGAGGGCTGGATGCAAAGTGGTGGAAAAAGTGGAATGCACACAGAACACCTTGGCTACATTCTTGCTGAAATGCAGTTTTTGCAAAGAGCTTATCCGGGTTTGGAATGGTAAAAACTGAAATTGTAATATGGATTTTTCAACATGAATAAAACAGAAGAAAATATTATTACTAGTTCAGAAAAAGAATCAGAAAGAAGAATCTGGAAAATCATGGAAACAGTTAGCGATCCGGAAATACCCATTCTGTCAGTGTTGGATCTTGGAATTGTGCGCGATGTAAAAATAAAAAATGGTACTGTAGAAGTAATTATTACACCTACCTACAGCGGTTGCCCAGCTATGGATTTTATAGGAATGAATATAAGAAAAGCGCTTTCGGAAAATGGTTTTAAAGCTATAAAAATTACTCAGCAGCTATCTCCTGCCTGGACAACCGATTGGATGACAGAAGAAGGAAAGGAGAAATTAAAAGCATATGGAATTTCACCTCCTGTCGGCAAAACTTTTGATAAGAATTATTTGGAAAATCTACAGGTGGAGTGCCCGCATTGTCATTCATTGAATACCCAGGTTGTAAGTGAATTTGGTTCCACTGCTTGTAAAGCGCTTTATAAATGCAAGGATTGCGGCGAACCTTTTGATTATTTTAAATGCCATTGATAAACTTAAAGCAACTCACTTCATGACATCTATCCTTTTTGAAATAAAAAATTCAATTGCGTTTATAATACTGAATCGCCCTGAAAAATATAATGCCTTCACCCGTGAAATGGCTTTGGCATTCCAGGAAAAGTTGGATCAATGCGAAAAAAATATTTCTGTTCGTTGTGTTTATATCACAGGTACCGGTAAAGCGTTTAGCGCAGGGCAGGATCTTTCAGAAGTTGTCGATCCAAATGGGCCCTGGATGGAAAAAATTCTCTCCGAAAATTATAACCCGATCATAAAAAAGATCCGGAATTTAAGCAAACCTGTTTTGGCTGTGGTAAACGGAGTAGCCGCAGGAGCAGGTGCCAATATTGCTTTGTGTTGTGATGTGGTAATTGCTTCTGAAAAAGCTTCGTTCATCCAGGCATTCAGTAAGATTGGTTTGATACCTGACAGTGGTGGCACTTATTTTTTGCCACGTTTAATTGGTTTTCAAAAAGCGTCGGCGCTAATGATGTTTGCTGATAAAATTTCTGCAAAAGAGGCTGAACGGTATGGAATGATTTATAAATATTTTGCTGAAGATGCACTGACATCTGAAGCTGAAAAAATGGCTATTCAATTATCAGAATTACCTACCCGCGCTTTAGCGTTTATAAAGGAAGCGCTGAATAAAAGTTTTGATCAAACTTTGGAACAACAATTAACAACTGAAGATGCACTTCAGCAGAAAGCCGCTGCTACCAATGATTTCAAAGAAGGTGTTGCCGCCTTTATTGAAAAAAGAAAAGCCAATTTTAAAGGCGATTAGAAAAAACCTTCCATTAATTCTCTTTAATATTAAATGCCTTTTGAACCGCGCTAAGATCATTAAGATTTACATCTTTGTGCATCGATAAAGCTGTAGCATCAATCAGTATTACTTTAGCACTAATTGTTTGTCCCGGAGGATTTATTGGATCTCCTGAAACAGCACTGATATCAATTCCGACATAGCCGGGAGAATGAATAGCGCCATAAGTTATTCCATCAAAAACTTCCGGAAGTGCTTCATAGTAAGAAGTTCCTGTAAATGAAAGATAAACGAGCACAGCACCGTGTTCATAAATAACATTATCAAGTTCGGGAATATTTAATTCTGCTGTATAACTGAGTCCATTATTATCAGTTGTCCAGTCAGTGGGTTGAATAGTAAAGATGGCTGAATATGCCTGGTCTACCTGTTCTACTTTTGTTACTTCTTTTTTACAAGAGAAAAAAATGAGGAACACGGGAGTTAACAGTAAAAGAATCTTTTTCATAAAAATATTATTTTGAGATAGATGACTTATATAGTTGTTGTCTAATAAGTATGACAAAATTTTTACCATTAAGTTTAAAAAAGGTATTTGTCATTCTGACAAAAGAAGTTTAAAACCACGGTTCTTTAAAAAACTTGAATGTAACCTTCTGGTTTCATAAATTTTATTCCTTTTTTACGCGGACCCGGTTTTTTCTTTTACAATCGAATTCAAAGATTTCAAACGGCTGAAGATTAAAATTCCACCAATAAAAGCGGCAACAACAAGAATAAGAAAGTACATTTTTTTATCTGTGAAATCATCCCAGAAACTCGTCATAACACCGGCAAGTTTTCCACCTATTGCTGTGGATAAAAACCAACCGCCCATCAGTAAAGCTGTGAGTCGCGCAGGCGCAAGTTTTGATACAAGAGACAATCCAATCGGGCTTAACAACAATTCACTTACTGTAAAAACAAAATAAGTTCCCCATAACCAATATGGCGAAGTTTTTTGAAGATAGACAGAAGACACCGACATGATAGCGAATACCATTACCAGTGCCGAGCATCCTGAAATAAATAAAGCCATTCCAAATTTACTGGCAGTTGAAGGTTCCTTATTTCGCTTTCGCAAATAGCTAAAAAGCATAACCAGTAATGGAGTAAGGATGATAATAAACAATGGATTTATTGATTGAAACAATTCCGTGTTCGCTACTTCTTCGCTACCTCCATCTGGCCATTCACTTTTGGGAACATTATTAAAATAAGGATCCGGTCCCATTACCTGGATTATTTTGGTGTTTTTATTTACGATATTGCCATCTACAAGTTTTAGATTATTCTCATCATAAGGCTCGGCGACTAAAGCCTGATCTTTTATGTCAACAAAATGTTTGTCAACTTTGTCAACTAACCGTGGGGTATCGCTGACTGTTTGAAGAAAGCCGAGAGAACCAGCAATTTTTTTAGCTGTTGGCGATACGGTTCTGTCTGTATGCACCTGGGCCCACAAAGTAAGTCCGGTAGAATTTTGATTGTAAATGGTCCAGAAAATAATGGAAATACCGAAAATAAATAAAAGGGTACCAATGGCTCTTCTATCTGTACCCGTTGCTTTTATATAAAGAGAAACATAAAATGCGATGATAGGGAGACATGCAAAAATAAAAGCATCATTAGATTTACTGCCCATGATAGTAGAACCAAATATTAAAGTTGGGACCATCCAGCCAATAACGGCAGCGATGATTGCCGGTAAAAAAACATAGCCAAATATCTTGCCCAAAGGCATATCTTCCTTGTTTTTTTCTTTTTTTACCTCGCCCATGCGAACACCTTTTAATGAACTTGCCAAAATACTCATCCCAATTACCATCCCCACACCGGCAGCAGCAAAAGCGTAGCCCCAGCCATATTGATTTCTTAAATAAGCGGCCACAAAATTGCAGAACAAGGCACCAATATTTATTCCCATGTAAAATATGTTATAAGCATTGTCCTTTAACGGTTTCAAATCCTCGCGGTTATAAATATTTCCAAGAAGCGTAGAAATGTTTGGTTTAAAAAAACCATTTCCAACAATAATCAATAAAAGGGAAATATAAAGTGCAGTATTACCAGGGAACGCAAGTCCAAAATAGCCCAGCGCCATTAATGAACCACCAATAAAAATTGACCTGATATAACCTAAATAACGGTCAGCCAATAAGCCGCCGATAAATGGCGTCAGGTAAACGAGAGCAATAAAACTTCCAACGATATCGGCGCCGGTTTTTTCTGTCATTCCTTTGCCGCCTGTTTTATCGTCAATGAGGTAAAGAAGTAAAATACCAACCATTAAATAATATGCGAAGCGTTCCCACATTTCAGTCATGAAAAGCACATACAACGATTTTGGATGTTTACCTTTTTTATGATCGGCAACATCTTCCGGTATTAGCTGGTCTGCCATATTGTTTTGGTTTTAAGTTTAAAAATAATCTAAAAATGACTTTTAATTAGCTTGTAAAGTAAGTAGAAATTTAAAACTATCTTTATTTTTTGAAAATATTTTATCGAAAGTTTGTAGTGCATTTACAGCAGATCAACAAATAAATGTGATTTTTATTTCCTGTTCCTGGTAAACAAACAATTTTGTTCGTTTTTAAATAATCTTTCGTCGGGGATTTTGTGAAATAACCCTTTATGTTTACTAACTTGCTGCTTCTTTTTTCAGTAATCTAAATAGCGTTAATTTGAAAATTCTTATCCTCGGATCCGGCGGCAGAGAACACGCATTTGCCTGGAAAATCAGCCAAAGTACTTCTTGCTCACAATTATTTATCGCACCGGGAAATGCAGGTACAGCCCAACTCGGCGAAAATATTGAAATCGATATTAATGATTTTGATGCGATAAAAAAAGTTTGTGTTTCTAAAGAAATTGAGATGGTTATTGTTGGTCCTGAAGAGCCGTTGGTAAATGGCATTTATGATTTTTTTAAGTCCGATAAAAAACTTGAAAAAATCATTATTACCGGCCCGTCAAAAACAGGAGCGCAATTGGAAGGAAGCAAGGCATTTGCCAAAAGTTTCATGAATAAATACTCGATTCCAACGGCAAAACATAAAGAGTTTGATAGTTCAAATTTTGATGAAGGACTTGAATACATTCAGAATCATCCTTTACCGGTTGTTCTAAAAGCGGATGGGCTTGCTGCAGGAAAAGGTGTCGTTATTTGCACAAATTATGTTGAAGCATTGAGTGAATTTGAATTGATGATACAGCAGGCAAAATTTGGAAATGCGGGGAAAAAAGTAGTGGTAGAAGAATTTCTTGAAGGAATCGAATTAAGTGTTTTTGTATTGACTGACGGTAAAAATTATGTCGTTCTTCCTGAGGCAAAAGACTATAAGAAAATCGGCGAAGGCGATAACGGACCTAACACGGGCGGAATGGGAGCCATAAGTCCCGTTCCTTTTGCTACCGAACATTTTATGAAGAAAGTCACGGAGCAAATTATTGAACCAACGATTCATGGATTACAGGAGGAAGGAATCGACTATAAAGGATTTATTTTTTTGGGTTTAATAAAAGTAAATGAAGAACCTGTTGTGATTGAATACAATTGTCGCATGGGAGATCCTGAAACCGAAGTTGTTTTAATCCGGTTACAAAATGATCTTGTTGAGTTATTGGTAGCTATGGATAAGCAAAAATTAGATACACAAAAAATTTCTGCAGAAAAAAATAACGCGGTAACGATTGTGGCGGTAAGTGGCGGCTATCCGGGAATTTATGAAAAAGGAAAACCGATTCAATTTTTATACCTGGAAAATCCGGAGACAAGAAAAGAGATAGATGATGATGGAGTAGGCGCATTGGTTTTCCATTCGGGGACAAAGAATGTAAACGGTCAAACAGTTACTAACGGTGGACGCGTACTCGCAGTTTCTGCAATGGCGGTAGGAATGGGAGATGCCATCGAACTTTCAAAGACAATTTTGGAAGAAATATTTTTTGAAGGAATGTATTATCGTGGTGATATCGGGTATGAGTTTGTTGATTAAGAAATCCCATACTCTTTACCCTTAGGTTGATTCGGGGTTATTTGTCTTTGCTGCTTCCCAACCAATAATTGCCAGTTTTTTTGTCGTTCCCCAATGGTAACCACCGAAAATACCTGAAGCTCGAATTACCCGATGACAGGGAATTAAATAGGCAACAGGATTTGCGCCAATAGCGGTTCCTACTGCTCTTGAAGCTGAAGGTTTTCCAATTTGGTTAGCAATTTTTCCATACGTCGCCAATCTTCCGGAAGGAATTTTTAATAACGTTTCCCAAACTTTTAATTGAAAATTGGTCCCTTTTAAATGAAGTTTGATCAACTGCATATTTTGCCAATCATCATTAAAAATGGCAAGAGCATTTTGTTGAAAGTTATCGGACAGGTTTTTGAATTGTGCGTTCGGAAATCTGTCTTTCAAGGAATCTACGGCCTTTTTTTCATCCTTCTCAAAAGCAAGATAACAAACGCCTTTATTAGTAGAAGCGACAATAATTTTTCCGAAGGGACTTTCAGAAAAATTATAATTAATGGTAAGGTTTTCTCCACCATTCTTATATTCTCCTGGCGTCATTCCTTCAATCTTCATGAAAAGATCGTGAAGGCGCCCACTACCTGAAAGGCCCGCTTCTATGGCAGTGTCAAAAAGTGAAGTATTTTTTTCTTTTAGTAAACTTTTCGCGTATTCCACACTGATATACTGAAGAAATTTTTTAGGACTTGTGCCTGCCCATTCTGTAAATATGCGTTGAAAATGATGAGGACTTACATGAATTTGCTCTGCAATTTCCTCGAGTGAAGGTTGCGATTTAAAATTTTCTTTTATATAATTTATCGCCAATGTTACCCTTTCGAAATTAATTTTTTGCTGTGCTTCCATTCGTTTTTGTTCAAAATTTTCGTTGCTACAAATCTATATTTATGCAAATCATTTTCCTACCCGAAAATTGCTATCTTTTTAGTAATTTGTGTAAAATGAAAATCGATTAAAATTGTTGGTTTACTGTATTTTGCAGGTGGATATTCAACTGTTATATTATAATATTTTTTCTTTAAAACAATTTACAAATTCTAATTGCGTTTCATATTAAAACCTTCAATAGTATTCGGTTGTAATTCCAAATTATTTCCACAACTTTGCAGGCATTAATAATTATTCAATACCTCAAATAAAACATGGGCCTTTTTAATTTTTTCACACAAGAGATTGCGATAGATCTCGGAACGGCAAATACACTTATAATTCATAATGATGTTGTAGTTGTAAATGAACCTTCCATCGTAGCACTTGATCGCAACAATCCCAAAAATATATTAGCTGTAGGTAAGAAAGCACTGATGATGCATGAAAAAACCCATGAGAGCATCCGTACAGTTCGCCCATTGAAAGACGGGGTAATTGCAGATTTTAATGCTGCAGAGTTAATGATCCGTGAGATGATCAAAAAGATATATGAGAAGAAACCTTTATTTCCCCCAAGCTGGCGAATGATGATCTGCATACCAAGTAGCATTACGGAAGTAGAAAAACGTGCGGTAAGAGATAGTGCCGAACAAGCAGGTGCTAAAGAAGTTTATCTTTTGCACGAGCCCATGGCGGCAGCGCTCGGTATCGGAATAGACGTGGAAGAACCAGTGGGAAATATGATTATCGATATTGGCGGTGGTACAACCGGTATCACTGTAATTGCATTAGCAGGTATTGTTTGCGATCAATCCATTCGTGTTGCGGGCGATGAATTTACTGCTGATATAATGGAAGCTTTGCGTCGTTATCACAGTTTGCTTATTGGTGAGCGGACGGCTGAGCAAATCAAGATACAGATTGGTGCAGCCATGAAAGATATTGATAATCCTCCGGATGACATGCCCGTTAATGGTCGTGATTTGGTGACTGGAATTCCAAAACAAATAATGGTGAGTTACCAGGAAATTGCTGAGGCATTGGATAAATCGATTTTCAAAATTGAAGAAGGAATTTTAAAAGCGCTGGAAACTACTCCGCCTGAATTGGCCTCCGATATTTACAGGAGAGGCTTGTATTTAACGGGTGGCGGTGCATTGCTACGCGGACTTGATAAAAGATTAGCTGCAAAAATTAAATTACCGGTTCATATTGCTGATGATCCTTTGAAGAGTGTCGTTCGCGGAACCGGGCTCGCCTTAAAACATTACGACCGTTATCCTTTTGTAATGAGATAAGCTTTTGGAATATTAATTGCTCTGCTCAGCTTTACATTTGATCAGTAGCTAAATTTGCAGTAATAATTATTTCAACTTCTAATAAATGGCTGTTTCTTTACTGCAGTCCGGATGAAATCATGCGAAACATTTTTCTCTTTATCCGTATTTATTTTACATTTATTTTCTTCTTATTGTTGATGGGAGTGTCATTTTATATGATCTTCAGCTATAACCGCTACCATCATGCTGTGTATTCAAAAACTGCCAATGAAATAACCGGTAACATCAGTAAAAAATACAACGGCATTGAATATTATTTCCAGTTGAAAAGAACGAACGATTCTTTGGTAAAAGCCAATGCGGCATTGTATAATAAACTGAGGGAGGATTTTGAAATACCTGATACGGTAAATAAGATTGCTATTGATACAATGAATTTTGATTCTGTCAATACACAGAGAAAATATTTGTATATGCAGGCGAAGGTGATTCGCAACTCAGTAAATCTTCTGAACAATTACATTGAATTGCACAGAGGTAAACTCCAGGGATTAGAGCCTGATATGGGAGTTATTGATATAAATAATGCTGTCGTGGGAACTGTCATTGATGTCAGCAACAATTACGCAGTTGTAATGAGTTTATTGCATGAGCAAAGCAATTTAAGCGCCCGACTGAAAAGAGGTGGTGAAACAGGCATCGTCAGTTATGATGGTAAGACACCGGGTATTTTGTATTTGAAAGATATTTCTAAATCTGCTAAAATAAATTCAGGAGATACAGTGATTACAAGTGGTTTTTCGGATAAATTTCCAGGAGGATTGCTGGTTGGATATGTAAAGGATATAATCAATGATAAAAGCAGCAGCACCTATACTGTAAGAGTAACGCCGGCTGCTGATTTTGAAAAACTTCAATATGTTTACGTTATCAATAATCTTCAAAAAGAAGAAGCCCAAAAGCTTTTAGATAAGGTGAAAAGTAAATGAATAATTTAATTAAAAATATAATCCGTTTTTGCCTTTTTATTTTAGTGCAGGTTTTTGTCCTTGACCAGATACCGCCTTTACATCAACTGGTAACACCTTATATTTATTTCCTTTTTATTTTATGGCTTCCATTTAAAACGGGAAGAAGAATGCAGATGCTTGTAGCGTTTGCTTTAGGCTTTGCGCTTGATTGTTTCAGCAGTTCTTATGGCATGCATGCCGCAGCTTGTGTGCTTATTGCTTATTTGCGTCCTTTCCTGATTAATTTGCTCATTTCACAGGAAGGCGCTGAAAGTAATTATAACGAACCGTCTATCCAGAGTATGGGATTTACCCCTTACCTTACTTATGTAACAATTTTAACGTTTATTCATCACACTTTTCTTTACTTTTTACAAGCTTTGCAAACAGGCGGATATTTCTATTTCTTTTTAAAATCTTTGATTTCTACCGCAATAAGTCTCCTGTTAATATTGTTAATAGAGTTATTGTTTCCCCGGAAGCAAAGATTTAGGACAAATACGATATAGACGAAGTATTTTTGCATTGAAAAGTTGCTTACCGATACCCTCAAAATCAAGCTCAAACTGTGTTTAACCAATCCCGTAAAAATATAATAATTGCAATGTTCCTGCTCATGGGACTGATTATTATTTTACGCCTTTTCATTCTACAGGTGGTGGATAAAAAATATTCCATTATGGCAAATGAACAGGGAAGGTTCAGAATGGTTGTTTATCCAAACCGCGGGATTTTATTTGACAGAAATGGCAAAGCCGTTTTAAGGAATACCGTTATCTATGATTTGATGGTAACACCATCCAAATTGTACGCAATGCATTTGGATACGACGGATCTTTGTAAGATTTTGAACATTGATACTGCAGAATTCAGGAAGAGAATTATCACAGCTATTATTAAAAATCGCAGCTACCGTCCTTCAATTTTTGAAACTTCTCTTTCAGAAGAAAAAATCGCAAAGATTAATGAGAGCCTGTACAAATTTGTACCGGCATTTTATCTGCAGGCAAGACCGGTTCGCGATTATCCTTATGATGCGGCGGGTAATATTCTTGGTTATTTATCAGAAGTGGATGCTAATTTTTTAAAACAGCATGAAGGAGAAGGATACCAGGTGGGAGATTATGCCGGTAAGACAGGTCTGGAAAGAACCTATGAAAAAGTTTTAATGGGCCGACGCGGAATTGAGTATTGGAAACGTGATAATAAAAACCGGCTAACGGGTCGGCTCGATAACGGGCGATATGATACATCGCCTGTTCCTGGTCAAAACCTACATATGGCTTTGGACATTGACTTGCAGAAATTGGGCGAACACCTGATGGAAAATAAAGTAGGAGCAGTCGTAGCCATAGATCCTAAAACCGGCGGCCTACTTGCAATGGTTAGTAGTCCAACTTATAAACCTAATTTGTTGACAGGCGCGGACAGGAGAAAACATTTTTCGCAACTTTACCTGGATCCCCGTTTACCAATGTACAACCGCGCCATCGGAGGAACTTATTCTCCCGGTTCAACACTTAAAACCTTACAGGCACTGGTCGGTTTACAGGAAGGTGTTATCACCCCATCAACAAGGTTTTTATGCACCGGCGCTTTTTATGGATGTGGCCGGCCAATGGGTTGTCTTGATCCGGGTAACTTTAATTTAAAAGAGGCGATTACCGTTTCCTGCAATACTTATTTTGCAAACGTGATGCAAAGATGTATTAATAATCCTCAGTTTGGTTCTACCGATAGCGCTTTGCGCGTTTGGGACAGCTACATGTACGCATTTGGCCTGGGAAATAGGCTTGGAATTGACATGCCTTTTGAAAAAGGCGGTATTATTCCAACTCCAAGAACTTACAACAGGATGTATGGTGACGGACATTGGAATTTTTGCACATTTCGTTCTGTAAGTATTGGTCAGGGAGAAGTGAGTGTGACGCCATTACAGGTAGCAAATGAAATGGCTTATCTCGCCAACCGCGGTTGGTTTATTACACCTCATATGGTTGATTCCATTGATGGCGGTGATAAATACGGCTTACTGGATTCTTTTAAATTGCGTCATCATCCATTAAATATTCCTGATTCGATTTTTGAAGCAGTAGCCGATGGAATGCAGGGGGTAATGGAAAGAGGAACAGGTGCGGCAGCAAAAGTTCCAGGTATCGTCGTTTGTGGAAAAACAGGAACTGTAGAAAATTATTATAAAGGAATAAAGCAAAAAGATCATGCTTTTTTTGCCGCTTTTGCCCCAAGGGAAAATCCGCGCATTGCAATTGCTGTTATATGCGAAAATGCAGGATTCGGAGCGAATTCTTCTGCTCCTATTGCCAGCCTTATGATTGAAAAGTATTTAAAGGATTCAATTGCTGAACCCGATCGGAAAGCTTTAGTAGAAACGATTTCAAAATTAAACCTGATTCCGGCAAAGATGCTGGATGCAATGCGCGAAAGAGATTCAATTGCTCATGCCAAAAATCAAAAACAAGCTTTGGCAAAAGAATATCTAAAATCGATAAAAGATACCACAGGCATTGAGGATGAAGACAGTTCGGGCACAATGGACGAGTTAAATAAAGCAAACCCGAGTGAGCAACAAAATTCTGATTCTGCACCATCAAAAAATTCAACTTTAAAAGATCGCAACTATAATGCAGTTTTGCCGGAACAACAAAAGAAAAAAACAAAAAAATAATTCGTTTACTATTCAACTTTTATAAAACTTAATGCGCGACCAGGCCATAATATCTAAGGGAGTAGATTGGGTAAGTGTTTGGCTATACATTATCCTCGTTTCCATTGGCGTACTTTGTATTTTTTCGGTAGAATATCATGCTAATGAAAACATCTGGCAAAATATTATCGGCCTAAAAAAGAACTATTCCCGGCAATTGTTATTTATTGGAATTTGTGCTGTAGTAGCTACTTTTATTTTACTTACAGATAGTAAATTTTTTACTGCGACAGCTAATTTGAGTTATGCCTTTGGAATTTTGTTAATGATCGCCACATTTGTATTGGGAAAAGATATAAATGGATCTCGCTCCTGGATTCCGCTTGGTTTTTTTAATCTTCAACCGGTAGAAACGTGTAAGATTTTTACTGCTCTCGCTTTATCGAAATATTTATCCAGGCTTGACACTAATTTTCAAAATCCCAAATCGCAATTAATAGCAGCAGCAATCGCACTAACGCCGGCAGTCTTTTCTCTGTTACAGAATGAAACCGGTTTAGCGTTAGTTTACTTTGCGTTCTTAATACCGATGTACAGGGAAGGCTTGCCACCTGTTTACCTGATAATTGGTTTTTCATTTGCTATCCTGGTGGTTGCTACCATATTGGTCGAAAAAAATACCCTTGCACTTATTCTTACTATCATTGCGGCCATTGTTATCTACGTTTTAAGAAGAACTATCAGGAGGGATAAAGCGGTGCTGGTTCTTGTTTTAGGGCTTTGGGTATTGTGTGTCGGGATTCAAAGATTTGCTGTTCCTTATATTTTTAAACATGTATTACACCAATACCAGGTAGAACGTATTATGAACACTTTTGGAGTAGATTATATTCCTGAGACAAGTACAACAGGATTAGATAAAAGGCAGTTGATTAAAGAGCATAAGGCAAATAAGGCAAAAGAAAACTATAATGTTAAGCAATCGAAAATTGCAATTGGATCCGGTGGCTTATGGGGCAAAGGATTTTTGAAAGGAACACAAACTCAGGGCGATTTTGTACCTGAACAACACACTGATTTTATTTTTACGTCAGTGGGAGAAAATTTTGGTTTCTGGGGAACCTCGTTAGTCATTATTCTGTATATGTTTTTTATGCTTAGGATGGTTTTTCTGGCTGAACGACAGCGAAGTACATTTTCACGTGTTTATGCATATAGTGTAGCGGCAATTATCTTTTTTCATGTTTCTATTAATATTTGTATGACGGTTGGCCTTGCTCCCGTTATCGGTATCACATTGCCGTTGATCAGTTATGGAGGCTCATCTTTGCTTACTTTTACTATTTTAATTTTCATTTTAATCAGGCTCGATGCCGACAGGCAAATGATTTTGAGATAAATTCAACATTTAATTTATTGGTATGGCTAAAATAATTCCTTTAAGTGAAGGCTCTTTTACAGTTGACCAAACAAAAAAATTCGTTCCGTTTAATAAGGAAAAGGATGATTTGCAACAGCGAATTAAAGGAAGCCTTTTAGTGGAAATACAACCTTTTGTTGTTATTACGTCAAAAGATATTTTATTGTTAGATACGGGCCTCGGTTTTGCAGATAATGAAGGCCGGTTGCAAATCCATAAAAATTTAGCTGCAAACGGAATAAATGCTGATGATGTTACGAAAGTGCTCCTTTCGCATCTTCATAAAGATCATTCAGGAGGAGTTGCAATGCCAAATAAAAGAATTGTGAGTTTTGAAAATGCCACTTATTATATCAATAAAAACGAATGGGAGTTTGCTTTAAAAAAAGGATTGCCGTCTTACCAGGTGAACGATTTTTTATTACTTGATAAAAAAGTGAATGTAGTTTTTACAGAAAATGAAGGCGTCATTGATGATTATATTTATTACAAAGTTACCGGCGCCCATAGTCCTTTTCACCAAATTTTTAAAATAGTGGACGGAGATGAAACAATTTTTTTTGGAGGAGATGTAGCGCCTCAATTGCAGCAAATGAAAAATCGCTTTAAGGCAAAATATGATTTTGATGGAGCAGCATCAATGGAACTAAGACAAAAATGGTGGGAGGAAGGGGAAAAAGAAAAATGGACTTTTTTGTTTTACCATGATATTAAACAACCGGTTTTTTCATTTAAATAATTATCGGAAATGATTCCGTGATACTGTGGGGCATTAATAAAATTATAAATAGAACAAAAGTACCATCGTTATAATTAGCAAACTCCAGGTAATGGTTATACTATACAGCACCTGCTGTAATGTGTGAATATTTAGTTGATTTAATGCAAGCGCGATTTATCTTCATTTACATACATTTGTTTTATGGGCTTTCCGAAAGATTATCAAACCAAACTTGAAGATTTTATATCCAATGCTCTTAAAGAAGATTTGGGTGATGGTGACCATTCTACACGCGCATGTATAAAAAAAAATGCGAAAGGAAAGGCAATTTTAAAAATCAAAGATAAAGGTATCCTTGCGGGAGTCGATATAGCAGAAGAAATATTCCGGTTTGTTGAACCCAAGGCTACGATCAACAAAATCAAAAATGATGGGGATGAAATGAATTATGGCGAAATGGCTTTTGAAGTAAGTGCGAAAGTTTGGACCATTCTTTCCTGCGAAAGATTGGTACTTAATTGTATGCAACGAATGAGCGGAATAGCAACTCTTACCAGGCAGTATACAGACAAACTAAAAGGATATCGCACCAAATTGTTAGACACCAGGAAAACAACGCCAAATTTTCGATTGATAGAAAAAGAAGCAGTAAAAATTGGTGGAGCAGTTAACCACCGGTTTGGATTGTACGACATGATTATTTTGAAAGATAATCACATTGATTTTTGCGGAGGAATCGAAAAAGCCATTAACAAAGCTTATGATTATGTTCAGGAAGTAAAGCCGGGCTTAAAAATTGAAGTAGAAACAAGAACCATTGAAGATGTAAAAAAAGTAATGGAAGCAGGAAAAATAAACCGCATTATGCTCGACAATTTTTCTCCTGAGAAAATAAAAGAAGCTTTAAAAATAATCAACGGGCAATTTGAAACAGAAGCGAGTGGCGGAATTACTTTAGAAAACATTGAAAGCTATGCTGCTACAGGAATTGATTTTGTTTCGAGTGGAGCAATTATTCACCAGGCCATAAGTTTGGATTTAAGTTTGAAAGCAGAAATAACACAATAAAATGCCAAAGAAAAAGTTATATAAAAAAGGAGGAATTGTTTATTCAACGGCAGAGAATTTTAATTCTTTTAATGAGGAAGACACGGAAAACTTTTTACCTCCGGCAGAACAAGGGTTAAAGATTGTTCTTGATAAAAAACACCGTGGTGGAAAAGTGGTTTCTATTATAAAAGGATTCGCAATGAAAGAAACAGAAATAGAGGGGATGGCAAAAAAATTAAAATCTTTTTGTGGTTCCGGAGGCTCAGCAAAAGACAATGAAATTATCATCCAGGGCGATCACCGGGAAAAAATATTACAGTGGCTTTTAAACAACGGATATAGGAAATCACGCAAAATTTAATTTATTGACTTAACCAGTTTTAATAACCTTATCACAACATAAAAACTATGGTCTCAAAAATATCTGAAGGTGTAACCGTAAGCGTGGAAACTTTTTATCAACCTGAATACAGCAATCCTGTAAACAGTGAATATATGTTTGCTTACCGTATCACTCTCGAAAACAATAATACATTTCCGGTTCAGTTACTAAGGCGCCATTGGTATATATTCGACAGCACTTCTGAACATCGTGAAGTAGAAGGCGAAGGCGTAATCGGCATACAGCCTGTTATTAATTCAGGAGAAAAATACCAATATGTAAGCGGTTGTAATTTGCGTAGCGAAATGGGCAAAATGCACGGATTGTATTTTATGGAAAACTTCCATAACAAACAAACATTCATTATCAATATTCCTGCTTTTGAAATGGTCGTGCCTACTAAACTAAACTAAATCCTCGGCTTATATTTCGACTTGTCGTAAATTTCTCTTGGATTCATTTTCATTAATTCAGTAAGGGTTGTTTTCGGATATAATTCCATAAACTTTTTAACAATCTGCAAACCGGAAAAGGTGCCGATATTTCCTGGTGCATCTTCACCAAGCTCAGCAGTTTTTGGACTTTCCCCGATATAATTTTGAACGATATTATCATCAGTTTTGTTCAAAAGATTGTTGTTCAAAAAGAAATCCCAGATAACTGCTTCATTTTTCTCAGCATCTTGCATTTGCTTCTTTGTATACGCCATGCACAAATATTCCGGTGTGTAAGGCAAAAATCTTGTAAGCAAATACATCCTTCTTCCGCGGTCAACCATTTGTTCAATTAATGCAGCACCCTTCAATGTTTTTGGAAACAAATCATCCACGATATTTCTCATAGAGTTTACAGGAATGTGTTCTTTATCAAAATTGTTTGACAAAAAATCAGGATATTCTTCGAGCCCTTCGCGGCTTCGGTAAAAAGAAAAGTATTTGCCCATGTGAAGTTGTAGTCCAATTCCCAAACTTTTGGTGGTAAGAACGTCACCCTGCACACCAAACGATGTTTCAAAATTGGCATTGATAGGCCCGATGAAAGTTATGATGGATTCAGGAATTTTATATTTTGGGAAATAATATTTCACAAATTTCAATCCTTGTTCTATATCACTTTTTTCTTTATCAAAATTATTATAGAGCAATTCTGCAGAATCTTTCAAAGGCATATAATCATGAATAAACATGCGGATGGCTTGGTGTTCTTTATTTCCTGGAACTAATAAACTATCAAGATCGAGCCCTAAAATATTTGCAGTAAATAAAGGAAGAAAATCAGGAAATTCTTGTAAGATTGAATGCATCGATTCGGCAACTTTGGAAGTGTCAATTGCAAAAAAATCTTTTTCAAATCTTCTTGTTTCCAGGTTCACCTTTATGGAAGAAACATCTGGAATATTCTGGTTACTATTACATGAAATAAAAACTGCTGCAGTAAACAAACAAATTAGGAACTTTCTCATACCTCAAATAAAAGCAAAAAATTAAAGACAATTTTGTTAAATGAAAGAATTCTCAGTGATTTTATTCTGGCTTAATTTTACAAAATGAAAATTTTTCTTGCACAACAAAATTATCACATTGGTAATTTTGAAAAGAATCTGGATAAAATCATAAAAGCGATTGAAGAGGCAAAAAGTGAAAATGCTGACCTCATTGTATTCAGTGAAATGAGCATCTGTGGCTATCCTGCCAAAGATTTTCTCGACTTCAAAGATTTTATTGACAGGTGTTTTAATAGCATTGAAAAAATAAAACAATATGCTGATGCTATTGGTGTTATAGTTGGCTCTCCTGACAGAAACCCGGTAAGCGAAGGGAAAGATCTTTTTAACGCTGCCTTTTTTCTTTATCAAAAAGAGATAAAAGGTGTAACGCATAAAACCTGTTTGCCCAATTACGATGTATTTGATGAATACCGTTATTTTGAACCTGCTTTTACATGGAATGTAATTAAGTTTAAGGGAAAAAAAATCGCATTAACTATTTGTGAAGATATCTGGAACCTAGGTGATAATCCCCTTTATCGCATTTGCCCGATGGATATTTTGATGGAACAGCGACCGGATGTGATGATTAATATTTCTGCCTCGCCTTTTGATTACACGCATGCGGATGACCGCAGAGCGACGATAAAAGCAAATGTTTTAAAGTATAAAATTCCACTTATTTATTGTAATGCGGTTGGCAGCCAGACAGAAATTATTTTTGATGGCGTGTCGTTATGTTTTGATAAAGACGCCAATCTTTGCCATGAGCTTTCTCAGTTCAAAGAAGAGTTGAAAGAAGTAAATTTGAACGATGACGGTACTTTTGAAGCGCCAATCATAAGGCCTGAAAGTGAAGTTGCAAACATTCTTCTGGACCCCATTGAATTCATGCCATCCCTGAATATTCAACAGGTTTACGAGGCAATCGTTTTAGGCATCAAAGATTATTTTACAAAAATGGGTTTTACAAAAGCTATCATTGGCAGTAGCGGCGGTATTGACAGCGCTGTTACGATTGCACTTGCTTGTAACGCACTGGGAAAAGAAAATGTGAGAGCGGTTTTAATGCCTTCGGAATATTCAAGTTCTCATTCCATTTCAGATGCAGAACAGTTAAGTAAAACCCTTGGAAATCCTTACGATATAATTCCTATCAAAAATATTTTCGAATCCTTTTTAAAAGAACTTAAACCGGTTTTTAATGATTTGCCTTTTAACGTAGCTGAGGAAAATATTCAAAGCAGAACAAGAGGGAATTTATTGATGTCTATTGCCAATAAATTTGGGTACATCCTATTAAACACTTCTAACAAAAGTGAATTGGCAACAGGTTATGGAACACTTTACGGCGATATGGCCGGAGGAATTGGTGTTTTGGGAGATTGTTACAAACAACAGGTTTATGAACTCGCGAAATACATCAACAGGGAAAAAGAAATTATTCCTGGGAATATCATTACCAAAGCTCCTTCAGCAGAATTGAGACCGGGGCAGAAAGATATAGATAGTTTACCGCCATATGATATTCTTGATGAAATTTTGTATCAATATATTGAAAGAGTTCAAGGCCCGCATGAAATAAAAGCAATGGGATTTGATGCAGCTCTGGTTGACAGAATTTTAAAATTGGTAAACAGGAATGAATATAAAAGAAACCAGTTTTGCCCAATTATCCGCATCTCGCCAAAGGCTTTCGGAACCGGAAGAAGAATGCCGATTGTAGGAAATTATTTGGATTGAAAATAAAAATAATTTTAAACGTTAAACAAATTCTTTGAGAAATTCGCTCGAAGTATATACGGGCAAAATTGGAAGACTATCTTTTTTTAATCGCTTGTCCCTTAAGATAAAGCAGTCAAGCTTATGATGAATTGCGGTATAATATTGTAAAGCATCTTCAATATCGTTTATTTTAGAATTGAGCGCCGCTATTGTTATTTCATGAGAAATATCAATCACCTTTACGTCTGTGAGAAGAAGCAACAACAACTTTTTTGCCTGGCCAACTCCATAGTATTTGGTGAGCCAATATCCTGCCATATGTACTACAGCCGGAGTAATAAATCCTTGAATTTGCCCGCTTATAATGCGTTCAAAAATCTGTTCAGCTTCCGCATAAGCTTCCCTTTTTAAAGTTAGATCAAGTATAATATTTACATCTAAAAAGACTTTAAAAGCCATGTTTTTTTGCTTGTTCCTGGTAAAATAATTCCTTTAAATCCTCTTCTGGCTTTATTTTCGGAGGTTCCAGATCTTTTACGAAATCTATTATGTGCTTTCTGTGTGATGGACGTGAAAGGTTTTTGAAATAATTTTCAACCAGTTCAGAAACACTTTTCTGTTGACGTGCAGCATATGCCTTTATGCTATCCAATAACTTCTCGTCAATTGTTAAGTTTAATCTTGCCTTCATGGTTCAAATATACGCACTATTTCGATAAATGCGCATCACTATTTTATTTATGAGCAGTGAGCAACAGAATTCAAAAAAAAATGAAAAACTAAAGAATGTTCTGAAGGCTGTAATCTGGATAAATCTTAAATTGCCTATATCATCAACGAGAAAAAATTTATGGAAGCATATATAGTAGCGGGATACCGAACAGCAGTGACCAAAGCAAAGCGCGGAGGTTTTCGTTTTTACCGTCCCGATGATCTTGCAGTTGATCTCATCAAAGGATTATTAAACTCTGTGCCTGAATTAGAAAGCAATAGGGTTGATGACCTTATTGTGGGAAACGCTGTACCTGAAGCGGAGCAAGGATTACAGATCGGTAGAATGATAAGTGTAAGAGCGCTCGGAATTTCGGTTCCCGGAATGACAGTAAACCGTTATTGCGCCAGCGGATTGGAAACTATCGCTATTGCAACTGCCAAAATCAGGAGTGGAATGGCCGATTGTATTATCGCGGGCGGAACAGAAAGTATGACAATGGTGCCTACTTCAGGATGGAAAACCGTGCCGGCCTATTCCGTTACTTCAGAAACGCCTGACTATTATTTAAGCATGGGCTTAACGGCGGAAGCGGTTGCAAAAGAATTCAATATTTCACGTGAGCAGCAGGATGAGTTTAGTCTGCATTCTCATGAAAAAGCTTTGAGCGCCATTAAGAATGGCTATTTTAAGAACGGTATTCTTCCGATGGAAGTTGAAGAAGTTTATCTCGATGAGAATTTGAAAAAGCAAAAGAAATCTTTTATAGTTGATACAGATGAAGGAGTTCGCGCAGATACTTCGATGGAAGCGCTTTCAAAATTAAAACCAGCGTTTGCAGTAGGAGGAACAGTTACTGCAGGAAATTCTTCACAAACCAGTGATGGTGCCGCTTTCGTAATTGTGATGAGCGAAAAAATGATGAATGAATTAAAATTGAAACCAATCGCGCGATTGGTTGCTTGTGCTAGTGCAGGAGTTCATCCGAGGGTGATGGGAATCGGGCCTGTGGAAGCGGTACCGAAAGTTTTAAAACAAGCCGGAATGAATCTTTCTCAAATTGATTTGGTAGAATTGAATGAAGCTTTTGCTTCGCAATCAGTCGCTGTAATAAAATCACTGGAACTCGATCCGGGAAAAGTTAACATCAATGGCGGCGCCATTGCACTCGGTCATCCGCTTGGCTGCACTGGGGCTAAATTGACAATTCAGATTATGAATGATCTCAAAAGATTGAATAAAAAATATGGTATAGTAACAGCCTGTGTTGGCGGCGGACAAGGAATTGCAGGAATTATTGAAAATCTATAAAAATTATTGATTACTGGTACTTCAAAATTTCAAACTCATTCCCACTGCGATCTGCGATTTTAATTGTAATCCCGGTGAATCATGATTGGGTCCAAAAAGTTTTACATCATCATCGTAAATAAGATCAAGGCCCACACTTGCCGTTAGCACTTTAGACACTTTAGCGGTAAACATATTATTCATCAACACATCGACATTCTGCGGATTATGTTCATAGTTGGAAAACAAATCCAGCCTCCCTTTGTAGGTAATTGTTTTGCTAATATTTTTTAGATAATTAACTGTCACAAAAGCGCCTATTTCATTTTTACTTTTTTCTCCGGCAGGCACACCATAAGCACCTTTGGCCGACAAGCTATCATTTCTTACAATTGTCCATCTTGAAGTAATTGGCGAAACAAAAATTGAAAGCCCTTCTACGGGTTTGTAATCAAGCCCAAGACTCAACAAAATATAAGCCGGCGACATGAAATCAGAGAGTAAATCCTTGGTCCCGTCGCTGTTATAATTATATCCTTTTGAAAATTGTGAGCGAAAATTGAACAGTGCAGAGAGGCTTAATTTTGGCGCAATTTTTCGTCCGGCTTTTGTTAACAAATTTATTCTATCATCATTTTTCCTGCTGCCAAGGCTTGTGGTATTTAAGAAACCATAATTTAGATCCAGGGTATTATCCCAACTATAAGCACCTTTCCTGTAAAAAGCGTATACCCCTAAATATGAATTCAATGAAAACGAAAAATCGTCGCCACCCGCCGCCCAGTTACTCTGGCTTCCCTGGGCAAGATTCAAATCAAACTGACCACCGGTATTCCAGGTTTTGCTGCTGTCTATAATTTCTTTTTTTATATTCTTGCTTGCCTCACTTTGAAGGTCTTTCACTGTTTTATCCTGGGCAAATGAACTAAGTGTGGATAGTAACGAGAAACAGAAGCACAATTGATGAGAATAATGATTTCATAAAGATTAAATTAACTATTTCGGGTATAGCAAAAGTACTGAGATAAAAACAAGTGCCTAATAAATATGACATTATGTTTTATAAAAAAGATTACTTTTATACATCAAATAAAAATGAAATATATATGGATGAATTGATCCAAAAACTTCAAAGCAATCATGGACTTTCTGCAGAAGAGTCGCACAAAATTCTAAGTACAATTGCCGATTATCTTAAAGAAAAATTTCCGATGGTCGGTGGTGCCATTGATAACCTTTTTCAATCAGGAACTACACCTTCAGGACCGGGAACCACACCCGAAGACGTCCAATCAACCGTAGAAGATCCAATTAAAAACAACAGTGATCTTATGAGTAAAATTTCAGATTTTATTCCGGGTGCAAAAGATGAAAACATTGAAGATTTTGCGAAAAAAAATCTCAGCGGCTTTTTTGGGGGTGATAAAAATGAATAGTCTTATTTTAGTACCTCACGAGCGATAACAATTTTTTGAATTTCGCTGGTGCCTTCGCCTATAGTGCAGAGTTTGCTGTCGCGATAAAACTTTTCCACAGGAAAATCTTTCGTGTATCCATAGCCGCCAAAAATTTGCACGGCATCAGTAGAAACCTTCACTGCAACTTCGCTTGAAAAATATTTCGCCATCGCTGCTTCCTTTGTAACGTTTTCCCCGCGGTTTTTTAAATCGCATGCCTGGTCGATTAATAATTCCGAGGCTTGAATTTCGGTAGCCATATCGGCAAGCTTAAATGAAATTGCCTGGAAATCCGAAATCGGTTTTCCAAACTGGTATCTTTCTTTCGAATATTGCACTGATGCTTCGTAAGCGCCTTTGGCAATACCAAGCCCCAGTGCGGCTATTGAAATTCGACCGCCATCCAAAACCAACATCGCTTGTTTAAATCCATCTCCCACACCGCCCATTCTTGCAGAATCGGGAATCCGGCAATTATCAAAAATCATTTCAGCGGTTTCACTGGCGCGCATTCCCAGTTTATTTTCTTTTTTTCCCGCCAGAAAACCTTTAGTTCCACGCTTCACAATGAATGAAGTAGAATTATCGCGGGTTCTTGGCTCTCCTGTTCTGCAAATAACTACTGCAACATCACCGCTTTTTCCATGTGTGATCCAGCTTTTTGTCCCGTTGATCACCCATTCATCTCCGTCCTTTTCAGCGATGCATTGCATATTTCCTGCATCACTTCCCGTATTTGGTTCTGTCAATCCCCATGCGCCAATATATTCCGCCGAAGCTAATTTTGGCAAAAATTCTTTCTTCTGTTCTTCATTTCCAAAGGCAAGAATATGACCGGTACAAAGAGAATTGTGGGCAGCAAATGAAAGTCCGATGGAACCGCAAACTTTTGCAATTTCCTGTATGGCCGCGCTATATTCAAAATATCCAAGTCCACTTCCTCCGTATTTCTGTGGCACCAAAATGCCCATAAGCCCAAGTTTTCCCAGTTCCTTTAAAACGTGAACAGGAAATTCCTGCGTTTCGTCCCATTCCATCACGTGTGGGCGGATATATTGTTCAGCAAATTGTTTTACCGTTTCTGCTACCTGCGCCGTTAATTCGTTTGTCGCAAAATCCATAGTTTTTAACTTTTCTGTTTTGCAATTTAGAATGAATAAAACAATTATTCATTTTGTTTAATTTGATCTGAGCAAGAATTTGATGATAATCTTTAAATGCTTTTTAAGAAGCAAACAAAAATCATTCTTATTTCTTTGTTTACTGTTAACTAAAAGGATTTTTATTAAAAATAATGTTTGAGAAATCTGAAAAATAAAAATCGCCTTTATTTATTTGTTTACTGAAAGAATCTATTTAAAAGCCAGGTATGGCGAAATTTTATTAATAAATTCATCATCGATTGTCATGATTTTTTTTAGATCATCAATAGAATTAAAGCTTCCATGTTGCTGCCTGTATTGGAAAATAGCGTTCGCAATAGAATAATTAATATATGGATGCGCTTTCATTTCGTCAATTGATGCAGAATTAATATTAATCTTTTTTATTGCTTTACTGTTAACTGATAAATATTTTTTTATTTTTTCGAAAGTCGAATCAGGAAGATTATAAGTTTCTGCGATTTGATCCACAGAATAAAAACCGCCAAGTTTTTCCCTGAATGAAATTATCCTTTTTGAAAGAACGCTTCCAATTCCTGGTAATGCAATAAAAGAGGAAGTGTCGGCAACATTGATATTAATTGGCCCGGGAATCTGTTTCGTTTTATACGTTTTGGTTTCTGGAAATTGACTTTGATAGCTTCGATATTCCTTTTTTTCTTCGGAAATAGTTACATAAGGAATTAATCTGTTTGCATCGGATTCGCTCAATCCATAAATCTTTTTTATATCCTGCGGCTTATAAAACTTCCCCCCTTTTGAAATATATTTTTGAATGGTTTGCGCAGTTCGTTTTCTGATACCAAGTCTAATCCAATCATTTTCAGAAGCAGTATTTGGATCAAAATAAAAAACTTCTTTTTTTACCGGCTTCTCTTTTTTAAATGAAGGGGTATAATCATTATAATATTCTTCATTATTTTTTGAATCAGAAGAATCGATTTTTAATTGTGCAATTTCCCGGGCGAATTCGGTTGTATCCGCTGGTTGATCTTTTATAAAAAAATGAAAAAAATAAGGAAGAACAGCAATAAGAATGATAATTGAAATAATAATGAAAATGCCCTTTCTTTCTTTTTTAGTAAAGCTGAAATAGTCTTTAAGAAGTTGCCACATTCAGTTAGTTTTTAGTTAAGATAACAAAAAACCAAAAGATGTAAGCGAAAAAATTAAATAATTTATTTTGAATCTTCCTGTCTCTGATTTTTTTTATCTTCAGTAAATATTTTTTCAGGCCTCATTTGCGGAAAAAAAAGTACATCCTGGATAGAGGGTTGATTAGTCAACAACATCACTATCCTATCTATTCCAAAACCGATTCCGCTTGTAGGAGGCATTCCATATTCAAGCGCTCTTAAAAAATCCTGGTCAATAAACATCGCTTCATCATCACCCCGCTCCATGAGTTTCGATTGTTCTTCAAAACGCTCTTTTTGTTCTAACGGATCATTTAATTCACTGTAAGCATTTGCAATTTCTTTTCCATTAACGATCAACTCAAAACGCTCTACAAGTCCCGCTTTTGACCTGTGTTTCTTTGTAAGCGGGCTCATTTCAACGGGGTAATCAATTATAAAAGTAGGTTGCACAAAATGATCTTCACATTTTTCAGAAAAGATTTCATCAATCAACTTTCCTTTACCCATTGTTTTATCTGCATGTATGCCTAATTGTTGACATATTTCCCGCAATCCATCTTCATCTTTATCACTGATATCAACGCCCGTATATTCTTTAATAGCATCATACATACTAATCCTTTTGTACGGCGCTTTAAAATCAATTTCTTTATCACCACTCATTACTTTTGTTGTGCCATTTACTGTCAATGCCGTTTTCTCCAACAACTGTTCTGTTGTTTCCATCATCCACAGGTAATCTTTATAAGCCACATAAAATTCAAGCACAGTAAATTCAGGATTGTGCGTTCTGTCCATCCCTTCATTTCTGAAATTTCTGCTAAATTCATACACCCAATCAAAACCGCCAACAATCAATCTTTTCAAATAAAGTTCATTGGCTATGCGCAAATAAAATGGAATATCAAGAGCATGATGATGCGTTCTGAAAGGCCGTGCAGCGGCGCCCCCGGGAATATTTTGTAAAACAGGCGTATCTACTTCCAAAGCGCCACGTTCATTTAAAAAATCACGAATGGCGTTCATCATTTTAGTTCTTTTTATGAAAATTTCTTTCACATGCGGATTTACAATAAGATCCGCATACCGCTGCCTGTAACGGAATTCCGCATCCGTAACTTCATCGAAAGTTTCGCCATCTTTTTCTTTTACAACAGGCAAGGGCCGTAGCGACTTTGATAAAATTTTCAATTCTGAAACATGAATAGAAGTCTCACCTGTTTTTGTAGTAAAAACATAACCTTTTACACCAATGATATCACCAATGTCGATTAACTTTTTCCACACAACATTATAAAGTGTCTTGTCTTCATCTTTTGAAATGTCATCCCTGCGAACATACAACTGAATTTTTCCGGTAGAATCCTGGAGAACAGCAAAAGAAGCTTTGCCCATATCACGAATGCTGAGAACACGGCCGGCAACGCACACATCAGAAAAATCATCTTTATTTTCCTCTTCCTTATAATTTTTTTTTATAAAAGCAGCAGTTGTATTTACTGGATACAATTCGGCAGGAAAAGGGTCAATACCCAATTTAGAAAATTCCTTTAATTTTTCTCTACGTATAACTTGCTGTTCAGATAGATGTTCAGTATTCATATTATCAATAAATGTTCTTGAGGAAAGGCAAAAGCATAAAATTTTTGCAAAGGTAAACTTTTGCCCTTTGAAAGGGATGGCCAGGATTAATTGAAACGAGTAGCTTACCGGATAGATCCAAGAAAAAATGCACTTCTCACAATGAGAAATGCACTTATTGCTTATTCGCTAATAACTTTTAATGGAAAACAAAACTTCCCGTTTTTAAAAGCAACTTTACCTCTTTTTCAGCTCTTCTATCTCCCTTTCCAATTTGGCGATAGTTGCATTTATATTAGTCAAACGTTTACCATTTTTTGATATTTTAAACGTAGGATGTACAGTTTTCAGTTCTTCTTTATAACTGGCCAATTGTTCTTTAAGGGTTTTTAACTTGCCTGCAACTTCATTATTTCTGACGGGTCTTGCCATATTTTATTTTTTGATACAAAGTATGAAATTAAATTAAAAAAAGGCGACCGGTTAAAAAAATATTTTTATATCAATTCAGCTTTTAACTATTTGTCAACCTTTTACAAATGGTGATTAATTTAACAGACGGCGAAAATAGCAATATTATAACAGAATAAAAACAGTGGAAAATGGATTGCGAATAGATTAATCGTAATTTTGCATTCTTTCCAATATGAGCGACGAAATAAAACACGAATGCGGCCTTGCTTTTATAAGGCTACGTAAACCTTTCTCCTATTACCGTCAAAAATATGGTACAGTATTATACGGCTTAAATAAGCTTTATTTGTTGATGGAAAAACAACATAACCGCGGACAGGATGGGGCGGGAATTGCTGCTGTTAAATTGAATACAGAACCCGGTTATCCATTTTTACACAGGATAAGAAGTACCGCTAATCAGGCAATTGCTGATTTATTTTCACAAATAGGAAACCAGGTAAATGAAATAAAAAAATATCAACCTGATATTGAGCAACATCCGGGATTGATGAAAGGTCATGTTGACTTTTTGGGTGAATTATTACTCGGCCATCTGCGTTATGGAACACAAGGAAAAAATAATATAGAATTTTGCCATCCATTTATAAAAAGAAATACGATTCCGGCGCGAAATCTTGCACTTGCGGGAAATTTCAACCTTATTAATAAAGCTGAATTATATACAATTATCAATAGCCCGAGATGTGCGCACGATCGGGAAAGCGATCTTGGAGCGATGATGGAAATAATTCAACATTTCTTGATAAAAGCTGATGAAGCTTCTCCTGATAGCGTTGATATTGCTTCTGTTTTAAAGAAATCAGTTCCTTTTTTTGATGGAGGATTTACATTTGGCGGACTAACCGGCGATGGAAGTGCTTTTGTTGTAAGAGATGCTCATGGAATACGCCCTTGTTATTATTATATTGATGATGAGGTAATTGTTGCCGCGAGCGAAAGAGCTGCCATAAGAACTGCATTTAATGTAGGAGAAAATGTAGTTAAGGAATTAATGCCCGGAAATGCATTAATTGTGAAGCCTGACGGACAATTTTCTATAGACCAGGTACTTGAGCCAAAAGAGAGAAAAGCCTGTAGCTTTGAACGCATTTATTTCTCGAGAGGTAGTGATGAAAAAATTTATCGTGAAAGAATTGCCCTTGGTTATCATTTAAGTGAAAGAGTGCTCAAAGCAATTGATTACGATTTGAAGAATACCATATTTTCTTTTATACCCAATACCGCTGAAACTGCTTTTTATGGAATGGTAAAAGGAGCTGAAGATTATTTGAATAAAATAAAAGCTGAAAGAATATTAAGTTGGGGGAAAGATTATGATGAGGAGAAACTAACGGAGATGCTGAACCGAAAGGTGCGAATGGAAAAAATTGCAATAAAAGATGTGAAATTGCGCACTTTCATTACTGAAGATCTGAACCGCAATGAAATGGTACAGCATGTTTATGATATCACTTATGGAACAGTAAGGAAAGGGATTGATACACTTGTTGTCATTGATGATTCCATTGTACGCGGAACTACCCTGCGTGAAAGTATTATCAGGATGCTTTCACGCCTTGAGCCTAAAAAAATTATTGTTGTTTCTTCAGCTCCACAAATAAGATATCCTGATTGTTATGGAATTGACATGAGTAAGCTGGGTGAATTTGTTGCATTCAAAGCAGCGATGGAATTGATAAAAGAAAGAGAAATGGAAGGAGAGTTGCAGTGCCTTTTTGAAAAAACCAAAGAACTAAAAAGAAACAATCAATTACATACACAAAATATTGTACGCGAAATTTACAAACCTTTTTCATTAGAAGAAATAGACAAGAAAATTGCTGAATTAATCACTCCGCCTGAAATAAATATTCCGGTAGAAGTTATTTACCAAACCATTGAAGACTTGCATGATTGTTGCCCTACCAATTTAGGTGACTGGTATTTCACCGGCAATTACCCAACACCGGGCGGAAACCGGGTCGTGAATAAAGCTTTCCTCAATTATATGGAAGGTAAGAATGAAAGGGGCTATTAATTTCCTTTATTAAATTATCCTAAAAAAGGCCGAGAAAGTGTTGCATTTACTATTCTGGGCTTAGGAGAAGATTGAAGACGAATTAGTTTTTACAGCAGGCAAACAAATAGTACAGATTTTTATTTTGCTAATAAAAATTCATCTGATTATTTTTCAAAGCGAAGTTCCTGGATTAGTTGTTTTGCACCTACCTGTTTCATATAAATTGTAGTGCGAAAAACACCGTTAGCAGTGTTTAAATTGCCAATACAATATTCTGAACCGGCATTTTCACTTTGATGAATTACTTCAAAATTTTTTACCGCATTGTGATTAAAAAAATCATGTAATACAAGCTGCGCCTGACTTTTGCTGAAAGAATTACTTTTTCCAGGCAGAGTCAGTTCAACTGTATTATCAAAATATTTCGCTACTTCAGCTGCATTTCCCGATTTAATTGCATTAATCACTTCGGTGAAAGAAATGTAAGTGAAGGAAGAAAATGCGGTTACAATAAAAATAGAAAGTAAAAATTTTTTCATTTAAAATAATTATGTTCCAAACAAGTCCAAAAGTATGCCAATTGATAAAACTATGGTATGATTTGTAAATTCTTTTAATTATGTAAATGCTAATAATTAGCTTTGAAACATGGAAGCAAAAAAAGTTATTTTAGTTATAATGGATGGATGGGGCCTTGGGCAAAAGAAAGAAAGCGATGCAATTCAGAATGCCAAAACACCATTTGTAAGTTCACTTTATGAAAAATATCCTCACACCACTTTGACAACTTGTGGCAGGGCCGTAGGGCTGCCGGAAGGACAGATGGGAAACAGTGAAGTTGGGCATTTGAATCTTGGTGCCGGACGTATCGTTTTCCAGGAACTGGAAAGGATTAATGTAGCTATTGAGAATGGCGAATTCGAAAAAAATCCTGCTCTTCTTGAGAGTTTAAATTATGCCAAAGAAAACGGAAAGCCTTTGCATCTAATGGGATTGGTGAGTAATGGCGGTGTTCATTCACACATTAATCATTTAAAAGCGATCACAACTATTTGCGAAAAGCATGGGTTAGAAAATGTTTATATCCATGCATTTACGGATGGTCGTGATACTGATCCAAAAAGCGGAATTGGATTTTTAGAAGATCTTCAACAACATTTGGATAAAACAACTGGTAAAATTGCTACCATCACAGGCCGATACTATTCAATGGACCGTGATAAAAGATGGGAAAGAATAAAAGTGGCTTATGATGCTTTGATACACAGAAAAGGCGAGGTAACCACCAATATTTTTTCTACAATCAGCACTTCTTACGAAAAAGATGTAACTGATGAATTCCTGAAACCAGTAATCAATGCAGAAACCCCTGATTCTGAAATGATGGACGGAGATGCAGTGATTTGTTTCAACTTTCGTACCGATCGCTGTCGTGAAATTACAGAGGCACTTACCCAGACCGCTTTTCCTGAGTATGATATGAAGCCCTTGAAACTCGATTATACGACAATGACACTCTACGATCATACATTTAAAAATATCCGCGTAATCTTTCAGAAAGATGACCTGGTAAATACAATTGGTGAAGTTTTACAGGCAAATGATAAAAAACAAATTCGTATTGCAGAAACGGAAAAATATCCACATGTTACTTTTTTCTTCAGTGGAGGCCGTGAAGTTCCCTTTAAGGGAGAAAACAGAATATTAATTCCTTCTCCAAAAGTCGCCACCTATGATATGCAACCTGAAATGAGTGCTTTTAAGGTGACAGAAGCTTTACTGCCTGAGATAAAAAAACATTCTGCTGATTTTATTTGTCTTAACTATGCTAATGCTGATATGGTGGGACACACCGGCGTTTGGGATGCAGTTATAAAAGCGGTAGAAACGGTTGACCAATGTGTAAAAGAAATTGTTACCACTGGTTTGGAAAACGGATATACGATTTTCCTGACTGCCGATCATGGAAATGCTGATTACGTTGTAAATGAAGATGGAACACCGAATACTGCACATACTAAGAACCTCGTGCCGTTTTTCATAATTGATAAGGAATGGCATGGGAAAATTGAACCAGGAAAACTTGGAGATATTGCACCAACGATTTTAACCATGATGAAGTTACCTATACCTGAGCAAATGAGTGGAAAGGTGCTGATTAATATGGATTAGTTGCATTATGAGTATTTACTTTGAAATCCAATGAAATTTAAAAAAAATCCTGTAGAAGGTTTATAAATTAAAAAATTTCTATTTTTTATTTAACAAACTTTTTTTCATGCAGCATTTCAAGTTAAAAATTGTCTTATCTTAGTAGGGTTAAACAAGCAAATATGACAGAAGAGATCATGCTTCAAGGCTGTCTTGATAACCTTTCATCCGCACAGGAGGCTTTATATAACAGGTTTAGTCCGCGTATGCTTGGTGTTTGCTATCGTTATGCCCGCAACAGGGAAGATGCTGAAGATATGCTTCAGGAAGGTTTTATAAAAGTTTATTCTCAAATCCATCAATACAAAGGTTCCGGTGCGTTGGAAGGATGGATTAGAAAAATCGTCGTCCATACCTGTATTAATATTTTGAAAAAAAATAAAAAGTTCTCTGATAGTGTTGACCTGGTTCATGCATCGAGTATCCAGATCAGCGATAATAACATCCCGTCCATGCTTCAGGCAAAACAAGTGGTGGAATGTATAAGATTATTGCCGATAGGTTATAGAACTGTACTCAATTTGTATGCAATTGAAGGATTTTCTCATAAGGAAATTTCTACAATATTGGAAATCGAAGAAAGTACGAGTAGATCTCAATATACAAGAGCACGCGCATTGTTGGAAGAGATTTTGATAAAGAAGAAGATACTGCAGAAACCCAGGGAAAGTGTGAGAATGGTTTCTATGAAATAGATTGAAATTGAAATAGTTATCTGTTCGTGGATTTTCAATCTCTGACACCCACTAACTGAAACGTATGAAAAATGGAAAGAAGATTCGATATGAGTGATTTTGAACAGTCTCTTAAAGATCATGCGGATCAATTTAAGATGACTCCTTCCAAACGTGTATGGAATGGTATTTACAATAATTTACATCCTGGAAGTAAATGGCCATCAATTACAGTTGCTGTTGTTTTTTTGATTACACTTGTTTCTATTGGCAGTTTGAACAATTCTGCAAAACATTTCAATGGCTTCCCTCATTCTAACTTAAAACCTTCAATCGCTACTTCAAAATCTGACATTGAACCACAAGGCGGCAAAGCATTTGGATCTCCAATTAACAGTAGCAATAATTCCTCAAATACTGATTTAAAAACGAATAGAAACACAACAACAAAAAATAAAATTCATTCAGAAGATAAAAATGCTTCCGATAAAATTTCATCATCTTCTGTTTCAATTGTTGTAAATAATGCATCTGGAAAAAGCACATTTGTATCTAAGATTCAAAATACAATACCTTCAAATACTGTTGCACTCCAAAGAAAAGAAGCAACGCTTCCTGACCTAAATGTTTCTGTTGTAAATGCAGTGAACCAACAAAAAATTAAAGTTTCTCTTTTGCCGAAAAGTGTAATGGATTATGCTGATCTTCAACGTGCTTTTGCTCAACAGCAGGAAAAATTGACAAGAGATTTATTTATTGCTGTTTCTTATAAAACCTTTTCTATTCTGTCCTCCGAATCCCTTGCAGGAAAATTAATAAACCCGGATAAAATTGAGCCTATTTTTCCTGATGAATATATTCTGAATCAGAATGTGGCAATTAGCGTCAACAAGACCCATAGGAAAAAGAACAATAAGATTGAATGGACATTTTATGTAAATCCGGTAATTAGCACTGTTTCATTTAATAAAAAAACTATTCAACCCTCGAATAATACTTCCTCTATTGTTGTTTTGTCAAATCAACCTTCTTTTAAAATTATACACAACCCAAGATTTGGCGTTGAAACAGGCGCAGAGATGAGTTATCAAATTGCAAAGAAATTTCAACTCATTACTGGTCTTAATCTGAGCTATTCCGGATTCAACAATGTATCTAATCTTGTGCATCCCACTTTTGCTACTTTAAATCTAAATGATAATCAGACAGGCACTTATTCTAAAACATATATTACTCACTACGGAAACGGCCAAAGTCAGGACCATATAAACCTTGTCAATTATAGTATTCAAGCTTCAATCCCACTTGGAATACAATACAACATATGGAAATCTTCAAAGATAAAAGTTGATGTGTCTTCATTACTGGAACCCTCAGTCGTTTTAAAAGATGATGCTTACCTTATCAGCTCTGACGGAAGATATTATGTAAACGATCCAATGCTCGTAAGAAGAACTAACGTTGACGGGCATTTTGGCTCGTACATCACTTTTATTGGCAAGAAAATAAAGTGGCACCTCGGTCCTGATTTCAGATACCAACTCTTCTCTACTTATAAAAATCTTTATCCTACCAAAGAACATTTCATAGATTATGGCATAAGAATTGGAATATCTAAATAAAAATTCAAATAATATAGGTTCTATTGATTTAATTTTTTAACTGATTTTTTTTAAGGCCGTTGCTTCGTACCCTGCAACGGCTTTTTTTTAATTTGTAATTTTGCACATGCAAAAATTGATTTTGTTTCTCCTGGCTGCTTGTTTTCTTTTTTTTAGCGCTTGTCATTCCGGTGAAACTGCCAGATCAGTTGCTACTACAACTTACGGCGACAGCACAAATATTTTTCCTGTAACCAATTTTTTGAGAGCGCAGTTAAAAGAGTTGGATAGTATGCCGGTAACTCCGTTGCAGGTAATTACTGAAAATGGGAAAAAAGATTCCACATGGATGAAAAGATCGGATATACGAAAAAATGCATTGCCATTTCTTTCTCCTGAGATTGATTCGGCCAGTATGCATTCGTTATTTAAAGAAAGTTCTTTTCTTGATCAAACGATCAATGCATATACTTTTTCTTATGATCCAAAAAAAGGATTACCGAACTCTTTAGGTCTTACACATTGGGATGTTTATATGAATCCGCAAAACAACTTAATAGAAAGAATATACATGGTTAAAGAAAAAGATTCAGGCAATCAAAGTATTACGCGTCAACTCACATGGCTGGTAAACAAATGGTACAGTATCAGAACCATAACTCAAAAACAAGGAGAGGAACCGCAAATAAAAGAAGAAAAAATGATTTGGGATTTTGACAATTGATCCGTGAATCATCAACAAAAAGTGATTCAGTTTTATGACCGTAGAATTTTTTCAAACGATAATAAAAACCTTACCTGCTCATCCTGGTATTTATAAATATTTTGATGATCAGAATGAACTGATCTATGTAGGAAAAGCAAAAAATATCAGGAAAAGGGTGAGTTCGTATTTTACCAAAACTTTTACCGGATACAAAACTCATGAACTCGTCAAACGAATTGATCACATTGAATTTACTATCGTTGATAGTGAACAGGATGCCTTTCTTTTGGAGAATTCTTTGATAAAACAATTTCAACCGAAGTTTAATATCAACTTAAAAGATGATAAAACCTATCCGTACATTGTAATAAAAAATGAACCGTTTCCCCGCATTTTTCTAACGCGCAATAAAATAAATGACGGATCAGAATATTTAGGTCCATTCACTTCTGTTGGAAGAGTTCGTGAATTGCTGAATTTTATAAAAGAATTTATTCCTCTCAGGACGTGCAAATTAAATCTTACAGAAAAGAATATTTCAAAAGGGAAGTTTAAAGTTTGTCTTGAATATCATTTGGGAAATTGCAAAGGGCCTTGTGAAGGCTTGCAATCCAAGGAAGATTATGAAGAAGGTTTGCAGCAAATAAGGCAAATGATAAAAGGCAATTTGACTCCGGTTATTCAACGTTACAAAGAAGAAATGAATTATTATTCTGCGCAATTGGAATTTGAAAAAGCGGCGATAATAAAAGGAAAACTGGAAGGTCTTGAAAATTACCAGGCACGCTCAGTGATAGTAAGTAAATCGCTTTCAAACGTAGATGTCTTCTCTATTTTGCGCGAAAAAAATACGGCGTACGTGAATTATTTAATGGTACAAAACGGTACAATTATTCAAACTCATACCATTTCCTTAGAGCCGAAACTGGATGAAACTGATGAAGAAATCTTAAGTTTGGCCATTATTGATTTACGTGAAAAATTCAACAGTGAAGCCACTGAAATTGTGGTTCCTTTTGAAATAGAGTTTGAGAGCGAAGGAATTACCGTTACCATTCCAAAAGCAGGAGATAAGAAGAAATTGCTTGATCTTTCAGAGAAGAACGTGAATTATTTTATGGAAGAAATGAAGCGAAAGAAAATGCTTCGGCTTGAAGGAAGAACTGAGAAAGAAAAAGTGGAAGTATTGGAACAATTGCAAAAAGATCTTCATCTTCCTTCACTTCCAACACAGATTGAATGTTTTGATAATTCTAATTTCCAGGGAAGTTTTCCGGTTGCGGCAATGGTTTATTTTAGAAACGGGTTGCCTGATAAAAACGAATACCGAAGGTTTAACATTAAAACGGTAAGCGGCATAAATGATTTTGCAAGTATGAAAGAAGTGGTGAGCCGCAGGTATAAAAGATTATTAAAGGAAGAAATTGCTTTGCCGCAATTGATTATAATTGATGGAGGAAAAGGCCAATTAAATGCAGCCGTTGAAGGTTTGCAGGAAATAGGGATGAAAGGAAAAACAACGGTTGTGGGGCTTGCAAAAAATGAAGAAGAAATATTTTTTCCGGGCGATAAAGAATCTATTAAACTGCCTTGGGACAGTGAAAGTTTAAAACTAATAAGAAGAGTGCGCGATGAAGTCCATCGTTTTGGAATTACTTTTCATCGCAACCAAAGAAGCCGCGGCACTTTTGTAAATGAATTGGAAATGATAAATGGAATTGGGAAAAACACGGCACATACTTTATTGAAAAAATTTAAATCTGTAAAAAAAATTAAAGAGCTTGAAGAAAGGGAACTTGAAGAAACCATTGGCAAATCCAAAGCTGATTTGATTTTCAAACATTTTCATTCCGAAGAAAACTAAAAAAATCCCGGCCGAACCGGGATAAAAATTTATAAATTAATTCCAATTCCTATTTTAATAGCATTATTAAAAGCGTTTAGATTTTGATTCGCGTCAACTTTAGATAATCCGTAATCATAAGAAGCGCTGACGCTTAATCCATTTGTAAATTGGTACCCAATTCCGCCTGTCACGCCTACATCCCAGCGGTTAAATTGAGAAGTAACATCCATGCTTTTATTCAGCAAATTAATTCCTAAAACTCCTGCGGTGGTTTTTAAATTAGACTGAGCCAGATAAGAAATCTGTGGTCCGGCAAAAACCTGGAAACCGCCAAAATTGCCCTTTAATAAAACCGGAATATCAACATATTGAGATTGTAAAATTGCTTTTGCATTGGCTCCTAAAAAGTTCATTCCCTTCAGACCTATAGAACCATCCAGTTCGTAGCCCTTAAGTGAATAATAAATGCCTGGTTCGAAAGAAAGATTGCCGCTCATTGGTAAACTTGCGTAACCGCCGGCGAAAAATCCGGTAAAATTTTTCGTGGTCACTTTTCCGTTAGTAAAATCCAAAATATTATTAAAGCTATTGACTGCATCGCCCCGCATTCCTGAAGATAAAACACCGGCTTTTACGCCAAATGAAGGAGTGGTTTGTGCAAAAGTGAAAGTTGAAATGAGTACGAAACTGAGGAGTAAAAGTGTATTTTTCATAATTTTTATTGGAGCCGGATTTTAAAGCCGTTCACAATTATGAGAAAGAATTTTTGAAAAAAAGATTAATGGCTGACAGATAAGATTTTGTTAAGGAATTTTTTTTGAAAAAAGGGAGAATAAAAATTCTTGTTTTTTGTTTGATTACTGTCAAAAAGTTTTTTATAAAATATTTTTCAAAAACGATTTCTAACTTTATTAGATGAAGCGGCTTTCAATTTTGATATTGTTTTTCTTGCTGGCTCATACAGCATTTGCTCAAGATCATTTTGACGCTGAAAGAGTTTATGTGAATATACCTTCTTCACAAACCGCTACTTCTGCCGGTATTGCAGCATATATCAATTCACATTTTGATTCTGATGATAAAAAGATTGCCGCCATTTATTCATGGATAACCGCTAATATAAAATATGATGCTGACAGCATCCATTATGTAATCCTGGATGAAGACAATGAAGAGCGCGTAAGCTGGGCGCTTCACAGAAAAAGAGGTGTGTGCGAAAATTTTGCTGCTATTTTTACTGATGTAGCTACTCAATGTGGTATCAATTCTTTTGTTGTGGAAGGATTTACAAAACAAGGTGGAAGCCTGGATAGAGCGCCGCATGTGTGGTGTGTGGCATATGTTGATAGCAGTTGGCGTTTGTATGATCCAACATGGGATGCCGGCCCTGTCGGCGGCGTGAGTTTTGTTCCTCACTATAGATATTTTAATGTTTCTCCCGAAGAATTTATTCAAACACATCTTCCATTTGATCCGGTATTTCAGCTTTTAAATTACCCGGTAAATTATAATGATTTTGTGAGAGGAAACACGTCAGAGAATAAGAGGAAAAATTATTTCAATTATAAAGATTCGCTGGAAGCGATTAAATACATGGACCGGCTTTCACGGTATGCTTCTGAAGCATCAAGGATTGAAAACGCCGGATGGCCTTATAATAAAATTGAAACAAAAATTGAAAGAATAAAGTTTCAGATGGAAGTGTTGAACCAGGATTCAGACGCGGATCTTTATAATACTGCTGTTGATGATTATAATTCTGCACTTAATTCTTTAAACGTTTTTCTTAATTACCGTAACAATCAATTTCAACCGGAAAAATCTTCTACTGAAGTGCAAATTCTTTTTCAAAACGTTCAAAAGCTGCTGGTTTCAGCCAATGATAAAATAAAAAGGATCAACAGGTCAAAAGCTACCCTGCAGTTAGACACCGGCGACATTCAGAAAAAATTGGATGACCTTTCCAATAACCTGAAACAGCAACGCTTGTTTTTTAAAAATTATAGCGATACGACTGTCAAAGAGTAAAATTAAAATTGGTATTTTTTGTTTATTTACTAACAGAAGAGCAAAAAAAATCGCCGTTTTTCAACAGCGATTCATACAAAAATTCATTTTTTAAGCAAACGCTTTATCTCCTTTTTTATAAGGAAGGTCACCGTCATATCTTCCGGGAGTTTCCACATAGCGCCTTGCTTGTTTGCAACCAATTTCTGAAGTGAAATAGCCAAGCAAAGTAAGCTGCTTCATCATTGAATAATAGTAATTGGGATCTGCACGCCTTTTATCCGACGACGGATCTTTACCGTCAAAGTTTTTCTTCATAGTCATTTCATGCATTTGTTCATCCGAAAGTTTAGCATATTCTGCATCCACTTTTTGTTGAAAATCTGCTGATGCTTTATCCAATTCTACCAACAAATTATGGCGTTGCTGAGGTGATAATTTCACAAAATCTTTATCATATTTTTTGTTCGAAGCTTTGTTAAGTTTTGTCAGCCCTTCATGAAAGATTTTTTGGTCAGGTGTGTCGTAACAATCATTTACCATTACCGTCATAAACTGCCCAACTTTAGCAGCTTTTGCTCCGGGTGTTTTAGTAGTGGGCAAAATGGTATCCGCAACTTCATCCAAAATGGCAACATCGCTATCAGAAAAAGTCATTGATGTGCCGGACGGATTACTCGTACAACCGGCTAAAAAGGCGCTGCTACCAATAACGCTTCCACCGACGATAATTGAAATATATTGAACTGCTTCTCTTCTATTCATTATAATAAACTTTTAAAGTTATACATTATAAGTAACGCCGAAACCATTTCGGTAATCGCGTTTGATGAATTGATTTACTTCATCCACATTTGTAACTTTCATGTCATCATTATCCCAAATTAATTCTACATATTGGGCGGGATAATTAAATCCGCCATTGGTAGCCGGATTACGAATATTATAACCCCTGATCGCGAGGTTGGCCATAAGAAGCGCTTCTGTTAAAGGACCAGCCACTGCAAAATCAGAGCTTAAAGGTATTTTACCATAACCCGCTTTTGCTGCTTCTACCCATTCGGTATAATGGCCGTTTTCACCGCCGGGAACACGTGGATATTTCTGTGGAACTTTTACTTCGTCGGTTTTAGAAGTGGGCAATAACCGCGGATTGGCACCATAAGTACTGCACATCATGCTTCCTTTTGTTCCGATAAAATAAGTGCCATTTCCACCATCACCAAAAACTTCATTTGGTCCTAATTCCGGAGGCCTTGCAGGTTGAATTCCTCCATCCATCCAATGCAATTCAACAGGCCCTTGCGTTTTAGAGGTTTTTGGAAACTTCATGGTTACGTGGCTTGACGGAGGACAGCTTTCAGGAAAATAGGCCTGCTTGAATTCACCGACATACACAGTTCCGACGCTTGCCTGAACTGAATTGATATATCCCAAATCCAAAACGGCGAAAGCCGGCTGAACAATATGACATCCCATATCTCCAAGAGCGCCGGTACCGTAATCCCACCACCCGCGCCAGTTAAAAGGAACCAGATTATCAAAATAATTTTTTTCAGGAGCAGTGCCCAGCCATAAGTTCCACGCCAGTTCCGGTGGAATAGGATCAGCGGCCGTCGGCCTTGGAATTCCTTGTGGCCAAACCGGCCTGTTCGTCCAGCAATAAACTGTATGTACATCACCAATAATACCTGCATCATACCATTCCTGCATTTGCCTTACGCCATCACCCGAAGCTCCCTGGTTTCCCATTTGTGTTACCACTTTATATTTTTTTGCCGCTTTTGTCAGCATACGTGCTTCATAAACATCATGTGTGAGCGGTTTTTGAACATATACCGGCTTTCCCAGGCTCATTGCAGAATAAGCGGCTACCGCATGTGTATGGTCAGGAGTAGAAACAGATACGGCATCAAAATTTTTGTGGTCTTTGTCAAGAAGTTCCCGCCAATCTGTATAAAACTTCGCCTTTGGGAATTTTTTTATCGAATTTGCTGCACGCCTGGTATCTACATCACAAAGGAATCCGATATTAGCCTTCCCGCCCGAATAAAAATGATTGATGTCATCTTCTCCCTTTCCACCTACCCCGATACTTGCGATAGTTAACATGTCACTGGGAGCTGTAAATCCTTTTCCGCCTAATACATGCCGGGGAACAATTATAAAACCGGCTCCTGTGAGCGCTGTATTTTTTATAAAATTCCTCCTGGATGAATTTAAGACGGGTTTTTTTGGGTCATCCATAATATTATTTTGAATTTAAATTTAAAGTGGTTTTCAAAACATCAAGTGTTTCAAAAACATTAAATATTCCCTTTTTTCATCTCACTAACCGCATGGTCAACAGTTCTGGCTGTCATTGCCATATAAGTTAAAGATGGGTTTACACAATTAGATGAAGCCATAAATGCTCCATCAGTAACAAAGACATTTTGTGCATCCCAAACCTGGTTCCATTTGTTTAAAACAGAAGATTTTGGATCATGACCCATTCTTGCCGTTCCCATTTCATGGATGCCTCTTCCCATTGTTCCATCACCGTCATAGCCATGAACGTTTTTTACACCGGCAGCTTCCAGCATTTCCATTGCGTCATTCTTCATGTCTATTCTCATCTTTCTTTCATTATCTTTCCATTCACAATCAAAAGCAAGAACATTTAGTCCCCATTTATCTTTTTTATTTTTGTCCAGAGTGACTTTATTTTCATGGTAAGGAAGAATTTCTCCAAATCCGCCAATTCCCATTGTCCAGTCGCCGGGCTCTGCAAGTGCATCTTTGAAATCTCCACCTATATTCATTTCGGCAATATTTCGGCTCCATCCTTCCCTTCCGGCACTTCCCTGGTAACCGAAACCCCTAACGTAATCCCTTTTGTCACCAAATAAATTCCTGAAACGTGGAATATAAATTCCATTGGCACGTCTTCCATAAATATATTTATCGTCATAACCTTCCACGGTCCCTGAAGCGCCGACGCCCAAATGGTGATCCATTACATTGTGCCCCAACTCACCACTACTGCTTCCAAGTCCGTCAGGCCATATATCAGTTGCTGAATTCATTAAAATCCACGCACTGTTGAAAGTAGAAGCATTTAGAAAAATAACTTTTGCAAAATATTGGTAAGTTTTATTGGTTTCCGCATCAAGAATCTCCACTCCTTTTGCCTTTTTGGTATCCTTGTCGTAAAGGATTTTTGTAACAATAGACCACGGGCGAATGGTTAAATTTCCTGTCTTCATAGCGGCAGGTAAAGTAGATGATTGTGTACTGAAATAGCCACCAAACGGGCATCCGAGCCAGCATTTATTCCTGTATTGGCAGTTGGTTCTTTCCTGGATCGGGAGTGTAATATTGGCGCAGCGCCCAATGATCATTTGCCGCTTATTATTGTAATGTTGTTTTATTCTTACAGCAACATCCTTTTCTACCACATTCATATCCATTGGTGGCATAAAGTGACTGTCGGGTAATTGAGGCAAATTCTCTTTTGAACCGCTTATGCCTGCAAATTTCTCAACATAAGTATACCACGGTTCTATATCTTTATATCTTATAGGCCAATCGGTTCCAATGCCTTCTTTTGCATTGGCTTCAAAATCAAAATCGCTCCAGCGGTAGGTTTGCCTTCCCCATAAAAGAGAGCGTCCACCTACCTGGTAACCACGAAACCAATCAAAGCGTTTTACTTCTGTATACGGACAATCTTTTTCATTTACCCACCAGTCGAGGTTCATTTCATTTAAAGGATAATCTCTTCTTAAAACTGGATAATCTTTGATCATTTCGTCTGTTCGGCCTCCACGATGGGCAAACTCCCAGGGACCTTTTACCGCATTTACATAATCTTTTACATGTTCAATGTTTTTACCTCTTTCAAGCATAATAGTTTTGAGTCCTTTTTCTGTAAGCTCTTTAGCTGCCCAGCCGCCTGAAATTCCTGATCCGATTACGATTGCATCATAGGTATTTTCTGCCATTTATTTTTAAATTTTAATATACCTGTAGATTTCAATTATCGGGTACAATTATAAGTTTTGACTTTTATTTTGTAAACTCCTTTCCAGTAAAGAAACAAATACGAAAGATTTTAATTTTCGTTATTCATCTGCCAACTTTTTATTACTATCACCGGATTTATACGTCGCAAATTTTAACTGCTTCCTCAAGTGAATCAACTTTATTTTCTCTTGTGGGCATAAATTCCTGGGCTACGTAACCTTTATATCCTGTATCTTTTATCGCTCTCATTACTGCAGGATAATGTAATTCCTGTGTGTCATTTATTTCATGCCTGCCCGGAACACCTCCTGTATGGTAATGTGCGATATATTGATAATTTTCTTTTATCGTTCTGATAATATCTCCTTCATCAATTTGCATGTGGTAAATATCGTAGAGCAGTTTAAAATTTTCTGCATTGATTTTTTTACATAATTGTACGCCCCACGTTGTATGGTCGCACTGGTAATCTTTATGATCAATCTTACTATTAAGCAATTCCATTATTAAAGTAACGCCATGCTCCTTTGCCAAAGGCAAAATTTTATCAATTGCCTCCGCACAATTTTTCATCCCGGTTTCATCATCCAACCCGTTGCGTGCGCCACTGAAACAGATAAGGTTTTTATAATTATATTTTGACATTTCAGGAATTACTTCAAGGTAATCTTTAATTAAATGTTCGTGGTTTTCAGGGTTGTTGAATCCTTTATAGAGATTATTATCGCCATTGGTATAACACATGGAACAATAAACACCATGTTTCTGAAGAGTAGGCCAGTCCTTAGGTTTAAGCAAATCAATGGCACTGAAGCCGATGTTTTTAACGGTGGTGCACAAATCATCCAGAGAAAGATAATTGAAGGTCCACTGACAAACAGAATGATTGATATTTCCTTTCAATTTTTGCAGTTTTTTTTCTTTGACACTTTTAGCAAAAGAGATATTTGGCGCGATTGCAAGTGCAGAAGCACTGAGCGCGATATCTTTTATTACATTTCTTCGCGTAATTTTCATTTTGTGATTTTTTAGAATGGATTATTGTAATATCAACTATTTCGACTTATCTTCAAAAAAAAGTAAAAATAACAGGCATACAACTTCTGGGATAACTGATGCAATAATCTACTACATTTTCAATCTACCACTTCCTCAGAAGGGAATTAGCTATTTCAAACCCTACTGTTATTTTGATTAAAAAATTAAGCTCAACACATTTAAAAGCGGTGTTTCCAATCTAATTAAAATGAGTTTTTCAAAGAAAAAATACAAAAAGCAAACGTTCAATAATGGATTGAAGTTTAAATGTACACATTTTCGCATTACTGTCATTTTTCTTTAAAAGCTTTTTTTGAAGAAGGAAGGGAAATTTGGCCAGCTTTTATTTTGTAAGTTCATTTACTATCTACTTTATTTTTGTTCGCAGTAAAGCAACCAATTTTTGGAATTTTTATTTTTCCGCAACACTCTGAGTGATTTTTGGGAAGGATAAAAAAATCATCATCATTTTCCTTAAGAATTCCTACTTTCATGCCTGATTTTTAAATTCCGGTTTTTGATATGGGAGATTTTCAAATAAAAGTTCAGCCAAAAAAATATGATGCAATTATCATTGGTTCCGGGGCAGGTGGCGGAATGGCTGCTTATGTTTTGTCAAAAGCGGGTTTAAAAGTTTGTTTGCTTGAAGCCGGTCCAAATTATAATCCTGCAGTTGATTCAAAGCAATTGCAAAATCCATGGGAATCCCCCCGAAGAGGTGCCAGCACAAAGTTCCGCCCGTTTGGCGATTTTGATGGTTGCTATTGGGGCTGGGAAATTGACGGCGAACCTTATACCAATGCCAAAGGTTCCGATTGGGAATGGTGGCGTGCAAGAATGGTAGGTGGCAGAACCAATCACTGGGGAAGAATCTCACTTCGTTTCGGTCCCAAAGATTTTAAAAGAAAAAGCATCGATGGCCTCGGCGACGACTGGCCGATAAGTTATGATGATGTAAAACCTTACTACAATAAAATTGACAAACTGCTTGGTGTTTTTGGAACCAATGAAGGATTGGTAGATGCGCCTGATGGCATTTTTCTTCCACCGCCAAAACCGCGCTTGCATGAATTAATGATCAAGAAAGCGGCAACAGGTATTGGAATTCCTGTCATTCCTTCAAGGCTTTCTATTCTTACAAAAAAAATAAATGACACACGTGGCCAATGTTTTTATTGCGCCCAATGTGGCCGCAGTTGCAAAATATTTGCAGATTTTTCTTCTTCTTCCGCTCTCGTGCTTCCTGCGCTGGCTACCGGAAATGTTGATTTGGTAGTTAATGCTATGGCGCGCGAAGTTTTAACCAATAAAGACGGTTTGGCTACCGGCGTTTCCTATGTTGATAAAACCGACATGCAGGAATACCAGGTAATGGGGAAAACGGTAATTCTTGGAGCAAGCACATGTGAATCTGCAAGGCTGTTATTGAATTCAAAATCACCACGCCATCCTAACGGTTTGGCAAATGGAAGTGATATAGTAGGTCATTACCTGCACGATTCTACAGGGGCCGATATGGGAGGAATCATTCCGGAACTTTTTGACAGGAAACGTTACAACGAAGATGGTGTTGGAGGAATGCATGTTTACACGCCGTGGTGGCTTGACAATAAAAAACTCGATTTCCCCCGCGGTTATCATATTGAATACGGAGGTGGATTTGGAATGCCGTTGTATGGCTTTCAATGGGGCATTGAAAATCTGAATGGCACATATAAAGTAAAAGGGAAACAAAAAGAAGCGGGAGGTTACGGCGCTTCTTTAAAAGAAGATTACCGTTATTTCTTTGGTTCTCACGTAGGTATGGCCGGCCGCGGTGAAGCAGTAGCTCGCCATGATAATTATTGTGAAATTGATCCCGATGTGGTGGATGTGTATGGAATTCCCGTGTTGCGTTTTCATACAAAATATTCTGATTACGAAATAAAACAGGCAAAGCATATGAAAGAAACCTTTGCCAGCATTTTGCATTCAATGGGAGCGGTTAGTATTTGGGGCGATGATGACGGCCCTGAAAATAATTACGGTTTGCACGCGCCAGGTAATATCATTCATGAAGCAGGAACGATTAGAATGGGAAATGATCCCAAACAAGCGCCTTTAAATAAATGGGCGCAGGCGCATGAATGTAAAAACCTTTTTAATGTCGATGGCGGCCAGTTCGTGTCTCAGGGCGACAAAAATATCACGTGGACCATTCTTGCTTTATCAATGCGCACTTCAGAATATATTGTTGACCAGTTGAAGAAAAATGAGATTTAGTAAACAAACTTTTTTAGCGAATTTCTATTTTAAATCTTTATAAAATGGACAGAAGAAAATCACTGAAAGTAATGGTTCTCGGAACAGTATCTTCCGGTTTTTTAGTGGAAGCCTGTGAAACTTCTGATAAAAAAACAGTATTAAAAAAAGTACCGGAAAAGTCAGCCGAAAAGCACCCGGGCCTCATGAAGGAAGAGGTGAAACATTTGGATGAAGTAAAATCATATACCTTTTTTACATCTCATGAAATGCAGGCGATTACAATCCTGGCAGATATTATCATTCCAAAAGACGACGTAAGTGGAAGCGCTTCAGACGCGAAAGTTCCGGATTTTATTGAGTTCATTGTAAAAGATAAACCGGAAAACCAGGTTCCCATGCGTGGCGGACTTCATTGGCTTGATATGCAATGTTTAAATAGGTATAAGAATGCTTTTGCTGAATGCAATCACCAGCAACAGATGGAAATGGTCGATGAAATCGCGTGGCCTAAAAAAGCAAAGCCGGAAATGCAACCTGGTGTAAAGTTTTTTAATCTGATGCGTAACCTTACCGCCACTGGTTTTTATACTTCTCAAATGGGTATTAAGGATGTGGGATATGTGGGAAATACGCCAAACCAATGGAATGGCGTTCCTGCAGATGTATTGAAAAAGCATAATCTTGCTTATACAGAGAAGGAGCTCAAAGAGTGCATCAGTTTTTGATTTTAAAATAACTTTAAAACAACTATAATTTTCTAATTTTCTAATTTTTTAGTATGAGAAAACTACGAATGGGAATGGTAGGCGGCGGTAAAAACGCCTTTATTGGCGCAATCCATCGAATTGCCGCGAATATGGATGGATTGATCGAATTAAGTTGCGGCGCATTAAGTACCAATCCCGAAATTGCAAAAGAATCAGGCAAAGAATTATTTCTTCCAGAAGACAGAACTTATCTCACTTTTGAAGAAATGATAAAAAAAGAAAGTGAGATGCCAGAAGACAAAAGGATTGATTTTATTACAATTGTCACTCCCAATTTTGCCCATTATGCTCCTGCAGCTATGGCTCTTGAACATGGATTTAATGTAGTGATAGAAAAGCCGATGACCTTCACTTTACAGGAAGCGAAAGATTTAAAAAAGAAGCTGGAGGATAGTGGCAAGATATTATGTCTCACCCATACCTATTCTGGCTATCCTATGGTAAAGCAAGCGCGTGAGATGGTAAAAAACGGTGATTTTGGTAAGCTGAGGAAGATTATAGTTGAATATTCACAGGGTTGGCTGAGCCGGTTGTCAGAAAGGGAAGGCAATGCTCAGGCTTCATGGCGTACGGATCCCAAGAAATCCGGAAAGGCAGGTGCTATGGGCGATATAGGAACACACGCGGCTCATCTTGCAGAATATATTTCTGGTTTACAAATCACGAAACTTTGCGCTGACTTAAATATTATCGTTCCCGGACGCGCCTTGGATGATGATGGAAATGTACTGTTACGTTTTAATGATAATGTACCTGGTGTATTAATGGCTTCACAGGTGGCTGTGGGTGAAGAGAACAATTTAAAGATCAGGATTTATGGAGAAAATGGCGGTATTGAATGGAGACAGCAGGAGCCTAATACCTTGCTGGTTAAGTGGGTTGACAAGCCTACGGAAGTATTGAGGGCTGGCACCAACTATCCAAAACTGAGCAGTTTTGCAAGCAACAATTGCCGTACTCCCGGCGGCCATCCGGAAGGATATCTTGAAGCTTTTGGAAATATTTACAGAAATTTTGCTCATACATTAATGGCAAAAATGGAAGGTAACGAACCAACGAAAGAAATGCTTGATTTTCCGGGCATTGAGGATGGGATTAGAGGAATGGCATTTATTGAGAATGTGGTTGCTTCCGGTAACTCAAAAGAAAAGTGGACGGATTTCAAAATCTAACAGTAGAGGAAGTAGTAACTGTAGTATAACATTATGTGAAAGGAGCGGTTTGGCGCCGCTTCTTTTTTTTGGCAAAAAATGAAAAATGCAATTATTTATTTGTATTTCAGGCGATAGTTTTAAACCTTAAGAACAGTACTGAATTTAAAAAATTAAACGGCTCGTATTATGCATTGGTACTACAGTATTGCGATAATAAATCCATTCAAGTCGGGTTCTTTATTTTGAAGACCGGTCTTATTTTCTAGTTAATAATGCTTGTATATCAGGATCCGCTTCCAAATTATTCATTTGATGCATTATCCATGGATAGCGATAAGCAACTCTATGCGACATAGGATGAATGGTAAATAAAGTAGGATTAGGAAGGCACGAAGCAATCATAGCGGCTTCCTTGCGTGAAAGTTCTTTAGCATGTTTATTAAAATAATGTTGGGCTGCTGCTTCTACTCCAAAAATTCCCGGGCCTGTTTGAGCTACATTCAGGTACATCTCAAGAATCCTTTTCTTGCTCCATAATGTTTCAATCATAAAAGTAAAATATACTTCCAGTCCTTTCCTGAAATATCCACCATGTTGCCAAAGGAAAACGTTTTTTGCCACTTGTTGACTGATCGTACTCGCACCGCGTAATGACTTACTTTTTTGATTATGCTTGATGGCTTTTTGGATACTTTTAAAATCAAAACCATTGTGGTCGGGAAACAATTGGTCTTCACCAGCCATAACAGCCAGTTTTATATTTGATCCCATTTCATCGTAATCTATATAATTTCTGTGAAGGCCTTTGCCGGTAATAAAGCTATTAAACTGTGTAATAGTTATGGGCGGATTGATCCATTTACAAAAAAAAATGTACAGGATGGAAAGAAGAAATCCGTATAAAATGATTTTTAATAATGTCCGGCCAAGCCTTCTGAATAAACCGCGTTTTCTAAAGTAGGGCTTTTTATTATCCAAAAAAAGATGATTTTACTATTTCAGTTTTATATAGCGCAATGTATATTTTTTTCCCAATTTGATTGATTTTTTTCCCGATTTTAATAAAAGATACCCGATTCCCCCAAGAACCGCAGCACCAATAACTAATTGAGGCCTGGCATAATAACGTGTGTTTGGTTTAGCGAATATCCAGGTGATGAGCCCAGCTGTTGTCAGTAAGACACCGCCTCCAAAAAGCGCAGCACCGGAAGCATTCCAGTTAAAATTCTTTGTGTTATTCCCAATTGAAATAATATCCTTGAATGGAACTACGAAAGGATACGTGGAAACGGTATCCGGGATAAAAACGCCAAGGTTGGGAGAATAAAAATGCCGGATATCATATTGAACGAGGAAAATTGAATCCCTTTTTATAGCAGTGATTTCTCCTTCATAGTATCTTACATCAGTTGAAAAATCGATTTCACTGCCGGGGAAGAAGGACTTGATCGTCCTGTTATTCTTTTTCAGAATGAGTAAATCATTTTGCGCAGCACAATTGCAAGCATAAAATAAAGTAAGGGACAAAATGAAAAAGATACGCATAAAATTAAATTTTTCTTACAAAAAACAAAACTCCTAAAAGCAAAACGGTGCCAAAAACGACAAGTATCAAACCGGAAACCTTGTTGATCAAGCGAATGTTTTTAACTGTTAATTTTTTGCGCAATTTGCCTGCCAGAGTAACTTTCGCTATATCGGCAGACATGTTCAAAATAAGTGCAGTAGCAAAAATAATGATACGATCTCTGATATTATGTGAAACCGCAATCGCGGTAGCAGCGGTAAGCCAGAAAGCAATAACGGCCGGATTTAACGAGTTTAATAAAAATCCCTGCAAGGCTATTTTAGCATGGTCGCTGGTTTTCAAAGGAGTGGAAACGTCTTCCGGATGAATGTGAACTTTTTTGAAAAAGATATAAAAAACACCCATTCCCATCAAAAAGATACTTCCCGCAATTCCTATTTGTAATTTGAAATCCATTACGGTAGTTACTAATTGTGAAAATAGATTGCTGAGCACAACAAGTAAAAAATCACTGATCCACACGCCTACTACAAAACTAAAACCTCCACCCTTACCATTGTTAATACTTTGTTTGATGATAGTAAATATCACAGGCCCTACTGATATTACGAGCAATAGTCCCATTGCTATCCCCTTGAGTATTGCTTCAATAATATCAACCATTTATAAAAGAGGGATTTTTATTTATTAAGAAAAAGAAGCTGGTAAAATTAAAATAATAATTAAAATTTGCTTTACTGCATCGGATTTAAACTTTCACTTCTTTCAGGAATTTCTTCCATTCGTCAAGCATTTTACCTTTTAAAACGCGGGGAAATTTATGTTGACCACCAACTTTGCCTTTTAATTTCATAAAACTCATAAAAGTCTCTTCACTCAAAACGTCCACAATAATTTCTTTCAAAGCATGATTTCTTTCTACCTCATAATCATCATTTAATTCTTTTAATTTTTTATCCAGCAGAAACTTCAGTGTTTCAGAATTTACCTTATCATCTGTACCAATAAACCAATGGTGAGCGAAAAAATCTCCATATGGCACTCCTGCAACGGTAAACTCGCCTATAGAAATATTCAAATCTTCACTGACCAGATTTATGGCTTTATTCATATTATCAACACTCAAATGCTCCCCCGCGAGGCTTAAAAAATGCTTGGTGCGCCCGGTTATTACAATCTCTGATTTTTCAACATCTACAAATTGAACTGTATCGCCTATGAGATAGCGCCAGGTACCGGCATTGGTACTTATCAGTATTGCATAATTCTTACCTTTTTCAACCTCATGCACCATTAAAGTTTGCGGATTTTCAACCATGTTCCCATCGATGTCGAAATTATTCGAGTCGAAAGGCACAAATTCAAAAAAGATATTGTTGTTTGTAGCTAACCTCATCCCTTTTGCATTTTGCCTGTTTTGATAACCCAGAAATCCTTCACTTGCAAGATAGGTTTCAATATAGGTAATCGGTTTGCCTAAAAGTTTATTAAAGCCCTTCTTATAAGGTTCCAATGCTACGCCACCATGAACATAAAATGCAAGATTAGGCCATATTTCATGGATGTTATTAAGTTCATACTTTTCTATTACTTTTTCCATGCATAATTGAACCCATGCCGGAACTCCTACTAAAAAAGCGATATCCCACTGCGGCGCTTTCTCAACAATTTCATCCAACTTTTTAGACCAGTCTGTTACTTTCGCAATTTTTTTTCCAGGTTTATACATTCCCTGGAACCAGAATGGAATATTTTTAGCCTGTATCCCACTCAGATCTCCTGCATAATAAGTGGCTGTTTTTTGCAAATGAGTACTGCCACCGAGCATTAGCCAACCTTTGCCTACATATTTTTTAGGAACGTTGTTATATGATGCAAGGCTAATTAATTGCCTGAAACTCGTGAGCGTATTCGCTCTGATCAATTCTTTTGTAATTGGAATATATTTACTGGAACTTTCACTGGTACCACTGCTTAGGGCAAAAAACTTAATCGTTCCCGGCCAGCAAACATCCGGTTTACCATCCAGAGCCCTGAACCACCATTCATTGAATATTTTTTCATAAGTAAATGTTGGTACGACACGTTGAAAATTTTTTGTGGGATGCTTGCTTAACAGTATTTGGTCGAAGAGATTTTTTTGTCCAAATTCAGTAAACCGCGCTCTTTTTAATAACTTCTGTAAAACTTTTAATTGCTGTCTTTTTGTAGAACTTGCAGGAATGTGCAATGCCCGGTAAAATGATTTGGGAAATTTAATATCAATAAATGCCATTCCTTAGTAAGTTGTTGACAATAACAAATTTAATGAATTGTTAAGCTACACACGGTATAATTTTATGAAAGGTTTATTTGCCGCTTTGCTTTCTTAAGACTCAAAAAATCGCATGATTGTGAAGTTATTTTAAATTAAGAATCGAACGCTTTATTGCCATTTAATAACTATAATCCACATCTGCCAAGTAGGCAAAAATAAGAACAAAAAAATAATGAAATTTAGTGGCTATTCTAAGTTACCTTTTTCTTTTTGGTTTTTAAAAAGGAATTCTTCTTCAATAAATATAAGAGTGAAGTTTTTTATCAACAGTATCCTTCGTTATGGTCTGTTTTCTTCATATCCAATTTATGGAATTTTTTTTGCTGTAAGTTTATTTTATGTATTTTCCGGGTGATTACAAGTCCTAAAAACTTAAAAGTTTTTCATGATAAAATATTTCCGTTAATTTTAACGCGTAATAGTTAAAAATTTAATTTAATACGGCGGCACCTGATCTCCGGATATTGATATCACTTCTTAAAACTCTCTTCTTAATGTATAATCACATCTGGAAAAAATATTTGCCAATCATTAGAATTTTAATGAAGAAGTCCGTTTCTGAGGAGCAGGTCCTTGATCTTAATCGAATTGACTTTGAAAGAGCCGGTACAGGTAGAAAAGCCGGTTATAAATTTAAGATAGAATTTACGGACGGAAAGGTCGGCAATGTCATCAGCGGCTCTACTTTAGCTATGCATCTCGCGCAGGTTATGCTGGAAGATGATGCTACACAGGAAATCATTAATGAGCATAATTTTGAAGTGAGCCTTAATACCAAATTTCAGCTTACTATAAAAAATGTGGTTTAATACTGAAAATAGTTGATAAAGTTTTTTGTAATTTTTCATTGATAAGAGTTTTTAGATTATGAAAAGCTGAAAAACGCTTGCCCCATTATTCCTAATAAAGTCCAATTATTAATTTCTGTCCTAAGCATCGTTGAACGGCTTCCCCTTGAATAAAGACTGCATCAAATAATTCTGATATTGCTTTTTGGTGAATAGATGCTTTTACAGTTGCCGGATATTTAATTATTTTAGCTGAAAGATAATTTCAATAAGCTGTTGACACTTCATCCAAATTTATGAGCCGTAAATTTTTATTTTTCATAAACCCGATTTCAGGAACAAAAAACAAGTTGCACCTGGAAGAAAAGATCACGCGAAAATGTGAAGAAAAGGGGCTTGCTTTTGACATTCTCTTTACATCGAAAGAAGGGGACTATGATTTTTTGTATCAAAAAGTTATCAATGAGAATGTAACAGATATTGCAATTGCGGGTGGTGATGGAAGCATAAGGCCAATCGTATCTGCTGTTTTGAATCTGTCTGTAAATATTGGTATTATACCTGTTGGTTCTGGAAACGGGTTGGCAAGAACTGCGGGAATTCCCAGCTCCGTTGATAAATCCATAGATGTAATTTTAGCTGGAAAATCAACCCTCACAGACGCTTTACTTATTAATAATAAATTGAGTACACATATTTGCGGGCTTGGCTTCGACGCTAAGGTGGCCCATGATTTTTCTGAAGCCGAAAATCGGGGCATAAGCTCGTATACCAAAATCGCTTTAAAAAATTTCAGCAGCGCCAAGACCTTTCCATTCACAATTGAAGCGGATGGTAAAAATTTTGAAGTAGAAGCTTTTTTAATAACGATTGCCAACAGTAATCAGTTTGGGAATAATTTTAAAGTAGCGCCGAAAGCCAGTATTTGTGATGGTGTGCTGGATATTGTAGTGGTAAAAAAATCTGGCAAAGCGATGGCTGTTTTATATTTTATCAAACAAATTTTATCAGGAAGGATCAAAAGTATTCATTCAAAACACTTTCATAAAAACAATATTCTTTATTTTCAAACCAATAAAATTAAGATTGAAAATCCATGCTTAGCGCCTTTGCATATTGATGGAGATCCCGCAGAAAGCTTTAAAGAATTTTCGATTGAAGTTTTGCCTTCAGCCTACCGGTTACTTCATTCGTAACTATCTGGATCAACCGGCATCTACATAGATTTTTAGAGGCGTCTTATGCGATATTCCCCAGCTAAATTTTGCCAGAACAGGAACTAAAAGGTAATTCAGCTTTGCTTCACTATTATAATTCGCATACAAATATTGGGGCGCTTGTCCTGCAGGAAACATGGCAGCCATTTCCGGAGGAGTTGTGAAAGCCTGCATGCCGTCTTTTTTTCCACCCTGCGAAGAGTACTCAACCATTAGTTCTATAGAAAATAACGATGAAAAGTTATGCTCGCCAAAAATCGCAGCATCGGGTCCGAATCTCGATTTATATCCTGTATTTAAAGGATTCTTTTGAGAGCCGCCGGCTGTTAAATTTGGAATGCTAATGCCGCCTCTTACACCCAAGGAGAAATTTTGGGCAGTTACAATTTCGTTTGAAAAAAATGTAATAGCGAGTAACAGAAATAATGTCTTTTTCATGTATTTGGTTTTAAAAGAATTTTACTTGTTTATCTAAAAAAAATAAAACTTCTTTCAAGTTACAGCAGCCTCTTGATTTTATATCAAAACCTAATTTAAGTCATAAATTCACTGACTTCATAAAAGCTTCCGGGTACCGTGTTCCTGCGGCAACATTTCTCGGAAACACTTTTTCTATTTGTTCAAGGTCTTTTTCTGATAAAGTAATAGCAATCGCTTTTACATTTTCTTCCAAATATTTTACTCTTTTTGTTCCCGGTATCGGGAAAATATGATCGCCTTGTGCCAGCACCCATGCAAGAGCGAGTTGAGCGGGTGCGCAAAATTTTTCTTTCGCAATAGATTCTATTTTTTTTACAAGCTCAATATTTTTATCAAAGTTGTCACCCATAAAACGGGGAGAAAACCTACGGTAATCATTTTCTTCAAGATCTTCAAATTTTTTGATCTGTCCTGTGAGAAAACCACGACCGAGCGGACTGTAAGCCACAAACGCAATTCCCAGTTCCTTACACGTTGGAATCAGATCTTCCTCAGCACCTCGGCTCCACAAACTGTATTCGGTTTGCAAAGCAGAAAGTGGATGAGTTGCATGAGCCTTGCGAAGTGTTTCAGCGTTCACTTCACTTACCCCAATTCCCCGAATCTTTCCTTCTTTTACCAAATCCGCCATTGCTCCAATCGTTTCTTCAATTGGCGTATCCGGATCTTTACGATGCAAATAATAAAGATCGATTACTTCCACATTTAATCTTTTTAAGCTTCCCTCAACAGAACTTTTTACATATTCAGGCCTTCCGTTTACACCACGTTTTTTTGGGTTTTCCGGGTCTCTGACTATTCCAAATTTGGTGGCAAGTGTTATTTCTTTTCTAAAAGGAGCAATCGCTTTTCCTACTAATTTTTCATTTAGGTAAGGACCATACATATCGGCAGTATCAAAAAAAGTAACTCCAAGTTCAAAAGCGCGGTGAATCGTTTTTATTGATTCTTCATCATTTTTTTCTCCATAAAATTCACTCATCCCCATGCAGCCAAGACCAATTTCCGAAGCCTTTAATCCCTGGTTTCCTAAAGATTTTATTTTCATAATTCTGTTTTAAAAGTTAAGTGATAAATGTTTTATTCAACAACAGTAAATCAACAAATTAAAAGTAATCCTGGTTTGAAAAATTAAAAATATTTCCACAAGAATCAAGCCTTTTAATTTTTAATGTTATGATTCAGGAACAGTAAAACTACCAGATTGCTGCATAAACTTGCGAACAGAAAAATTAAATTTGGTAGTTTCTTAATCCTAGAATACAAACAAGCTGTGATCCTTTAGGAAAAGGGAATAAAAAAGAATCTAATCCTAATTATAAAACAATGAGAGTAAGAAGCAAAGATATTTCTACTTTTGCGGATTCTGGCTCCACACTACTTTTTCATCTTTTGCTTCTTTAAAAAAATCAGGCATTTTTCCATCGCCTCTTCCTGTAAAACCGCCGTCGGGATATCCCAAAATGTTGCAAGTACTGTCAAACACGATATTGTATTTATCACAACAAGGCGCCTTGAGATAATAAACTGTTTTTTCATGATAAGTATAACGTGTAATTGATTGTGGTTTTCCTTCATTTGGATTTGCGGTCATCGAATCTATTTTGGCTTTCAAACATGCAGGAAGTTCTACAGAATCAACAGTTTTTTTATTGGATGAGCAGGCAAATAAAAAAATTACTCCTGTAAAAGTTATTATTTTAATCATATTTTTTCTTGTAACATTACAAAAAAGCATTCTTAAAACTTTACGAAATTTACCGGATGGAAAAATCAAACTTTATTGATCTTATAAAAATATTTTGCAGGAGCGGTCATGGAGGTGCAGGGAGCAGGCATTTTCTCAGGAATAAATTGACCGCTTTTGGCGGACCTGATGGAGGTGACGGGGGCCGTGGAGGGCACATCATTTTGAAAGGCAACAAAAATCTCTGGACGCTTTTGCATTTGCGTTATTATAAAAATGTTTTTGCAGAAAACGGGCAAAATGGTAGTAAGAATAATTGCACCGGTCATGACGGAAAAGACGTGATAATTGAAGTTCCATTGGGTACGATTGCTACCGTTGAAGAAGATGAAAGAAAAGTAGAAATAATGGAAGATGGAGAAGAAAAAATTTTGTTGACCGGAGGACGTGGTGGTCTCGGCAATTCTCATTTTGCAACTCCGACAAACCAGGCTCCGCAACATGCGCAGCCGGGAGAACCTGGTGAAGAAAGTATTGTGGTTTTAGAACTGAAAGTGCTTGCAGATGTGGGTTTGGTTGGTTTTCCAAATGCAGGGAAATCCACATTGCTTTCTGTAATTACTGCTGCCAAACCAAAGATCGCTGGTTATGCTTTCACTACTTTAACGCCTCAACTTGGCATGGTTCCTTATCGTGATAACAAAAGTTTTTGTGTTGCCGATCTTCCGGGTATTATTGAAGGCGCGGCAGAAGGTAAAGGACTCGGTTATCGTTTTTTACGACACATTGAGCGCAACCCGGTTTTGCTTTTTGTGATACCTGCCGACAGTAAAGATCACAAGGAAGAATTTAAAATTTTGCTAAACGAATTGAAAGAGTACAACCCGGAGTTGCTTGATAAAAAATTCCTGATTGCGATAAGCAAGAGTGATATGCTGGATAAAGAATTGAAAGAAGCGATTGAAAAAGAATTGCCTGAAAATATTCCACATATTTTTATTTCATCAATGACCAATAAAGGCCTTGTTGAATTGAAAGACTTGTTGTGGAAGGCCCTTACTAATGCTGAGTAAATATCAAGAGAACGAAATCAATACCTGTTACTGTTAAGTGCATTTCTGATTTCAGTGAATTGTTCAGCAACCACTGAGGAACTCCTATCATTTAAATAATCAAAGGCAGCAATTTTTAACTGGCTCAATTCTCACTAAATCACAGTAGTAAGCTCAATTAGACCTGATGAAGAATGTTTTGATCTTTTGAGGGTAATAATGAAAAGCCCATGAGGTATTCATCAACTTTTCTTGCACATTCTCTTCCTTCAGAAATTGCCCAAACAACTAATGACTGCCCGCGCCTCATGTCTCCGGCTGCAAATATTTTGGAAATATTTGTGTGAAATTCTTTATCAGAAGCCTTTATATTACCTCTTTCATCCAGTTCAACTTCAAGCTGGCTCAACAAACCTTCATGTTGTGGATGTACAAATCCCATCGCCAGCAGAGCGAGTTCACATGGAATTTCTGTTTCAGTACCAGCTACTTCAACAAACTGTGCAGGTTTATTTTCTTCTGTAAATTTCCATTCAAGATCTACAATCTTTAAGGCTTTAAGGTTTCCGTTTTCATCCCCGATAAATTCTTTAGTGGCGATTGCCCAATGTCTTTTTACACCTTCCTCATGAGAACTGGAAGTTTTCAGAATCATCGGGTAAGTTGGCCATGGCATAAAAGGCGTACGGCTTCCAGGCGGTTTTGGCATGAGTTCAAATTGAGTAACAGAAGCGGCTTTTTGCCGGTTAGAAGTTCCTACACAATCGCTTCCCGTATCTCCGCCACCAATTACTACTACGTTTTTATCAGAAGCAAAAATGTTTTCTTCAGTTACATTCTTCAGTGAAACTCTTCTATTCTGCTGCTTTAAAAAATCCATTGCAAAATGAATCCCTTTTAATTCACGTCCCGGAATGGTAAGGTCTCTGGGAATAGTTGAACCTCCCGCTAAAATAATAGCGTTATATTCTCTTAACAGCTCATTTACGCTAATATTAACGCCGACATTAGCGTTACATTTAATTTCTACTCCTTCCTCCTTCATCAAATTGATCCTCCGTTCAATTACCCATTTTTCCAATTTGAAATCAGGAATACCATAGCGCAACAAACCTCCGGGTTCATCATCTCTTTCAAAAACGGTAACTGTATGGCCAACAGAATTCAATTGTGCCGCAGCCGCTAATCCCGCAGGCCCGGAACCGATAATTGCAATTTTTTTTCCTGTTCTAACTGCTGGTATTTTTGCTTTTACCAACCCTTTTTCAAAGGCAATCTCTATTATATGCTTCTCGATTTCTTCAATTGTAACCGCTGGTTGATTGATGCCTAATACGCATGAAGATTCACAGGGAGCCGGGCAGATTCTTCCGGTAAACTCGGGAAAATTATTTGTTGAGGAAAGAATCTCGTATGCTTCTTCCCAGTTTTTACGGTAAACGGCATCATTGAAATCCGGTATTAGATTTCCTAAAGGGCATCCATCATGGCAAAAGGGCGTTCCGCAATCCATGCATCTTGCCGATTGCTGATTTAATTTTTCATTTGAATACAATTCTTCAAATTCCTTAAAATCTTTGACTCTTTTTTCAGGAGGCCTTTTTTTTGGCAGTTCTCTTGTAAATTCTAAAAATCCAGTTACTTTCCCCATTCCAGTAATTATTTCTTTTATTTATTAATATTAACTTCTTTAGCTGCAATTCCTTTCTGCAGCACTTTTTTATAATCCTTAGGAAATACTTTCACAAATGATTTTAGCTGATTTTCAAAATCGTTTAAAATGAATTTGGCTACAGAACTTCCTGTTAACTTATATTGTTTCGTTATCATTTCGTGCAAAAACCTCTCATCATTTTCATCAAGTTGGTCAAGATCTACCATTTCTTTATTGCAAAGTGCATCAAAGTTATGTTGTACATCATACACATACGCAATTCCTCCACTCATTCCGGCTGCAAAATTTCTTCCGGTTTCACCGAGGATAACTGCATTTCCACCGGTCATATATTCACAACCGTGATCTCCCACACCTTCAACTACCACATCAGCGCCTGAATTACGAACACAGAAGCGCTCTCCTGCCTTTCCACGAATAAATGCTTCACCGGATGTAGCGCCATAAAAAGCAACATTTCCGATTATGATATTTTCTTCAGGAACAAAACCAGCATCTTTTGAAGGATAGATAATCACTTTTGCACCACTTAATCCTTTTCCAAAATAATCATTGGCATCTCCTTCCAGTTCCATTGTCACGCCTTTGGTGTTGAAAGCCGCAAAACTTTGCCCTGCTGTTCCGGTAAATTTGAAATGAATGGTCCCATCAGGCAAGCCCGCACCTTTATATTTTTTAGAAATTTCGTTTGATAAAAGCGTTCCTGTTGTCCTGTCAGTATTCCTGATATTAAATGAAGCCTTTACTTTTTTCTGATTTTCCAAAGCGGCCTGAGCTACCTTCAATAATTCCCAATCCAATATTTCATTCAAACCATGATCCTGTTCTTCAGATTTATAAAGGCCAATATATTTGCCGGACGGTTCTTTGTACAAAATAGGAGAAAGATCCAGTTTGCTGAATTTCCAATGATCAATCTGTTCTCTTTTTTCGAGGAAATCCGCCTGGCCCACCATTTCATTAATGGTTCTGAATCCAAGTTCAGCCATAATTTCTCTTAGTTCCTGTGTTAAGAATTTAAAGAGATTAACGACATGGTCTGCATCTCCTGTAAAGCGCTTACGTAACTCGGGATCTTGTGTAGCAACGCCGACAGGACATGAATTCAAATGACATTTACGCATCATTATACAACCTTCTACTATTAAGGCGGCAGTAGCAACGCCCCATTCTTCAGCGCCAAGTAAAGTTGCAATGGCAATATCACGGCCAGTTTTTAACTGTCCATCCGCTTGCACCACAACCCTGCTACGCAGTTTATTTTTTACTAAAGTCTGGTGAGTTTCAGCAAGCCCTAATTCCCAGGGCAAACCGGCATGCCTGATAGAACTCATCGGTGAAGCACCGGTACCACCGTCGTGACCCGAGATTAATATAACATCTGCCTTGGCTTTTGCAACACCTGCAGCAATTGTACCGACCCCGGCTTTTGAAACGAGCTTTACATTTATTCTTGCATTCCTGTTGGCATTTTTTAGATCAAAAATTAATTGGGCCAAATCTTCAATGGAATAAATATCATGATGCGGTGGTGGTGATATCAATCCAACTCCAGGGGTTGCATGTCTTACTTTTCCGATCCATTCATCTACTTTAAAACCTGGCAACTGGCCTCCTTCACCTGGTTTAGCCCCTTGTGCCATTTTTATCTGCAGTTCGTCCGCTTCACTTAAATACCAACTTGTAACACCAAATCTCGCAGAGGCTACCTGTTTGATAGCGCTACGCATTGAATCTCCATTAGGCAGTTTTTCATAACGAACTTCATCTTCTCCTCCTTCACCGGTGTTGCTTTTGCCTCCCAGCCTGTTCATTGCAATTGCCAGCAAAGTATGGGCTTCCCACGAAATAGAGCCGAAAGACATAGCACCTGTAGCAAATCTTTTATAGATAATTTCCGCCGGCTCCACTTCATCAATTGAAATAGATGGGCGGTTTTTCTTGAATCTGAACAGACTTCTTAAGGTAACCGCTTTTTCACTTTGTTCATTTACCGCTTTTGAATACTTTTTGAAAATTTTGTAATCACCCATTCTTGTGGAATGTTGAAGCAGATGAATAGTAACCGGGTTAAATAAATGAAACTCTCCTTTTCTTCTCCATTTATATATACCACCAACGGTGAGACCATCAAAAGGAATATCTTTCTTGCTGAATGAAAAGGAGTGTTTTACCAAAATTTCCTTCGCAATTTCATCAAGTCCCATTCCGTCAATTCTCGATGTAGCGCCAACAAAATATTTATCTATTACCGACTTATTAATGCCAAGGATTTCAAAAATCTGCGCTCCCTGGTAGGATTGTAAAGTGGAGATTCCCATCTTTGAAAACACTTTCAACAATCCATCATTAATCGCCTTTTTATAATTTTTCTTAAGCTGATTGGAATCCAATTCATCTCCCAATCTACCTTGTATCCTCAAATCGCGAATAGTTGAAAGTGCCAGGTAAGGATTAATGGCTGTAGCGCCAAAGGCAATAAGGCATGCGAAATGATGCACTTCCCAAACGTCTCCCGCTTCAATGATTAAACCAACCTGTCCACGTAATCCTTTTTTGATTAAATGATGGTGAACAGCAGAAGTAGCTAACAAAGAAGGAATAGCCGCATGTTCTGAATCTATAGCTCTGTCACTTAATATCAAAACCTCAAAACCATCTTCAACCGCTTCTGCCGCATAACGGCATAGACGCTCAATTCCCTTTTGAAGAGAACCTGGTTTTCCATCGGCCATAAAGTAAGTCTGTAAAGTATGAGCCTGAAAAATACCTGTATCAATACTCCTGATCTTTTCAAGTTCGGTATTAGAAAGTACAGGATGCTTTAATGCTACAGTATGGCATGATAAAGGATCGTCTTCCAATAGATTGCCGTTATTTCCTACGAAAGTTGCCAGGGACATTACCAATCTTTCCCTTATCGGATCGATGGGAGGATTGGTAACCTGCGCAAAAAGTTGTTTGAAGTAGCTGCTCAGGTGTTGCGGTTCATCGCTTAAAACTGCCAATGGAACATCATTTCCCATCGAACCGATTGGTTCTTTACCTGTAAGCGCCATAGGCGAAATAATCAGGTCAAGATCTTCTTTTGAATATCCAAAAGCTTTTTGATATTTAAATATCTGGTCGTGTTCCAGGTGGGTAAACATTACACGGGGAACGGGCAATTCTTCTAAACGAATCTTATATTTATTCAACCACTCAGCATAAGGCTTCTGTGAACAAATCTTTTGCTTTATTTCTTCATCACTGATAATTCTTCCTTCTTCAAGATCAACCACAAACATTTTTCCGGGTTGAAGTCTTCCTTTTTCTTTTATCAATTTAGGATCTACAGGAAGCACTCCGGTTTCGGAAGCCATAATAACCCTGTCATCTGTAGTTATACAATATCTTGATGGACGAAGACCGTTCCTATCTAAAGTAGCGCCAATCACTTTTCCATCTGTAAAAGAAATGGATGCCGGGCCATCCCATGGTTCCATAAAGGATGCATGGAATTCATAAAATGCTTTTTTCACAGGATCCATTTGTTCATTTCCATCCCATGCTTCAGGAATTAGCATCATCATTACATGAGGTAACGAGCGCCCGCATAAATGTAGCAATTCAATCATATTATCCAGGCAGGCAGAATCAGATTGATTCTGTTCAACTACCGGCAATAACATTTCCATTTCTTCTTTTGAAAAGAATTGGGAAATAAAACCTTTTTCACTGGTTCGAAGCCAGTTAACATTTCCCTGTAACGTATTGATTTCACCGTTATGGGCAATGTACCTGAATGGTTGGGCAAGTTTCCATGAGGGAAACGTATTAGTTGCAAAACGTGAATGAATCAATCCAAAAGCAGAAACAATCTTTTTATTACTTAGATCAGGGAAATAACCACGCAACTGCGTACTGGTAAGTTGCCCTTTATAGATAATGGTTTTATACGAAAGTGAAGCCACATAAAAACCGATAGCATCTTTCTTAACGGTATTATTTATTGTTTTTGTGGCGTAATTTCTTAAAACAAATAACTTTCTTTCAAATTCATCCGGGTTATTAATATGGTCAGGGCAGGCAATAAAAACCTGCTCAATTTCCGGTTCAACCGATAAAGCGGAAGATCCAATATCCTCAGAATTTACGGGTACACATCGGTATCCCATTACTTCGAGCCCTAAAGTTTCGGCACAGCGGTTAAAAATGTCCCTGCATTCTTCACGTAGCCTGATATCTTTAGGAAAGAATAAGGCTCCTACTCCATATTTTCCATAAGAAGGCAAATGAATTCCAAGTTTTAAACATTCATCAAAGAAAAACTCATGAGGAGTCTGGATCAATATGCCGGCTCCGTCACCAGTATTCATTTCGCAGCCACAGGCACCCCGGTGTTCCATATTTTCCAGAATAGTAAGTGCATCAGAAACAATTCTGTGGCTTTTATTGCTTTTTATATTGGCAACAAATCCAATTCCACAGGCATCATGTTCAAATTCTGAAGAGTATAAACCTTTATTTTCCATAATTCTATTAACTCGTTTGTTTAATACTTAATTTCTACATAATCAGTTTCCTGAAAGATATAAAATAGTTCTTTTTCATTTAAAATTTTTTTCGAAGGCAAATGCTGCTGAAATTATCTTTAAAAAGTGTGGAAATAAAATAAAATATAGAATAATTCTACAATTGGTAACTTCTCCCATTTGTTTTGAAATGACTTACTGTAAAGGGTTTTAGCCAAATAGAACTACAGTTTCCAACTTAAAGAAAATCCGTTTTAATCCGGTACTTGTTAACAGAAAAATAAGAAATGACGGAATTTGTTGGTTTGCTATTAAAATTATTGTTTCCACAAAAAATTCGCCTCATTGAACCAGTCTTTCAGACTTTCTGTCAAAATTCAATTTCGCTTTTTTAAGCTTCTACTTTCTGCATTTTTTGAGATTTCTTTCTTTCATCTTCGTTTAAAATCACTTTTCTCATGCGAATTGATTTAGGAGTTACTTCAATACACTCATCCTGCTGAATGTATTCCATACATTCTTCTAAAGTCATCAATGTTTTTGGGGCAATCCTTGAAGCGTCATCAGCGCCGCTTGCCCGGTGATTCGTCAGTTTTTTCGGTTCAGTTGCGTTTACTACCAAATCTCCCGGTTTAATATGTTCTCCAATTATCTGTCCTATATAAACTTCTTCTCCGGGATCAACAAAAAATCTTCCCCTGTCCTGCAGTTTATCTATTGAATATCCTGTTGTTTTATCCTGGTTCTTTGAAATGAGAACGCCATTGTTTCGCCCCGGAATAAATCCTTTCCATGGTTTATATTCAAGGAAACGATGCGCCATTACCGCTTCTCCCGCGGTGTTGGTCAACATTGTAGAACGTAATCCTATCAAACCTCTTGAGGGAATTTCAAATTCAAGATGCTGCATTTCACCTTTGTTTTCCATAATGGTCATTTCGCCTTTTCTTTGGGTTACAAGGTCAATCACCCTTCCGCTATATTCTGAAGGCACATCCACAACAAGGTTTTCATATGGCTCGCATTTCTGTCCATTGATTTCTTTGGTTATCACCTGTGGTTGTCCAACGGTAATTTCATAACCTTCACGCCTCATCGTTTCTACCAAAATACTTAAATGCAAAATTCCGCGGCCATAAACCATAAAACTATCGGCGCTACTGGTTTCTGAAACACGAAGCGCAAGGTTTTTCTCCAGTTCTTTTTCGAGCCTGTCTTTTAAATGCCGTGACGTAACAAATTTTCCGTCTTTACCAAAAAACGGCGAATTATTAATGCTGAATTGCATGTTCATTGTTGGTTCGTCAACACTTATAACAGGCAAAGCTTCCGGATTTTCAAAATCTGCCAAAGTTTCTCCGATATTAAAACCATCAATTCCAACAACCGCACAAATATCTCCGGCTTTTACCTCGGTCACTTTCTTCTTTCCTAATCCTTCAAAAACGTACAATTCTTTTACCCGTGTTTTTTGAACCGTTCCATCCAATTTTACTAAAGATAACGGCTGGTTATCTTTTATAACTCCTCTTGCCACTTTTCCTATCGCGATTCTTCCTAAAAATGAAGAATAATCCAATGAAGTTATCTGCATTTGCAACGTTCCATCTTCAGCAGAAGGCTCAGGAACTTTTTCCAGAATGGTATCTAATAAAGGAAAAATATTATCGGTTGGTTCAAGAGTAGTATTCATCCAACCTTGCTTGCTGGAGCCGTAAATAGTAGAAAAATCCAATTGTTCTTCTGTAGCATCAAGATTAAAAAATAATTCAAAAACTGCATCGTGAACTTCGTCAGGGCGGCAATTCGGTTTATCAACCTTATTAATTACCACAATTGGTCGAAGGCCTAATTGCAAAGCTTTTTGCAACACAAAACGGGTTTGCGGCATTGGTCCTTCAAACGCATCAACCAATAAAAGTACGCCGTCAGCCATTTTCAATACACGTTCTACTTCTCCACCAAAATCACTGTGGCCGGGAGTATCGATTACATTTATTTTCACGCCTTTATAAGTAACGGAAATATTTTTACTAAAAATCGTAATGCCCCGCTCTCTTTCAAGATCGTTACTGTCCATGATCAATTCACCCGATTCCTGGTTTTCACGAAAGATATTTGTGCTGTGCAAAATTTTATCAACCAGCGTGGTTTTTCCATGGTCAACGTGAGCAATTATTGCGATGTTTCTAATGTCCATAATATTGTTTGTCCAAGCGGGCATAAAGCCCTAAATTTTTTAAGGGTGCAAAGGTACGTCAATTAAGGTTCTTAGCAAGAAGAAAACATAAAAGTTAACAGTTAAGAATTTAAATTTGCAAGAGTACTGTTTAGTTCATTTTAAACGCTATTTTTTTAAAAACTAATAAGGCAAAATCATGCTGAAAAGGAAATTTATTCCATCGATTTATCTATGTATTTTTCTTGATATTCTCGGGCTTGTAAGTTATTTGTTGCCTGTTTTTGGCGAAGCCGAAGACATTGTTTGGGCACCGGTTTCCGCTGTTCTGTTTTATTTTTTATTTGGGAAAAAGAAGTTCGGAATATTGGGAGGTTTATTTTCTTTCCTTGAACAAATTTCGCCGGGCCTCGATTTTATTCCTGCATTTACCATCGCCTGGTTTATTAAAAAGCGTGAAATTGAAAAAGCACGGTTAGCAGTGAACTAATAAAAAAGATGGATTTTTATTTTGTGTGATAACAGCATTTCTCAATCTGTTTGGGAAACACAAGTTCTATTTCTTCGTGAAACAAAAAAATAAGTAGTTTTAGAATATTTTCAATTGACTCTTTTGATAAAATTCTACACTTAAACTACAGAAGTTATGTCCAAACTTTGCCTTTCATTTTTGTCATTGGTTATTTTGCAATCGGTGATCGCACAAAGCAATCAAATCCATGGTTTTTTTCAAAAGAATGTAGATGAGGAATTGAAACTCGAATCCTCCTTCGATAATAATTTAAGCGCGGAAAATGTTAGCGAAACGATGAAAAAACTGTCAGCCCAGCCACATCATCTGGGCTCTCCTGGCAGTAAAGACAACGCTGAATATATTTTGAACCAGTTTAAAAACTGGGGATGGGATGCAAAAATCGAAACATTTAAAGTATTATTTCCTACACCAAAAACGCGCTTGTTGGAGATGACTTCACCCACTGTTTATAAAGCTGTGTTGATGGAACCGGGGCTAAAAGAAGATCCTACCAGCGGTCAATCAGGACAGTTACCAACTTATAATGCTTACAGTGCCGATGGTGACGTAACTGGCGAACTGGTTTTTGTAAACTATGGTTTGCCGGAGGATTATAAAATCCTGGATCAAATGGGAATTTCTGTGAAAGGGAAAATCGTTATTGCCAAATACGGTCACAGCTGGCGCGGAACCAAACCAAAAGTGGCGCAGGAACATGGTGCCATCGGCTGTATAATTTACAGCGATCCTGCAGATGACGGCTATTTCGAAGGCGATGTATATCCAAAAGGGCCTTTTAAAAATGAATATGGCGTGCAAAGAGGATCGGTAATGGATATGGTTATTTATCCCGGAGACCCTTTAACGCCCGGCATAGGTGCTACTGAAAATGCAAAAAGATTAGATAGGTTAAGGGCTCCGAATCTTTTAAAAATCCCCGTCCTGCCTATAAGTTATCATGATGCTACACCATTGCTTGAGGCACTTTCCGGTCCTTTGGCTCCGGCAAGCTGGCACGGCGGTTTGCCTTTTGCTTATCATATTGGCCCTGGCAAAACTACTGTTCATTTAAAAGTGTCGTTTAACTGGGATTTGGTTCCTTGTTATGACGTGATCGCCAAAATGCAGGGTTCCAGGTATCCGAATCAATGGGTGTTGAGGGGTAATCACCAGGATGCATGGGTAAATGGGGCGGCTGATCCTGTTAGCGGATTATCGGCATTGCTTGAAGAAGCCAAATCGATTGGTGAAATGAAGAAAAATGCCTGGCAACCTGAAAGAACTTTGGTTTATTGTGTTTGGGATGGAGAAGAACCTGCATTGCTTGGTTCTACAGAATGGGTGGAAGAACATGAAAAAGAATTGCAGCAGAAAGCAGTTGTTTATATTAATTCTGATAATAATGAGCGCGGATTTTTGTATGCTGCAGGTTCACATGCGTTGGAACCTTTAATGGATGAAATTGCAAAATCGATAACTGATCCGCAAACAGGAGTAAGCTTATTTGAGCGCGCAAAAGCACATCGTGCTATTTCTACTTCCAGTGCTGAAGCTACACAAAAGATTTTGGGGGAAAACAATTTGCAATTATATGCAATGGGTTCTGGTTCTGATTATTCATCTTTTATACAACACGCCGGAATTCCTGCCCTAAATATTGGTTTTGGTGGCGAAGGAAATGGTGGTGAGTATCATTCTGTTTACGACTCCTATTATGATTTTTCAACGTTTAAAGATCCGGGTTTTCATTATGAAGTAGCTTTGGCAAAAACCGCCGGCCATGCAGTCTTAAGAATGGCCGCCGCGGATGTTTTGCCTTTTGATTTTACGCATTTATACAAAACGATAAACGGTTATGTGAATGAATTAACTAATCTTTTGAAAAATGAAAGGCAGTCAACTGAAGTGCAAAATGAACTGATTAAATCAGGTGATTATAAAGTGGGAGAGGATCCTAAAAAACGTTTACTGGAGCCTGAAATAGAAGCTGAAGTGCCATATCTCGATTTTTCACCTCTTGAAAATGCTTTAGCCAATCTGAAAAAAAGCGCCGACACTTTGAAGAAAGTATACGACGATAAAATAAAAACCAATAAGGTAACCGCTGATTTTAATCAATCGCTTTACCAGGCGGAGCAACAATTGCTCAGTGAAAACGGTTTGCCTCGCCGGCCCTGGTATAAGCACACCATCTATGCACCCGGTTTTTATACCGGTTATGGCGTTAAAACCATGCCCGGAATCCGCGAAGCCATTGAGCAGCGCGACTGGAAGGAAGCACAACAGCAAATAGAACTGGATGCCAAAAGGATTAATGATTTGGCGGATTATCTGCGAAATATAGAATCCAAATAGATTGAATTAGTTTCAATAAACCAACAAATAATCAGAATTTTTATTTTGCCCCAATTTGAAAAATGAAAACATGGAACACGTAAGAATACTTTCCGGGAAAAAAAGAATTGCTCTTGTTGCGCACGACAACAAAAAGAAAGACCTGATTGAATGGGCGATTTATAATAAAACAGTTTTATCAGAACACGAACTGATTGCAACAGGAACTACCGGCAGATTGCTGGAAGAAAAATTGGGAAGGCCGGTAAAACAATTGTTGAGCGGTCCGCTTGGAGGTGACCAGCAAATGGGAGCAATGGTGGCGGAAGAAAAGTTGGATATGATGGTTTTCTTTTGGGATCCGATGGAAGCACAACCTCATGATAGTGATGTAAAAGCCTTACTGCGCCTTGCAGTTGCCTGGAATATTTTAATGGCCTGTAATCGTACCACCGCCGATTTCATCCTTACTTCTGCGCTGATGCAGATAGATTATCCGGCAGTTGTTCCTGATTATACAGGCTATTTGACACGAAAGTTGATTGACTAAATTTAAGAACTTCTCAATTTTTGTTTCACACTTTCAGTTGTAAATTGCATATTCCTTATGCGTTTCCAACTTAATTCATCATATAAACCCGCCGGCGATCAGCCGGAAGCCATTGAACAACTTACAAAAGGCATTCTTGAAGGTGAAAAATACCAAACGCTCCTTGGTGTAACCGGAAGCGGCAAAACTTTCACCATGGCCAATGTAATCCAAAATGTGCAGCGGCCGACATTGGTGCTTACGCATAACAAAACACTGGTAGCCCAGTTGTACGGAGAGTTTCGACAATTCTTTCCTGATAATTCCGTAGGCTATTTTGTTTCGTATTATGATTATTATCAGCCTGAAGCGTATATGCCTGTCAGTGATACTTACATCGAAAAAGATTTAAGTATCAATGAAGAACTTGATAAACTTCGTCTTGCTGCAACATCACAATTGTTAACAGGAAGACGAGATATAATTGTGGTGGCAAGCGTAAGTTGCATTTATGGAATTGGTAACCCAAAAGATTTTGCCGAAGGGGTTGTAAGAATTGAAGAAGGCCAAACCATCAGCCGGCAGGGCTTTTTGCATTCCTTGGTGAACAGTCTGTATTCTCGAACACAAGGAGATTTTGCAAGAGGCACTTTTCGGGTGAAAGGAGATACCGTGGATATCAATCTTCCTTACATGGATAATGGCTATCGCATTACTTTTTTTGGAGATGAAATTGAAAGTATTGAAACTCTTGAATTGAGTTCGGGAAAAAGAATTTCAAAAGTAGATAATGCGGCTATTTTTCCTGCGAATTTATATATCGCACCAAAAGATAAACTGCAACAAATTTTATATGAAATTCAGGATGAAGCGGCAAGACAAACTGAATATTTTAAAGAAACGGGAAAATATATTGAAGCGCAAAGGATTTCTGAAAGGGTGAATTATGATGTGGAAATGATTCGCGAATTGGGTTATTGTAACGGTGTTGAAAATTATTCAAGATTTTTTGACAGGCGCGAACCCGGAACGCGCCCGTTTTGCCTGCTTGATTATTTCCCTAATGATTTTTTATGCATCATAGATGAAAGCCATCAAACGATTCCGCAAGTTAGCGGTATGTATGGCGGTGACCGTTCAAGAAAATTAATTTTGGTTGATTATGGTTTTCGTTTACCCTCGGCTTTAGATAATCGTCCTTTGAATTTTAATGAATTTGAATCAATGCTGAATCAAACGATTTATGTAAGCGCTACGCCCGGAGATTATGAATTGGAAAAATGCGGCGGTGTTGTAGTGGAACAGGTTGTGCGACCAACAGGATTGCTTGATCCTCCGATTGAAATCCGACCTTCAGTTAATCAAATCGATGACTTGCTTGATGAAATTGATAAAAGAGTAACCAAAGGTGATCGCGTTTTGGTTACTACTTTAACGAAGCGCATGGCCGAAGAAATGGATAAATATTTACACCGGATAAATATCAAATCAAAATACATTCACAGTGAAGTGCATACGCTAGACAGGATAGAAATCCTTCGCCAGTTGCGCCTGGGAGAAATTGATGTTTTGGTTGGTGTAAACCTTTTGCGTGAAGGTTTGGATTTGCCGGAAGTTTCGCTGGTTGCTATTTTGGATGCAGATAAAGAAGGTTTTTTGCGCAATGAAAGATCGCTTACACAAACTGCGGGTAGGGCTGCCCGTAATGTAGAAGGCCTGGTAATTTTTTATGCTGATCAAATCACAGAAAGCATGCAAAAAACAATTGATGAAACAAACCGTCGCCGGGAAAAACAAATTCAGTATAACATTGAACATAACATCACACCGAAGACCATCAAGAAATCCATTGAACAAATAATGGGACAAACTTCGGTGCTTGATATAAAAGGAACGACAGAATCGCCTTACGCAATTGATGATAACTTAAATACTATCGCTGCAGAAGAACAGGTAGAATATAAAACAATTCCTCAATTGGAAAAGGCGATCTCACAAATAAAACGCATGATGGAAAAAGCGGCCAAAGACATGGATTTTATGGAAGCCGCAAGATTACGTGACGAAATGTTCAGGATGCAGGGAGAGTTGAAAAAGATGAAGGGAACAAAATAAAAATCTTCAATAAAAGTTTGTTTGCAAAATATATTTTGCAAACAAATAACCGGCTATAAATAAACGTATTATTTAATTTCATTCGGAGAGTATTTTTCTATGCTTTTTCAATTTTATAAATAACGCCTTTTTCGCCTGTCTTATCTACCAGGTAGCCCATTACAAAAATCTGGTTATGTGCGTCTATAAAGAATCCGCAAATAAAAAAATCCTCCGAGGGTTTATTTATTATTTTCAAAGATTCACTTTTCCAAATACCATCTTCATTTTTTGAAAGTGCGAATAGGCTTCCACGCCAATCAGCAAAAACATATTTGTTCTTTAGTGCCGGTATTTGATTTCCATAATAAAAATTTCCTCCAATGATACAAACACCGGTTTTGTGGGTGTATGTGAAAATCGGTGCTGTGAAATTTGTAGCTGAATCAACATTATTTTTTTCATAAGTACTATCGCCTTCTTTTACAGGCCAGCCGTAATTTAAACCTCTCCTAACTATATTAATTTCCTCCTGCTATTTTGTCCAACATCGCCTCCAAATATTTGATGGGTTACAGCGTCAAAAGAAAAACGCCACAGCTGGCGAAAACCATAAGCCCAGATTTCCGGCCGCGCATTCTTTACTCCTACGAAAGGATTATCTGCCGGAATTGCATAGGGCGTTTTACTTACATCAATACGAAGTAATTTCCCGGAACGAAATAAAAATCTCTACTAAAACTTCGTTTACTGGTTACCGTTATTTTGCAAACGCAGGTTTCGTTTTTAACACCTTTTTATAAACCGGGCAGCTTTCAATATGCGCGCCGGGCAAATAACCGGTACTCATCAAAAATTCATTTACAATTTCTCCACCGGTAAATTTGAAAGTTTTTCTAAAAATCTTTACCCATTCTTCTTTTGTTTTTGGATGATGATAGTCTATCCATTTTTTAAAAGACCCGAATTCTTTCTGTAGCTGCAGAATCGTTTTCGCGTTTTCAATGGCGGCGTTTATTTTCAAACGATTACGGATAATTCCTGCATTATTCATTAGGCGTTCAAAATCTTTTTCTTTAAAAGAAGCTACTTTTTTTATATTGAAATCTTTGTAAGCTTTTTTGAAATTTTGTTGCTTGTTTAAGATGGTTGACCAGCTCAATCCTGCCTGGTTTATTTCCAAAATCAATCTTTCAAAAAGTTCATTATCATCTTCAATCGGAAATCCATAAAAATTGTCATGATAAACGCGATGGACATTGTTTTTATCCATCGTAATAATTGCTTCGCAATAAGATTTTGGTTTCTCCATCCAGTTTGTTTTTAAAAAAGAATTGAAATTAAATAAAAATTATGGAGAGCTAATTATCTTTATTACTATCGAATCAGTAAACTGATAAATTATTTGAAATTTTATTTCGCCTCAAATATAATTTTATGCCTATCGAATTTGATCCAACGCAAGAATACGTTTTAGAAGATGAACGCGTTTTGCTTCGTCCGTTACAACTCGACGATTATGAAAATCTATTGCCATTTGCATTGAATGAACCAGAACTTTGGAAATACTCATTAATAACGGCAGCCGGAGAAGAGCGACTTGCCAATTACCTGGAAATCGCCCTGGAAGCCAGAACTAAAGGAAAGGAATATCCTTTTATTGTTTTTGATAAACAAACAAATAAATATGCCGGCAGCACAAGGTTTTATGATATCAACACCGCTTTCAAAACACTTCAACTTGGCTCCACCTGGTATGGGAAAAAATTTCAACGAACTGGTGTAAACAGGCATTGTAAATTTCTTCTATTGTCTTTTGCCTTTGAAGATTTGGGAATGGAAAGAGTAGAATTTCGTGCAGATAATAACAATGAAAGAAGTATTGCGGCAATGAAAGCAATTGGTTGTACAGTGGAAGGTGTTTTAAGAAGTCACATGCCGACAAGAGATCCGGAAATTAGAAGAGACAGTATTATTTTGAGTATTTTAAAAGATGAATGGTTTGGCAGAGTTAAAGAAAACCTGGCTAAAAAAATAGTTTGATTTTTTCGCTACAGGTTTTCTTGATTTCAGCATTTTTGGACTTTTTGTCATTCGTGTAATTCGCTTTTATTCGTTATAATAAATTTAAAACAGCTAATGAAAAGAGAACTTACTTCATGGTACAGCCCGTCTGCAAACAGGGACATGCCCATTGCTACTTACGGCGATTATGGCTTTGCGCTTTTGCTGGTACCTACTGCTGCCGCGGATTACCTGGAGTATGAAAGATTTCAATTAATTGATTCAATAGCACCTTTTATTGATTCGGGAAAAGTGAAAGTTTTCTCCATCAACAGCCTTAATAATGAAAGCTGGATGCATCCTACGATGTGGGGCGAACATAAAGCCATACGTCACAATGAATTTAACCAATATGTTTTTGACGAAGTAATTCCTTTTATAAAGAACAGCACTTCTGAAGTAACGCCGATCATTACTTGCGGTGCCAGTTTTGGTGCCTTGCATAGCATGAATTTATTTTTAAAAAGACCGGATTTAATAAATGGTGTTATTGCGATGAGCGGTGTGTATGATCTTCATGAATACACGAAAGGGTTTCATGATGAGCAGGTTTATTACAATTCTCCAATGAATTATATGCCAAATCTTACGGATTCGTGGTATCTTGATAACATGCGAAAAAGCCATCACATCCACATTCTTTCGGGAAGTGGTGATCATGAAGATCCCGGCGCCTCAGGAAGATTTGCTAAAGTGTTGTACGACAAAGGAGTCAATTACGAGTTGGATATTTGGGGTGCTGATATGCGTCACGATTGGCCAACGTGGCGGGATATGTTACCTTACTATCTTGCTTCCAGATTTTAAAATGATTTTAAAACAAAACTTAACCAGTCCTTTACAAACACAGCCTTAGATACTGTAGGCTAATCGTTATTTTTGCCAGATGGAAAAAAAGTTATTTCTTCTTGATGCAATGGCGTTGATCTATCGTGCTTATTATGCATTGATTCGAAGCCCAATAATCACCACGAAAGGAAAAAACACAAATGCGCAGTATGGTTTCACCAACACTTTATTTGATTTAATCAGCAGGGAAAATCCAACTCATCTTGCGGTAGCTTTTGATACCTATGCACCTACTGAAAGGCATAGTGATTTCGCTGCATACAAGGCGCAAAGGCAGGATGCACCGGAAGATTTGCTCGCTGCCATTCCTGAAATTAAAAAAATTATTGAAGGGTTTAATTTGCCGGTGGTGGAATGTGATGGATACGAAGCGGATGATATTATTGGAGCGCTTGCCCAGCAGGCGGAAAAAGAAGGTTATGAAGTTTTTATGGTTACACCGGACAAAGATTTTGGACAATTAGTTACTAAAAATATTAAGATCTACAAGCCCGGCTACCAGGGCGGAAAAGTAGAGATAATGGGCGAAAAAGAAGTGTGTGAAAAATGGGGAATTAAAAATGTAAAACAGGTAATTGATATTCTCGGGTTGATGGGCGATGCGAGCGATAACATTCCGGGGATTGCAGGTGTTGGCGAAAAAACGGCTGCTAAATTATTGGCTCAATATGAAACGCTTGAAAATGTTATCGCGGATGCAGATAATATCAAAGGTGCTTTGGGAGAAAAGATAAGAGCTGGAAAAGAAATGGCAATCCTGAGTAAAAAACTCGCAACAATAATTACAGAGGTTCCGTGCCAGTTTCATGAAGAAGATTTCAGGGTGAAAGCTTACGATACTGAATCATTAAGAGAAATTTTTACTGAGCTTGAATTTAAAGGGTTGGGAAGAAGAATTTTGGGCGATGAATACAGTGTATTTGTAGTGGAAAAGCAGGTAATTCAAACTGACTTGTTTGGCAATGCGATGGAAACCACTTCTACCCGGGGACCAGTAAAAGAAGAAAAAATTGAAAAAGAAAAGCCAGGCCTTCTCGCCGAAAAGAATATTTCTAATACAGATCACAAGTATTATTTGGTTGAAGGTGAAAATGCGATAAACAACCTGGTAAACGAACTTTTAAAGCAAAAAGAGATTTCGTTTGATATAGAAACTACTAATGTTGAGGCAAACGATGCTGATTTGGTAGGATTAAGTTTTTCTTTTAAACCGGGTGAAGGTTATTATGTTCCATGTTCTGATGATGAAGAACAGGTTGTGAAACTTTTGAAACATTTTGAACCTGTATTTAGTGATGAATCAAAAATATGGATTGGGCAAAATATTAAGTATGATTTATTGGTTTTGAAATGGTACGGTGTGGAGTTCAAAGGAAAGTTGTTTGATACGATGCTGGCGCATTATGTAATCGAAAGTGAAGGACGAAGAAATATGGATTTGCTCAGTGCGCAATATCTTGGCTATGTTCCAATTTCCATTGAAGAGTTGATTGGAAAAAAAGGAAAAAACCAGGGAAATATGCGTGATGTGGAAGTTGAAAAAGCAAAAGAATATGCAGTAGAAGATGCTGACATTACGCTGCAATTGAAACATGTTTTTATACCATTTCTAAAAGAGAAAGAGGTTGAAAAAGTTTTTGAACAGGTTGAATCTCCTTTAATAAAAGTGTTGCTGGACATGGAGTATGAAGGAGTAAATGTAGATGTAGAATTTTTAAATCTCTATTCAAAAGAACTGGAAAGCGAAGCGAAACGATGTGAGGAAAGTGTGTATGAACAGGCCGGCATCAAATTTAATCTTGCTTCTCCCAAACAATTAGGTGAAGTGTTGTTTGAGAAAATGCGGTTGGGCGAAAAGGTTAAAAAAACAAAAGGCGGACAATATTCAACCGGAGAGGATGTTTTGTTGAAACTCGCAAAAGACAATCCTATTGTTGAAAATATTTTAAACTTCAGAGAGCTTACCAAATTAAAATCCACTTATGTAGATGCGCTTCCGCAACTGATTAATAAAAAATCATGCAGGGTTCATACTTGTTATGGACAGGCAATTGCGGTTACAGGAAGACTAAGCAGCAATAACCCAAATCTTCAAAATATTCCTGTCAGGACTGAAAGGGGGCGTGAAATAAGAAAAGCGTTTATCCCACGCAGCAGCGATCATCTGATTATTTCTGCAGATTATTCGCAAATTGAATTACGGATTGTTGCGGCTATAAGTGGTGATCCCGCAATGTCAGACGCTTTCCGGAAGGAAAAAGATATTCATACCGCAACGGCGGCAAAAGTATTTAATGTGGAGGAAGATGAAGTAACGAAAGAAATGAGGTATAAAGCCAAAAGTGTAAATTTTGGAATCATCTACGGACAAGGGGCTTTTGGGCTTTCACAAAATTTAGGAATAAGCCGTACAGAAGCGAAAGAAATTATTGACAATTACAAAAAACAGTTCTCTCATATTGAAAAATATATGGAAGAAATGAAACAGTTTTGTAAAACTAACGGTTATGTACAAACGCTTATGGGGAGAAAACGATGGTTGAAAGATATTAACTCTTCCAACTTCACGGTGCGGGGTTATGCTGAGCGAAATGCGATTAATTCCCCGATACAGGGGACAGCGGCTGATATGATAAAACTGGCAATGATCAATATTCACAAAGAATTTCAGAAACATAAATTCAAATCAAAAATGATCATGCAGGTGCATGACGAATTGGTCTTTGACGCTCATAAATCTGAAGTTGAAATTATAAAACCGATTATTATTGAGGGAATGAAGAATGCGCTTCCTTTACCTAATAATGTTCCTGTTGAGGCTGAAGTCGGCGTTGGTGAAAACTGGCTTGAAGCGCATTGATCTTCTTGAGCATACGATTTGGATTCTGTATTTATTTTCATTCACGTATTTTTATAAAAAAAAGTTTTTGAACCAAACAATTTTTGCAAAAGATATAACTAAAAAATACGGTAAGCGTACTGTAAATGACAAAGTTTCGTTCCATGTGAGCCAGGGAGAAATCGTTGGTTTACTCGGACCAAACGGCGCCGGAAAAACCACATCCTTTTACCAGGTAGTGGGCTTAGTTAAACCTGATGACGGCAACGTTTATCTGAACGATCTTAACATTACAAAACTTCCCATGTTTAAGAGAGCAAAAATGGGCCTTGGATATTTGCCCCAGGAGGCAAGTGTTTTCAGGAAACTTACTGTGGAAGATAATATAGCGGCGGTTTTGGAAATGACAAAACTTTCTAAAGCCGAACAAAAAGAAAAACTGGAAACATTAATTAGCGAATTTAATTTAGAACATGTCCGTAAGAGTAACGGTGATGTTTTAAGTGGTGGCGAAAGAAGGAGGACAGAGATTGCACGTGCTCTTGCCGTAGATCCAAAATTTATTTTGCTCGATGAACCGTTTGCGGGCATCGATCCAATTGCTGTGGAAGATATACAATCGATTGTGACCAAACTGAGGTATAAAAACATTGGTATTTTAATTACTGATCACAATGTAAATGAAACACTTTCTATTTGTGATCGCGCGTATCTTCTCATTGAAGGACAAATTTTTATTGAAGGTTCTGCAGAGGAATTGGCTAAAGACGAGCAGGTGCGCAGATTGTATCTCGGTAGAAATTTTGAGTTGAAAAGAAAAGATTATTTACATTCAGATGTTTTTAAATGACCGGCAATTAATCGGATCGAATAATTATCCATAAATCAGAAACTTGAAACTCCTGAGTCCTGTCATATCACATTTAGCAAGAATGCGTTTGTGGGGCGTTGAGAATTGGATCGCTTATCCAATACTGGCGCAGCGGAATGTTTTACAACATTTGGTAACGCAGGCGCAATACACAGAGTTTGGCAGAAAGTATCATTTCTCCAGGATGTTTACTGTAAAGGATTTTAAGAGCCGGATTCCCATTCAGGATTATGACGATTTGAAGCCATACATTAAACGTATGATGGAAGGCGAACAGAATATTTTATGGAATACACCAATCAACTGGTTTGCGAAAAGTAGTGGCACTACTTCTGACAAAAGCAAATTCATTCCTATAAGCGATGAAAGTCTGAAAGACATTCATTTCAAAGGTTCTAAAGATGTGCTCAGTAATTATTACAAAAATTTTCCTGAAAGTGATTTGCTTACCGGGAAAAGTCTTGTTGTAGGTGGTAGTCACCAGGTGTATAGTCTTGATGAGGATATTCAGTATGGCGACCTGAGTGCAGTATTGATGCAGAATACACCTTTTTGGGGCCATTGGATAAGAACACCCGAATTAAGAATTGCTTTGCTGGATGAATGGGAAAGCAAAATAGAGCAACTGGCAAAAAATACCGTACATGAAAATGTTACTTCGCTGGCAGGCGTGCCCACCTGGACAATTATTTTAATAAAACGCCTTCTGGAAATTTCAGGCAAAAAAACTTTGAAGGAAGTATGGCCAAATCTTGAATTGTACATGCATGGCGGAGTTTCGTTTACACCTTACCGTGAGCAGATAAACAAACTAATTGGTGCGCCTATAAATTATTTGGAAATATATAATGCAAGTGAGGGTTTTTTTGCTGCACAAAATATGCCGGATGATGAAGGTCTTTTACTTTTTACAGATCATGGGATTTTTTATGAATTTCTTCCTGTAGAAGAATATGGAAAACCAGGCGCAAAAACCGTGGGTCTGAAACAAGTTGAATTAAATAAAAATTACGCACTTATTATTACTACCAATGGCGGACTTTGGCGTTATTTGGTTGGCGATACGATTCAATTTACTTCCCTAAAACCTTTTAAAATAAAAGTAACCGGAAGGTTAAAACATTACATGAATGCATTTGGCGAAGAAGTAATAATTGATAATGCGGATAAAGCTATCGCGATTGCTTCTGCCAAAACAAATTCGGTAGTTAAGGATTACACAGCAGCACCTGTTTTTTTTAGCGAACAAAATAACGGCGCACATCAGTGGTTGATAGAGTTTGAAACACCTCCGGAGGACCTTAAACGTTTTACGTTTGAATTGGATGAGGCCTTAAAATCGCTCAATAGTGATTATGAAGCGAAGCGGTATAAAAATATTGCCTTACGATTGCCGGTTGTACATTCTTTACGAAAAAACATTTTCAATAAATGGCTTAAAAGTAAAGGAAAATTAGGCGGCCAGCATAAAGTACCAAGACTAAACAATGAAAGAAAAATGATTGAGGAAATCTTATCAATTGCTGAAACACCGGAATAAAAAAGATTATTTTTCGTTTGTTTACTATCCACGGTTCACCTTTTTGTCATTTAATACAACCAGACGTAATTTATTGGGAATGAATTTGATTTTTATTACCCTTTTTTGAAATTGTTGTTGCCCGGTGATTGTATTATTAGTTGCATAAGAAAGAAATATTTTAGAAACTGTAAATTAAATTTGAATTTACCCGGAAAAAGTTCTTTTTTCTAATTATCTTCAGGCAATCAATCGATTGAAAATTCTCTCTATTGTTTTATCTTTAGGTGGTTTTACTTTTTTGTATTTTCAAAATGAATTGAAATATTGGGTAAAAAGAGTAGAATAATAATGAAGCTGATAATAAAAAAGCTAAACTAAGAAATAAAAAAACACCATCCGAGTGATGGTGCTTTTGAATTTTTTCATAATCAAGCAGCAAATCGTTGATGATTTTCTAATCGGTCAACCTTTTGCTTTCTAAGACACAGCTTTTATTGATATCGCTGCATGGCTTGTAATTTTTATTTAGAACAGCTTTATGTTTTATTTTATTAATTTTTGCAGATATGCTTTCATGACTTTCATCAACAAATAAGTTCGTATCTTTTATTATTAAAAGTAAAATCAAAAAAATTGCGAAAAAAGGATTTTATTTTATTCCGTTATCCCCACTTTTAATTCAGTAACAGATCTTTTAAAGAAATTTTTTTAGCAAGTGTAATGAAAAATAGTAGGGACCTTTAAAGCAAAATAAAAAGTAGATGTTTTTGTTTATTTACTGATTCCAAACTAACGTTAGTTATGCAGCAATATCTGTTTTATGTGCTCTTCCAGTTATTTGTTTGCCATAGATGGCTTTGTTCACTTCTTCAGCCGCATACCTGATAAAAAGCCGGAAAGTAAAATAACCAGTTGAGAGGATAAGCCCGAGTAAAAATCCAATAATGCCATAAAGAACGTAAGATCTTTTTTCGATAATATAAGGAGGTTCAGGATAATCAAGCACTTTCATTACAGGTGTGGCTTTTTGTAATTTGTATGCAGCATTTTGTTGATTGGCAACTGCGACAGCATATTGCTGGCGCAACATTTGTTTTTCAGTAATCAGGTTTTCGGTAGGAACTTTAAATTCCATTTTATCTGTATTTGTAAATAGAGTTTTTTTATCAATTGCAATAATCTGCTTGTCTTTTGAATGCATCACGCTTCTCAGAGAATCTACTTTTCCCGTAGCGAATTCAAAATCTCTTTTTGCCTTTTCGCGTTTGAGATCGATATAAAACTTTGAAATTTTTTGAATAAATCCATAACTAATCGTTCTTACCAATTCAGGGCTACGGCCTGTATAGCTGAGTACAAAACTGTTGTTCTTATTGATGGTGGCTGTCAAACCCGCCTCCAGGATTTTTGCAGTTTTGGCAATCAGGCTAAAATGGTTTGAAGGAATTTCGATTTTTGGTTCAAGAAAGCTCCGGTGGTTATTTATGTCTTCAATCAATAATTCTGCTATCGTTTTTTTCCCTGTTGAAGAATCTGTCATGGAAGCAACTTCTTCGCGGGTTGTACGGCTTAAAGCGAGTTCGATTATATTGACTGAAGCTTCATCTGTAAAAGAATTGTTTGAATTACCTCCCCCGGTGAATAATGCGCTCAAAGCTGATGTTGAGGAATTGTTATCATTGCCTGCAGTTAACGGAAAAATAGTAGCAGTTGAAGTATAAGTAACCGGCGTTTTCAAAGCAAAGATTGCCATGACAGCAGTAAAAATCAATGCTGTACAAGTGATAAACCACTTATGCTTTTTTATTCGTGCAATAAACTGTATTGCTAATTCCTGCGATGACATTGGCAACTACAATTTTGTTATTAAATAAACAATCGCAATCGGGATAGCGCTTATAAATCCCTGTGTAATGGTTGATGAAAACCCTTTTCCTTCAGGTTTTACCGGCACATTAACCACACTTCCCTGGGTTACTTTCGGATAAAAATGCAAAAATCCGAAGTTGTGCGTTTTCTCACTTTTACCATTTGCATGAGTTACATAAATTCTTTTTCTCCACGGCCTTACTCCAAATCCACCTGCCTTATCGATATAATAACCAAGGCGGGTATGATCTTTATCAAAATAAATTTTTAGTTGATTTTGTACAACTCCTTTTACTTCCACAACCGGATTGCTTTCAGGCACATAAATTACATCTCCATCCTGCAGCACCATGTCGAATTTTGAATCAGGGTTATTTATGGCTTTTTGGAGGTCAATAGTTATTGGTTCACTTGAAGAAGACAGACTATCAATCACCTGGCCGGGTGGGCGCTTACGATAAAGAATGGCTCCCATTGCATTTGAATTTTCGCTTAAGCCACCACTTCTTGCTATGAACGATGACAATTTTTCATTTTCATGTAATTTAGGATACGTTCCGGGATAAACCACTTTTCCTTCTATTTTTACATTTTCCTGCAGATGGAAACGAGGGCTCTTTCTTACAAAGACCTGGTCATACGGTTTCAGTTTTACATTTTCTGTCACTGAATCCAGGTCAAGGTTGTGATTGATTGAATAGGTTCTTTCAATGGTTCTTGTTGGCTTTAATCCTCGTTGTGATGAATCAATATCAACAATACTGGAAACTTCAATACTTCCATATTCTGCGGAGGGTTTAAGCCCGTTGGCAAAATATAAAAGGTCTTTTAACGTCATGCCTCCGTACTTCTGGTATTTTCCGGGTTTTCGCACTTCGCCTTCAATAGAAATCATTTGCCTGTCAGAAAATTGATTTTTATTGAAAACCTCAATTACATCATTTGGTTCTATCGGAATGTTGTATTTGCTGTTGAAGTCTTTATTCAAATCAGAAAGATTTACATCTATCTTATCTGCTTTCAAATTTGTAGAATCTCCTGCTCCTTTATAAACATAAGCGCGTTGCAAATAAGAATTGGGAGTAACGCCGCCGGCGCGATTAATTAAATCAAACAGTCTGTCGCCTTTTCTTATTTCATACACATTCGGGTAGGCTACTTCTCCTTTCACAATGACTTTATTAGTAAGTCCCGAATTAATAGGATTGACCAGCAGGATATCACCATCATATAACGGTTCATCAGTGTTAGTGCCATTTGTCATAAGACCGATGGCATTCAGGTTAATCGTTTTAATTGTTTGTTTTTCATTTACATTCCTGATTATCATTCCTCCCGAAGCATATGCGTCCGGGGTAAAACCGCCGGTGAGTTTTAGAAGAGCCGCCAGGCCTTCACCCCGTTTCAGTTGGTAATACATTGGTCTCTTAAACTCTCCGCTGGCAAGCACTTTTTTATCATAAAAGGGAACAATTACAAAGTCATTGTTTTCAAGATAAAGGTGTTTGCCGAAATCGCCGGTGCTCAGGTATTTATAAACGTCAATTGAATCAATAATACTTCCATTACGTGAGATCAGAATTTTACGCATGTTTCCATATTCAGTAACTCCACCTGCCATTGCCACGATGTTTAAGGCATTCGTAAAAGCTGAAACTACCATAGGGCCGGGCTTGGACACATTTCCAGAAACCTGTACGACAATAGAACGGGGTTGGCCAAGGGTAACAGAAACATTGGTTGATTGGGGAATTACTTTTTTAAACCGTTCATAAATTATTGACTTTGCATTCGCAAAAGTTAAGCCTTGTACTGTAATTTTTCCTAATCCCTGCGGAAAGATAGAACCGTCACGCGCTACGAGATAATCCTGTTCAAAATCGGCGCCGCCCCACAGCGAAACAACAATATGATCACCAACGCCAATCGGGTAATCTGGTGGAGGAGTAGAAAGTTCTGAAAGCTGGAGGATTTGGCTATTTTGAAAAATATTGCTTCCGTAAACAGACCCCGGTCCGGTTATAGAATTTTTAATATTGTCCTTTTGAGTACTGTCTTTCACAATAATATTCCTGTTTGAAAAGGGATTATTTGATTCCTCAGTATTTGTTTTATGAACATCCTCTCCGGCCTTTTGTTTCTGCTGGTTAAAATCCTGCAGGTAATTGATCAAGTCTGATGGAGAGGCGTTTTTTAAAGAATTGGGATCTATTTGCAGATCGTCCTGTTCTGGTGCCTGTGCATCCACATTTCCGGTACACAGCGAAAAGAAGAGCACGCTGAAAAACAGTATAAATATTTTTTTAAAGGCATTGCCTTTTGTAAGGGGATTCATTAGGGGTTCAATGTTAGTGCGTTACCAACAAGAACGTCTAATTGTAATTTTTATTTTAGCGGATTTTCCAATGCCTGGTTGAATTGCTGCCAAATTTCTTTAACAATTTCTGCTGCCGGTTTGATATCTCTTATTAAGGCGCTGACCTGCCCGATCTCTAATTCGCCTTCTTCGAGATTTCCTTCAAACATGCCTCTTTTTGCTCTTCCTTTTCCCAAAAGAGTTTTTAGTTCTTCAACACTTGCATGATTTTCATGCGCTTTTAGAATTTCCTGGTAAAAATTATTCTTTATTATTCTTACCGGCGCCAATTCTTTCAATGTCAAAACCGTGTCTCCTTCTGAAGAATGAACAACTGCATTTTTAAAATTAATGTGGGAAGAAGCTTCTTCGCTCGATACAAATCTGCTTCCTATTTGTACGCCTTCTGCGCCCAAAACCATTGCTGCCAACATTTGTCTTCCGGTAGCAATTCCGCCTGCTGCAATAACCGGTATCGAAACTGATGATGAAACTAATGGAATCAAAACCATGCTTGTCGTTTCTTCTCTTCCGTTATGCCCGCCGGCTTCAAAACCTTCAGCAATCACTGCATCACAACCGGCTTTTTGCGCCTTTTCCGCAAAACGTTTACTACTTACCACGTGTAATACTCTTATTCCATGATCTTTTAGAATAGGAGTATAAGTTGCAGGATTTCCGGCAGAGGTAATTACAATTTCGATTTTATTTCTAAAAATGATGTCCAGATGATTTTCAATATCAGAATATAAAATCGGAAGGTTTACAGCAAAAGGCTTATTCGTGGCTGCTTTGCATTTGATGATATTTTCTTCCAGTATTTCAGGATACATGCTTCCTGAACCAATAACCCCCAAAGCTCCGGCATTACTAACGGCACTGCACAAACGCCAACCGCTCGCCCAGACCATACCAGCCTGGATGATTGGATAATCTATATTCAGCAGTTTTATTACACGGTTGTTTTCTAAATTTTTCAACGGCTGTTAATGTTATAAAGTCTGGCATTTCGATGTAAAAAAGCTGGAATAAAAATTTGTACTTTTTGTCTGTTTACTATCGGATTCGGATTAGCTAATTAGCTAATTGTACATCAGCTTATCAATCATCCTAAATTGATTTCAGTATTATCGCCGATATTAAGAGATCGCGTTTCGCCGATTACTTCTGTATCGTTTCCAATTAATGAGTCATCCAGCATTACATCGTACAATTTTGAAAAAGAACCGATAATGGATGCTTTTATTATCGAAGAATGAACGATTGTATTTTCACCCATTGCCACGTGCGGGCCTATAATTGAATTTTTTATATCACATCCTTCAGCAATACTAACGGGTGGAATAAAAATGGTGTTTTCAAAATTGTTCGGTTCGGCAATTGTTCCTCCAAATTTTTCAAGCAATATAGAATTGGATTCTAAAAGTGATTCCTTTCTTCCGCAATCAAACCAATTCTCTACTTTAAAAGGTTTAAAAAGTGCTCCTCCTTTAATCATACATTCAAGTGCATCTGTAAGATTAAATTCTCCGTAGCTTGTAATACCGTTGCTGATAATATTTGAAAGGCAGTCGAATAATAATTTTGAATCTTTAATTTTATAAAGCCCTACCAGCGCCATATTTGATTTTGGTATAGCCGGTTTTTCTACCACTTTCGTAATTATGCCTTCTTCATTTACTTCAGCTACTCCGAAATCGCGTGGATCATCTACTTTTTTTACCGCCAACATGGAAAACGGAGAATCCAATACTGATCTGATATTATATTCACAAATGGTATCTCCCAATGCAATAAAAACTTCATCATCAGCAACCAGTTTTTTTGAAAGGTTTACTGCGTGAGCTGTTCCTTTTCTGAGGTTTTGATAGATGAAATGGCAAGTAAGTTGTGGATATTTTGTAGTAATATAATCTTGTATTTTTTCTCCAAGGTATCCAACGATAAAAATGAATTCGTTGATTCCGGCTTCATGCAACTGATCCACGTTAATGCTGAGAATTGTTTTTCCGGCCAAAGGAATGAGAGCCTTAGGCTGTGTATATGTATGCGGACGTAATTTAGTGCCCGCACCTGCTACAGGTATAATGGCCTTCATGTTTGTAAGTTTATCATCCCGTTTTTAAAAAGGGATGTGAATATAGTAAATGTTTATTAAACCTACTGAAGGCTTAAAGGCTTAAAGCGGAGCGCTTAAACACCTTTTAGCAATTTGCTTTTCGCGTTCTACATTACATATTCTTTTAGTAGGTTTGCGCAAAATTTATTTCATGCAAGACAAGCAGATTTTTGACATAATTCATAAGGAGTTAAACCGCCAGCGCGAAGGAATTGAACTTATCGCTTCAGAAAATTTTACTTCTCCCGAAGTGATGCAGGCAATGGGAAGTGTGCTTACTAATAAATATGCAGAAGGTTATCCCGGAAAAAGATATTATGGTGGTTGTGAATATGTTGATGAATCTGAACAGTTGGCAATTGATCGTGTGAAAAAGATTTTTAATTGTGAATATGCTAATGTGCAACCGCATAGTGGCGCACAGGCAAATTTTGCAGTGATGTTCGCCGTCTTGAAGCCCGGCGATAAAATTCTGGGTTTGGATCTTAGTATGGGCGGCCATCTTACTCATGGTTCACCTGTAAATTTCTCGGGGAAAATTTATGAACCTCATTTTTATGGAGTAGTAAAAGAAACAGGGCTTGTAGATTATGATATGCTTGAAAAACAGGCACGCGAAGTAAAGCCACAAATGATTGTTTGCGGCGCCTCTGCTTACAGCCGAGATTGGGATTATGAGCGTATAAGAAAAGTAGCGGATGAAGTGGGCGCTTTTGTTTTATGCGATATGGCTCATCCAGCCGGTTTGATCGCTAAAGGATTATTAAATTCTCCATTTGAACATTGTCATTTCGTAACTTCTACCACGCATAAAACGTTGCGTGGCCCGCGTGGCGGAATCATTTTGATGGGAAAAGATTTTGAAAATCCGTTTGGATTAAAAACACCTAAAGGAGAAATAAGAATGATGAGCCATCTGTTGGATATGGCTGTTTTCCCCGGTTCGCAAGGTGGTCCATTGGAACATATAATTGCCGCTAAAGCTGTTTCGTTTTATGAAATATTAAGTGAAGATTTTACCGCTTACGCAAAACAAATCCAGGTAAACGCGCAGGCAATGGCAAAAGCGTTTAATGCGAAAGGATATGATTTAATTAGTAATGGAACAGACAATCATTTAATGTTAATTGATCTTCGCAATAAAAATATCACCGGCAAAAAAGCACAGGAAACACTTGACAGAGCTGCCATCACTTTAAATAAAAACGCAGTTCCTTTTGATGATAAAAGTCCGTTTGTTACTTCCGGAATTCGTGTAGGCGTACCGGCAATAACTACAAGAGGTTTGAAAGAAACCGATATGGGAACGGTAGTAAATTTTGTAGATAAAGTTTTGATGAAGCTTGATGATGAAAAAACAATTGCTTCGGTAAAAAACGAAGTAAAAGATTTTATGAGCGCATTTCCTTTATATCCAGGTTTGCAACAGTAAAATTAGTATCCCGTTTTCTCTGACTATTCATTTCTATTCATTCCTCAAACTATTTGCAGGCTTTGACAATGCAGGAACTTGAGTGACAAGATTCAACCATCATGATTTGGGGGAAATGATAAAATATATCAATAATTATCATCCATATAACTATTATTGATTTAGGGTAAATGTAATCAACTACTCCAATTCCTCATCAGAGAAAGATTGGGAGCTTAAATTGATCATGCTTCCCATCAGGTCTTTAAATTCAATTTTGCCTTCCAAAACTTTTTTGCTTATCAATGAAAATGCTGATAAACCATGCAAGACAAACTCCATCAACAAAGCATTTTCTTTATTATTTGCTGAAGGGAAATATTTTTTTACCAAACCAAACAATCCATCCACTTTATAAAGCATTTGAATTTTGTCTTCATCTTTCAAATCAAATGAAAGATTCAGTTGTTTACCTGAATCAAACCAATGCGTAATTGCTCTATAAGGATTTTCATTCACTACCGCCGCTTCGCGGCTGTTTCTTCTCTTCTTTAAAGATTCAGGATTGGGGAAATATTTTACAAACTGGGTGCGAATGGCTTTTTCCAATAAATTATACGCTACCTGGTAAGGGCCTTCCTGCTCTCCTTCATACACCAACTCAATTTTTCCGGTGATGGAAGGGATAATACCGGTGAGATCGCTAATCCAAACCTGTGTTTCTTTTTCTTTGTTTATGATAGCGCGCCTTTCAGCAGCACTCACTGCATTTTCAAACGCAGAAATAGTAAGCCTTGCAGAAACACCGCTTTTCTTATCTACAAATTCACTTCCTCTTGCTTCAAACGAAACCTGTTCTACCAAACGTTTAACAAGATCACTCACCTGAACTTTTTTTACCTGGTCACTGTGAATGGAAGCTTCCTGCTCGGTAATGAACAATGAATTTTCAATATTGGTTGGATAATGGGTAAGTATCTGGCTTTCGATACGATCTTTAAGAGGCGTTACAATAGCGCCGCGATTTGTGTAATCTTCAGGATTAGCAGTGAAAACAAACATAATGTCGAGAGGCAATCTCAACTTAAAACCACGAATTTGCAGATCGCCTTCTTCCAAAATATTGAAAAGTGAAACCTGAATACGCGCCTGCAAATCCGGCAATTCGTTTATCACAAAAATACCACGGTTACTTCTTGGAATAATCCCGTAATGAATTACTCTTTCATCCGCATAACTCAGTTTTAAATTCGCTGCTTTTATCGGGTCAATATCACCAATAAGATCAGCAACACTTACGTCTGGCGTTGCTAATTTTTCGCCATATCGCTCGCTGCGGTGAAGCCATGAGATAGGCGTATCATCACCTTTTTCTTTTACCAGATCACGTGCATATTTACTGAATGGCCTGAATGGATCATCATTTACTTCGCTTCCTTCTACTACCGGAATATATTCGTCGAGCAATTCGGTCATCTGGCGCGCCATACGGGTTTTTGCCTGGCCGCGTAAACCGAGAAAAAGAATATTATGACGGGAAAGAAGCGCTCTTTCTGTATCCGGAATAACCGAATCTTCATACCCGATAATTCCACGAAAAGTGACATCTTTTTTACCAATCTTCTTAATAAGATTTTCGCGTAATTCTTCTTTTACTGATCTGGGTTTGTAATTACTTTCTTTAAGTTGTCCGAGGGTCTTTATGTCGGTCTGAACCATGATTTGGGTGGATTTTAGTGATTGATAGGATTGGAAACGAATTTTGAGTTTTCAAGTCTTTTAAATTGAAGACTAATGGATCCAAAATTTATTAATAAGCCTACCTGCACGTTATATGCCTCAAGGTAATTTTTTGCTTGTGCGAGGTGAACATTTTCCAGTTGGATAATCGCTTTCAGCTCTACCATTATTTTGGATTCCACAAAAAAATCTACTCTTCTTTCTCCTATCTGTTTGTTTTTATAATAAATCGGCATGCTTAATTCCCGGGCAAATTTCAAACCGGAATCATTCATTTCAATTTCAAGTGCTCTTTGATAAATTACTTCCTGAAATCCGTTTCCCAGGGCAGAATGTACTCTCATTGCGGTACCAATTATTTTTTCTGTTATTTCTTTAAATTTATATTCTGTCTGTCTCACAATAGAGTAAATGTATCAATTATCATCTAAAATCTGTTCTTCTAATCTTTTAATCTCCCCAAATCATGGTTCAGACAATTATTTAATAAACTGTCTTTCTCTTTCCACTTTCAAAATCTTTGAAAATAAAAGCACCGAGCCGATCAAGGGCTGCAAAGAAAGCCTTTCCATTATTGGTTTCTGTAAACTCTGTAACAAATCTTTGAAGATATGGATCGCTGGCAATCATAAAAGTCGTTATCGGGATTTTCAGTTTTTTACATTGTGCAGCAAGATTCATGCAACGGTTCAAAATTCTCCTGTCAACGCCAAAACTGTTTTTATAATACCGCTTACCCACTTTTAAACAAGTAGGTTTTCCGTCAGTGATCATAAAGATTTGTTTGTTGGGATTTTTTCTTCTTCTTAAAATATCCATTGCCAGTTCAAGACCTGCAACGGTGTTTGTATGATAAGGGCCAACCTGCAAATAAGGAAGATCTTTGATTTCAACTGTCCAGGCATCGTTTCCAAAGACGACAATATCCAAAGTATCTTTTGGATATTTGGTAGTGATGAGTTCGCTCAAGGCCATCGCCACTTTTTTTGCAGGTGTAATTCTGTCTTCGCCATACAAGATCATGCTGTGCGAAATATCGATCATCAAAACGGTAGAAGTTTGCGTTTTAAAATCTGTTTCACGAATTTCAAGATCATCTTCATGCATCATGAAACTTTCTGTTCCATGATTGATCTGGGCATTGCGAATGGAAGAAGTAAAATCAATTTGTTCCAACGTATCTCCAAACTGAAAAGGTCTAGTCTCCGGGTTGATCTCATCACCTCCTCCAGGCTTAAATGTATTGTGATTTCCTGTCCTGGATTTTTTAAGCTTACCGAAAATTTCTTCCAAACTCCGTTTCCTGATCCCCTGCTCGGTCTTAGGCGTAATCTTTATTTCACCGGTTTGTTTATTGTCATCGATATATCCTTTGTCTTTCAGATCTTCAATAAAATCACCCATTCCATATTCATCATTGGTAAGATTATATTCTTTATCCAGTTCAGTGAGCCAGCTAAGGGCCTCACCTACGTCGCCACTTGTATAAGTGAGCAACTGCATGAAAATATTCAACAGGTTTTCAAATGTTGATTTACTATTTTCATTGGGGTCAAATTTTGAAAAATTATTAAACCGCATTTATGATTTTTAATCTTTTTTAATAAACGTAAAATAAAAATTACCGGTTTTTGTTCGTTCACTATTAGCATTCGGCCTTTTGCATTCAGCTTATTGCTTTCTCCCTTTCCGCCTTCCTTTGCAATTTACTTCACAAACATTTTTTTTAATTAACTGCTGTGTTAAAAATAGAAAATCCCGGCTTCATTAAAGTCACCGGGATTTCAATTTTTTACTTTACGGTAAAACTATTGTGTTTTATCATGTGGTTGCGTATCTCTTTTAGGCGCTGGCAAATTATTGATTGTCTTGTTAGCACTTTCCGGAGAAGGTTGTTCCACCGGAGGTTTCATAAAAAATTGCTCCATACCCTGCAATTGCTGTAGCATTTGTTGTACGATCTGGTTATCGTAAGCCAGATATTGTTGCCTGTTTTCATCAAGGCTGTTGTAGTACATCACCTGCTGCTCAAGGTCTGCGCGCAAATTATCAGAGACTTTCTTAGCCAGGGCGGTATCGCCGGCTCTGTAGCAAGCTAATAAAAACTGGCCGGAAATCTGGTCCTGCTGTTCCCTGCGTGAAGCCATTCCATAAGGGAAATTCTGTTGCAACATGTTCTTATCACATCTCTCAAGTAGATCCCTCGCTTCTTTCATTTTTCCGTTTTCGGCCAGATTTCCTGCAACCTGTGCATATTGCATTCTCAAAGTATTTAAATGGCGGCGGTTTTCTTCATCAAAATAAGTTCCTGGTTTGTCAGCCCCACCAAAAGCAAATTTTTTCATCATCACATTGTAGGCCCAATCCCGGTTCACGTCTGCATTTTTCACAGGAACCAATCTGTAGGTAAGGCCATCTGTTCTTAAATATTGCTGAAAGCCGAGATCTCCATAAGGAGAGGTAAAATAAATCGGCCGTTTCCATTTATTGGCAGCAATGATATTAAGGATAGCACTTTCGTTTTTGAGCAAGGCGTTTTTAGGAATAGTGAAATCCAGCTTCGCCAATACGGTATCGTCAGGATTTACAGTTCCGTTCTCCCTTACCAAAGCAGTGTCAACCGGCACTTCCACATTTTTTGTTGGGAAAATGTTCAGGAAGTCATTACCATTTTGGTACATTCTTGAAGGATCGTCACTTCCGGCATAATCTTTCATCATCGTATAAAGATCCATCGGTTTAGTTTGATCCACTTTTGCACCAGGCAAGTCAGGGAAGTAATAAATAGCATCCCTGTTGCTTCCGATAATTTGTTCCGGTGTCCAGATGATCGGAATCGGCGCACTTTTATTTATCTTATAACGCAATTGATTCAAATACCAATCGGTTCCGAGCAGGCTCGAGTTGATTACTCTCACATCTCTTCGGATGCCAAGCACTTCCTGGTCGAACCAAAGCGGATAGGTATCATTATCACCGAATGTAATCAGGATGGCATTCGGCGCGCAACTTTCCAGGTAATCTTTTGCAATATCTCTTGCCAAAGTTTTCTGGCTCCTGTCATGATCATTCCATTCCTGGCCTGCCATCAAAACGGGAACCGCCAGCAAACATAACCCTGCTGCAACATAATTAGCCATTTTAGGCTTCATGTATTTATCAAAAAGTTCCTTAACATACATTACACCAATTCCAATCCAGACGGCGAAGGCGTAAAAAGAACCTACATAGGCATAATCACGTTCCCTTGGCTGATTACCTGCCTGGTTCAGGTAAATTACGATTGCGATGCCTGTAAAAAAGAACAACAGTCCTACTACAAGCGTATCTTCTTTATCTTTTTGATACTGATAAATAAGTCCAAGAAGCCCTAGTATCAATGGCAAAGCAAATAATTTATTATGAGATTTGTTTTCTTTTAAACTTTCAGGCATTTTGCTTTGATCGCCAAGTCGTGCATTATCCCAAAAAGGAATTCCCGTTATCCAGTTTCCATCCCGCACATTTCCCATATCTATCCCTTGCAAATCATTTTGTTTTCCTGCAAAATTCCACATGAAATACCGGATGTACATCCAGTTGAGCTGGTAGCTGAAAAAGAAAGCAATATTATCAGCCATAGTAGGCTTTTCATAATATTTTCCGGTTTTTGGTCTTTCTGAATGCCGGCAAAATTGGCGTAATAATCAGCATGCCCCTGGTCATTGCTGTTGTCCCACATTCTGGGAAAAAAGTGAAGATCAGAAGGAGCATATTCAGTTACCAGTTTCTTTCCCTTCTTTACATATTTATCTTTTCCTTTTACATAAGTGTCTTCGTAAGTCTGATTGGTAGGTTCATCTGTAAAATCCTGCCCTTTTAAAATAGGCCAGTCGCCATATTGTTCACGGCTCAGGTAACCTTCAAGACTTAATGGATTATCCACATTGAACATATCAATTGCAGGATCAGCATTGGAACGGATCATCGTGGTGAAATAAGTTGAAAATCCTAACAACATAAACGCAAAGCTCCACATGGCCAGCCTTAAAAAGTTCCAGTTCTTTCTCTTCGCCAACCGCAACATGAGGTAAATCAAAACGGCAATAAAAATAAAGAAGAAAGTAAATCCTGTAAAGAAAGGCAGGCCAAAACTATTGGTAAATAGTATATCAAACTCTGAAGCAAGTTTAATGCTCCATTGTATCATGGGAACCTGTACAATACCTGTAACCACGCAAGCTGCAATGAACGCCCAAAATGTTCCCCATTTGGTTACTTTATAGCGTTTAAAATAATACACCATTACAATGGCCGGAATGGTAAGAATAGGCAACAAGTGAACACCAACAGCAAGACCAATCATATAGAAGATCAATATGAGCCATTTGTCTGCCGGGGTAAAATTTCCTTTTACGCCTTTTAATTTTTCCTGCGTAACAGCATGTTCCCATTTAAGAACCAGCCAAAAAACGATAGCAGTAAAAAAAGATGAACTTGCATAAACCTCTGATTCAACGGCACTATACCAGAAAGAATCAGTAAATGTATAAGCAAGTGCACCGACAACACCTGCTGCCATTATGGTAAAAATCTGGGTATTGGTAAGAGTTCCTTCAGTGTTTTTTGTAATAAGTTTTTTTGCGAAGTAAGTGATGGTCCAGAATAAAAATAAAATACAAAAACCACTCATTAACGCACTCATCGTATTCAGACCAAGAATGGCATTATTAGGATTTGAAAAAGGTATCATAAACAACCTTCCAAGCATGATAAACAATGGCGCTCCGGGTGGATGTGGTATTTGAAGTTTATAAGCGCTGGAAGCAAATTCACCGCAATCCCAAAAACTGCCGGTGGCTTCCATAGTTGATAAATAAACGAAGCAGGCAATAATACAAATGACCCACCCGGTAATGTTGTTGATACGTTTATAACTCATATTATGGATTTATCGAAAGAAGGGACAAATATAAAGCTATGATTGCTACAATTCAATTCGCTTTTTTTTTTTTACACAAAGGATTGTTAATTTGTTTTTACAATTAACCAACAGTAAATAAACAAAAAACTCTTTTTCTTTTTTACCTCAATAAAATTTTTAGGAACTTTCTTCATCTAATTTTGATTTTTAAGACGAACTTCCAGTCATTAAAAATCATGGTTCCACTTCATTGAAAAAAGCATTTCTCCAACTTCATTTTGCCGTAATGCTTGCGGGTTTTACCGCTATTCTAGGTAAATTAATACAATTAAATGAAGCGCTCCTCACCTTTTACCGTATGCTATTTAGCGCTATTCTTCTGGCTGTATTTTTGTTTTATAAAAAACAATTACAAAAACTTTCGCTGAAAAATATTTTAAAGTTTTTCGGAGTAGGCGCGATCATTTCCCTTCATTGGGTTACGTTTTACGGAAGTATTAAATATTCAAATGTTTCCGTTTCAGTTACCTGCTTATCAACCATCGGTTTTTTTACTTCCTTCTTTGAACCCCTGATCATGAGAAGAAAAGTTGATTTTGTAGAAGTGTTTTTGGGAATGCTTGCCATCGCCGGCGTTTACCTCATTTTTAATTTTTATCCTGAATATAAAACGGGAATTATGTTTGGGATTATTTCTGCAATTCTTGCTTGCATTTTCCCGATCTTTAATAAAAAATTACTCAGCGATTTTTCTCCAAATACGGTTACGTTTTATGAAATGAGTGGAGGTTTTTTTGCCCTTTGTTTTATAATCCCTGTTTATCTTCACTTTTTCCCGGCAGCTTATTATTTGCCAACTTATAGTGATTGGCTGTGGCTGATTATCCTGGCAGGTGTTTGTACCGTTTTCGCTTTTAATCTTAGCCTGAATGCTTTAAAACATATTACGGCTTTTACTACTAACCTTACTTATAATTTTGAGCCTGTATATTCTATTATACTTGCCTTTATTATTTTTAAAGAAAATAAATTTTTGGGGCGGGCTTTTATTTGGGGATTGCTTTGATATTACTGGCGGTTACGTTGCAAATGATGCGCATTACCAGGAAAAGAAGTGAGATATCGCCTTAATTATAGTTAATTACAAAATTGTCATTCTTCGATTTAAAAAACCCTCTCGTTGACATTATACTAGTAATGAATGGGCGGGCGGCTTACAAAGTATTTGAAAACTTAGGTTTTTAATGAATGCTTAGGGGATTGGTTAATTGACATTTTCGCTTTTTGTGCAGACCATTTTTCCAGGGCATTAATTATATCTTCCAGCTTAACGGGTTTGGAGATATAGTCATTCATCCCGGCATTCAGACATAGCTCCTGGTCTCCTTCCATCGTATTAGCGGTTAATGCAATAATTATTGGTTGTGTTTCAAAATTTGTCCTGATGAACCGCGTTGCCTGCAAACCATCCATCTCGGGCATCTGCATGTCCATTAAAACAATGTCATACTGCTTTTTTTGTATCATCTCAATTGCAATTGCTCCATTTGCGGCTACACATGGTGTATAACCTAATTTATTGAGGATGTATCCAATCACTTTTTGATTAACAACATTATCCTCGGCAAGCAGTATTTCAAAAGGGCTTTCCTGCGAAAAATTTT